>CAWDEC010000012.1:0-834500 GCA_963801255.1 uncultured Verrucomicrobiae bacterium | reverse complement strand
TATCATCACGAATGGGGGCCGGGGCTGCACACCCTTCTGCTCGCGGGGCGCCTTGCAGACGAAAATTCATTTACAACCTGAACCGAGCAGCGATCTCGTTCGAATTAATCCTTTCCTCGTGCTTAACCACCTCCGAGTTGTGCCGCCCACTCTGAGCCAATCGATCGTCTTGCTCGCGACCCATTGGAGCCGTCGCGATTGCACCCTTCACGCTGCCACTCGATCTGCGCTTCCACAGGATCTTCATGACCTACACGGGCGAACTCAATCAGATCTGGAAAACGAATGCAACCCTCTGATCGCGGTTCCCCAGTCTCGTCGGCGAGTTTCACACAGCGATCGCTCGATAACCGCTGCCCGTCCTGTTCCAAAAGAAGTTTTCAGTCACCCTGCTGCGGCTCAGGATTCGTCTACCTTAAGCGTCAAAGCTTCTTCGCTTACGATACTCTCCGCCGTTCCACGACCTTTCTCTCACCGCCGGAATCAGCTACGACCGATTCAGTATCGACCAACACCGCCATGCCCCGTTCTTGACTCGGAATCGTCGCGTAGCCGCGTCTCGCGAAGGCCGGCCTTATCTGGAATCCTTGCGGCCGCTTTTCCTGCGCGGCCTACACCCGATCGCTAGGGGGCGTCAGATTTTGACGAAAGTCTCCAGCTTGAGCCGAATCAGGTCGCCGGGTTCAATCAGGTCTTAGGGGTCTCGTTCCGAGTATTGTTGCGGGTCCGTCGCAGCTCCCACGTACGGAGCGCGGATTCCTCGTCGAAACCAGTCGCATCTCGGACGTACATCGCCGCTCAGGCCACTCTTTTACATCAGAGGTCGATCGCCCATCGGCACGTTCGACGCCTCGTTTGATCCGAGCTTCCCCGGCATTGCCAACGTTCCGTTTGTCCCTTCCTCCACGGCGCAGCAGCTTCGTTACGAAGAGCAGGATCTCCTTCTAACCTTTAACCAACTTCTCGGCGATCGATGGTCGTTAGGCGCCAATTATCAGTATTCCTTTTCCGATCTACAAACACGATTTCCTGAGATTCCTCGCTCCATTTTTATATTGGGCGACACCCGCCAGAAGGCCAGCCTGCATCAGGCACTGCTCTTCGCGATTTACAATCATCCGAGTGGCTTTTTTTGGCGCCTCGAAGGGTCCTGGGCCCAGCAAAGCAATATCCAGCCTCCTAAAACGGCAGATCTTCCGGGCGACGAGATTTTCCAGTTCAACGCCTATGCCGGATTCCGGTTCCGCCGGAACCATGGAGATATCACTCTCGCCTTTCTCAATATCACCGATCAAGACTACAAACTGAACCCGCTAAACTATTACAATGAGCTCCCGCGAGAACGGACATTGGCTGTGCGGGTGCGTCTAAAGTTCCGGGAGGAGTCTCCGCCTGACCCATGCGGCAGAGCAATAGGATGGGGCTTCGACCGGTTTTCGACTCGCAAACTCAGGCATCTGGTTCGGGGCCTAACGATCCTCGCCGGCGCAGCCCTGGCGATCGGAATCGGTCTGGTGTGGCTGCGCTATTCCTTTGCGGAGCCTATCATCCGTCTTAGCTACGATGTGCCCTTTCTCTGGCGTACCCAAATCGAAACGCATGAGGTCGTCCTGGTGTATCTCGACGATCCCGCCCGGCAACTCAACCAGCAGTTCGACATCTGGGACCGCAATTTGCATGTCCGATTGCTCGACCGCCTAACACAGGATCAGGCCCGCCTGGTTTTCTATGACGTAATTTTCGATCAGCCCGGTCCCCAACCGGCAAGTGATGCTGCCTTTGCCGAATCCATCCGCAGGAAATGGCCGGGTCATCCTGGGCGCCGCCCTCGACCTCAAAGAACGGCAGGGAATGAGATCAGAGAGCCTTTCTCCACCCATCCGACTCCTGCGAAAAGCCGCCGCGGGGTGGGGAGTTTTGGCCTTCGAGGGAATGGACCCTGATTATGGGGTCAGACGGATGTTTTTCGGAAGCGGTTGCTCGCGCGACGAGTACCTGGGAGGCGGCGAAGTTTCTGCATTCCCCAATCACTAGTCAGGCGCGGGAATCGCTTGGTCCACATTGGATCAACTATTATGGGAAACGCGAAGCTTTTCTTCGGTGAGTTTCGCCGAAGCGCTCTTGCCGCAGGGAGTGCCGCCGGGCTTCTTCAAGGACAAAATCGTCTTGATCGGTGGCCAGTTTGCTCTGGGCGGTCTTATGGTGGGGAGGGACGAATTTGCCACGCCTTATTCGAGAATGACTCACGACTTCACTCCGGGAACAGAGGTCCACGCCAACGTCCTTTTAAACCTTCTCAGGAGTGAGTGGCTAACTCGAATGCCGGCTAACTGGGAGATTCTGGTCATTGTAATTGTGGGTCTTCTCGCCGGCAGTCTTTCTTTCCTGCGCCCGTTCTCGGCAACCTTGGTGACGTTGTTGCTTTCTCTCAGTATTGCCTGCGGAGGGGTATGGCTTGTCTGGCACGAACGCATCTGGTCTTCCTGGCTGATCCCTTCCGCGATCCAGCTTCCGTTTGGCCTCGTCTGGAGTATTAGCTCTCAGTACTCTTGGAGTCCCGCCGGCGCAAGGAACTGCGCAAGGCGTTCGGTTTCTATCTCTCGCCGGAGATGGCCGATTTGATCGCCGACTCGGATTTCGATTTACAGCCCGGCGGAAGGGTGGTCGACGCTACAGTTATGTTCACCGACCTGGAGAGTTTCACCACGATTTCGGAAGATCTGGATCCGGCAGAAGTCTCGGCCCTCCTTATCTCTTACTTCGAGCAAACGACTCGCTGTATCCTGAAGAACCGCGGCACCATCATCAAGTATGTCGGTGACGCTGTCATGGCCGCTTGGGGCGCGCCAATCGACGAACCGGCACACGCCATTCGCGCGACGGAGGCGGCCTGTGAACTCCGCTGTCTTTCCGAGCTTGAAGTGCACGGGAAAAAACTGCGCACCCGCGTAGGCGTGCATAGCGGCAAAGTGTTGGCGGGTAATCTTGGTTCGTCTTTCCGGTTTGATTATACCATGATTGGTGACACGACTAACTTTGCCTCCCGACTCGAGTCATTGAACAAATATCTGGGCACTCAGGTCCTGATTTCAGACGCCGTGCGGACACAGCTTGGCGATCGCTTTATCACTCGTCGCCTCGGAGAGTTCCAGGTCGCAGGCAAGACCCACAGCGTCATCATTCACGAGTTGCTTTGTCGGTGTGAGGCAGAGAATGGAGAAAAGGTCTGGATCAAGACCTTCGAGGGCGGTTTGGAAGATTTCCAGAAGGGCGAATTCCCGCAAGCAGCTGAGTCAATGCACCGGACCCGTGAGTTACGAGGCGGCGCGGACGGACCGGCTGAGTTTTATCTGCGCCGGATCGTAAAACTCTCGGAAAGTCCGACACAGGAAAACTGGCAAGGAGTGATCGAATTATCCGAGAAGTGACTCTCCCAATGTCTAAGCAGTCATAGGAGCTCGAAAACCCGCCGAGGCCAGGTCTTCCGCGTGCGTTCCCATGACCCGTTCGAGCAATTGCGGGCCGGTCATGCGAAATGCAGCATCATGCGGACAGGCGGCGACGCAGGCCGGGTGTGGGGACAACAGATCGCCGGCCGCGTCGCAGAGATCGCAGTTAGCCGCTTTGAGTTGGCCGACCCAATAGGTCTTCGCTTCATGTTCCGGATCAGGTGCGAGGACAGGGTTACGTTCGTTAGGGATCATGAAGATGCTGCCGTAGGGGCAGTTCTCCGCGCATAACCCGCAGCCGATACAGTGATCCTCGATCACAATTTGCAAATGCTTGCCTCGATGAATCGAATCGACCGGACATCCTTCCATACAGTGAGGGTCGGTACAGGAACGACAGGAGGTTGCGACAAGGAAGTTATCAAGCCGTCGGCCGGCGCGGAGCAAGCGCGGGATCGGGATGCCGTGGGTTTGGGTCCCGTGGCTCTCGACACAGCCTCTGGTACAGGCATCGCAGCGGGTGCAATTATCCAGATCAAGAACAAGGATACTTTGACCTTCATAGAGGCCCTGGTCGACATACTCGTCTAGAACGCGGTGCCCGACCGTGGAGCTGTATAATCGGGCGAGCGATTGCTCCACGACCCGGCGACGAAGGACATCGGACAGACGCAGCATCTGAAGGAAATCGCTCCGGGTTAGTTGGGCCAACTCGAGGTTATTTAAGGCCGAGCAGGTCGCGCTGCGTAAACCCGCGGGGAGAGCCGCGGCGAGATTGTCTCCGGCCACCGCAAGCTGATGCTTTAAGTTACGGTCCACCTCGTCGACCGTCTTGCGTTCGTGATCCAGGGAAAGCGCAAGTAAGCCAATCTCACCCAGAACGGTCCCGGGACCTTTAGTGACAATCTTGGCCTCCCGGCCATGTTGTTGCACTCCTACCCGGACGTGCCCCAACCGTATAAGATAAAAGTGATTCGCAATATCGCCTTCGCGAAAGAGAGTTTGGCCTGCCTGAACTCGAACAAAGGTCAGCCGCTCTCGGAGGTAATCCATCAGGCGGCGATATTCCTCAGGTTCAATCTCACTAAATAATTCGGTGTTATGTAAGGCGAGGTCCAAAGAACTTTTGCGGTATTCAGCTTCGAATCTCTGACGCTGGCTTGGCAGGCGCATCAGTCGGTCGAGCACATTGCGGCGAATCTCCCAAACCTCACCCGCTTCTAACGCTGTAACAGTCGCCGTGCGGGGCATACCATGGAGGCACGCCATCTCACCAATGATGACGTCGGCCCGAGTTCGTTCCCGTACGATCGGTTTCTGACGTCCGAACCAGGTCAGCCGATTTCCGCCGCGCCACATCCTGGGAAATGCCTTTACTCTGAAGCGGCCGTCCCGGATAATGAAAGCGGTGTTACCGGGATCACCTTGACGACATAAGACATGGCCGGTCCTTACTCTTCGCCCAATAACCAGTCCAGCTTGCCAAAGCAGGAACTTTGGAGGAATCCCGGCAAAGATTGGATCGGAAATCAGCTCTTTCGTGCTCAAAGCTTTGGCGGAACGGCCTTTCGCGAGATGCTTTACCTGCGCGACCGGCTTGAAAGTAATGGCACTGGTCGGGCACGAGACCATGCATTCGCCACACTTGACACAGGTTGACTGACCCATCGGCAAATTCAGGTCGAAACTGATTCCGGCATTAGCTCCTTTGCCGGTCCGTCCGATTACGTGGTTCTCGCGAACATCGTCACAGGCGCGAATGCAACGATCGCACAGGATGCAGGCGCCATGATCGACAAGAAAAACCGGCGACGACGCGTCCAGGCTTCGCCGTCCAGCCAGCGGCCGAGCCTCGGGAGCATGATTCGATAAGACATTGAGGCGAAAACGCGAAACGTCCGCACCGCAGAGTCGACTCATGTCGCCTAACTCGTTGAATTGAGCAAACTCCTTCTCTAACTCAGGCGAGGGGGCGGGCTTAAGATGGTCCGCCGCCAGTAACTCTGTCATCACTTTCACCGCCTCGCGCACGCGTTCTCCATCCGGCCCAGGCGCGTTCATGGTGAAAACCTCCATCCCCTCCTTGACCTCATGTTGACAGGCCGGGAGTAACTTGCGCTCGGCTGCCCTACGACCGCGCTTCTGCCCGTAAATCTGAACGATACAAAGACGACAGACCGCGACCGGGCGCATGTGGGGCTGATGACACAGGACTGGAATCGGGATTTTCTTCTCGTCTCCGATTTCCTTTACATACAGGCGCCGGGCCGCGTCGTAGATCGTGGTGTAGCGCGGAGTGGTTCGTCCTTGCAGGTCCACGACGATATTGCCATTGGCATCCTCCAGCGGTTCGGCCAAAGAGACCGAGACTGCCTGGCCATCGATCTGAAGTGTGACGTTCTTCGCATAGTCTGACTCAGTCGGGCGATCGAGCCGGACCAGCTGCCCCTCCACGTCGCGACTGAATAACCCTTCGTCGTCGTCGCGAACAAACAGGCCAGATACAAAGTCAGATTGAGCCATGGCTATCTTCTCGTAGATCTGTTGCCGGTTTTGCTCCATTGCCGACCAGGTGTTTCTTCACGTCCTCCTCGAAAAAGGCGGCAGCGGTCGTCAGCGGGATGGGGACCGAGCGCCCAAGACCGCAAATCGACGCCAGCCCGATTGCTCGACCGAGCTCCTTAACCAATGGCAATAGCTCGTTATTCCACTCGTCCGCTTCGATCTCGCCACTTAGCAAGTGTGATCCGAGTGAGGCTAGTTTTTGTGACCCGAGCCGGCAGGGAACGCACTTGCCACATGACTCGTTGCGGAAGAACTCAACCGAATTCACGGCCTGCTCGGCCATGTTCCGGCCCTCGGCATAAACTACCAATCCAGCTCCGAGCGCCTGGGTCGGGCTCAAGGCGCGAAAGAGATTTAATTCCAGCTCCAGATCGAGAATGTCTAACTCAGCTGAAGCTGGATCAAAGCCGCGCCGTGCTGCCAGCTCCTGCCAGCTCTTGTTTTCGCTGTGCTTCCGCGGCAGACCACTTTTACTCGTTAGGCGGGCTGGGAGAAAGCCGCCCGACGGCCCGGAAGGAGCGAATCCCTTGAGCTTCCTATCGCCGACGATTCCCTGGCAGTATTGCTCGCCGTAGATCAGCTCGCGTAGAGTCAGGCCCATCGCTACCTCATAAACTCCTGGTCGTTTCACATCTCCCGAGACCGAAAAGAGGCGGCGCCCCTTCCACCCGTTCACTCCCCGGTTGCAGAAGGTCTGGCCGCCGTTCAGACAGATATAGGGCACCCAGGCAAAGGTCTCGACGTTACTGACCAGAGTTGGCAGATTCTCCAACCCGTTGGTCTCCAGCTTCGGCGGCATATTCCGCGGCTCGCCCCGCCGGTCCGACATGGCCTCGATCAGTGCACTTTGTTCACCGCAAATGTAACCACCAGGACTGACAAACACAGAGATGGGCAGACTCCGGCCGATCAGCATGGCGTTCTCACCGCAAAGCTCGAGTTGTTCGGCTCTTTGAATTTCGCGCCGACACGCTTCAATCTGTTCCGGGTACTCGTGTCGGATGAAAATGAAACCTTGTGTCGCTTCGGTAACAAGACAGGCCAGAATCACTGCTTCCACAATGAGATGCGGCGTCCGCAGAAGTAACTCACGGTCCTTGAAGGTCCCAGGTTCGCTTTCGTCTCCGTTCACTACGATGAAGGCGCGGTCGTCCCGTTCGCGCAACCGCTGCCGGCGCACGGCGTCACGAACGTCCTTCCATTTCTGCACTGCGGGAATTCCGGCTCCGCCTAAACCACGCAGATCGGCCGCACGAAGCTCATCCAGCAGCAATTCCGACCAGCCGCCTAGCTCGGGTCCTTTAGCCCAATCTCCTTCCGTCTCCCAGGCGCGCACGGCCTCGCGCACCGCCGGTTTGAGGACAATGTCGACTCGCATCTGCCTCCGCGCGGCCATTCGGAACTGTTCCAGCATTTCCAAAGTCCAATCAGGCCGGGCGGACAAAATCCGGACCGCTCCATCGATCGAAGCGTCGCGTGCGGCAAGCGCCGCGCGAACAGCGCGATAATCGGGGGTGGTCCCATGATAGGGATCGATTGTCCAGCCCGCCTCGTGATATTGTTTTTCCGTATCATGATTCGGTGGAAGCGGTGAGCCAGCGAGAGCCGCAGTCACGATCGCGCTTAACTCATCGGCCGAACGTCCAAGGTAATAGTGCTCATGCTCACCGCCCTGGAGTGCGAGACAGGTAGCCGGGGCGCGATCGCATCGGCCAAGACAGGAGGTGCCTTCCAGCGCGACTTCTTTATTCGTTAGGCTAGTCAGGTCGCGTAATAGCCTGGCCGAACCGGCGAGATGACACGACATATCGCGACAGACCCGCAGCACCACCTTTTTCGGCGGACTCAACTGGAAGTGCGGAAAAAAACTCGCGACCGCCTGGAGCCGATAGAGCGGCACGCCGGTTTCGCGTGAAAAGGCTTGGAGAGCTTCTGGTTTGAGATAGCCAAACTGCGCCTGGATCCGATGCAAGACGGGTACCAAAGTCGGGGCATAGACGCTCAACTGTTCTGTCGCCATAACTCTTATCCTGCTGGATGCCAGAAGGACTGGCGCCGCGGAAACATCGCTGAGGAAATATGAACGTCGTATGGCATCGCTGACGGCATGCTACGATGAGCGGGGTTTGATTGTCGCGCGAAAAGCGATCAGGTCGCGAGCAAATTTCTCCGGCTGGAAATTGGCCATGGTTCGCACGTCTTCGAACAATGCCTGAAGACCTGGCACGACCTTGCTTTGACCTTTGGCCGGCCGAAGCGCCCGTGAGAGCCGGTCCAGAGCGAGCACGAGTCGAGCGGCGCGCTGAAAGAGCACTTCCGACGGCGCGCCGGTCGTGGCCGCAAACTCTGAATTCGTGGCGGCGAGCACAGTGAGAATCGTTTGCGCCTCGTGTTCATCCCAGAAAACGGTCGAAGCTTTGCGGGCGAGCGTGTCCGCCTGCGCTTGGATGTTCGAGTAAAGGACTTCATCACGAGGACGACTTGAAGCGTCGAACTGCGGCAGGCGGCTCTGGCCGGATGTAACTTTCGCCAACAGCCAGACAAGAGCTTCGCATTGGGCCTCGAGGGCCGAATCGGTTTCCCGATGAGCGGCCAGCGCCCAGCTCACCTCTCGCAGGGCAATCGCCTGCCCGACCAACCAGGCGCGCGGGCCGTTCCACGGGTCTTCATCGCGCCAGTGTCTAGGCTCCGCGACCGACTGACCATCCAGCTCAAAGGTCAACTCGGGATGTCCCGCCGCTCGTAGATCGAGGTCGATATTCTGATGACAAGCAACACAGGTATTGGCGCGGACATAGAAGTTCCGCAGATCACGCATTCCGGCGCCGACGCGGATTGCGTAAGTCCAATCGGCTCGGGTATGGCCTCTCAGCCAGTAACCGGCAGGGCCGTGACAACTTTCGCACGAAACGCCTTCATCCACTTCCACCTTGTTCGTTAGGCGGGCGGGAGTAAAAGCCTGCGCCGCTTGGAAAGGCGAATGACAGACGGTGCAGCGCGGATTCGTCTGCGCCGGCCCGAGACTCAGGCTTTCCGCCATCCGCGCCGAGCGCGCGTTTACAAGCACTGCGTAAGCCCGAAAATGATAATCCTGTTTCACCCAGGTGAGATACTGGCTTCGCTTCTCGCCCGCGCCTCCGTGACAGCTCGATGACTGACAACCGACTGCGCCGACAAACTTCGCTTCATTGCGCGGACTTGCGTGTAATTCGAAGGCTGGGCTGAGTGCAGCGACCGCGCCGAGAAGCGGAAGGCAAAATCGAACTTGGGCCTTTTCTTTCACTCGCCGCGGTTATGAGGCTTAGGCCGTGAAGAAGCCATGACAAAGCGATCTGGAATCAAGAATCCTTCCAAATTAGGACACTACCCAAAATTATCTCGACATCCCAGGTTGGTTCGCTAAAACCGACCGTCGAGGATATCCTTGCCGCTCTTCTTTCAGTTTCCGCCTCGGACGCTCCGGTGCTCGAGCACCGCTGCTCCGATTTGGCGCGGCCAGAAATCGGCGATTTTGACCACTCTGACGCCGGGTAACTACACCTGTCTCGTGCTGGGCAAGGAAGGCGCGACTGGGGTGGCCCTGGTCGAGGTCTACCGGATCCAATAGAAGCCATCTCATAAACGCCGCCGTGCTGTCGTGGCCCTCTATGAGCGCCGTGGGAGCGTCGAGAAAAGACTTCCGCGGTGACGGGTCGCCGCTACAAAACAGTTGGGTATTAATGAGCCGGCTGATGGCGTCTGGAAGCGGAGGAAACTTTTACCCGCCTCCCAAAAGTGCTTCCATGCCGGCGATCGACAAGCCTATTCTCGGCCCGAACGGAAAGACATGACGGTATGATTTTTCCGCCGCACAGCGTTTCGATGGGCGCGCAACAATTTTTGACTTCCGCTCTTGTGAGGGCTTCTTCGCATGAGAATCCTTAACCGTCGGCACATTCCCTGGTTCCTTTTCGTTCTTCTCGCGACGCTTGCGGCCGGCTGGATTTATCTCGGCAATTTCGACTCACAGCGGCTTCCTCCCCGGTTCGCTCTCCTGCCCGCCTTGTTGCAAACGCCCTCCGAACATCGGAGCATCGGGGGCACTCCGGTGGGTTTGATTTTCGGCGCGGTCGCGCTGGGCATCTTTGTCTTTGGCGTCCTGCTCAGCCTGCGCAAGAAATTCTTGTTCTGGCCGCTCGGTTCAGTCCAGCTCTGGATGCGGGCTCATATATGGCTCACCCTGCTCAGTATCCCGCTTGTTCTATTCCATAGCGGGTTTCGAGTGGGCGGGGCAATGACTCAGTTCCTTCTCTGTCTTTACGGACTGGTGATGCTAAGTGGCATCTATGGCCTCTTCCTCCAGCATGTCCTGCCGCAGATGATGAAGGAACGCTTGCCCTACGAAACTGTACACGAGCAAGTCCCTCACATCCGCGCGCAACTTTTTCGAGGCGCGGAGCGAATGCGCGATAACCTGAGGCAACCGGCATTGCAGACTCTTGTCCCAGCGGCCTTAACCGGGCCCCCGACAGTTGAGCCAACCGTTTCCTCGTTCGGAGATCCGGTTTCGACCGCTGCCCTCGTTACCTTTCTCGAGGAACAGATCATGCCCTACTTGAAGTCACGCCGGCCGCGGCGAAACATGATGGGCAATCCGCGATATGCGGAGGACGCGTTTCGTTTTGTCAGTCTGAACGTGAGCGAATCTTATCGGACGGCAGTAAACGAAATCCAGGGCTGGTGCGAGCAGCGGCGCCTGCTCGATTTGCAAACTCGCCTCCATCACTGGCTCCATGTCTGGCTCTTTGTTCATGTGCCATTTTCCTTTCTCCTCATCGTTGTCACGCTCTGGCACGCCTTTGTAACCCTCTTCTACTATTAGCTCCTCATATGGCAGAACCCAGACGCAGCCAGAAACAGATTGCCGCTCAATACCAGGGCAATCTCGATTACTATAAGCGTTTCCACTTTGGCAGGCGCGCTCGCTTCCTTGTCACCTTGCTCGCGCTCGCGATCGGCGTTGCCGCAGTCATTGTTTACCAAAAAAAAGGGAACGAGAAATTCTTCAATCCCGGTCCGCTCTCGCGCAATCATGTCGCCCTGGCTGAGCGTTGCGAGAGTTGCCACGATAAGTCACTCCTTAACAGCATTGCTCTTATCCCGGTGGAATTTCGCGACGCAGCCGCGGAACGATTCCGCACCGGCGTGGCCTTTGCTCCGATCGACAGCAATTGCGCTGTCTGCCACTTGAAACAGGATCACCGTGTCTACAACTTCCATGAACCAAACGTGGTCGCGGAGCGTTCCTGCTCGGTCTGTCACATGGAACACCAGGGACCCGAACCAATGGCGGCGGTTCCGAGCGCGCAGTGCGCGACGTGTCATAACAACCCCGCTACCATGGCCGTTTCCACCGCTAAGGGACGGGGACTTGACCTGGCCAATTTCCAACGCCATCCACATTTGCCCCAGCAAGTCGTCTTTGATCTTCCCCGGCCACCTCAGGGTTTTACTAGGACCTTTGCCGCTTTCTGGGACGGTCATCCCGAGTTCCAACTCAAGCGTGAAAGTGTGCACGACCCGGATGTGCTCCGGTTCAATCATCAACGCCATTTCGCGCCAGACATTCCAGCCATCAATGGACAAAAGCTCGACTGTTCCTATTGCCATAAGCCTGATTCCGAAGGCCGCTTCATCCGGCCGATTCGCTTCGCCGCCCATTGCCAGGCGTGTCATTCCCTCCAGTTTGATCCGAAAAACCCGGAGCTCACTCTGCCTCACGGCGACACCGTGGCCGTCCGCGGCTTCTTGCACGACCTGCCAACTCGTTATGCCGAGCTTGCGGTTCGCAAGGGAATAAGCAAGCCTAACGAGATTAAGTCATTTGTGACTCAACAGATGCTACGCCTCCAGGCCCGGGTGCTTTCGGGCGAGAATTTTGAGCAGCAGGTCTTCTTTGTCGCCGACCCCTACAAGCACATTCCCGGGACCGACGCCCGGGTCCGGGCCTCCTTTTACGGTTGCGCGCTTTGTCACGGCGTCCAGCCAGTGGCGAACGCCGCGCCTTACATTGCCAAGCCTGTCTTTGTCGATCGCTGGATCGTACGTTCACCCTTCAACCACGCCAGCCACGCGATGGTGGAGTGCGATGATTGCCATCACGCCACCCAAAGCCGGCTCACTTCCGACGTTCTCATGCCCGGAATCAACGACTGCAACACCTGTCATAGCCCGAAAGGCAAAGTGCTTGCCAACAACCAGAAAATCATCGCTGCCGCCGAGTGCAGCACCTGCCACAAGTACCATGTGCCGCAATCCTTAACCATGGTGCAGCCCTTTGTTCGTTAGGGAACTGAAGTATTATCGAGCACGCGACCGCTGCCCGCGGTTTGAACCGGGCGTGGAACTGGGACCAACTCCTGTCCGCTGGCGCTAAAAAGCTTATCTCCGCGCCGCACCACGTTCTCTACCCGGTAAAGCGGTCCATCGCGAAGGATGTTTGGGTCGCTCGGGAAAATTTCATCGGCGTGGCGCAGGAACGGAAGCATCTCTGAAAGATCAAATGGCCGCGAACCGCGGCGGCCGAAGACAACGGTTTGTCCTCCGGTCTCATCGACGACCCGGTCGCGCTCCAGGCCCCGCGAGACGCAGATGGCTTCGCCTTTCATCGGATAAGTTGCGATCAAGCTCGGGTTAGGACGCGGGCTGAATCCAGCGGCGCCCGGCACTGTATCCGGTGAGATCAACTGGATCACTCGCAAACCATTTCTGCCATCGGCGACGAGAGCGAATTGTGAAGCGCTCACACTGCCGACTTGCACGGCACGAGTGTCGTTGAGTGCGCCGCCAGCGTTAAACATTTGAGCGAGGCGGGGCCGTTCAGGATTTTCGACGTCGATGATGGCAAGGCCCTCAGGGCCGTTGGCGATATAGGCATAAGTTCGCGCGACATAGATCCGGTTGGCGTTTCTTAGCCTAACGATTCCAGAATTGACCGGCAGCGGATGGTCGGGGTTGGTGATGTCCAGCACTTTGAGGCCGTCATCGTCCGTGACGAAAGCATAGCGAAACTGGATCGTCACGCAGCGCGGATTATGCAGGAAGTTACCTGTTAGCTGGTCGGTAATCCGCGGATGCAGCGGATCGTGGACGTCAATGACGTACAGGCCCCTGGGTGTCGTGAGATATAGTCTGTGTCCTGCTGCGGTGACAAAGCTGGCCCCGGTCAGGACACCATCGGGGTTAAAACGCGACGCTTCCTTGACAAAGTTATTGTCAGGGTTGCCATCGACCAACGTTGCCACGTTTACCACAACAAGGCCTTCTTCTCGGTCCGAGACATACACGAAAGCGTAAAACGGATCGATCGGCTGCTCCTGGTTCTCTGGCCGCCGGACTCGGGCCGGGTCAAGTGCGAGCGTGCTCGGCAAGGCAACGCTCGTTGCATATTTGGTGTGGATTCGTGTCCGTTGACCTAAGGGCGAAACTGGTGCGCTTACCATTCGCTCCGAAAATCCTTTCTGGTCGATGTTAGCGACGTCAAAGACCTCGAAGCCGCCGGGTCCATTCGCGGTATAGAGATACTCGCCGCGCAGGACAATGTCCTGGATATCATGTCCGCGATGCTCGTATGCTTCCTTTAAAATCGATCCTCCCTCGAGATGTTTCCGGTAGTCATCCGGATAGGCAACCTTTTGCAAATGACTCCCAATTACGGCTTGAGGTTCGTCCGGCTCAGTCCAGACCACGGCATGAAATCCGTCCCGGCCTGAGCCGACATAGGCATAACGACCAAAGAAATTTACACTTCCGGTGCCGAAGCCAAGGAGTGAAGCCATCCAAGCGTTGTTGTCGTTCTTCTTCGAGAGATGACAGTCTTCGCAATTCTTTGTTGTCCCGACGCCACTTGTAGTGTGAGGGAAATGCGGGTTGAAGGCTTGGCCGCTGTAGCCTTCTGCGGAAATCGTTTGCTGCTGAGAATAAACCCATTCGCGATTTTGATTCTGGGAGCTAACCACCACCGCGCTCGAGGAACGAATCACCGCCATTCGGTTCTTCTTTACGGAACCGTCAAGCCCGAGCATAAAAACATCGTCCCGGACCACCTGAGGGTTATAAGTGGTATAGTTGCGGTCGGTAACTCCTTCGAACTTGTTGAGCGCCACGCGCTGATTGGCTTTCATCGGGAGATGACATCCGAAACAACTCGTCGCCCAGGAAGTATGACAGATCTGGCAATCCATCCGGCTGTTGTCATGCGCCAGGCGCCGGCAACGTTCGGTAGAACTGCCCGGGACCGCTCCCCAACTCACACCATCGCGGGCCAGAGTCTTGGCATAAGCAGCTTTGGCATTGTAATGCGGCGAAACCGGATCGATGACGTCGACGGTTTGCGGAATCTCCCAGCGCACCTCCGGAGCCATGGATGACTGTTGGTAAAGTGTCGTTCCTTCCCAGATAAATCGCGGCCCAAAAGAGGTGTTACTGTTGCGCAAGTCGACCTGACCCGCATTCCCGGTCGTGATAAGTGTCGGGCGCGCCGAGATTGTTCCATGACAATCGACACAGCCGATCGAAGTGGCATTGCGCGGCTCACCATAGAGCTGGCCATTGCCGTGCACATCGTTGAGGAAATGGCAATCACCGCATTGCATTCCTTTGGCGAGGTGAATGTCATTGAGATGAACTGCCTTCGAGAACTTATGCGGATCATTGTGGGAGATAGGATGATCGTCGAGATCGAGCAGGGTCCCCTTGCGATCGTGCTTGAAGACGGCGCGAAAGATCCAGCCATGACCATGGTAATCGGCGAACTGAGTGTTCTGGAGTCTTGGATTCAACTCGGCTGAGTGGGCGGCAAACTCGCGGTCGCCCCAAAGTCCCCGCGCCGCCGCCGCCTCGGGGTTAACGACGGTGGACCTGACAAGCTCATCATCGGTCGGGTTATGCTGGACCTTGGGATACATGAACTCACCATCAGTTTCCTGGTCCCACCAGGTATAGCCGAGACAGGGATTCACAAACAGGTTGCCCTGGTGCATGTGGCAGTTCATGCACTGACTCGATGGAATGGAACGGGTAAATTGGTGCAGAATCGGATGGCCCCGCTCGTTTTTCGGGATCGTTTTATCCTGAGTAAAACTTAGGCCTTCATGACCATACTTATACCACCAACCTGAGTTAGTCGGCGACCGATCATTAGCATAAACCACATGACAGGCCGAGCAGCCGCTCGAACGATAATCCCCCGGATGATCATTTGAGCCAAGAAAGCCGAGAAGCGGATCGTGGAGCCGCGTCTTTTGGATTCCAAGCAACACGGGGTCGGTCCGGTTCAGTGTGCCAAGACCACGCTCGGAGAGACGACGCGCCGGATGACCCGGGGGCTCATTGATGGTTGGAACTCCGAGCTGTAACTGTTTCTCGCCGCCTTTCTCAAAGATACGCAGGATGTTTCCGGGCTGACTCAGGTTGAAGCGGGGCACCGGTTCGAGGTAGGGCAGAATTCCATGAACCTTGGTGTCGTTAGATGTGACCGGTGTGTAATTGATGAGCCGCAGCGGGACGCCATCGGCTCCATAGGCCTGACCAAACCGGTAATTCTTATAGGGAAGCGCGCCATTGTTGTACATCGCGGCACCCCAGAGCATCGCGCCATGATTCATCATGCTATGAACGACCTGGCGGACAATCTCACCATGGCAGAGACCGCAAGTCTGGTCGGCAACCCGCAGATCTCCTGGATTGATAAACCGAATGAAGTCAACTGACTCATGATTCAGCCAGACATCGGAACGCGGCGGGTTGGCCGAGCTGCGCCAGAATTCGGGGTGCCGCGGCAAAATGTGAGCCTGTTCTTTCGTTAGGCGCCGGGCCGGGTTACCGCCATGGCAATCAGTGCAGCCGAGAACAACATGGGAAGCGGCATGCATCGGCTCGATCCCGGCATGACACTCGTTACAACCTACGCTTTTGGCTTCCGCCTGCGCTTTCGTCTGATCGATCCAATTTCGGCGCGGCGCCGCGGCTGGAGCGGTCACTGAGGCCTCGGGAGAAACGGAGGTCGGAGGGCCGAAGCCGGTCGGAGTTTGCGCGCCGCTGGAAACGGCTAAGAAAAGGATGATTGAAACCCAACCAGAAATCAAACTCCAGGGTCGCTTCATCAGTAGGTAAGAGTCAACGTAAAGAGTGCACTGTAGAGAAAGTCATCAACCTCTCCCCCGGGAGGATTGTGAAAGCCGGGCACGGGGCGAGTATTGGCACGGTATATCTCCTTGTAACCCTGGCCCGGAACCAGAAAGCCAATTCCAGCGGTTGCGATAATGTTGTCGTTGAGGAGGGGACGCCATTGGAAGCCGCAGCTGTAATCCCATCCGATATCGTTGTTCGCATTCTCGGTGAAAAGGACTTGCTGGGTCACCTCGGTGTGAATGGTTTGAATGTGATTGATATTCAAAAAGCCTCTCAGCTTCGGCGTCAGATCGGTGTCCAGTCCATAGCCAATAAGAAAGACCCCAGGATTAACGAAGTTTGCCTGACCCTCGCTCTTACTCGTGCGGAAATCGGGGACCAGGCTGTCCCGCTGCTTGAAGTTAACCGCGGTTCCGGCAAGATTGAACCCCTGGTGGACATAGAAGCTAAAAGGGCCGCCGAAGAGGAATGGGCGGTCGAAAATTGTGTCGAACCCAGTCGCGGTACCATCCTTGGGGTTATCGTCGCCGCTCGCATAGAAGAGAGAGAACTTCTGGCGCAGCCAGTCGTGATCGATCGAGAGCTCGAGCGCGGCCATTTGAGCATTAATCGAAACGCGCTGGCCGGCGATCCCGTTCAGGTTATCTTCGCCTAAGACCTGATAAAAGGCGTGGGTGATATTGAGCCACCCTATGTGACCGTCGCCAGTCCAGCCCAGATAGTAAGCGTTGATCGAATGGTCCTGGACTTTCCCGATCGGCGCTGGGCGCGTGATAAAGCCATTCTTATCGTAGTGCCGGCTCGCTCCATCGAGATCGGTAAGAAAACTTAGCTCTGCTGTGTAACCCTTGGCGAAGAAGTCCTGGCGAAAGACATTCCCAACCAGGACCCATTGATCGCGCCCCTCAAACTCATTTAAGTCGGAGTAAGTATCTTTCTCGAGCATGCTGAAGGCAGCGAGATTATATTGCCAGCGGTTGTTGTCGTAGTTGCCGAAAATCCGCACCCCGAGATTGGAGTCGTTGAAGATGAAACCACGGAAGTCACTCACAAAGGGCTGAATTCCGAACCGCGACGAAATGAAGTCATAGTTATTCGAGAGATCGCGCAGGTGAATGTCGGCAAAAGCTTCCTGGAGAGAGAAGAAATCCTTGGAACGATCCGTGTTAGCCAGGCGGGGATCGGGATCGAGCACGTTCGTTTCCTGAACATCAGTGTAGTTGTGATTATAAACGCCAAGGAAACGGATGGCCCATTCGACGGGCTTGAAAGCTGTCTCTCCCTCGAAAAGGTCGACCCCGATTGAGAAATCGTTCGAGATAAAGAACTGCTCGCTCCGACCGAAGAATTCCGAGCTGTTAGGTCGAGCGCTGGCCACTGCGCTAGGGGTGGGCAGACGGCGCCATTCCGCCTGGAGAAAGTCACTTAAGGTGAGGTTAAGAAAGATGTCCTGGCCAATGATCGGGGCATCGCCCTTGAGCGTGCTTTGCAGGTAAGGATGATAAAGCCTTAAGTTACCGGATTGGTAGGGCGTTTCGGCCGAAGGATCGGCATAGCGTTTCCAGCGGCCGAACCCGATGAACCAGCGGTTAGAGACCGGCTCGGAGCCCGGCAAGAGGCCTTCGCCCTGCTCTGCTTCGGGATATGTTTCGTAGGGAAGTTTATGCCGTGTGGGCTGGAGCTCGCGCTGGTCGCGTCGGGGCAGTTGGAGAGAACGTGGAAGCGGTTCCTCGCCGTACTTGGGCAGTGGCGGAATCACCGGCGGAAACAGGCTCGGCGGCTCGATGGACTCAGGCTCGTTAGACGCGCGTGGATCCGGGTTGAATTGCCCGGTATTGGACTCGCCAGACTGAATCGTCGCCTCGGGTGTCTTCGGGGTTGGATCTGGGATTTCGGCGAAGGTGAGATTGGAATCCTCCCGCGGCTCGAGCTGAAATTGAAAACGCGGCTGCGGCTTGGGCGATTCTCCCGGTGTTGCAGTCGGGGTAGGGTTTCCAGCTTGTTCTTCGCGCGTTTGGCTCTGCATCGGCGGAGCAGTGCAGATCAAAAGCGCTGCAACAAGAACGAGCAACAGTGCGGCGTTCAATGTGCGAGATTCAAGGTTCAGAGGGTCGCTCCCCCGCGTCGGCAAGGCTCTCCGGGTGCAAGACACGGACGGAGAGTGCCAAAAAGCCTGATCTGTTTGCAAGCCCGAGCAGGAAGCGATCGGCGCGGCGGACTATTCCGGCCAAATGACCTGAGGGTGGCTCGTGACATACGATGTTTTTGTTTGGCATGCCTTAGATTGGCTGTTCAAATCGGTGGGTCCAATGATCCCACGCGGCTTTTCCGTTCTGATTGTGCTGGGACTTTCTACACTGGCAGCGAACGCCCAGCTTACTGCGAGCGACGTCGACCTGATCATCAAGCAAGCCGCAACGCGTGCTTCGGAGATTTCACCCGCGAGTATCATCGCCGTGACCGATCGCGAAGGCTTCGTGCTCGGAATCTGGAATGTCGGTGGGGGTGAGCCAACCCCCGAGCAAATCGCGACCGCGGTTTCCAAGGCCGGGACGGCAGCCTACCTCAGCAGTGATCAGAACGCGTTCACAACCCGGACCGCGGCGTTCATTATTCAGCAGCATTTTCCGCCCGGCGTCTCGAACGTTCCGACCGGGCCGCTCGTGGGCGTTGGTTTATCGAATCTCTTTAACTCTGATGTTAACCGCTTCAAACATATCCCGATTAGTCCGTCTCCTACTCCCACACCTAGCGTCCTAACTACGGTTCAGTCTCCCGGCACGTTTTTTGATTTTGTCCTTGGGACTTCGCTCGATGGCGCGCCCGGAGGCGTGCCTCTCTACAAGGAAGGTCATCTCGTCGGGGGCATTGGGGTAACGGGTGACGGGACGCCGCCGCCAATCACGGGCTTTCGAGATGAGAACCCGTTTATCTTTGTCGCCAGCTACGACAAGGACGAGGATGTCGCTCTTGCTGGGCAAATTGGTTTTAAACCTTCCTCCGATATCCTGGCGACTAATGTTTATATCAACGGCATCAGTCTTGAGTACACTGAAAGTACGACTCATCTGTCTAACACGCTCATCCGACCCGGAAACATCGCCTCGCAATATCCCATCCGAGCAGCGCCCTTGCCGTTTCCTTACCCGGTCGCCACGCTCGGCGGCGTAGAAGGCCAAATCCGACAACCGATCATCAGTGATCCCATCGCAGGCACCATTAATGGGCAGCCGCGTATGACTGCGGCCGAAGTGACGAGCGTGCTTGCCGCAGCAGCCGATCGAGTGCGCACCACGCGGGCTGGCATTCGCCTGCCGATCGGGATCCAGATGGAAGCCTTCATCACCGTGGTGAATTTCCCGAACCGAGACGGAATGGCGCCAACCGTCCTTGGAACGTTTCGAACTGGCGAAGCTACACTTTTTAGCTGGGATGTGGCGGTGCAAAAGGCACGGACCGCGATTGCCTTTTCCAACAATGGAAACACGATGGCGTTTTCCACCCGCACGGTGGGGTTTCTGGCGCAGAGTCATTATCCTCCGGGAATAGATGCTAATCATCCGGGGCCGTTTTTTGGCCAGCAGGAAGCACTCTCCGGATTAAACGGCACACTTTCGAATGTCAGTCCAGGCGGCAGCCCCATGACTGATCTGCCTAACGGAATCACGATCTTTCCAGGCGGCTTTCCCCTCTACCGTAATGGTGAGCTTATTGGAGCGATCGGGATAAGTGGTGACGGTGTCGACCAGGACGATATCGTCGGCGCCTCGGGCACGGTTGTTTTTCCCACTCCGCTCGAGATCGGTGCGGATGAATTCACCTTCGAAGGCGCGCGTCTACCCTATGCAAAGTTTCCGCGCGACCCGACCGGAACGCTGGCTGATAGCGACGAGGTGGTGATGGCTTCACCTCACGCCATCACCGTCTCCGAAGGATTGGTGAATATTTCGACCCGAGTGACAATTGGCGCGGGCGACAATCAGGCAATCGCTGGCTTTATCATCTCTGGGAGCGCGTCCAAGGACCTGGTGGTGCGCGCGCTTGGCCCTTCCCTCGCGCAGTTCGGTGTAGCGGGCGTCCTGGCAAATCCTGCGCTCGAACTTCACAATCAAGTGGGCACAGTAATTGCCACAAACCACGATTGGCAGGCTACGCAAAAGGATGCGATCACGGCGGCTGGCCTCGCCCCGCCTAACGATGCCGAAGCAGCTATCCGCATGACCCTTGCGCCCGGTTCCTACACGGCCGTGATATCGAGCGAAACGGGGGCGGGCGGTGTCGGCCTGGTAGAGTTATATGACTTAAGCGCGGGCTCGGATTCCGAGCTGGCCAATATCAGCACCCGCGGTGTTGTCGGAACCGCGGATGACGTTCTGATCGGCGGCTTTATCGTCGGCGGTGAGACCGGCTGCTCCAAAGTTGTGACCCGGGCACTCGGCCCCTCGCTCACTGCCCTAGGTGTGAGTGGCGCGCTGGCCGATCCGATGCTCGAGCTGCGCGATGCCAATGGCGATCTTCTGATGGCGAATGACAGCTGGGCCGAAACTCAGGCCCTCGATTTGGAGGCCGTCAATCTGGTTCCAGCAGACCCACGTGAAGCAGCAGCGGTCGAGTGGCTCGCTGCGGGGCCTTACACCGCCGTCTTACGCGGGAGCGCCGGGACAACCGGAATTGGCCTGATCGAGGCGTATCGAGTTCAGTAGGCACGCTCCAACGAAGATTGGCGCGATACCCCAGCAGACACAAATCATCGCCACGAGCATCCCGCCCACCGATGACCGTGAGTCAGCCCTCATCGCCGAGTTGGCACCGGGTTCATACACTGCGATTCTGCGCGGGAATAACAATGCAGAAGGGACCGCACTGGTCGAATGCTACGACCTTTGGCGGTGCAGGAGATTCAAAGTTCGCTAACATTGCGACCCGCAGGGTCGTGCAAACAGGGAACAATGCCCTCATCGGCGGATTCGTTCCGTGAGAACGGGCCCCTGCCTTTTTTCAGCGCGCACGCAATGCAGTTTCATGACTGCAGCCCAGCGCACATCGCGTTTGGAATCGAAGGACCAGTAAGCAGGGATCAAAATCATCGTGCCATGAGGCGTAAGGTTAACCGATAGTTTCATTAGTAACGGGCTATCGCCCCGCATCCCGTAAAGATTCCAGCACAGGCAAAACGCATCGAACACGCTCCGAAACCGGTCGGTCCGATTCTTCCAGTTTACCGAGAACGGCTGCCGCCGATTCCGCTCCGCGCCGAGCGCCCCGGGGAGTCACGCTCTTATGATCGCAATAGCGAGCAAGCGCCCCGAGTCTCGGATTCAAGCGCCATTCATCCCCCTGCGAAGATCGCTTGAGGTTGTCCCGATGGTGTGGAGATGGAGTTGAGGACCTCGTCAATAGTTAGAGGGTTGTTTGTCCGAAGTCCAGCGGGGATCTTAGTCCCAGGAAGCCGGTGTGGACGCAAGAGCAAAGGGAGGAAAAGCAGGAACGACAAAGCAGCTAGGTCCCACGATAAGCCGTCGAAAACCAAGGTCCCGATAAAGCCAAATCCTTTGTCCACTTTTTTATCCACCGACGGAATTTTTTCGGAACATTTGAGACAAAATGGGAGCCGTCGATTTTGGCTCTTTTCCCTCGTATAAGGAGGTGAGATCAACTCGGATAATTTGGGATAATGAGCGAAAACTCATTGCGAACGAGACGCACGAGGGCAAGGAGGTCAGGCGTTCCCTGAGAACGACAGATCGTCCTCTCGCGCGCCGAAACCCGGCCGCATTGAAAGAGCGGTTGCGCCAAACGGACTGGTCGCAGTCCCGATTGACGCTAGGCGGCCTTTGCGAGCGTTTCTCAAAGACAATTCAGCATTAGAAGCCCAAAACGGTTGAAAGAAAGACGGCGATCATTCGCCGTATTGTTGAGGATTGGCCGACGGGCAGCGACACCCAAATCGGGAAGATTAAACCGAGTGAGGTCGATCTCTGGCTCTCGCGCTATAGCTTTGGCCCCGCTTCTCGAAACCTCTACATCTCCTGCGTCAAAGAACTGTTTGGGCCGGGCCGGGCTTTGAAGACTGGAAGAACAAAGCCGCTGCTGATTTAATGCCGGCGAGGCTCGAACTTCGGAACCATGGTGGGTAAGACCGAATTTATTCTGATTTGTCTTGTGGCCGTCGCGTTGCTCGCGATTGTCGCTCGCAAAATCCGGATCCCGTATCCGATCCTCCTCACGCTCGGTGGTGTGATGCTCGCTCTCGTCCCAGGCCTTCCTGCGATTCAGCTCGATCCTCAGTTGGTTTTTAATCTGTTTCTGCCCCCGCTGCTCTATCCCGCGGCAGTCTACACCTCTTGGAGGGATTTCCGCGCGAACCTTCGCCCGATCCTCTCGTTAGCCACCGTTCTGGTTTTGCTAACGATGACGGTGACTGCGTGCGTCTTCCATTACCTGGTCGGGTTACCGTTGGCGGTCGGGTTTGTCTTTGGCGCCCTCATCTCGCCGCCCGATGCGGTCGCAGCCCTTGCCGTGACGAAAAACCTACACGTCCCCCGCAAGATCATAGTTATCCTCGAGGGCGAGAGTCTCGTAAACGACGCGACTTCTTTCATCTCTTTTCGTTTCGCTGTTGCTGCAGTTATGACCGGCAGCTTTTCGTTAGGCCATGCGAGTTTCCAGTTTCTTGTTGTGGCCGTCGGCGGCATCTGCGTTGGGCTCGCGGTCGGCTGGCTGGCGACGCAAGTGCAAAAGCGGTTGGACGATCCCCCCGTGCAAACCATGTTCTCCCTCCTTACTCCCTACGTCGCCTACTTCAGCGGCGAAAAGCTGCACGTCTCCGGCATTCTCGCAGTTGTTATTGCCGGTATTTATTATGGGTGGCGCGCTCCCCGAATTTTAAGCGGACGCATGCGACTGCAGGCGCTGCCTGTATGGGAAATGGTCACCTTCATTCTTAACGGCGTGCTTTTTATGCTCATTGGCCTGCAACTGCCGCAGGTCATCCACGCGCTCGCTCCCGGTTCGGCGATTCGCGTCGCGAATATGGCGATCTTGGTTTTTCTGGTGATGGTCTTGGTTCGCTTTGTCTGGATCTTCGGGTCCACCTATTTGCCACGCCTGTTCAGCGGATCCAAAGGCCGCGCTCCGTGGCAACACGCAGCGCTAATCGCGTGGATCGGAATGCGCGGAGCCGATTCGCTTGCCGGCGCCCTCGCGATTCCGTTTGTCCTACCTAGTGGCGACTTATTTCCTGGACGCGACCTCATCCTCCTACTGACGTTCTGCGTCATTTTCGCAACCCTCGTTTTGCAAGGTCTTACTCTTTCTCCTTTGATCCGCTGGCTCGGAATTGTGGATGATCACGTGACCGAAAAGGAAGAGAGGCTCGCGCGTCTGCGGGCCAACGAAGCCGCCCTCGCTCGCGTCGAAGCGATAGGATCGTCGGATCGGACGAGGCCGGAGACGGTTGAACGCCTTCGTTCGGAATATCTGGATCGTATTCGGCAGCTTCACCGTGAAGCGCCGATTGAAAAAGGTGTCCGCCGCTTATACTCGCAGGATTTTGAAGAACTGGCCCGCGAGGCGCTGGAGACCGAACGCGATACTGTCATTAACCTGCGCAATGAAAAAACGATCAACGAGCAGGCCTTTCGCCGGATCCAACGCGACATTGATCTGGCTGAAGCCCGCCTCCAGCGGCCATCATAAGACTTTCTACCGTCGCCCCCGACCCGCTCTCGCGCTCTTCGATAATAAGCTACTTTGCTTCCTGATTGGAATCTGATCAAAGAAGCGCTGCATCCGTATCCCGAACAGTTACGGATCGTGACCAAGGTCAGATCTTTCGGGGATTCGTTAGCCACTCAATTACAAGCGCAATCCGTCGCGGACCAACTGTCTGGACATTTAACTTTCGCACGCCAATTCTGTTGGAATTTTTGGATTAAGGACTTGGGAAGAACAAGGATCATTCCGCCAGCTTTTCACTCTGCCGCTGCGTGACTGCCTTTAGCGGAGACGGAACGTTTCATGAAGAAGACCAAGCCGATGAGTGCAGCAGCAACTACGGCGAAGATTAGGAAGGTGTCGAAGTAAGAGAGCGCCAACGACTGTTGGTCGCGCAAGTTAGCAAGACTTTGCAGCGCCATTTGCTTTGCAGCCACAGGATCGCCAGTTTGTTGAAGAAAAGCTGGTTGGGCTTGTTCCAGGTACGAATTCAGCGCCGGATTGAGCGGATCGAGATTTTCACCAAGTCGCAGCGTGTGAAACTGATCCCGCCGCTCCTGAATGGTTTGAGCGAGGGAGGTCCCAACGCTGCCTCCTTCATTTCGCAGGAGTGCCAGTAAGCCAACCGCCGCGCCACGAAGTTGCGGTGAAATATTGCTGAAGGCAGCCACATTGAGCGGCGCGAAAATCGTGGATAACCCAACAATGAACACCACGCGTGGCCAGACGATCTGCCATGGGCTGATATCTAAATTCAGCCGCGACATCCAGTAACCGCCGGCGGCGAGAATTGCCAAGCCTGCGGCCATCAGGTAGCGCGCATCCACTCCGCGCCCTAACAAACGGCCGACAATCGTAAGCATGACGATGGCGAAGAATCCGGCGGGCGAGAGGACGAGGCCGGAGCTGGTTGCATCGTAACCGAAGAGTGACTGAAGCAAGGCCGGCAGGCTGACGGTGTTTGCGTAGAGAATGGCAAACGCGCAGAAGATGATAATGCAGCAAAAACAAAAGTTTCGGTCCTTTAGAGTCCGAAAGTTGATCAAAGGATTGTCATAGTGTGTCTCGCGCGCGATCAGGCCGATCAGACCGGCCACAAACAGCAATGCCAATGTTTGGACCCTGAAAAACGGATCACCAAACCAGTCCCATTCCTGGCCTTTGCTAAGTAAAACCTCCCAGGAAGTCATAGTTACGGCGAGCAGAGTAAGTCCGAGAGTGTCAAACCGCCGATGCTCTTTTTTCGCTTTAGCGCTTTGCGCTTTCAGATAGTCCGGATCGAACACCAGCGCGTTGCACATCATGAGCGCGAGAATTCCAACTGGGACATTGATATAGAAGACCCAGCGCCAGTTATAATTGTCCGCAATGTAGCCACCGAGGGTTGGACCGACGACCGGCGCAAACAAAGCGGCGATGCCGAAAACGGTCTGGGCAGCGCCCTGTTTCTCCTTCGGAAAGGCGTCGAGCAAGACACCCTGGCTCGACGGCTGTAATCCGCCACCCGCCAGTCCTTGCAAGACTCGGGAGAAGATCAGCATGTTGAGGCTCGTGGCCATCCCGCAAAGGGCCGAGGCGACCGTAAATACCAGGATCGAAAGCAAGAAATAGTTACGCCGCCCGAGGCGAATCGAAAGCCAGCCGGAGATAGGGAGAATGATTGCGTTAGCTGCGAGATAACTGGTGATCACCCACTCACCATCAGTAACGGCAGCCGATAGTCCTCCCGCGATGTGACGCAGAGCCACATTTGCAATTGTCGTATCCAAGACCTCCATAAAAGTCGGGATAACAACAGCTACGGCGACGATCCATGGATTGACTACGCGCGGGACTGCTGGCGAGTGAGTGGGAACAGCGATCGACGAGGCGGCCATTACCTATCTGCTGAGCCCGCTTTCGCCGGCAATGTCCTTGTTTCCTGCAGGAACTTGCCCGCATTTGGTCCTGTTGGTTTACTCGCAAGATTGACTGTCGGCGTGACGGAAAGACCAACGAACAAAGGTAATTTGTCCGGATCATAGTTGATCAGGTCAATCCGCACGGGTAGGCGCTGAACGACCTTGACAAAATTACCTGTCGCATTTTGTGGCGGAAGCAAGGCAAGGGTCGAACCGGTGCCAAAGGTGAAGCCGGAGATGCGTCCTTCAAATTCTTGTCTACCGCCATACATGTCAGCTTCAATGACCACATGTTGACCGATGCGCAGGTTGCGAAGTTGTGTTTCCTTGAAATTGGCATCGATCCAAATATCCCGAAGCGATCTTATCGCCATTAGACTTTGTCCCACCTGAACGTTATTCCCGCGATTAACACTGCGACGGGTCACTACACCATCGATCTCGGCGACTATCGCGCAGTAGCGCAAGTTCAAACTGGCGTCATCAAGGTCACGCTCCGCTCGCATTAACTCCGCTTGCGCCTGTTTTAACCCAGGAGCGGATTTGATAATCTCGCTGTAAATCTTGTTGACGTCTCCTCCCGGATCACGGCGGTAAAACTCCGCCAGGACCTCTTTCGGCTTCAGGTCCCACGAGGATGAAACCACTCCTAGCTGCGAAGCACTTTGCATTAGTTGACTTAGCGCTTCGCGAACGGAGGAAAATGTCTGATCCAGATCGGATGGAACGCTGGTCAGGTCGTTGCCGTCGACCGGTTGCGCTGGAAGGCCGAGCGCGGCCCGCGCCTGATAAACGCTCTCCAAAGCCTGTCTGACCTGCGCGGTCGCAACGTCTAGTTGCTCGCGTTTCTGATCGTATTCTTCTTTGCTGGAGACTTTTGTTTCGAGAAGCTTCTTCGCCCGATCGAACTCCGCCTGCGCCAAAACCTGTGTCGCCTTGCTCTGTTCCCAGGTGGCGACGCGCGCACGAATGATTGCAATCTGGTTGTCCACATCTTCGATTGCGTGTTGCAGTTTGAAACGAAGCCCGCGCGTCTGGCCGATCTGACTACGAGTGGTTGCCTCCGCGACAACGAGATTGGCCCGGGCCGTGTCGACAGCAGCCTGCTTGATTGCTACCTGAACCCGGTAAGGCTCCGGGTCCAACTGCACCAGCACATCCCCTTTTTTGACGCGATTGTTGTCATCGACCAGAACGTGCATGACCTGTCCACTGACCCGCGGCGCAACAAAGGTGACGTAGCTATTCACGTAGGCATCATCGGTCGAGACGGTATGGAAGCCGCGGTAGGTCCAGGGAACGATCACAAAAAGAAGGAGCAACGCGGCGGCACCGATCAGGATTAATCGGCGATGGGCCTTTAAGAAAGAGAGCAGCGCCCCTAATCCCGCTTTGGACGAGATGGCGGCTGGCTCATTACCTGCGGAGCCAGCTAATTCCTGGTCAGCCATATGTCATAAATATCCGGGAGTAACGTCGCTTGGCGAGAATAATCCAGTTCAGTGGCTAGCCTCGGTCCGCGCCCAGATTTTGCCTCAAAATTCTTTTTACTTCACGGATGGCTTCCGCGTTATCCTGCGCAGCGTGATCGGAGTTAACGACTAACTCTGACTCGGCGCCTTCAAGGTGCGAGCTCCAATACGGGACGACGCCGTCGGAGCTATTGGGTGTATCGCCCCGGCCGCGATCGCCCATGATCGAGTGATATGGAATGCCTGGCGTAATGGGAAGTCTGTTCACAGCGCGGACAAACCGATCGTTAGGTTCGAGTGTATCGACGCTATTCGGCATGCGACTGAACTGTCCCGCGGTCGGGTCGTGAATGAGAAGCGGTTTCATTTCACTGTAGATCGGCCCAAACAGGCGCGGAGTCCTGACCAGAGAGCTACCGATCCGGCCAATCCAGCCAGTCGCCAATTTGCTGCCGCGATGCGGCGTCGAAATAAATATCACTCGGTGCACATCACGTCGCTGATCGAAGACGAGCGCCTCTTCGAGAAGTTTGCGTGTTTCCGGCGTCATCGGAGTCTTGGCTGGAGAGGTGCCGAAGAAATCGCGCCAGATTTTGTCTTTGGCATCCGTGATCATCAATCGACAGATCATTCCACCCATGCTGTGACCGATAAGGATGGCAGGCTTGTGATGGGGATAGGCCCGCATGATTCCGTCCAGGTCCTGCCGGAAGAGCGCGGCCGAGTAAGGATAGGGATAGCCACTGGGGTAGCTATAGAACCAGAACTGATAATGTCGTCTTATAAATGGATCGCGGCGGAGAGACTCGATCATCGGTACCCAGCTCGCCCCTGTTTCTTGCAAGCCGTGCACGAAAATTACAGGCGTTCGGGCGGGATCGAAGTCCTGCAGCTGACAAAGCATTGTTGTGTTTGCATATGCTCCAGGATTGATGAGGCGCGAGAACCCAAGTCGGTCCGGACGTTCACGAGCAATCAGGACTGCCGCAGGCGCATCAAAATCGGCAGCAAGCGGAAAACTCTGGTGGTTAAAGGCAACTTGGTCCGTCCTTAGTGGATCGATAAACTCCAGCTTTGCTTCCCTGTGGGAAAAGCGGACGATTGCCGTCGCGGCTGCGTAAACGCGGCGGTACTTGTATTGCTGCCGAAAGTTTGGAGTTTCGCTGTGCCCGACTAACACGAGTGGCGCGCCAAAGCCGCTGGCGGCTGAGTAAGTCTTAAAGAATTTCCCGCGGATCTTCAGTGTGTCGGCGGGAAATACTTCGTACCGGTCCGGGTCATGTTCTGCATCGATCGGGATCGGAGATATAAGAGTGTAGCTGCCTTCGATCGGTCGACACCGGGGTCGGATGCCGCCAGGGCCGCAGGTTTGCGCGCTCGACGTCCTGTACCACTCGCGCGACGGAAAAGTTGTAGATGCTTAGTGCGAACGGATCGCCCGGTCGCTGTTCCAGGACATCCAATGAAAGCCTGGCGGCAGAGAGATCATCGCCTAACGAGATCAGTGGTTGCTTTTGCTCCGCGGAGACCAGGTATTTGCTTGCAACCCTCAGCCGTTCGTCGCTCCCACTTGCAGTCGGGAGGCGCGCTTGCGTTTCCTTTACCGTCGCGAGATGCGCGCAACCGCACCATGAGAAGATCGACAACGCGAAGACGATGTTCTTCCACGATGTCATTTTGAGCGTCCAGATTCGATCTGAGCGCGCTCGGGCCAGATGTATTTGAAGACGAATGCGGTGACGATCAGTCCAAAGAGGATTCCAATCACGCGATCGCGGGCTTTATCGAGATCGGTGTTGGGCGCGTATCCTTGGAAGACACTAATGAAAAAAGCGAAAGCGATCTGTAGCCCGGCATAACTAATCCGTTCGCTTCCAGTGGCGACCCACCCAGCGATGGCGGCGGCGCAACCGACGAGTACGACCAGCGACGCGATCGTTTCCATGTGCGGCATCAGGAACAGGATGGAGAAAAGAGCGAGCGCGCCGCCGATCAGACAACCGACGAATCGCGAAATCCCTTTGTAGAGCGTTGCC
Organism: uncultured Verrucomicrobiae bacterium; assembly: GCA_963801255.1. GTDB lineage: Bacteria > Verrucomicrobiota > Verrucomicrobiia > Chthoniobacterales > UBA10450 > JAICXG01. Next base: position 805,191 of record CAWDEC010000012.1, on the reverse strand, counting down.
TCAGTGCTCTCCAGCGCGATGAAGGTACAGGTAATGAACGCCGTATGGATCCCCGACCAATCAATCGCCTCATAAACAATGTAACAAAACATCGCGGCGAAAGTGACCTTGAGCGCGAATTGAGCGTGCGCGGGATTCGTGAACGCGTCCGGCACGAATAAACTTCTCGGCATCGGCCGATGTTGAGCTGCCACCTCGGATTTCGGCAAGAACAACAGGTGCAACACGACTGTGATCGCAACTCCGTAGGCCATAGCGACCCAAAGCCACAGAAGTTCCCGGACTAGCAGTTCAGGTGAGGGAACTTCATCTCCGACTGATTGCGAGACGGCGACAATAAAGCCGATGATAAATCCCAGCGGTCCGAGGACAAAGACACGCGACAGATACATTCCAAGAAAAAGCGCGATCGCCATTCCGGGAATCCGTAATTCGGGATGACCGTAAGTGAACGTGTAAAGCAGCAGTGTGCCGGCTATAGCGATGGTTAGGCCGATAAGTGCGAGGAGGCCCGTAAGTGTCGTCAGATACTTACTCTCCTTCGACATGAAAAAAACCATGTAGGCGGTCACCGCGAGTTCGGGCACCTGCAGCGTCATCGAAATGATCACGCACAAGATCACGGCACCAACGATGATCGCGGTGCGGATTTCGCGAGGGCGTGTCGGCGCCAGCTCACTTCGTAACCAGCCGATCCAGTCCGAATCCCGTGGACGTGCTTCGAGAAATGTCGCACTCATGGAATCATTTCGGCGGAGGACGGTTGATAATGGCCACCGCTGAGGCACCCATTCGAAATAGGTCTTGGTCAGGGTTCTCTACTTCGATGCGGACAGGAAAACGTTGCGCGACTCGCACCCAGTTCAGTTCGCGTTTCACATAAGGAACTTCGCCGTGTGGCAGAGTTATCTCGCCTTCGGGTTCGACGGCCCAGCCAATGCCTTGAACTTTTCCGCGAAAACGACGGTCGGGAGCGGAAACGAGATAAACGGTCGCTTCGCTGCCTGGCGACATATGACGAATCTCCGCTTCGCGAAAATTGGCGATGACATACCACCTGCGAGTATCAAGCAGTGAAAAGACCGGAATGCCGGCGCTTGCGTAAGCCCCTGCGGAGATGTTGAGGTCTATAACTCGCCCGCCAAAAGGTGCTTTAGCTTTGCAGTAGGAGAGCTCCAGCTCGGCGAACTTTACAGCGGCGACTGCGCCAGGTCGTTGCGCCTGCAGAGTCTGCAACGTGCTCACTGCTGTCTTCGCCTGATTTAGCTTCTGTTCTTCCTCGGCCAGGGTCTCGGCGGCGACGTTTGCCAGGGTCCTGGCTTGGTCGACCTGTTCTGCCGTCGCAAAGCCTTTCGGCAGGAGTGGTTCGAGCCGGTGCAACGAATCGTCAGCCTGTTTCTCTTGTGCCTGGGCTCTTACGACCGCCGCCTCGGCTACCTTCACCCCGAACTTCAATTCTTGATCCTGTGATCGTCCGACTGTTATCTGTTCATCCAAAGCAGACAGCGCGGCCTTTGCCTTCTCCAACGCTAACTCATAGTCGTCTGGGTCAATCTCGAAGAGCAAATCACCTTCTTTAACCAGCTGATTGTCCTGAACCGCCAGCCTAACGATCTGGCCACGCACCCGCGGAACAATGCCCACAACATTTGCCCGCGCACTCGCATCATCGGTTCGCGGATGGCGTTCGATAACGCTCCAGACATAGAGAGTGATTACGACCGCGCTGGCGACGATAATCACGCTGGCAACCTTGCGAATGAAGCTGCGCTTGCGATCGTGGTTGTCCGCTGAAGTCATGACCTTTTCATTCTTTGATGGTGCAGCGGCCTGGTGCATATCAGTTTTGATAGAAAAGAATCCAGGTCCCAAAGGTAAAGATGATCATAAGGCATGAGTAGATGAGCGGCGCCGGACCGAGGTAAGGTTTCAGGTCGCGCAGCTGAATGATCCATTGTGCAATTAGAGTTAAGGTAAGCCCGCTGACAATGCAGACCATCCATGCAGGAAAATAGGAGCCGAGAATATCGACTGTCGGCGAATGGTGACTAAACATCTGCACCGCAACCAAGGAAACGATCAACAGAGCCAGGCCGGCAACGATGATTGGCAAGACTGTTTGCCTGGTTTTCATCTCGATGAAGGTCTGACTGCTCGCACGGATGGTCGGGCCAGGTCTCCAGTGCTTAGCGCGAGCGCACTAGCCGCCGTATAAATCGCCGACTGCGTGTCATGACTGGTGGCAAGAGCGACGGTAAGGTTCCGCTCGGCGTTAATGACCTCGGGATACGGAGTCAGCCCATGCTGATAGGATTCGAGAACAGCATCAAACGCGTTCTTCGATGCAGTTACAAGCTTGGCAGCCGACTCCTCCTTGCGCAGAGCAGTCTTAAAGTCAGTGTAAGCTTTCCAAACCTCGCGCACGGCAGCGTCGCGCGCGCCCGCAAGTTCGTTCTCGGCCGCGTGGAAGTCGGCCTCGGCCGCCTCCATCTTGTGGCGGCGGGCGAAGCCATCAAAGATTGGGACAGTGGCGGTGATAAACGCGCCATAAGTCGGCCTGGTATCTCCGAAATAGCTGGAGCCGGCAATGCTAACGTCGAGCTTGGTTTCGCTGGCGTGCGCGTCGATCGCAACTTTCGGGTAATATTCCGCTCGAACTTTCTTTATTTCGTTTTGCTTGGCTCGCACGTTCGCCAGCTTCGCAACAAGATCTGGCCGATGCGACAAAGCTTTCTCGATGAGCTCGTCGACCGAAAGTGCGGTTTGATGGGATGCCGATCCCTGGCCGAGGTCAGCTACCTGAAGCGGCACCGTCGGCAGAACACCAAGGCTTTCGACGAGAGCTACTCTGGCATCGCTCTCGATGCCGGTCGCTGCTTCGACGTCAAACGCCGATTGTGCGGTTTGCTGTTGTGCTTGCAGCAGCTCGGGTTTTATCGCGAGGCCGCTGTTAAGGCGCGCCTGTGCTGCTTCCTCCACCGTTTGGGCCGCCTTCAACGCGCTTTGACTTACCAGAACCTTCTGGCGAGCAGTCCCGAGTTGGTAAAAACGATCTGTAACCTGAAAAACGAGTTTCTGGTGAGTCGCGTTGAAGCCGACGTTTGCCATCATGAGCTGCTCCCTGGCCGTCTCGACCACTGCGCTGCGTTCACCGAAATCGAGCAAGAGCCATTTCGCGCTCAACTCTCCGCGGTAAACCTGGGCTTCGGTTACTAGCGAACCGCCGCCCGTAATCGAGACCGCTCTAAGACTTGGATTCGTTAGGAGCTTTTTCTCATTCACCGCCAGGGTCGGAAATGGAATGAAAGCGCGGTCGTAGCCTGCCGCTGCCGATGCGGCCAGGAATGGGTAGTAGGCGCTTTCACTTAGCCCGACGCCCGCGGCCGCTTGACGAGCGCGTTCCCAGGCGACGCGCGTTTCGGGGTTGTTGCGTTCCGCGATATCGATCAGCTCTGCAAGGTTGTAGACTTTTCGCGGGTTGATGGAAACACGAGAGCTGCCTTGCGACTCATTCGAACGATAGTTGGCGAGGTCGCGTTCGTAGTTTGGCAGGCCCGGTGGCGACCAGGCTCGATCGGAACTTGGCGGGGGATCATTGCGGGCACTCGCGACTGCGAATGCCAAAAGCAATTGCAGGCTTAACAGGCGTCTGGACATGGCTCATCGCTCCCAGCCCGGTTCTACAGCAAAGTCCGCCACCGCTACCAGCTCAGAAAAGCTTTTTTTGGGCACGACAAATGGACGGTGAAACGGACTGGAGCGATCGGCGCGATCAAAGGGTTCACCTTCGAGATGGAGCTTCTCCATCAGGGCCGCGACATGGCGGTCGATAATATCCTGGCAAGCAGTCAGCTGCCGCCCGCGATTACGGACGCCTTCGCGTGCCACGACTTCCAAGTGATCTATATCATACAAAGTGACATTACTGAGACCGGCGGTGCCAGGGTCGATATTGCGCGGCACCGAGAGGTCGATGAGCAACAGCGGCCGATCGTGCCGCGCTTTCATTAGGTTTTCTATGTCCTCGCGATCGAGAAGAACTTCGGCGCTGCTTGTCCCGGCGATCACGACATCGCTGTCACGCATTTCGAAAAGGCCATAACCAAAGCAAACCGCTTCTCCACCGTAGCGGCTCGCCAGATCGGTCGCGCGGTCGAACGAGCGATTCGAGACAAAAATCGCGCGCACGCCCTTTGCCACCAGGGTTTGAAGACAGCGCTCGGCCATTTCGCCCGCGCCGATAATGATGAAACATTTTTGTGCAAGGTCATTTCCAAACCTCCTTTCGAGCAATTCAACAGCAGCGCTTTCGATTGAAACCGCGCCACGGCCGACGCCGGTCGAAGTGCGAATCTCTTTCGTTGCCTGAAAGGATTTCTGAAAGACCCGATTTAAGACAGAGCCGGTAAGCCCGCCGGCTCGCGCGATTTCATAGGCGCTCTTGATTTGCCCGGTGATTCCGGTTTCGCCGATCATCATCGAATCCAATCCCGCCGTAACACGGAGCAGATGACGCGCGGCGTCGGCATTCTCATAGAGATAAGTATTCGCATCCAAATCGCGCGGTTCGGAGCATAGCAATGGTAGAAGGGATTCGACATTGGCGTTCGCTCGCTGCGTGGTTCCGTAGATTTCGACACGATTGCATGTCGAAAGGAGAACGATCTCATCGAGATGCCCGACGCATTTGAGCATCTCAGCAGTATCGACAAGCTGCGCGGGTTGGACCGCCAGTTGCTCGCGCAGTTCCACCGGCGCGCTCTTATGACTTAGTCCGGTGGCGAAGAACGTCATCTCACTTACTCGAGATGGCTGTGACGCTCAACGGGTGAGGTTGAGAGGTCCGATTGGTCGCGATCGGAGGAAACTGTTGTTGTTGGCGCCAGTTCACCTTGTTGATAATTCACGATGAGTCGCGATCCACGGTGTCCGGTCAGGAACAACCAGCCCCATTGCAAGAACACGCTGATTTTCAGACTGAGCTGAGATAGAAACGTGATGTGAATGAAAGCCCATGCCAGCCATGCGAAAAGACCGTGCAGCCGAATTTTGCCGCTCTCCAGAACTGCGTAACCCTTGCCTACGACAGCCATGTTGCCTTTGTCGAAATAGCGAAAAGGCTTGGGCGGCTTTTTGCCGGCAAGTTGGCGTCGAATCAGTTTTCCGACGTAGCGTCCTTGTTGCATAGCAACCTGAGCAACTCCCGGCAGCGGTTTTCCGTCCTGATCGAGCGACGCCGTGTCGCCCACCACGAAAATCTCCGGATGATTCGGAACTCGAAGATCAGGTTGAATACGAACACGACCAGCGCGATCGGTCTCCGCCCCTAGCCATTTTCCGGCGGGGGAAGGCGTAACACCGGCCGTCCAGATCACTGTCCTGCTCGCAATTCGCTCCCCTCCGACAATGACTCCTTCGCTATCGATCTTCTCGACCGCGTGGCCCAGGTGGATTTCTACTCCGAGCTTTTGTAGATGGAACTCCGCTGCCTCAGACAGACTTGGGGCAAAAGTCCCCAGGACGTTTCGAGCCGCATCGATCAAAACAATTCGTGCTGAAGTCGGATCAATCCGGCGAAATTCGGAACGCAATGACGTCCGAATGAAAATGGCGAGCGCCGCCGCCATCTCGACGCCGGTGGGTCCGGCGCCAACCAAAACGAACGTCAACAAATCGCGGTGAAGGTCGACATCTTCTTCGGCCTCCGCCTGCTCAAAGGCACTGAGGATTTTGTTTCGAATACCGACGGCATCGGCCAGGCTTTTCAATCCCGGAGCAAATTCTTCAAATTCGTTGTGTCCGAAATAACTGTGTCGCGCCCCGGTGGCGAGAATGAGGTAATCGTACGGCACTGCGACATGCTCGCGATCTTTGTCGCTTACAAAGACGCAGCCTTGCGCCTTATCTATGCCGGTAACCTCGCCCATGATCACCGTTGTATTTTTGTGTCTTCGTAATACCTCGCGAATTGGCGAACTCATTTGCGACGGCGCAAGGACTGAGGTCGCCACCTGATAAAGAAGCGGCTGAAAGACATGATGGTTCGTCCGGTCAATGAGAATGACTTCGACCGGCGCTTTCCCAAGGGCCTTGGCCGCAGCCAGACCGCCAAAGCCTCCGCCAACAATTACTACGCGCGGCGTCTTCGACCTCTGCCGATCCGCGTTATCGATAGAGTTGAGATTCGAATCGTTCATCCACTGTTTTCTCAAGCTTTTGAATCCCGGAATTTCAGAGAATCTTGGTTTTTCCCACGGACCGCGATGGTCAGATCAGCGGGGGAAATCGTTAGGCAATCCAGGCTTCGACCCACACATAGAAGATACGAAACGTAATGAAGAGCCACGGAATGCCGAGCACGATCGCCTGTAACTGGCGAGTCGCCACGCGGTCGCCGTCGACGGTCGAATCGGGACCGAAGAATTGTCGCCGATAACGCCAAAAGTAGGCGCCGCCGAGCAGATTGACGATGAGGAAGAGCGCTCCGGCGACTCGCAATGCCGGAAGAGCTGATGGAACAATTGCTGCCAGGAATATTGTTTTCATGACCAGACTATCGAATCGCCCGTGGCCTTTCGGGAAAGACGATGTTTCTTGCCTCAGCATAACCAATTCGCATACTCTCAGACGCGGTGGAACTAAGGCACCTGCGTTATTTCGTGGCGGTGGCGGAGATGGAAAACGTCTCGCGCGCGGCGATGCAACGCTTGCACGTCTCGCAGCCCGCATTGAGCCGCCAGATTCGCGATCTTGAGGACGAACTCGGCGTGTGTTTACTCGAACGGACCGCCAAGTCGGTAAAGTTGACCGACGGCGGACGCGCCTTTCTCGACGACGCCCGCGCAATTCTGAAACACGCCGATGAGGCAGTTGGCAAAGTCCGTGCGATCGCAGGTAAGGCTAAGACCGAGCTGCACATAGGTGACTGGCCGCTCGCAACCGGCCAGATTATGCCCGCTGTGCTTCGCGAGTATCAACGAGCGCTGCCTAACGTGAAGGTGAAATTGCACGATTGGCGCCTCGAGAAAAACATCGCAGGCGTGCGCGATGGTCGGCTGCAGCTTGCCATTATTCTCAGACCGCTCAAGGCGAGCGCGCTCGAAGACCTCCGCTTCGAACCGCTCCTTACCGGCCGCGTCTGTCTCGCCGTTTCGTGCGGTCATCCCTTCGCGAAAAAACAATCGGTCGCGTTAGCCGACGCCGCGCGCGAACCGTTCATCGGCCTGACGCGTGGGGACTATCCGCGTTACTTTGAATATCTGGATGCCTTCTTCGCGCACGTGAACGATAAGCCGCGCGTCGTGGAGGAGCACGATGGTTGGTCTGGCGTTTTTTCCGCCGTCAGCGCCGGCACCGGAGTGGCGCTGACCTCCGACGCGTTCAACTACGCCTTCAACAATCTGATCAAATGCCTGCGCCTGACCCCTGAACCCAAACGCATCACGGTCGGGATCATTACCCGAAAAGGAAAACTCACTCCCGCGGCGGAGAAGTTCTGTCAGTGCGCGAAAGAAGCGTTTACCTCTATTCGCTAGGCCTTTGGTCTCTCGCAGACCGCGGGTCGGGTCTAGGGTAAGCAGACGGGCCGCCTTACCGAGCGAGCCAGAAACTAATCAGCAGAGCCAGGATAATCGTGGTTATTACCAGCCACGGGATAAGAATCAGCTCGACCCTGACGTGGCGAGCGGCCGGAATGTCGTTGTCGACGGTGGGGTCTCGGTCAAAGAATCGGCGGCGGTTGCGAAAAAAGTACGCACCCCCTAACAAATAAACGACGAAGAAGAATGTCGCGGCAATTCGAAGTGCAGGAAGAGCTATGGGATTTAGAGCGAGCATATGCATTAGCGCGACTACTTTCCATTTGGAAGCCATTCGGGTCTGCTTGATCCACGCGGGACCAGGACGGTGCGAAAAGCTCCCGGTGTGCGGGACATAACGACCTGATCAGTCATTCCCTGATAAGTACCAAGCGGTGTCTCGGCGGTGAACAGATCCGGAGCGCTGTAAGTGTGCTCATCGCTCGAACCTGCAGTTGCCTTCGCGTAGGCCTTGTCGAAGATGCCTAACGAGAGCATCCAAAGGACTGTTCTCGTTAACGAAACTACGACGCGATAATTGCCGCCCTCAATTGCGCGCCGACGCAGCGCCTCAAGAATTCCGGTTGTGCCTAACCAAGCGACCACATTATCGCAAATGGGAACAATCGGCGGCTGCTTTGGTTGACTAAGGGACCCTTCGATCGCAAAGAGTCCGGACACCGCGGAACCAATCTCATCGAAGCCAGGCCGGTTCGACCACGGTCCCTTCTCACCGTGGAGAACCACCGTTGCATGAATTAAACCCGGCTTCTGCGCGCAAAGCGATTCGGCATCGAGGCCATGCTTTTTCAAGAATCCCGGACGCTTATTTGCAAAAAATACATCAGCATTCTGAATGAGCTGGTTGAGCCGGGCTCGATCTTCTTTGGAATCACCAAGTATCGCTGAACGCATCCCGACCTGCACATCCCAAAAGAAAGATTCGATTTCCGAATCGCGCGGTCTCCAGATATTGAGGACATCTGCGCCATACAACGACATGTCTCGGCCGAGGGCGGCTCCGGCGATCACGTGCCCCATTCCCAATGCGCGAATACCTGCGAGCGGCAGGTTGTCACCGTTAGGCTTGAGCGGAATGGGTTCGCTTTCACCAATCTTCTCCACGGTGATCAGCGGCATTTTTGAGAGAACATCGGCGTATTGCGGTTCGCGACGAAATTCGTCATTGGTCCGCACCATTGCCAAAACAAGTCCCTTCTCCGCCGCCGCATCTTCTAATTCCACCGCGTCCCATTTGCGGATGGCGTTGTTAATGGATTCCTGGCTCGGACTGCAGTTGAGAAAATTGAGAGTGTTAACGAGCAGTTGCGGATAAATATCCAACGCCAGCACGTGCCGCCCATCGCGAGTTTCGCGAAAGAATGATTCCATGCTTAGGAACGGGCTGACGGCGTAGCCACCTGGCGACGGCGGCCGGCCGTTAATAGTTTCCCATTTCTCTTCGAAGAACCCGCAGAAACGCCGCAATGCTTTGCGCACATCGATCGAAATATTTTGTCCATCGCCCGTCGTTTGCTTCCAAAGCGCGGCGAGCGCAACGCTTCTCGCGGCCAAACCGATCGCCGCCATCGTCCCGAATCGGATCGAACTTGGAAGAATCGGATCGCTTCCGGAGAATGTGAGCTTGCCGCCGCTGTCCGCGGTTGTTAGCCCGATGTCCTTTAGCACTTCATTCGTGCCGGCCTGCAGATCGAAATCCGGCGATGTAGCGGGATGACTCAGCTTCTGTTGCAGCGCTTCAGTCAATCGATCGGTTGCTGCGTTCGCTTCAGCCGATCGGTCAGTTACTGTCGCGGTACTCATTGGTTGTCCTATCTCTTTCTCAAGTTTCTAGAACGGTACATTTCAGAAAAACTTGAGAGACTTTCTGATCCGTACTGTCCAGAGGCCGGCAACCAGCGGACGAGCAATGCGGCGACCTCGCGCAGCCGTTGCAGATATCGATCGGCGTTAGCGAATTTCGTGGCGAGAAAAGTCTTGCCAGGCGAGCCCCTGCGGAGGGAATATGCACGCATGAGATGTGAGCGGCGATCGACTCGGACGATAGGCCTGCGCCGCCATCCTGTCATTGCGTTGACTTGGTCGGCGCTCGTTACCCTTTCGACTTTTGCCGCCTGTCCTGATTGCCCGGAGACGTCGGCAGAAAACGCACCGCATTTCGACAGCGAGCACTATCTTACGGGCGATTGGTTCGGTCTTCGCAACAAGCTTTACGATTGGGGCGTCGAGATCACCGGTGGTTACACGACCGAGCCGGCCGGAAATCCAATTGGTGGGTTAGAGCATGGCTTTACTTATCTGCACAACTTCGGGTTTGATGTCCGGCTCGATTTGGAAAAAATTTTCACCATTCCGGATACGACATTCCTGGTCACAGTTTCGCAGCGCTCCGGCAGAGGACTAACTCAGGATAGCATCGGGAATGCGATCAGCGTTCAGCAGATTTTTGGCGGCGGGCAGACTTATCGCCTGGTGCAAATGCGGTTTGAGTCGCATCTCCTTGATGATCGACTAGAGCTTGCCTATGGACGCCTAACAGCGACTGCGGACTTTTTAAGTTCGCCATTTTATTGCCAGTTCGTGAACAACGGGATCTGTGGACAACCGCCGGCGCCATTTTTCAACATGCCGGGCGGAATTACTGCCTACCCCCAGGGGACGTGGGGCGGTCTGGTCCAAGTGCACACCACAAAAGACACCTACGCAAAGTTTGCATTTTATGACGGCGATCCGAACAACGGCGATGACGTGGCAAAGCACGGTGCAAACTTTGGATGGGGCGACAACGGAGTCCTGCTCATGACGGAAGTAGGTTACAAGACAAAGGACGGCTTATGGTCGATGCCGAGCAGGTATAGCTTCGGCGGCTACTATCACACGGGCGACTTTCCCGATGTTGCGCTGGATGCCTTTGGGCAAAACATCTTCTTGAGCGGACACACCGGGCGCGAGCACGGCGGACAGGAAGGCTTCTATTTACTCTTCGAACAAATGCTGTATCGCGATGCGCGGCGGCCGGAAACCGGCTTGAATGCCTTTGTGACCTTTGTGGTTTCGCCGGACGAAGACAAGAGTCCGATTCCTTATTACCTGAACGGCGGTCTGATCTACGAAGGTCTTATCCCGTGTCGACCTAACGACAAGACGGCGCTCGGCTTCTACTCTGGCTGGTTCGGCCAGGACCTGCGAAAAGCGCAGCGATCTGCGGGTCTCGCCTCGCAAACAAACGAAACCAACATTGAGCTAAACCATCAGGTCCAGCTTACGCCCTGGTTCTACCTACGGCCGAACATTCAATACGTCATAAAGCCTAACGGGCTCGACGAGATTGAAAATGCGCTAGTCCTGGGTGTTGAGGCGGGAATAACTTTCTAGGGGCCCTCGCCGTTCCCCAAGTTGGAGGGTCCGCGTTTCTCCGCGTGCCGGCGCGCAAGCCATAAACAAACCACGCCGAACCCGATCATAAACGCACCCCAGACAAAATCGATATTCCAGCCTAACGACATTCCTTCCGATGTCACTTGCGCCCCAAAACCGGCACAAACTATGAGCGCGCCGAGAACGACGAAGAGCCAGCCGAGCGGAAGTCGTAGATCGAAGAAGCTCATGAATCTTTCACCAGAAAATGATGTTTAGGATTAAAGCCAGGACGAGGACGAAAATGCCGAGCATGAAGGGCCGCTTATACCAAATCGTTTCTGTTTCGGCGATGCGTGGCGTCAGCGACCAAACCAAGCCGCTCAGTTCCGTGTCGGATTTTTTCCGTTGCGTGAGAAGCGAGACGAGAATCGTCACCACGAAACAAGTGGTCCAGGCAAAGATGGCCGTCCAGAAATTCTGCGCCATTTCACTCGGGTAAATTCGCAGGATCATGACCGAGCCAGCCACCTTTGACCAAGCTGAGCGCGCCCATCGGTTGGGTCAGGCCGTGATGAGCCGCCGCCGCCAGGATTCCGCTGAGCAGGCCGACGAATGCGCCATGGCCGGTCGTGCGCCGCCAGAACATGCCGAGAAGAAACGTGGCGAAAAGCGGAGCGTTCACGAAAGCGAACACCAACTGGAGCAGGTCCATGATGTTGTTGAAGTGCGCGGCGAAATAGGCCGCGGCCACACTGATGACGATGCCAACTACTGTGGCCATGCGCCCCATCCACAAAAGGGTAGAATCATGTGCCTTTGGTCGAAGATAGGCCTGATAAATGTCGTAGGTCCAGACGGTGTTGAATGCCGTCACGTTACCGGCCATCCCGGACATGAACGAAGCCATCAACGCTGTCAGACCCAGGCCGAGAATTCCCGAGGGAAAATAATGACGGAGCATCATCGGGATAACGAGATCGTAGTTGAGAGAGCCATCGGGTTTGTTAGGCAAAGCAAACCCGCTCGCGCCTGAATGCTGAGTCAGGGCAATGGCAATCATGCCGGGCAGAATCACCAGGAAGGGGAACAACATTTTCGGCACGGCCGCGACCAGAGGCGTACGCCGTGCCGCGGCCATGGAGTGCGCCGCCATCGCGCGCTGGATCACGAGGAAATCGGTGCACCAATAGCCAAACGAAAGCACGAAGCCCAGGCCCATGAGCATGGCCAGCCATTCCACTCCCATCGGGTTATCCGCGGCATGACCCATGAACTTCCAGGAGTGAGAAAACGCGCCCGACGCGAAATGCTGTGCCGTAGCTACTTCACCCAGGCGCATCTGCAATCCGCTCCAACCGCCGACATCGCGCAACCCGAGAAAAACGAGCGGCGCAAACCCGGCGACGATGAGAAAAAACTGCATGACTTCGTTGTAGATGGCTGAGGTCAATCCGCCTAACGAGATGTAGAGCAACACGATAATGGCCGACAGCCAGACGCTGACGTTAAAATCCCAGCCGAGAATGAGATTGAGCAGCAGGGCCATGGCATACATGGAAATGCCCGAGGAAAAAACCGTCATTACCGCGAAGGTCATGGCGTTGAGGGCGCGCGTTTTTTCGTCGAATCGCATTTTGAGATATTCCGGAACCGAGCGCGCTTTCGAGCCGTAATAAAACGGCATCATGAAAACCGCGACAAAGACCATGGCCGGGATCGCGCCGACCCAGTAGAAGTGGCTGGTCATGATTCCGTATTTCGCGCCGGAAGCAGCCATGCCGATTACTTCCTGCGCGCCGAGGTTGGCCGAGAGAAAGGCGAGCCCTGCCACCCACGTGGGAATCAAACGGCCCGACAGAAAAAAATCGGTGCTCGAGCGCATGTGGCGCTTGAGAACGAATCCGATTCCAAGAACAAACGCGAAGTAAATGACCAGGATCGCGCCATCAATAAGCCCGAGATGAATCGGCTTCATTCGTTGTCGATCTTCTCAGCCTGAATGTCGAATGTCAGCCCTAAATTTGGCCACTCGTCGTCGCTGATTCGCCTGGGTCGACAACGAGCATTTCGCGGAGCGCTTCATCCGTCCGACCCGTGATTTAGAACGAATCTTTCGACGGCCTTGGCGAAACCTTCTTCTTCCGATGAGCTTGTGACATAGGTGGCCGCAGATTTCACTTCATCGCTCGCCTGGCCCATCGCGATGCTGATCCCGCTCTTTTCAAACATGGAAATATCGTTGGGCATGTCACCGATGGTTGCGATTTGTGCGATGGGAATATCGAGCAGCTCAGATAGACGGGTGACGACGTAGCCTTTGTTCGCTTCCGGGTGAGTAACGTCGAGGTAGTAAGGCTGAGAACGAGCGGCGGTAACGGAACTGTCGCGCGTCGGACATGATTGCTTTGTGCAAACACCCGAACCGAATTGTTCGCGCACCGCGGCTTCACACCGCTGCACCGCGTCAAGGTCATCGCTTACCCCGACCAACTTAGCCACGTCGTTGGTCAGGCCCTCAAAGTTAGCCACCACGGTGGGAGGAAATTTCACCGTCCACTCTTCGCGATCGACATGTGGTCCGTGGCGCTCGCGCACGAACCATTCCGTGCCTCGATAGATCCAGCAGTCGAGTCCATGCTTCTGCATCGTCTCCATCGTAGGTTCGATAATATCGGCCTGTAGGACACGTTGTTCGATGACGGATAGGTCCGCCTTAACAAACATGCCGCCGTTGAACGCAGCAATAGGTGTCGTGAGGGCCAACGGTGCAATCAGCATTTCCATGCCGCGAGGCGGCCGGCCGCTGGTGATCGCGAACTGAATTCCCGCACTCCGCATTCTTGCGACCACGTCACGCGCGCGCTGCGTGAGCACCTTGTCGTGAGTGACCAGGGTGCCATCGACATCAGCAAGAAGGAGACGAATCGTAGCAGGCGTTCCTGCGGATGATTCCTCACGTCCCTTATTAGCGGTCGCGTCTTTCGCCGGCACACTCATACACTCGCGTGTTTCTCGAGGTGGCCACCGAACCCATAGCGCATCGCGGAGAGTAGTCGGTCAGCGTAATCAGCTTCGCCGCGCGAGGAAAAGCGTTCGTACAAAGCCGCGGTCAACGCTGGCACCGGCACGCCTTCATCGATTGCCGCCTTAATTGTCCAGCGGCCTTCCCCTGAATCCGAAACGCGGCCGGCAAAATTCGCGAGCTGCGGATCGCTCGTAAGAGCAGAGGCAGTGAGATCCAGCAGCCAGGACGCAATCACGCTGCCGCGCCGCCAGACTTCGGAGACATTTGCGAGGTTGAAGTCGTACTGGTAATGCTCCGGATTTCGCAGCGGCGTTGTCTCCGCATCTACTTCGCTTTCACGCTTGCCTGCGTTAGCGCCTCTCAAAACACCCAGACCTTCCGCGTACGCGGCCATGATTCCATACTCGATGCCGTTGTGAACCATCTTCACGAAATGGCCGGCGCCGTTAGGCCCGCAATGCAGGTAACCTTGTTCGGCCGTCCCGCCAAGTTTATCGCGACCAGGCGTGCGCGGCAGCTCGCCGGGGCCGGGTGCGAGCGTGGCGAAGATAGGATCGAGACGCTGAACGATTGCTGTTTCGCCGCCGATCATCATGCAATAACCACGTTCCAAGCCCCAGATGCCGCCGCTGGTTCCGACATCGACATAGTGAATACCCAGCGAACGCAAGCCTTTCGCGCGTTCGATATCGTCGACATAGTAGGAGTTGCCGCCGTCGATGATGGTATCGCCGTTTGCGAGCAGCGGTGATAGCTCACCGATGGTTTGATCAACTACCGCCGCCGGTACCATCAGCCAGATAGCTCGCGGTTGCGCGAGCTTTGTCACGAGATCCGCCAATGAGCTAGCTCCCTCAGCTCCTTCTTTGACCAGATCGTCGACTGATTTAGGCGAGCGATCGAACACGACACATTTGTGTCCGTTCTTCAGTAAGCGCCGCACCATGTTTGCGCCCATTCGGCCGAGACCAATCATCCCTAGCTGCATTGTGACCTGTTCTTTCATGAGTTGTTCTTCATTAGTCGAGCTACATTGCGGAAGTGTTCTTCACCGTCGAAGCTTCGAAGATGCTCTTGATCGCGTTACCGAGAACGGCATCAAATTCGGAATCAGATTGCTCTGCCGATAGCCCTTCGAGCAACGCGCGCGAAAAGCTTGCGATGACGCCGCGGTTGCGCCGCAACCGATCGTTAGCCTCTTCCCGCGAATAACCGCCAGAAAGCGCGAGCACCCTGACCACATTCGGATGGGTGGTGAAATCTGAATAGAAGCCGTCTTTCTCGGGAAGCGTGAGCTTGAGAAGGACGAGCTCGTCTGCGGCCAGCCTGTTGAGTTTCTCCAGTATACCAGCCTTGAGTAGCTCTTCTGCTCGCGCCTTATCGGGAGACTTGATACTAATTTCCGGCTCAATTATGGGCACTAAGCCGGCAGCGGTGATTTGCGAAGCCAATTCAAACTGCTGAGCTACTATCTCTTTTATTCCGTCCGCGTTCGCCTGATGGATAAGCGAACGCATCTTTGTTCCAAAAATCTGACTGCCTTTCGCTTTACTCAGCAAAGCATCCAAGCCCGAAATTGGTTTCATTAACTGCACGCCGCCCTTTTCTTCGGCCAGGCCTTTATCCACTTTCAAGAACGGAACAACGCGCTTTACCTCCCAAAGATAATCTACTGACGGCTTGCCGTTGACGTTCCTGTCCATCGTACCTTCGAACAGAATTGCGCCGACGATCCGATCGCCGGTGAAAACGGAGCTGGTCATGACACGCGTGCGCATCTCATGCACCAGTGCGAACATTTGCTCCTCCGTCGACCACGAACCTTCTGGAATTCCGTAAGCGGCCAAAGCCTTCGGAGTACTTCCACCGCTTTGGTCCAGCGCGGCCACAAAACCTGGCCGGGTCTTCATGACTTGTAGTTGTTCGTTGTTCATTGTTTCATCTGCCGATAGCGGCGGATCAGGTTGTTAGTTGAGCTATCGTGTTTCAGTTCCGGCTCCGAGGAAGCTTGTAACTCCGGAATGATCTTCTGCGCCAAAGCTTTGCCGAGTTCTACTCCCCATTGATCGAAGGAGTTGATATTCCAGATCGTCCCTTGAGTGAAAACGCTGTGTTCGTAAAGCGCTACCAGCTTGCCGAGCACCTCCGGAGTTAGTTGGTCAGCCAGGATAACGTTCGACGGCCGATTACCGTCAAAGACACGATGCGGCACGAGCCACCTGGGTGTGCCTTCCGCCTTTACTTGTTCGGCTGTCTTGCCGAATGCGAGCGCCTCAGCTTGCGCGAAGACATTGGACAGGAGGATGTCGTGATGCGGGCCGAGCGGCGTAAGTGCGTGACCGAAGGCGATGAAATCACACGGAATAAGGCGCGTGCCCTGATGGATCAATTGATAGAACGAATGCTGACCGTTCGTTCCGGGTTCACCCCAATAGACAGGCCCCGTATCGTAGGTGACTTGTTTCCCATCAAGAGTGACGTGCTTGCCGTTACTCTCCATCGTTAGTTGCTGGAGATAGGCTGGAAATCGCTTCAGGTATTGCTCGTAGGGAAGGACTGCTACTGTCTGCGCATCGAAGAAGTCCGTATACCAGACGGTGAGTAACCCAAGAAGAACTGGCAGGTTTTGACCGAAAGGCGTGGTGCGAAAGTGCTCGTCCATCTGATGGAAGCCGTCGAGCATGCTGCGGAAGTTGTCTGGCCCGATTGCCAGCATAGTGGACAAGCCGATGGCGGAATCCATCGAGTAACGTCCACCAACCCAATCCCAGAAGCCAAACATGTTGTCCGTATCAATGCCAAAGGCGGAGACCTTCTCGGCGTTTGTGGAAACCGCGACGAAATGACGGGCGACGGCAGCTTTGTCGTCGCCCAATCCTTTCAAGAGCCAGTCGCGCGCAGTTTGCGCATTGGTCATGGTTTCGAGCGTGGTGAAGGTTTTGGACGAAACAATGAACAAGGTCTCCGCTGGATCGAGATCGCGGGTAGCTTCCACAAAGTCGGTCCCGTCGATGTTGGAGACGAAGCGAAAGGTGAGATTGCGATCTGTGTAGTGTCTTAGAGCCTCATAGGCCATGACCGGCCCGAGATCAGAGCCGCCGATACCTATATTAATAATGTTCCGAATTCGTTTACCGGTGTGCCCGGCCCATTCACCGCCACGGATCTTGTTACTAAAAGTGGCCATCCTCTCGAGCACTTCGTGAACTGCCGGGACAACGTTTTTCCCGTCGACCAGGATGGTTGCATTCTTTGGCGCCCGTAGTGCGACGTGCAGCACGGCGCGCTTTTCCGTAACGTTGATCTTATCGCCGCGGAACATTGCTTCGATCCTCGCAGGCAGTCTCGACTCCTCGGCGAGCTGCAGAAGAAGCCCAAGGGTAGTTTCAGTGATTCGGTTCTTAGAATAATCCAGAAACAGTCCTGCACCTTCCGCGACGAGCTTTTCGCCGCGCGCAGAATCGCTGGCGAATAGCTCGCGCAAGTGCAGCTTTCCAATTTCCTTGCTATGTGCGGCGAGGGCTTTCCACGCCGGTAACCGCTTAAGTGGTGTTCTCTTTTCTTTCATGGCTTAGGCTGCTTGTTGAAGTGCCGCGGTTTTGGATGCGATGACACTGAGTAACTCATTCCACGATTTAACGAATGAAGTGGCTCCGTCGTCCTGGAGCTGCGCGGCAAGCGCACCCAGGTTTACTCCCGCTCTGATGAACTCATCGAGAGTATCGGTGGCGTCTTTGGCTGTGGCATCATTTATTTTGCCATGATTGGCCAGAGCCAGCAGCGTCGCCTCCGGCATCGTGTCCACCGTAAGCGGCGTCGCCAGACTTTCAACGTAAAGTGTCTTGGAAGCTTTGGGATCTTTAGTGCCGGTGCTAGCGAAGAGTAACCGTTGCGGACCGGCGCCCTCATTAAAGGCACGCTGCCACCTGGATGAACCGAGCAGTTCGATGTACTCCTGGTAGGCACGACGAGCTATCGCAATACCTAGCTTGTTTGTGAGCTGGGGTGGAACTTTGCCGGCCACCGCGGTATCCCACCGGCTAACGAACAACGAAGCGACCGATCCCACTTTTGGATTCAGTCCAGCGTCGATGCGACGCTCGATGCCTCGCAGGTATGCCTCGGCGGTCGCTTGATACTGCTCCGGCGAAAACAGGAGGGTCACATTGATTGGAATTCCCGCGAAGATAGCTTCCTCGATTGCCGGCAGACCTTCTTTGGTTCCAGGGATTTTGATTAGCAGGTTAGGACGATTCGCGCGCGCAAATAACTGCTTCGCCTCCTCGAGAGTGCTCGCGGTGTTATGTGCCAGTAATGGCGAAACTTCCAGAGATACCCATCCATCCAGCCCGTTGGTTCGATCGTGGATAGGTCGAAACAAGTCTGCTGCGCGCGTAAGATCTTCCAAAGCCAGCTGGAAGAACAGTTCCTCGCCGCTCTTGCCTTTGCTGGCATAATCTCGAATCGCGCGATCGTAACTACTGCTGTTTTTAATTGCGTGATCGAAGATTGTTGGATTTGACGTTAGCCCTGTAATAGCGAGCTCTGCGATGTAATGCTCGAGCGTTCCGTTATTCAGCAGGTCACGAGTGATGTTATCGAGCCAGAGGCTCTGGCCCAGGTTGTGGAGTTGTTGTGTTGCGTTCATAAATTAGCGATCATTCGTTAGGTCCAAAGGCCGCCAGGCGCGACCGTCGCGTGCTAGTAGCTCGTCCGCCGCGACCGGGCCGTTACTACCAGCGGTGTAGTTTGGAAAAGAGGGCGGGGGGCTAGTTGCCCAAAGATCGAGGATTGGCTGAACTGCTGCCCAGCCCGCTTCGATGTTGTCGGCGCGCTGAAACAAGGTCGCGTCGCCGATCATGCAATCGTAGAGCAAGGTCTCGTAGCCGGTGTTCGGCGCGGTCTTGAAATAGTCCTCGTAGGCGAAGTTTAGGGCGACGTTGCCCAGCTTCATGGTGGGCCCGGGACGCTTCGCCGCGAACTCCAGCCCGATACCTTCACCTGGTTGAATGCGAAGGATCATCCAATTGGGATGCATTCGCTCGACGTCTGTGCCGCGGAAAAGAGTGAACGGCGCCTGGTGAATACGGATGGCTATCTCAGTTACTCGCCGCTTCATGTATTTGCCGGTCCGCAGGTAGAACGGGACACCGGCCCAACGCCAGTTATCTATCTGCAACTTGCAAGCGATGTAGGTCTCGGTATTCGAATCCGGAGCGACATCAGGCTCCTGGCGATACGCGCGAACGGTCTTACCGAGAACGGTGCCGGCATCGTATTGGCCGCGCACCGCGTCACGCACGGGATCAAGTGGGCGAATAGCCTGAATCACTTCCGCTTTTTTTGCCCGCACGGCATCCGCCTCGAAGGAGTTTGGCGGCTCCATCGCGGTCATGGCCAGGAGTTGAAATACGTGATTTGGGACCATGTCGCGCAGTGCGCCGGTCTTCTCATAAAACTTTCCGCGCTGCTCGACCCCGACAGTCTCGGCAGCGGTAATCTGAACGTGATCGACGTGTTCGCGGTTCCACATCGGCTCGAAGAGACCGTTGGCGAACCGTAGCGCCATGATGTTCTGCACGGTCTCTTTGCCTAAAAAATGATCGATTCGGTAGATCTGATTCTCTTGAAGATGTTTCAGGATCTCGGCGTTCAGTGCCTTGGCCGAATTCAAGTCATGGCCAAAAGGCTTCTCGATCACGACTCGGCGCCATTGTCCGTCTTTTTCCGTGACCAGACCCGCCGCTCCGAGACCAGCAACCGCCACACTGAAGAAGCGGTCCGCAATCGCGAGATAAAAGAGGCGGTTGCCCGCGGTTCCTGCTGTCTTGTCGAGTCCGACGAGATGCGTTTCGAGCCGGCGATACATTTCGGCGTTTGTTAGGTCACCTTGCAAATAACTCATGCGATCGGCCAGCCATTGCCAGACATTCTGGTCAATGTGGTCGACGGCGAATTCGGCGTCGCTGCCGATAAATCCCTGCATTGTCTCGGTTAAGCCAGTGCGCCATTCCTCTGTTGTCTTCGAGGCGAGGTCCACGCCGACAATCCGGAATTCGTCTGGCAGACGCTGCGCACCTACCAGGTTGTAGAGCGCGGGGACGACCAGGCGTTTTGTCAGGTCACCGGCGGCGCCGAAAATGACCATAACACACGGCGGCGCAAGCGGTGCGCCATCCGGAGTTCTCAATGACGGATCTTCAACGCCCTTTTGTTTCCTACTCCGGTCGACCTGAGAGCTGTGGGCAATTACATTTGATTCATTGGTCTTCATTAGATTCGAGCTTAGTGGACTGGAGTGGGCCTTTGCTCTGAGCGATTTGAAACTTCATTCAACGGAACGTCTTCAGGCGATTTCGCTGGAGTAGATTGCGAGATTGCTCGTCAGCTGCGTTCTCTTCAACGCGAAAGTTCTGCACTTCTCACCGCTTCTCGCGCTTCCAAGAAACCGGTCATCTCTCGGCTTAAAGAGATACTGGCCAAAGCCGCGAATTTTTTGTCCACTTTTTTATCCACCGACGGAAGTTTTTCGGAGCATTTGAGACAAAATGAGAACCGTCGATTTTGGCTCTTTTTCCTCGCATGAGGCGGTAAGATCAACTCGGATAATTTGGGGATAATTAGCGAAAACTCATTGCGAACGAGACGCTCTACCAACTGAGCTATACCCCCTTTTAACGGCGTTTATTATGCCCGAATGGAGCACGAGGGCAAGGAGCTCAGGCGCTTCCGCGGAACCACGGATCGTTTGAGGAAAGCGCAGCGAGTTCCGTCGCTCCTCCCGCGTGCGCGAGCGATGGGCGGGGTTGACATTTGACAATTTGGGCACGTCCTGTGCACGATCCGCGTCGCGTAAGGACAAGGGGGTAATGCGGTTGGCGATATCGCGTGGGCGATGGGTTCAATTGCAGCAGGGTTCCGAAAGGCGGCGGCCTCGTCTACTCAAAAACAAACAAACCACCTTCTACTTCGCATCCTTCCCATAATGGAACTTAGAGTTATCAAACTTTGGAAGTACCTTTTCACCATCCTTGGCTTCGTCATTGGCAATAAACTGATTCTCCTTTCAGGAAGCGCCTCATTACTACCATCGCAGCCCGCAAACACCGCACCTGTTGCCCGTGCGCAGAAGATTGGAGTAAGCCTCAATTCACCGCCGAAGGAGATCACCCTCCTTGCATCGGACAGGAATCATAATCCCCTCACTTACATCATCGTCTCTCTCCCATTCCACGGAACCTTAACGCAAATCGTCGGAGCGCAATGGCTATATACTCGGGCCGCAAACTACCAGGGCCGCGATTCCTTCCAATTTAAAGTCAACGACGGAATCGCCGATTCGAATACCGCCATGGTTACGATCGTCAATTCTCCGCACGGTATCCTTCAGTTAACCGGCGGTACTCCCTGGCAACTCAACCCGAATGTGGATGGGCTCCACCTTGGCGTCGCATGGGGCGACCTTGCAGTCACGGAGGATGTCTCAGGATGGAATTGGACCAGCCTCGATACAGAATTGTCGTACGGCGCCACTTACCACAAGCAGGTAGGTCTTTCCCTCAAGATCCTGAGCAACCCTCCAGCCTGGCTCCTGACGACCTATGGCATCCCGACCTATCTTGTCATGGATCAAGATGGAAACGACATGACGATGGTGCTCCCGTGGGATCCCATCGTGAAGCAAAAGGCCATGGATTTTATCTCCGCACTCGCGCACCACATTACCAGTGCGGGGAGTGGCAATCTTCCGGTCGACGGGACAGCCGCCTACGTCGTCATGGGAGGGCTCGGGATTCAAACCGAAACCCACATGCCTGGGCCTGCTGACACGGTCCCGCACATTCCCGATCCCAATAATCCTGGCCAGGATATTTCGATTGCAGACGAATTGGCGCTCTGGCAGCAGACGTCCAAAGATTTTATTGCCACTTATGCGACAAACTTCCGAACGACTCCCTACCTCGTAGCGGCCGGGGTTCCGCTCCTTGAGGATGTGCCCGACGCGACGACCGCAATGACGGACGTATTTTGCTTTGGGATTGGATCAAGTGCAGCGGAATGTGCCGGAACACGTTACAAGGGATACGGCGCCCTTTTCGGCGTCATGAACTGGGCACTGAACGAAAATAGCACCACCCGCTACTTCGTGAACGAGTGGATCAGCACAAACAGCCCAATGCATTCAAACGGGTTCCAATTCTCCACCTCCTATGACGGAAGAATCGATCCAACCGCAGTGCTCGATGCAGGTTTGGCACTGAACGGACACTTTATTGAAATTTATTCGGACGATGCAGACGGGCTGTTTGCCCCCCTGATTCACACTTATTCATTATTATTGCCCTGGTGATTAGGCGCGATATATACCGAAAAACGACGTGCTACTATACAGGTGGAGCCCTGGGGTAAGCCGGGTGAGAGACGCGGCCGTTAGGCCGCGGCGGCGACTGAGACGCCTTTGGTGAGGATGGCTACGGCGCTTTGTATTTCCTCGAAGTCGAAAGGCTTCGACATCATCATATCGACGTGCAAAGCTTCGTAGGCTCGGATGTCTTCATCGGAAAGATGAGCGGAAAGGACCAGAATCTTACCCGCGAACTTGCGCGCCCGCAGTCGGCGCACCAGGTCGAGTCCATTCATGCGGGGCATGCGATGGTCGGTTATGACGACGTCAAATGGCTGTGGAGCAGCGGCGATCTTGATCAATGCTTCCCAGCCGTCGGCCGCGCGCGTAACTTTGGAAGCTGGCCCGCCAAGAACTACGGCAAGAATCTGGGCGACTGCCTTTTCGTCTTCCACCGCCAATATTTGCAAGGGCGTTCTCATGGTTTTTGGAATTTAGGTGAGCAGGACGCAGGCCGCGGACATGGTTCACCGAAAAAACCGGGCAGCAACGAGCCAATTGCAGGCCTGGTTAACGGCGACTCTGATTTCATCTATTGCGATTGGAGGCATGATGGATGCTATTAGAATTATTGTGGATACAGCAGTTCGCTTCGCTTTGTCCCGGGCATTGTCCATCTGCCTCTTCCTTGCGACGGTGACTTTGGCCCCCGGGATTACACTCTCCTGGAATGCGAATACTGAGTCTAACATTGCCGGTTATCACCTCTACTATGGAACGGCTGATGCCCCCTATTCGTCCACGCTGGACGTAAGCGGTACAACCGCAACCGTCTCCGGATTACAGAACGGCGCAACCTACACTTTTGCAGTGACTGCCTACGATACAACCGGAGCGGAGAGCGCTTATTCGGTGCCGGCCTCGTACACGGCGGGATCATCGCAAGTCATCCCGTCGGCGATCCTGGCCAATATTTCCACCCGCAGTAACGTCAAGACAGGCGATCAGGTGATGATTGGTGGCTTTATCGTCGATGGAGTCGTGGCAAAAAAACTGGCACTACGTGCGCTTGGCCCATCGTTAGGTTCCGCTGGCATCGTCGGAGCGATGGCGGATCCGGTTCTTCAGGTTCTCGACTCGAAGGGGGCGGTTGTGGCGCAGAATGACAACTGGAACGTCGCGGGCGAACAAATCGCCTCGTATGGCCTTGCGCCAAATGATTCGCGCGAGGCGGCGCTCGTCGTATCTCTGTTGCCCGGCGCTTACAGTGCAATTGTAACTGGTCAGGGAAATTCCGGCGGTGTCGCCCTCTTCGAGTTGTATGATCTCTCGGCCAATTTTGGAAGAGCGGCTAATATCTCCACTCGCAGCCAGGTAGGGACAGGCGATCAGGTGATGATCGGTGGCTTTATCATTGGCGGAACGACAGGGAGCAAAGTGATGGTGCGCGCGATTGGCCCGTCGCTCACCGCTCGGGGTGTGGCCGATGCCCTCAAAAATCCCATCCTCGATCTCTACGACAGGAACGGGATACTCATTGGCTCGAACGACAGTTGGCGGAGTAATCAAGAAGCCGACATTATTGCTAGTACCCTTGCCCCGACCGATGACCGCGAATCAGCCATTATCGCGACGCTTGTCCCGGGTGCTTATTCAGCGATCGTCAGTGGCGCGAACGGTAGTAGCGGCGTCGCTTTGGTTGAGGTCTATGCGCTAAATTAGACGCGCACGACCTATTCGTCCGGCAGGCGCTTACGGTTGAGAGGAGGCACCTTGCGCCTTTCCAGCGAAGGTGTCTGGAAGCTGCATCCCCAACACTTTTGCGAGGAAAGCCCAGCGATCACCGATTTCGTCGATGATCTTGGTCGTTGGTTTACCAGCGCCGTGGCCGGCCTTGGTTTCGATCCGAATCAGAATCGGTGCCGGTCCAGCCTGAGCAGCCTGCAAAGTTGCCGCAAACTTAAAGCTATGCGCCGGAACAACGCGATCGTCATGGTCGGCAGTAGTTATGAAGGTCGCCGGATATTTTGCTCGTTCCGCGATATGGTGGAGCGGTGAGTAAGCATAGAGGTAAGGGAAATCGGCCGTGTCATCCGAAGTGCCGTAATCGGACGACCAGGCCCACCCGATAGTGAACTTTTGAAAACGCAGCATATCCATCACACCGACGGCAGGAGCCGCGGCGCCAAAAAGGTCGGGCCTTTGTGTCAGGCAAGCGCCAATCAATAATCCGCCGTTGCTGCCCCCGCCGATCGCGAGTTCCGGCGTTGATGTGTAGTTGTTGTCGATCAGGTATTGTGCCGCCGCGATAAAGTCGTTAAAGACATTCTGCTTTTCGTGCTTCATCCCGGCTTCATGCCATTTCTCTCCGTATTCTCCTCCGCCTCGAAGATTCGCCACGGCATAGATACCTCCCATTTCCATCCAAACTAAATTTGCCGGGTTAAAAGTCGGCGTCAGGGAGATATCAAATCCGCCGTAGCCGTAAAGGTAGGTCGGGTTCTTCCCCTCCTTCTTCAGTCCTTTCTTGTAGGAAATAAACATGGGCACTCTTGTACCGTCGGCGCTGGAGTAGAATACCTGCTCAGTCGTATAATCATTTGGCTCGAATTTTACCTTTGGGGTGAAGAGCGCCTGACTCTGTCTTGTCTCAAAATCGTACCGGTAAATTGTCGTGGGCAATGTGAAGGAGGTGAAAGAATAAAAGGTCTCACGATCGCCCCGTTTTCCTGTAAATCCGGCCGTCGAACCCAGTCCTGGGAGCGCAATGTCGCCGTCGGCTGAGCCATCAATCTTGAATAGCTTCACCGCGCTATGCGCGTCCTTCAGGTACTCGGCGACGAAGCGATCGCCCACCAGGCTAACTCCTTCCAGCTTATCGCTTGATTCAGGCACAACTTCTTTCGGCCGGTCTGGTGGCGACTTGGCTGTATCGATCGCGATAATTCGGCCGAGAGATGCATGCAGATCGGTCTTGAACCAAAAGGTAGCACCTTCGTTGCCGATGAAGCTGTAGGCAGCGTCCCCGTTAGGTAACAACTCAACCACCTTCCCATCTGGGTCACTAAGATCCTTGTAAAAGATCCGGTTCTTGGGGTCCGTTCCATGACTGACATCAATCACCAGATAATGACCATCGTCCGTGACTTCGGCGCCAAAGAGCCAATCTTTATGGTCCGGACGCTCATAAACCAGTGTGTCTTCCGCCTGCGTCGTCCCCAGTTTGTGAAAGAAGAGCTTCTGATTGTAAACCTGGGCGCGCAATTTGTTCTCACCTTTCGGTTCGTCGTAGCGGCTGTAAAAGAAGCCGCTGCCATCTTTCTTCCAGGACGCCTGGGAGAACTTGACCCAGTTCAGGGCGTCGCTTTCGTCCTTACCGCTTGCGACATTCCGTACCCTCCATTCCTGCCAGTCGGAACCGGCTGTCTCCAGTCCATAGGCAAACTGTTGCGCATCCTCACTCACGGCTGTGCCGCTCAACGCCACGGTGCCGTCCTGGGCGAGCCTGTTGGGATCGAGTAACTCTCGGGGCGTGTCCTTAAGGTCCTTTGTCGTATAAACAACGCTTTGATTTTGCAAGCCGGTATTCTTGCTGAAGAAATAGCGATCATTCTCTTTGAAGGGAACGCCGTAGCGTTCGTAGTCCCACAACTCCCTAAGCCGAGCCTTGATTGCAGCCCGTTCGGGAATCGCATCAAGAAATCGAAAGGTGATCTTATTCTCCTCCTCTATCCATTTGCGTGACGCTGACGAGTCCGGATCCTCCAGCCAGCGGTAGGGATCGGCAACCTTTGTCCCGTGATAGTTATCTATCTCCTTTCCCTTGGCGGCGTCTGGATACGGGAGAGGCTTCCCCTTCTCATCGGCTGTCGCGAACGCACAAAAGCAAGATGCAAAGAGGACCGAGAAAAAAAGGCGACTCTTCATAAAGATGCTCAGGCCTGGCGCGAGCTGCGATTTCCGCCGAGCAGACGCGCCGGGAGAAGAAATAAGGCACGAAGAAAAGCGAAAAACGCCTCAAAGGTTATTCCGACGAGACGGAAGGGTAGGGCCGCCAGCCAAACGATCGGAAAGAGAATCAACGCCAAGAATGCAATTGGCCAACTTAGAACCAGTAGAATGCACCAGCCGACGAAAAAGATCAGCAACTTCATTTGACGAATCTTTCATTCGCTTTTCAGTCGTCAACCTTTTTGCGGTCGTGGAGGTCCGCAATTGGGAATCCTTGATCAGGGCGACAAGGTCATTCCGAGTGCAGCTCGGAGACGCTTTACGTCCGTGGAATCGATGCGGCCGTCAGCATCCAGATCTGCGCGGAAATTGGTTTCATTAGTCGCCTGTCCACGATCGGCTGTGAGCTCGTCGACGTCTTGGCTATTGACAACGCCGTCGCCATTGATGTCGCCGGTCAGAACTCCAAGAGTAACAGACGCCGATGGAAGCACGCCACCTTCGTCATCGTTTATGCCGGTCAATGTAAGAGTGACATACTCACCACTGCAACGAGCTCGTGTTAGACTTATGAGAAGTGTGGTTGGGTCAGACTCGTCAACAAACGCTTGATTGACTGCGCCACAGGATGAAGTGACATCATCCACCGAAGCAATCGGGCGATTGAAGGTGAAAAGCACCTTGAGACGGCCATCACGACACTCAATCCCGGGTGCGCCTGTCAGCGGTAGTGCGATATCAAAGTGCATTTTGCGCGAAGCCGCCGCGAGCAGTTCCAAGTCTCCAGACTGGCCGCCATTTGTTGTCCGCAAAATCGTGCCACCAACTCCCACAGCGACCCCAGTTAGACCATCGCTCAAGAAGTGAACGTCAAGAAGATCTGTCGATATGCCGCTATCCTGCGACGTCCAGGTTAGGCCAAGGTCCGTGGATTTCAGGATTGTGCCAAAGAAGCCGACAGCATAGCCGGAGGTGGGAGATGGGAAATCGATGCCCTGCACACCGTTTGGGAACAGAGTAGAGCTCCAGTCGGCCCCGCCGTCGGTTGTGCGCGAGATAGCGCCTTCATTATCAAAGAGAACGCCTGAAGTAACGCCAGTCATATCGTCAAGGAAGAAGACGTCATCAGCTGTGCCCTCGTTACCGTTGAAATAGAAAGGATGAAAGGTCCAGTTTACGCCGCCGTCGACCGTCACGCCGGCGAGCGCTTGAAAGATCGAATTCTGGCCCGAGATAAAGCCAACGGTGGGGTTAATCATATGTGCGCCGAAGAAGCCGCCACCGAAGAAACCCTTTTGAGACACCTTCCATGTGGCTCCGGAATCGATTGAATAGAGGATGTCCTGTGATAAGCCGCCGCAGATCCCGTTAGCGCCGCTGAAAGAAACGGAGCGCAAGCTATCTCTCACCCCGCTCGTAACGGTGCTCCAAGTGGCGCCGCCGTCCGTGGTCCGCCGGATTAAGCCGTTGTCTCCTACGACCAATCCTTCTGTGTCGTTGAAGAAATAAACATCATAGAGATTTTGTGTGGTTCCGGAGCTCAACGTGGTCCAAGTCAGTCCGCGGTCAGTGGACTTAAGAACCGTTCCAGAATCACCAATCACGTAGCCAACACCGGAATCCAGGAGATAAGTCCCGCGCAAGTCATGGGTCGTGCCGGAAGGCACCTCGGACCACTGTGCGGAAGCGCTTGAAGTCAGGAGAAGGAATAAGAACAATTTGCTGCATGCTTTCATGATGATAGACCTCATTTCTTTTTGTGTGGTGAGTCTGCGAGTCGAAACAACTTCGTCCGGCCGTCGGAGCCAAAGCGCTCGGCGAAGCTGTCCAAGCCTGCACAGACTGGGTTGTGCATGACAAGCTTAAAATCGCCGGCGAACAGGCAAGAACCGGGTTTGGTTCATTCCTTGGCCTAACGAAACTGCCCAAACCAGCGGTAGGGAAATTCGTCGCCGGGACAATCCGTTGGCCAGCGCGGCGGATTCATCTCGCGATGAGGACGCACCGGGATGTCGTGATGGTCGACTTTTCCGCAGCGCGCCCGCAGGTAGCGAATAAGTTCGTCACAGGAATCGAGCTGAGCGCGGGTGGGTTGGTCGCGATTGAAATCTCCGACGAGACAAATCCCTAACGAGATATTGTTCAGGTAATCGCTATGCACGTGGCCGCCGTTGATCTGACGTCGCCAGCGATCGCCCACCTCAATCTCGCCGTTGCCGGAGGAAGTGCCGTTACCGATGACGAAGTGATAGGCCAGGCCATTGCGCATGCGACGAACGTTACGGTGATAGTAATCGAAGATACGCGCGTTACCCTGCCGTGTGCCGCTATTGTGCACAATGATGAAGCGCCAGCGCTCGCGCAGGACCGCGGCGTGATCGATCTCTGCGCGTACGGAACGCGTCAGATACTGGTAGCGTTTGCCGAAGAGGCTAAAAGGCAGGAGCGAGAAGCCATGCGGTTTTTGATAACCATCTTTCGTCACCACCACCTGCGCAGATCGGGGAGAGGGAGCCGGCGTTTCTGCTGCTGCCGGCGGAGAGGCAGCAGGCGACACCTTTGACTCGTTAGGCGAGGGATAGTGTGCGGGAGTTTCACTCGCCCGGGGCATCGGTGTTTCTTCTTTTTCCTCCAATTTGGGGCGCGGAGTGCGGGATGCTTTTTCCTCCGGCTCTGGGGAGATCTTGGAATTCTTCTTTTTCGCTGGTGGATGTTTGGCGGCTTTTGGTTTGTGGCGTGGCGTGGCGGAGGGAGTCGGTGTCGGGACGGTGCGCATTTGTTCGCGCGCTTTGAGGAAAAGCTGCCTCTTTTCTTCCTCAGTCAGCTCCGCACGCGTGATCGTGCCGAGGAATGCAGCCACGAGCAGCAAACACCAGAGCAGGTGAAACCAGTGAATCTTTGAACGCGATTGGCTCAAGGCGCGATCAAATCAGGCGGGATGGGCTTCGGGAGGCGCGTCCTGCTCTGCCCGCAGTGCAGCCCGCTCGCTTTCGCGGCGCAGGATGGCGTTCAATTTCCCGCCTAACAAAAGAAGGAGACAGGTGAGATACATCCAGGTAAGAAGCATGATGATAGAGGCAAGGGCGAGATAAGTCGGGTTATAACGATCGTAACGCGCAACGTAGAGCTGGAAGAGCTTGGTCATCGTCATCCAGCCGGCAGAAAAGAATATTGCGCCCGGAAGAGCCTGACGAATGGTGAGGTAATTCTCGGGTGTGAGAAGATAGAGAGCGAGCGCAAGGATAACGAGCGCGATGGCAGTAAAGGGAAGATTCAGCGCCGCGACCCAGTCCTGGAGCGGAATCCGCAACTGAAAATTGACCTCTGCAATCCCGGCAAGGGTTTCTCCAAAAACGGTGAGATTGAAGGCAAGGAGAATGGTGATGCCAAACCAAAAAAGAAGGAGGAATGAGATAATGTATTTCGACCACCAGTTGCGCGTTTCGGTTACGCCGTGGGTGCGGCTAAGTGCGTGCGAGATGGTGGAGATGAAAAGCGTGCCAAGGTAGATGCCGAGAATGATGCCGGCGGTGACGAGGGCGCCCCCACGGCCGGTAACGATGACATTGGCCACGATCGTGTCGAGAATTTCCTGGACCTTTGGATCGGGCGGAAGGAAAGCGCGCACCACGCCGAGCATCTTGTGCAACTTGGCCGGGTCGGTGCCAAAAAGGCCGAGCAGATGCCAGAGAAAAAGAAGACCCGGGGCGAGAGTGAAGAGCATCTGATAAGCCATCTGTGCGGATAGTCCCATCGTTTCGTCAGTCGCTGTTTCCCAAACGAGGCGACGCACCACTCTTCCGATGAGTCGGAGAAATTTCATTGCCGGGCGAAGTTTACTTTGCCGCGCGGGGATTGTCATTAAACTCTCGCCCAGCCTCTGCGCCTAACGAATGGGTCGAGCCTAACGAATGGGTAAACGCATCCTGATTTTGACCGCCGGTTTCGGCGAGGGACACAATGCCGCGGCGCGCGGGATGCACGATGGGCTGACAGCGGTCGACCCCACGGCGGCGGCCGAAGTCCACGATATTTTTGCCGAGACTTACGGGATAGCCAACGACCTGGCGCGCAAAAGCTATCTTGCCCTGATCAACCGCGCGCCGCGCTCATGGAGTAGACTTTATCAGTGGCTCGATCGGCGGGAAGAGTACGGGCCGGGTCTGCGCTGGCTGTTTCTGGCCAGGGGGCGATTGAGCCGGTTACTGGCGCGTTTTCAGCCGACAGCGGTGGTGATGGTCTACCCGGCTTATCCGTACTTGCTGGAAGCGATTCTCGGAGCGAGGCCGGCACTTTTTCGACGGGTGGTTTGCGTTACCGATTCGATCACCGTCAACGCCATCTGGTATCGCGGCGCTGCCGACTTGTTTCTCGTGCCTAACGAAGTGACGGCGGCGAGACTGAAAAGGGCGCAGGTGCCGGGCGAGAAGGTACGAGTCATGGGTTTTCCCGTTTCGCCGAAATTCGCCGCGCTTCGCCAGCCGCGGACGCGACCGGGCGCGCAGGAGGATTGGCGCCTCCTCTATATGATCAACGCCGGCGGCCGAGTTGCGACCGAGGTCATCGAGCGATTGGTGCGTTTGCCTAACGTTTGCCTGACCGTCACCGTGGGACGCGATAAGCGTCTTCGGCGCGTGGTGGAGGCAGTGAATGCACAAGCGGGGTGCACGTTTGAAATCGTCGGCTGGACTGACCAGTTGCCGCGCCTCATGCGCGAGAGTCACCTCCTGATCAGCAAAGCCGGCGGCGCGACGACGCAGGAAGCGATCGCGGCGGAATGTCCGATAATCATCAGCCAGGTCGTGCCTGGTCAGGAGGAAGGCAACGCGCAGCTGATTGAGGAATCGAGAGCCGGAGTGGTGGCAATGACGCCGGATTCCATCGCCGCCGCAGTTGAACGCGCGATGGCGAACAATGGGCAGGTCTGGGGCGAGTGGTCGCGAAATATTAGCGCACTGAGCCGTCCACGCGCTTCGTTGGAGATAGCCGAATTGCTATTGGCGCTTTAGCAGCCTGCGCGCTGCCAGCGTGGTTCGCCCGCTTGACTGCCGGCGTTCGTCAGGCTTTCTCAGCAGGTTTGACGCCTGCTTTGTCGTTCAAAATCTGTGTGAACTCCTGCAGGCTGGTCACGATCTGAGGCGCTTTCGAAAGGACTGTGCTGGCCAGTTTTTCGGCATAATCCGGTCGGCGTTGCGACATCTCGGACAGGGCCATCATGACGGCGAGCGCGTTGTTTATCGAGTGTTTGATCTCGCTGAACTTCTTCTGCAACTGCGCCAATTCTTCTTGTGGAATGCTACTCAACTGATCGCTCATCATCGGTCAAATTCGCTGGAGAAATTGGACGGCTGTGCTTGACTAATCGGTTCGACAAATTCCGTCCGATGCCTGCAAAGAGTATCAAGATCAGCGGAGCACGCCAGCATAATCTGAAGAATCTCCACGTCGAGATTCCGCGGGAAAAGTTGGTCGTTATCACGGGCCTGAGCGGCTCCGGCAAATCCTCGCTCGCCTTCGACACCCTCTACGCCGAAGGCCAGCGACGTTACGTTGAAAGTCTTTCCGCTTATGCCCGGCAGTTTCTCGACCAGATGGAGAAACCGGACGTGGATTTTATAGAAGGCCTCTCGCCAGCCATTGCCATTGAACAGCGCAGCTCCGGCGCAAACCCGCGCTCCATCATCGCCACTACGACGGAGATTTACGATTATCTCCGCGTCCTTTTCTCCGCCGTCGGACAACCGCACGACCCGGTGACCGGCCGCCCCATTTTTCGCCAATCGCCGCAGCAGATCGTTGATCAAATACTGGCCTCCCCGGAGGAGACGCGAATCATCCTGCTGGCGCCGTTGGTGCGGAATAAAGTGGGAGAATTTCGCGACGTCATCGAAAAGACGCGGCGGGAAGGCTTCGTTCGCATTCGCGTTGATGGCGACATTATCGAACTGGCGCGACCGGAACCGATTCGGCTGAAGAAGGGCGAGCGGCACACGATTGAGGCGGTGGTCGATCGGCTGGCGATTCGAGATGGCCTGCGTCCGCGTCTGGCGGACTCGGTCGAAACGGCTCTGAAGTGGGGCGACAACAAGGTCATTGTCCTGCGCGATCAGGGTGGCGAATGGCAGGAAGTTCGCTATTCGACCGACTACGGAAATCCCGAAACCAACTTCTCGTTAGGTCAGCTCACCCCAAAACATTTCTCCTTCAACAGCCACTTCGGCGCCTGTCCCGCCTGTCACGGACTGGGAACGCAGCTGGTTTGTGATCTGGAGTTGATGGTGACCGATCCAGCAAAATCGCTCGCGGAAGGCGCGATTGTGCCGTGGCGGCGCGGGACGAAACGGATGCAGGCCTACTACCGGGGCCTGCAAACGGCGCTCGTTAGGCATTTTGCTGTTTCGGATGAAATACCGTTCGCGGAATTGCCTAACGACTTTAAGCAGGCGCTTTACTTCGGCACGGGCGATAAGCCGATCGAAATGAGCTTTGGCGGCAACGGCAAAGTGACGAGTAAGACTTCCCGGCCGTTCGAAGGTTTGCTCCCGCAGATGGAGCGGCTCTACGGCGAGACCGAAAGCGAAATCACACGCAGCCGCATACGCGCTTTCATGAATCGCGCGGAATGCTCGGTCTGCCACGGCGCACGCCTCAAACCGGAAATCCTTGGGGTTACGATTGCCTGCGAAGATGGACGCGAGCTCAACATCCATCAATTTTGCGAGCAAACGGTTGCCGAAGCCGCGCAGTTCGTCGGACAACTCAAACTTAGCGAGCAACAACGCACCATTGTTTCCGAAGTGGTGCACGAGATTGCTTCGCGCCTCGAGTTCCTGCTGGAAGTCGGCCTCGATTATCTCACGCTCAATCGCGAAAGCGGCACTCTCTCCGGCGGCGAAGCGCAACGCATTCGCCTTGCCACGCAAATCGGATCCGGCTTGGCCGGTGTTCTTTATGTGCTCGATGAGCCGAGCATCGGGCTGCACCAGCGGGACAACGCTCGACTGATTGGCACGCTGCGACGGCTGCGCGACCTAGGGAATTCCGTCATTGTTGTCGAACACGATGAGGAGACGATTCGCGCTGCCGATCACATTCTTGATCTAGGCCCCGATGCCGGCCCGCGCGGTGGCGAGATCGTGGCGCAGGGAACGCTGGTGGAAATACTCCAGGCGAAGAATTCTCCGACGGCCGCTTATCTGTCCGGCCGGTCGAGAATTGCTATCCCGCGGCATCGGACCGAACCGCGTACCCCTAACGACTCCGGGGAGGGCTGGCTCACGGTGGTCGGCGCAACGGAAAATAACCTCAAAAATGTGAACGCTGCCTTTCCGTTAGGCTGTTTCAGCTGCGTCACTGGTGTTTCCGGAAGTGGAAAGTCGACCCTTGTTGACGATATTCTGCGCCGCGCGCTCTTCCGCCACTTCTACAACTCGAAAGAGAAACCGGGCGAACACCGCAAGCTGCGTGGGCTCGACCAAATCGACAAAGCCATCATCATCGACCAGAGCGCAATCGGCCGTACGCCGCGCTCCAATCCGATTACCTACACCGGAGCTTTCACGCCGATTCGGGAGCTTTTCGCGCAACTTCCAGCGGCGCGCATTCGCGGTTATAACGCCGGGCGTTTCAGCTTCAACGTGAAAGGCGGCCGCTGCGAAAATTGCCAGGGCGATGGCTTGATTAAGATCGAGATGCACTTTCTCGCCGATGCCTACGCCGTCTGCGAAGTCTGCCAGGGCAAGCGTTACAACCGCGAAACGCTCGAGATTACTTTTAAAGGCAAGAACATTGCGGATGTGCTCGAAATGTCAGTCGATGAAGGGGCGCGATTTTTTCGTAACGTGCCGACCGTTTCGGATAAGTTAAGCGCGTTGCAGGACGTCGGTCTCGGCTATCTGCGGCTTGGTCAATCGGGCACGACGCTCTCCGGCGGCGAAGCCCAGCGCGTGAAACTCGCAACCGAACTGGCGAAAAAGGCTACTGGCCGCACCCTCTACATCCTCGACGAACCCACCACCGGGCTGCACTTTGCCGACATCGAAAAACTGCTCCAGGTGCTGATGAAATTGCGCGACGCGGGCAACACGCTGGTTGTGATCGAGCACAATCTCGAAATGATTAAATGCGCCGATTGGGTCATCGACCTCGGACCGGAGGGCGGTGAGGGAGGGGGACGGATCGTTGCTGCCGGCAC
This sequence comes from uncultured Verrucomicrobiae bacterium, assembly GCA_963801255.1. Classification (GTDB taxonomy): domain Bacteria; phylum Verrucomicrobiota; class Verrucomicrobiia; order Chthoniobacterales; family UBA10450; genus JAICXG01. The sequence goes on along the minus strand of CAWDEC010000012.1, from coordinate 770,719 downwards.
GCCGGAGGAAGTGGCGCATGCCTCGGAAAGCCATACCGGACTATTTCTGCGGCCATTGTTAGGCAAATGAAATTGCGTGTTATTATCACGGTTTTTGTTTCGTTAGTCACGGCTGCGTTCGCGCAGGAAAACTGGACCCTGCAGGATGCGCTCGCGCCGTTGCGCGACGGAGTGCCCCAGGTGGCGGTCGACCGGCTAAAAATCCTGCTGGCGCAGAATCCGGCTTCACCGGACAAGTCGACCCTCGAGGAAAAGCTGGGTGAGGCGCTTTTCCTCTCTGACCGGCCGGCTGAAGCGCTCGAGGTCCTGAAATCGGCCGGCCTAACGAATGCGGAAGCGATTTTCTGGCAAGCCCAATCTTTGGCCGCGCTCGATCGTTGGGCGGAAGCGCTTCCTCTCTATCAACAAATCGCGACGAACGAAAAATCACCGCTCTATTTCGAAGCAATTTTCGGCACAGCCCAGGCGTTTCGTGGTCTCGGTCGAACCCCGGAGGCGATGGGCGCGCTCTCCTCCTTGCAGAAGTCACCAATCTGGGCGACGCGGGCGAAGTTAGGTCTGGCACAACTTCTTATGGAACGGGGCGAACTGGGAGAGGCCGGTCGTCTTCTCCGCGAGACAAAGCCGGAACAAGCGGGAGAGCGAAGCGAGCGGCGTTTCTTGTTCGGCCGTTTGAACCTCGAATTGAATCGACCGGATCGGGCGATCGAGACGCTTGAGGTATTGCTCAAGAATCCCGAGGGGGTTTCGCATCGGCTCCTCGTCGCAACCCTCTTCGCCCTGGCGGAGGCGCACCTAAAGACGAAAACTCCAGAGGCCGGCGATGATGCCTTGGAGGAATTCATCGATCATCGGCCTAACGACTCTGCCTTGCCGGAGGTTTTTGCAAAACTCGACGAGCTTTATCGCTATGAACGGAAGCCATCGACGCACGAGCTCGAGCATTGGATGCACGACGCCGCGCAACCGCGACAGGCGCTGGCGCAGCTCTATTTCGCTCGAAGTCTTCTCCGTTCGGGCCGACGCGAGGAAGCGATCGCGCTCCTGACGCAATTGCGCGAGAGCAAACTGCAATTCCCGTCGTTAGGCGAAGCCAGTCTCGAACTGGCCCGCCTCCATCTCGCAGCGAGTGACTATGTTGCCGCGATCGCGGACGCCGAGGCCGCGCAGGCGCAGAATCCGTCACCCGATTTTGTGCAGCAAGCCGATTGGTTGATTGCCGAAGCGTACTATCGCAAGGGCGAACTGGACAAGGCAGCACCAATTTACGAACAGATCGCTCGTTACTCGCCGGCGCGCTCCGGCGATGCACTTTTCAACGCTGCTCTTTGCTGGTTGCGACTCGATCGTCCTGATCAGTTCGCGGATGATTATCGCAAGGTCAGTAACGACCCGGGTCAGGGTGAATTGCAGGGCGAGATGCTCCTGGAAAAGGGTGCCGTGCAGGCTGCGCAGGGGAAGCCCGAAGCTGCGGAAACATTTCGCAAATTCATCGCGGATTTTCCACAGAGCCCGCGTCTCTCGGAAGCCTGGGTAGCGTTGGCAGAACTCGCCTTTCACGCGCCGAAGCCGCATTTGGAGGAGGCACGCAAAGATCTGGCCGTCGCTCGTGCGGCCCATCCAACTCCGATCGCCTTGGAACGTGCGGATTATCTTGAAGTATGGCTGGCCGATACCAAATCGAACGACGACGAAGCTGTTATTTCCGTAGCGACAAATTTTCTAAAGCAGCATCCCGAGTCGCACTTTGCCGGCGAGGTCCGAATGAAGCTGGCCGAGGCTTTCTATCGTCGGCAGGACTTTGCCAACGCCCAGACGCAATTTGAATTGTTCGCGCAACAGAAGCCGGATGCGCCGCTAACAGAAAAGGCGCTCTTTTTTGCCGCAAGATCGGCGATGTCCAGCATGGCTGCCGGTGCCCTGGATCATGCCCTCGCGCTTCTTGACCAGGCGGTAAAACTCAATGGCGATCTGAAATGGGCGGCGCGGAATCAAGAGGCAGCAATCGAACGGCGGTTGGACAAGAATGGCGAAGCGCTTGCCCTTTACGACGAAGTTTTGAAGAACCAGACCAAGCCACCGGAACGACGTGAAGCTCTCTGTGGGAAAGCGGATATTTTTTACGAGATGGCCGCGACGGATCCGCAAAACTATCGGCGCGCGATCGAGCTATACGATCAACTGGCGGCAGAACCCGGAGTATCGGCGCATTGGCGTAACCAGGCAGAATTCAAAAAAGGGAAAGCGCTGGAGCAACTGCACGATCGCACTGCCGCCCTAACGACTTACTACGGCATTCTCGAAGAGACAATGCGACCGGACAAGCCGCGCGAATTTTTCTGGTTTTACAAAGCCGGCTTTAACGCCGCTCAGCTTCTCGAGGAGAATAGCGATTGGAAATCCGCCGTGGCAGTTTATCGCAAACTGGCGGCGGCCGGCGGAGCGCGCAGCGACGAGGCGAAGGCGCGTCTTACGCAGTTACGGCTCGAGCACTTTCTCTGGGAAGACTAGCCGGAACTGTCGCCTTTATGTCCGAAGATTTTCTTTGCGCGGGGGTTGGTTGTGGGAGCAACGTTCAAGTATGAAAACAACAAGCAGATGGTTGTATCTGCAGGGTTGGTTTTTGCTTTCGATGGCCATCGCCATCGGAGCGCTCATGGGAACGTCGGTATTCGCAGGCCCCGGCAGCTACCGGGACCTTCCGATTGCCAGGACGCAGACCATGCAGGAGCAACCCGCGCAGAAGAAAGTCGCTTATCTGGTGCACTCATCGTGCTCAGCCATACCTGTTCCGCTCGAAAGAGTGAGCACCTCCATCCCCTCTACGGCTACGCCGATGATCATTATCGGCGACGTCCGCGATCATACGCCGGGCCGCTAAGGCAAAAAGGCAGTGACGTTGGAACTAAGAGGAGCGCCGTTTACGGCGGCGGCTCGGCCCCGCTAAATATTTTCATTAAGCCAGGGCATGAGCCGCCGAAGTCGTTCCCCAACTTGTTCGATTGTTTGTTTCTGCCCTTCCTTTAACAAACGTTCATAGCGCTTCCGGCCACTGGCGCTTTCCTTGTTCCATTCGCGCGCAAATTTCCCGCTGCGGATATCCGCCAGCGCTTCTTTCATGCGCATTCTGACTCGACGATCGATAATCGTGGGCCCGACCGAGACGTCGCCCCACTTGGCGGTTTCTGAAATCTGAGCGCGCATTCCGCTGATGCCGGCCTGATGCATCAGGTCGACGAGAAATTTCAACTCGTGCAGACACTCAAAGTAAGCCGTCTCCGGCTGATAACCCGCCTCGACGAGGGTATCGAATCCCGCCTTGACGAGCGCGTTAATTCCCCCGCACGAGACAGCTTGTTCCGCGAAGAGATCGGCCTCAGTTTCTTCGCGAAAAGTGGTTTCGAAGATACCGGCGCGGGTGCCGCCGATCGCTTTGGCATAAGCAAAGGCAGTCTGGCGGGCATGACCGCTCGCATCCTGATGAATTGCGATCGCACAAGGAACCCCTCGACCCTGGACGAACTGCGATCGCACCATGGAGCCCAGCCCTTTCGGCGCTACCATAACTACATCGATGTCGTCAGGCGGCAGGATGGTGCGATAAAAAATCGCGAAGCCATGGGCGAAAAGGAGCGCCTGGCCCGCGTGGAGATGAGGCTCGATTTCGTCCTTGTAAATTTGAGCCATCTTCGTGTCGGGCAGGGCAAGAAAGATGACATCGGCCTGTGCCACCGCCGAACTTGTTTTCGTTAGGCGAAGGCCATCGCGACGCGCAATCACGCGCGAGCGGCTTTTCGGCGGCAGGGCAACGACAACCGGGATCCCGCAATCACGCAGGTTGAGCGCGTGCGCCCGGCCCTGCGCGCCGTAGCCAATAATTGCACAGGTCTTATCGAGAAGCGGCCCGAGATCGACTTCTTTATCGGTGAAAATTTTCGCAGGCATAGGCCGCGGCGAGGAACGCCGATGGTAACGCCCGCGTGCTCGCTGTCAATCTTGCAGATTGGAGCGCAGACTTTCGGTGGGTGAGCTCGCTAGTTTAGCAGCTCCTTGTTCTGCCGAGCGAGATCCTCCAGCCGCTTTACCTGGACGACTGCCGTGTGGGCCTCAAAAGTGCGCCCCATTTTCTCCAGAATAGCCGAGAGCAAGACATATTGTCGGGGCTCGTCCGGTTGGCGCGCGAGAGCCTTGCATTGAGCGAGGTAAGCATCATCCAGACAATGTTGTCGCAATTTGATTTGAGCCAGAAGATTGAGTGCTTCCACGTCTCGCACATCCAGCCGGCTAGCCTGAAGCAGAGCGTTCGTTGCGGACGGAATATCTCCCTCCTGGGCATAGAGGCGGCCAAGAGCCAGCTGCGCGCCGTAATGCCACCAGTTATCCCGGGCAAAGTTCTCCACCAGCTTTTGTGCGACCTGTGGACCTTTATCTTGTCGCAGTAACTCCGCCTTATAACTTATGAGTTCCCAGACATCGGGATAGTTTTTGCTGGCTTGATCAAGAAATGCGATCGCTCCTTTGTCATCCTTCTGAGCATGTCGCATGCGAGCCAGGTTCGAGGCGATCACCCAGGATCGTGGATATTCCTTACGAAGTGTTTCACCTTCATTGTTAGTCTTTACAAGAATCTTCTCTGCCTCAGCGTTGCGCCCAAGACGTCGGAGCGTGTCTGCCAGATTATTACGCGCGATCGGTTCGTCGGGAGTCATTTGCAGGACCCGGCGCAGGACAGATTCTGCTTTCGTATAATCGCCACGACGGCTGTAGACAAGAGCCAGATTGGTCGCGGAACGAGCGCTTCCTCCGCCAGACAGTGTTTGCTGAAAGAAGCCCTCCGCGCTGGACCAATCGGCGCTGCGATAATAGCTCCGCACGCTAAGACCCAGGGCAAAAAAAACGGCGAAGCTTGCTAACCAAGGATAGCTACGTCGGGGCAGGGCGAGGCCGCAGCCGGCTAGGAAGAGCAAGAAGCCTACGCTCGGCAAATAAAGCCAATGCTCGGCCACCGTAGCATTGAGATCGAAGAGGTTAGAGATAGGAAGATAGGCAGTAATAAACCAGAGCGCGCCGAGAAGGCGCAGCTGGCGACCTTTCTCCTTGCGAATCGCACCGATGATCAATGCGGTTAGTGTCACCAACCCGAGAATGGAAAGATATTCCGTGGCTAAGTTAGCCTGCCAGCCGGCCGTATCGCGCACGAGGGAAGAATCAAAGACCGTGCGTTCCATATGCAGGTTGGACGGAACAATCATGAGCCGTGCGTAATCGCCGAGCGCGCGGAGCATGAGCGTAACTCTCACCGGTGCGCTCCACTCCGGCCCGGGTGCATTTTGCAACCGTGGTGCAGGCAAATGGCGTAGCCCAACATAGGCAATGGTCAGGGCGAAACATGTGGTCGCTACAGCCAACTTGTTTCTTAAGCTGGTTTTGCGATCGACAAAAAGTTGGTGACAAAGGAAAAACAGGAGCCAAATCATTGCGCTCTCGCGCGCGCAAAGGGCGAATAGACCCAGGAGGCACGCACTCAGGTACAAGAGAACACGCGGAGCGACCGACCGAGACAGTGCGTGCGCGCAGATAGAGAATCCAGGCGCAACAGGCAAAAAGAAAAGCGATGCTATCGGCGCGACCTGAGATGTAATCCACAGCGGCGCTATGGACAGGGTGAACAATCCACAAAAGCGCGACTAGGAAAGATAAAATCTGGCGCGAGACCGATGAAAGACGTTCGTTAGGTAGGCTTCCTAAGAGGCGTTTGAGCAAGAAGAAAAGCGCGAGCCCACTCGAGACATGCCATAAGATATTCGAAAGATGGAAACCAAATGGATTGTCTTGCCAGAAGTAATAATCCGGAATGTAGGAAAGATTCTGGACGGGCCGGTAGTGGACGGAAAAGGAATCGAGGAAGAGGTAATGTCGAAAGGCTTCGAGAATTAGAAGCGGACTCTTAATAAATGGGTTCCCAGAAGCCAGATACTGGTCGTCCCAGAGGAAAGGTCCTTGAAGTGCCGGTGATCGGACAATGCATCCAAGGAAAATAAGACAAAGGCAGCAGAGCCATGTCTTTTGTGAGAGCGACAGGAAAATGTCGCGTACGCGGCGAAACGCTCCTGGGTTCTTCAGGGCGTCTTTCGATGGGCGAGGCCGCATGCCTTCGGCAAAACCGGGTTAGCGTGCCCGCAGTGAGCAGCGTGTGAGATCGGCAGGAATACTGCGCCAGTCCCTGTCACCACTGTTAGACAGTGGTGACAGGTAAAAGGCGACGGCCTAGAGGTGACCGTAAGGTGAGAAGAAGGAGGTATCGGCCACGTCACTTAGAGTGTTCCACGTGGCGTTAGGCACCTTCGGCATCGTATCAACCGTCTGTTGACCGTAGCCGTTACCAAATAGGTCGGCACCGGTGTTATATAGAGACGAACCCTGTTTCAGGTATGCAGTCCACTGCACGGTTGAGATGGTCGCGCCGCTGGTCTTGTTATTTTCGATGGCGTACTGATCGACGGCGGCGTCAATCAAGCGGAGATCGTTAAGAACCCGGCTGGCCTGGGAGCGTTTACGTGCCCGAAGGAATCCCGGAACCGCAATCGCTGCCAATAACGCGATAATCGCAACCACGATCATGATTTCCACGAGGGTGAAGCCCCCATGGCGTTTATTGAGTTTGGTTAACATATGTATGTATTTCTATTATTTCGTTTGGTTTTGCGTCCGCTGTTCCAGCGCGGATTGTCTCTTTAATGAGCAGCCCCGATGCCAACTGCCCGCCCGAAGATTAGGACTCCGCGAATTCGCAGGCCAAACTTTCAAGCCATTTACCTCTGAGGGCAGCTAGAACCTTAATAGTGGCTGTAAGGTGAGAAGAAGTCCGTCCCGGCGACGTCACTTAGAGTGTTCCATGTGTTCTGTGGCACCTTTGGCGGCGAATCGACCGTCTGCACGCCGTAATCATTGCCAAAGAGATCCTGACCGCTGTTATAAAGAGTGGAGCCTTGCTTCAGGTAGGCAGTCCATTGCGCGATCGCGATGGTCGAGCCGCTCGACCGGTTGTTCTCGACGGCGTATTGATCAACAGCCGCGCCGATCAAGCGCAAATCGTTGACGATCTGGCTGGCTTGGGAACGCTTCCGCGCTCGAAGAAATCCCGGGACGGCGATCGCCGCCAGGAGAGCGATGATTGCCGACACGATCATGATTTCCACCAAGGTGAAACCGCCTCGCTTTAGATTGTTTTGAGCCATGACTTACGAGTGCGCTATCTCCGCTTTACGAGTTGGATAATTCAGGATTGTCGATGGTTTGCGGGAATTGCGGCGCAGTTGTTATCAGCAGCGTTAGTGCCAGTTCGACGGGATCCCGAAAACTGCGGGTCGATTGGCGCGGATCCTGCAATGATTTGTGCCCTGCGTATTTCCGCCAGGCTTCTCTCTTTCGACCGCGATGAAGATTATTTTCACCAAGCGCGCTCTCCCGCGGTCGATCCCGATTGAGGTTTATCTGTTTGCGGCTGTCTTCGGGTTGCGCGTAATCAGCCTAACGAAACTGGCGGGCAGTGACTTCTTTCTGCCGGCCTCCGGGGACATGCATTTCTACAACCAGTGGGCGCTGCGGATTCTGCACGGGCAATGGACCGACCACCATGCATTTTATGGACTGCCTCTTTATGCCTACCTTCTCGCCGGCCTCTATCTGCTATGTGGCTATAGCCCATTCGTTCCCGGACTTCTCCAAGCCGGTCTGGATGGGGGAACCGCGGTCCTACTCTATAAAATAGCGATTGTCCTTTTCGGGAGAGCTGACAAGACCGGAGCGAAAGACACTTGTATTGCGGAAGGGATTCGCGCCCGGACAATAGGAATCATCTCGGCAATCGGATGGGCGCTGTTTCAGCCGGCGCAGGCTTACGCCATCATTCTCATGCCCACCTCCTGGCTGGTCTTTGTGTTTTGGTTCGTCGTCTGGCAGATAGTTAGGCGAAGAGACGCGCCTCCGCGCTGGATTCTATTTGGTCTTGGTTTGCTCATAGGGTTTAGCGCCATGGGAATCGCAACCATTCTCTTTCTTGTTCCGTTGCTACTGGCCGCGATTGTCGCGAAATGGCCCGTCTGCAAATCACGTCGTGTCGTGGGAGCGATACTCGTTCTCAGCGGACTGTTGCTTGGTGCCTCGCCGGCGTGGATACATAACTATCTCATCGCGAAAGATCGCGTTTTCCTGTCCGCTCACGGAGGAGTCAACTTCTGGATCGGGAATAATCCCACTGCCACGGGATACCCAAAGTTCCCTCCGGGATTGCGAGCCGATCAACAGGCCATGCTGCAGGATTCGATCAAGCTCGCGGAGCGTGCCGAAGGACGTTCACTCAAGCGCTCCGAGGTATCGGTTTATTGGTCAAGTCAAGCTGTGGCGTGGATCAAGAGTCATCCGGGAACCTGGTTGCAATTGCTGGCCTTGAAAGCCAGAAACTTCTGGAACGCCTTTCAATACGATGACCTGAGTGTCGTCAGCGGCTTACGCGAGGGATCGATCATCATTCCGGGAGAATCCTTTGGTCTTGTCGCGGCGCTTGGCATAGCGGGAATGTTTGTCGCCTGCCGGCGTTGGCCTGATGCGCGATGGATCGCAGCGGCGGTGCTACTCCAGATGGCGTCTCTGCTCACTGTCTTTGTAACTGAACGCTATCGCCTGGCGGCCGTGCCCGGATTACTTCTCTTCGGCGCCTATGGCATCGTGGAATTGTGGCGGAGAATAGAGATGAGGCGTTACCAGGACGCGCTGGTGTTTGTCGCCATACTGGTGGGGAGCACGCTATTGGTATCCATGCCCCAACGCGACCCTACCTTGTGGGCGCTCGATAGCTACAATTCCGGAATACGGGCATTGGATGCCGGACGGCTCACTCTTGCCCAGGATAAGTTTGAAAGGGCTTATGCTTATTCACCAAACAACGCTGAGCTGAACTTCGCTCTTGGTAATTTATGCCTGGCGAAAGGAAAGAGTGATCGCGCGAAGAAGTTCTATAGTGCTGCCCTAAGCCTGAATCCCACTCACGAGCGCGCGCTGAACAATCTTGGCGTAGTGGCATTAAACGAAGGTCATTGGCGGCTTGCCGGAGACTTCTTCTCGAGGGCACTCCAGCAAAGCCCGGAGGACGCCAAGGTGCATTATCTCCTCGCTTCGGCGGAGTTTGCTTCGGGCGACTTTCCGGCCGCGAGCAGCGCCATTTCCACGGCGCGGAAACTCGATCCGGCGCGCCCCGAATTCGCTGCTCTTCAGGACCGGATCGCACAGGCGGAACGGACCGCTCGCTGAGTCCACTCAGTGTCCAGCGGGCGCTGCCAACTGGGCGCGGACCGTAGTGGCCGATTTGGCCATCTTGAGAGTTAGGACAAGTTGCTCTGTGATCGGATCGTAAAGACCGCCTTTAACGAAAATGCGCGCGTATTGATTGAAGCCTATCACGGCCACAATCGAGAAAATCCCGATCGCGATAATCGTCGGGCGCACGCGCACCGCTCGACGGCTGAGAGTCAGAATCTGTGCGCACGCGAGCCATGCCAACGGCATGTCGCAGAACGCAGCGTAACGAAGACTGAGCCCGTAGCGCACGCACGACATGCTCGCCAGCGTCAGACCGACAAACGTCGCCACGTAGAGACCGGCACGGTCGAACCTCCGCAGTTGAAAAATGCCGCCGACAGCAAAAGCCACGATTGCGGGTGAGACGAGGGCGAAATCAATTGCATAGCGATACCAGGGACCATCCTGCGCGGCGACGGAGTAAAAGCTGCTCCGCGATTTCGCGACGAACATTTCGTAAAAGCGAATCGTCTCGCCGACTCCACCGATCATGACCACGAGAATCAAGGCGGCGATTGCCGGACCGATGATCGTCGCCGCCAGCAGTTGTGGGGTGATCGTGCCGATATGCAGAAGACGATTGGCGAGGAAAATTCCGAAAATCGCCAGGACAACAAAAGCGGCCGTCTCCTTCGTCAGGACGAGAACCGTTAGGCAAAGAGCGTAGGCCACAAGCCAGCCGGCATGGCGCGGCCGCTGCAGATTCTCCCAAGCAAGCCAGAGTGCGGCGAGCGCCCAGAAAGCGAAGTAACCGTCGATCATCGCGCGCTGGCAGAGATAGACGTCGAGCGGCGACGTCGCCATCAGCGCCGTTACTCCGAGCATTGGGAGCGTCCCGCCGAGGCGATAGGCAAATAGCGCCGAGAGCAGCAGAAGCAAAATGCCGGCGGCGGCCGCAGTCGCATGTAAAGCGGTGAAAACGCGCAGCTGAAATACCTCTGCGCAGATCGTAGCCGGAACGAGAAATCCTACTCTTGTCGCCGGCACGACTGCTTCGCGGAGCTTCGCCTGGCGTTGCAGATAGACCTGTACGACCGCGTCGTAGTTCGAAAGACCAGCCGTCTCGATTTGCTTCACGAAAACCATATAGCCGTGTTCGTCCGTCCCTAGTTTTTGGTAGCCGGCCGACGGATTGACCCGCAGAAACACGCCGATAGCCAGGAGAGCAGTCATCGTTAGGCTAATAAGCGCTTTGCGGCGGCTGAGCGGAAAGATGCGTCTTCCCGCGAACGGGGCGGCGGTAAAAGAGGACAGTGTCGGCGCGCTCGCGAGTTCCATTCCTGCCTTGGCTGCAAGTCTTGTGCTAGCTGGCGGGCTCAAATCGAAGGCGCGGCGGTGGCCCGGCGACTGCTTGGAAGAGAGCCGCCCGATCTCCCACATGAAGTCTTCTGCTGCCACTCCGCGTCGAATCCTTTGGAGCATCGGCGGCGTCGCCTTGCTTGGCGCCAGCTTCGCTTTCTGGCTCGACGGCACGTTCGCCGGCCAGCCTGATCCACGCACCGCCTACAATGCCTTCTACGTTCTCTTCGCGCGGAATGAAGTAGCGGGCCTCGCGCTCGTCGCGGTTTTCAGTTTTGCCGCAGCCTTCTATTTCCTGAGCGCGGCGAGAACTTCGAGCGGCGGCAAGCCGATCGCGTGTCCGCAATCCGCTCTGATCGTGGCGGTGATTGCCGCAGGAGTTTTCGCCGTCGCCGCGCTCGGAACCGAGCTTGTCTGCCACGATTATCCCCTCAGCGCCGACGAATTCATGGCCGATTTTCAGGCGCAGATTTTCCTGCGCGGCAAGGTCGCTGCCGAGGTTCCGGCAAAATGGCTACCTGCTCTGCGCGTGATCAAACCGACTTACGTCGACTATCTCCCTGCGGCGCACGCCTGGAAGGCAACTTACCTCCCCGTCTATGCGGCTATGCGCGCTCTTTTCCAAAGCGTCTATCTGCAGGCTTTTCTTAATCCCTTCCTGGCGGCCCTCACCGTCCTCGCGCTCTACGCGACCGCCCGCAATATTTGGCCTAACGAAAAGCAAAATGCCCTCGTCGCCATCCTTTTGCTCGCAGGTTCGGCGCAGTTTCTCGTTATGGCGATGACTGAGTATTCGATGCCCGCGCATCTGGCGCTCAATACCATCTGGCTCTGGCTTTATTCACGGCCCGACCGACGCCGCTTCTACCTCGCGCCGGTCGTCGGCGTCCTTGCGATCGGTCTGCACCAGCCGATCGTCCATGCTCTTTTTGTCCTTCCGTTTCTTTTCCGGCTCCTTTGGGAGCGGAAATGGCGGGCGGTCTCGATCTTTGCCGTGATTTACTCGTTAGGCTGCGCCGGTTGGTGGCTCTGGCGTTCGCACTATTTGCCCCCCGCCGGACTGGGCGGCGATTCATTCCTGCACCTCTTCAACCCCAAGATGATCGTCATCCAACCGATGGACTTACTGCTTGTCCTCGGTTGGAGTTGCCTCGGCACTCCGCTCCTCGTTGCGCTTGGCTTGCGCGGAATTTTTCGCGAGCGGCCGATCTTGCAGGATGCCGCCGCCAGTTGCCTGTTCACCTTTGGCTTCTATTACTTTTTCTGTCTCGATCAGGGCCACGGCTGGGGCTATCGCTATTTCCACGGCGCCCTCTCCTGCCTTATTCTTGTCGCAGTCGCCGGCTGGGATTGGCTAGTCCAAAAAGTTGGGGCACACCCCGCTCGGCGCTTTCTCACCGCCGGGGTTGCCGCTTCGCTCCTCCTTGCGCTTCCCTTGCGTTGTTATCAGGCGGAAAGTTTCATTCGGCCCTTCGCGCGCGCTGCGACAGCGATTCACTCGATTAATGCGCCGGTCGTGGGGGTAAATCTGATCGGCACCTGGTATTCCGCCGACCTCATCCGCAACGACCCGTTTCTCGAAGAAGCTCCCATTGTCGTGGCTGCGATCCCCGGGAGGATGACACCGGAGGAAGTCGGCGCTCTGCAACGAGCGGGCAACGCGCAGGTGGTGACAAAGGAACAGCTCGGCGCATTCGGTCTCGCGAATGTCCACGGCGTCGGGTATTTCCCCGCCCCGTTCCACATCGGGGAGGGGCCCTGAAATGGCGCGGCGATTGCTCTGAAAAAGTGACCGCCATGTCCTCGCCCGATTCTGCTCTTTTCGCCACCACTCAGCATCCCTGCAACCGTGCGATCGAGCTGCTCGTGCGCGCAAAGAAGCGCGTCGTGCCCAACCTGCGTCTCGAAGATTTGCCCCTTTATCCGCCGACGAAGAAGTGGCTCTTCGGCCGGCTCCGGCAAAAGGAGGTATTGGTTCACGGCTTTCCCTTTCTCCTCGACCCGCTCGATTCCCTCGAGCTCTCGATCTTTCGCCGCTACGAGCCATTCGAGACCGCGTTGCTCAGCGCTGAGATCCAACCGGGGATGACCATTCTCGATATTGGCGCCAACATCGGCTACTACACTCTGCTCTTTTCCAAGCTCACTGGCGCGAAAGGACGGGTGATCGCTTTCGAGCCTGAGCCACAAAATTTCGCGCTTCTTGAAAAAAACCTCACGCGCAACCACCGGACCAATGTCGAGGCGCTCAATGTAGCGGCCGGCGATTTGGCCGGAGAATCCTTTCTCTATCTTTCGGAAGAAAACCGCGGCGATCACCAGGCTTATCCAACCGCAGAGAATCGGCAAAAAGTGCGGATGACGACGGCGCGAATCGATGATTGCGTGCGCGGTCCGGTTGATCTGGTGAAAATGGATGTGCAGGGGTTCGAAGCCCACGCGCTGGCTGGAATGGAAGCGACCATCGCGGCCAATCCGCGATTGACGATTTTTACAGAGTTCTGGCCCGAAGGGCTGCGCCGCGCCGGGTCAGATGGGGCAGAGTTTCTTCGCCGGCTGCGCTCCTTCGGTCTGGAAATTTTCTTCATCAACGAGTACGCCAACCGCCTCGAGCAAGCGGACGACGAGACGCTTTTGCGGCGCTACGCGCCCGCTTGCGGTTTGCACACGAACCTGCTCTGTCGACGTCCCGATTCGGCAGATCGTTAGGCACAGCCGCCATGTCCGCGAGCGTCTCCCTCAACCGGTTCGGCTACGACACCCGCTCGCTGCGCAGCGCGGTGGTGATGGGGGCGGTTGACGCGATTAATCCGTTCAAACGTGAACGGAAATTTGAGTGGCGCAGCCCGTGCGTCGTCTCCTCTATCGCCGGCCTCGGCGATTTGTTCATTCATCTTCCGCTCATCGCCGGGATCGTGCGCGAGTGCGAAAGAAACGGCCTCGAGATTCGCGTCGCTCTGCGTCCCAATCACGCTGCCATCGGTGAACATCTCGGCTGGGATGTTCTCCCATTCGACAACGCACTCGAAGATTTTTTCAAGAATCCAAGCGCGCTCCGTCCGCGCGAACTGCTCAGCCGCAACCAGAGCGCGCGTCAACGTGCGCCACAACTCTGGATCGATCTCACGGGCAACGCGGTCAGCGCGCTCGCGATCAAATCCGCGGGGGCAAAAAACCTTTGTGCCCGAATCACCCGCGGCGGCGCCAGTCTGGTCGATCATCCGCTGCCACACGCCATCCAGGAAAACGAATACGACAATCGGGAGCGAGTTGCGCGCTACCTCGGATGCGAACTCGATTTGGCCGTCGGAAAAAAGCTGCATGGTGAGGCGCCAGCTGGCACCGCAGGAAAGGTCGTTCTCTGTCTTACTACCGCCGCGCGCTGGAAAAACTGGCCGCTGGAGAACTTCCGTCAGCTCGTCACGCGTTTCGCGCGGATCGAGTTTGTCGTCACCGGTTTCCGCCACGAAGTGCTGGCGGAAGAAATGCACACGCTCGCCGCGCTGCTCTCCTTGCCAAACGTCGACGACGGTTTCGACCGGTTTTCCGTCAGCGAATTGACGCAACTGGTCGCGCATAGCCGGGCGGTCGTGAGCAACGACACCAGCGTCGCGCATATTGCCAACTTATTTGGCGTTCCCGGCGCTGTCCTCTTCGGACCGGTCAGCCCGCTTACCTTCGCTGCGTCCCGGGGATTGCGTGTTTTCCACGACGCCAGCTGCCCGCATCATCCCTGCGTACAATGGAAATGCAGCAACCAGGGAGACTGGTGCATGCGCAAAATTAAGCCCGGGGAAGTGAGCGATTACCTCGCGACGCTTCCAGGATTTGAGAGCTGAATCGGCGACAGCGACTGCGATGGCCTAACGAGCGGCAGAAGCAAAAAGCCGCGCAGCTGCATCCAGAAAATTGGTCGCGTCGCGGGATGCAGGAGGTTGAAGAGAAAACCGGAACAGCTGAGCGAAAAGATGGTCGCGACCGCCGAGCCGGACGCGCCGTAGCGCGGGATGAGCAGATAATTGAGCACGATATTGACGATTGACCCGCCCGCCGTCCGCATCGCCGTGAACCAGGTCAATCGCTCAGTGATGTCGTAGCCGGTCTGCAGGATCGCAACAAAGAGAAAGATGGCGGACCAGACGTGGACCGCGAGAATTCCCGCGGTGGCGTTGAAGGCCGGGCCGTAAAGAATTCGCACGATCAGCGGTGCGAGCAGAGTCACGCCCGTGGCAACTGCCAGCCCCGCAAGCGCCGCGCCCATGAATAGACGCTCAAATTGCTGTCGATAGAACGCGGGGCCACGTTCGCGCCAGCGGAGCAAGATCGGGAAAAGCGCGGGGAGAAACGCCATCGGGAAAAGGGCACAGGCCTCCGTAATCTGCGAGGCGGCAGAATAAAGGCCGGCGGCGCGAAAACCTGCCATCTTCCCGAGCATCAAGACGTCGGAGCGCATGTAAATCATCGCCGCAAGCGAGCCGAGGAGCAGGGGAAAACCTTCGCGCAAGAGTCTGCGCGTCGACAGAGCCCGAACTTTCCCCCCAACCGGAGAGGCACGGAGACTCCGAAAAACACACAGCAGCGCTGCGGCGATTAGCGCCATCCCGACCGTCTCGAGCAGGGCGAAGACGAGCAATGGAGCGCCCAGCGCGATTGCCGCGAGCTTGATGGCGGTGGCCAGAAGAATCGGCAGTGTCCGGCCGAGGAAAACCAAGTGAAATCGATTCTCCGCCTGGAAAAAATAATCATAGACGTCGCACGCCTGGAAGATCAGTCCTGCGCCAGCAAGAACGACAATCGCAAACGTAAGCCGCTCCGCCGGATCGATCGTTCGCACGAGGACGAGCAATGCAGCGTAACTGAGCACGGCGAAAACGAGCTTGAGGCGAAGAGCGTGGCCGAGCAGCGCTCTCGAACTCTCCCCGACCTCAACAAATTGCCTAACGAGAATGCGATCCAGCCCGACGTCGGCGATGACCGCGAAAATACGCACAAAGGCGAGGCCGTAAGCCAGGGCGCCGAAGCGTGCCGGGCCGAAGTGACGGCTGAGCGCTATCGTGACGATCGCGAGCGAGCCGACTCGCCCGAGCTGGTTCAGGAGCGACCAAACGCTGTTCGAGAGCAGGATCCTGCCGTCAGCTTTCACGCGGCGAGGGCGGGTTTGGGATCGCGAGCCTCCACGCGAGCGGGAGAACGCGTCGCAAATCCGAGGAGTTGCATCCACTGGTCCAAGTGCTGGGCGAAGGGCGCATGTCGCGCGACTTCCAGTTCCTTCGCCATTTCGCCAGCGAACCCGGTGCAGATGACGCGGCGATCGGCAGCGAACGAGTTCCAGATCTTCGAGGGAAAAATGGCCTCCGTAATCCTTGGATTGGCAGCGACGAGATGTACTTCGTGCCGGAGGAGCTCGTCCCGTAGCTTCGCCGGATTCCCTTCTAACGGTGACGTCTTCAGCCAACCCGGAAGCTGCGCTACGCCGCGCCCGTCACAGCGCATCGTGATGCGATAGCCCGTGCGACGCAGTTCTTCGCAAGCGGTCACAAGCAACTCGATGTCGTGACCGAAGCCGAGATTTCCCGAGTAGATCGCGCTCCGCGGTTGCGGCGCACTCGGTACGGTGAAAGAAAGCGTCGGCCAATTGCGAATCACGATCGCGTTCTCGCTCGGGCCACCAAGGTTGCCGCCGATTTTCACGACCCGATCCCATTGCGCGAGGTGTCCATCCCAGTAATGCCGAAACGCCTTCCGCAGCGGCGCCGGATATTCGCGCAATCCTCTAACGAGCTCCGGGTAGTAATCCTGCAGCCAATAAATGCTGCGCGCGCCGCGACGACGAATGTGCGGAGCGAGAATCACGGTGTTAGGGGGCGCGCTCGTCACGACCACGACGTCATCCGGTCTTACGGATTTAGAGATGTAGCGGCGAAAGGCGCGCGTGATCGAAGTGTATTCGACGAACGTC
The DNA here is from genome assembly GCA_963801255.1 of uncultured Verrucomicrobiae bacterium. GTDB lineage: Bacteria > Verrucomicrobiota > Verrucomicrobiia > Chthoniobacterales > UBA10450 > JAICXG01. Next base: position 754,104 of record CAWDEC010000012.1, on the reverse strand, counting down.
TGCCAAATGTTGCCGCGACGGCCCTGATAATGATCGAGATGGATGATGCGCTCGATCGGTTTGTCGCGCTCGAGACGCCGATAACTGCCCCGGCCGCCGACCAGTCGCACGTCGGCGCCTGCCAGCTGCAGTCGGACCGCCAGATGCTCGGCATAGAGTCCGGTCGGCGCGGCATCGGGCCAGACGTATTGGGTGAGAAGATGAATCGTTCCCATCTCAGCCGGCCACCGCGCGCGAAAACTTCGCGACCCGATGTGGCAGGGCAGGCGCGCCGAATTTCCGCAGCTGAATGTGATAAGCCTCGCGGTGGTAACGCAGGTTCGATTCGAGGAGCAGTCCGACGAGGCCGGTAATGATCGCGAGCGTGACGAGGCTGGCCGCGAGCACCGCCAACGGCAGGTGGTTGACCCATCCGGTGAGAAAATAATCGGTGATCGGAATGGAGCCAGCTGCCAACCCAAGCAGCGCGACCGCACCGGCGAGATGACCAAAGAAAGTGAGGGGCCGGTAATCGCGAAAGAGAACAATCAGCAGCCGGAAAATTCGCAAGCCATCGCGCACGGTTTGTAGTTTCGAAGCAGAACCTTTCGCGCGACCACGGAAGGGGACCGGCACTTCAGCCTGGGCAAAACCTTTGTCGACCGCCTGGATTGTCAGCTCGATTTCCAATTCGAAACCGCGCGAGAGCACCGGCACGTGTTTGTAGAAGCGCCGGGAGAAAAGACGCAGACCGGAAAAAAGGTCGAGCGGCTTAAAACGAAAAACCGCGTTCAAGACCGACGCGAAGATCGACATGCCCCATTGATGCATCGGACGAAAAACCTGCGCCGCTTTCTGCGCGCTCCGGATGCCGGTGATCATGTCGACTGGCTCGCGCAGATATTGCTCGACGAGGAGCCGGCCACCCTCGGCGGGATAGCTGCCATCGCCGTCGACCATAAGCACTAAATCGGTGTCGATCGCAGCCAGCGCTGTCGCGACCGCGGTCGCTTTTCCGCGACGACGTTCGGTGATCACTTCCGCGCCGGCCGCCTGCGCGGCGGCGGCGGTTCCATCGTCGGAGCCGTTGTCGACGATGAGAATATTCGCTCGCGGAAATGCCGTCGCGTATTCGCGCACCACTCCCGCGATCCCAAGCGCCTCGTTCAGGCATGGGATGAGAATGGTAAGGCTGGGCGTGGTCATCGCGGCGCGTACTCGCATTGATTGATGACCATTTTCCGTGCCGTCTTGGGGCAGATTTTGGCTCGTGGAATACTTGCTGCTTCTTCGGTGTCGGCTGCGCTTTCTTCAAAATGCTTCTCCTGAGTGATCCTGCTTTGCCGACGACCGATCCGGCGCCGACTCGGCCGCGCGATTTTCCGCGCCGACGCCTGGCGGCGATCGCAGCTTTCGCGCTCGTCATTCTGGCCGGCTGTTTTCTACGCGTGCCGGATTACGTCTTCGCGCCGACGCATCCAGCGTTGCATTGGCTCGCGCCGCTCCATTCGACGCCAAAATTTCAAACCTTCGGCATCGATGAACAGCTTTATCGCGGTTACGTGAGCGTCCTCATGCTCCACGGCATCGGCGTTTACCCGGAGTTGGCCCAGCACTACGTCGAAGAGCAGACTTCGCTGCCTGCTGCCATTCTCCCGCCGACGCGCTTTTTCTACATCGGCGCGGCCTACGCCTGGCATCTGGTCTGGGGCACCGGTCCGATGACTTCGCTGAGTGCGATCTCGAGCCTCTGCAGCATGCTTCTCCTCGCGTTGAGCGCGTTTTTCGCGTGGCGGCTTGGCGGCACGACGATGGCGCTTTGCACCGCGGCGCTAATGGCTTTCGCGCCGACACAGATTCACATGTCGCAGCACGCTTTGATCGACGGCGTTTTCGCTTTCTGGGCGACGCTTTCGCTCTGGCTGCTCTGGGAAAATCTGCAACGGCCGCATCATTGGCCGACGCTCGCGGCGTACGGCAGCGCGCTCGCCGTCATGGTACTGACAAAGGAGAACGCGGCCTTCGCTTATGTGGGAATTCTCATTCTCCTCGCGACGAATCACTGGCTGCGATTCGGTCGCCTAACGAAGAGTCTTTGTCTCGCCACCGTCATCGGTCCTTTCCTCGGAGTCGTTCTTCTTATCGCTCTCTGCGGCGGTCTGGAAACGACGATCGAAATCTATCGCCTGCTGGTAAGCAAAGCCTCCGTTCTCGATTACGCGATCAAGACGGGAGACGGACCTTGGTACCGTTACCTCGTTGATCTCATGGTCATGAACCCGGTCGTTTTAGTTCTCGCGATCGGCGGGATTTTTCGACTGCGGACGACCGACCGCGCAGGGCTTTTTCTTTTCCTCTTTGTCATCGCGAGCTTTGTCGTGATGGCAAACGTTCGTTACGGAATGAACCTGCGCTACACGAACATGTGGGATTTCCCACTTTGTTATCTGGCCGTCTTTTGCCTGTGGAAAATCATTCCGCGCCGGACCACCCAAGCGCTTTGGATGAGTCTTTGCATCGCGCTCCTCTGCACTCTGGAGGCGCGGCAATACCGGATCTTTTTCGTCGAGAACGACCTCTACGAACTGGTCCCGGCCGACCTCCTCCACGCCGTTAAAATTCTCAAGTGATCGCGCACGACACTCTCGTGGAAAGACTCGCAAGCCGCCGAGTCGACCGAGCGTTCTCCGCCGGCAGCGCGGCGCCGTTAGGGTAAAACGAGCGAGGCCATCCTGCTCGTGCGCAACTCAGCCGTGGCGTCGACTGTCTCGAGCAGAAGGTGGTGGACGCCTGGTCGCGCCTGTGCACGCACAAAGATCTGGTAGGAAAATAATCCGCGGCTCAGGCGGATGAGCCCGGCGTTCAGCCTAACGAGAAGGCGCGCGACAAAATTATCGCCCAGAGCTTTCGGGAAAGGCGCCGGGATGCCACGCACCTCAAGAATCTCGTAGTCGGATTGGCGGAGCAATTCGAGCAGAGAGCCGGAGGTGAAAAGACGAGAGTGAGTGACGTCAAGAATGCCTTTTTTGCCGTAATTGAACTGTCCAAAGAGCAGCATCAGTCGGGTGGTAAAAAAGCCGATGTTCGCGGTAGTCAGAATCACTTCGGGACGTTTGCGACCGGTGGCGAAGCGCAACTCCTCCATGAATTCTTCCGGCGTTTTCAGGTGCTCGATAATGTCGAGAAGGAAAATCTGATCGTAGTGGGAGACGTGAACCGGAAACTCGCGGCGGTCCAGATCCCAGCGAATGAATTCGAGTTCGTTAGGCGAGTCGGACGATTCCGGAACGAAGCGATCCATGCCTGCGACACGGCAGCCTTTGCGCACCAGCTCGCGCGCAACCAATCCCTGGCCGCAGCCAATATCGAGAACGTGGCCGCCCGGTCGGGCGGCGCGGATGGCGAGCGTATGCGACGACTCGAAACCCAGCTTGAGATCGTAAGTGTGCTCGGGTCGATCGAGGTCGAACTTGCGATCGAAGAAAAGATTCATCCGCTGCAGGCGTACACGCAGCATCGTTAGGCAAATATCCCACGCGTAACGCAGTCCGTTGACGTGGCAAATCTCGTCGCCGTAATAAGTCGGAATCGGCAGCTCGGCGACGCGCAACTTTCTTAAGACCAGCTGCACGATGATCTCGGTGTCGAAATGGAATCCGTTGGTATTTTTCTCGAACGGAATCTGTAACAAAGATTTCGTGGAATAGAGACGGTAGCCGGAGTGGAACTCGGAGAAAGTTGTGCCAAGCATCCAGTTTTGGAAGGTGGTGAGAATCTGGTTGCCTAACCATTTGTAGAGCGGCATGCCACCGGCGCGAGCGGCACGCTTGTCGATCATGCGCGAGCCGAGAACGGCGTCGGCTTTCCCGTGGAGGAGGGGAGCGAGAAGTTCGGGTAATTTCTCAGGGGCATACTGACCATCGCCGTGCACCAGTGCAACGATGTCGAAGTCGTTGTCGATGGCGTACCTATACCCGAGCTTCTGATTGCCGCCGTAGCCTTGATTCCGCGGAGTGCGCAGCAAGGTGATCTTGAAAGCCGGATGTGATCGCTGATAACGCAGGCCGTTGCGAAAGGTGCCGTCGTTGGAAGAGTCGTCGATGATCAGGACTTCGACTTGTGGCTGATGGAGGCACGACGGAATGCGGCTTAAGACCTTCTCGATCGTCGTCTCGGCGTTGTAGGCGACGATGAAAATCAGGACGCGCTGGCCACGCAGGTCCAGCATCGGATCGGGACTCATGCCCGATTTTAGAGCTAAAAGCGGGCCAGAGGGCGCGGCCTGCTAAGCGCCGTTTCGCGAGGTATCCGTCACGCCGAGGACAGCGTTGGCTGTGCTCAAGAGAGCGCGATCATCGTTGTCTCCGAGGTCGCGAAATGCTTCGCGTACCTTTCGAAGTGATCGTTTAACAAACAAATCGGCGGCAGCGTGCTCTGGTGCTTCACTGCCGTTGCGGCCGATTGCGGACAATTCGGAATCCCAGCGGCTTAAGACACAGGTCGAGGCAAAAAGTTCCATTGCCGCGATCGCGATGCGTTCCTGCACGAGCTGCATTTCCATGACGGGCTCGCGATACATGATGAGCGCCTTGTCGACGGCAAAATTGAATCGCCAGACGAGACGAGCCAGCTGGCTGGCGTACCCTTTGAGGCGGCTGTTGCGCACCGGCACTTCCGGAACCTTGACGGCAGCGCTCAGGCGCTTGAGGCCGGCGTCCCAGGCTTTGCCGAGACCACGTGTCGGCTTGAGCATCGTGTCGTAGATTTCCTTGAATTCCATGCCAGGGCCCCGCATGCCAACGAGCGCGATAAATGAAGTAAGCACTTCGTTGCTGCCTTCGCCGATTTGGTTGATGCGCGCGTCGCGCAAGATGCGGCCGAGGGGTGAGTCGTCGAAATAGGCGGAGCCGCCGTGGATTTGGAAGCAATCGTTGACCGCGTCCCAGAGTCGATCGGTGGTGAAAACCTTAAGCATGGCAGTCTCGATCATATAATCCTCGAGGCCGCGATCGATCAGTGAGGCGGTGACCTGAGTCATCGCTTCCATTGCGTAAACATCGGCCGCCATGCGCGCGATCTTCTTCTTCACGAGGTCGAAGTTGCCTAACGTTTTATTGAATTGGCTACGAGAGTTGGCGTGCTCAATCGCCATTCGCAGACAGGTCCTGGCCCCGCCGGTGCAGCAGGCGCCGAACGTCGTGCGCCCAAAGTCGAGGACGGTGAGGGCAACACGAAGACCTTTGCCTAACGGACCGAGAATGTTCTCCTTGGGCACGCGCACGTTGTTGAGGCGGAAGCGACCGGTCGCAGTCCCACGAATGCCAAGCTTCGGCATGCGCGGTTCGATCATTTCAAAGCCTTCCATCTCCGGCGTAACGAGGAAGGCAGTAATGGCGTCCTTGTCCTTGCCTGGAATTGGTGTGCGCGCCATCACTGTAAGGACCTGTGCAATCGAAGCGTTGGTGATGTAGCGCTTCTCGCCATTCAAGATGTAAGCCGAACCGTCTTCGCTTGGTGTCGCCTTCATCTGCACGTTGGCGGCGTCCGAGCCGGCTTCTCGTTCCGTCAGTGCGAAAGCCGCGAGCTGCTCTCCGTTCATCAGCCGTGGCAGCCATTTCTCCTGTTGCTCCTTCGATCCGAAAAGCAGAAGTGCACGAATCCCGATGGAATGATGAGCGTTCGTAAAAACGGCCGTCGACGCGCAACGTGACCCGATTTCCTCCAGCACTTTGCAGTACTGCATTTGGGAAAAACCGCGGCCGCCAACTTCCTTTGGCGCGGTCATGCCAAGGACGCCGACACGGCCGAGACCGTCGATCACATGACGCGGGATGTCCGCCTTGCGATCGATGTCTTCCGGATCGAGATCCGAATCCAAAAACTGGCGCAGCTCCGCGAGGGCACGATCGACATCGGCCTGTTGCGCGGGCGAAAACTTAGGATAAGGCATCGCCCAATCGGCGACAAAGTCTCCCAGAAACAATCCCTTGGCGAAACCAAGTTCCTGGCGGCCGCTAAAGAGCAGTTCCTCAGCCTGTTGAATTTCCTTCTGACGTTGAATCTCGGACTCGGTAATTGCCATAGGTGGAAAAATGTAAGCGCCGGCGAAGGGCCGGCGGGGCTGCATTGTAGCGCAGAGCGGCCGATTGTCTACTCCGTCGCTTCCCCTCAGAAGCTGTCGGCCTAACGAAATCTCGGTTTGGATTTGCTCGCGTCGCCGGACGGAGGGCTAACCCAGAATAGAGACTATTTTAGCGACTCGTTCAGCTACATCCCTGGCTTGTGCCACATTCCGTGCAGACTCCGCAGGCGCCGGCGCGGATGACTTTATTGCTCCCGCAGTGCGAGCAGGTGATGTCCATAAACATGTTGCCGAGCGCTTCGGCGACGCGTTCGGCATGAGTGCGGCCGGTGGCCAGATCGCTTGGTTGACCCTCGTTGGGTGCGTGGTTGGTGATGACGTCGATCAATTCCTTCTCCGCCGTGCGCGGCAAATCGGCCACGGGACGATTGACCGCTTTCTTTTCCATCTCAGGAATCTCACGGAGCGGGAGCTCGGGATGCGAGCGACTGGGTGAAGTCGCTTCTTTGTAGCCCTTGATGAATTGGCAGCCGAGCCAGCGGAAGACGTAATCGGTGATGCTGCTGGCGTTGCGGATATCGGGATTCTTGGTGAAGCCGCTCGGTTCAAAGCGCTGGTAGGCAAACTTCTTTACCAGGCTCTCGAGCGGCACTCCATATTGCAGCGCCATGGAAGTAAGGGTCGCCACGGTGTCCATGAGGCCACCGATGGTGCTGCCTTCCTTCGACATTTGGATGAAGAGCTCACCCGGTTGACCATCTTCGTAGAGGCCGACGGTGATGTAGCCTTCGTGGCCCGCGATCTCGAACTTGTGGGTGAGCGACACGCGCGTGTCCGGCATGCGATGACGCACGGGAAGATCGACCTGGCGACGTAATTGCGTGACTTCCTGCTCCAGCTCGAGAACACGCTTTTCCGTGTCGGCGCCTTCGCGAAAAGGCATCGCGCCGTCCTCCGTCGAGCCCATGTCTTTGGTCTTGCGCGTGTTCAAGGGGGCGGAGCGTTTGGAGCCGTCTCGATAAATGGCGATCGCCTTAAGGCCAAGGCGCCAGCCCTCGATATACGTTTCCATGATTTCGTCCACGGTCGCGGTATCCGGCATGTTGACGGTTTTGGAAATAGCACCGCTGAGGAAGGGTTGAGCCGCCGCCATCATGCGGAGATGCGCCATATAGCCTAACGAGCGCTCGCCCTTAAAGGGTTTGAAGGCGCAATCGAAAATCGAGAGATGTTCCGGCTTCAATCCCGAAGAAACTCTAGAGCCGTCGCTCTCAACGACATCTTCAATCGTGTCGAAGGCATCGATGTGCGCGATGATGCGTTCAATTGTCTCGGTGTTGTAACCAAGCTTCTCCAATGCTGCACGGACGGTCTGGTTGACAATTTTTAACATGCCGCCACCGGCTAAGAGCTTGTATTTCACGAGTGCGATGTCCGGCTCAATCCCGGTCGTGTCGCAGTCCATGAGGAAAGCTGATTGTGCCCGTTGGGGCCAGAACGGTGACCTGCGCGTTGCGATAACCGTGCTCCGCGCCCAGCTCGGCGGCGCGTTTCCAAACCTTGGCCGACTCCTCTTTCAGATAAGCGAATTCCTCGCAGTCGGGAATTTCTCCGACTGCGCAACGATGCAGATCGATCACTTCAAGCATGGAAGTGACATTGTCTCTCGCGACTGGCTTGGGAACGCCACTGGCCCGGGCGTCCTGATACCCTGGGAATGGACCCATCGCCGCTGCCATCCGCGCGCTTTCGGCATAAGCTTCGCCGGTCATAATCGCCGTGATGGCGCCGCAAAGTGCGCGGCCTTCAACGCTGTCATATCCATGGCCGTAGCTCATGATGAGCGAGCCAAGATTGGCGTAGCCGAGACCCAAAGTGCGAAAGATGTGCGAGTTTTCGGCGATTTCTTTGATTGGGTAACTGGCGTTATCGACAATAATTTCCTGCGCCGTGATGAAGACGCGGACCGCGGCCTTAAATCGCTCGACATCGAACGAGCCGTCTTCCGCCTTGAATTTCATCAGGTTCAGCGAGGCGAGATTACAGGCGGTGTTATCGAGAAAAAGATACTCGCTGCACGGATTGGTCGAGTTTTGTCGGCCCGTGCCTTTGCAGGTGTGCCACTTATGGATAGTCGTGTCGAACTGCATCCCGGGATCCCCACAGATGTGGGTGCCCTCGGAAATTTTGCGCAGGAGTTTCCGCGCTTCCTTACGCTCGCAGGGCGAGCCGTCACGCACCCGCCGCGTCCACCATTCGCGGTCCTCGATCGCCGCGTTCATGAAATCGTCGCTCACTCGCACGCTCAGATTTTCGTTCTGGTACATGACTGAGCCGTAGGCGTCGCCATTGTAACTGCCGTCGTAGCCCTGCTCGATCAGCGCCCAGGCTTTCTTTTCTTCTCTCTGTTTGGCGTCGATGAATTCCTCGATATCGGGATGCCAATCCTTGAGCGTATTCATTTTGGCCGCGCGCCGTGTTTTTCCGCCGCTCTTCACTACGTTCGCGACTTGGTCGTACACCTTGAGGAACGAGAGTGGTCCGCTCGGTTTTCCGCCGCCGCTCAACTTCTCGCGCGTGCTACGCAATGACGACAAGTCGCTTCCGGTGCCGCTACCGTACTTGAAAAGCATCGCCTCACTCGTCGCCAGTCGCATGATGTCTTCCATGGAATCCCCGACCGACTGAATGAAGCAGGCGCTACCTTGCGGATATTCGTATTGCGTCGTGGCGCGCTCGGCTTCTCCCTTTTGGCGATTGTAGAAGTAATTGCCCGCGCTCCCGCCCTTGCCGACGCCATATTCGTGATGCAGCCCGACGTTAAACCACACTGGGCTGTTGAACGCTCCGTGCTGATTAAGGCAAAGCCAGGTTAGCTCATCGTAGAAAATTTCCGCCGTTTTCGCATCGGCGAAATATCCATCGGCGATTCCGCAATTCGTGATGGTGCGGGTAACGCGATGAATCAACTGCTTAACGGAAGTTTCACGGCCGCCTTTGTAGGGATCAGTTCCATTGGCAATATCGCCGTAGAAATATTTTGAGACTGCGATCTTGGTCGCGAGCGGGCTCCAGCTTCTTGGGACTTCGATGTCGTCCTGCTTAAAAATCACCTTGCCACTGTCATCAGTAATTTCGGCAATCCGGCGTTCCCATTCCACCTGTTCGAATGGCTGCACCGATGGGTTGCTGAAAATACGTTCGAAACGCAGGCCACGATTTTTCTTCCCGCGTGATTTGGGGCGACGTGAAAGCGATTTGCGAGGCTTGGCAAGAGTGGCGGGCTGAAGACCGGGCTTGAGTTGGATCATTGGTCGAAGGCGGTTCGGGTTGTTGTGAATAAAGTGAATTACTCCTCTGAGGCAGCTCGTGAATATCCTGCGAACAACACCTAACAACAGGATATTGGGGCTGCGATCAGCGCGACCACCATATGCGGCCAGAGTCCGCGGCTGATCAAGCACTTTATTGTAACATTTTTTTGGCCCTCGAAAAGGCGACCCAGCCTTGAATGAAACGGCTGATTTAATCTCCGACAAACAGGGTTGCCTGATGCCAGTTTTCCGGGCTGGCGCTCGGCCCTTCGAGGCATGAACAACGACACCGCGTGACGAAAAGTGCCTCGCGCCTGGTCTGTTTCGCGATTGCAAATCGAACAAGGGATCTCATAATAGCGCTCCCGGGGAAGGGTGGCTGAGTCCGGTTTAAGGCACTCGACTCGAAATCGAGCGTGGGGTTAAACTCACCGTGGGTTCGAATCCCACCCCTTCCGCCAGTTTCGGCCTAGTCTGGGCGCCGGATTTCGATGTCGTCCTCCAGTCGTGAGTAACGATGAATTTCGAGCGCCTCTAATCGACGCAAAACCTCCGAGAGCAACAATTCGTTTTTCAGATTTACCCGATAGTCGAGGTCGGCCCGCAGCCGGTCTTTCTGGCCCTGACGATTTTGCGACATCATGATAATGGGCGCCTGCAAACCAGCAATCATACCGAGAACGAGATTGAGGAGGACGTAGGGATATTCATCAAAGGGGTGTAAGAGGAACCAGGTGTTGAGCGCGATCCAGAAAATCGTGAAGGAGATCGATGCGCCAATAAATTTCCAACTTCCGCCGAATTCGGCGAGCACGTCGGCGGCGCGATCGGCCATCGTTAGGTGCGCGGCTTCTTCTTCGTTTACATTACGCGACACCCGATGCCGTAGCAGGTCGTCGGTGCGCCGCAGACGATGGGTCAACGCGGTGAGAATTCCAAGGGCAACATCGGGATTCTTGCGCAGAAACGCGCGGAACTCGGCCCGCGGCAAGACGGCGAGCAGGGAATCCGCGCTCGCAGTCGCATCCGCCGAGCGCACGTGCCCATCGAGTAAAGACATTTCACCGAAGAATTCCCCTTTCCCCAACTCGGCCAGAGTCGTGTCGTGGCCGTCGGCATCCTTCACGCTGATCTTAATTGAGCCGCGTTCGATAAGGTACATGGACTCGCCGGCATCACCCCGCCGGAAGAGACAAGTGCCGGCGGTGACTTCATTCGTGGTGAGCAATTGACACAGTTCCACGGCTGCCTCTTCGTCGAGGGCACGAAAGAGTGGAACAGATCGGAGCGCTTCCAGCTTCATTGGAAGAAAGTTTCGGAGATCACCAGAGCTTGTCCCATTGCCGGAGAACTAATTACATGAAATCCCGCGGGAAGCCGACAAAATCACGATCGCTTAGGCGCAGGCGTTTGGGCGCAACTTTTTCTCGCCCTCGTCGGTTCTTTTTGTTCTAAAAAAGCCATGGAGGGGAATGAGCTGTGGGCGAAACCCGACACAGAAACATCGCTCTATATCGGCGCGGCGACGACCGCGATTGTTTGTCTGTTGCCGTACGTAAACGTTTTCATTTTGCCGGCGTACATTATCGGCGCTCTCGTGGCGGTCTGGCATGCGGTCTCACTTCGCGGTCAGAGACTGCAATTCAAGGATGGGGCGAAACTCGGATTTTTCAGTACGTTATTCGGCGTCCTGGTGGCGATCGTAATCGGAGATTTGATCTGGCTCTTTTTCGATTATCAACTCTGGCAGCGACAAAATGCGCAGTTACTCCTGGCGATTCTTGGTTCGTTTCTCAGCCCAGTCGCGCTCGACGCAGCGCGCGATGGCATGGCGCAACAAGCGGCAAAACCCTTTCAATGGTACCTCTTCCTTATCCAGTTGGTGGGGAGCGCGATCTTCTGCGGAATCTTTGGGACCCTTTTCGGGCTGCTGGGAGTAAAGGTTTTTCGGCCGCGCGATCTTCGTTAGGCATTTGTTGGACCGAGGAGTCGGCCGGCGTCTGCAGCGCAGAAGGAAATTACCCCGTGGTGCCGGGCAGTCTTGAGACTGGCGGCGAGCGACTCTTTTTTGGCTGCCGGTAACTCACCGAAACTCGCGCCGAACTTTTTGTTGCGCCGTGCGTAACTCGCCCCTTACTCTTGCCCGCGCATGTTTCGGTCCTGCTCCTTCACGCTCGCGGCGCTCGCCGGCTGTCTTATTTTCTTCAATTCCTGCGAACGACATCAAGTCGGGGAACTGCCCGAGTTGCAAAAGGAGCATCTCCATCCACTCGACGCCGGGCAATCCGAAGCAGCGGAGGCCCACCCGACGCCGGCGTCGAGTGAGACTACGCCGGTCAATTTTTTCCCATCACCGACGCCCTAACGAATTGCTCGCCTAACAAGAAGCCGCGCCATGGCTAGATCTCAGTATCTCACATCGCCGCCGAACATCAGCACACTCCCGCCGGGTGTGCCCTACATCATCGGCAACGAAGCGGCCGAGCGCTTCAACTTCTACGGCATGAAGTCGATCCTGACCGTCTTCATGGCGCATTACATTCTGAATCAGTCCGGCGCGCTGGCGCCGATGCGGCCTAACGAGGCTTACGAATACACCCACTACTTCACCGCAGGCGTCTATTATCTTCCGATCTTCGGCGCGATTCTGGCCGACGGCTGGCTTGGGAAGTATCGAACAATCCTCTCGCTTTCCATCGTTTATTGCCTCGGCAGTCTCACCCTCGCCCTGATGGATACGTCGTGGGGTATCGGTATAGGTCAACGCACCATGCTGGCAATTGGTCTGGGGCTCATTTGCATCGGCTCGGGCGGGATCAAGCCCTGCGTCTCGGCCAATGTTGGCGATCAGTTTGGCGAATCGAACAAGCACCTTCTCTCGAAAATGTTTGGCTGGTTTTACTTTTCGATCAACGCTGGCTCGTTCATCTCTTCCATTCTCTGCCCGTTGTTGCTGGCCAATGGAACGCTGGGACCTCGCTGGGCCTTTGGCATCCCCGGAATCTCGATGGTCATCGCGACGATTTTCTTCTGGGCGGGTCGCAAGAAAATGGTGCACGTGCCGCCGAGTGGTCTGGGTTATTTGCGTGAAGCTTTTTGCACGCGTGAAGGCCTCGCCATTCTCGGACGGATCGCGATGGTTTATTTTTTCATTCTCTTTTTCTGGGCGCTCTGGGGAATGAGCAACGGTGTCGAGTGGACGCTGCAAGCGGAGAAGATGAATCTGCATTGGATGGGGATGAACCTGATCGCAGCACAGGTGCAGACCGCGAATCCGATTTTCATCCTGCTCTTCATTCCGCTGGTGAACTACGTCATTTATCCAGCGATCAATCGTGTCTTCCCGCTTACCTCGTTGCGCAAGATTGGGATCGGCTTATTTCTCACCGCCTTCAGCTTCGTCGTGATCGTTTGGATCCAGGGCAAGATCGACCAAGGCTTGAGGCCGAGTATCAACTGGCAATTGCTCGCTTACGGCATTCTCACGCTCGGCGAGGCGATGGTCTCCATCACCGGCCTGGAATTTTCCTACACGCAGGCGCCCAACTCAATGAAGAGCTCCGTCATGGCGCTCTGGTTGCTGTTCATCGCTACCGGCGAGGCTTTCGTCGGGAAAGTCAACGGTTGGGACTTGAACGTCGACGGCACGAAAAAGCTGACCGATTACCAGTACTTTAGTTTCTTTACTGTCGTGATGTTCATTGCGGCTGCGATCTTTGTCGTGCTCGCCTGCTTCTACAAAGGAAGCACCTATCTTCAGTCGCAATTGACCGAAGACGAAATCGCGACCGAACCAATCATTGCCGGGGGCGCGCCGACTTAGCGTAACGCGGTTGGTGATTATGGCCGACGAAATAGGTTCGGCTTCGGGGGCGGAGGAATACGTCATAGCCGAGATCGAGCTCGAGGAAGCGCTGAATCCTGAACAGGAAAAAGATCTGCGCGACAGCTTCGAGAAAATCGGTCCCCAAACCTTCGAGTCCTGGGATATTGCACCGAGCAAGGTTTCCATCCGCTACGATCCGGCGCGCACAAATCTGGAATCGCTCCTTGGGGTAATCAGAAAGGCTGGCGGAAAATTAAAGCACGTCGAGAGCGAGAGCTCGCCCTTGCTCTAATTTTCCAGGCCTAACGACTTCCTTGGGTGGCGCGCGAAACGGAAGCCGCCTAACGAAATATCGGCGGGCAGACCTTTCGTTAGGCCAAGAAATTGAAATCTTGTTCCGAGAAATTCAGGGTGAATAAGAGTTTGCAGTTTCCGGCTCTTTTCCGCACCGGCGGAGGTCAGGTCCGGATGACTGGTGAGCAGGCCAGTAAGAAAATGATGCTGATCGGTGAAGCCCGCAATCGTTAGGCCGCATTCCTCCGCCCGCTCCGCCAGGCTTGTCCATTCTACATGTGTCGTCAGGTCGCTCTGGCCGACCCGCTCCAAGAGCGAAGGCAAAACGCGATGCTCGGAATAGCATTGCAATGTGCCGGTATGCCGACTGGGCGCGTAAAACTCCTCCCGCAACAATCCGTAGTCAGCAATCAGGACTACGCCCTTCTCGAGTTTGTCGGCGAGAGTTTGAATCCAGTCGAGCGCCGCCAGATTGATTTCCGTCTCGTAACCCGGCACGGGTGCGGAGGGGATTTTCGTCAGGCGCGCTGCCACCCTTGAGTCGGTGATTGGACGGTCAACAAAGGTGAATCCGCAGGAAGTTCGCTCGACCAGCCGTTCCGTCCACTGGAGCTCCTCGCCTTCGCCGGTCGCGACCAAAAGGTGGACCGGCATTGCGTCCAGCAGCTCATTGGAAAAATGCACGCCGCAAAACGGCGCCATCGTTTCGAGCGACTCGGCCCATTCCACCTGATTTCGAAATTGTCGCAGCACACCCTCCTGCCGGCGCCGTAGAATGGGAAACGGCTCGACGATGCGATAGCGCATTTTGGCAAAACATTCCGTGTGGTGTTCGCGCATCGCTTCCAGAACGTCGCTCGCGAATTCCCCGTGATGTGCACCTTGTTCGGCAATCACAAAATCGTTAGGCCGGTCGAGTGTTTCCCAGATCTCCGCGAACTGCCCGGCGAGCAAACGTCCGAAGAGCGGCCCGACACTGACACTGGTGAAATAGTCGCCGCCCCGGCCAATCGCGCAGCGCCCGGAGCTGTAATAACCGTGCGCCGGATGGTAAAGCGCCTGTTCCATGAACCAGGCAAACGGCACCGGTCCCTGCCGCCGAATGCCCTCGCGAATGTCGTGAATGAGCTTGTCGTTTTCCTCGTCCATTATTTTAGCGGCTGGGGAAACCAGCACCACTCAAGCATCGAACCGCGTAATGTTTCAACCTTTCAAGCACTTGGCTTTTCGCGAAGTTTGCCGCTAAGTTGCGCGCGACCTCGATTTTCCGGGCTTTTCGCTCATCTCGCCGCATGCCTGTCGATTACTACACGCCGACCGAATTCTCGCGCTACAAACGCGCCTTGTATGCGCGCCCGTGGATTTACGTTCCGCTGATTCTTGTCCTCGTTTTACTCGGTGGCGCTCTGCTCGCTTTTCTACCCTTTGCGGCAAGCTTGCGACAACAGGCTGCTTCACTCGATCTCTCTCATCTTGAACAGATGGAATCGGCCAGCGTTATTCTCGATCGCAACGACAAGATTTTTGGTCAAATCTACGTCGAAAATCGCGAGACCGTTCCCTACGATCGACTTCCGCAAGATCTGATCAATGCCATTATCGCGGCCGAGGACAACAAGTTCTACCAGCACCACGGCTATGATTTGTTAGGCATCGCTAGGGCAGCCGGCAAGAATCTCGTGGCCGGGCATGTGCGCCAGGGCGCGAGCACCATCACACAACAACTGGCGCGCAATAGTTTCGAGCTCAAAGGCAAAACGTTTCGCCGCAAGCTGCTCGAGATGTTTGTCGCCCGCCGCATTGAAGAGAATTTCTCCAAGCAAAAAATCATGGAGCTTTACCTCAACCGAATCTATTTCGGAGGAGGCCTCTACGGCGCCGAGGCGGCAGCGCGCGGGTACTTCGATAAACCCGCGCACGACATGACACTCGCAGAATGCGCCACCCTTGCCGGCTTGGTGAAAAGCCCCAACAAACTTTCGCCCTGGAGCGATCGCAACGCTTCACGCGAGGCGCGCGATTTTGTTCTCGGCCGCATGCAGGATCTTGGCTTGATTGATGAAGAGCAAATGCGCCGCGCCGAGGCGCAAGACCTGGTGGTTGGCAATCGGCAAAACGCTCGCGGCCAGAACTACGCCATCGATTATATTCGCCAACAGGTCATCGCCGCCGTCGGTTGGGATCGGGCGATGAGCGATGGCTTTCGGATTCACACCACCATCGACGCCGGCTTGCAGGACGTGGCTGAAAAATCGCTCCGCGCGCAACTCGACGCTGCTGAACAAGCTCCAGGTTATGATCACCAAACCTATGCCCAATACGTCACGCTCCTAAAGGGACGGACTTCGCCTGGCGAAAAATCCACTGCCTTTCGTGCACCGGAGTATTTGCAGGGCGCAGTCATCGCGCTCGATAACAAGACCGGCGGCATCCTTGCGCTCGTGGGCGGGCGAGACTTTGAGCATAACGAATTCGATCGCGCTTTGCAGGCCCGCCGCCCACCGGGCACGGCGATGTTGCCATTTGTTTACGCAGCGGCTTTTCAAAAGGGGCTATATCCTGGCTCATTGGTGGAAGATTCCGCGCTCGATAATCGCACCGTTATGATTGGCGGCACGACCGGCATTCTGGGCGAATGGGGACCTGAAAATGCCGGCAATCGTTACGAAGGATCGATCACCGCGCGCGAAGCCCTCGCCAAATCGAAGAATGGTTCCGCTGTGCGGATCGGAAACCATGCCGGACTCGATAACGTTTTGAAGATTGTCCATGAGGCTGGAGTGGAGAGCAAACTGCGTCCCTATCCCGCAACCTTTCTCGGGAGCAGTGAGACTACATTGGCCGAGCTCGCCTTGGCCTACACCATTTTCCCTAACGGAGGTTGGCGCCCGGAGCCGCCGCATGTCCTCGATCGAATTGAGGACAAATCAGGCCACGTTGTTTGGGAGAGTCCGCGGCGCAACGAACATGTATCGGTCATCAAACCTGGTGTTGCCTATGAGATTACGTCCTGCCTGACAGATGCCTTAACACAAGGTACCGGTCAGCTGGCTTACGAAAAATACGGGCTGAAAAGATTTCCGGCCGCGGGCAAAACCGGCACGGCGTATGACTTCACCGATGTTCTCTTTGCGGGCTATGACTCGCATTTGACCTGCGTTGTCTGGGCCGGTTTCGATAAGCCACAAACAATCTATCGTGGCGCATTCGGGAGTACCGTCGCGCTTCCTGTCTGGGTCGACATCATGAATGCTTCGACGAGCAAATATCCACCCGAGGATTTTCCCGTCCCGTCGAGCGTTCATCGGGTTGAGATTTGTGGCAAGTCCGGCCTGCTTGCGACTAATAAATGTTACGAGGACGTGAAGAGCGCGAGCGGAAATATCGTTAGGCGACGCAGCACCTATGTCGAGCTTGCGACGGAGGAGCAAAAGCCGACCGATCCTTGCGATGTCCATGGTAATTCCGTGCGTACGCAATTGGTGAAGAAATATGACGAAGGCCAATGGCCACGTGCTGCACTCGCGATCGATCCGAAAGCTGTTCCGGCAGTGGTGATGCATGGCCCGACGTTGGTGGCGAAGGACGATCCTTACGCGGCCATCGGTTCCACCTACAAGCCAAAGGTGGCCGTGCAGGACAACTCCGCCGATCAACCCTTCGATCCGGCTAAGCCGATCAGACGCGCCATCCCGGTTGTGCCCGCGCCCGACGGCCAGGTGGAAGTACGCCGCGCGCAACCGGTGCGACCAATCGACGAAGCGGGAAACGAACCGCTCCTGCAAAACCAACCGCCGGCTCCGCTCGACTTCGGTCCCGACCATTAGGCGCAAGATGTGGCTGAGTTTCGCCTCACGGTCCTGAATCCGGACGGTCGCGACGCGGCGCGGGATTATTCGCAAGGAATCGGCCCGCCTAACGATCACGAGCACGCGCCGGTAAATTTTCACGGCTATGCGGCTTGTACGCGCGGCGCTTTTCACCGCGATGTGAAGCGTGCGGTCGCTGAAAGACTGCCTGTGCTTCTGCTCCTTCGCGGCGACTTTAAGGCGACGCTGAGCGCGCTGCGTGAACTAAAGCGGCATCGCTTGCCTGTTATCGTCTCATTGAAGGAAACCGGTCTGCATCAGATCGCCCGGCAACTGGCGGACCCGAAGCGGGCGGAGCGTTTTCGCGCGGTAGTAGGGGCGGCCGATAATTGCCTAGCCGCCACACCCGAGGCGCTGCCTTTTTACGGCCGAGGAAAATTCATTCCGACGCCCTACCCGACGTGCGATTCCCGTTGGGATTTTTCGCGATCGTTAGGCGAGCGGCGCGGGATTTTTGTCGGGACACGCGAATGGAGCACGCCTTCGCGCAATCACCTCGCCAGCCTAACAATAGCTGCCGGTCTGGATGTGCCGGTGACCGTCTTCGATGAAGATCCGAGGCGCTGCCGCAAAGTGTGGAAGAGTCTTGGTTTCTCGCCCGACCGGCTGCGGATTATCGAAAAGCGGCTTCCCTATCGTGATTACCTGGCAGAGATGGCGCGCCACAAAATCGTCTTGCAAGCCGACAAGAGCAGTGTGCCCGGGCAGGTTGCCGGCGATGCTCTCCTCTGCCGTATGCCATGCGTGGGAGGTGACGGCGCAATCGAGCGGCTGGTTTTTCCGGAGATTTGCGAATACGGTCGTTCGTTAGGTGCGCTGGCACTAATGGCGGCACGTCTGCTCGACGATCCAAGCTATTA
Organism: uncultured Verrucomicrobiae bacterium; assembly: GCA_963801255.1. Classification (GTDB taxonomy): domain Bacteria; phylum Verrucomicrobiota; class Verrucomicrobiia; order Chthoniobacterales; family UBA10450; genus JAICXG01. The sequence continues at coordinate 735,880 of CAWDEC010000012.1, read as the reverse complement.
CCAGGAGATCGTGGCCAGGTCACAACACTTGGCGCAGACGATTTTGAGTTTTGAAATCGTAAAGCAACAACTCGCGGATTTTTTCCAAACAAGTTCTCGCTTGAACGCTCACAGCAACGCCTCGGCGTAGATCGCCTCCAAGGCGCGAACCTGAGCCTGCTGTTCGAATTTGTCCGCGACGGCGCGCGCTCCCGCACGGGCGAGCTGTTCCAGATCTTGCGATCGGTCGGTCCATCTGAGAAGTGCGTCCGCCAACGCTTCGTGATCCCGTTCCGGTACGAGGACACCGCTCACGCCGTTCTCGATCGCCTCGGGAATGCCGCCGTGATTGGTCGCGAAAACGGGCAGACCACTGGCCATCGCCTCCAGCATTGAATTGGGCACGCCCTCCTGATTGCCATCCGCGCCCAGTTCGCTGGGATGCAGAAAGATGTGCGCTTGATAAAATTCCGCGCGGAGTTGGGTCTGGGAAAGAAAGCCGGCAAAGCGAATTGCCTCTTCAAGGCCGAGCTCACGCGCCAGCGTTTGCAACTCTTCCCCCATTGGTCCTTCGCCCGCGATGGTGAAATTTGCCTGAGGATGTTCTTTCCAAAATCTCGCGAAGGCGCGCAGGCTGGTCTTGAGTCCCTTTTTTTCAATCAGGCGCCCAGCCTGCAGAAATTTCCACTTGCCGTCGTTAGGCCAGTTGCGTTCTCGAAAGGGAATTTCATCGAGCGGGATGCCGGTGCGCTGCAATCTGATCTTTTCGTTAGGGCAACCAAGCGCGACCAGCGCCTGCGCAAGCGACTCGGCGCGGACAAGGACGAGCCGGGCAGCGGCGAGAACTTCACGAGTCGCAGCTCGGAAATGAGGTTTTTCCAGTTCAACCATCACATCCGCACCGTGAAATGAAACCACCGTGGGATGCCGCCAGTGGAGAATCAACGGGAGGAGATGAACCGCGATGTGTCCGAAATAAACGTGTAGCACCTCTGCTTCGCTGTCATCCAAGACACGCTTGAGTAGCACGACTTCGCGTCGCGAAATTGGCCAGGGCGCCTCTCGCAAAGTGCGAAACCAAAATCGCCGCAGGAAATGAAGCGACGGTTTGCCAACCACAAAGACGGGTTGGAAAGGAAAACGATCAGGATTTTCGCGTTTCTGCGCAATGACAACGGCTCGAAAGCGGTCGAGCGCGGTGATCTGCCGGTAAATGTGCAACATCTCCGGCTTGAGGAACGTCGCGCAATAGCAGGCAACAACAGGCCGAGAGAGTTCGGGCACGCTCCACGGTGCTACGCGCAGGCCGGCGCTTCAACCGGCCAAAATCGATCACTCGTCAGCTAGCGGCAAAACTAGAACGACCAGGCAAACAGAACGATTCCTTTCGGTTTGCCGGGATCTTGCGGGTCGTGAGTCACATGTTCGTGGCCGCTTCCATAGCGCGCCGGTGCTGCTGGATTCAAAAGCTGCACAGGATGACCGTTTCGAATCACCGTTTGCACCACGCCTTCCTTCGGAACGAGCGGCGCCGCTTGTGGCGGACGCGGCTTCGGCTGTTGCGTTTGCACCTGACTACTCGCTGTGGCGGTAGTCGTTGTCGTGGTCGTTATTTCCCCCTGACCTTGCGCGAAGGCCGCACTGGTCGCGCCGGCCAACAGAATGCTGAGAAACATTTTTTTCATTTTTTTCTCCCTAGACTCGGCCAAGGCGGCTTGCTCACGCTCTGGCTTCACCCCACAATTATAGATCGATGGATTACATTGAAAAGGCCGCACGCGTACTCGATTTAGAAATTTCTGAGCTGCAACGGTTGCGCAATCGGTTAGACGAAAATTTCATTCGCGCGGTTAACTTAATCAAAGAAACCGTCGAAGCGCGAGGGAAAGTTATTGTCTTGGGTGTTGGCAAGTCCGGCCACGTTGGCGAGAAGATTGCCGCCACGCTCACTAGTACCGGATCCCCCGCGGTTGTATTGAATTCGCTGAACGCTCTGCACGGTGACCTCGGAGTGATCGCGGACGGCGACGTTGTTCTCGCTCTCAGTTACAGCGGCGAGACGGAGGAAATGCTGCGGATTCTGCCGGCCATCGCGCGTTTTCAGGTGGGCGTGATCGCCATGGGGGGCGATTCTCAGTCGACGCTCGCGCAGAACTGCGACGTTTTTCTCGACATCAATGTTGAGCAGGAAGCGTGTCCGTTAAATCTCGCCCCGACATCGAGCACGACTGTGATGCTCGCCTTGGGCGACGCACTCGCCATGGTGTTACTGGAAGCGCGCGGTTTTCAAAAGGAGGACTTCGCGAAATTTCACCCTGGAGGAAACCTGGGGCGCAGCTTGCTTCTTCGCGTCCATCAAGTGATGCGACCGCGTAGCGCGCTCGCGGTCGTTAGGCCGAGTGCGACCATCCGCACCGTGCTCGAAGCGATGACCGCCGTTCGCGCCGGTGCGGCCGTGGTGGCCGGAGAGGATGAGCAATTGCTCGGAATTTTCACTCATGGCGATTTTGTTCGGTACTTTCAGACGGACTCGCGTGTCGGCGAGCGTCTGGTCGCCGATCTCATGACGCTCAACCCGGTTATTGTGCATCGGGATAAACTGGCAGTAGAAGTTTTAAATCTACTCGAACGCCACCGCATCGACGACCTCGTGGTGGTAGACGATCGCGGTGTGCCAGTCGGAATGGTGGATTCCCAGGATTTAACGAAATTGAAACTGCTCTAGCGGCGACGTTTTGAAGACGCGCCATCGTTGACGCGCCTGATAAAACGGAGCGGGCGCCGCCAGAATCAGCGGCGCCCGCTCTTATCGAATTATAATATCGTGGACGTTCGCCTATTTCGCGGCGGGAGTGGGCACGTGGTAGATTTCCACCAAGGCAACTCCGACTCCGCCTTTGTCCCCCATAACAATCGCGGTGTAGAGGCCGGGAATGAGGTTGGCAAAGATCGCACCTTCCTTGCTGTCGGTTGGCGCGAGACCGTCAGCTGTGATCAGATCGGCATTTTCCCCATCCTGCCAGTTATCGTTCTCGGCGATGACGTCGCCATTGCCGTTGTGCAAGTCGACGAAAGGATCGCTTATCGGATTCGGCACCGGCGGATCAACGAAGGCGAGCGACGGTCCGATGGCACGTACGATCACGGAGGTATTAAGAGCATTGTCCGGGCCGACAATGAGACCGCCGATCAAGACCTCGTCCGCTGTGCCGACAAGTCCGCGCGTGCTAATGTTGGCCAGCTCGGAGGCAACGCTCGGATCATCCAGGTCGTAAACTTCTACCAGGCCAACGCCAGTCGCTCCGTTCGCGCCGCTCATGACTGCGGTATACTTACCGCTGTTTGGGTCAGAGTCGTCGCGCGGCGGTAGAGTGGCGATGATAATCGACTCACTGTCGCTAATGGTTGTGGTCCCGGACAGATTTAATCCAGCGGCCACAATAATTCCCTGATCGGTCGCCGAGTTATCCTTCCAATTGTCGTTAGTCACGACAGTGCCATCAGGCATGTGAAGCTCGAGAACGGGATCGGAAAGCGTGTTGGCGACGCCCGAGGCTCCGAGTGACGGCCCAATTGCGCGAATAGCTACCGTCTTAGGAGTAGTTCCGCCGGTAATAATAAAGCCACCGATAGCAACATCATCGCCAGTCTCCACATCCACTCGAGTCGAGAGATTCAATGCCTTACCCTCAGGAATTGGGCTCGGAGTAGCCGTAGGAGTTGGTGTCGCGGTAGGACTAACTGTCGGCGTAGGGGTAGGTGTAGGTGTAATGACACCAGTCTCGAAGGCCATATAGTTAGGCTGGGCTTCAGTAGCGAATACTTGAGGATCGACTCCTGGTTCTATCTTGAGAATCTGGCCAGCGCCTTGGTCCGCCACGTAGAGGTCGCCAACACCTTCAGTGTCACCGTTGAAGCGAGCGGGTCGAAAATCCATTCCGACGGGGCTTTCCAGTCCGCTGACAAGTGGACGAAGAAGCATCGTATCGTTCAGAATGAGGTTAATGTTACCGTCGTCTGTGGAGACAAAGACCGCCTCGACCGAGAGGCCGCCAATCTGAATGGTGGTGACCGCAACTCCGCGGCTATTGGCGATATCAAAATCCAACGTCGTCTCATCGGAAAAGACTTTGCGGACCAAAGTCCCGTTAGCGATGAAACGATTGAATCCAGGCTCGCCCCCCTCGGGCAGGAAAGAGTGAGAAGCGATCCCAAGAGGGTTATCGAAGATCTGGAAAAGCGTGGGCCTATTAGTATTAAAACCAATTGGTACTCGAATGACCCGGCCAAGATTGTTGTCCGAGACGAGAAGATCGTTACCATCCAACGTCAGACCGATCGGGTTATTCAAGTTATCAAGGACGACGGACTTCACTTTGGTGACATGGTCGTATTTGACGATCTCGCCCTGGCCATTTTCTCCACTGCCAGCATCGGCGACAAAAACGTTCTTAGCCTGGTCAAGAGCAATACCCTGAGGGCTGATAAGCCCAGTTGCATAAACAATAGAAGTTCCGTCGGGCGCATACTTAATTACGGAACCGGAGGCCAGATCGGTAACGTAGAGATCGCCAGGATCGGCATGCGGGCTTGGCGTGAACGCGAATTGGGCTGCCGTAGTCAGCAGCGCGGCTATCAACAGTTTAGCTGCGGGAACTGCAGCAATGCGGCGATTATTGCGAAACATAATCTATTGTTTAGTGAGTTGTATTGTTGGTGTTGCTGAATTGCCCTATATTTTTGAGCAATCGCGATAATGATCATTCGGAGATCGATTGTCTATAATTATTTTGTTTGGCCCGATGCAATTGTTTACCCCTCGAATTACCCCTCCATAGGCCCCCCGCACCTACGTTCCAGAAGAGTCGTTCCGCGGACGTCGACGATTTCGACGAGGATAGAGGCGGAATTGTTCATTGTCAGCGTTCGTCGAACGACACATGATGAATGATCATGAATTCGCCAGTGTCGGTTGAGACGGCTACGCAACTTTCAGTCTTCCTCGGCAACCGGCCGGGCGCTCTTTCTCGGGTCTGCACCGAGTTGGCTGCGGAAAAGATCAACATCCACGCCCTGGCGACATCCGACACGATCGATCACGCCGTCGTGCGAATGGTGGTGAGCGATCCGACCAAGGCTCTCATGATCCTAGGCGAGCGCGGTGTCCTCGCGCTGGAAAACGATGTCCTGATGATCGAGAGCAATAATGAGCCAGGCACGCTGGGGGCGATCGCCGAGCGTCTCGCGAGGGCGGGAATCAACATCGAGTACACCTATCTTGCTTCGAGCCCGAAATCGCAGGATGGCCTCATGATATTGCGCCCATCAAACGTCGAAAAAGCCGAGCGCGCCTTACGCGATCTCTGAGCTTGGACTGCCATTTCGATGAATTGTGTAGTGTAAATCCATGCCTAACCATCTTCTGCGTCCTTCGCTTTTCGCTCTGCTTTGCCTGACGAGTCTCTTCTCAGCCCAGGCCGCCCCGGCGACACGCAGCATCACTGAAAAAGATCTTTTCGACTTTGTCTGGCTTGGTGATCCCCAAATATCGCCCGACGGCTCCCGCGTCGCGTACGTGCGGGTGATCGTAAACGAAAAAAAGGATGGTTATGACACTGCCATCTGGGTTGTGCCGACTGCGCCTAACGAGCCCCCGCGCCAACTCACCAATGGCCCGCACGACTCCAGTCCGCGTTGGTCGCCCGATGGCAAATGGCTGGTCTTCACCCGCGCGAGCGAAAAGGAAGGAAAGAAGGAGCCCGCGCAGCTTTGTCTTCTCGCGATGAGCGGAGGCGACGCCTTTACTTTTACCGATTTGCCGAAAGGCGCGGGCAATCCGAAATGGTCGCCGGATGGAAAATCGATTGTCTTCACGAGCAGCTCAAACCCGGACGACCTGGCCAAGGAGCGGCGCAAGAAAGAAAAGGAAGAGGAATTGAAGAAGGAGCTCATGACGGAAAATACGCCTTCCCCGTCGTCGAAGGAAAAATCGCCTAACGAAAAGAAAACGAAGGCAGAACAAGCGACCAGGGAGGAGCACGAGAGCGACGTACACGTCATTACCCACGCGGTTTATCGGGGAGATGAAGAGGGTTATCTCGACTTTAAACGTCCGCAACATCTCTGGATCGTGGATGTGCCGCACAGCACTGATGAAAAAAGCGAGCCGCGCCAGCTTACCAACGGCCGCTTCGATGAAGGTAACGCTGCCTGGTCGCCGGACGGCACGCAGATTTACTTCACAGCCTGGCATGTGGATGAGCCGTATTACGAGCTTCCGAAGACCGAGCTCTATGTCATTCTGGCAAAGGGCGGCGCGGCGAAGATACTCACGACCATTCCAATGCAGGCTCGCGGTCTATCGCTGAGCCGGGATGGAAAACGTGCCGCCTTTATCGCCTCGGTGACCGAGCCAGTGAATTCCTATACGCAGCCCGATCTATGGACGGTCGATCTCACGCCCGGCGCCAAACCCGTCAACATAACGGCAGGCTTTGATTACGATGCGGGCGACAGCGTTTTCGGTGACAACGCCGCACCACGCGCGATTGGACGCAATGAACCGATTTGGTCGGCGGATGGAAAAACCATCCTGGAGATTTATGCGAAAGAAGGGCGCACGCAGTTGGCTGCTTTCGACGCAGAGAACGGCAGCGAGACCGACCTCACCGACGGCGATCATGCCGTTACGCGTTTTTCCGCTTCTGCTAACGGAGAAAGAATAGTCCTCCTCATTTCGACGCCAACGCGGATCAACGACCTGTTTTTCGTCGCAAAACCTGGCGCGAAGCCGCAGCAGCTCACGCATTCGAACGACAAGCTCTTTGGTCAGCTCAATCTGACCGAGCCCGAAGAGATTTGGTATCAGAGCTTTGATGGCAAACGTGTTCAGACTTGGGTGCAAAAGCCGCCTAACTTCGATCCCACAAAGAAGTATCCGCTCATCCTCGACATCCACGGCGGACCGCATGTGGCTTACGGCTACATTTTTGAGCACGAATTCCAGTGGATGGCTGCGAAGGGCTACGTCGTGCTTTATCCCAACCCGCGGGGGAGCACGAGTTACGGCCAGGGCTTCGGCAATATCATCCAATACAAATATCCAGGCGATGACTTCAAAGACCTGATGGCGGCGGTCGATGAAGTCGTCAGGCGTGGAGCGATCGACAACAAGAAGCTGGGCGTAACCGGGGGAAGTGGCGGTGGTCTCCTCACGGATTGGGTTGTAGGACACACCGATCGTTTTGCCGCGGCCGTGGCACAACGCGATATCGCAGATTGGGCCAACTGGTGGTACACCGCCGACTTTACTCTTTTCCAGCCGAATTGGTTCAAGACGCCGCCTTTCAAAGATGAAGAGGGCGATTACAAACTGCGCTCACCCATCAGTTACATCAACAACGTCAAGACCCCCCTCATGCTTGTGCTAGGTGAAGAAGACACTCGAACTCCTCCAGGCGCGGGCGGCGAGCAGATGTTTCGCGCGCTGAAGTTCCGCAAGATTCCGACCGTGATGGTGAAGTTCCCGCGGGAAACGCACGAGCTTTCACGTTCGGGTGAGCCCTGGCATCGAGTTGAACGTTTGCAACATATCGTCGGCTGGTTCGATCACTGGCTCAAAGGTGTGCCGAAGCCGGAATACGAAGTCGCGCCTAACGAAGAGGTTTCGGCAAAGGAGAAGCCGCCGGCGGAGGAGCGCTAAGAAAAAAAGGCCGGATCAGCGGGGCGAATCGCGTTTGTTGAAGACGGCGCGGTTCCAACCAGTTCTGAAAGCGTATCACAATCGCGGGGCAACCTCGCTTCCTGCAACACGCTTGTCACCGCCCGCGACGTTTGCGAACATCCCCCGATGCTGCGCATCCCAAAACAAAACTACGACGATATCGAGCGCATCATCGAACTCGATTTCGTGAGGGCAACCGAAGCCGCTGCGCTCATCTCGCTTCCCTGGATGGGGCGCGGTGAAAAGGAGAAAGCCGATGCTGCCGCTTGCGACGCTCTCCGCGGAATGTTCGACCTCATGAACATCTGCGGCGAAGTAGTCATCGGCGAAGGGATCAAGGACGAGGCACCCGGGATTTTCAAAGGTGAACAACTCGGAATGTGGCTGCCGGGGGCGCCGCAGTTTGATATCGCGCTCGATCCAATTGATGGCACTACCAACATCTCAAAGGGAATGCCGAACTCGATCACCTGCATCGCTGCCGCAAGCCCGGAGAAGGGAGTGAAATGCGCCCTCCGCGACATCCCGTCTTTCTACATGATGAAGCTGGCCTACGGGCCGGGAGTCATCCGTAGCATGCAGAAAGCCGGGATACATACTCTTAAACTGGAAAGCCCGATCGAGGAAACGCTCATCACCGTCGCCCGCGCGTTGGGCAAGCGAGTTCAGGACGTGGTTGTGATGATGCTCGACCGACCGCGCCACAAGGAGTTGGTGGCGGAAATCCGGAGGCTGGGCGCATCTCTGCGCATGATCGGCGACGGCGACATCGCCGCCGCCATTTCGCCCTCTTATCCCGAGAGCGGGATCGATCTTTATATAGGCATCGGTGGCGCGCCCGAAGCCGTGCTCGCCGCCGCCGGCATCAAATGTCTCGGCGGCGAAATGCAATGCCGAATGTGGCCGCGCGACGAGAAAGAACGCAATCAATTGATCGCTGATGGGTACGAAGAAGATCTAGATCGCGTTTTCTTTGCCGATGATCTGGCGAACGGAAAGAACATCATCTTTTGCGCCACCGGGATTAGCGACAGCGCGCTTTTGCGTGGAGTAATATCCCAGGGTTCGCACGCAATCACACACTCGGTCCTCATGCGAGCGAAGAGCAAGACCGTGCGTTTCATTCGCGCTTCGCACGATTTGCAGAACAAGACCATCCGGCTGCGCTCCGATAATCGCGAACACCGGATCTAGCTCTCATCGCTCAAATTTCCTTGAATCTCTCGCTCGACAACCGCGGCGATGCCTGATCAACTTCTGTGAAATAACGACGCTTATGAGACACGTTCCAAAAACAGAGCTGTCGCCAGACAATGGCGCGATCATCGACACAAAATGGAAAGTTGGGCCGCTCAGTTACCACGCCTGTGCGGCTGATCCCGGCGAGGCTGGCACACCGGTCGAGGGGAACTTTCACTTGCCGGAGCTGATCGTTTACGATCACGTTGGGTTCAAAGGCGCATATGCGCGAACGAACCTGAGCTTTCATTATCTCGGCGATTTTTGGAACGATCGCGTCAGTTCGCTCATCGTTGTCAGCGGCACCTGGCGGTTTTATCGCGATGAATACTACAAGGGCGATCATTGGGACCTCGGCCCCGGCTTTTACGAGTGCTTCTTTACCGAAAGCGGCCCGGATGACGTCGTCAGCTCTTTTCAGGCGATCGCATTAACCTGATCTCCTAACGACAAACGCAACGGTTGCTCTGAAATTCCGCTGCGCATTCGCCATACCTGCGAAGTGATTGAGGTAACTGCTGTTGCCGCCGGTGGCGATGGCAGATCATCTTCGTTGGCGGTCATCAGTCGTAGCGGAATCGACCAACGGTCGCGAAAGTTCGCGGTGCTGCAGAGAGGAGAGCGAAGGGAGCTGCCGGCTTGCCTTCCGATCGCGGCTGTGATCAGAAACCCTATTCTCGTTAGGCAAAGCTGCCGGATAATTTGGCTTCATGGTCAGTAGCTCCAGCGTTTTGCCAAAGCGCATTCCAATTTTCTTGGCTTGCGCTTAGATTACGCGCCGATGGTCGCGCTTCAGGAACAGCAGTCACTCGGACAGAAGGTCCTTGAGAACGAGCGCATCTCGGGAGAGGAGGCGCTCGAGCTTTATCGCTGGCCGCTGGCGGAGCTCGGCGCGCTCGCCGATATGAGGCGCAACCTGGCGAAAGGGAAAAGCTACGACGGACGCGGGCGCGAAATCGTGACTTACATTGTCGATCGCAACATCAATTACACCAACGTTTGCAACGTGTATTGCAAGTTCTGCGCGTTTTATCGCACGGAACGAGACGAGGATCATTACGTCCTCACCCATGAGCAGTTCGATGAAAAGCTGGATGAATTAACGGCGGCCGGTGGCGTCCAAATCCTGATGCAAGGCGGACATCATCCGCGGCTTGGATTCGATTGGTATATCGATCTGCTCCATCACATCAGGGAAAAATATCCGCACATCAATATTCATGGGTTTAGTCCGCCGGAGTTTCAGCACTTTGCGGAGACTTTCCGCATGCCGTTACGCGAGGTGGTCGCACGTTTTAAAGAAGCCGGACTCGGATCGATTCCCGGCGGCGGCGGTGAGATTTTGGTTGATTCCGTCAGGCAAAGGATCGCGCCGCTAAAATGCAAAACTGACCAATGGCTGCAGGTCATGCAAGTGGCGCATGAACTGGGCTTGAAGTCGAGCGCGACGATGATGTTTGGCCACGTCGAGACGATCGAGGATCGGATCGAACATTTGCAGCGCTTACGCGATCAGCAGGACGCGAGTGGCGGGTTCACCGCTTTCATTTGCTGGCCTTTCCAACCGGAACACACTGTGCTTAAGATTGATCATCCAACAGCCGGCGCGGAATATCTGCGCACGCAGGCTCTGTCCCGCATTTTTCTCGACAACATTCCCAACATCCAAAGCTCGTGGGTAACACAGGGACCGCTCATTGGCCAAATCGCTCTTAAGTACGGCGCCAACGACTTCGGGTCTGTAATGATGGAGGAGAATGTGGTGAGCAGCGCCGGCACGACCTTTCGTCTGGACGCCGAAAAGATCGAAGCACTCGTTCGCGACGCCGGTTATGAGCCGCGCCGACGTAACAATTGGTACGAACTAATCTAAATGTGCATGGCAAAAATCGGAGGGCGAAATCAGCTCGGGCCCGACTGCGGATTCTTCCTCCCTGTGCATTTCTTTGTTTCCTGCCTTGACGCGGCAGCGAGCATTCCCCATCTAATACGCCAATTCTACCGCTGAATCGAGGTCGCGAGACCGTCCGCTCTCTATGAAAAATTCTAGCTCGTTAGTCTGCTTCTGTGCGGTGTTCCTATTGTTGGGATGGTTCGCCGGCAGCCCGCCGCGGGCGGCAGCACAAGGCCTCGAAGGCGTTACCGTCACCTCGATCGACGTGCGTTACGTCGGACCGGAGACGATCGCGAAAGACCGTATCCTGGCGAACATGAAGACCAAAATCGGCTCGCCATATTCCGAGGCGACAGTCGAAGACGACATCCGGGCGCTTTACGACACCGGAAAAATTCAGAATGTGCGCATCTTTGGCCAGCCATCGGGCAACGGTGTTCGTGTAGAGGTGATCCTCGCCACCCGTGCACTTGTGACTGAGATCGAGATTGATGGCGCACAAAGCTTCAAAGCCAAAACTGTCCGCAACAAAATCAAGTTCCGTGTGCCCTCGCCGGTGGACGCCGAGAAGTTGGAGGAGGGTCGGCAGAATATCTTCGACTTTTATCAGGGCAAAGGCTTTACGGATGTGAAGGTCGATTTGCAGTTGGTCACCGATGAAGTTCACGGTACTGCTCGCGCCGTTTACACGGTGAACGAGGGCGAGAAGGGCGCGGTGCGGGCGATTCGCTTCGAAGGCAACAAACATTTCAGCGATCGCACCCTGCGACAGCAGATGAAGACGAAGGCGAAAACGCTTATCTCCTTCCTCGATAAATCCGGACGCCTTGATAAGGCCCAGCTCCAGCAGGACCTGGACAGCATCCGCGAGTTTTACCAAAACCACGGCTATATCGATGTGGCCGTTCCCGAGGTGCGGCAGGAGCGGTTTGAGGGCGGCGTGCGGATCGTGGTTGTCGTGAACGAGGGCATCCCGTATCACGTTGGTACGCTCGCCTTTCATGGTGAGGAAGCGGCCTCCGGAGCGAAGCTGCATCAGCTTGTGAAGATGAAGGAGGGCTCGCTCTATACGCCGAAGGATTTGAAAGACGACACCAAGGCAATCATCGATGGCTATGGTGCGGGTGGTTATGTCGATGTTGACATTCAGCCGCAGGCGACTGCCGGAGCGCCCGGCATCGTCAACCTCGACTATACAATCACGGAGGGCTCACGTTCCTTTGTCGAGAGGGTAAATATCACCGGCAATACTCGCACCAAGGATAAGGTTATTCGTCGCGAGGTCGCGGTCTTGCCCGGAGACGTTTTCGATACCGTGCGGGTCGATTTAAGCAAGAAGCGCCTCGAAAACCTCGGCTATTTCGAAAAGGTCGACACCTATCCTGAAGACACCGATATTCCCGGGCGCAAAGACTTGCTCGTGCAGGTGCAGGAAAAGCGGACGGGGTCGCTCAATTTCGGTGCCGGCTTTAGCACGATCGAGAGCTTGGTCGGCTTTGTCGAGCTAACGCAAGGCAACTTCGATCTTCTAAACTATCCAACCTTCACTGGCGGCGGCGAAAAGTTTCGCGCTCGGGCGCAGTTCGGCACCGAGGAACAAAACTATATCCTCTCCCTGACCGAGCCGTATTTTCTCGATCAACGCCTTTCGCTAGGCGGAGATCTTTTCTATCGCGAGTCAAATTTCTTCAGCTCGATCTACGACCAGCGCAATTACGGCTTCGCCATCGATGCGCGCCGACCGATCACGCCCTTCCTTTCTGTCGACCTGAATTACACCTTGCAGGAGATCGATATTTTTAACATCGCCGGCGGCGCGTCGGAGGCCATTCAGGAAGAAGCTGGCAACAGTCTTAAAAGCCAAATTTTGTCGACCCTCGTCTACGACAACCGGGACAGCGTCTATCTCACGCGCCACGGCCATCGAATTACCTTCACGCCACACATCGCGGGAGGCTTTCTCGGGGGCGACGTTCAGACATACGGCTTTGATCTGGAGGGGTCACAGTATTTTCTCTTCCCCTACGATATTATTCTCGAGCTTAATGGCGCGATTGGTGTCGTCGACACATGGGGCAGCGGTGACCACGTGCCTATTTTCGACCGTCTCTTTCTCGGCGGCGCCGATACCCTGCGCGGCTTTGACTATCGCGACGTCGGCCCGAAGGACCAAAATGGCGAACCGCTCGGCGGCCAAACGCTCTCGCGTTTCACGGTGGAAGCAACGATCCGCGTTATCGACCGGGTGCGCGCTGCTATCTTCTACGATACCGGCTTTAATCATGCCGATCCTTACGACTTTAGCCTCGACCACATCGCCTCAGACGTTGGCGTGGGTGTGCGTCTCGATCTTCCGGTGGGTCCGCTGAAGATTGATTACGGCATTCCCATTCAGGCTGACGGCAACTCCAAGAGCGGCAAGATCCAGTTCAGCGTGGGCTACCAGTTTTGAACGAAAGGTGGGGCTTGCAGTCTAAGCCCTTCCCAATTACCAGTCTCACCCTACAACATATGAAAAAGCTTTTCCTCGTGGCCCTTCTTACCGCTGGCGCCCTTCCTTTTGGTGCCTTCGCGCAGGGTATGAAAGTCGGCACCATCGACATGAATCGCGCGTTCAAGGAATACAATAAGACTAAGGACGCCGAGAAGAAAATTAACGACGCCAAGGATTCCGCGAAGAAGGAATACGACGATCGCGCTGAATCTTACAAAAAGGCGCTCGACGAAATCAATAAGCTCAACCAGCAACTCGAAGCCCCCGCCTTGAGTGCGGATGCCAAAACCCAAAAGGCGAAGGACCGCGACGAGAAAATCGCCAGCATCAAAAACATGGAGCGTGAGATCAACGATTTCCGCCAGACGCGCGAGAAGCAGCTTCAGGAACAGGCCGTCAGAATGCGGGACGGAATCGTGAAGGAAATCACCGATATCGTGCTGGACAGGGTGAAGAACGCCAACATGGATTTGGTTTTCGATACCTCGGGCGTCAGCCTCAATGGCGTTCCCACGGTGATGTATGCCCGGGCGGATATGGATTTCACCAACGACATTATCGCGCAGCTCAATAAGCCAGCGCCCGCTGGGAAGACAGGCGCCAACCCGGCCACCAAAGCGACCCCCAGCCCGGCGAAGACCAAGCCCTAGCGACAACAAGATTTTCGATCTCGAAGAACGCACGTTCTAAAACGTGCGTTCTTTTTTTGTAGCCCGAAGATTGCTTTACGATTGATCGTTGTCGGGTTGGACTCGCTTGCAAGCGAGAAACGGACGGCGCATGCTGCTGGGGTGGGCTTTCCAGGGAAGATCGCAATCTGTCTGAGCGCGATTTTTCTCGTGCTCTCAGGTTTTGGCGCGACGCCGCCGCCTGCTGATTGGAAGACGACCGTTACCAATGCGCCCCGCGGTGATTTTCCAAATCCGCGGCCATTGATCGCTGCTTACAACTTCGGCTGGAGCGACGCGGTTGCAGCGCACGCCGAGATCCGCTTCACGAAGAACGACGGACAGCTCCAGCTCAACGGAACAGGCGAGACTGTCGGTCCGGTGCGCGCACTTTGGAAATTTGATACGAAGCACCACGCTGATGCCGATGCCGCCACGTTGCGGCCGATCGCCATGCATCAAGTGGACGTCGAGCGTCGGAAAACCGTCACCACCGATTTGACTTTCAAGCGTGGAAGCGTCGATCGCCTTCGCACGGATTCACGATCGAAGAAAACTCCGGCAACGAAAACATTCGGGTTTCCCGGCGATATCTTTGACATGTTTTCTTCCCTCCTTTACTTCCGCAGCCAGTCACTGCGCGATGGCGATGTCTATCGAGTTGTGGTTTATCCCGCGACCACTCCTTATCTGGTGACACTCACGGTTGCCGGTCGAGCGCCTCTCAAAATCGCAGCGGGCGACTACGCGGCAATCAAGCTCGACGTACAAATCAGCAAGATTGGGAAGAAGGGCTTGCTCGAGCCGCACAAGAAATTCAGTCGTGCAACCGTCTGGGTTTCCGATGACACAGATCGATTGCTCCTTCGCATCGAAGCTAGCGTCTTCATCGGAACGGTCTTCGCCGAGCTCCAGTCTGTCAGCTTTGTCGAATCAAAGTCGTAGAACTGCGCCTAACGATCGGGAATCCATTCTCCCCTGTAAACCGGGCGATTGAAATAGCGTCGAGGCGGCATCACGTAGCCGCGCGTCCGTTGTCCGGGGAGCAGGCCCAGCGCGGCGAGCGTCGCCATATCGAGCCGCCCGCTAGGTGCGACGCCGCTTCGGGCTTGGAATGCCTGCACCGCCGCGAAAGTGCCAGGTCCAAATTCGCCGTCTATCCCGCTATGGTAATAACCCCATCGCGTGAGCAGCGTTTGCGCTCCAACGATGACGTGCCGCTGCAGATCTGGGGGCGCCATCTCGTAGGGCGTGCCGGCGAAAACATTGGGGCCGCCGCGCGGCGCTGGCGCGGCCGGAGCATAACCCGATCCGGGCTGATAAACCGGCCCATGAGGTGGAGGATATATCTCAGCCGATTGGGTCGACTCCTCCTCCTCCTCGCCGCGCCCCGTTTCCGTCTCGCTCGGTGGCTCAACCGGTTGCGGAGCAGGACTTGTCTCAACCCTGCCTTTGCCTAAGCCTAACGAACGCAGCGTTTCTGCGTCGATCTCGCCCGTAATTTGAAGTCCATTGCGAATCTGATAGCGCCGGATCGCCGCAGTCGTATCGGCCGTCTTCGTTCCCGTCACGTTGCCGTAATAGAAGCCCTGCTCTTTCAGCGTCTGCTGAACCTGCGAGGTAATTTGATCCGCGCGCAAAATCCCTGCGACGGCAAGAAAAACAATAACGAGAGCAAACCAGCTTCGTTTCATGGCCTCATTCGACGATTCGTTTTTTCTCCTTATTCAGGTTGGGCAGCCGCGATTGCCAGGCCCGATTCGCTCTTGTGCGACGCGGCGCGATAATGCTCCACGCCTTCGCTAATCGCGGTGGCGATGTCTTGACGATATTCCGCAGTGGTGAGTTTCGTCACGTCCGACTTGTTGGTCATAAAGCCGCCTTCCACGAGCGCGGCCGGATGCTCGGCATTGGTGATGACATAAAACCTTTCCTGTTTAATCCCGCGGTTCACCGCTTGCGTCCGCTGTACCAGTGCGCCCTGAAGACAACTCGCGAGGCTTTCGCTCGCGGCTGTTAGGTGGCTGCTTCGTGGCGGCGAGACAAACGGCAGCCAGGAGAGAAATCCCGCCGCGCCGTTTGCCTGACCAGGCGAATAGTAGGTTTCAACTCCCGAAGCCGCCTCGCGTGCGCCGTCGTTAAAGTGAATGCTGATGAAAATGGAATGCTCCGCACGATTGCTTAGCGACGTTCGTTCGGCGAGCGAAACATAGCGATCGCTGTCTCGCGTCAGCAGGGTAGTGAATCCCGCGGTGCGTAGGAGCAATTCAGCCCGCAAGGCAACATCGAGGGTAAGATCTTTTTCCATCACGTTGCCACACATTGCGCCAGAATCCTCGCCGCCATGGCCGGGATCGAGCACCACGACAAGCGTTCGTTCGACAGGACCGATCGGTTTTCGCGGTGCAGCCGCGCGGCGCGTCGATTCCGGCACGGGCCATCGAACCAAGTAGACAAAGCAAACCGTGAGAAGAAGCAACCCGAGCCAGGGCAGCACGCGCCGCATATTTTCCTCTAAAGCAGAGAGCAGCCACAGGAGCAAGCGCCTAACGGGTTTGTCAGGCTTTAATCAGCTCCTTCAACTCCTCGCCAAGGATTGGGCGATAACAGATCGGGCCCTGGTTTTTTCGCTCGAGGACGCAAGCCTCTACCGTTGCGTCTTTCAATTTCTGCGTCCGGTGTTCCGCGAGCGTTTCCTGCGATGGGACTTCGTTGCCGCTAGATTGATCGGCGCCTAGGCTGCCTGCCGTCCAAGCATTAAGCGCAATTGTCATGGCGCGATTCAATGGGTGGCCGGAGTCATGGTCGCGCCGCAAAAGCGCTTCCATTATCTCCGTCGCGCGCGCGGTGCCGCCAACCGCGCTGAAGCGGGGCGGATTTGTATCGGCAGCTCGGCCGTTGGCCACGATCGCCCCGTCGTAATCGACGCGCAGGAACAAGTCGTCCGCCGCGGTTGCACCGACTTCCGCAAAAATCATCCGGGCCAGAAAAGGCGGCCCATAAATTTGCTCGAAAGCACTTTTCAAAAGCGGACTGAGCGAATAGTAGGCCAGCCGGCGCAGCGAAACGTCAGTCGCCGAACGGGTGAATCCTTCCGTGCTCGCCAGCTCAATCGCCGCCAGGCGTAAACGTTCGATATCGCCCGGATGTCCAATCGCGCCCATGGCAATGCGATCATAAATCTCGAAGAGTTTTTGCCGCGCGCGCCCGACGGTAACGAACAGAATCCCGTCGCGAAAACTCAGAGCTGCGATCGGACTACCGGGCGCGAGTTGCGTTTCGATATATTCGCGTCGGTTGGCGATTGCCTCGACCCAGCGGTAAGGCTCTTCGGTCATGCCACCGTGCGCTTGAAACGTAGCGCGATTTGTTGTTCGGGGAGTGTTCTAATTCCCTCCCGCGATATCACCTTCATGAGCGGAAAAATGCGCGCGTTACGATCGACGCCGCCGGTCGCGGTATCGGCCTCGGCCGCGGTATCAAGAGCGCGCAAGGCAAGCGTGACCGCTTCGTCCTCACGCAGTTTGTGCAGCGGCTTTTTGCCCCAGCGATTTTCGTAAAACAAAACGCCACGCACCGCGGGCGAGCCCGAACCGGTCGCGGCGTACTCCGCCACTTCAAATTGAGCGCCCATCGCATCGTAAAAGTAGAGCCGGGCCTGGCCGTCGCCGGCGAAGTCGTAGGTGGCAAAAATCGGCACGACCACGCCGATGCCCTGGACGACAAAACCAAAATTGTCGCGCAACAGTTTCGAGAGCGCGCGAACTTTGCCGTGAACGCTCATCTCCTGAAGTTGGGTGCGGCGAAAATACTGCAGCGAATGTTCGAGCACCCGCGCCATCTCCCAGGCCGTTGCCGGCACACCCGCGATCGCCATGATGGAATGCCGGTCAATCTCAAGCACTTTGTCCGCCCGATCATAGACCACCGTGTTGCCTGCCGTCGCGCGTCGATCGCCCGCGACCAAGACTCCTTCGCCAAATTTGAAGGCGAGAATGGTAGTTGCCTGTGTCGGCGTGAAATTGGAACCGGCGATCGCCGGCGAATTCGTTAGGCCGGGCGGTTCGCCTAATAATCCTCGGCGTCGCAGGAGCCCGGGAAAATCCGAGAAAACTTCGCCTAACGACTCGTTGGTCACTGGCCAGTGCGTTGCCGATAACGCTTCGATTGGTTCGGGTCCACCTTGCGCATTTTCTTGAGCAAATCCCGTGTGTCCGGCTTGGAAACATCAGGTGATTTAGGCCCGCCCCCGTCGCCTTGCTGCGGCCCCCACGGCATCGGCGTCACCGGTCTTTCCGTCCGTTCTGGCATGAAAAAAAGTTACCGTCGAAGCCGTAAAACGCAAACGGCTGGGCCGCAGCGGCACACCCCGTCGGCCTCGCGTTTCAGCCCATGTAATTCGAACGCATGCCGGTCTCAAGCCTGGTTCAAGGCGAAGCTCTGCGATCTTCTCTCTTTAGTCAGTAATTCCGCTCTCAGTCGGGGTTAACCTGCAAAACTACCCGCAGTTATCCTGCCGCGGAGGAAGTGCCGCCCTACATTGGTTGCGTGCCTTGGCACGGAGCTGGATGAGACCTTTCTCGCGAGACGTGCGCTTGCTTGCCAGTCGCAAACGGAGATGCCAAGGTTTGCCTATGATTCGCTGCTGTCACGTCCTTGCGATAGTTGGCTTTAGCGCGGCGCTCGCGGCAGCCGCTTTCGCGCAAGAGCCCTCGCCGACGGGAAACTCCGAAGGCTCTCAGCTTCTCAATCTCTCGCGCAAGATCGACCAGCAGAACGTCAAGATCGATTTGCTTTCCCAACAAATCCTTCGCCTGCAACAGGAGATTGAGCACCCGACAAGCGGTTCCCCTGCCACTGCACCTCGCGCAACCGAGACCTCTGTCCCCACCGCCGCTGCCGTGCCGAATGGGCACACCCATGTCGTAGCCAAAGGAGAGACGCTGACCTCCATCGCCAAGATGCACAAGGTGACGATCGGGGAGTTGCAAAAATTGAATCACATCGAGGACGACCGAAAATTGCAAATCGGTCAGACACTCCTCCTCCCAGGTGCACCAGGCTCGACGGTTTCCCCTTCGCCAAGTTCCTCGCCTGACGAATAAAGGACGCGAACCTGGGGCAAGGCGTAACCCCCAAGACTACAATCCCTGCAAAACGCGCATGTTTTCCACGTCCTCGCGCAGATCTTTGCCCTTGGGCGTTTCCAAGACTTTGGGGATCTTGCGGAGTCGAGGGTGGCTCATGATGACGCGAAAGGCTTCCAGCCCGATTCGCCCTTTGCCGATGTGCTCGTGGCGGTCAACGCGTGAGCCGCGCGCCGTCTTTGAGTCGTTCAGGTGCAGCGCGACCAAGTGCCGCAGACCAATCGTACGATCAAACTCGCGAAACATTTTCCGCGTGCCGGATTCGGTCGTTAGGTCGTGACCGGCGGCAAAGACATGCGCCGTATCGAGACAGACGCATAGCCGCTCGGGCTCGCGCACGTTGGTCATGATCTCGGCGAGATGAGTAAACTTGTGACCGAGGGAAGAGCCTTGTCCGGCAGTCGTTTCAAGCGCGATGCGCGTTTTTACCTTCGGAATCCGGGCGAAGATGCAATCGATCGAGGCGATGATTTTCTTTAACCCGGCTTCTTCGCCCGAGCCAAGGTGCGAACCGGGATGAAGGACGATGAAGGGCAGTCCCAATTGATCCGCCCTAACGAGTTCTTCCGATAAAGCTCGTAGGGAATTGGCGTGAAACAGCGGATTGGTCGCGGCGAGATTAATAAGATAATTGGCGTGGGCGAAGACGGCCTTGAGGTCTTGCCGCTGAGCATGTTCACGAAAAGCACGGATCTCTTCGGGCGTGAACGGTCGGGCAAACCACTGCATGTTGTTCTTCACAAAAATCTGCATGGCGGTGCATTCGATTGAGCGTGCCCGCTCGATCGCGCGATGCACGCCGCCGCCGATTGACATGTGTGCGCCGAGCAGAATCGCCGATTGCCGATTCCTGTCTGTCGACCGCTTTTCCCTCGTCGCAGGAGACTTTGCTATTGATCGCTTCAAATGGACGGTTGGCAGTCTCTAGAGATGTTTCGGTCGCCAGACCGGCTTCGTTAGGCTGCCGCTCCCGTGGTATTCGAAGAGCTTGTAAATTGGAGTGAGGAGCGCGCCTGCGCCGTTCGCGTCGACCCGAATATCAAGATCGAGGTCATCCTTCATGAAATCGATCTTGCCGTGCCCGAGCATGGAAAAGAGTTTGCCCGCAACCTTTAGTTTGTCGGTGTGAATGACGCCGTCTTTGATGGCGAAGACCGCGCTCGCCTCGTGCGCGATGCTGTAGCCGGCGGCTCCCGCAAACATCTTGTTCACCACTTCCGAGAGAGGACCAAAGACCGGAATGGCAAAGACATTTCCGTTTTTCACCTCTACCCGCCCGCTGGCGCGTAGCGCCTGTCGATCGCCACTTGCGCCCCCGAAGTCGAGATGGCCACTGAGCGCGCCCTGGGCATTTTTATATTTGAAATAGAGATTCGTTACGCTGGAGAAATCGATGTTATCGACCGTGGCGCTGGCGGTGTAGTGGTGATCGGCTCGCGCCAACGAAATATCCGCTGCGCCTGTGACCGTGCCGGAAAAGAGGGTGCCATTGAGGTCGAAGATTTGCAGGCGATCCTCGGTGAAAATGAGGCGCCCCGAGATCCGGTCGAAGGGCAGCACTTTGTCGATGAAGGTGTAATCCATTCCGGTGGGAGCATCGACGTCGAGCTCGAGGTGCGTTTGTTTGCCACCATGGAACTGTACGACACCGTTGGTGGTGACGTGGGGTACGCGATGAAAACGATAAGGAACAACGTGCTCCCAGAATCGCGGTTCAATCCAACGGATCACTTCGCTCGGCTGGAGCGTGCTTTGCACATTCGTTAGGCGCACTTCGTGCCGTTTGTCGTCGTAGGTGAAGCTGCCTGTGCCGATGCCTTCGTCGCGCGCGATGCGGAAATTTTCGAAGGCAACGGCTTCGTCGCCGAAACGAATGTTGGCGGCTGCACTGTTCATCCACACGCCGCGGAAGCGCGTACGGCTAAGCGCCAAGGTGCCTTCGCCATGCCAGGTGGACGGATCGCGGCTCGTCCCGCGAATTGTTAGTCGGACATTCGGCGCGCGCTGCCACTCCCATTCGTCCAGGAGCGGGCGAAAGCGGATGGGCGCAAGCGAAGCGAGAGCGGCGGGGACGAGCGAGCTATCGACGTTGAGTCGAAAGGCATCAGGTGCATCGAAAAGCTCGGCGTTGAGCTGGCCGCTCCGATGTCGCAGATGCAGCTCGCGTAACATGGTGCGCTTGCCGTCCCAGGCGAATTCGAAGCTGATCCCTTCGAACGGGACCTCGTGCCAGGTGAAGTCGTCCGCCGCCAGTTTGCCCACGATTTGGATCTGCCTTTCGGCTGCGCCGATGGTGGCCGAGCCAGTCGCTTCGATTTGCGGCGGATGATGAAAGCTCATGCTCCCCAGCGTCGCGCCCAAGCCCAAACTGCCTAACAATGGTTTCAGCGCGATGCTGCTTCGCGCCTGGAATGTAGCCCGGCCATTGGCGCGACTCCATGTGGCGCTGCCGGCGAAGCGGCCTTCGTGATCGTACCAGGCTAATTTGGGAATCGTGAGGGTTTGGTCCTTCCAGTCGGCGAGAAGATGGAAGTTACGTGCGTCGTATTGGTCGCGCACGATGCGGCTGGCACGCAAGCTCGCTTCGAAGTGAGCATCCTCGAGTTGGGAGAGATCTCCGGAAAATTTCACCTGCAATTCAGGTGCGGACTCCGGGTAACGGAAATGCTGCATGGTCGTTACGAGAGTCTGGAGCAGATGCAGACGGTGCGCGGTTTCGGCAGCCGATTCGTTCGTCGAAGGCCGATAACCCTGACGCTTGATCAATTGCCCGCTGGCAAAAAGGTGCACACCGTAGAAGTAGCCTTCAGCCTGGCTGACCTCGATGCGTTCCGGCAAAAAATAGACGTGCGCCCGAAAGCCGTGCAGTTCCGCGTTCTGCACATGGCCAGTCGCTGCAGAGAGCGGAATCGTTAGGTCGCCGTTGCGAATATCGACTGCATTGAGAAATGGCTCGTGATGAAACAGCGCGGCGTAGTTGATATCGAGGGAGATTTCGCTCACGACCGCGAGCGTCCGTTCACGCTTCTTGTAATCGTAAATGCGCACGTCGCGCGCGATGAGGCCGCGGAACGGGTCGAGGGTGAGCCTGCGAAACGATGCTTCCACGCCGCGTTTGTGCAGTTCCTGCACGATCACGTCGCGCCATTTGCGGCTAAAGCCTTTCTGGCCCAGGTACCAGCCGCCCGCTGCCACGCCGCAAAGAAGCAGGATGATTGTAAGACGCAGGAGGAGGAGAAGAATCCGTAGATGCGTCGGCCGGCGGACCCGGCCACGATGCAAGCGCGGTCGCGGAGGCGATTCCTCGGTGACTGACGCAGACATTCATTATGATCGTTGAAGCGTTGAAGAGTTAAAGGGTTGAAGCGATAGAGCGAAGGGCCTTCGCGCGCCCGGTAACTCCAAGCTATAATGACGATCTCCGACCTGCCGGCCGTTAACGCGTCGCTCAACGCCAGCAGCACTATTTTCATCTCGTTAGGCTGGTGGCTCATCCGGCGAGGATTTTGGCGGCAGCACATTGCTTGTATGATTACCGCGATCATTTCCTCTTCGCTCTTTCTCGCGGGCTATATCGTTTACCATGTCCACGTCGGAGAGAAATCATCCGGTTATCATGGGCTAATCGCCTGGTTTTATTTTCCCATTCTCATCTCGCATGTGCTGCTCGCGTTCGTTACGCTACCGCTCGTGATCATGACGCTCATCCCCGTTTTCACCCGCCATTGGGACAAGCATCGCCGGATCGCAAAATGGACGATGCCCATCTGGCTCTATGTTTCGGTCACGGGCGTTCTCGTTTATTTCATCCTTTATCACTGGTTTCCGCCGCCAGTCTTGCACTGGGGCGGTAGTTGATGTTTGATCACTCACGCCCAAAAGAATCCCGGGCATTTTATGGTGACGATTGCGACCTATAACGAGCCGGCGAAGGCGAAGCGGTTGAAAGAGAAGTTTCAAGAGGCCGGAGTGCAAGCCGACCTGCACAATGAAGCCAACCTGCAAACCTATGCTTTCATGTCGAAGCCGAAAGCCAACGCGCAGGTCATGGTGGAAGAAAAGGATTTTGGTCGCGCGCAGGAACTCATGGTCGAGTGGGAAGCGGCTGATCCCGACATCGCGGCGCTGCGTTGCCCGCAATGCGATTCAACCCGCATTCAGTATCCTCAGCTGACGCGCAAGTTTCTCATCCCTGGGCTGGCCGCAATTCTCCTGGCTCTCAAGGTTTTCCCAAAGGAATACTACTGCCAGGATTGCCACTTTACCTGGAACGACGAGGTGGAACGGCCGCGCTACCGGTTTTGGAATACGTTTTTCTCCGGTTCCAATACCGAAAGCTAACGTCCGGTCGGCCTGTCCTCTGGTTTGGTTGCGCTGAGTCGTTAGGCAAAAGCTTCTCTGCCCTGGCATGAGGTGGATCCTTGCTCTCTTTCTTGCGGTCGTGATTTTTGGGAGCGCCGCCCTCTTTACCTACAAGATTTTCGTTAGGCCGGAGCTGGTCATGCGGGCGGAAAAAAAGGCCGCCGCCTTGCCCTATCCGGTTATCGACATCAGCCTGCCGGAATTCGAGGCGGCGAAAAAACTCAAGGAGGCAGGCAATCTTGGCGAGGCGCGTAACGCCCTGACGAGACTCATCCAAAAATACCCGAGCGGACAACATGTCGGCGAAGCAGAAGATCTGCTCGGTGAAGTGAACATTTCCATCCTGCTCTCCGATTATCCGGCGCCGGAGAAAGAGGAATACACTATCCGCAGCGGCGATGTGCTGGCACGGGTGGCGAGCAAATTCAAAACCACTCCAGAGTTAATCATGCGCACCAATAACTTGAGCAGCACCCGACTCCGCATCGGACAAAAGCTGCTCCTTTCCCATCCTGAATTTTCCCTTCTCATCCAGCGCAACGCCAAGTGGCTCTACCTGCTCGACCACGGACAGTTCTTCAAGCGCTATCGCATTCTCGACGAGAAAGTGCCGGGCAGCCCTCAGGCCAAACTCAACACGCGCGTGGGTGAAATCATGGCTTGGAAGAACGGCAGGCGCATTGGCCTTGGAAGCGCACAATTTCTTAACAGCACTCGCTGGATCCGGCTCGCCGCTCCGGGCTACGTCATTTATTCCGAGCCTGACGATTCGCATCAGATTCTCGACATTCCGCCACCGGAAGAAGGTTTTGGGATGGCAGCGAGCGAGGTGGAGGAGCTGAGCAGTCTTGTCAACACGCGAACGCCTGTCACTGTTATTCGGTGATGTTGAGGCGAAGCTTTAGGAAAGTGAAGCGGCCACGCGATTAATGCTCGCTTTCCGCTTCAGCCCTTCGCCCTTCATTGCCGCAACAAAGCATGAACGCTCAGCCGCTCGATTTCGAAAAGCCGATCCTCGAATTGCAGCACCGGCTTCAAGAATTGAAATCGCATTCCGCGAAGCACGACATCGACTTCGATTCCGAGGTCGAATCGATGGAGCTGAAGATCCGCGAAACGCGTCGCCAAATCTACGATAACCTCACCGCCTGGCAGCGAGTCCAAATCGCAAGGCATGTGCAGCGGCCATTTTCCCTCGATTACATAGGCCGGTGCTTTACCGGCTGGACGGAGCTGCATGGCGACCGCGTTTTTGGCGATGACAAGGCAATGCCGTGCGGTCTGGCTAAACTCGGCACCGAACACTGTGTCATCATCTCGCAGCAAAAGGGGCGCGACACGAAAGAGAACGTGAAACGCAATTTCGGCTGCGCTTACCCCGAAGGCTATCGCAAAGCGCTGCGCATTATGCGACTCGGGCAAAAGTTTAACCTTCCGATCATCACTCTGATCGATACGCCTGGCGCATATCCTGGCATCGGGTCCGAGGAACGCCACATTGCGGAGGCGATTGCCGTCAACCTGCGCGAGATGATGACCCTGCGCGTGCCGATCATTGCCTGCGTCATCGGCGAAGGCGGCTCGGGTGGCGCGCTTGGCATCGGCGTAGCCGATAGGGTCTTGATTTTGGAGAACGCCTATTATTCCGTGATCAGTCCGGAGGCCTGCTCCGCGATTTTGTGGAAAGATCGCAAGCACGCGCCGGAAGCGGCCGAAGCACTCAAGCTCACCGCGCAAGATCTCATGCGGCTTGGGGTCGTGGATGAGATTGTGCCCGAGCCGGAAGGCGGCGCGCATCGCGAGCACGACACCGCAGCGGCCAATCTTGGCAGTGCGCTTCGGCGCAATCTCAAGCAGGCTCTTAAAACGCCGCTCGATGAGCTGCTCAAGGAACGTTATGCCAAATTTCGCAAGCTCGGCAACTTCGCCGAACCGAAGGCCAAGATCATCGCCTGACGATTGCGATTACAGACAAGAAACTGCCTCAAGCCTAACGAATCGTGGTTTGCAGAACGCGCGGCCGGGGGAGTGGAACTTTCGAGCCCGGCGGTATCGGTGGATACAAATATCGCAGAACGGACTCGAATCGCGCCGCCCATGCGCCTTCACTGTGACCGGCGCCGGTTACTTCGCTGAATTGCAGATCGTCATCAAGGCGCCAACCTCTCTCCACCAATCGATCGCGCAGGTCGCGCGCCCGCTCCCAGCCCGGCTCTTCCGTGCCGGTATCGAGCCAAATCTTAAGCGGCAGCTTTTCTGGCAATTCGTCTACCATCCGGCAGATCACGCATTCATCCCACCAAATCGAAGGAGACAAGACCGCCAGCCGGCTGAACACCTGCGGATACCAGAGACCGAGCGCAAGGGTGGCGAGCCCGCCTAACGACGACCCGCCCAGCCCGGTCGATTCCCCATCCGGACGCGTTCGGTAAGTGCGATCGATAAATGGCTTCAACTCTTCGATCAGGAAACGTCCGTAGCGCCGCAGTCCGCCGCGACTGCGACGCGTGCGCGTTGCGGTCGTCTCGATCACGCCTCGCGTCGGCGCGTATTCGTGGATGCGATTGTTCCCGGTATTAGCCACCGCCACGATGATCAACGGCTCGATCCATTTCCGTTGGATTGAGCGCTGCGCGGTTTCGTCCGCACCCCATTCCACGCCGCCAAAGGCCGTCGCTGCGTCAAACATGTTCTGCCCGTCTTGGAGGTAAAGCACGGGATAACGCCGGCGCAGTGCACGCGAATAACCGGGCGGCAAGTAAACGAGCACATCCCGTCGGTTGTGCAGGATGCGCGACTCAAATTGCGCGTGTTGTTGGATGTTGCCCGTCAGTGTGTGCTCAGCGCCCATTTTGAAAGCGGGTCTTATCGACGAGGAGTCGCGCACGCGCAACCGCACGCACTGCCCGCGCCAGATTTCGGCTCATTTTTTTTCATCGCCAACTGACTTTGCCTTCACTTAACTCCTGCCCGCATCTTATGAACGAACCGTATGCATTGGTGGACGCCTCAGATGAGCCGCGATTTCGAAATGCTCATTTTCGGCGACGGCCGCAAACGGCGTGGACACGATTGGAATTATTGGCGCGACATGCTGCCGCCATATCTTTCCATCATCTAATGGACAAAAACATCATCACGACTAAAACCAGCAGACTGCGGAGTTACCCACTATGAAAAAAATCGGAATTCTTTACGGCCAGGAGCACAGCTTTCCACCCGCGTTCGTCGAGCGCGTTAATCAGAAAACCGGCGGACGTGAAATCATGGCCGAACCTGTGCGCATCGACAAAGTGATCCAAGGCGAACCGACGGGCTATGACGTCGTCATTGACCGTATCTCGCAAGATGTGCCTTTCTATCGCGCCTGGCTGAAGAACGAAGCGCTCACTGGTTGTGCGGTGATAAACAATCCGTTTTGGTGGAGCGCCGACGAGAAATTTTTTAACAACGCGCTTGCGACCAAAATCGGAGTCGCCGTCCCTCGCACTGTCATCCTTCCCTCGCATGAACCGCCGCCCGACACGAACGAAAAGTCGTTCCGTAACCTTGCTTACCCAATGGATTGGGAAGGGATCTTCGCCTACGTCGGCTGGCCCGCCTTTTTCAAACCCTTTGCTGGCGGTGGCTGGAAGAACGTTTATCGGCTGAACGATCCGGATGAATTTTTCCGCGCTTACGGCGAGACGGGACAGCTGGTCATGATGCTGCAGGAGGAAGTGAAATTTGAGATGTATTTCCGCTGTTATTCAATCGATCAACGCAAGGTCAAGATCATGAACTACGAGCCGCGTCATCCTTATCATCTGCGTTATCAGACTGATTGGAAGGCGCCACGGGAAATTCTGGAGAAGGTGGAGCAGGGAGTTTTGACGTTGAACCAATATCTCGGCTACGACCTCAACACGGTCGAGTTCGCGATTCGCGACGGCGTGCCACTGGCAATCGACTTTTGCAATCCGGCGCCGGACGCGGAGGCCGCCTCGGTCGGAGAGGAAAACTTCCAATGGGTGGTGGAGGCTGTTTCCGAGATGGCGATTCGCAAAGCGAAAGAGCACGTCGCCGGTCGCGATAATTTGAGTTGGGGCAAATACATTCAGGCTGCGACGGCGAAAAAGTCGCTAGGCGAAATGCGCTAAGTTTCGTCTCTTTCATCCAACCCTCTCGAATTGGGAGCCGGGCGCCTCGTAGGAACCGCGAAAGTTTTCGACCGCGCCGCGCTCTTCGGCTTAAGTTGCGCGACCCATGAGCATCGAAGTTAAAATCCCGCCGGTGGGGGAATCAATCGAGAGCGGCATTATCTCCGTCTGGCACAGGAAATCGGGTGATTTCGTCGAGGCGGGCGAAGCGCTCCTCACTCTCGAGACGGATAAGGTTTCCACCGAGATCACCGCGGAGACCGCGGGTCTGCTTGAGACCAAGGCGGGTGAAGGACAGGAGGTAAAAATCGGTGAGGTGGTGGCGTTAATCGATGACTCCGCCAGTAACCCGACAAAGAAGACAAAATCCGCCTCGTCGGAGGGGGCCACACCGGTGGCGAGCCAGCCGGCCAAGAAATCTTCTCCGAATGCCGATTTTCTTTCGCCGGCGGTCAGACGCCTAACCAACGAAGAGAAACTCGATCCGGCGAAGATCACCGCTACCGGAAAAGGCGGTCGCCTAACGAAAGGCGACGTTCTGGAACATTTACAAAAGGGCGAACCGGAAGCGCATGCCGACGAGCAGGAAAAACCGCGCGGCCAGGCGAAGTCCGTCATCGAAGAGGAACCGACTGATCGTTTCACCCGAAAAAAAATGTCGCCTCTCCGTCGCAAGATCGCGGCGCAGCTCGTCATGTCGCAGCAATCCACCGCCACGCTCACGACGTTCAACGAGTGCGACATGAGCGAGGTGATGGCGCTGCGCAAAAAAGCACAGGAGAAATTTCAAGCCGATCATGGCGTAAAGCTCGGCTTCATGTCGTTTTTCATCAAAGCGACTGTCGAAGCGCTTAAGGCCGTTCCCTCGATCAACAGCCGCATCGAAGGCGATGATTTCATTCTCAACCATTACTACGACATCGGCGTCGCCGTTGGGACGGAGCGTGGTCTGGTCGTGCCGGTCGTGCGCGACGCGGATAAGAAAAGCTTCGCCGATCTCGAGCGTGCCATCGCCGACTTCGCGCTCCGGGCGCGTGAAGGGAAGATCAAGATTGAGGATCTGCAGGGCGGCGTCTTTACAATTTCGAACGGCGGAGTTTACGGTTCGCTTATGGGCACGCCCATACTGAATCCGCCGCAGAGCGGTATCCTTGGCATGCACGCCATCAAAGAGCGCGTGGTGGCGGTGAACGGCCAGGCCGTCGTTAGGCCAATGATGTATCTCGCCTTCAGCTACGATCATCGAGCAGTCGACGGCAAGGAAGCGGTTACCTTTCTGGTTAAGGTGAAGGAAGCGATCGAAAATCCGACCGCACTCTTGCTCGAGGTTTGAGTCGGTGGACGACGAACGCTAAGGCGACGAGTTCGTCGCCGCTTTAACACCCAAACTCTATGGAAAAATTCGATGTCATCATCATAGGTTCCGGCCCCGGTGGCTATGTCGCCGCCATTCGTTCCGCACAGCTCGGACTCAAAACCGCCATTATCGAAAAGGATCCGAATCTGGGCGGCACCTGTCTCAACGTCGGCTGTATTCCGAGCAAGGCTCTTCTCGCTTCGAGCGATCATTTCGTCTTCGCGAAAAAGGAAGCGGCCAAACATGGCATCGTGCTCGACAAAGTCCGTCTCGACCTGGCGACGATGCTCAGTCGCAAGGACAAAGTCGTGAAAACGCTCACGGGAGGTGTGCGCGCCCTCATGAAAGGTAACAAGATCACCACTTACGCCGGACTCGGCACCATCATGGGGTCCGGCCAGGTGCGAATCCAACCTAACGAGGGCGAGCCCAACGACATTGCTGCCGATCACATCATCATCGCAACCGGCAGCGTCCCGATCAATCTGCCCAGCATGCCGTTTGATGGCGAAACGGTTGTAAGCAGCACAGAAGCGCTTTGCTTCGACCAGCCGCCAGAGAAATTCCTCGTCGTTGGCGCGGGTGCCATCGGTCTGGAACTTGGCTCGGTCTGGAACCGCCTCGGCTCCGAAGTCACCGTGCTGGAATTTCTTCCCCGTATTGCCCTTGGCTTCGACCTTGAAATGTCAAACTTGCTGCAGCGCGCCCTAACGAGTCAGGGAATCAAATTCCATCTCGAAACCAAGGTCGGTGGCGTCAAGGTGAGCAACGGCCGAGCCATCGCAACCGCAACTAAGAATGGCGAAGAACTGAACTTCGAAGCCGACAAAGTGCTTGTCTCGGTCGGGCGACGTGCCTTTGCCGAGGGCGTGGGGGCCGACAAACTGGGCGTGGCGATGGACGATCGCGGCCGGATCAAGGTGGACGAACAATTTCGCACCAGCGTCTCTGGCGTCTACGCGATCGGCGACGTCATCACCGGTCCCATGCTCGCGCACAAGGCTGAAGAAGAGGGCATCGCCTGCGTCGAAATGATTGCAGGCAAAGCCGGCCACGTGAACTACGATGTCATTCCGGGCATCATTTACACGAATCCGGAGCTGGCTGGTGTTGGCGTTACGGAAGATTTGGCGAAAGAGAAAGCCTTGAATGTGCGCGTCGGCAAATTTCCCTTCCGCGCCAATGGTCGCGCCCTCGCCAACGACGACGTCGAAGGCTGGGTAAAAATTGTCGCGGATGCCGCGACCGACCGCATCCTCGGCGCCTCGATTCTCAGCCACGCTGCCTCAGAGCTCATCGCCGAGATCGTCGCGGTGATGGAATTCGGCGGCAGCAGCGAAGATCTTGGTCGAACGGTTCACTCGCACCCGACTTTGAGCGAAGCGGTAAAAGAAGCTGCGCTCGCGGTCGAGAAACACGCGATCCATATCGGCAATCGTTAGGTAAACAATCTTTGCCTAACGAATCATCGGCTTGCCAGTGCCAAGGTGGCGGGTCAGATGACGCAGAGTTTGTAGATCCGGCATCGGCGCGGTCCCGTTACAGATTCCGGCATCGGCCGGCTTGGGCGGAAGTGGCGGAATGAATTGCGGCGCGGAGCGTGGATGAATTTCCTGCTCCAGGTCGAACGCCAGGGAAATCAATGTCGCCTCGTGCAGATAACCGCTGTACATCCAGATGCCAGCTGGCTTTCCGGCACTCGTCAGGCCGACTGGAATGGAGATGTTCGGATAACCGGCGACTGCCGCCGGCGTCGAAGCAAAGCTGTAGCTCGGTGCGATGATGGCGTCGAGTTGGTCGCGCTCAAGCGCGGCGTCGATCCCTTCGGCACGACTGAGGCGCACGCAAAGGGAGCGTGCTTCGCGATAAACTGGATCAGTCAGGTCGCCACTCGTCGCCTCCGACAGCTCAAAGATCTCCTGGCCGAAAAATTCCATTTCTTCTGGACAATGATCGATGTCGAATTGAATGAGGTCGGCCAGCGTGCGTATCGTGGTGTTCGTTAGGCCGGCCAGATATTCCGCGATCTGCACCTTAAACTCGTAGAGCAAAACGGTGAGTTCCGCGTCTGAATAACGGTTGGGATCGCCGCTATCGGTTTCGACCACGGTTGCGCCCAAATCGCGCATGACTTGGATTGCTGGCTCAATCACGGCGATGAGATCGTTTTCACCCCCGAATGCTGGAGTGAAATAGCGACGATCGTAGCCGATGCGGGCACCATTCAGTCCACCACGCACGAGGAAACGTGTGTAATTGCCCGGCGCGCCAGCGAGTGGGTTTTGGATCGCGCCTAACAATATGGCGGCGTCGGTGACGGTGCGCGTGATTGGCCCGGCGGTGTCCTGGCTGTGGGCAATTGGGATGATGCCATCCTGCGAAACGAGCCCAATGCTCGGTTTAATCCCAACGCAAAGGTTGTTCCCGGATGGGCAAACGATCGAACCATCAGTCTCGGTGCCGATGGCAACGGCGCACAGACCAGCCGCCGCGCCAGCGGCGGAACCCGAACTGGAGCCGCAGGGATCGAAGTGAAGGAGATAAGGATCGCGCGTGAAGCCGCCACGCGCGCTCCAGCCGTTGAAGGGTGCGAAACCCCGGAAGTTCGCCCATTCGGACAAATTAGCCTTGCCCAAAATGATGGCGCCCGCCGCGCGTAACTTTTGTACCACGACCGAGTCGGCCGGCACTACACTTCCGACGAGCGCAAGCGAACCCGCGGTGGTCTGCATTTGATCCGCAGTCGCCAGATTGTCCTTTACCAGAATCGGAAGGCCGTGAAACGCTCCGCGCAATTTTCCGGCACGACGTTCCGCGTCCAGTCGGGTCGCGATTTCCATCGCGTCCGGATTCGTTTCAATGACGGCGTGGAGCATTGGGTTGAGATGTCCGATGCGCTCGAGGTATTTCTCCGTCAGGCCCGCGCTCGTCATGGCGCCGGATTGCAGGAGCGCCTGCAATTCAAGGATGCCGGATTCGGTAAAAGAGAAATCATTTCCCGCCCCGGAGAGACGGACTAACGACGAAAACCCGCCGGCGCAAAGGGCCGCTCCGCCAGCGAGAGTGGTAGCAAGGAAGTTGCGGCGACTAACTTTTCCTCGCCGCGTTGACCGAACGTTGATATGCGACGCGCTCATGGCGCAGTTTCCTGAGCTCGGCTGAGCATTGTCAAGCTCAATGATGGCGCCTATTCGAACCTCTTCGCCTTCGCGGAAATTCGAGAACCTAAGGCCGCTTCGCAGAGACGCGTGAGCGCCAGTTTCTGAAGGCAGCTCTTGCCGCCCGCGAAAAAGCGACATAGCATCGGTGGCGTTCTTCGATCCCCCCGCAATGCCCCCGCCTAACGAAAAATACGTTCTCGAACTGCTGCGCGATAGCGGTCTCGTGACACCTCGCGAGATCGATGAGGCGCGGGCTTCCCTCAACGGCGAAGAAAGCGTCCTGGATGCATTCATCAGGCAAGGCTTCTTCTCGGCCGACGATGTTTCCCGCAGTCTCGCCGCCCGGGCGCAGATAACCTGGATCGATCTCTCCGACTTCGCGGTGCCGCAAGAGATCATCGAAGAAATCCGTCCGCAGGATGCGCGCCGTTTTAAGGTGATCCCGATCGCCCACAACGAGCACGGCCTCGTCGTCGCGACTGGCAATCCGCTCGATGTGGAGAGCATCGATAGTCTCAGCTTCTTATTGAGGCGTCAGATCGAGCTGGTTTGCACGACACCGGAAAAAATTCGTCAAGCCCTGATCAAATACTACGGCAACGCCGAGGAAGCAGTCGATGTCCTGCGTCAGAAAATTGGCGATGCAGCGTTGGAAGAAATTGATCTCGAAGAAGCCGCAGAACTGTCGGAAAACGACGGTGGCGACGCGCCCATCATTCGTCTTGTTTCGCTTCTGCTCATCGAAGCGCACAAACTCGGCGCAAGCGATATTCACCTTGAGCCGCTGGAGCAACGCTTTCGTGTTCGCTTCCGCATCGACGGCGTCTTGCACGAGATGAATTCGCCGCCAAAAAAATTGCAGTCTGCCATCATCAGCCGGCTCAAGATCATGACGGGATCGATGAGCATCGCCGAAAAACGCATTCCGCAAGACGCGCGCATTCAGGTCAAGATGGGCCCTAAATCAATCGACCTGCGCGTCTCCACGATCCCCACCAATCATGGCGAGAGCATGGTCCTGCGCGTGCTCGACAAGACGAGCCTGCTCCGTGGCTTGCCTGAACTGGGCTTTTTTAGCGACGACCAGGAAACCTTCGAACGAATCCTGCGCGCGCCTGAAGGCATCATCCTTGTCACCGGCCCGACCGGCTCCGGAAAAACGACCACCCTCTACGCCTGCCTCAATGACATCAATAGACCGGATCGAAAAATCATCACCGTGGAAGAGCCGGTGGAGTATCAGATGAACGGCATCAATCAGGTGCAGGTGAACAGCGAGATCGGCATGACATTTGCCGCCGCGCTGCGCTCGATACTCCGCCAAGCGCCGAACATCATCATGATCGGCGAGATTCGCGATCTCGAGACCGCTTCTATTGCAACCAACGCAAGCCTGACAGGTCACCTTGTTTTCAGCACCCTGCACACGAACGATGCGCCCTCCGCCGTTGCGCGCCTCACGGATATCGGCGTGCCGCCATTTTTGGTCGCAAGCTCGATCCGCACGATCATGGCACAACGACTCGTTAGGCGCCTGTGCGTGCATTGCAAAGGGTCTGGGCCGCCTTGTCGATTCCGAGCTGCGGGCCTTGAACATAGAGCCGTCGCAATTGGGCCAGGGAGTCAATATCATGCGGCCGGTGGGCTGCGAACATTGCCGTCAGACGGGCTACAAGGGTCGCGTGGGCATCTTTGAAATTTTCCAAATTGACGACGAAGTGCGGCACATGGTGAACGCGCGTGCGTCCAGTACGGTGCTGCGCCAGCGCGCGCGTGAGCTGGGCATGCGCACCTTGCGCGAAGACGGCGTCCGCAAGGTGCTCGCTGGCCTAACGAGCGCTGAGGAAGTCATTTCGATGACGATCGGAGACGCAAATTGAGATAACAAACTGCCGCATCGACCAAATGGCCGACCTCCCATGAACAACCAGCGCCTCGTCGAACTCTTCATCGAACAAGGACTCTTGGATCGTTCTCAGGCCGACGACGTCCTGCTCGAAACGACGCAAAACGGCAAGGCAATTGAACAAGCAATGGTCGATCAGGGCATCATCGACGAAACACAATTCTACGTTGCAATCGCCGATGCTTTGGGAACGCATGTCGTGGATCTCGACGCGGTCGAATTCGCCCCGCATATTCTCCATCTCATTCCTGCCGGTTTGGCGCGGCTTCATCGTGCTCTTCCGATAGGCGAAGAAGGTGGCGCGATCCGGCTCGCGTTGGTCGATCCGCTCGATTCACAGACGATTGAAGATCTTCGCTTCGCTCTAGGCCGCGACATTGAAGTCGTAGTCGCGCTCAGCCAGCAAATAGAGGAACGCCTGCGCGAACACTACTGCGACGACACCTCCAGCATGGAGGAAATCCTCAAACAACTCGGCGAAGCGGGAGAGCTCATGACTCTCGCGGGCGAGAAAACAATTGGCGCAAACATCGAAGCCGAAGCCAGCGCGACGCCCATCATTCGTTTCGTTGATCTCATTCTCTACCAGGCCATCAAAGATAGGGCGAGTGACATCCATTTCGAGCCCTTCGAGAATGAGTTCAAAGTTCGTTACCGTGTCGACGGCGCGCTTTATGAAATGGCGCCGCCGCCGCGCCACCTCGCGCTCCCTGTGATCTCTCGCGTCAAGGTGATGGCAAACATGGATATCGCCGAACGCCGCCTCCCACAGGATGGTCGCATTCGAAAAAACATCGCCGGACGCGCGGTCGATCTGCGTGTCTCGACTTTGCCGACGCAATTTGGGGAGAGCGTCGTTCTGCGTGTGCTCGATCGCTCGACCGTGCACCTCGATCTCGAGCAACTCGGGATGCCTGATTACGTCCTCAATTACATCCGGGAGGTGATCAACCAGCCCAATGGGATCTTCATCGTCACCGGTCCAACTGGTTCTGGGAAAACGACCACGCTCTATTCCTGTTTGCGCAAGATCAATACAATCGATGCCAAATTGCTGACCGCCGAGGACCCGGTCGAGTATGATCTCGAAGGCATTATGCAGGTGCCAGTGAACGATGTCATTGGCCTGACATTCGCTCGTGTTCTACGGGCTTTCCTTCGTCAGGACCCAGACCACATCATGGTCGGTGAAATGCGCGATCTCGAGACGGCGCAGATCGCGATTCAGGCCTCGCTCACCGGACATTTGGTTTTTTCCACACTGCACACAAACGATGCGTCCGGCGCGATTGCGCGCCTCCTCGACATGGGCGTCGAGCCGTTCCTCATTTCCTCGACTCTGCAAGCGGTGCTTGGCCAGCGGTTGCTCCGTCGCACCTGTCTCCCATTGTCGGGCAACCTACCAGCCCAACGAATCCCTCCTGGCCGAGTTGAATCTTTCTCCCGGCGATATCGGCCAACGACACTTCCACTACGGGCAAGGATGCTCCGCCTGTAATCACACTGGCTACAAAGGCCGCATCGGAATTTACGAACTGATGCGGATCAACGACCCAATGCGCGCCCTGATCAACCAGCGTGCGCCGGCGGTGGTGTTGAAAGAGAAAGCAAGGGAGTTGGGAATGGTCACGCTGCGCCAGGATGGTCTTCGCAGCATCTTTCAAGGCCACACGACAATTGAGGAAGTGCTCAGGTATACGTAGGCGATTAAAGACTCAAGACAGGGCGCGGTGACACGGCCTTCTACAAGTCGGAAAGGTTGTCTACCGATCGAAGAATCGGAAGACTCATCGTTACGGACTAACAAAATTGAATACCCGGTCGGTTATATAGGTTGATCTAACAACAAGAGTTCGAGTTACAGAGGGGACAGAGTGTTTTATCTCTCCGCGATATGTAACAATCTCGTTACGGAGTAACAGTGTAGTTACGATGAGCTTCTTGCGGGTAAGAAGCGAGGAGTTGTCTATTCGCCCATGCAAATGATTAGACTCACCTTAAACGCGAAGGAGCAATCGGGCCGGATTCGCGCCCAACTTCGTCAACTCAATCTGTCAACCTTGTCCCGCTATCGCCGGACTTTCCTAATGATCTTCCTTCTCTCTGCCACCTCGGCGTTCGCCGCCCCCGGCGACCTCGATCTGACTTTTGGTCAAGGCGGTGAACTAACAACGGATTTCAAGGGAAGTAATGACATTGCCAACGCCGCTGCGCTTCAGCCAGACGGTAAAATTGTCACTGTTGGCATTCGTTTCGTCGGGAGCTCGGCAGTAACAGGCGACTTCCTCGTCGCCCGTTATAACCCGGATGGCACGATCGATAAGACCTTTGGTCAGGGCGGCAGAGTCATTACCGACTTTGGTATGACCGAATCTGCCTCGGCGGTCGCGATTCAGCCCGACGGGAAAATCGTGGTCGCGGGCGGGACTTATCCGGGTTTTCCCTTCCAGGGATTTTACGCGCTTGCGCGTTATAACTCCAATGGCGCGCTCGACACGTCTTTTGGGAATAACGGTCTGGTGATAACCACCTTCAATAGTGAAGGCGCCTTCGCCTCGGCGCTAGCCCTGCAGCCTGACGGCAAGATCCTGGCAGCCGGAACAAAGTATATCAACTTCACGAGCGACGATTCGTCCAATACTGACTTTGGCATTGCAAGGTATAACTCCGATGGTTCGCTGGATACGACCTTTGGCATCGGTGGTGAAGTCGCGACTGATTTCCATCAAGCAAATGACGACGCGTTTGCCATTGTTCTCCAGCCGGATGGCAAGATCATCGCCGCGGGAGATTCGAGCAGTGCCGCAACCTTCATCGATTTCGCGCTAACTCGATACCTGGCCGATGGAAGCCTGGACACAACCTTTGGCGTTGCCGGCAAGGTCGAGACGGACTTTGGTGGCAAGAACCTGGACCAGGCGCGGTCAGTCGTTTTGCAAGCAGATGGCAGAATTGTCGCCGCCGGAACGACCGTCTCAAGAAACGGCACAACTCAACAGTTCGGGCTCGCTCGTTACAATCCGAACGGAGCCCAGGATGCGACCTTTGGGAGAAGAGGCCTAACGACTGTCAACTTTGGCAGCGCGGGTCAAACCGCTCATAGCGTTTTGCTTCAGCCTGATGGCAAGCTGGTGGCAGTCGGGTTTTCCGACAACGAGTCGTCCGACTCCGATTTCCTGGTCGCACGAGTGAACAATAACGGCTCGCTCGATGCGACCTTCGGCACCGCCGGCGAGGTGCGCACCTCTCTCGGCGACCTCAATGGCGGCGCCAATGGCGGTGTGCTGCAGGCCGATGGAAAAATTATTGCAGTAGGTTTCAATGCAACACCGACTCGCAGAGGGGTTGATTTTGCTCTGGTCCGTTACCTCGGCGACTAAGAGCGGGACCGATTTACCTAACGGAGAAAGCAGGGCGGTGCGGGCTAGTCGGTGCCGCCCTGCGATTCGCTTTGGTCAGGGCATCATAACCGTATTTAGGACTTGTGTACGCTTACTGAGCCTCTAAATGCCACCCTTATTGCCAGCGATGGAGATAGAAATGTCTGTGCTTGTAACTTAATACGAGATAGCGAATCTTTACGGTGGCGAACGCAATTGCTCGACAGAGCCTCACCGTTTACCTATTCTCAACCCCCACTTCCCCCATGCCCCGGTTCGATTACATTGCCCTCGATGCGCGCGGCCGCGAGTCGAGCGGCGCTGTTGATGCGCTGACCGCGAACGATGCCATCGGCCAATTGCGCGCGGCCGGTTATTTCCCAACCAGCGTTCACGAGGAAGGACCCGGTGGTACGGTCGTAGCGGGAAAGATAGCCCCCAGTCGCGCACAAGCTCTTTCGGTTGCCACCGCGGCAAAGAAAAAAAGAACAGAAATCGTTCTTTGGAAGCGGAAGACAATTAAGCCGAAGGTCCTGGCCGCCTACACTCGCCAGCTTGCCACCCTTATCGATGCGGGACTACCGTTATTGCGGGGCTTAAGTGTGCTCTCAAGACAGGAACGCGATCCAGTGCTTAAGGCGGCCATTCAATCGCTTGCCGAATCG
This sequence comes from uncultured Verrucomicrobiae bacterium, assembly GCA_963801255.1. Taxonomy (GTDB): domain Bacteria; phylum Verrucomicrobiota; class Verrucomicrobiia; order Chthoniobacterales; family UBA10450; genus JAICXG01. Next base: position 697,766 of record CAWDEC010000012.1, on the reverse strand, counting down.
GTCCAAAGCGGGAGCACGTTCTCCGAAAGTCTCGGACAACATCCGCGCATCTTTGACCGGCTTTACGTGAATATGGTGAAGGCAGGCGAACTCGGCGGCGTCCTCGAACTCGTCCTCAAGCGTCTGGCTGAATTTCAGGAAAAGGCGCAGAAGGTGAAAAACAAAGTCATCGCGGCAATGATTTACCCCGCGATCGTGCTCCTACTCGCCTTCGGGATCATGTCCTTCCTCATGGTCTTCATCGTGCCTAAGTTTCAGCAGATCTTTCACGAAATGCTTGGCGACAAACCGCTGCCTGTCATTACGAACTTCGTCATCGGTATAAGCACCGGCCTGAAGGACCATTGGCTCATCGTTTTCGCAGCCTTTGTCACGCTCATGACCTGCTACAGATTTGTCGCGCGCACCAGTAGCGGCCGAACCGTAATCGATAGTTTTAAGTTGCGCCTGCCGCTTTTTGGTGACCTCAATCGTAAGACTGTCATCTCGCGCTTCGCCCGAACCCTGGGCACGCTGGTAACGAGTGGCGTGCCGATTTTGCAGGCGCTCAACATCACGCGCGAGACTGCGGGCAACGCCATCATCGCGGACGCCATTTCACAGGTGCACGACTCTGTAAAAGAGGGCGACTCGATCGTTCTGCCCCTGGAAGCCAGCGGTGCGTTTCCGCCGATGGTCGTCAGCATGATCGACGTTGGCGAAGAAACCGGTCAGTTACCCGAGATGCTGCTCAAGATCGCGGAGATTTACGATGACGAAGTGGATAACTCTGTTGCCGGCCTGACATCGATGTTGGAGCCAATCATGATCGTACTTCTGGCTCTAATTGTAGGTACGATCGTGATCGCGTTATTCATGCCGTTACTCAGCATTATTGGCGGACTGCAACAACAAACCTAACCAATGGGTAGCGCTTGCCATCGGTCCATCGCGAGTCCGGCCTTTACTGTTACCGAAGCGCTACTCGTGCTCGCAATCATCGCCGTCCTTACCGGATTGATCCTGGCCACGGGCAGTTACGTCTATCGCAAAGGTGCGCGCTCACGAGCGGAGACGGAGATCGCCGCGATATCTGCCGCGCTGGAAAATTACAGAGCAGATAATGGGTCCTATCCGAGCAGTGGACTTGATCCGGAAAGTATCAACCTCAGCGATTACGAAATGGCGGGTAAGATCCTTTTTGAGAGCTTGACAGGCGACCTGAACGGAGACGGTCAGCCGGACGCGAACGTTCCCTCCTACATGCAGTTCAAGCCCAATCAACTGGGTGCGATTGGCGGGACGAATTTTGTGAAGGATCCGTTTGGCGATAGCTACGGATATTCCACCCTTGGACCATTAGCTGGTGGTTATAACCCGACCTTCGATCTGTGGAGTGTCGCGGACGGAGAACCGGGAACGGATCAGAAGAAGTGGATCAGGAACTGGTGACTTCAGCCTCCAGCTGACTGTTCCTTTTCGAAAGGATGCCCGTGCCGGCTAATGCACCACCACGACAACTCGCCGATTGATCTCCTGCTCCTCAATCGAGGCGTCCGGTGAGGTAAGCAGGTTCGACTTACCATAACCCTTCGTCTCGATCTGCGCCGGATTGATCCCCAGGACGCTAACCAGATATGCCTTTACACTTGCGGCGCGGCGATAACTCAGGTCGAGATTGTATTCATCGGAGCCGTACGAGTCGGTGTAACCTTCGAGGGTAAAAGTCGCCTTGGGATTGCGCTTGATCAGCGTTGCGACCTTCTGCAATTGGTCGACCGCGGCGCCGCGCAAATCTGAACTGTCGTATTCGAAAAGCTGATTATTAGGCATCTTGAATTTGGTGCCAGACCCGAGCGGACCCTTCTGCGAAAGAAGAGATTCAAGATCACTGAACCCTGGCGCACGATCAGTTCGCGGTCCGGCGCTGTCTCCGGTCAGGGCTTTGAAATTATTTGGCCGCTTGATCGTTGTGCTTGTCGCCAGGTCGGTCCCCGCCATCGCCGGTTGCGGCCGACCCGAATCGGCTACGTTGTTGAGAAGCGATTGTTCACGCTTCGCGTTGGGCGATTTGGTTAGCGACTGCGCGCTTGTGCGCTCGATGTCGTTCAGGACGGAGTTTAAATTTGTCTGCTCCACCTTCGGCTTATCCGGCAGCACGTTGCGCGTGTCGTCGGGCATCGCAGCGGTGGCGTGCACTTCCTGCAGAAGTTTGTCGAAAGACTTTTGATCGTCCGGCAACTGCACGTTTGTTTTATCGGGCTCCGGCTTGGCTGCCTCGTTGGCCGAGCTGGCGGCGGCTTGATCGAGCGGTTTCGGCGCCGTCTCGACACTCTTTACTTTGAAGGTCGGCGGCGGGCGCTTGTCCGCGCCCAAAGCTGCGGCAGGTTGAAAACCGGTCCGATAGAAGAAAAAACAGAGAACGGCGTGAAGTGCGAGCGAGCAGCAAAGGCCGACGAACAACCAGTTGGGTTGTTTACTGCGGCCCGACCAAACTGGCATTGGCTCAACCGGGGACGTGCGGGCTGTGATGGCTTTCATCGGCAAGTTAGACAAACGATTTTCGGAAAAGTTTTGTCAAACCGAAGGGAGACACCCTAACGAATTGCACCGTGCGTGCGGTCGATGAAGATGCGGGCGGCGCGCCGGAGCTCCTCCGCCACCTGAACCACCGGCGAGACAAATTTGGGCGTGAACCAGGGATACAATCCGATGAGATCGTGCGTCACCAGCACTTGCCCATCGCAATACTCACCCGAGCCGATCCCGATAGTTGGGATCTCAATTGCCTCGGTGATCTGACGAGCCGTTTCAGGCGCCACGATCTCCAGCACAACGGAAAAGGCGCCGGCCGCTTCGACCGCTCGCGCGTCGGCCAGCAGCTTCTCCGCCTCCGCCGGGCTGCGTCCTTTCACCTTGTAGCCGCCGTCTTTCCGCACGCTCTGCGGCAACATTCCGATGTGCGCCATCAGCGGAATGCCATGCCTAACGATCGCCTCAATTTGCGGGACGTGACTCGTACCGCCCTCCAGTTTTACCGCTTGTGCTCCAGCTTCGGTCAGTCGCTGCGCGTTTTCGACCGCGGCGGCGGGCGTGTCGTAGGTGCCGATGGAAAGGTCTCCCACGAGCAGAGCCCGTTTCACTCCACGCGCCACCGCGCGAGTGTGATGCAGCATTTCCTCAAGCTTCACCTCCGTCGTGTCTGGATAGCCGAGGACGACCATGCCTAACGAGTCGCCGACGAGAATGATATCTATCCCGCTTTCGTCGAGAAGCCGGGCGGTGGGATAGTCGTAAGCGGTTAGGACAGCGAGGCGTTCTCCGCGGCGTTTACGGGCGCGAAAGTCCTCCATGGCTCGCAAATCTACCATTGCTGCGAAGCGCGCACCACTGAGGACGCATCGGCCAGTTCGGTGCTCAGCTCGCGGACGGTTCGGCTTTGTCCCGGCAGGAGGAGATTGGGACAAATCTCCGCCAGCGGACGCAAAACAAATCCACGCAGATGCAGACGGGGATGCGGGAGCCGCAGTCCGGCCTCATCGATCTGACGCGCGCCGAAATAGAGGAGATCGAGATCGATGGGGCGTGAATGATTTCGCGCGTGATCCGCCGGACGACCGAGGGCGGCTTCGATCTTTTGCAACTCGCTGAGAAGTTGCTCAGGCGAATCCTCGTAGCCAATTTCAATTACGGCGTTCAGGAATTTCCGCGCGCCAGCTTCGCATCCGACAGGGTCCGTTTCGTAAATGTGCGATGAGAGAAATGGGGGCGTGACTTTTTGTAGCGCGAAGATGTGCTCGCGGGCGGTCGTGAGGCTGCGAAGCCGATGGTCGAGGTTGGCGCCAAGCGCGATGCCGCTCCTATAATGCGAGGACATCTTCCATCCGGTAAAGGCCGGGCGGCCGGTCGATGATCCAGCGCGCCGCGCGCAACGCGCCGAGGGCAAAGGTCTCGCGGCTGGCTGCGCGATGAACGAGTTCCAGCCGCTCTCCCGGTCCGGCAAAAATTACCGTGTGATCGCCGACGATATCGCCGGCCCGGATCGACTTCGCCGTGATCTCTTTTTTCGTGCCGCGAGCTTCCCGCAGAATTTCGAGCAGACGTCTGGCGGTTCCGCTTGGGGCGTCCTTCTTTGTCCGATGATGCATTTCGATCACATCGAGATCGAAATCGTTGCCTAACAATTCTGTGGCGCGCCGAGTCAGCGCGAAAAGAACATTCACTCCCGTGCTGAAATTGGCCGCAAAGACAATCGGAATTTCCTTCGCCGCGTCGGCGATTGATGTCTTCTGCGCTTCGTCGTGGCCGGTAGTTCCGAGCACCAGTGGCTTGCGATATTTCGTGCATGCCTGGCAAACCCCCGATGTTGCCGCTGCCGTGCTGAAGTCGATTGCCACATCGCAAGCTTCAATCGCCGACTCGATGGAATCGTTGTGGTTGACCCTGGCTGAGATCGTTAGGCCAGAGCTTTTTTCGACTGCGGCCACAGTTGCTTGTCCCATGCGACCTCGGGCTCCAACGAGGGCAATTCGCACCGGCTCCATGATATTCGTTAGGCTACTGGCTGGTCTCGCCGCTCATTTTCTCTTCCAGCGCACTGAAAGTCGCGCGCCACTGAGCTGCCTTTTCCTTTGCCATCTCGCAGAGCGGCAGGCGGACTTCGTCGGACATGACTCCGCGCCAGGCGAGCGCAGTCTTCGCCGGAACCGGATTCGGCTCGATAAAGAGATCTTTGAAAAGAGGATAAAACTTCTGATGCAAACGCTGTGCTTCCAGCGTATTTCCGTCGAGAAACTGCCTAACGAGCTGGGAGATTTCGCGTGGGAACAAATTTGAAGCCACGCTTACCACTCCGACCGCGCCGACGGAAAGAAACGCCAGAGTCAGCGAATCGTCGCCGCTCAGGACCGTAAAATCCTCCCGCGTCCGCTGCACCAGCTCGCTCACGCGATCGACGCTTCCGGCCGCTTCCTTAATCGTCACAATATTGGAGAATTTTTCCGTCAGCCTGACGACCGTATCGGGTTTGAGATCGATGGCGCAGCGCCCGGGAATGTTATAGAGCACAAGCTTGAGCGAAGTCGCCTCGGCAACGGCAGCAAAATGGCGAAAGAGACCCTCCTGGCTGGGCTTGTTGTAATACGGCACGACGAGCAAAGCGCCGTCCACCCCAATCTTCTCCGCTTCTTTCGTGTGCTCGATCGTCTCGCGCGTCGAATTCGAGCCCGTGCCGGCAATCACTTGGCAACGCCCCTGCGCTTTTTTCACCGCCAGCTCAACGAGATGATGGCGCTCCCCGCAACTCAAAGTCGGCGATTCGCCCGTGGTGCCGACCGGGACGATGCCGTCGACGCCGCCCGCGATCTGCGATTCGATCAACTGTTCGTAAGCCGCCGTATCGAGTTCGCCCCGGCGAAAGGGAGTAACGAGCGCTGTGAAGGTGCCGCGAAACATGGACAGGTTGACGCGAAATCTATTACACCGTGAATCGTGAATCGGCGAAGCGTGTTCCGGTCATAGCTCAATCATTCCATCGAAAACAAAGTCGGCCGGGCCGGTCAGGGTCACATTGGTAAATGCGTCGCCGCGTCTGATGAAATCGACCTGCAGACTGTCGCCGCCGCGCACCAACACTTCGATCGGGCCAGCAAGGTTCGCATTGGCTGCGAAAAGAATTGCACTTGCCACAACTCCGGTTCCGCAGGCAAGGGTTTCGTCTTCCACGCCGCGCTCGTATGTGCGAATGGCGATCGTGTGCGAGCCGCGTTCTTCGCTAAAATTGGCGTTCGCACCCCGCGGAGCAAACATCGAATGATGACGAAGAGCCGCGCCTAACGAACGCACGTCGATGTCGTCGATCCGCGCCACCGGCACGACGACGTGTGGAACTCCACTATCAACATAGCTGGCATTGAATTTTTCCCCGCCCACCGCTACTTCGAGTCCGAGCCGAAGGTCGTTAGGTTGACTCATTTGCAAAGTAACCTGTCCGCCGGTAAGGCGCGCGCCTATCATACCCGCGGGTGTTTCGAAGGTGAGCTGTTGCAATGGGCCCGCCATCCGATCGGCGAAACGGGCGAAGCAACGCGCGCCGTTACCACACATCTCGGCTTCGCCGCCATCGGCGTTGTAATAGCGCATGCGGAAATCGGCACCGTTGGTCGCCGGCTCGAGGAGAAGAACGCCGTCCGCGCCCACGCCGCGATGGCGATCGCACAGTCTGACGATTTGGGCGCTGGTCAGGCAAAGATCGTTGGCGCGGTTGTCGAGCAGAACGAAGTCGTTTCCAGCGCCGTTCATTTTGGTGAAACGCAGCATACCGCTTGGGTGGTTAGCATAGTCTCGTCTGAAAGCCAAGGAGGCGGGACCGGGCGCGTACCACATCGGTGGAAACTCGAAGGTGAGGTATCGGAGTTCTAGTCAACCTTCGTCGGCTACTGTTTTTCGAGTGGTGTGTCGCCTGGTTCTTGCCCACAGGAAGATTTCCCTTATTGGTCCTCGTGCGTTTCCTTCTCGCTCTCGCGTTCGGTTTTTGCCTAACGATTAGCGAATGCCGAGGCCAGCTTGCCCCAAGTCCGCTCAACGAGATTATCCTGGCGCAAATCAAGAAAATGCCCGTCGGCGGCCGCTATTCCGCTTCTCGCGCCGCCACCATCCGCCTGCAATCGGCGGCGCATTTCGAATCAGGAAAGTTTTTTGTTCTGCCCGATGCGGCGTCGCCGAGCTACTGCTCCGGCGCGACCTATCTCGTCTTCATGAAGACGATTGAAGAGCTGCGCGCGCGGGGCGACTTGCAGCTCGATTACGAGACGCTCGACGCGCTCATGATTCGCGGGCAGCGCGATGGCCAGGGGATCTGGGGACGCTGGAATGCAAATGGACCAGGCACGGCGCGCCTTTTTTATGAGTTGGGGATTGGTCGTAACTTTGATGATTTCGAGGAGGCTGAGCCAGGCGATTTCATGAAGATTTTCTGGTCGCCAGAAGTGGGCCGCGAAGAGCACGGACATTCGGTCATTTATCTCGGGACGGAAAAGAAGCTCGGTCTTGATTATGTCCGATTCTGGTCGAGCAACATTCCCTTTGGCTACGGCGAGAAAAGCGTGCCGCGGACGCGAATCGTACATGCCATCTTTTCGCGACTTTATTCTCCGAGCAATCTCGAGCGGATTGCAGCCGCGCCGGCTGTGGACAAATATCTCGCCGGCTTGGAGCGCACCCGGTCCAGCTATGAGGAAGCGAAAGTAAAGTGCGGATTTTGAAATCCGCCTGACATTTTCGCCTAACGATGAGTGCGGTCGCAGGCGCAACCATTGTCAACGGCTTGATTCTCGGGTGGTCGGTGGCCTGGCCGCCCGGACCGATCAATGCCGAAATGATTCGCCGCGCACTGATTTCCCATAAACAGGGCGGGGGATTTTGGGCCGCATGGCAGATCGGGCTCGGTGCGTGTAGCGGCGATTTTCTGTGGGCGCTAGGCGTGGCGGCGGGCGCGGGCGCTCTCCTCGCTTCGCCGAACTTGCATCTCGCGCTTGGGGTGATCAGCTTTTTGTTGCTCCTCTTCCTCGCCTTCAACTTTGCCCGCGGAGCGTGGCGAACAGCGCAGACTCACCGTCAGGTCGCCGTTCCAGGGGAAACGGTGAAACAGCCTGTTGCATCGGGCGGCTATCTGCTCGGTCTGATTCTTGCCCTGACGAGTCCGTGGAATGTGGGTTTTTGGTTTGCGGTCGTCGGCGGTCAGGGGGCAACGCAGACTCAGGCAACATTTCTCAGTTCGGTTACCCTTGCGGTAGCGGTAGTGTCGGGCGCGATCGCCTGGACGATCGTTCTTTGCACCGCGTTGAAACTTGGCGCGCGCATTTTCGCCCGGCCAGCTTGGCAGATCGGGACGCAAGCGGTCAGCGCCCTCGTCATGCTCTTTTTTGCGGCCCGGCTGATTTGGCTTTGGCGTTGAGTCGTAAGGCGCGTTTCGCAGACCCTTTCGGCGGCGAAAAATCGCTGCCCCTTGCTACAAACACGGCGCGTAGATGGTAGGTTTAGCCACGATGTTGCAGCAGGAAAAGACGCTGACGATTAACGAGATCTACGTCTCCATCCAGGGTGAGAGCACGTGGGCGGGACGGCCGTGCGTTTTTGTCAGGCTGACTTTTTGCAATCTACGCTGCACGTATTGCGACACGGAATATGCCTTTTACGAGGGGAAAAAGAAATCGTTAGGCGAAATCGTCGCGGCGGTTCTCGGCTATAAATGCCCGCTGGTTGAGATCACAGGCGGGGAACCGTTGTTGCAGCCGAACGTTCTTCCACTCATGACACTCCTGGCCGATGCCGGCTGCAGCGTCCTGCTCGAGACTAGCGGAGCGCATGACATTTCGCGGGTCGACCCACGCGTCCATCGCATCATGGATTTGAAGACGCCGGGAAGCGGTGAGGTGCAGCGGAATCTGTTTTCGAATATCGAACACCTGACGAGTCGCGATGAAGTGAAATTCGTCATCGGCTCGCGCGAAGACTACGAATGGTCGTGCGGGCAATTGCAGGAGCATCGGTTGGCGGAACGATGCCACGCAGTCTTGTTCTCGCCCATTTTTGGCCGCATCGATCCGCGCGAAATTGTGGAATGGATTCTGGCCGACAACCTGCCGGTGCGGTTTCAGCTGCAGATGCACAAGTTTATTTGGACTCCGACACAGCGGGGTGTGTGAACTGACGATCGCGGTGGGTCGAAGACGGTATTTTCGACGCATCCGTTTCCGTGCGGCGCGCGCATAATTGCGCAAAACGATACTTGCCAAGCGGGCGATGTTTTTGGCAGGGAATAACCAGTGACAGCATCTCGTCTCACAAGGCACGCAAATTTTATTCGGACCGGCCTCGATCACGTCGGGGAGACTCCGGCCCCGAGTAAGAACAAACCACAACCATCAAAGAAAAAATGAAATCCAAAACGATCCTCGCCGGCGCAGCGATTGCCGGACTGATGAGCGGCTCGTACGCCGTGCAGGCGCACGCCGCCAACCTCTCCGGCAAAGCCGGCACCTCGCTTACGCAAATGAGCGATTCAAAGGAAAAGAAAGACGTTCACTCCTGTAAGGGAATGAACTCCTGCAAGGGCAAAGGCGGTTGCAAAACCGGTGACAACGGCTGCAAAGGCAAAAACTCCTGCAAAGGCAAAGGCGGTTGCGCCACTGACGGCAGCAAGCCGTCGAACTAATAGAAGCGTCCCGCGTTATTGGACGTGGGTCGCCGGGGAGAATCGGAGTTCCATCCTCCGATTCTCTTTCGTTAGGCATGTGTTATACGAACGCATAAGGCAATTTCATGCCGGCAAATCGCTTCAATAATTTTCACGATTACGGCATCGGCATTGGCCTGCGCGTGCCGCATTACCGCCACATCCTCGAGAAAAAACCGGTCGTCGATTGGTTCGAGATCATCTCGGAAAACTTCATGGTCGATGGGGGCCGGCCGCTCGAAGTGCTCGATCAGATTCTCGAACAATATCGCGTCGTGCAGCATGGCGTAGCGATGTATTTTGGCTCGGCCGATCGCCTGAGCCGCGAGCATTTGAAGAAGATCAAACGACTCGTTAAGCGAACCAACACACCCTGGCTAAGCGATCATCTTTGCTGGGGGAGCGTGGATGGACGTTACACGCACGATTTGCTCCCCATGCCCTACACGTTTGCCGCTGCCAAGGCGACCGCGGCCAACATCCGCGAAGCAATGGATTTTCTCGAAGTGCCGATCTGCGTCGAAAACGTGAGTAGCTACGCGGAGTTTCATGCCTCCGAAATGACGGAGTGGGAATTTCTCTCTGAAGTCGTCGAGCTGGCTGATTGCGGGATTCTTCTCGACGTGAACAACATTTATGTTTCCTCGCAGAATCATAATTTCGATCCCTACGACTATCTGAACCACGTCCCGCATCACCGCGTCGGGCAGATACACATCGCCGGCCATTCAAAGTTCGAGAAATACATCCTCGATACGCACGATCATCCGGTGCTCGATCCGGTTTGGAAAATGTATGCGCACGCGATCAAGCTCGTTGGCAAGACGGCCACGTTGCTCGAATGGGATGATCGCATTCCAACTTTCGACGAAGTGCATAACGAGGCGCTGAAGGCGACCAAGTTCATTGAAAGCCAGCTCCAAACGACGACCGCCTAACGATCAGCTGCCGGTCACTTCGCGTGCCCAGTTGAAGGAGGTGCAGACGCTCATGGCGTCCGCGGTGTTCCGTCCGCTCAACGAGGAAGACGGCATGCAAACGCGCTGGGTTGACGGCCGCAGAATGGAAACGGTGGCTGAGTCGTTCATTAAGCCTAACGATCGCCTGACGAGCTTCGAACGGTTGGAAATCTACAATCGCGTTTACTGGTTTCGGGTTCTCGATTGTCTCTACGACGATTATCCGGGACTACGGGCGATTGTCGGCGACCGGAAATTTCTCGCGCTCGCAACGGCCTATCTTGCGAAGTATCCGTCGATTTCATTTACCTTGCGGAACCTCGGTTCGCGTCTGGAAAAATTTCTGCGCGCGGAGCCGCACTGGATCGCGCCTCACGAACAACTCGCTCTCGATATGGCACGCTTCGAATGGGCGCAGATCGTCGCTTTCGACGACGCAGCTCTGCCGTGTCTGACGACCGACGACGTGCTCGACACGCCGCCGGCAAAGTTGCGCGTGAGTTTGCAACCTTATCTCTCGCTTCTCGAGCTCGATTACGCCGTCGACAAGTTTCTGCTCGCGGTGAAGAAGCGCGAAGCGGATACCTTGCGCGACGAAGCGAGCAACACTTTCGAGGCGATGCCGAAACGCGCGAAAACGAAACGGCGCTTGCGCCCGCCGAAGCGCGAACGCATTTACCTGGTCGTCCATCGTTACGACAATCAGCTCTATTACAAGCGACTCGAGTCGGAAGCCTTCGCCGTCCTGTGCGGTCTTGAGCGCGGGCTTACAGTCGAAAAAGCCTGCCTCGTCGCGCTTTCCAAAACCAAAGACATCAGGAAAGACTGGGCGAGCCAAATCCAGGAATGGTTCCATGATTGGGCTGCGCTGGGTTGGATTTGCAGCAGGAAAAAATGAAGTCGCTGATCGTTAGGCTTTACGGTTGGCTCATCGTGGTCGGCAACACGTTGCGTTCGCCCTTCCTTCTGGCTGTCCGCTTGTACTGGGGCTGGCAATTTTTTCTGACCGGCAAAGGTAAACTTTCCGATTTGGAAAAGCCGACGCAGTTTTTCCAGAGCCTCGGCATCCCTTTCCCGCACGAACAGGCAATCCTCGCCGGCGCGACCGAATGTTCCGGCGGTATCCTCCTGCTTTTGGGTCTCGCCTCTCGCCTCGTTTCTGTCCCGTTGATGATTCTGCTGTCGGTCGCTTATCTGACGGCCGATTTGGCTGTTGTGAGAAATATTTTCAACGAGCCGGATAAGTTTGTCGCGGCGGACGAATTTCTTTTCCTTTTTGCCGTCCTGATCGTTTTCATTTTTGGCCCGGGAAAATTTTCGCTCGATTGGCTGATCGAGCGAAAGCTTGCCAATTCGACCCGTGTCTAACTGGTTTGCTTGTCGTTAGGCAAAGGCGTGGCTGATTTCCGGCGCGCCATCATGAAGCCAACCTTGGGCCAGGTTTTCGGCTTGACCCTGGTCGGTCTTGCCCTTGTCCTGGGTCTGCTTTTTTTCGTTGTCTATCACCTTTCCCTCGAGACCACGGTGGAAAGTTCGGAACGGATTCGTGATGCTGCGAGTCGCGAGATTGTGGAGCGCGTCAGCAACTTTCTGGCGACGGCACCCGCGACGGTGGCGCAGTTTCAAGAAGAAGCGAATTGCGACCTGGTCGATACCCGCAACCCTGAGGCAATTGAGCCCGCGCTTTTCGTCCTCCTCCTGTCGAAACGCGACATTTCGGAAGCGACTTTTACCTACGGCAAGAAAATCGGTTTCGGTCAGAACGGAGTTCTGCAACTCGCTGATTCCCCGCGCGGCCAGGTGAGCGTGGTGCGGTCGTTAGGGGCGGAGGATCGTGAGAGATTCTGGAGTCGCGAAGTTCACCAGGAGAATGGCATTTTTGTAGCGGAGCAGCGGAAGCTAAGGCCGAATGCGCCTTTTTCCACATCGCCATTCGCGCGCCAATCCGGGGCGAAGATTTCCGACCCGACGCTGCACGCGACTTTTCTCACACCGGCGCGTAAGGATTTTTCCGGACAACTCTTGTGGAGTGACTTGCATTGGTCGCAACTCGACGCCGCGCTCCCGGAGATGCATCGCCGCGCCGAAGTCAGCGTGCAGCAGACAATCAACGACAGCGCGGGCCAATTCGCCGGGGTCCTGCGGGTGGGTTTGCTCACGACGGAACTCGACCGCGCGGTTCAACTCAAGATTGGCGGTGGCGACGAAGCCGATCCGCATCGCATTTTCATCTGTGACGCCATGGGTCGCCTCGTTACGCGTCTTTCGCCTAACGATCGTTTAGAAGAGGTCGAAAGCGATTTGCGCATCGCGCCGGCGCATCTGCCGCCGGAAGTTATTGCGGCTGTTTCTTCTCCCACGCTGCGTTCATTGAATGAAAACAACACGCGCGCTTCTGGCCAGTTTGAATTTCGGGGCGAAGAATACCTCACCACGTTTCGCGCTTTGTCCGGAACGCAGGATTGGATCGTTGGTATCGTCGTGCCGCGCGCCTATTACGCCGGCCGGCTGATCGCGATCCGCGATCAGCTTCTCGGGATTTCGTTAGTCACAATGGCTCTGCTTCTCGCTGGCGGTGGCTTCATTTTGCGACGAGTGCAACGGGCGCATAGCCAGATCGTGCGCGAAAGCCTGACCATGAACGCGTTTGAGTTTTCGCCCTCCTCCACCGAGGCGCCCTTTCGCGATATCAGCGAGGTGCTCGAGAGCCTGGAAACAGCCAAGACCGCGATGCGCGCGATGAGCAAATATGTGCCGGTCGATCTCGTGCGCCGTCTTTATCGCAGCAAAACCGAGCCGGTTCTGGGAGCGGAGCTGACGCAGATCGCGCTCATGTTCAGCGACATTCAGGATTTTACCGCGCACTCCGAACGGCTTGAGCCTAACGAACTTGCTAATGCGCTTGGTAGTTATCTGCAACTGCTCGTCGGAATCATCCAACGAGAGACCGGTGGCACGATCGACAAATTCATCGGCGACGCGATCATGGCTTTCTGGAACGCGCCCGAACCGGTTGTCGATCCTGCGCGGATGGCTTGTCTGGCGGCGTTGCGTTGTCGAGCAGCGAGTCATGCTCTTTCGGCTTCGCCCGCGTGGCGAGGCCGGCCCGCTTTCGAGACGCGCTTCGGTTTGCACCAGGGCCAGGCACAAGTCGGGCATTTTGGCGCGCCCGATCGTCTGAATTACACCGCCATCGGCGACGCGGTAAATCTCGCGTCACGCCTCGAAGGTTTAAACAAACAGTACGGTACCGCCATTATCGCGAGCGCTCCTGTCTTTGCTGCGACACGGGCAGAATTTGATTTCCGCCTGCTTGATAGAGTCGCTGTGAAAGGAAAAACCGACGCGATCGAAGTCTACGAATTGCTCGGCGAGAAAGGCACAGCGAGGGCCATGCAGCAAACCGTCGCGGCCTACGAAAAAGCTCTTGCCGCTTACATGGGGCGGAAATTTGCGGAAGCGATGAACATTCTGGCGGCGCAGCCTAACGATCTGCCGAGTTGCGTTTTGCACGCGCGCTGCCGCGAATTTCAGCAGACGCCACCGCCATCAGATTGGAACGGCGCGTTCGTTTCCATGTCGAAATGAATCCGCCGGCGCCAGCCGGACGTAATCAAGAACAGCGATATGAAAAAACTTCTGTCCTGTCTGGCGCTCGTTAGCCTGATTTTCGCTGGGCTTGCCAGTCAGCCAGCGCCCGGGGCGGAAAAGCCAGGGATCGAATGGCGCCCATGGTCGGGCGATCTCTTCAAGCAGGCGCAAAAAGAGCATCGCTACGTGTTGCTCGATCTTGAAGCGGGCTGGTGCCACTGGTGCCACGTGATGGATGAGATCACCTATCGGGATCCCAAAGTCATTGCCCTTATCAAGGCAAAATATCTTCCCGTGAAAGTCGATCAGGACGCTCGACCCGACATTTCCAATCGCTACGAAGATTACGGCTGGCCGGCGACGGTTGTCTTCAACAGCGATGGCAGCGAGATCGTGAAACGGCAGGGGTATCTTCCGCCAACGCTGATGGCTTCGATGCTGCAGGCGATCATCGACGATCCGTCGCCCGGGCCTTCGGTGGTGAAAGAGGAGCCGCTCGAGCCGGCCACCGCGGCTGGTCTGACGGCTAACGAACGCGCCAAACTCGAGCGGGTTTTACGCGACGATTACGATCAAAAAAATCACGGCTGGGGCACGGTGCAGAAATTTCTCGACTGGGACGTCATCGAGTTTTGCATCGCGAAAACCCTCGCGGGCGATCGCGATTTCGAGCGCATGGCGCGCGAAACGCTCGACGCGCAACTGCAGTTGATCGATCCGGTCTGGGGCGGCGTCGATCAGTATTCGACGGACGGCGACTGGCAGCATCCGCACTTTGAAAAAATCATGCAATTTCAGGCGGAGAACCTGCGCATCTACGCCGAGTCTTACGCTCTCTGGCAGGATCCGAAATATCTCGATGCGGCGAAAAAGATTCGGGGTTTCCTGCGCAACTTTCTCACCAGTCCAGAGGGCGCGTTTTACACCAGCCAGAACGCGGACGTGAAAAACGGTGAAGAATCGACGGCGTATTACCAACTCGATGACGCCGGTCGCCGGAAGCGCGGCCTGCCGCACGTCGATCAGCATATTTACGCGCGTGAAAACGGCTGGGCGATCAATGCCCTCGCGACCTTCTACGCGGTGAGCGGAGATGAAACCGCGCTAAAGGACGCGACGCGCGCGGCCGACTGGATCATTGCACATCGTTCCTTAGGCAATGGCGGATTCGGCCACGACGAGCACGATTCTGCCGGGCCGTATCTGGGCGACAGCGTCTACATGGCGCGTGCTTTCTTGAAACTTTACGAAGTCACTGGCGACCCTCAGTGGCTGCAACACGCCGGGGAAACGGCGCAATTTGCGGCGAAGAACTTTAACGGGGAGGCGGGTTATCAATCCGTCGGCCGTTCGTCAGGCACGCAGCTCCCGCCGAAACCGCAAACGGATGAAAACTGCGCTTTCGCGCGCCTAACGAACCTGCTCTTTTATTACGACGGCAACGCGGAAGATCGCGCGCACGCTGAGCACGCGATGCGTTATCTGGCAATTCCGTCTGTGGCCGAACGTCGCGGTTTTCTTGTCGGCGGAATTCTGCTCGCCGATCGTGAGTTCTCGTCCCCGCCGTTGCATCTGACAATCGTGGGCGACAAGAGCGATCCAAAGGCAAAGGAGCTTTTCATGGCGGCCTTGCGTGAGTCGGCGACTTACAAGCGGGTCGAGTGGTTCGATCGCCGGGAGGCGGCGCTGCCAAATTCCGACGTGGAATTTCCGACACTCGATCGAGCCGCCGCCTTCGTTTGTACCGATCGCAGTTGCTCGCTGCCGCTTTTCGAGCCTTTGAAGATTCACGCGTTTGTTTCACGGCGTTCCGCAACTTCTCGTTAGGCGATTGGAAGTTTGCGCGGTGTGGATGTCGGAAAATTTGGTCGCGCGCGCAAAATTCTTTTGCCAAGCAAACGCCCGTTCATAGAATCCTCCGCATTCGCGCCGAGTGCGCCCGCAAATTAACACCATTAGAATTTCTGAAGCCGCTACGTCTTTTTCTACCAGTTCCTGCGTTTACGACTTGGCGGCCCTTCCCACGCCGGTTTAGTCTCCGCTGATTCGTTATGGCGAATTTTTTTCCGCGCTGGACCAACTGGCTTCCGCTCAAGATGATGATCTGTGGCGTCGTCTTAGTCTGCGCGATTTGCGGCGCGACCTGGTATTACGACACGCCGAAATACACCCGGGTCGGTTATCAGCCGGTGCAGCCGGTGCCTTTCCCGCACGATGTGCACGTGACGCAGCTCGGGATGGATTGCCGTTATTGTCATGGCTACGTCGAGGTCGCGGCGCACTCGAATATCCCCGACACGCAGGTTTGCATGAACTGCCATACGCAGGTGCAGAAGGAGAACCCGAAGTTAGAGCCGGTGCGCTCGAGTTGGACAACAGGTCAGCCGGTGCCGTGGGTGCAGATTCATCGCACGCCGGACTACGTGTATTACAATCACTCCGCCCACGTGAATCGTGGAATCAGCTGCTACACCTGTCACGGCGAGGTAAATCACATGCCGGTGGTGTATCACGCCAAGCCGCACAGCATGGCGTGGTGTCTGGAGTGCCATCGCGCGCCGGAGAATTTTTTGCGGCCCGAGGATCAAATCACGAATCTTGATTGGAAACCGGACGACGTCCAACCGGCGGCGTTTGTCGCGAAGTATGGTCAGCCAGCCGGGGTGAAAGATGATTGGTCGCAAAAGAAGCATCTCACCCAGGAGGAGATTGGATTGACGCTGAAACAGCGGTGGGACATCAAGCCACCGACGAATTGCCAGGGGTGCCACCGATGAGCTGTGCGAAACCTTTCCGTCGCGCAAATATCCTGGCGGTGGAGATAGCGGGCATCTTGCGCCCAGTAATATTATGAAGCGCATCCTGCATCATCCCGCGCCGTCGACGACCGGTCGGCAATACTGGCGCAGCCTTGGCGAACTCAGTGATACGCCGGACTTTCGTGAATGGCTTGAACGCGAATTTCCCGCCGGCGCGGCTGAAATGTCGGGCGATGAGGTTTCCCGTCGCAATTTCCTCAAGCTCATGGGCGCTTCCATGGCGCTGGCCGGTTTTGGCCTGACGAGTTGCCGCAAGCCAGAAATGCATCTCGTGCCTTTCACAAAGAGCGCGGAATGGGTTATCCCCGGCAAGTTCCTCTATTATGCGACCGCCATGCCGCGCCGCCAGGGGGCGATGCCGCTGATAGCCACGACCGTGGACGGTCGGCCGATCAAGATCGAGGGCAATCCACTGCATCCCGACAGCAATGGCGCGACCGACGCTTTCGCACAGGCCTCGCTCCTCGATCTCTACGACCCTTCACGGTCGCAGCGATTCGTCAGGGAAAACAAACTCTCCGATAACGCCACGTTCGAAAAATACATCTCCGACCTGCGGCCGAAGATGGCGGCGAATGGCGGAGCCGGCCTGGCATTCCTGGTTGAAGAGACCTGGTCGCCAAGCCGGGAACGGCTGCGCGCCGAGTTATTGAAGCAATTCCCTCGCATGCGCTGGTGCGTGTTCGAACCGCTCCTGAGCGAGGCACAACATTTTTCGACCCAAATCAGCTTTGGCGATAGCACGCGGCTTATCCCGCAATTCGACAAGGCCGACATTGTCGTGGCGTTGGATAGCGATTTTCTAAATTGCGGTGAAGGGGATTTGGCCGCGGTTCGCGGTTTTACTCAGCGCCGACGTGTGCGCGAGGCGAAAGATTCAATGAACCGCCTCTACGTAATCGAAAATCGTTTCAGCCTCACGGGCGCGATGGCCGATCATCGATTGCGTTTTCCGGCCAGTCAGATCCCGGCCATCACCCATCTCCTCGCGACGAAGATCGCCGCAGCGACAAAAGACCCTGGCCTTTCCTCGGTTCTCGTTACCCTGAAAGCGCCCGCGCGGATGGAAAAATTCGATGCGCGCTGGCTTGACGAGCTGGTCAAGGATTTGATGGCCAAGCCGGGCGCAAGTCTGGTCGTAGCCGGTTCGCATCAACCTGTCGTCGTGCAGTTGATGGCTTACGGGATCAACGCCGCATTGAAAAATCTGGGTACGACCCTGCTTTTGCACGAGCTGCCGAAGACGCCGCGCAACAGCAGCATCCTGCAGTTGGCGAGCGAAATCGACGCGGGCCGGATTCAGCAACTTTTCATTCTTGGCGGCGACCCGGTTTATTGTGCGCCGCGTACGATCACGCTGGATCGCAAGACGAAACAGGCGCTTGATTGGCCGGAGTTGCAGAAACGAGTCCCGGATGTCGTTAGGCTCGGACATTATGAAGACGCGACTTCGGGTCTGAGCAAATGGCACGTGCCCGCGGCGCATTATCTCGAAACCTGGAGTGACGGGCTCACGCCCAGCGGAGCATATGTCGCGATTCAACCGATGATTCTGCCCCTTTTTGGCGGACTCTCGGATTTGGATTTGATGTGGATGGTTCTAGGCCGGCCCAAGGTCGAAGGCCCGGAGTTGGTCCAGGAGACCTTTCGCGCGACGACGCCGCCGGGTGATTTTGAGTCCGCCTGGAACAAATTTCTCCACGACGGTTTCGCGGCCCATGTTCAGCCAAAAAGCCGCGAGCCAAAGTTCAATGGCAATACTGCAGGTGGGGTAGCCCACACACTGTGGAGTACGGACGTTGCGCCGCCGACGAAGGATTCGCCTGAGATTGTCCTTGTCTCCAGTTATTCGATGGATGACGGCCGCTACATCAACAACGGCTGGCTTCAGGAAATGCCTGACCCGATCACGAAGCTGACCTGGGATAATGCCGCCATGATGAGTCCCGCTTACGCGAAACATCTCGGGGTCAGAGATGGCGATCTGATTGAGGTCACCGTAACCGAACCGACGCCGAAACCGCCTCCAGCCAAGCCCGGCCAGGCGCCGCCACCTTTGCCGCCACCGCGCGCGCCGATGAAGCGTCAGCTCGTTATTGCTGCGGTGATTGTTCCCGGTCACGCGGACAATTCCGTCACGATTCCGTTAGGCTACGGTCGCAAACACACCGGTCCGGTTGGTGAGGAAGCAGGGTTCAACGCCTACCTCCTGCGGACAACCTCCAACCCGCATTTCATCGTGGCGGACGGCAAGGCGATTGGAAGTGTGATGGTGAAAAAAACCGCCGGCCATTACGCACTTTCCTCAACCCAGGAACATTTCTCCATTGAAGGTCGAGGACTCGTTAGGGAGGCGACTCTCGAGCGTTACCGTGCGGACGAAGAGTTCGTCACAAAAATCGCGGGAGATGAAGAGCTGCCCCATCGCCTACCGACACTTTACACCCACCCGAACCTAAGCGCGCCCCAGCAATGGGGAATGACAGTCGATCTCAACACCTGCACCGGTTGCAGCGCATGTGTCATTGCCTGTCAGGCAGAAAACAACATCCCGATCGTCGGCAAGTTGCAGGTGGCGCATGGTCGCGCAATGCACTGGATCCGGATCGATCGCTATTTTGCGAGCGCAAAGCCGTTCGATCAAGATCACGGCCAGTGGCCGGAGAATCCGGAGATGGTGCATGAGCCGATCATGTGTCAGCATTGTGAAAACGCCCCCTGCGAGACCGTCTGCCCGGTTAACGCCACCATTCACAGCGAGGCCGGCCTCAACGTGATGGTCTATAACCGCTGTATCGGCACGAGGTATTGCGCAAACAACTGCCCCTTCAAAGTGCGCCGCTTCAATTTCTTCGATTATAGCCAGCGGCCAGTGGGCAAAACGAAAATCGCCGGCTTCTCTGTCTATCAGGAATATCTGGGACCGCTGACGGAAAAGACGCCCGCCGAGACGATCAAACTGCAAAAGAATCCCAACGTCACGGTGCGGATGCGCGGCGTGATGGAGAAATGCACCTACTGCGTCCAGCGAATCGAAGAAGCGCAGATTGCAGCTCATGTGCGCGCCGGCGCTTCGGACAAGACGCTCATTCCGCGCGATTCGTTTACGACTGCATGCGCGCAGGCCTGCCCGGCAGAGGCGATTGTTTTCGGAGATATCAAGGATCCAGAGTCGCGGGTCTCGAAGGTCAAAGCCGAGAATCGAAACTATCGTTTGCTCGAATATTTAAATGTGAAAACCCGCACAAGTTATCTGGCGCGGATTCGCAATCCAAACCCGCGGATGCCTGATGCTGGGGAGATCGGCGTGGCGAGCCCGAAACACGAAAAGAACGAAAGCGAAAAACCGACACGGCGTGCGGATCGCGATGACGACAAGGGCGTGTTAAATCCGACGGAGAAAGTATGAGAGAACCTCAACTCAGACTCTCACAATAATGGACGGAGCCGCCACAGCACCAGATGTGATCGCCGGCGAGGCTTCCGCTTCCGTCAGGCCACCGCTTGCGCGCGTGCCGCTGGTCTTGAACCGGCGCAATTTCGATTGGGTAACGAATCGAATCTCCGGTGCGGTGGAGAATCCCACCCCGCGCTGGTGGTGGGTGGCATTCGCGGTCACAACGGCGATCGCCCTCTTTGGCCTCACCTGTATCGGTTACCAAATCTCAACCGGCGTGGGTACCTGGGGTTTGAACTCGCCTGTTGGCTGGGCTTGGGACATCACCAACTTCGTTTTCTGGATCGGTATCGGCCATGCCGGGACGCTGATTTCCGCAATCCTGTTTTTGCTCCGCCAAAAATGGCGCACCTCGATCAATCGTTCGGCCGAAGCGATGACTCTTTTCGCAGTGATTTGCGCCGCGATTTTCCCCGGCATCCACGTCGGTCGCGTCTGGATGGCATGGTTCCTTGCGCCGGTCCCGACGCAATATGCAATCTGGCCAAACTTCCGCAGTCCGTTGCTTTGGGACGTCTTCGCCGTTTCGACCTATTTCACGGTCTCAGTTCTTTTCTGGTACACAGGCCTGGTTCCAGATTTGGCGACTTTGCGTGATCGGGCCACTTCGAAGATTAAAAAATTCTTTTACGGGATTTTTGCGCTGGGTTGGCGTGGCTCGAATCGCCATTGGCGTCATTACGAAATGGCGTATCTGCTTCTGGCCGGTCTCTCGACACCGCTTGTGCTCTCAGTGCACAGCGTGGTGTCGTTTGACTTCGCCACCTCCGTGATTCCCACCTGGCACACGACCATCTTTCCGCCCTATTTCGTGGCGGGCGCAATCTTCGGCGGGTTCGCCATGGTGCTCACCCTCATGATTCCGGCGCGCGCGATTTACAAGCTGCAGGACATCATCACTCCGCAACACATCGACAAGATGGCGAAGGTGATCCTGCTGACCGGCTCGATCGTGGCCTATGCCTACGCGATGGAATTCTTCATCGCCTGGTACAGCGGAAATCAATACGAGCGCTTTGCCTTCTATAACCGCATCTTCGGTCCCTACTGGTGGTACTGGTGGGTTGGGATGTTGTTCTGCAACACGCTTTCGCCACAGCTCTTCTGGTTCAAGTGGTGCCGGCACAACATCTACCTCGTCTATTTCGTCTGCATGTGCGTGAACGCCGGCATGTGGTTCGAACGTTTCATCATTATCGTCGGTGGTCTGCACCGCGACTTTTTGCCCTCGTCCTGGGGCATGTTTTATCCAACCTGGGTGGATATCTGGACCTTCATCGGCACCTTTGGGATTTTCCTTTCGCTCTTTCTGCTCTTCATTCGCTTCCTTCCGATGATCGCCATGTCGGAAGTGAAAATCGTGTTACCGGAAGCTGATGCCCATCACGCGACGCCGGAGGAGCATCACGTCGTGGCGGCTGGGGGAATGGAGCGCACATGATTACGCCGCGCGGGAATCGCGTTTACGGAATGGCGGCCGAGTATTCGAGCGCCTCGGCTCTTTACGAAGCCGCCAAACAGGTACGCGACGCCGGTTATAAGCGTTGGGATGTGCATTCACCTTTTCCAATTCACGGCATGGATGAGGCGATGGGCCTCGGCAAATCATGGCTCAGTGCCGTCGTGCTTTGCGGCGGTGTCACTGGACTTTTGACGGCTTGCGTTCTCACTTTCGGTCCTTCGTCCTTTCTTTATCCGCTCATCGTGCACGGCAAGCCTTACGACTTTTGGACGGTGCCGGCATTCTTCCCCATCATGTTTGAGCTGACGGTCTTGTTTTCAGCTTTCGCCGCCTTTTTTGCCTGGCAGAGCATGAATTTTCTTCCGCGCTGGAATCATCCGATGTTTAACTGGAACCGGTTCAAGCGCGTAACCAATGACGGTTTCTTTTTGGTCTTGGAAGCGCGGGATCCGCGCTTCAGCGAAAACGAAGCGCGCGAACTGCTAGAGCGCACCGGCGGTCAATATATCACCGTCGTGCATGAGGAACCCTGATATGCTGCGCGCTTTCTTCCTCATTTTTACCCTTGTCGTGATCGCCTGGCTGGCGGTCTTCGGATTCCGGGGCCAGAAAAGCAGCCGGCCCGAAATCGAGATTTTCCCGGACATGGTCCGACAGCCAAAGGTACGCGCGCAGGCGCCGAGCAACTTTTTCGCCGATCAGCGGGGAGAGCGGGTTCCAGTCACGGGCACCGTCCCGATTGGTTACGAAATGCCGTTACCTAACGACGAAGGCCGGGCAGTCGATGAATCCGGCGAGCTAAGCATGCATGCGCGACTCGGTTTCAGTGAAGGTACCGATTACTACAACACTGGAAAAATGGGCGCGAATTGGGGCACGGGCATTCCACTCGAAGTCACGCCGGAACTCATGCGGCGTGGTGAGCAACGCTTTAACATCAACTGCGCGGTTTGCCACGGCTCTCTCGCGGCAGGCGACGGGATCGTCAAACAGTACGGCCTCGCGACTATCGTTAGTCTGCAGGATGACCGGATTCGTAACATGGCGGATGGCGAAGTCTTCAACACCATTACTCAGGGCAAGAATACCATGATGGCGTACGGACCGCGTGTCATGGTGCGCGACCGTTGGGCGATCATTTGTTATCTGCGCGCTTTGCAACGCAGTCAGCACGCGAGCGCAACCGACGTGCCGGCCGATCATCAGGCGGACTTGGAGAAAGTCTCGCCGCCTGCCAAACCAGCGGAGCCAGCGAAGAAATGAGCGATCGATCCAACGTCAAGCCCGCACCGGAAGGAGAATACTTCGAGGCCAGCCGTTTCGCCGGACTCTCGATTGTTTGCGGCGTGGTCGGTATTCTCGGCCTCGTGCTCAGCCTTGTCGGCGGAGTGATCTCGCCGGTGCAGTTCAGCTTTTCCTGGCTTTTCGGTTTCATCTTTTTCTTCACCCTCTGCATTGGCTGTCTTTTCTGGACGATTGTTCATCACGTGACCGATGCGGAATGGTCGGTGGTCGTTAGGCGACAACTCGAGAACATCGCGCTCCTCATGCCTGTGCTAGCCGTGCTTTTTCTCCCGATCTGGATTTGGCGGCACTATCTCTATCGCTGGATGAATATCCCACCCGGGGTGGATCAGGGTCTCGACGCAAAACGCGGTTACCTGAATTGGGAGTTTTTCGCTCTGCGCGCGATCTTCTTCTTCGTCGCCTTAACAATTGTGGCCTATCTGCTCCGCCGCTACTCCGTGCGGCAGGACCGCGATGGAAATCCGCAGTTTACAATCTGGATGCGCCGGGCGGCTTTCATCGGTCTGCCGGTGTTTGCGTGCTGTCTGACTTTTGGGGCCTTCGATTGGCTGATGAGTCTCAACTGGCATTGGTTCTCGACCATGTGGGGTCCGTATATTTTCGCCGGCACAGCAGGCAGCTCGATGTCGCTCCTTGTGCTTGTGATCACGGCATTGCGTCGCGCCGGTTATTTGGAGGGGGTCGTGACCATCGAGCATTACCACATCATGGGGAAATGGATGCTCTCCTTTAGCGTTTTCTGGGCTTACATCGGATTCGCGCAGTACATGCTCTACTGGTATGCCAACATTCCTGAGGAAACCCAGTGGTTCATCGTCCGCAATACCGCGGGCTGGGTGGTGCTCAACTGGCTGCTCGTGATCGGACGTTTCTTCGTTCCCTTCGCCATTCTTCTCCTACGCTCCGTGAAAAAGCAGCCGACCGTCCTTTGCTGTATCGCCGGCTGGATTGTGCTGATGCAGTTGCTCGACATGTACATCATCGTCCTGCCGGCGCTTCACGGCACGGGCATCCACCTGAGCATTCTTGATTTTCTACCGTTGATCGGGATGGGCGGCACACTCGCCTTTTCCTATTTATGGATTGTCGGCCGGACCTCGCTCTTTCCGATCCGCGACCCGCGCCTGATTGAATCACTTCGCATAACGAACTAACCGTGCCTAACGACGAAGACACACTCGCGCATCCGGAGCAACCGCGTTTCCTGCTTTCAAGCTGGTTATGGGCGGTCGTGCTCTTCGTTTTCTTCGGCGCAATCGTGGTCATCACGTTTGGCGCACTTCAGCGTGGCTCGACCTACGAACAGGAACGGGCCGTCAAGCGTGCAGAAAAATTAAAGACCGCACGCGAAGAATGGAACGCAAAATTGAACGGCTACGGCTGGGTGGATAAAGCCAAAGGAGTCGCCCGCATTCCCATCGATCGCGCGATGGCCTTGGAGGTGGAGGACCTTCGGGTAAAAAAACCAATGGCTGCGGGGCCGATCGCCACGCCTGCACCCGAGACGGCCCCCGTGTCGACGACGGGAGCAGCGCAACCTCCGAATCCGACGGCGTCTGGTGCGCCTAACGTTTCGCCGACGCCAAATCCAGTTTCAATCGGGGGGCCAAATTCTGAAATCCGCGGTCAACCCGCTTCCGCCGCCAACCCGCCCAATGTTCCGGCTAACACACAGCCTGGTGCGATCGCCACGCCGGCCGCTGGTCCCAAATCGATCTCTAATATCCCTCCGTTAACGCCAACGAATACGCCGATGCTGCACCCGGTTGGGACGCCGATTCCCGCGCGCGGTGCGCCCGGCTCTTCTCCCGCCGCTTCACCTTCACCCCGTTGAACCGATGAGCCTCGCTGAATTCTTTTCCAAAGTGAAACGCTACGACGAGCACGCCGCCGTGATTTTCGATCACTCCGAACCGATCGGTCGCCCGACCGATCTCGTGCTGCCGCCAGCGCGTTGGTCGCTCTTTCGCTGGCGCACGGCAAAAGAAGTTTTAATCCCGCCTAACGACGCGCCGCCAGGCACCCTTTCATGAATCAAACCGGCCAAATAACCGAGGAGCCGTTGGGCGACATCGAAGTCACAACGAGTGATGTCGAGCGCGTCGAGCGCGCATTGATCGACGCCTCCACTCGCCTGCCGGTGATGGTCTTTTATGCTTCCGCCATCGCCTGGCTGCTCGTTTCGACCTTCTTCGGCATTCTCACCACGATCAAACTTTTCTGGCCGGATCTCTTTCCCAACGTTGCTTTTCTTACCTGGGGTCGAATACAGCCGGTTCACTGGGACTCGCTAATTTACGGTTGGGGTTGCATGGCAGGGATCGGCACCGCGATCTGGCTGATGGCGCGGCTTTGCCGTACCACTTTGCGGCACCCGCTTGTGCTCATTGCCGGTGCGGCTCTTTGGAATCTTGGCGTGCTGATGGGCCTTCTGGGAGTGCTCGGCGGCGCTAATACCGGGTACGAGTGGCTGGAGTTTCCCGGCTTCTCGGCCCTCACGCTCTTTGTCTCCTATCTCCTTGTCCTGACATGGGGCCTGGTCATGTTCCGCTATCGGCGGCGAGGGCACATTTACATCACGCAATGGTATTTGTTAGGCGCATTCCTCTGGTTCCCCTGGCTCTACGCCAGTGCGCAAGTCATGCTCTTCATTCTGCCAGTCGAGGGTGTGATGAAGGCGGCGGTGAATTGGTGGTTCGCCAATAATCTGCTTTTCCTCTGGTTCGGGTCGATTGGGCTCGGCACCGCTTACTACATGATCCCGAAAGTGATCGGTCGGCCGGTCCACAGTTATTACCTGGCCGCAATCGGCTTTTGGAGCTTCGCGCTTTTCTCCAGTTGGACCGGAATGATGCGATTGATCGATGGACCATTTCCGGCGTGGATGATCACCGCCAGTATCGCCGCGATGATCCTTACGATCATTCCCGTGGCCACCGTCGGACTGAATCATCATATGACGATGCGCGATCATTTCCCGCTCATGCGTTACAGCCCGACACTGCGCTTCACCGTTTTTGGGGCGATCGCCTACACAGCCTTCAGCATCGTGGGCGTGATTATTTCGCTCCGCTCCATGGCGCGAATTGTTTCCTTCAGCGAGGCCACTGTCGGTTGGACGTACATGGGTCTCTACGCGTTTTTCACCATGGTGATTTTTGGCTCGATGTACTACATCGTCCCGCGATTGGTCGGACGGGAATGGCGTTACGCTTCGCTGATTAAGCTGCACTTTTGGGCGTCCGCCTACGGTATCGGCTTAACGGTTCTGCTCCTGCTCGTCGGCGGTTTCGTGCAGGGCTTGAGCTTGAATGATGCGACGCTTCCTTTCGCCGAGAGCACGCAAAGCATCTTGCCGTATCTGCGCGGCCGGACGCTCGCCTGGATTTTGCTGACGGTCTCGCACTTAGTCTTTGCCTTTCATTTCGGTCTCATGCTTCTCGGCTTTGGCCGCACCGCGAGCGTGCCCACCTTCCTGAATCCGCTCGAAAGCAAATCCGGAGGAGCTCACTAATGAAGGGCCTGCAGTCGATCTTCCTCGGCATTTTTGGCATCTTCGCCTTTTCCTGGGTCGGCATGACGCTCGTGCCGCAACTTCAAATCGGGAGTCTCAATCCGCAAAGCGACGAAGAGGGAACCGATGTTTATCCCGCGCCGACATCCGGTATGGCGGTCCGCGGCGCGCAAGTTTACGCCGAAAACGGTTGCTTCTACTGTCACAGTCAGCAGGTGCGACCCGACTACGGCGGTTCGGATCTCGAGCGCAAGTGGGGCGATCGCCGCAGCGCGCCGCGCGATTATATTTTTCAGCCGATCGTTTTACTTGGAAAGACACGTCTTGGTCCTGACTTGGCTAATGTCGGGCATCGGCCTGCGCTGCAAGAAAAGGCCGCTGCTCCAGCGACCGGCGCGCAACCTGGCGCCAGCCCGACGGGGTCAACAAGTCCTGCGCCTAACGAAGCGAAGGCGGCGGCTAATGGAAGTCCTCCGCCCTCCACCGTTGCTGTCAGCCCGGCGGCGTCTGTTGCTCCGCCACCCGCCACTGCATCAGCGGCGGCTTCTGCTTCGCCGGTTCCCGGTGCTCCTGCGACTGTGCCTGCGGCCGGGACTCAACCCGCAGCCAACGTCCCGACCTCGGCCCCGGCAATGGTCGCTGATACGATCGCTCTAACGAGCGAAGGTAATCCGTTGCCTTACACCGCAGCCTGGCATCATCGGCACCTATATGATCCACGCAGCATTGTTCCGGAATCCAACATGCCTTCGTACCGTTTCCTCTACCAGAAGCGCCGGGTTGGTGCGGTCCCTTCGGCGGACTCGATCAATTTTGCCGGCGCGCACCCGAACGAGAGCGATGAAAACTGGGAGATCGTACCAAGCTACGACGCGAAATGTTTGGTTGCTTACCTCATGTCGCTCGATCAGTCGCACCCCTTGAAGGAAGCAAAGTCGGCCCTCACCGTCGCTGCCGCGCCAGGAAAGGAGGCGCAAAAATGAACGGTCAACCACCCGAACACGCTCCGCGGCAGGGAATGGATTATGACGAGACGCAACAGGTACGCGACTCGCATGCGGCCATCGTGCGAGAAAAAGCCGAGCCTCGAATCGGGCGCGAGCCGCTCTCGCTTTGGTTGATCGCCGTTTATGGACTCGCGGTATTTTTTGGCGGCGCGTATCTCGGGCGATACTCGGGAAATTTCAGTGGCGACGGCTTGGATTACATGGGTGGCGCTCCGCGTGTCGCGACAAAGGGTGCAGGCGGAGGCGCCGCTGAGCAGCCGACCGAACTCACGCCGGCCGAGAAGGGCGCCAAGATTTATTCGGCGAATTGTGCCACCTGTCATCAGGCCAACGGACTCGGTGTTGCCGGGCAATATCCACCGCTTGCGGGCAGCGACATTGTGAACGGCGGATCGCGCCGCCACGTCATGATCGTGCTCAAGGGATTACAGGGTCCGGTTACTGTAAAGGGACAGCGTTACGGAAGCGCCGTCATGCAGCCATGGGATAAAACATTAACCGACGAAAAGATCGCTGACGTCGTTACCTTTGAACGTTCTACCTGGGGTAACAAAGGATCACCTGTGACCGCGGAAGGTGTCGCCGCTTTACGCAAAGAGTTGGCCAGCCGTACTGAATCCTACACCGAGCCGGACATCCTCGCCGTTCCAGAGGATGCCAACTTGCCCGGCGGCGCGCCGCCGGCGGCTTCACCCGGCACCTCCACTCCTGGCGCGAACCCGCCCACTCCACCGCCGGGCGGTTAGGGAAGTGCCTCCGCCAGCAGCTCGGCCATATGCTTGGCGTGAACGGGCGTGAGGTCGTCGATCTGGTGACGGCAACTCGTGCCGGACGCGACCACTACCGTCTGCGGTGATTGATGCATTACTTTCTCCACCAGGGGCGCGGCGACTTTCAGCGAGAGATCATATTTCGCTGCCAGCATTCCAAACGCGCCGGCCATTCCACAACAGCCGGTATCGAGGAGAGTCGCCTGACGGCCTGGAAGGCGTTCGGCCAGTCGCACCATAAAGCCAGGGTGTAAAAGTGACTTCGCGTGACAATGCGCGTGAATTGCGACATGCGCCGCGCGTCTCTCGAAGGATACGGCGTCTGGCTGGCGCGCCAGCAGATCGTCGACAAACTTTTCGAAGAGGAAGCAACGCGCCGCCAGATTCTCAACGTCAGGCAAATTTAGTTCGCGATAGTCTTCGACGAACATCGAGTAACACGACGGCTCGAGAAAGAGAATTGGCGTCTGATCGTCAAACTGCCGGAGCACCTCAAGATTATGCCGTCCGAGACGTGCAGCTTCATCGAGATTCCCCTGGCTAAAGGCGGGCCTGCCGCAGCATTTGCGCTCTGTCGCAAGGAGCGACTTCGCAACCGAGCGCTTCCAGAACTTTCACTGCCGCGACGCCAATGTGCGGTTCGTGGTAACGCACAAAGGTATCGTCCCACAAGAGCACTTTGCCGCGTGCGGCCGTTCTCTGTTTTGGTTCGTTCCGCCTAACGAACCATTTGTCGAAACGTTCACGCGCGTAGTGCGGCAATGATCGCCTTGCCGAAACACCGAGCGCTTTCTCCATCAGCAGGCGCAACGGCCTGAAATCGAGCGCTGCATTCGCCAGCGCCGGAAGCAGGCAGCCCAATCTCCCTAACGAATCGACATCGCTCAGCATGCGAACGCGGAAGGGCAATCCATCCCGCTCGTAACGCGCATGAATCAATTCCGCCTTGAGCAGCGCCAGATTGACGTTCGAAGGGCACTCTGTCGTGCAGGCTTTACAGGAGAGACAATTGCTCAGCGCGTCTTCCAGCTCCTGCGAGCGCAGCGGATCGTGGCCCTGGATCCGCAGTTCGAGCGCGGTGCGAATCGCGTTCGCTCTTCCGCGCGTTGACATGTATTCCTCCCCCGTGGCGAGAAAGGTGGGGCACATCGTCGGCGCATCCTTACGGCAGCCACCGCAGCCGTTACACTGCTCAAGATTACCAATAAAAGAATGGTCTTTCGCGGCAAAGGCCAGGACCGGCGTGAATGGCAACTCGATCGGCTTCTCAAAATTATCCCGCAGGTCGCGATCGACTTTGAAACGTCCGTCGCCAATCAGCTTTCCCGGATTGAAGAGGTTCTTCGGATCAAACGTGCGTTTGATCTGTTGCATCACCTCGAGCAAAGCGGGACCGAGCTGTTCTCGCATGAATTCCGTGCGCGCGATGCCTACGCCATGCTCGGCCGCGAGCGAACCTTTGAACTGCCTAACGAGCGCCGAAACTTCATTCGCCACTTGTCGATATTTGGCCAGATCGCGCGCTTCATGCAGATCGAGCACCGGCCGCACGTGCAGCAGTCCGGTCGCGGCGTGGCCGTAGTAACAAACCTCCAGGTCGAGCGGTCGCATGATCGATTCGAGGCCCGCCACGTAGTCAGGCAACTGCGCCGGTCGCACGGCGACGTCTTCGATAAAGGCGACGGGCTTGGCCGGACCGGCTCGACCAGTAAGGAGCGACAAGCCGGCCTTGCGCATCGACCAGACTAGATTCATCTGCGTTTGATCGGCACAGATCAACGTGCGCAAGCCGAGATTGCGCTTGGCCAGTTCCGCCAGACGATCCGGCACATGATCGTCGTAGAATTCGACGATGAGAATCGCCTCGCAAGGTTTTGTATCCAGCTCGAGCAATTTTCTCGCAGCCTCGAAAGCGAGTTGACCTTTCGTTTGATCGAGGAGCGGGCGATCGATGTGTTCGATCGCGGATGGTTTCAGCTCCAGCAGTTCGACTGTTGCCTGCATCGCTTCTGCAACGGAGGCAAAAAAGAGGAGGCCGAGCCCCTTTTCTCGCGGGAGCGGATTGATTCGGAGCTCAGCTGAAAAGATGGCGGCGAGCGTGCCTTCGCTGCCGGAAAGAATTTCCGTGAGATTGTCAGGCGCGCGTGAAAAGCGTTCCAAAGCGTAACCGCTCCAGCGCTTCAGCATCCCCGGCGGCATGCGTTGCGCGATCTCATTCGCTTCTTGCCTAACGAACTTGATGACTCGCTCGCGCTCCGTTTTTAAAGCCGGATGTTCCGGCCCGATCGTTTCGATGCGCCCATCGGCCATGACAATCTCGAGCGCCCGCACGTGATCCGCCGTTGTGCCGTAAACTGGGACGCGCGCGCCGGAAGAATTGTTGGCAATCATTCCGCCTAACGTCGCCCGAGAGCTGGTCGCCACATCGGGTCCGAAACAGAACCCGTGCGGCTTAAGAAAGGTATTGAGCTGATCGAGCACGACTCCGGCGCCGACTCGCACGCTACGTCGCTCGAGATCCAGATCCGTGATTTGACGATTGTGCCGCGAAAAATCGACGATGAGACCATCACCGATCGCGCCGCCGGCCAGTCCACTCCCAGCCCCACGCGGCGAAACGGAAATATTAGCATCCGCGGCCGCCAGAATCGCGTTCCGTGCCTGGATGGCGCTCCGGGGAAATGCAACGCCTGCCGGCTCAATCTGATAAAGCGAAGCGTCCGTGGCGTAGAGTTGCCGGGTGCGGTTATCAAACGCGACCTCGCAATCAAACGCTGCGAATTTGCCCTCGATCGAGCCGATTTTTCGCATTGGCTCAATAGAACCTTGCGTGCGCCCAACGGCAAACTTCTCGCTTCTAAGAAACGCCAGAAATCGTTAGGCAAGCATGAGCCCAAACCAGCTCAGCCGCTCTTCTTCTTCGCAGCCTTCTTAACCGGGGCGGGTTTTTTCTCAGCGCTCGCGGCTGTGCGTAACGTCGTTCGCGGACCTTGCGGCTGCACCTCGAGGATTGGTCCGGCTACCACTCGCGTGCCGGTCGCTGCGACTGGCTGTGATGGGCAGAAAAAGATCGGCAAAAATTCACAGCGAAGGCTCTGTACATTCCATTTCCCCTTTGCTCTCGTGACCATTCCGAGCGCGGCATAATGGTGGAGGACCCCCTGCGGCGGCAATGGTTGCGGATTGAGATCATCGTCTTGCGGCCATTCAATATTCCCAGTGGCAACTCGGGCCGGAAACCACCAGTAGTCACCACTGCGATAGTTGCCGCCGGCGGAAAATTGAATCTGCACGCCATCTTCCAGATCCAACCAGACGATTTGATTGCCCGTTGCTCCGGTCGGCGATTCCTGGATCGGAATCGCATTATCTGCGCCTAACGAGATCGCATCGGTCGCGATATGATCCCAACGGCGCACCTTTGGGTTGGCGGGATAATTGCCAAACGGAGGCAGCGTCGTCGCCGGATCCACCGAGAGGGTACTGCCTTCGACCTTGACCAGTTGGACCAGCGGACCGGGCTGGCCGAGGAGGTCGGTGCTATCGTCTGATAACTCAACCCAATTGCCGGCGGAAAAACCATTTGTCCGCGCCACTTGCAAGTCGCTGCCCGCCGCACCAAGCCAGGTCGTCGCAACGCTGCCATTGTCGCGCGACCACTTGAAGGTGGCTTCGCCGACCGCGCCGCCGCGATGAATCTCCACGCGATAAAACTGGTTCTCGGTCCCGCGGTATCTTGAAGCGGGCGGAGTGATGCACGCGTCTTCGACTTTTATTCCGGGATTAACCCGTGCAGCCATCGACGCGTTGCTGATGCGCACGAGCTGACTGAGCAAGGTTTGGTGCACCGGCAGCAACGAGAGTCGAGTTAGCTGCGTCAATGCCTCGTCCACCGGTTGAAGCTGTTTGAGCAGGCTGACCTGGGTCGCGCTGTCGGTAGCGTCTTGAAACTTTTTTTCCAACTGCGCTTTTTCTGCCCAGAGCGCATCGATCCGATCGGTGTATTTTTTTTCCGCCGCAGCCAGTGCCTTGATCATATCCCGGGTTAGCGGCAGCGCCCTGATCTGCCAGGTAACCTTGGCGCGGGTGCAGGTATCCGGCCCTCCCAGTGCCTTCTCGCTGATCGAATCGTCTTCGAGTGAACTGATATGCCGTTCCCAGGCGTCGAGATAGGCCCAAAAGCTAAGACTCGCGTCGGTATTGCCTTGTCCCGACATCGCCTGCAGCAGCGGATCGTCAGCCGGCACCTGGAAATCCGGCTGCGTTTTATAGGTGCAATTCTCGATTTCGTTCTCGACCAGGATTCCATCAACATAGAAACGACCCTTGTCGATCGTTAGGCTGTTATTGGCATCGAGTGCGAGCCCGAAACCGCCGTCAGCCCCGGCGGGTGCGGCGAAAGGTCCGATCACATCGCGCGTGACTGTGCGCAGATAATGACGCTCGATCGCTGACTGTTCATTGAAATCGGCGTCCAACGTGACGCGCCCCTGTTGCATCAGAACCGCGCTGAAATTCTTTTTCGGGCCAAATGAGTCTCGGGTGAAATCGCCTTTCATGTTTCGTCTCCAGTGTTTTGCATTTTCTCTAGATTATGAACTTCAGCTTGCGTGAATGATTCCGACCTCCGTCCCCGCGGGTGTGAACTCTTCCAGGCGTGCCAGGAGATTCGCCTCACGCTGCGGTTGAAAGAGATCGTGAAACACACCCATCTCCGACTCATCATCCGCACCGCGTTTGATTTCGTCGGCGCACTCATCAGACAGCTGGCAATAGGTGGGCGTGCCATAACGCACGCTATTGAATTGCGGTCGAACACGTAGCCGTTCGCGCGTTTTGGCGGCATCCAGTTCGGCCGTAGAGGGCATGGGCTGATTGTTTGCGACCGAAGCGGTTTGCAACGTCTCCGCAATCATCTGCGCGGCCAGATCGGGCTGGCAATGATATCGGCGCGGAGTACGACAACCATAAGGCACGTAGCAAAACCTCATGCAGCCGAGCTGACGTCGCGCGACGTTGAGGCAGTTATTGAAAATGCAATTCTCTGCGCGCGTGACGGCGTGCACATCCACGATGCCGAAGACCGTGCAGCGCAACATGGTCAAGAGCGCGTGCGCAACCGCGTATCCGGGAGCGCCGATGGCTTCTTTGTCGCCTGCGGTCGCGTCCACAATGCTGTCGCTGATGCAGATCGGAATTGGGTCCGATTTCACCTCATCCTCGTGAACCTGGATCGCTCCAACGATGCTGTGCTCGATGCGGACCTTGGCGCGGATGTTGTAAAACTCCAGACTCGGCTCGCCGTCGCGCACGGGCGTGCAGTCGCACTCCAGCTCCCATCCCGGCACAAACGTGCAGTGGCGTATCAAAATCTCCGCACCGCAGATTGGATCCCGCGGATCAGCCGGCTTGTCGCGTTCCGGGCCGTGAAACTCCGCGCCGCGCCCGGTAACAAGTAATCCATCGAGCGTAAATCGGCTGTCACGACACATCGTGACCGTGAGCGCATCCGGTAGGTCAGTTTGCCAATCCAACATCCGCACAACGGGCCGGACACCATTCGCCGCGCGCAACTGGAGAGTTTGGTTCGCGTTTACTCGAATGTAGATCGGTTCGACATAGACGCCGCTATCGGTGATCTCGATCACTGCATCCTGAGGCTTATCTTCATGCCATTGGTTGATTGCTTGGCGCAGCCGAGAGAATGGCTTGCCTTCACCCACCTGATAGCTCTTCACTGCGGCCACTTCCGGAGCTT
This sequence comes from uncultured Verrucomicrobiae bacterium, assembly GCA_963801255.1. Classification (GTDB taxonomy): domain Bacteria; phylum Verrucomicrobiota; class Verrucomicrobiia; order Chthoniobacterales; family UBA10450; genus JAICXG01. The sequence continues at coordinate 663,907 of CAWDEC010000012.1, read as the reverse complement.
GTGGTGGCGAATTTTGCGGATCGGAAGATTCCACCGTCGCACGCGGAAACGGATCCAGAATCGGACGGTCATACTCGCCACCACCGAGTTCGGCGCTGAACCCATAATGGTAGCTGACACGCACTCCTTTCTTCGGCATTTGGTCTTGGTCCAGCGGGAACGCGAACCGTCCGAGGGCAGGATCGACCGCGATGTGCTTGGCCAAAGGTGCGTACGCCCAGTCGGACAAATCGGCCGGCACGATGGCTTCGATCGGTATCGGCTTCGCGGGATCGAATCCGGCCCAGCCGTCCGCCCAAATAGCGAAGCTTCTTCCGTCGCCGTAGAAAAGCCCGGGATGTCTTTCAAACGCCAGCCGGCGAATTGGCGCGGCTACATTTGCTTCCTGGGCGATTGTCGTTTCGTCCATTTCCGCTTCGGGTTGTCGGAATAATGGCGCGTCCTGGCCGAGCAAACTGAAGGTGAAACAATTGGGATGCACGTTCTCTTCGCAGCGCGGACGTGAACGCGTCACCGAATAGGGCTTCAGCCGCCAGACAAAAAGACCGACCGACGGAATGTTGTAACGCCCGAGAGTGCGATGCGAGTTGACTCGTCGCACGTCCACCGTGCGCGGCTCCGCGTCGAACGGGCTTCCAATCAAATCCAATTCCTCCACGCCTAATACGTCTGTCGTCAGGGAGCGATACGGATGAAGGTGATTGATGTTCTGGTTCCAACCGAGCAGTTTGAAAAATTCGACTGCGCGCGCAGGCCAATCAGCGACGTCCCTGGCGAGTAGCTCCAGCAGTGCGAGCGTTCCTTTGCGGCGTCGATAGGCGATCGTGTTTGCCACTTCCCGCCGCGGAATGAGAACGCGGTTTAGTGCGCGACCTTCAGCGGTCGCGTCGTCGCTTAACTGACCGGCATCCGATACCGGGCGATAACCGATCAAGTCCGCGATGTACGGCACGACCCAGTCGTCGGCGGTTTCGATGAACCAATTGTCGTAGAGCTGTCTGACGTCGTCCTCGACTACGTTGACCTGCTCGGCAATGACCCGGAGCAATGCTTGCAACGGATATTTCTGGTCCGCGTCACGCATCCGGTAGACGGCGGGTAACAGCTTGTAGAGCCGGTCGATTCGCGGGTCTGAAGCGGGGCTGTTCATTTGATCTGATTCAAAATCAACGTGTCGGGTACGGCCTCGGTAAAGATCGCAAGTTGTGCCGGGCGCGGCGCGCCGCCTTCAAAATCGGCCATGTTCACCGCGACGCGCTTAGTGGCGACTGGCTCGTGAGGCTTGCGAGTCCTTTGCAAAAGGAAAACGGCGGATGGATTGACGATTTGCTCCACCGCTGCAGCGATATCGCTCAAGGTCAGGAGGGTTCGTTCTCCGGTCGGCTTTCCTTTGTCGTTCAGCACGGATTTCTTCTCTGGCACACCGCCGAAGGCATCCACGTCCACGTATTCGACGCCGTCCGTATTTTGGATCGCGCTGATGATTTCTGAGAGCAATGCCGCTTGGCCGAGAGCGCGTTTTTGAAAACCAAAAGCATCGAGCAATCTTGCCCGAATGTTTGGCGCCACCGATTCCCATTGGTAATCCGGCGCAAGGCGCACGTTCGCGCTCAACACAAGCACGACCAGCTCGCGCACTTGCACCTGCACAGGCAGGTCGGGATCGCCAAATCTGCGCAGTGCGATGAGCAGATTCTGATAAAGATCGGAGGTCTCATCGATGGGAATGTCATCCACTCCCGCGATCGTTAGGTGAACAAGCTGACGCTTGGTGTCACTCAATTTTCGCGCGGCCGCTTTTCCGATCCCTGCAAACGTGCGCGCGAAATCCGCGTAATCCTGCACCGAAACGAGCCGGTCGAGCGCCATGACCGCCAGCGGCGCGTTTTCTCGGGCTTGATCGCGATTTTCGCGGTCCGCTCCGCCCGAGGCGGCCAGTGGATTGATCACCGCTTTCACGCCTAAAGGGCGCGTTTGCAGCAGGCTGATTTGTTCGGCCTTCACATTGCCCGGCTGGCCAATTCCATTGCGATAAATCGAGACGACGTTTGCCATGCCGGTCGGGAGTCGCGCGCCTTCTTTTCCGTTTCCGAAAATCACCGTGGTCTTTTCTTCATCGTTGGTCTTGGTGATAAAGGCCCGATCCTTTAGGTCCAGTCCCGCAAGTGTGTCGGATTCGTGCCACTGCACGTTGTTTACAAAAACCTCGAGTGTGGTCTCCACGCCCGACGGATTGGGCGCGGAGACAAAGGTGAGCGGCGGCTGCTTTAGTGTGAAACTTTGAAATGACTGCGTGGCGTCTCCGTTGCCGAGTGTTTCGTTCCGTGTTTCGCCATGTGTAGCTTTAACGACGTTGCCGTAAATCTTTAGCGTCTCCCGCTTGTAGGAATAAGCCGTCGGAGTTGCCAGCAAGAGAGTGGTGCGGGTTTTGTCACCTGGCAGGGCCGAGTCGAAATCCTGACGCAGGCTGGCGATCATGAGTAACTCACTCGACTCGACGCCACTCACGCCAGCAATATCCGCGCGTTCGCCCGAAAGAATGACCCAGCGACCCGACTTAAGGGAATCATAGAGTTCGTCGAGCGGGATTTCCTGACCGGCGACATCGCCGGTGACCGGTTCTTCTACGAGCGCAAGTTGTTCGCTTTGCCCGCGCACCAGGACAGAGCGCAAGGTGGAAAGATCACCGCCGTTACTACTCCTCCAATCATCCGCGAAAACCAGTTTGGTGGTCTTGCCGCTGATATTGTAAGCGTTGCGTTGGATGGTTTGCGTGCTTTTGACTAACTTGACAGCGCGCGTGTCAAGACCCTGCTGAACCAGGACATAGCTGCCAGATTGAATGGCGTCATAATTTTGATCGAGAAAGACACAGTTAGTACTTTCCGAATTATCCATGGGCCATTCGTCCCAGTCGTTAGGTGGATTGGGCACGTTGTCGTTGTAAGTGGGTATCTTAGGTACGTTGGCACCGAAGAGTGAAGCTTCCGTGCGTAAAACAAAGACCCCTTTTAACTCCGGCGTCGCATCGTTGATATTGGCGTTGGCCCAGGCGGTGTAAAAACTGGTACTGAGTCTCGGCGCAAACTTTACCAGCAATTGCGGGTTGGAATCCGCGCTGACTTGAAAGGAGTTACTCAAGCTGCGGCTCAATTGCAGGCTACCCGCCACCTGAGGCTGGGCGGGCAGAAGCAGCGACCCCGTAAAGAGCGAAAGGTTGGTCGTCGCGGCGGGCTGGCCTGTTACACCGGTCGGATTCTTGAAAAGATCGCCCAGCTTAATGGCAAAGTCATTATAAGCAGGGACGAAGTCATCTACCTCGGGTGCGCCGTAACGCTTGAATTCCACCGCCCACACGTCTGGAGTGCCTGCGCCGAGGTAAGCTTGAGTTACGTAGTCGTCCGCTAGCGAAAGAATCCTTTGCCCATTCTCAGTACTTGCACCAGGGAGGCTTTTGATGGCGTCCCGAAAGGTGAGTAACGCATTGAGCGCGCTGAGCAAAAGTGGCGCAATTGCCTGGAGCTCAATTCGGGTTTGATTAGATTCAAACTGGCTCTCGACACTCTGTGCCGTGCGCAAAATAGAAGGACTTCCGTTCGCTCCAAACACCAGGAGCAGCGAATCGCCGGCCTTGAGGTTGTTGTTCGCGCCGGCGACATAGATGGTTTCAATCGCCATCGCGTTGGCAAGAGTAATGTTCTGCGGCCGGGTAAGACGGACCTGTAAGTTGTTCCAATCCGCGCGAGCGTCGAGCGCCTCACTCGTCTCAAAGGACTGTGGTAACTCACCTGGCCCGGGAATACTTTGCGAACGCGCGCCGGCGGGAATCTGTGCCGGTGTGGTTTGGTTTTCGTCAATCGTGTAGGCGAGGTAAACCGTCGCCGCCACACCTGGTCGCAACTTATAACCAATCAACCGCGCCAGTTCGAGAATTGAGCGTCGCTCGGTGGCGGTACGCAGAAAGCCTTCGCTCGCAATCCGCTCCTGATAGAAGCTAAGCACGTCCCCGATCGTGGCCCAGCTATCGAGCAACGCGATTGAGAAATCGCTCGGGTCGCGCGTCGTGAGGTCGCGCAGCGGAGTCATCGTCTCCAGAGTCAGGCCGTCCGTACTTGGCGCATCCACCGTCATAGTGGAGAGACGCGCCTTCATCGTTTCCAGGAAGGCACCGTGGGTGCCAACACGATAACTCAACGCACTCAAGCCAGGACGATTGATGACCGACTGAGGAGTCAGCGCTTGAATCCCTTCGCAACAGCCACAGGTCTCCGTCGTGCAACCGCAGGTCTTACTAGTCATCCTATCGGCCTCCTTTCACGCCAACCTCGAGTTTGCCGTGCTCAGGATAATTTGGGTCGTTATCCAGTTGCGCGATTTCGTTCACCCGTAGCGGCAGGACGCCATTTTCGAGCTCATGGTTGGGCGACTCAAAAAGCCGCTGGAATCGGGTTACTGTTACGCACTCGACTCCGGTCACCGCCTGAGCGGTCGCGATGATCCTGCTCAAGAAAATTCCTTCGCCGAAAGTGATGTTATCCGGATGAAAAAATCCGCGTCGCCCGTCAGGTAAAACGTGGTCACTAAATGCATCGAGTAACGCCGCTTTGACATGTGCGCGCAGATATCCCGGTAACGCACAAACTTCGAGCTTTAGATCCAGCGGAACATAACTCGCGGAAAGCACGTGTAAGTCATGGCCAATGCGGCGAACCTGGCGTAACTCGCGTTCGAGTTCACAAAGTAGTTCGTTGCTCGCGTGCTCGCTTTTCAGCGGATCGATTGCGACGTCAGCTTCGTACCAACTTCCCGTCCAGACGAGTGCCGCGGATGCCCGCTGGATCTTTGCATTTCGCTCCGCGATCAGTGCGTAATCCTCTGCGACGATTGCTCGTTGAATTTTCTTGGGATCACGGATTGCTGAAGGAGCAAACAATTTCGCTTCGAGCATCGGTTCGGCATCGGTACCGCCTTGTGCTGGCAGAGGGTTACGAACGGTGATCGACAAACCGCTGATCTTGGTCTTGTTCAGAACCAGACAACAAATCGCTTCGGCGCCGACATTCCCAGTCACACCGTTGCCGAGCCGATAAGTGGCACGGAAGCTTCCGCCGGCGGTCGGTTGAAAGGCGAGTTCGCCGTCGCCGAAGCGCAGATGCGCAACGCCGTCGTTATCGATCTCCACGACGAAGTTGCGATCGGTTGGACCGCTTTCAACCAAGTCATAGGTCGCAGTCCATTGCTCGTTAGGTTGGGAACCGAGCTGAATCTGCGGCAGGGCTGCGCGAACGTCCTGACTCAAGAGCGACGCGGCCGGTCCCCATTGCGTCGCGACGGGACTGTCCGTCGGCAATGGCGCCCGAAAAGTTAACCCGGCCTTCGACAAATGCGGTCGAAACAATCCAGCGATCGTTTGGATGTCACTGGGATGATCGGCGCATTCGCATACCGCCTGCGTTGTCAGCGTGGGCACCTCACCAAGCTCTTCTTCGAAAATGGCGCCGTGATCCACCAGGATTACGTTACCGCGTACAATAGTTATATTTTCGAGATACCTGCAATCGGGCGCCCGCCCAATCGCCGAGATACAAAGTGGAAACGGGAGTGCATCCTGCTCCGCCCACTCAATGTCTATGATAGGCTGATTGTAGAGTGGATCGATCCCCGGATTAACCTTGGTCAAACGAACCGCGTGTCGGTGGGTCGGGTCCGCATCGGCGGGATCTCCGGTTACCGGTCCAAGCACTTCTTCGAAGATTAGGATATCTCCCGCTTCCAATTGACGCTTCCGCGCGCGCGGAGGTTGCATTTTCAGTTCGGGCTGATCGGGAGAGGTGATAGGAGTTTCCTCCGACCCGTCCAAAAGCGTGGCCGAGGTGCTGCCTCGTTCGAGGCAACATTCCGTCTCGCCCCAGGTATAGAAATGCATCTCGCTGTTAGCAGCGTAAAACTTAAGTGATGTCGCGCCTCGTAGATCCATCGGAGCGAAAACGTCGTAACTGTTCGCCGAGATTTCAGATAGGTCCGACCAGTTCAAAATCGATTTGCCGGCTAATTGCGGCGCATCGACACCGGTGATAAATGAGACATCTCCCAGATCGAGCTCAAAATCGGTATCGGTTTTGATGACGACCCAGGCGCGCGCATTGCAGCCTTCATGCAACTTATAACCCACCAATCGCGCGTGTCGCCGCACCGAGATACGCTGACGGGCTGTGTCGAGATAGGCTTCTGTCGCAACCGCATCCTGGTAATAACTCAAGTAATCGCCGGTGTAAGCCAACAGTTCCACCAGCGCCACCCCCAGATCGGGAACGTGGCGCTCTTTCCAATCCGGCACGAGCAAAGCCAGCCGGTCGAAGGCCAGTTGCCGAAAACTGGCATAGTCTTTAGCGAGATAATTGATCTCGGGCTCAGTTAACTCTTCCGGCTGGCATTGACAGATCGGTGCGCAGTCCAGATCGGATGGACAGTTTACCTTGAAAGTGAACTCAACCTGCTGGTAACGCGGGTCAATCTGCTTAACGCCGACCAGGCTCAGAGTATAAGTCGAAAAGTCGCCATACTTGTCGAGTTCGATGACAAGCTGATCATCTTTCTCGGGATCGGAATCGGCCACCGGCGTGACTTGGGTAATGTGTATGTCGGTCACGCGCTGACCGCCGGAAAGCTTAAGGTATTTCGCCAGATCCGGTTTTTCCTCACTTAACTCGGACGGCAGCTTGCCGAGGAAGAATACAGTCAGGGTCAGTTGGTCATTGCTGACCTCGACGTAGTCCAGGCCGTTAAGTCCTTTCGCATCTCGCACCGCGTCGCGGCGGTCATCCTGTTGGCAACAAAAGCTCACGGTTAGTCGGGTATCAAAATGTTTGGGTAAAGGTTGCGGTTTGGGTTTCGTTCGTGCTTTTAACGACGTACTGCACGACCACATTCAAAGTCGAGTCCTCAGCGGTCACCTCGACCTTTTGCGCGACGATGATGTCGCCCAGCCAGCGTTGCAGGCCGGCCTGGATGGTGAATTGCAAGGCGGAGGCGATTTCGGGACTATTCGGCGCAAACACCATCTGCAACAATCCACTCCCAAAGTCTGGCCGGTTGACGCGCTCGCCTGGATTGGTGAAGAGAAACTCTTCGATCATGTCGCGGATATGATCGTCATAGTCAGTCGCCGCCGTACGGCCGCGCTGGTCGAAATGGTATGGGAAATCCAGATTCATGTTTGCTCTACGTGGCGCTCGCTCGCATTTGAGTGACAGCAATGATGAGCGGCGTTCCAGTGGGCGCGCAGATTGCCTGGCTGCTTTGCACCAAGAGCGGCTGGCCATTGGATAGAACACGCGTCGTGCCGGTGAGCCATTGGGCGGTGACACAGGGGCCGTTCGCTCCTGGCGGCGGCGGTAGCGTGCAGCCCGCCACAACATAAGGCATCGTCATTAGGACGGTCGGCTGACCACTCACGGTCACGCGCGGATTCGGTACCGTCGGTTGAGCCTGGCCGGCATGCGAGCACATCACCTGTGCGCCTACGTGGACTAGAAATCCTGGCATAAGTTACGCTAACTCCTTTTAACCTCCGGGTTCATATGACCGTTAGTGCTCCGTTATTCACCGTCACGGTTGGCCCGATCATCGTAATCGATGCGCCTTTCCCATTCTGAATGTAAATACCGCTGTCATTCACGACAATCATTGCCCCGGTCGCACTCTTAAGAATGATTCCACCCGTTGCCGGACTTGGAGGCAGGTCGCTGATCATGAATGTATGTTGCAGGAGCGACTGCATGACAATGTTAGGGTCAGCGGGATTACCGGCCTTGGCCAGCGCGGGGATATCTGCGGCCGATCCCCAGCGACAGCCACTCCAGATGGGATAATCCGGGTTACCACCTTCGAATTCCACCCATACTCCTGCGCCGATCGGTGGGACGAAATAGACACCCATGGGCGGGCCGGTTGGTCCTGCCAGCGGAACACAGGGCTCGGCCCAGCTCGAAGGGATCACACCCAGCACATCCGGCACGTTAAGCATCAATCTTCCACGTAACTCTGGGTCCACATTGTTCAGGACCGTGCCGCGATATTTACCGAAGTATTTCTGGTTCATGGTAAGGCAGGCACAACCGGCGTTTGGGAAATCAAGCCATCACGTGAAAGAGTGAAACTTTGTTTGTATTCGCCGCGCTTGAGGTCGTGCGTAACACTCGCGACATAGTATAATCCATCGTAAGAGATCCCTGCGCCGCGCACACCCACGAGTAATCGCGCGCGCAAGATACTCCCATACCGCGGGCACACTCAGCGAGCCGTTGCCACTCACGGCGTCCGCACCGTCGCGCAATAACCCGAAGGCCTTCTTCGCCGCTTCGTCAGGCGACAGGTTCGCCATGTCATCGGAGAAGACGATCTTGGCCGGTGGAGTCAGGCGCAATCCTAACGGCGGGTTGAGCACGTCGATGTTCGGCAATGGAATCGGGATCGGAATCTTTTTCGTGATCGGATCCAAAACGGTGATCACGGTGACCTTCTTGGACAATCCATCCAGACTAAAACTCAGCGACTCGACATTTGTTGCCCAGTCCATGTTTACGCTGAGAGCGGGCTGGGGGATTGGAATCCGCACGTCCGGGCCGAAATAAGCGGTGCTGGTCAGAGGTGCAGGGCCTGGTTCGACGTAGAAGGTATAGCCACAGCGCGAGGCCAGGCCTTTGATATACGAAAGATCGGTCTCGGTTTGTGATTCAAAGCCTTCCGTAGGCGACTTTACCGTATCCACGAGGGGCGGGATTACCATGGGAATAATTCCGAACATGGCATACTTGCTCAGGATTATTCCAATCTTGGCCGCGTCCGGCATCGCTGGATAGGGTAACCTCATTTCCACCACATCCATCAGGACACTTAGGTCCTCCCCTGTTAGTGTCAGTGTCGATTGACCCGCCTCGCTGCTGGGCGCTAACTCATGGCGCGTCACAACGCCATCGCAAATGACCTGCGGTATCCCGAGAAAAGTAACAATAACGACGACGCGAGTGACCATCGGGTCGAGAAGTCCGGCCGGCAAAAGGGCTAACTGAATCAGAGATGTCTTACTGAGTGAAAACTTGAGTTGAAAGCCGGTCCTCTCTCGCTCGCTGCTCACCTGGACGCTCTGCAACGCCTCGACGAGCGGCAACGGTGCCGGGATCGGCACAGGGAGCGGCCCCATCAGCAAGGTGAGATGAACGCCATTAAGCATTGGTTGCCCCTGGTATGCCTTCCGGCAGAGTAATCCGAAGACGGCGTCCGATGGTTTCAGTCAGCTCCTCGGGTCGCATCGCACGGTTCGCGTCGCAGATACGCCAGAATTGCTCTGGATCGCCAAGGAAACGTGCGGTGATATTGTCGAGTCGATCGCCTTCGGAGACGGCGTACACCTGTAGCAAGGAAAAGCTTTCCGGTTGTGGAAGGAAACGGCGGGTCAGGAAAACAATTGTACGGCCGTCGCTCGTAGAAAAAGTCGCGGTGTTGTAATTGTAGTAACGACTGGTGGACGGAAAATTCATCGTTTGCATGACTGGATCAAGCCTGAACGCCCGTGCTTTGCATATTATTAAAAGTATTCGTGGTCGCCATGACCTCCTTGGCGATGTGATGGGCAAGGAAAAGGACGTTACCGGGGCTAAGGAGAGGCAAGTCCTGGTAACTCAAGACAGTGAGCGATAATTCTACCTTGGCCCGAACTGGATTGAGGTTCGTATCGTGCGCTTCCTCCGTAATGCTAAAGCTCGCGATCCGGACTGGCAGAACTCGCTGTGGTCCCCAGACAAACAGGATCATAGGGCCGGTGGCAGGGATGATCTCTATCGTCCCGATAGCAGATAACACATCGTTGGCTATGACTGCTGCGGTTTTGGGATAAACCAGCATCTCGAGTGCTGCGAGCGTCGGATATATGCCAACTGAAGTAGCGGGCGCCTGTCCGAGTTCAAGTTGATCCGTGGCATCGATCTCCACACTGAGAGTGATTGTTTCCTTTGGCGCACCGGTAAGGCGAAAGGCCTCACCGCGATCGCCTTCCGCGCTGACCGCCCTCGGCTCAAGCTTCCGGGTCATGGTATCGGGGTTATATTGGAAGATGACCACGCTGGCCAAAGGATTGAGGGGATCGATCCCAATAATCGCTCCCTTAAGCACACGCGGTGAGTTAGGAAAAGTGCTCATAGGAGTTACCAATCAGCCAGAACCACACTCGATCCTTTCCCCAAAACCTTAACATTTTTGAAGCCAGCCTTTTCGAACGCCTCTTTGATCAGGGCGCTGTCCTGCTCGCCTAGTTGCCACACGTTGAGGCGGACCTTCCCGCCGGGAGCCATAACCTTGGCGGTCGCCTGCGCCGCCCGCGGCCAATCCACCGTGCTCGAGGTGAGCTTTCTCGAGATCACCTTTTGCACCGAACCAGGTTCAAACACCTGGTCCATCTCTTCAAAACCGGCTTTGACGTGATTAGGGATGCCCTTGGTAGGACCTCCGGTGCCCGGCTTGATTGGATTAAGGTTAGTCACTTGCTCGGCTCCTTCTTCCAAACCGCCGCCTACGTTTACCGTTCCATTCAAGGGCTTGACGCGTTTTGCGGCTTCGACCGCTGCCTTCGAACCGGTGCCTCTAAGTCCTCCGCGCGCATTGGCCGGTTTACCTGTAATCTCAAACGCCTTTGCATTCGCTCCAATGATACCTACCTGGGCGAGGACAGAGAATACCTGCGGAAAAGTCTCCAGTTCTTTACTTAGTAACTCTGCATCCCACTTCTCGAGCAGCACCTGCTGGGTGCGCTTGATCGCCTTTCTCATACTGCAAAGGTTAGGAGTCGTGGCGCAATTTAGTTTTGCCGGAACGGTCCGACCCGTCGCCGAGATGCCGCTCACAGCGTTCGCCGGTTTCTCGGTTCCTTCATCGATCGTATCGATGCTGATCTGTTCCTCTGAACCATCGAGGAATCGAAGAGTGACAAAGGGTGAAAACTTGCCGGTCCCCTCGATGATTTGCGGGTCGTAAACGAAATCGACAAAGCCATCAATGCTCGGGTCCTCTGGGATGTTTCCAGGTCCCGCTTCGTCAAAGATGCGGATGAGATCGGCGTCTGCATCCTGCGGAGTCTGTCCTGACGGCCCACCGCCTTTTCTTCCCGAACTGAATCCTACCGAAACAATCAACTCGTCCGGATAAGACAGCGACCAGGGATCTGCGCCTTCTAATTCGACATGAAAGCGGAGACCGGACTTCACCTGGCCAGCCTTAAAGATCCATTGCTGCTTGCTTGGGTCAGGGGAAACCTTGTATTGGCCTGGTCTTAAGTCAGTCGAGACAGTTCCCAGGATGTAACCCTGCGGCGCCGGCACCGCAAAACCCACCCGGCCGCTGCGCAAGTCTACAATAATACGACTCACCGGCGTTCCGGCGCCGACGACTGGTTTAGCTTCCTCCTCTTTTTCCTCCCCGGTCGATTCCGCCTTGGCCTCCGTCTTCGCCTGAAGCGCGATTCCGCGCTCACCCGATTTGGAAACATTTACTGGCTTGGCACGATCGACTTCCGTTGCTGCTCTCTCCGCTTCCGTCTCCAAAGGGGAATCTAACCTGGCCAGAGATAGCCTGTCATGTCCGCAGTCCGACTGTTGGATGGTATGAGTTAATTCGTGCGCGAGAAGATGGCGGCCGAGGTTAGTAATGGGATTGAATTGCCGGGGACCAAAAGCGACATGGTTACCGACGGTGTAAGCGTTCGCCTCAATCGCGTCGGCGGAATGTCCCGCCCGCTCATCGGTGTGAATCCGGACCTTGGCAAAATCGTGGGCAAACCGTTTCTCCATCACTTCACGTGTTTCTCCTTCCAATGGATAACCGGGCGATTGCAGGACCTGTCGAACGAGCGAGAAACGGTCGCTCCGCGGTGCACCCGCGAAATGTGTGGCGGAGCTGGACGATCTGGCAATGGCAACGTTTTGCTTCATCTGTCTATGGTCGTCTTTCGTTCGTCATCCTTGAGTCGTTAATCCGAAACCGCCTTCCAGTCGTTGCATTCTCGCGGCAGCTTCTCCTGGCCGTAGCGTTTCATGATCTTGACAAAAGGTTCCATGTCGCGCGCGGAAATGGTGCTCCCGTAACCCATCAAGTCATCCTTTTGCTCGAAGGTTACCCCGTAGCAACGTGTGTCCTCTCCTTTACAAAGCGGATGATCCAAACCCATAAGGTGCCCAAATTCGTGCATCACCGGGACCTGCGCGAAGTCGACTTGGCGGAGGTTGTCCGGCGAGGAGGGCGGCTTTTTGACATCGACCAGAACTGGTGTCGTCCTGATCCTGCTTGTTGTATCACTCAATTGCCAGTTAGTGGAATTACTGCGTTCTCCCTTGTCTCCCCAAAGAGTGATCGTTTGGTGTGGACTACCGTAGTCGAGTAACAGATTGACCTGAACGGAGTAATGCTCTGCCATGCAACTCGACTTGAGACCAAAGGCCGTATTGCGCCAGGCTTTCTCGATGAGCTCTTTGGCAGCCATGAAAAAGGAAAGGATACGCTTTGCCTTTGCTACGAATGAGTCCGCCGCCACGGCGTCATTCATGGCCAGTCGCATTGTTAAAGTCACCCGATGATTACGAGTGTCGACTTCGCCGTCGAAGCGATCGGAAAAGTTGGAACGATCGTATTGATAGACACCGAAGGGTAAAGCGCCGGAGCCTTTGGATTGGCGTTGGAGCGGAGGGCCGCCCGCAGGCTGAAATCCAAATTGCGATTGCTGGACGACATGCGCCAGCTCGTGGGCCAGTAAGCGGCGTCCTTCGGCGGAGCCGGGACGATAATGGCCGGAATCAAACACGATCTTATTTCCGACCGTGTAAGCGTTGGCTCCTAGAACGCGCGCGCTCGCGGCGGCGCGGGCATCGGTGTGCACGCGCACTTGAGTAAAATCATAGCCCAGACTTTTCCCCATAAACTCACGCGTGGCAGGTTCGAGAGGTTGACCATTTTGACCGAGGACGTCGTGCACAATCGGAGGCGCAGTCGTCGCCGACGACCCGGCTGCGGTCTTCCGACGCACAGTCTCGACCTGGCTCACCCTTGATTTTGTCGACACGTCGCTCGTTAGTCCTTCGCGTGATGTCGAAGCGGCGTGGCCTAACGAATGAAGGAGCGGCCGGTTTGCTCGTCTGTCGCTTATTACAGCCTCGGCTATCTCATCGGCTTCCTTTTCATATCGGTCCCCGGGCTTGTTAGTCGCGAGTTTCGCCTGAAGTCCAGGGCGTTTATGCTTGCATTCCTCGCACTCGCCCGTTGGTCCAGGCGTTCCGCCGCAAACGCATTTGCGTTGTAAAATCCCTGGCGAAGTGAGCAAAGAAGCGGGGATCTGTTTCCTGCTGGCGGTGGACAAGTAGCTCATGGTCGGTTCTCAGCTTTCATGTCGCGGTGCTTGCCATCTGCGTGCACCAGTTAGCGTCAGGTACGGCGCCAGCGTGGCGTTTTGATCCAGGCGACATCAGATTATCGGGATCCGAGCTATGCGATCCGCCTTCGGCATCGCCGGCATAACCCGCAGCGTGACCGGATTCATGCGCTAAAGTATCGTCGGCTGCCAGGTTGCGGTTCCACAGGATACCTGCTGAACCTGTGTTGGCGCGCGGGAAGATACGCGCGCCCTGCCACGTCTGACTCAGCGTGCTTTCGGTGACTAACACTTTCCGGCCGGAGGATGGACCAGAGATGGCGGCCAGATTTTTGTCACGCAGAGTGCGATCGGCGGCGTTGTCCGAGTCATAGTCTCCATCAGTGGGCGCTGGCTTATTAGCTCTGTTCCAGTCGTAGTGAGTCTTAACATCGACATCGCACGCAGCGGAGTTCATGACACAGCACAAAAATATGGCTGTCTTTTCGACGGCAACGGAGGTACGCAGCTTCCGCATAGTTAATTCGTTAGCCTGGGCACTGGAGTCAAAGCCGACGTTAATCCAGATAGTTTTCCGTGGAGTAGGCGCCCGCGAACCAGCTCCCGTTCCGTCCTGGCGCTGCAGGGCACTGTCGCAGCGGGAAATCGGTGGCGCAGATCCGCGAGGAAGCAGTCCTCGACCGATGAATTCAGCCTGGCGCTCGGCCGCGCTATCTGCCTCGCTCACTCTGAGGTCAGAGTCCAACGCAGGGGCCGCGTCCTGCTGCTGGACGACATGGGTTAGTTCGTGCGCTAGCAGGCTGCGCCGAGCGCTGCCGGCAGGTTGATACTGGCCCTGGCCAAAGACCACATCCTTTCCCACCGTGTACGCCAGCGCGTTCACGGCACGCGCTGAGTCTGCCGCCTTTGCGTCGTTGTGAACTCGGACGTCGCTAAAGTCGCGGCCAAAGCGGGGCTCCATGAACCCACGCGTGTCTGGATCGAGCGGCTGGCCGGGCGAGCGCAAAACCTCGTGAACGATGGGCGGCGCAGAGAATTCATGACGAGTGTCCTGTCGCGCGGCTTCTGACTTTCTTTGCATGCGCTTCTTGCGACATGCCTCGCATTCGCCCGTAGGTCCCGGTGTGCCGCCACAGGCACACTTACGCTGCAAAAGTCCGCCACTTTGCTTGGGCATGGATCTCAAGTCGCCGCTCGTCTTGTGCATTCTTGCGATCATTTGCATGTCTTACGCGGTCACTCTAGATCGTCGAGCGCCGCCGCTGGCACACTTGCGTTGCAGCATGCCGCCTCGCACCGGAGTGAGCGATGGGTCCCTTTTTGATGGTTGCGCGCGACTCATCATGGTTTGCACAGTTTCATCAGCTGCCTGTGAAAAGAGACGATCCCGCGGTGGAGTAACTGTGGTGAGTTGGAAAAGGAAACATTGGCAGTTAGAATTTGCGGGAAATAGTTATCTCCGTTGTTGGTTTGTTAGAGGCGGGTCAGTACGACTTTCTGATTGAGTACATCGGTTTTGACGAGCTGGGGATGGCATGTGACCGGCCACAAATCCTGCGGAATCAAGAGTCGTGAAGAGGGTTTGCCCGATCTTGGTCCCGAGTTCCGTGGCGTTATTTTCGGATTGGATTTGCAGATGGTTACCAAGGACGCGGACTCGGCTAGACGACTTCGCGGAAAGAGTCATGTCACTTGCAAGTAACCGGGTCAGCTCAGCTTCGACCGCAGCTTGTAACTGGGGACCGCTATTTGACGCAATGGGTAGCCCTTCCAGAATGAGTCGTTCAATGTGCAAAGAGATGCTCATCGTATAAGGACCGCACCATTTTTGGCCCCGGGATTAAGGACACGTTCTCGCCAATCGAAATCGGATTCATTGATAGGACGATCCACCTTGCGCAATTCGGTTCTGATTGCTTCCAGTACCAGTGGCATCGTCACTTTTGAATCCTCGGCTGCGGCCCGAAAGGCGGCATTGAGGGCGGCGTTATGAATGTTGCCACCGGCGAGATTCAATCTGGCGAGCCGCTCGTAATCGAGGTTGCCAAGTGGTGGTGTGACAAGATTGTTCTTCGCGTCGGCTTGGAGAAAGACTTTCTCCCATAGCCGTCGCCGATCGGCCTGGTTTGGATAAGGGAAATTAATGATGAAGCGCAGTCGCCGGAGAAAGGCGGTGTCGAGCGCGCTTTTCATGTTCGTGGCAAGAATGGCCAGGCCTCGATATGACTCGATGCGTTGCAGAAGATAGTTGATCTCGACGTTGGCGTAACGGTCGTGACTGTCCTTGACTTCGCTGCGCTTGCCGAAGAGCGCATCGGCTTCATCAAAGAAGAGGATCGCGCCGCCTTCTTCAGCGGCGTCGAAAAGCCTTCGCAGATTTTTTTCTGTCTCGCCGATGTACTTGTTGACGACGGCGGAGAGATCGATGCGATACAAATTCAGATCGAGGTCATTGGCGATCACTTCGGCCGCCATTGTCTTGCCCGTTCCGCTATCGCCCGCAAAGAGAACGCTGATACCGAAGCCGCGGTTCATTTTGCGCTCGAATCCCCAGTCGTGATAAACCCGATGGCGGTGTCCGACCTGGGCCGCGATTTGTTTCAAAGCAATCGTTTGTTCCGCAGGTAGGACCAGGTCGTCCCAGGTAACCTTTGGTTCCAGCCGCTGGGCAAGCGCATCCATCCGCGGACATTCACTGGCGCGACAGATCGCCCAGGTTTTTTGCGGCGCCGGCGCATTCGATTCCTGCGCTTCGGTTTTGGCTAAAGCGGCGAGCTGGTGAATGCGCGCAAGACTCAGATTGAATTGACCTACGAGTCGCGCCGGCATTGCGCCAGCTTCGTCACCAATCGCGGCGATCCAGGCGCCTTCTTGTTCGGCGGTCGTTGGTCTCGCTACGTCCACTGAGAAGTGTGGACGCTCCAACTGCGGCAGGGGTTCGCGCGTTCCAATGAAGAACAACCCATCGCTGCGAGCCAGAAAACGGCTCAACGCGCTCGAACGCTCAAGGGGGCCGCTCAATTCTTCGGCATCGAGATAAAGCGCCAGCGGGAGCAATCGACTCTCACGCTCGTAGATCCGAGCCAACAGTTCCAAATCGGTCGGGCTGCCGGGGAGTGATTCAATCGTTAGGCGATGAAGCTGCCGATTTAGTCGCGCGGAGGCATGATGGGCGATGAGTTGTTTGCTCTGAGAATCGGTCCCGACAAGCTGCACGACGGGGAGAGCGCCGCTCTCCGCCGGTTGCCGCCAGCGTCGCAAAATCGTTTGCACGACGACTTCCTGGGACGCCGCGAGTTCGAGTGCGTCCGCGGAAAGGTTGAGCGGCAGGAAGAGCGACGCGACCCGTTCGTCGAGGTAGTTCAGACCTTTGAGATAACTGACGATTCGTTCATCGGCGCGTAGCGCGCTGGTGGTCAGCGGTTGCGCCCCAAATTGCGAAATTTCGAGCAGGTGCCAGTAGCGCAGCGGGCGTTCCGGCGAAAGCGCATCCCAGAAAGCTTCGTCGAAAAGAGCCAGCGCAAGAGCAAAGGTCGGGAAATTTTTTTGCGAATCTTCCTGCGCCTTGGCACACAGACCGGCGATGCGCGTGTCCAACTCCATCGCCGCGCAAAGCAAGAGGATGTTGCGCTCGAACGTCGAAAGAGCAAGCCGGTTGCTGAGTAATTCGAGCGCCGAAGCTAGACCGGGATCGGTGTTATCTTCCGGCGAAGCTGCGGTCGCGTCCTTCTTCGCAGCGTTCGTGTGTGATGACTCGGTGCGCTGGGAGAATTCCTCCAGGCGTTGCCGCAGCTCCGCCAAAGCCGACGACAACTTTCGCGCGTTGTTTTCCTGCCATGAATCGGATGAGGTCATGGCGGGATGGTTAGCTTCTGCGCAGCTTTGAACTGCGGCGGCTGAACGGTGTGATCGATGAGGAGGCTGTCGACGCCATCAACCCGGAGCCGCACAAAATAATCACCGGAGGCGAATTTTCCCGTCGGATCGTCCAACGCGATGAAAGCCAAATTGGCGGTCTTTGCCGCATGCGGTTCGGCGGGCACTTCATCGCTACCAAGCAGCAAAGCGACGCGCTGCGCGGGTAAGACTTCCGGGCTGCATGAGAGAGCGATGGTGATCTTGTCACCATTTCGCGTCACGCTCACCGGTGGATTCGAGAGAATTTGCGGAGCGAGCGCGAACGGGAGTGCATTCGAGGTACGGGAGTTAGTCTCGTTAGGGCGAACGACCGAAACCGCAATCGTATAAATGCCGGCGGGAAAGTTTTGTGGTTGATCAGGTAGATTGACTATGATTGCCGCTGCTGTTGCACTCCCAGGCGGTGGCAGGGAAATCGGATCCGGCAAACGCGGGTGCGCGACCTCAGCCGACACATTGGTGCCGTCGAGGTCATGACCGGTGATTAACAGATTATTTCCCAGGACCGCGCTTGTTTCAGAACCGGGCGGCTGCACATCTGGCAGTACGGAGGCGATCGTGGGAAATGGCGGGACCAAATTTGCTTGTGCGACCGCGCCTGTATCCTTGGCTCCGCGAGTGAGGACCGGCAGCGGTGTCCGCGAAGGTAGTGTGCTGTCGATCAGCAACACCGAAACATGATAGGCGGCGGAGATGCGATAACCGACCTGGAATGTCGTCCACAGTTTAGTGAATTCCTCGACCGGCATCGGTTGCGGCGTGATGCGAACGCGCTCGATCTGGTCGGCGAGATCGTTATCGGTAAGAGCGGCGCGAATTTCATCGGCGCCCAGGACCGGATGATCGTGGAACGTGCGCATGGCCCGGCCTAACAAACGGTGAGCCATGACGGAAGGATCGCCATCGTCCCGTTCGTAGGCGGTGAGCAAATAATAGAGATCAAGCGCGAGCGGCGGCTGGCCGGTCTCGTTAGGCTTGATCCGGCCTGGCATGTCCATGTTTCTCCAGGCGGCGTTGATCTGAGTTTGATACAAAAACAAATTGATCCGACCCGGGCCATCTCCCTGGCCGAAGGTTTGCGCTTTCTCCGGAGCCAGCGTCGTGGCGTGCATTCCGCCGCCTTCCTCTGCGATGGCTTTGTCGAGCAAATTGCGCAGGGTGGCGGTGACCGCGCCGATGGCCAGGGTGTTGCTCACCGCTGGCCTCCTTTGGCACGTTGCCGCAGATAATTCTCAAGGCTTAAGACTTTCGACGATTTCGGTTGCGCCTTTTGCGGCGGCGACGACCGCGGTGTTGTCGCGCGAATTTCAACGCGGCCGATGGTTACGTTAATCGCGGGCGCAGCCGGTGCAGGAGTAGATGGAACGTGAGGCACGTTACGGATCGCGGGAACGATCGCTTTAACGGTTCCCGCTTTCTCGGCGCTGAGCGCAGGTTTTGGACGACTCGAAAAGTCTGGTTGGGAGTTTTCCGTCGAGCGTGGAGCGATTGAAATCGCATCTTTGTTAGCGCGAAGATTGGACTCATCACCTTCGACCTGTTCTGCAGGCGATGAATATTTGCGCGAATCGGCGGCGATAACTTCCGCTCGAACCGGAACCGAGTGCGATTTCCCCACTCCGTCGGGTGGCCTTTGGACAAGGTTGTCAGGCGATGGCTCGTGAACTTTGTCGGCGTACCGATTTTCTCCCGTCGGAGATTTCACGACATTTGTCATTTCTGGTTCAAATGACTGAGTCGCAGGCGTAGGCGGCGTGGATTGATTTAGAACCGACTCCGTTGGCGCAAGAATCGCCGGCTGTATCTTCCGCGCTGCATCCAAGCGAACTGTGGCTGGTGGGGACTTAGAGATCACTTCGTGCTCCGGTTCTGACGTCGTCGAATGAGTTTTTGGCGCCGGCAACGGCGTTGGTGGAGTGCTGGAAATGCCTGCCTCTTCCAGCTCCAAACTTGCCGAATGATCTACCGGCGAGGTCTCAAAGAGCGACGGCAATCGCGGCCGCACGAACGCTTCAGGTGACAACGTTCGCGTGACAAGATTGCCAAGGTAGTCGCTCATTGTGCAATGAGTTCGAGGTAGGCCTGTCGTCGCGCTGGACTTAGGCTAAGAATTTCCGCCTCGTGCCAGCCATAATTCGAAGCGAGCAAATGGACGTCGCGCAATAGTTGAGCGGCGTGCGCCTGCACTTCGGTCCAGACGAACGAGACGATGTCGAGCGGGGCCTCCCAGCGATTGCTGCATCGTGGACAAGTCAGCGCCAACTGGACGTCGCCTTGTGGGTCGAGTTCGGCCATGCGCTCCGACAAGTCACTGACAGCTTCGTTAGGCAATTGCTCGAACGCGATTGCCTGGGCATCGCGACTGGCGCTCAGCACACAGCGCTGCGCGAGACGACGTTTTTGCGTCACGATATCGTCGCCCTCGACCAAAGTAGCGAGATCATTGCTATTCGGGAGACGAAAAGTGATCTCGTACTCCTCAAATCTTGTCGTGAACTGCGGGGCGAATCCTTCTTCGGAACCAGCTCGAATCTCTGTTACAGAAAAATTCATTTCGATCGCCTGGGCGCAGGCGGGGCAGTTGGCCCGGCCGGTCATTTTTGGTCCGAAAAGTTTTTCGTGCAGATTCAGCAAGTGGGCGTCGCGGCGACCGATACTGCATTGCGCGAGCTCATCGCGCGAAGCCCCGTTGCCTGCCGAGGCGGCGAGCAATAGCGCGCAATCCACCGGAGAAACGGAGCGAGCCCGTTCCCAGACGTTTAGCGCCTCAGCAGCTGAGAGCGCATGTTCCATGGAGCAAATCCATGCGAAATCCTGACCGGTGGAAACCCGCGCTTTCGCCGCGCTCCTTGCCTGGCGAGAGACGGCCCACGCGCATCTTCATCAGGCCGGCTCCGTGAAGGTTGGTTCGCTCGGTTCGGGCACTTCGTAATCGCGCTCCCATCCTTCATTCTCCAATTTGAGATGCTGGATGAGGACCGCGTTGGCGTTCGCATCCAAGTCAGCTTCGGCCTGAAACTCCGAGACCCAGCAACGAAACACCTTGTAGCTGATCGCGAGTTGTCCGGCTTCGTTGTAAACCTCGATCAGGACGTCCTTGCGAAAGTCCTTAAGCGAAACTTCCGCACCGAGACCGGAACCGAAATTCCAGACTTTGTTTGCCCATTTCTCAAACTCGGTGTCGTGAGTCACACCGCGTTCGAGGGTGATAGCTTCGTATTCGGTTCGTCCGGGAGATTTCCGGCTGCTGCTCGGGTCGCCGCCATCCCTATGTTTCACCACTTCAGTCGTGCGCTTGAGCGCGCCTACTTTGCTTACTCCGGCAACATATTTGCCATCCCATTTCACCCGGAACTTGAAGTTCTTATAAGGGTCGAAGCGCTGCGCGTTAACACTAAATTGAGCCATAATGCATTCCTCCTTTGTTCGTTAGGCTGGGTTAGGTTTCAATTTGTCCTGCCATCTGCTGGAGCTTGATAATGACAAATTCGGCCGGCTTCAGCGGGGCGAAACCGACCACGATGTTAACGATCCCGAGGTTGACCTGGTCCTGCGGCGTTGTCTCCTTGTCGCACTTGACGAAGTAAGCATCCTTCGGCGTCTGCCCCTGGAAAGCGCCCTGGCGGAAAAGCCCGTGCATGAAAGCGCCGACATTCAGCCGTATCTGCGCCCACAAAGGTTCATCGTTAGGCTCAAACACCACCCACTGCGTTCCGCGATAGAGGCTTTCCTCGATGTAAAGCGCCAGTCGTCGCACGGGAACATACTTGTACTCGTCGGCTAATTGATCCGCACCACGCAAGGTGCGCGCTCCCCAGACCACGCGGCCGGCGGCGGGAAAGAAACGGAGGCAGTTGATGCCTAACGGATTCAACATGCCGTTTTCCGGATCGTTCAGGTTGGCCTGCAATCCCTGGGTGCCGCTGACCGCCGCGTCCAAACCCGCCGGCGCTTTCCATACGCCGCGCTGGGTATCGGTGCGAGCCATGACTCCGGCGATGATGCCGGACGGCACAAAGGTATCGAGCTGGCCGCCCAACTGCGGATCGGATTCTACGACTCGTGGGAAATAAAGCGCCGCGTTGCGCGCTTCCGTTCCTGTCAACCCGAGATCGGAAAGATGATCTCTCGCGGTAGCCGCGGCGGTATCCTTGTTTGCTCCCCAGGCGGCAGGCGAATCGACGATCAGCATCGCGCGACGGCTCGCGCAATAGGTCATTGCAGCTTGGTAGACGCCTTTGCTCGTGTCGCCGCCACGCGTGTCCGGCGGAATACAAAGCAAGTTGAAAAGGTCGGCCTTGGCCAGAGCATACATTCCGGTCTTGTTATTCTCGTCGCCGAGAATGTCATTATCATTCGTTAGGCTGTCGCTTTTTGTTCCACCGGAGAAAAACTTGAACTTAGTCGAATCGGCGGCCGGATCGGAAGGGTTTTCGTCCGCTGCGGAGTCGTTAGGCTTGGTCGGCAAATCCGGTGTTCCATCATCCTTCAACTGCACGCGGACGAGATTGGATTCATCTGCCAGCACCCGATCCAATCGCCTCGAGCCCGCGCCGTCTGTTATCGCGACATTGAGAAACTGTTCCACAACGCCAGTGCCCGGATCGTCGTAAATGGTGAGATTAAAGAGATCACTCTTATTCAGGCCAAAGCGTTCAGCGACATCGTCCGTGATACCCTTGGAGTCGACGACATAGACGAGCTTGTTGCCCCATTCCCCGGGGCTCGCCGCCTGCAGCTTGACGTCATTTTGTTTGGCCGGCGCGGAATTTTTCCCAAGCGCAACGATCAATGCCTGGCTGCCGCCGTTGAGATAAAAGTCGCGCACGGCATAACTCATCGGATAATCGGCATCGAGACCGCCAAATCCTCTTTCAAAGTCGGCGAAACTGTTAATTGTCGTTGGTTCGTTGATAGCTCCGCGCAAGGCGCGGCCGAGAAAGGCCGTGATGGAAGTGGCGACGCCCGTAATCGTGCGCACGCCGCTGGGTATCTCCTCAATGTAAACGCCGGGATAAGTAGTTAGTGTTGGCATAATAGAATTACTGAATTTTGGCTTTAAAAGGAGGTGGCTCGATCGATCGCTGTGATCGGGAAAGAACACCGTAGGGCTTCATGAGCGTCTTGATTCAACTGTCGAGACTTGCGTTCAGAGAGATGGTCGTATTAAGGAGGCGCGCGATCCGGCAATTCATTTTCGCCGCCAGCGCGGCGTCGACAAAATCCCCCTGGGTGGCGTTAGGGACGCTCGCGTGGACGTCGAGCTGCATGCGGATCATGGTCCAGCCTGTCGGTAGGTGTTCGAGAGTGGCTGTGGCCGTGGTCTCGATTCGCTTCGCGTTAAAGCCGGATAGTTCGAGTTCGTTTGCCAGCGCCATGGAAAAGCACCCTCCAAGCGATGCCGCGATAAGCTCATCGGGATCGGTGCCACTCCCGGGCGCGAAGCGCGTCCGAGGAAGATATTCCGCGTTCGATAGCACACCGCTCTCCGTTGTCATCGTGCCGACTCCATCATCGGAGCTTCCTGTCCAAACGGCCAAAGCTTGACGCTTCATGCGAATTCCCGTGTTGTATGAAGGCGAAAACGACATCGGGCTAATACTTTGTTTCTTGGCGCGTTATGTCTGGTACGCATGAAGCCAAATTTCCCCCGCTTCACAGAGATTTTGCCGAATCGTTTTTTATATTGCCGTCTCGATTTCGACCGGATAAATACCGTTAGGAATGGAGCTTCGGCATCTCCGCTACTTTGTGGCGGCGGGAGAGACACTGAGCTTTACCAGAGCAGCAGAAAGGCTGCATCTCTCCCAGCCGGCCTTAACCCGTCAGGTCAAAGACTTGGAGGACGAGCTCGGCGTCCGCCTTCTCGATCGGACGAAGCAGCGAGTCAGCCTCACGGTCGAGGGCGAATCCTTTCTTGCCGACGCCAAACGTCTCCTCGCGCTGAGCGTTCAGATTGTCGATGCGGTGCAACAGCTCAACCGGCGCGAAACCGCAGTTCTAAACATCGGATACGCCGCCAATTTTTTTTGCGACGTGCTTCCCACTACCCTCGGCCTGTTCCAGAATGCGTATCCCACTGTATCGGCCAATCTGTTCGATCTGAATTACAAGAACCAGGTTGCAGCCTTGCGGGAAGGGAAAATCGACCTCGGGTTTGTCGGTCTTCGTGAGGCGGCAGACGAAGCGGGGCTGCGATTTCGCCGGGTGGCATTCTACAAGGCCGTCATCGCCTTACCCGGAAATCTGCCGCTTGCCCGTAAACCTGGACTTAGGTTAAAGGACCTGGCGCCGATGTTTTTCATCCGTTTTTCAGAGTCGAGTTATGCTGGCTACCGGCATTGGCTGGATGCGGCCTGCCGGAAGGCGAACTTCATCCCACGGGTCCTTCAGGATGTAGAACTCGAGTCGAGCCTCTTTCAATCGGTCGGCACTGGGCTGGGGGTTGCGCTGGTCTCTGAACAGCTGATGGCGTTTTCTCCTCCCAATGTAGTTTTTCGGCCGCCCATCCCAAAGGTACTGACTGAGTCATGTATTGCCTGGCGCGCACAGAATAGCTCCGCCGCGCTGCAAGCCTATCTCGATGTCATCACTGCTTTCTGCTCCAGTGCGTCATCTCCTCGCTCCGGTAACAGACACGCTGGGCGACGTCCTCGCTACCATCGACGCACTCGGAAGGTCCTCTACTGTTAAGACCAATTGCCGAGTTATTCTCGCCGCTCGTCCCAACTAACTCATAAGACCCCACCCTTTGTATCCCTCATCGTAAAATCCACCCATGAAAACACACGTTCAGAAGACAAATCGCCCCGCAGAAAAGTTATCAACACTTGCTACGAGAAAGAATGCCGATCCGTGCGCCGCTTCCGCATTCGCACAAGAGACAGAAGGTCGCGACGAAACCTCCGCGCGACACGACACACGGCGCGGCCACGATTTCAGCAGGATACCCGCCTTTTCGAAAACTCCCGTCAGACTTCAGACGAAACTCACGGTCAATGCGCTGGGAGATATGTACGAACAAGAGGCCGATCGCATTGCCGACTGGGTCACACGGATGTCAGATCCGGAACGAGATAGTGCTACACCTCGGAAAATGCGGGCAACGATCGCCACTCCGTGGAATTTCAACCCGCAGAGCAAGTTGGTTCAGGGAGTCCCTTAGCGCGGACTGGTCTTGTTCTCTTGGACGGCACGCCGCAGGAGTGCAGGGTTATTGGAGGTCGGAACTGATTCGAGTCGACCTTTTAGGTCCTTTGCTGCGTTGAGGCGTGGGTCAATCTTGAGCGCCTGATCCACATTCTGGAGTGCACTCTCCTTTTTGCCGAGAGCCGCTTGCGCTCGAGCGATTTCTAGAAGCCGTTGGGGACTACTGTTGGCGCGGTCGGTCGACGTCGCGAGCAGGTTCTGGAGTTTGGCTTTCGCCTGAGGATTCGATGGGTTTTGTACCACCTCATTAGTCGCCTTATCGATTTCTACGCCGTGCTCATCGAACCTAACTTTGGCGATGCTCGGAAACGCGATCATGACAATAGAGATGACAAAGAACATCACTAAGGGTGCGATGCTTTTCCCTTTCAAAAGAGAAACGATCAGCGCGACGAGCATGGTGAGGAACAGGACAATTCCGAGAACAAGCAAAACGATTTCGTAAAAGTAAAGGCCTGCGAAGAGATTCATGGCCAGGCAGATTTCGGGTTAAGCTTGTGCAAGGTCTCGGTCGAGTGGTCGGATTACTTTTCCAGGAATCCCTGGGGCAAGTAAAGAAAATATTCCTCGTTAGGCCCCTAAGGCGGCCTGAGCCGCCGCCAACTTTGCGATCGGCACACGGAAGGGGCTGCAACTGACGTAATTTAGGCCTAACAAATGGCAGAATTTTACGCTGTTGGGATCGCCGCC
The DNA here is from genome assembly GCA_963801255.1 of uncultured Verrucomicrobiae bacterium. Classification (GTDB taxonomy): domain Bacteria; phylum Verrucomicrobiota; class Verrucomicrobiia; order Chthoniobacterales; family UBA10450; genus JAICXG01. Next base: position 638,679 of record CAWDEC010000012.1, on the reverse strand, counting down.
GTGTTCGCCGCAGATGCCGAGTTTGATCTGAGGGCGGGTTTTGCGGCCTAGATCGCGCGTGATTTCCATGAGGCGGCCGACGCCTTTTTGATCGATGGAGGCGAAGGGATTATTTGGCACAATGTCCAATTCGGCATAAGCTGGGAGAAAGCTGCCGGAATCATCACGACTCATTCCCAGAGTTGTCTGAGTTAGATCGTTTGTGCCGAAGCTGAAGAACTCGGCGTCCTTTGCAATCTCGTCAGCGACCAGGGCCGCGCGCGGGATTTCGATCATGGTTCCGACAAGGTAGGTAAACTTTGTTTTCTTTTCTTTTGCTACTTGGCCGGCGATTCGGTGCACGATGTCGATCTGTAACTTCAATTCCCTCGGAAAACCGACGAGCGGGATCATGATTTCAGGCCGGACTTTGACGCCTTTCTTTTGCACTTCGGCGGCGGCTTCGAAAACGGCGCGCGCCTGCATCTCGGATATCTCGGGATAAACAATCCCCAGACGGCAACCGCGATGACCCAGCATGGGATTGAACTCATGTAGCTCGCGCACGCGCCGAGAAATGGTTTCGACTGGAATGTCGATCTTCTTTGCCAGATCTGACTGTTGTTCCTTTTCGTGCGGCAGGAATTCGTGCAAAGGGGGATCGAGGAAGCGAATGGTTGCCGGATAACCATTGAGTGCTTTGAAGATGCCGACGAAATCTTCGCGCTGGTAAGGAAGTAACTTGGCCAGAGCCTTAACACGACGTTCCTTGTCTTCGGCCAGGATCATCTCGCGCATGGCGTCGATGCGGTCGCCTTCGAAGAACATGTGTTCGGTGCGGCAGAGACCAATGCCTTTTGCGCCAAAGGCGAGAGCGTTGGTGGCTTGTTCGGGAGTGTCGGCGTTGGTGCGCACGTCCAACTTTCGCGCGCGATCGACCCAACTCATCAGCTTGGCGTAGCGCTGGTAAGTCTCACTCTTCTTGCCATTGAGCGAGCGATCGACCAACACCTGGACGATTTCAGACGGCGCGGTAGTGACTTCCCCGGCAAAGACTTCGCCCGCAGTGCCATCGATAGAGATATGGTCACCTTCCTTAAGTGTAACTCCGCTGGCGATAAGTGTGCGCCGCTGGTAATCGATCTCGATCCCGGAGGCGCCGCAGACGCACACCTTGCCCATCTGGCGGGCGACCAAGGCGGCGTGGGACGATACGCCGCCCCGCGAAGTCAGGATGCCTTCGGCGGCGATCATGCCACGCAGGTCTTCAGGCGAAGTCTCGATCCGGGCGAGCAGGACTTTCTCGCCGCGTTCCGCGCGCCGCACTGCTTCCTCGGCACTGAAAACAACATGACCGCAAGCCGCGCCCGGACCAGCCGGCAGCCCGGTCGCGATCTTTTTCGCGGCAGCGATCGATTTGCGATCGAAGATCGGCGCAAGCAAATGGGCTAACGAATCGGCGGGAATACGTCTGATGGCGGCTTCCTTTGTGATGAGTCGTTCCTCGACCATCTCGACTGCGATGCGCACGGCGGCGAGACCGGTGCGTTTGCCGTTGCGTGTTTGCAGGATGTAGAGGCGGTTGTCTTCAACGGTGAACTCGAGGTCCTGCATGTCCTTGAAATGCTTCTCGAGGATGCTGCGGACCTTCATGAGCGACTTGTGCGCTTCGGGCATTTCCCTGGCTAGCTGCGCGATCGGATGCGGCGTGCGCACGCCCGCCACCACGTCTTCGCCCTGGGCGTTGATGAGATATTCTCCGTAGAAGATTCTCTCGCCCGTCGCCGGATCACGAGTAAAGGCAACACCGGTCGCGCTCGTGTTGCCCATGTTGCCGAAGACCATCGTCTGCACATTGACCGCCGTGCCCCAGTCGTGGGGAATGCCATACTTACGGCGGTAGACGACGGCGCGGTCATTGTCCCAGGAGCCGAAGACTGCGCCGATCGCGCCCCAGAGCTGTTTGCGTGGGTCCTGCGGAAAGCTTTTGCCGGTGCGTTCCTTGATCAGTCCTTTGAATTGCCTAACGAGTTCCTTCAGATCGTCGACGGTGAGCTGGACGTCGGGAAAATTGTGATTGCCGTAACGTTCGTCTTTGAGGTGCTCGATCACGCTTTCGAACGGCTCATGATCTTCGCCCTGGCGTTTCTGTACGCCCATCACCACGTCGCCGTACATTTGCAAAAACCGGCGGTAGGAATCCCAGGCGAAACGCGGGTTCCCGGTTTGCTCCGCGACGACCTCGACCACGGTGTCGTTCATACCGAGGTTGAGGATGGTGTCCATCATACCGGGCATCGAATCGCGCGCGCCCGAACGGACGGAGACGAGCAATGGTCGCTCTTTGTCGCCCAGTTTTTTCTCGACCGACCTTTCGACCTTCGCCAACGCAGCCTCCACTGCCGCTTCCAGGCCTTTGGGATAAGTGCGCTTACTTTCGGTGAAGTAAGTACAGACTTCGGTCGTGATGGTGAAACCTGGCGGGACCGGCAAACCGATGCGTGTCATTTCGGCGAGGTTGGCGCCTTTGCCACCGAGGAGCGGTTTCATGTTGCCCGCGCCATCGGCCTGGCCGTCTCCAAAGTAATATACCTGGCGGCCCGGTTTCCTGGGTCGGATTTTGGTTTTCGTGGCGGGCTTCGAGCGAGACGTTTTCCTGGTCATGAAAGTAATTGAATACGCGGAGATGAACTCGAAATCGCGCCCCGAAGTGGCGTGAAACGCATAGTAGAGCGAGCAACTGGAGAGTCAACGCACCACTGTGAGATGACGTTCTTTAGTCGTTAGGCAAATCGGAGATACCGAATACCCGACGCGCACGAAGCGGCGACAGCAATAATGGTCCGCTCGTTAGGCTAAAGCGGAGGAACGGCTAGGTCTCCGCGGGCTCGGAGGCCAGGACGTCGTCGATCGCGTCGGCGAAATCGTCCACACCTGACATCGGAACGATAATGACGTTACGATGACCCTGACTGTCTTCCGTAATACGCAGGAAACGTCCACGGCCGTTTTCGCGCAGATCGATCGAAAAGAGCTTCCGTTCGATTTGCAATTCTCGTGTTTCAATAATGCTGTCCATTTTTGACGGCGCGAATGTTAGGCTGGCGCCTGCCAAAAAGGGAAGAAGTTTTTTTAGCGATCTTGACGCTGGCGACGGCGGGTTTTTGCTGAGCGCTCGACCACGATCGCGAAGTCGGCCTGCCGTTTGAAAGTATCTACCCGCGCGACGACGACTTGCAGCGCATCGCCTACGGCGAGAACGCGCCGGGATCGCCGGCCGACGATACGCTGTCGCGGGCCGTCGAAGCTGTAAAAATCATCGGTCAGTGAGGAGATATGCACGAGACCGGTGAGTAAAACGTCTGGCAACTCGATGAGCAGGCCGTAGTTGCGCACTTCCACTACGATGGCGCGGAAGACCTGCGGATTTCGTTGCGTCAGCTGAAGCTGGAGAAATTCCAGCTTTTTCATTTTCACCGCTTCGTTCTCCGCGTCCGCCGCGATGCGTTCCGTAGCAGAAATGTGTTCGGCGATGGCAGTCAGATCACCAGGGCTGGCCTGCGGTCTGCCACGCTTTCCTGCTTGGTCGGCCAGACTGCGGTGGACCACGAGATCGGCGTAGCGACGGATCGGGCTGGTGAAATGCGCATAGTTCGTTTTCGCCAAGCCATAGTGACCGAGAGGCCGCGTGTCGTAACGCGCGCGCTTAAGACTTTTCAGGAGTCCGATTTTCAGCGCCTGTTCTTCTGGTTTGCCGCGGAACGACGCAAGCACGCGCTGCAATTCCTTTCGATGAGTGAGATCGCCGGCTTGAAATCCGTGGCTGAGGGCAAACTCGCGAAACTCGGCCAGCTTCTCCGGATCGGGATTTTCATGAACGCGGTAGATCGTGGGAACGAGCCGGTTTTTCAGGTCGAGGGCCACGGCTTCGTTGGCTGCGAGCATGAATTCCTCGACGAGCTGATGCGATTCGTCGTTCTCGATTTTTTCCAGGCGGAGTGGGCGGCCGGTAACGCGATCGACGATCATCTTGACCTCTGGAAAATCGAGATCGAGTGAGCCGTGCGCGAAACGTCGTTGGCGGAGGACTGTCGCCAATTTCCACGCGACGTGAAGATGCTCGGACAGTTCGTCGTTAGGCGGGCTTTGCAGAATGGCAAAGGCTTCCTTGTAGGTGAGGCGCCGCGCGCTTTGGATCATCGTGCGAGCAAAACGCGCCTGGCGCGGAGCGCCATTCTTCGCGAAGCGGATGAAGACGGAATGCGTCAGCCTAACGACGTTGGGATTGAGACTGCAAACGCCGTTACTCAATCGTTCCGGCAACATCGGGATCACGCGATCGGGCAGATAAACGCTGTTTCCTCGCCGGCGCGCCTCGCGATCGAGTACGCTGCCAGGTGTGACGTAGGCGGAGACATCGGCGATGTGGACGCCAAGTTGCCAGTCGCCATTCGCCAGGCGCTCGACATGGATTGCATCATCAAAATCACGCGCGTCGTCCGGATCGATCGTGACAATGAATTTGCCGCGCAGGTCTTCGCGATCGTCGTGGGAATCCGGATCTACTTCCTCTGGGATGGCGTTCGCCGCGCCGAGGACGGCTTCGGGAAATTCAAGCGGAAGATCATATTTGCGAATGATCGAGAGCATGTCGACGCCTGGATCAGTGGCGCGACCGAGCAACTCAACGATCTCCCCTTCGGGATTGACGTGACGTGATTCCCATTTCTCCAGCCTGACGACCACCTTGTCGTTAGGCTGTGGCGGACGTGGCGCGTCCGGAAGTGGACGCGGGTGGACGTAAACGTTGTGGACGAAGCGAGGATCGTCCGGGACCACGTAGGAGAAGTTTCGCGTCTGTTGCAAGGTGCCGACAATGGTGTCGTGCGCGCGTTCAAGGATGCGAATGATGCGCCCGGCGGGAAGATTGCGGCCACCGCGACTGCGCGAATACTCCGCATCCCGCGTGATGCGCGCGACTACGCGATCACCGTTCATGGCGGTGCCGGTGTTTTCGGCGGAAATGAAAACGTCGCCCTCCTCAGCACCTTCGCGCGCAAGGAAACCGAAACCGGCCTGGTGGATTTGGATTCGACCGGTCACGAGGTCGGCCGCTTCCGGCAGGATATAGTGATTCTTGCGAATGCGCGCGATCTCTCCGGCCTGTTCCAATTTGCTCAGTGCCTCTTTGATTTCGCGCCGGTTGTCGCTGGGAAAACCGAGCGCGGAGGCGATTTCCTTTTTGTCGAGCGGTCGGTATTTCGGGCGGCGGAGGAGAGCGAGAATTTGTTGTTGGAGGTTATTCTCACGTTTCATTTTCGGAGCGAGCATGGAGGAAAACGGATGGTTTGGAAATAGGAAGACTTAGAATCTGACTCTAATATCTGTCGCTGCCTCGAGGCCTTCAGAACATTTGCTCCTTGAGAAATTGGGACATTTCGACAGCCGAGGGCCGGAAGTGCAGTACGAGGTTCGGTCGAATAACCTCCCGCCTGTGTTAGTCTGAAAGATGATGAGCGCGATCCAGTGGAAAGTCGCCGGCAGCCGCCTCGACCTAACGGAACGCGCCATGCTGATGGGTGTGCTCAACGTCACTCCCGATTCCTTTTCTGATGGCGGTCAATTTTTCGCCACCGAAGCTGCCGTTCGTCATGGAATGGAAATGGCGCAAAGCGGGGCCGAGATCATCGATGTGGGCGGTGAGTCGACTCGTCCCGGCGCAGATCCAGTTTCGCCTAACGAAGAGATGGAACGTGTTCTGCCGGTGATCGAGCAACTGAAAGCCGTTTCGTCTCTCATCTCAATCGATACCTCGAAAGCAGAGGTGGCGCGTGCCGCGCTCGAAGCGGGCGCAACGATTATCAATGACGTGACGGGTGGGCGGGGTGATCCGGAAATGCTTGCACTCGCTGCTGAAACCGGCGCGGCGCTCATCATCATGCACATGCAGGGCACACCGCGGACGATGCAGACAAATCCGACCTACGGTGACGTTGTAGCGGAGGTGGCTGATTTTTTTCGACAGCAATTTGAGCTCGCGATACGCTCGGGCATTGACCCGATGTGCATTGCCTTCGATCCCGGAATCGGCTTTGGCAAAACCGGTGCGCACAACCTGGAGTTGCTCGCCAACCTTTCTCGCCTTCGCATCGCGAATCGTCCGCTGGTGGTGGGTGTCTCGCGCAAGTCGTTTCTTGGCAAAATCACCGGTCAATCTTCCGACCGCGCCAGCGCGACGTTAGCGATGACGTCGCTTTTGCGCGAGCGCGGGGCCAACATCTTGCGCGTGCATGATGTCTCACAAAATGCCGAGGCGTTGCGAGCGACCGAAGCTCTCATGGCTGCCACCCAATGATTCATAACGTCGTCCAGCTCTTCTTCGATAAGTGGCGCAGCGCTGTCGAGATCGTGCTCCTGAGCGTGGTCATTTACTACGGCTACCTTTACTTTCGCGGGACGCGCGGGGCAAAAGTGCTCACTGGGCTGGCGATTGTTTTTCTTACCCTCACCCTGATTTCGCAGCTCCTGAATCTGGTGGTCATTAGCTTCATCATCCGGAGCTTCTCGGTTTTCCTGGCGGTAGCGTTGGTCGTGATTTTTCAACCGGAGTTACGCCGCGCCCTCGCGGAGCTGGGCGGGCACCCAATTTTTTCCCTGACGAGTGAGAAACGAGAAACGGTTCATGACTTGGCAGAAGTCGTCGCGCAACTTTCGAGTAAGCAGTTTGGCGCGCTGATTGCGATCGAGCGCGACACTTCGATTAAGATCTACGAAGAAACGGGTGTAATTGTTGATGCGCAGTTTTCCAGCGAATTACTCCTGACGCTGTTTCATCCGAAATCGGCTCTGCACGATGGTGGCGTAATCGTGCGCGGCGGCCGAATTGCCGCGGCGGCGTGCATCTTTCCCGTCAGCCAGCGCGAGACGCTGGATCGCAGCCTTGGCCTGCGACATCGCGCGGGCTTGGGAATTACAGAAGAGTCGGACGCGGTCGCGGTTGTCGTCTCGGAGGAAACGGGCGCGATCTCAATCTGTTATCGACGCCGGATTGAGCGCGATTTTACTCCGGAAAATTTCCGGCAGCGGCTCGGAGAAATTTTGCTCCATCGTCACCATGAAGAAACTGATCCTGAACAACTGGCGCGCGAAACTGACGTCGCTCCTGCTCGCGACCGCGCTCTGGTACCTCATCAAAAAGAACGTAGCAACGACACCCTCACCGTCTGAATGGAATCGCCCGCCGGCCGCGCAGGAGAGTGGGTAAAGGACGTGCCAAAGGATCGGAAGCGAATCTGTCGGATCGTTCAGCGCAAAAAACGCGCCAGGTTTTCATCTTCCCACCGTCGCGCTCGGCCGTACCCGGGGAAGGCTTTTTCACGACGATAGAACTCCTTCGTGTGAATAACCCGTCGGCCCGACGAATTTGTTTCCTCTGGCACAACTGAATGCAGCATTTCGTGATAAAGGATGTATTCAAGGAACCAGCGGGGAACAAATGGTTGATCGAGCAGCGGATGAATTCGAATGACACGATCTTCTTCCTGAATCGAGCCGAAGATGAAGTACTCGCGCGGTCGCTCCTTCCGACGTCGACCCCACACAACGCGATAACCACGAAGACGTCCCCGAAAGTGCCGCTGGTTTACACGATCGAAAATCTGGCGCAAATCAAAATAGCGGCCTTCGTGCCGGAGATTGAGGTGCCGTTGCATCGGCAACAGCGGTCGGGCCACTTTTCGTTTTGCTTTTTTCTTTGCCATCACGAATTCCTCCAGCCAGAGAAGAATGGGCCATCAGTTTAGGGTTCGCCCGCCGAACTGACAAGGACGGGCGCTGCCTGGAGGAGTGTTTAGAGTCCTAAGCTGTTCATGTTCAAGGAGATAAAATTTATGCTTCGATGGCTGACGCGAGCATGCTGGACTTCGCTTTCGAGTCGGTCATCTTATGCGTCTACCGCTAAAATTTCATTCGCCGCATGACGCCGTTTCTCCGAAAACTCCTCGGGCTCAATTGGCTGCTCGCTTTGACGATGCTCGCTTTGGCAATTTTTGGAGTCGTCGCGATTTACAGCGCGACCTACATGCGGCAGGACCCGGTCGCGGCGGAATTTTGGCGTAAGCAGGCGAGCTGGGTCGCGGTGGGTTTTCTCGCCTTCATGGTCACGAGTCTGATCGACTATCGCTGGGTCAAATGGGGCGCGCTTCCGATGTATCTTGCGGGACTTTTTTTTCTCATTCTCACGCGCTTCATCGGAACGAAGGTCTATGGCTCGCGCAGCTGGCTCCATCTCGGGCCGATCAATTTCCAACCCGCGCAACTGGCAATCGTGGCTGGCATCATGGTGGTGGCACTTTTTCTCAGCCAATTCCGCCAGATGCATCCGATGCTTCGCCTGACCTTGTGCGGTGCAATTGTCGGCGCGCCTTGTCTGCTCATTCTTATGCAGCCCGATCTTGGCGAGTGCATCATTTGGGGACCGGTCGTGCTCGCGCTCCTCTTCGTTGGCGGGATGCCGTTGCGTTATCTAATATGTGTCGTGCTTCTCGTGGTGGCCTGTGTGCCCGTGGCTTACATTGGGCTGAAGCCGTATCAACAGGAGCGCATCACCGCCTTTATCAATCCCGATATCGACCGTCAGGGTTCAGCGTGGGCGATCAATCAATCCCTGATCGCGATTGGTTCCGGCGGATGGGCGGGCAAGGGATTTAAAGCGCCGAACACCCAAATAGAGCTCGGCTTCCTGCCATCGACCGCCGTGCATAACGACTACATTTTTTCTGCCATCGGCGAGCAGTGGGGATTTGTTGGCGGGATCGCGTTGTTGAGCGCCTTTGCTCTTTTGCTTCTGACGTGTTTGTTCATCGCTTGGAAAGCGAGCGATATGTTTGGCCTTTTGCTGGTCATTGGCATCGCGACGCTCATTTTCACTCACGTCTTTCAAAACGTCGGAATGACGATTTCGATATTGCCCATCACCGGTGTGCCTTTGCCGCTCATCAGCTACAGTGGCTCCTTTGCCTTAATGATTATGTTCGGTCTTGGGATTGTGAACAGCGTTTGGGTGCATCGTAAAGTGCCCGTGCGCTGATTTGGGTGGTTTCCGCGATCGTGACAATTCTCTTAGCCGTGGACAAAACGTAGCCTTTGGCCATATTGCCGGTCCCAAAATGACCATTCTGACTAACTTCCTGCTCGTCCTCGAGGTGATCGTCGGGCTGCTCATGATGCTTGTCATCCTGATGCAACGGCCGAAAAGCGAAGGCCTCGGTGCGGCATTCGGCGGAGGTGTTACGGAAAACATTTTCGGTGCACAAACGACCACTGTCCTCACCACCGCCACGACTTGGCTGGCGAGCATTTTCTTCGTGATCGTTCTCTTTCTTTCGATTCTTTATGCGCATCGCGGAGCGCCTAACTCGGCAGTACGACGCGAGCTGGAGAAAAGCGCTGCTACTTCAAAAGCGACGGCTCCGCTTCCGGCCAAGGCCGCGGCGCAAGGCGCTGCGGCTGATGCCAAGGCAATGGTGAATCCGGTGCCGCAAAATACGTCCGCGAATTCAGATGCCGCTTCGTCGCCATCTGCTGCCGCAGCGGCGGTGGGAGTTGTGCCCGCAGGCGCGCCAGTCCCTTCCGCTACACCAACACCTTAAAGAATCGACCCTAACGGGATTCGAACCCGTGTTACCGCCGTGAAAGGGCGGTGTCCTAGGCCACTGGACGATAGGGTCAAAGGAGCGCCCAATATTCCGAGGCGTCCCCGGGGTTGCAAGAGATTTCACGGTAGCGACGGCGCGAGATCCTGCAGCAGCACGGCCGTCCGCTCGGTTGCGCCGCGATGGTGATCGAGCACTCGGCGCGCTGCTGCAACGAGCCGTTCGCGTTCGACTGGATCACGCAGAAGCCCGGAGAGCGCAATTTGCAGAGCTCGCTCGTCAGGTAGCTGCAATGCTCCCGCAGAGGCGGTTAACGCTTCAGCAAGCGCGGCGAAGTTTTCCATGTGCGGACCAAAGACTACCGGTCGCTTGGCCACGATCGCTTCCACCGGATTTTGGCCGCCACGCGTCGTAAGGCTCTTGCCGACAAAGACGACGGTCGCGACGGCATACCAATCGCGCAGCTCACCCACCGTATCCAGGAGCAGGCAATCCACCTGCGCCGACGCTTCGGACTGACTGCGGCGGGCGACGGTTAGACCAAGGGTACGCAAGTGAGACTCGACTTCGCGTAGGCGTTCGGTATGCCGCGGCGCAATGATGAGGAACAAGTCTTGAAAATCGCGGCGGAGGGCGAGGAAAATTCGCCCGAGAATCTCCTCCTCGCCCTGGTGTGTGCTGCCGGCGAGGAGGATTGGCCGGTGCAAATCAACACCCAGGGTTCGCAGAACCGTCTGCGGTATTTCGGGATTGGATTCAGCCTCCGCGGGATCAAACTTGATGCTGCCGACTACTCGGATACGATCGTTAGGCACGTCGAGCGATTTCCAGCGCGCAACGTCCTCCTTCTCCTGCACGCAAACGAGATCGAGTCGTCGAAAGCAAGAGACGACCAGTCGGCGAAATCTGCGAAAGCGCGCCTCGGAACGCGCTGAAAGGCGCGCGTTAACGAGGGCGAGTGGGATTCTTCGGGCGTGTGCGAACGCGGTCATGTTTGGCCAGACTTCGGCCTCAACGAGAACAATCCGTAGAGGGCGAATGACCGCGAAAGCTCGATGCATGATCGGCCAGAAATCCAAGGGCGTGTAAAGCACTTCGATCCAATCAGGCGCCTGGCGCGAGGCAAGGGCGAAGCCTGTCGTAGTGGTAGTTGTAAGGGCAAGATGCAGGGTAGGATCGCGTTTCTTCATTTTGGCGGACAGTTTCAGAGCAACCATGACTTCACCGACGCTCACGGCGTGAATCCAAGTGCACCGATTCTCGGTCAGCCGGGCGCGAGTTGCGCGATCATAAAAGCCGAGACGCTGTCCGAACTTGTTTCGGTAATTTCCACGCCGGAGCATTTTGACGATGTAGCCCGGCAGGAAAGCGAGCAGGGCAAACGGAAAAAGGAGATTGTAGAGGAACCGAGTCATTGCCCGGATAGCGCCCTCGCTTCGCGTGTTGGCGGCTGTGTATCGCAGGTGCGAATTTCCCGATGGATAAGCAAGGTCAGACGCGCGCGATTCGATGTCGCAAGTCCGCCGCATTGGCAGATCGCAACCAGAACCTCGAGTGCATTCGGCATCGGAAGTCGAGAACGATTGCTGACAAGCTTCATGACTTACTTGGCGCGGTTACTTTTTCGTCGCAGAAAAATCGTCTCCGTCGCGCCGTAGGTCTTTCGCCGAAGTGTTTCCCACAGATCAGTCGAAGGCAATTGCTCACCCGGGCGCTTCTCGAGAACGAAAATTCCTTCAATCGTTAGGCGCCCGGGCAATCGATCATCTAGCAAAAGCAGCTCAGTGAAATTGTCCCCACCGTCGCGCGGGTCGTAGGGCGGGTCGGCGAAGATGACATCGTTCATTTCCGCTCTGCTGGCGTGCTGGAGAAAGGCGAAAACGTCTTGCTTGCAAATTCGCCCGCTCAACCCGGTTTGGGCGAGGTTGCGTTCGATGGCAGCGATAGCCTGCCGGTCGCTTTCCACGAAGGTGGCAGAGCGGGCGCCGCGGCTGAGCGCTTCAATTCCGAGCGCACCCGTGCCGGCAAACAGGTCAAGCACGCGCGCACCAATTACCCGTTCACCAAGGCTGGAGAAAATCGCCGCTTTTACCCGGTCCATCGTTGGTCGAACGCCTGTTCTGGGTGCGAAAAGGCGCAGACCGCCGGCCGTCCCGGCGATCACTCTCATGGCGAAGGTGTGGCGACTACACTGGCTTCCGGCGTTTGCTCGTTAGGCGACACGGTTGCGGTCGGAGATGGAGACGTCTCGTTAGGCGAAGCTCCCGGCGCCGACGTTGCAGCCGGCTGCGCCTTTTTCTTTTTTGGATGACTGAAGAGACCGCTGATTACGCCGCCGAGATCGCGTAAATCCTGCCCGACCAGTTTATCCATCAGGTCAGTCTTCGGCCGTTCAACTGTGCCACTGATGCGAAAATTAACCGCAGCGTAGCCAGGAGGCTCCGGTATCGGCTGAAAATTTTCTCGAACCGGCGAGAAGAGTTGGCGGCGGATCTTGTCGTTAAGGGCAAGCTGCGAATTTAGCCGGAGTTTGCCGTTGAACGTGACAGTGCCGGTAGCAGTGAGGCGGATGTTCGGCGAGCGCAAAATCATTTCGTCGACCTTCACGATGCCGGGATCAATGTGATATTTGACCTCGGCTTGTTCGAGTTGCAGCTGCGTCAATTCATCGATCTGCAGAATTTGGCCGAGTGCAACGAGCAAGCTGTATTGCTGCAGTCTTCCTTCACGCAACACAATCTCGCCATGGCCGCTGAGCGCGTTGCTGTCGGCGGTCTTGCCTGCCGCGTCTAGAAAACCTTCTACGCGACCTTGAATCATCCCCGGCGGGCCGCCTGCGTTGGTGACGAGCTTTTCCACCTGAAGATCGCGAAACTTAACCTCTGCCGTAAACGGCGAATCGACGGCCTGTGGCTGCATTTGGTAACGACCGTTGATCATTCCGCCGGCGCACTGCGCAGAAATGTTAGAGAAGGCGAGTTCGACTGGATCGTAACGCAGCGGCGACTCGAGCTTTTCGAGAAAGAAACGATCGCGCAGCGAAATTTTGTTCACGGTGGCGTTACCCTTCAACTCGGTTGCCGTCCGGAAACTGGAGTGGAAGTCGAGGCCGAGAAATTTTGCGATCACCCGTCCGCGCGAATCGAGAAAGGTAAAATCGCCGTCCTTCAAAGTAACCCGCTGGACTTCTGGGGTGAAAACCGGCGGGGGAGGACTGGCAAGAAGCGATTCGTTAGGCGAAGGGGTTTGGGCGGCCGGAGCAGGAGCAGTTGGCGGGGGAGCGGGAGCAACGTTGTCTGCGGTCGTTGTTCCTGGCGTGGGCGCCGGCGCCGATATTCTTTCTTCCGGCGAGAGCTCGGGGAGACGCCATTTGCCGGACGAATTCTGGGCCCAGACAACTTCGGGTCTGATAAGCGACACCTGTCGGATCACCAGTCGATTGCTAAAGAGCGACCAGAATTCCACCCGCAGCTGAAAGCTTCGTGCCTCGAGAAAATTACCTCCGATTTTGCCTGTCTCCTGCGGAATGGTGATGCCGTTCAGCTTTAGTCCACTCCAAGGTGTTACGCTGATCTGTCGCAGGCGCAGCGGCGTGCCGAGCCGCTGGCTCAGCTCCAATTGGATACGCCGATGCACCCCCTGCGATTGGACATAAAGATTTACGCCCAGGACCAGCATCGCGAACAGGAGCGCGATCCCGCCCAGGAACCAAAGCAGGAACCGGCGGATTGGTTTCACCGCGGGAAGACTACGCAGCGCACGGTTGAAGAAAAGACGAAACCCGCCTAACAAGTAACGCTTTGCCGAATACCTGCGTCATCCTCAATCCAACCGCGCGTGGCGAACGAGCCCGGCGTTTAATCGAGCGGCTGCGTGCGATGTGCGGCGATGTATTTCTCTGCGCGACCGCCACTGCGGGCGAAGCCGAGCACCTCGCGCGCAATGCAGTCGTGGAAGGCTATGACCAAATTGTGGCCGCAGGCGGCGACGGAACGATCAACGAAGTCGTCAATGGCATCGCCGGATCGGACGTTGCTCTCGGTCTCATGCCAATGGGAACGATGAATGTCTTCGCGAACGAGATGGGCTTGCCGGCGAATAATCTCGGGCGGTGCTGGGAAATTGTTCGCGCCGGACATTGCCGTTGGATCGATTTACCGCTGGCGAACAAGAAGCACTTCGTGCAGTTGGCGGGCGTCGGTCTGGACGCGCAGGCGGTAAAAGAGACTAGCCTCACCTTTAAGCGCAATTTTGGACCACTGAGTTATCTGGTTTGCGCGGCCCAGATCGCCGCCCGCAAACCGCCGCGGCTCGTGGTCGCAACTAAAGAAGGCAAAACGCTAGAAGGATCCTTTGTGCTTATCGGCAACGGCCGACTTTATGGGGGCCGGTTTCCGTTTTTCAAACATGCGGTGATCGATGACGGGTTGCTCGACGTGCTGGTCTTTAAGCAGCTAGGTTACGTGGAGCTGATCAAGTATCTGCAAAATGTCATTTTTGCCTCGGAGATTACAACGCCGGAGGTGGAATACTTCCAAACGGGCCGACTTCGTGTGAGCAGCGACGAGGAGGTGCCGGTCGAAATCGATGGGGAATTAACTGGCGTCTGCCCGGTGGAGTTCGAGATAAGCTCTCGTCGTCTGCGCGTGCTGGCTCCGGCTCCTTAGAGTCCGGAGCAGGCGTTCAATCGAAAGCCTCTTGAGAAGAGTCATTGATAGCTCCGGATCATCGTTTCCCAATGACAATCGAAAGCGTTTACGATACCGTCACAAGTATGCGTTTGTCCGGCCGGAGAGCATATTCCCATGCCCATCGCTGGACGTCCTCTCAACGCGTCGTTCTTTATTCTCTCATCGGGTTGAACGTCGCCATCTTTTGCGTGCAATTGTTCGTCCAAGCCAGTCAGCCGGAACTGATTGCGCAATATCTTGGCCTCAGTTATCGGGGCATCGATAGGGCCTATGCATGGCAATTTTTGAGCGCCATGTTTCTGCACGTCGGTTTGTTCAGTTTTGCTGGCGGTATAGCAGTGCTTTACTTTCTTGGGCGCGATATCGAAGCCATTCTAGGGCAGAGACATTTCCTCTATCTCTACCTTTGCGGAATGGTGGGCGGTGAGCTTGGCCACCTCTTCTTCATGCCTAAAACGACCGTACTTCTGGCGGGCGCAGGCGGCATCGCTGCGTTGGTTGTGGCCTATGCTACCATCCTGCCGGAATTGGAGATCGCCGGTTCCCTTTTTTTCGTTGTACCCCTGAGACTGAGAACCAAGCATCTCGCATACGCACTTTTGGGCGCAAGCATTCTGCTTATGCTTTTCGTTAGGCATGGACTGGTGGGCCATAGTGCGTGGCTGGGCGGCTGCGCCGCGGGTTGGCTTTATGCTCACCTGCTCGGTTTCGGCCGCCCTTCCTTCATTCAGCGCTCGCTTTCGCGTCGCCGACAGGCCGGGGAACGTCTTCGCCAGATGTCTTTCGATGAGTTCGTGAGCGAAGAGATTGACCCGCTCCTGGACAAGATTTCCTGCAGCGGATTTGGCAGCCTCACCCGGAGCGAACGACGAACACTCGCGCGGGTGCGGGAGAAGATGGCCGAACCACCACAGTAGCGTGGCGGTCGCGAATTCGTTAGGCGACGCTTCCAGGAGTATTCGCCCTGCGCAGGTCGCGGCCGCGCTGGCTGCTCTGGAAGCCAACTGGACGGAAGAGGCGCCCTCGCTGGCCAAGGTGATTGGCGAATTTCCGTTAGGCGCAGATGCGCTCTTTGATCTGCTCTCCGTCTCCAATATTTGCGCGACGCGCCTGATCCAAGAGCCGGAAATCCTCCTCTGGCTCGCCCAGCCTGAAACGTGTGCAGATCGCCGCGGTTACGGCCGCATGCTGACCGATCTACACAATCTTGCCGGCCGCCAGCCAGTCGCGGCAGAGAATTTTCGCGTCCTGCGTACTTGGAAGGGTCGCGAGATGGTGCGCATCGCTCTGCGCGAGATTTCAGGTGTTGCGCCGCTTGAGGAAACGATGATCGAGCTGTCGCAATTGGCGGACATCTGCCTGACGACGGTCTTCGATCACTGGGACGCCGAGCTGCGTCAGCGTTGGGGTTCCCCCGAGAGCGGATTCGCGATCATCGGCGCGGGAAAGCTCGGCGGTCGCGAGCTGAACCACAGCTCGGACGTCGATCTCATCTTTGTCTACAGCGAAGAAGGCCAGCTTAACGCGCGCTTTAGTTACCACGAATGGTTCACCCGATTGGGGAACAAGATCATTGAGACCTTTGCTGCCAGCGATCCAGCTGGCTCGCTTTTCCGGATCGACTTGCGTTTGCGCCCGGAGGGCCGGGCGGGACCACTCGTTAGGTCGCTCGCCAGCATGGAAAATTACTACGCCGGCTTTGGCGAAACCTGGGAGCGCATGGCGCTCATCCGCACGCGATGGATCTGCGGTGATCGGGAGCTGGCTTACGACTTTCTGCGCCAGTTGCAGCCGTTCGCATTTCCGCAAAACCCTACGCCTGATCTGCTCGATGAAGTGGCGGCCATTAAGTTGCGCATCGAGCGGGATATTCTTGGCTTCGAAGAACACGACCGCAACGTGAAGCTGGGTGTCGGTGGAATTCGTGAAGTCGAATTTGTTGTCCAGGCACTGCAACTGTTGCATGGCGCGCGGCATCCTTTTCTGCAGGAAGCCGGAACTCTCAAGGCGCTGCGCGGCCTGGCCGAACTCGATTTCTTGCCTAACGACGATGCGTTCGCCCTGGACGGCGCGTATCGTTTTCTCCGCCGGGTGGAGCATCGCCTCCAGATCGAAGACGAACAGCAAACTCACACCGTCCCCGAGAATGGTGAGGCGCTACGCATCCTGGCGCGCAGTCTTGGCTTCGCCGCCGGGAAAGCGTTACTGGAAAAGCTGCACGAGCAAATGCAAGCCGTGCGTGCGGTTTTTCGGCGCGTAATTCAGGCCACGCCGACGAACAAGGACTCCGGCGCCGCCGATTTCGCCGCTTTTCGCGATGCTGTGCAGGCGGAAAAAAATATCGCCCAGCTTGGGCGAAGCGCGACCGGTCTTCACGTCGCGCCGCGCACGAGGCAGATCTCACGCAAACTTCGTCCGCTTCTCCTTGGCCGGCTTGGCCGCACGGCAGATCCTGACGTCACGCTGACCCAGTTTCTCCGCTTCGTCGAAGCCTACGGTTTTCGCAGCCTTCTTTTCGAATTGCTCGTCGCGAATCCGCGTTTGCTGGAGTTGCTGGTGAAAACTTTCGACGCGAGTGAAGCAGCCGGCAGTTGGCTTATTCGTCGTCCGCAATGGCTGGAGGAGCTAACGCGAAGCGGGATGCTCGATCGAACCTTTAGCGTCTCTGAGCATTTGGCGCGCTTGGAGTCGTTAGGCGCCACCAAACAAGCCATCGATCCGGTGCGCATCTATCGACAACGCGAGGTACTGCGCATTCTTTTGCGCGACGTGTTGCGCCTCGCGCCCCTCGCTCAATTGCTCGAGGAAATGAACGATCTCTCCGAAGCGTGCCTCATTCAGGTCGATCATCTCCTCAATCCAGAGGGTGCACTGACCATCATTGCGCTCGGAAAATTTGGCGGTCGTGAAATCGGTTACGGTGCGGATCTCGACGTCATCTTCATCGGCGACGATCCACGACCCGCGCAAAACTTGATTGGCGAAATGTCGCTGTCCACGGCGGAGGGAAGTTTCTCCAAGATTGACGCGCGCTTGCGGCCGGAGGGTGAAAAAGGTCCGCTTGTCTGCTCACTCGAAACGTTGCGCAACTATTACGAAAAACGGGCGCAATTTTGGGAACTGCAATCACTCACTCGAGCGCGCGGAATTGCCGGTCCGCAGCGTTTTGATTTTGAAGCGCTGGCGAAGGAACTCTGGCGCGAGGCGGGCAGGAAAACGGACCTTGTCAGGCAAATTCAAAACATGCTCATGCGCATCGCGAACGAGCGCGGCAGCGGAAACGATTTCTTCGATTTTAAGACTGGAGTTGGCGGAATGGTCGAGGCTGAGTTCCTGATTCAGGGATTGCAAATGCAGCATCGCGTTTGGGAGCCGAACTCGTTAAGCGCAGTCGCGAAGCTTTCGGCGAACGAGATTTTTGAGACCAATGACGCCGCCAACCTCGCGGAGGCCTACACTTTCCTGCGCGGCTGTGAATCGGTCTTGCGCCGTTGGCAATTTCGCAGCGTGTCGACTCTGCCGCGAACCCATGACGAGGAAATGCGCTTTGTGCGACGGCTCCGATTTGCAAACGTCGCGGAGTTTCGCGCTCCTTATGGCCGCGCGCGCGAAGTTATTCGTTCGCTTCGTCTGCGTTATCTGGCGGACTAGGGTCGACCGAAGGCAGGACTTCCTTCGCAAGCATCCCGCATTTTGTTAACGGCGGCCCAGCAGGTGGAGGATTGCCGAAATCAGCCAAAAGCTGACCGCCAGACTAACGACGAGAATAAGCGCAAGCGCGGCAAGAACGAGCCAGACGAAAACCCAATCGCCTGTCGTAGAGCGGCGCGGGGCGGCGGTGTGGCGTTTGAGTAGTTCGTAATTGCGCGCGTTCGATTTGAACCAAAAAGAGAACGCGTCGCCAACGATTGGAATGATGCCAACTGCTTCATTGATCAGGATGTTGAGCGACATGCGGACGAGAAGAATCTTTGGCAGCCCGCGACGCGCAGCGGCGACCAACGCCAACGCAGAAATAATCGCCGAGCCGGTGTCACCGAGACCAGGCAAAAGCCCTATGAGGGGATCGAGCCCGAAGCGGAAGCGCGTTCCGGGTAAGCGGAGGAGATCGTCCATGACCAGGGCGAGCCAGCGAAAAAGCGTTTCCAGATCGCTTCGTTGCTTTTTCTCCTCTGGAGGGAGCACTTCCCACTCGAGTTCTCGAGCTTGCGGTTGCGTGGCCATCTTCTCAGCGTGAACCGGTTGGAAAATTGCGCAACTAACGCGCGAGAAAATGAAGTCGAGCTTGCCTAACGAGGCGCATTTTCTCGCTGCAACCGCTTCAGCCGGCTGCGCAGCGCTACCTTGGTGGCCGCGCTCATTCGGTCGATGAACAGAATCCCGTTGAGGTGATCGATTTCATGCTGAAGCGCCCGCGCCAGAAGGCCTGTTGCGTCGATGTGGATCGGATCGCCTTCTAGGTTTTGGGCGCGCACGGTGACGGAGAGCGCACGTCGGATATCAGCGGTGATCTCAGGGAAACTGAGGCACCCTTCTACATCCAAACCACTCTCTTCGCCTAACGACAATTCCGGATTCACGAGCACCAGCGGCATGGATGAGTTTGGGTCCGCTTCCACGCCGTTTAGTTTGATGGTGCTGGCCTGATCCTCTGCACCCGAGACATCAAGCACAGTCAACTGCAGC
The DNA here is from genome assembly GCA_963801255.1 of uncultured Verrucomicrobiae bacterium. Taxonomy (GTDB): domain Bacteria; phylum Verrucomicrobiota; class Verrucomicrobiia; order Chthoniobacterales; family UBA10450; genus JAICXG01. Next base: position 619,670 of record CAWDEC010000012.1, on the reverse strand, counting down.
GCTTCGCCCACCTGCTGTGCAGCGAGACCGACACCGTGCGCTTCGTGCATGGTTTCGAGCATGTTGGTCGCCAGTTCACGCAAATGATCATCAATCGCCAGCACGCGTTTTCCTTTCGCGCGTAGAATCGGATCGCCATAACGAACGATCGGCAACTTCATTTGCCAGGCGATTGCGTAAACGCCGGGAGATTTTTCACACCGGCAAGCTTCAAGGCATCCATCACTTTGATGATGATGCCGAAGGAAGCCTTTTCGTCCGCTTTAAGAATGAGCGTGCCTTTTCGCGTCGCCGATAAGTTGTTAATTCCTTCCTGAAGTTGATCGACTGCGATGGTTTTGCCGTCGAGTTTCACTTCGTCCTTGGAGTCCACGCTCACGATGGCGTGTTCCAGCTCAGAAGGTTTGTTAGTCGAGGTCTTGGATTCCGGAAGGTTAATCTCCACTTCCGGCTGGTCTTTTTTAAACGTGGTCGAGACGACGAAAAAGATGAGCAGGATGGTCAGAATATCGACCAGCGAAACGATGATAATCGTGGGAGCGCGGCGCTTGCGAACGGCGAATTTCATTGGTCTGCCAATGGCGTAAACGTTTGGCGCCGGCCGTTCTGCAACTGACAACTGGAAATTGGCAAGTTTCGCAATCTCCTAGGTCACCGGTGTCGGCGCGTGTGCCATCGCCGGAGACGGCACGGTGGCGATACGTGCGGGCATTCCTTCCGGCACGCGCCCGTAATAGCATTTACTGATCAGCTCCACGACGAGCGTTTCCATTTCCACCGACATCACTTCGACCTTTTTCGAAAAATAACTGAAGGCGATCAGGGTCGGGACGGCGATCGAGAGACCGAAGACCGTGGCGTTGAGCGCTTCGGCAATTCCGAGGGCGATAATCTTCGTGTCGGCCGTGCCGCCGCTGAGGCCGAGGTGTGAAAAGACATGAACTAAACCAGAGACGGCGCCGATCAACCCTAACAATGGCGCGATGCCTGTGATGATTTCGAGCACGATAAGCCCGCGCTCCAAAATCACCATCTCGTGGCGTGCGCGAGTTTCTACGGCATCGACATTCTCGCCGCGCGGCGCACGCAGATGCTGCAAAGCAACACGAGCGATTCGGGCGAGCGAGGAATCATCTTCGCGCACAATGCGCGCTAGCCGCTCCGGGTTGCCACCGGGCGAAAGCCGCTCGATCTCGCTCTCAATCACGAGCGGGAGCACGTTTTTCCGCCGCAGCGCGATGGAGCGAAGGATGATTACGGTCAGTGCGACAATCGAACAGATGAGCAACGGCCACATAAAAAGGCCACCGCGCAGGAGAAAATCGATCATGGATTGCACCGGGTTTGTGGCCTCAGCGAGGAAGAGTGTGCTCATCGATTGGCGAAAATCGTGAAGGATTCTTCCATTGTAAAGCGACCATCGGGCAAGGTAGCGCGCAGATCCTCAGGGATGGGCGGAAATTTCGTTTCCTGTATCGAGCGAAGGGCGATGCTGGCCGACGCCTCATTCCCAGTATTCTCTAGCATGCGCAGATTTTCGACCGTGCCGTCGGCGTTGATGTTGAAGGTGACTCTCGTAGTGCCAATGCTGATGATATCCATTTTCGCCGCCGTGTAGTGATACCAGCGGGAGCCGACCGCATCTTCGAGGAGTTTCTTGTATCGGCCCAAGGGCGTCCCAACGGCATTCACCGAAGAGTGTCCGCGGTTGTTGATCCCGCCGCGGATGATCGTTTTCTGTTGCAAGTCCCGATAACTCGACGCCGGAGAAGGCGGGGTCAGTTCCGGAGTTGGTGTCGGCGTTGGAGTGGGAACAGGCGGCTCGGTCGTTTCTTCTTCGGCAGCCGGCGAGGGGACCGGCGTCGGTGTTTGGGTTAAGAGCGCGAGCTGATCGGGCGGAGGCGTGGCCGCGGCGGTTTGCGCCTTCTCGCTTGGAGTCGGTTGCTTTTCCGGTGGAGCGGTAGGAGAAGGCGTCGGTTGCGGCGCCGCTCCAGCCGAGCCAAACGAGTTTGGATGCTCTTCCAGGTTCATGAATGGCCGGTCCTTTCCATCTTGCCCCGGAAGCGGATTATCTGTCGTCGCCGCCTTCTCTGCTGCAGCAATCGAATTCTCGTTTGCCTCAAAAGTTTTCTCTTTTGGAACCTCTTTGGATTTGCGCGACTCATCGACCGTCGTCATCGGCGCGTGTTTAGGCACGAGTGGCGGTGGCGTGGGCTCGGGTTCCTGCATAATGGTGAGCTGCGGCGGAGGCTCCTCCACGGGCAAGTCCATTTCGGTGCGGCTCCCGCCAAAAGCAGCCAGAGACAACCCGACCAGAAGATGGGCCACGATGGAGGCAAGGACAGCCCACCATATTTTTCGTTGTTCGCGATTCGATCGCATTATTGCACTACGACCATGAGAAAACGGCGCCGCCTAACCAGACCGTCGGTTGGGTCGCCGATGAGTTTTTCAGGCGCAAAGGTATCTCACCTCACCCCACGTGACAACCGACGCGGCGTGGTCTTGCGCGCATGATGGAAAAGGTATTGCTGAGCGTAGCCGCCGTGCTCGCCGAAATGGTGCGCTGCAAACTCGCGCAGCTGAGTAGCAGTTGGTTTGTGGCGACCGGGGAAATATTTCTCGTGCAGGACGCGCTCGACCCAAACGTCAATCGGGAACGCGCGCAGCCGTTCGTAGGCAAAAAGCATGACGCAATTGGCGACCTTGATGCCGACTCCGGGCAGCGTACAGAGCTTGGCGCGCAATTTCTCGTCCGGCAGCTCGTCAAGCGCCTCGAGCTTCACTTCGTCCGAAGCAACCAGGCGCGCGGTAGCGAGAAGGTTCTTCGCGCGATAACCAAGGGCGCAGCTCCGCAAGATGGTTTCGTTGAGTCCGGCGATTCGTTCCGCGGAGGGATAAGTGAAAACCGTATTCTTGCCCAGCGAGCGGCGCTTGCCGAAGCGCTGCCGCAAGGTGAGTGAGATTTGCCGGATATGTGCCACCTGTTTCATGGAAGAAGTGATAAATGTGGCCAGGCATTCCCAGCGCGGCTGCCGCATGATACGCAGGCCACGACAAAACAGAGCTGCGGCTTGCATTGCCGGATCGGTAGGCAGTGATGCGCAAATCGCGGGCAGCGGATGGTCGAGTGAGAAATAGCGCGCACAATCCCTCGTCGCTCCATTTGGCCTAACGAGAAGTTCCTTACCTCTTTGCTCGACATAGACCGCCCTCTCACCAATCGATCCAAGAAAGCCCTGGCCTAACGGCTCCCAATGAAATGTCTGCCCGGAATCGAGGGTCAGGGTGAGATCAAAATCGGGTGCGGAAATTTGCATCGGGCACACAATAGCATTTGCGCCGGGGGCGAATTCTGGCAGCAAACAAGCCGTGAACGTGCGCCTCCTGATCGATTGCGGGGTTCTCCTCTTTTACTTTGGCACGATTATTTTCATCGGCCTCTACATGGGGCGAAAGGAGGATAACCTCGAAGACTTCGCCCTCGGCGGCCGGCGTATTCCATGGTGGGCGGTGCTCGCTTCCATCATCGCAGCGGAGACGAGTGCCGGTACTTTTTTTGGCACACCCGGCGAAGGTTTTGCCCTTCGTAATTACACCTATCTCCAGCTCGCCCTCGGCACGATCATCGCGCGCATTCTCGTCAGCTATATCTTCATCAAACCCTACTACGACTACAAAGTCTTCTCGATCTACGAATACCTAACCGCTCGCTTTGGGACGCGGACCAAGAACGCTGCCTCTTCCGTGTTCATGATCACTCGCCTGCTCGCGTCGGGCGCGCGGCTTTACGTCGGCGCGATCGCGCTCGCCCTCGGTTACGAGATGATCATGGGCGTTCGTCCGGGGCCCACGCAAACGCTCTGGATCTACGTCCTTTCGACAATCGCGATTGTCATTTTGACGGCCATCTACACGACCCTGGGCGGGATCAAAGCGGTCATCTGGACGGACTTCATTCAGGCGACAATCATGTTTGGGAGCGCGCTGATTGCAGTCGGGTTGCTTTTCTTTTCCATTCCGGGCGGGTGGGACGAGATCGTTAGGCGCACTGGCGGATTCCATCTCCATGACTTCATCACGACCGGGCTCGACCCGGCAAAACACGGCTGGCAGAAAATCGTCGGAATGTTCGCCGTGGAATACACCATCTTTGCCGGACTCTTCGGTTCGACTTTCATTACCATGGGCACGCACGGCACCGATCAGGACATGGTGCAACGCATGTTGACCGCGCCCGACGTGCGACGCAGCCGGCGCTCGCTCATTCTTTCCGGCCTGGCCGATATTCCGATTGCCTTCACTTTTCTCACCATCGGCCTGCTCCTCTGGGTCTATTACCAGGTGCATCCTGATCCGACGCTGCCAAGAACGCCTAACGAGACCTTCTGCCATTACATCTTGTATGAAATGCCGGTCGGTTTGCGCGGACTGCTCGTTGCCGGAATTTTTGCCACCACCATGGGTTCGTTGAGCACGGCGCTGAACGCTCTCGCCACCAGTTTTACCCGCGACTGGTATCAGCCCTACATCAATCCCGGGGCGACCGAGAAAGACAGTTTGCGCGCCGTTCGCCTGGCGACGGTCGTCTTCTCCATCCTCATGATCCTGGTTGCCTCCGCGACGTCTTATTGTGTGATCGTTTTGCCGCACGTCCGCATTATTCCGATCGCGCTTGGGATATTTGGTTATACCTACGGCTCATTGTTAGGCGTTTTCTTCTGCGGCATGCTCACGAAACGACGGGGATCGGATTGGGCCAATCCGCTCGCCATGCTCACTGGCTTCCTTTTCGTCGCCTTGATCAGCAATTTGCCTAACGATATTGCGAGGATATTTGGAAGACAGCTTTACGTTCCTCCAAAGTGGCTCCCGATGATGGAATTCCCGTGGTGGATTGCCTGCGGCACGATCGTCACGTTTCTCGTCGCGATCTGCTGGCCGAGCCGGCAGAGGATTATTGAATGAACCGGATCGTCATCGGATAGCGGTAGAATTTTCCGTCGCTCGCCTGGATCGCGGCGATGATGGCGAAGATTGCATTCAGGATCCAAAGAATGATGAGAAAGGCGAAGCCGATCAGGATCACGCAGAAGACCGCCGCAATCAGGTTGTAGAGCAGCATCGAGAGCTGGAAGTTGACCGCTTCCTTACCGTGGGCGTCGATCTCAGGGGATTGGTCGCGTTTTGCCAACCAAATGATGAGCGGCGGGATGAGATGGCCGGGGAAGTGCAGGAAGACGCCGAGCAGGGCGCTGGCGTGGCAAAGGGCAGTCCAGGTGCGCACATTGGGAACAACGACGGCGCTGACGGGCAGTGGTGGCGATGAAGTTTCCATTCTATGGAATGGATGCGCCCAAGCGGCGATCTGGATTCAAGAAAAATGCGCTCGTTAGAATGTGGCGAGTCCGTCAGGGCAATCGGGGCACATCGCTTAGTGCCCTGACTCTTTTAATTCGCCTGCGTCTTGCTCACGGCAGCGTTCGCTACCGTCTGAATACTCAAATCCCGCAGCTGGGTTGCGTCGACATCACTTGGCGATTGCGACATCAGGTCCTGCCCGCGGTTGGTTTTTGGAAAAGCGATTACGTCGCGAATGGATTCCGTGCCGCAAACGAGCATAACCAGGCGATCGAGCCCAAGAGCGATTCCACCGTGCGGCGGAGCGCCGAGGCGGAAAGCGCGCAGCAGATGACCGAATTGGCGATTGGTTTCTTCGTTCGTTAGGCCAAGGACCTCGAACATCTTTGCCTGCAAATCGCGTTCGTGAATACGGATGCTGCCACCGCCGATCTCGACGCCGTTCAGGACGACGTCGTAGGCTTCGGCGCGGATACTTCCGAGCTCGTTAGGCTGGTCGAGCAAGGCCTGGTCCTCGGCTTTCGGCCGCGTGAACGGATGGTGCATGGCGCTCCACTTGCCCGTGGCAGCATCCTGCTGGAGGAGGGGAAAATCGGTCACCCAAAGGAAATCGAGCTGTTCATTATTCGTTAGGCTTTGCAACTCGGCGACACGGAGGCGCAGCCGACCCAGTACTTCGCAGGCGATCGGCCATGAGTCCGCGGCGAAAAGAACGAGGTCTCCCTCTTCAATTTTCAGACGGCTTGTCAGGCCTTGCTTTTCCGTCTCGGAAAGGAATTTCGCGATGGCAGATTTCCATTCCCCGCCTTCCACCTTGATTGAGGCAAGACCTTTGGCGCCGAATTTCTTCGCGAGCGCTTCCAGTTCATTCATTTGCCCGGTAGTAATACCGGCGAAGCCTTTGGCGTTAATGGCCTTGATCGCGCCACCGCGTTCGATCGCGCTGCGAAAGACCTTGAAGGCGCTTTCACGAAAGAGATCGCTTAGCTCAACCAGCGAAACCGCGAAGCGTCGGTCGGGCTTGTCGCTCCCGAAAGTATTCATCGCCTCGTGATAGCTCATACGCGCGAACGGTATGGAGACATCAATCCCGCGCGCAGCCTTAAAAACGGCGGCCAGCATTCCTTCCGTGAGCGCAAAGATGTCTTCCGGCCTAACGAAAGAAGCTTCAATGTCAATCTGGGTGAATTCGAGCTGGCGATCGGCGCGGAGGTCTTCGTCGCGAAAACATTTTGCGATCTGAAAATATTTTTCCATCCCGCCGACCATGAGGAGCTGTTTGTATTGCTGGGGCGCCTGCGGCAAAGCGTAGAATTTTCCCGGCCAAATGCGGCTCGGAACGAGAAAGTCGCGCGCGCCTTCCGGCGTACTCTTCGAGAGAATCGGTGTCTCGATTTCGAGGAAGCCCTGGCTATCGAGATAATCACGGGTCGCCTTCGTAACCCGATGGCGAAGGCGCAGGTTGCGAGCGAGCTGTGGCCGACGCAGGTCAAAATAGCGATAAGTCAGCTGGAGATCCTCGTCTTTCACTTCGCCTTCGATCGGGAACGGCGGTACGTCGGAGCGGTTGAGGATGAGCAACTCATCGACGACCACTTCGATCTCGCCTGTCGGGAGATTGGGATTTGCCTGTCCCGTTAGGCGTGGCGCGACACGTCCTGTGATCGCGATGACGTCTTCATGCCGAAGGGAATGAGCCCGGTCGGTGACCTCGTCGTTCTCTTCCGGTCGGAAGACAATCTGCGTTAGTCCTTCACGATCCCGCAGATCGATGAAAATGACACCACCAAGATCGCGACGCGAATGAACCCAACCGGCGAGTTGTACCTCTTTGCCGATATTAGCAGCGCGAAGCGCGTTGCAGTGATGAGTGCGATACATGGCGGCGAGCCGTCAGTTTGGGCGATGGGGAAAAAGGCGCAAGTTGCTTATGCGCGCATCAACGCCAGTTGTTCAAGGAGGTCATCGTTCGGCAGGAGCGTTTCTTCGCGGCTGGCGAGGTTTTTCATTTTCAGCTGCGGCCATTCGTCGCCGAAAAGCAAGGTCACGCGGGCGCCCATGGCCTCGGCGGTTTGGAATTGTTTGCCGACTTTGGCGGGAACAAGCGAGTAATCGACGCGCCAACCGGCGTCGCGCAGCAGTTGCAACGTTTGAAGTGCATCGTCGCGTCTCTCTTCCTTGGCGATGATGAGATAAACATCGAGCGCATTTTGGCTGCTCACCCTGTTCGTTAGGCGCGAAAATGCTGCCGGCGTTTCCTTAATCAGTTCACCCAGGACCACATCACCCATTGCGAATCCAACCGCGGGCAGGGCGACTGCACCATCGCTCAGCTGCGCGATCAGATTGTCGTAGCGGCCGCCGCCCGCGATCGCGCGCAATTTTCCCGCTCGATCGAAAACTTCAAAGACGAGGCCGGTGTAATAAGCCAGACCGCGCACGATTGAGAGATCGACTTTCACAAAGTTGCCCAGACCGCGCAGTTCAAGTTGCCTAACGAGCGTTTCCAACTTCTCACTGCGGCCGCCGCCGTCGAGCACCTGAAAGATTGACTCAGCCAGCGGTCCCAGTTTCGCCGCGGTTATCTCACGCGGTTCGCGTTCACTTTTGTCGATGACCTGTAACAAGCCACTCCATTGATCTTCAGGAACATTCTGTTTGCGCAAAAGGTCGGTCCAGAACTCACGGTCACTTAACCGGACGACGACGTCATTGGCACCGAACCCAAAAGTGCGCAGAAGATCGATTGCGAGCGCGACCACCTCTGCATCGGCCGCGAACGAGGCATCGCCGATAAGGTCGCAATTGAGTTGGAAGTGTTCGCGCAACCTTCCTCGTTGCTGTTTCTCATAGCGAAAACATTGCGGAATCGAAAACCATTTGAGCGGTTTGCGAAATTCCCGTTCATGCGCCGCCACCACCCGGGCAAGCGCCGGGGTCAGCTCGGGCCGCATCGCTACTTCGCGCTCGCCTTTGTCGGTAAAGTTGAAGAGCTGACTAACAATCTCAGGTCCGCTTTTCTTGCGATACAAATCCGTCAACTCGAGCAGCGGACTGTCCCATTCGACGAAGCCATATCGGCGACACACTTCGCGCCACCCGTCAAAGATGGCATTTCGGAAAGCACAGTCATCAGGCAGAAAATCGCGAAAGCCGGGCAAAGGCTGCATGACGGGAAGATAGGGCAATTCTTATCTAACTGTGCAACCGCATGCACCACGTTTTCCGAATTGGGGTTGAATAAACGAATGCCTGGACCGGTCGGAGTAACGCACAACGGATATCATTCGTTCAACCAAACCAAAGGACAATCATGAAACCAAACAGACTGACACAAATACTGGCTGCCGGAGTGGCTTGCGCGTTCGCGCTCGGAACCACTTTCGCGCAGGAAACGACTACCACCACGACGACGGACGCGGGTGCTACGGGAGTGAGTAGCACGACGAGCACAAGCGCCATGGACGGGACGGGTACGATCACGACCTTCACCCCGAGCTCCAACGTCATCAGCTTCCGCAGCGAAACGAGCGCGGAGCCTGTGAAGTACTACTTCACGAAAGAAACCACCGTTGTCGATCCGGAAGGACAGACCGTGGAAATGTCGATGCTACGCCCCGACATGCCGGTGCGCTACAGCTACGTGAAAGAAGGCGATCGTATGGTCATCACCAAGGTGACCTTGGAGAAACCGATGTCTTATTATAAGAAGGAGACGACCACAACTACGACAACGAATCCCTGACGATTCGTTAGGTTAGTCAATCTTAAGCGCTCGGGGAACGTGTGTCCCCGAGCGCTTTTTTTGTTAGTCGGGTTCGCTTTGAAACTGCCGCATCTTTGCGGTCGTGAATGCCTACGTTAGTCGCCGTAGCCCCTAGGAAATTCCTGATGCCAGCGCCACGCGCTCTCGACGATGGCGTGCAGGTTTTCGAACTTTGGCTGCCAACCCAGTTCACGTTTGATTTTCTCCGAGGCGGCGATGAGTCGAGGCGGATCGCCAGGCCGCCGCGGCTTTTCCAGAACCGGGATTTCCTTTCCGGTTACATCGCGACAAACCTTGATTACTTCGCGCACGCTCGAACCACCGCCGGTGCCGAGGTTATAGAAAGCGCTCTCATTCGCTCCGAGGGCGAGAATATGCGCGCGCGACAGGTCCAGGATGTGGATGTAGTCGCGGATGCAGGTGCCGTCGGGTGTTTCGTAATCGGTGCCGTAGATCTCAACATGCTCCTTCAGGCCAAGTGCAACCTTCAGCACGTTGGGAATGAGGTGCGTTTCGCAGCGATGGTCTTCGCCGAATTTCTTCGTCGCGCCGGCGGCGTTGAAATAGCGTAGCGAGACGAATCTAAGACCGTGAATCTGGTCATACCAACGCAACACCTTCTCAAACATGAGCTTTGATTCGCCGTAGGGATTGATTGGTCGCTGCGGCAACGTCTCGTCGATCGGTACTCGTTCGGGCGGTCCGAAGGTCGCGCAGGTGGAAGAGAAAACAAAACGCCTCACGCCCGCTTGGAGCATGGCATCGAGCAAGTTAATTCCAGCGGCCACGTTGTTGCGAAAATATTTCGACGGATTTTGCATCGACTCGCCAACAAGCGCGTTAGCCGCGAAATGCATAACCGCGTCGGGCTTGGTCTCCTGAAGTGCACGGGTGATCTCCTCGGCCCGTGCCAGGTCGCCACCGATAAAAGCGGCGCGCTCGTCAACCGCCTGGCGATGGCCCTCGCTGAGGTTATCGAAGACAGTGACTTGGTGGCCTTCATCGAGCAGTAGCTCGACGCAAATACTTCCGATGTAACCCGCGCCGCCGACGACAAAGATGTGCATCCGCGGAAAGTGCGGAGGGCCTCCTGCGCTGTCAAAAAGGAAAGCTAGAACTTTGGCAGCGGCGACTCACCTGGTTCCCGCGCGAGAGCGACGATCATCCGTCGCGCCATGGAACTGTTCTTGCGCGAGGCCAGGACGCGCAGGCTCTCCTCGCGCGATCCCCATTCGATCACGTCGATATCCACCGATCGCACACCCCATTTTCTCATTTCCAGCCGATTTGATCTGTAAAGATCAATCGTGCGGGTGCCAATGAGGGCGCTGCCGTAGTCATCGATCTGGAAGATTTCGTTGGTGTCGACAATCCGGAACTTCGTGCCCAACGGAAAGCGAGACCAGTCAGCCGCAGCGCTCTTGACCTTGCTACTGGAGAGTTTGGTGCCAATGGCATTGCGGCGACCGCCAGCCTCAGTGTGGGTGTAAGCGGTCGTGCGAACATGATGCAGGCGCTGGCCGACTGGTTTACTGACGGCGGTTGGGTTCTGGCTGGCGCAGCCCACGCCGAGCAAGGCGAGCGCGCTGAGAAGTATAACTCTCAGGAGTAGCGTCATTTCGGCTGAAGCGGGTGCTTACGGGTTGAAGGAGATTGTGGCAAGAATTATTTTTCCAAGCTAAAAGCCGTGCCCATCGTTTCCGCAGCCGTTGTCGCCATCGCTCCTCACGTCTTTCTGGACGGGCGGCTGGCGCTATTTCACGAAACCGAACGCTGGCTCGCGGTGGCCGATCTTCACTTCGGTTACGAATTAAGCCAACGAGCCGCGGGACGCCTCATGCCTCTTTGGGGGATGCAATCAATTGAGCGACGGCTGGAAGAATTGTTGGGTGACTATCGGCCGCAGCGACTGATTATTGTGGGCGACCTTGTTCATGATCGTGCTTCGGTGGAGCTTGCGAGGGAGCTACTGGCGAGGCTGCGCGAACGTTGCGAAGTAATCGCCCTTGCTGGAAATCACGACCGTCATTTCCTGCCGACTAAAGCGTTTTCACCGCGTTGGGAGACGCCAGATTTTGTTTTCCAACACGGCCATAGCGGTCTTGAAGAGACTGAGCGCATCCGGATTATTGGCCATCATCATCCGGCCGCAGCAATCCGCGATGGTGCGGGCTTGCGTTTGAAATGCCCGGCATTCGTCCAGCAGGGCCGGTGCTGGATTCTTCCTGCCTTTTCTCCGTGGGCTGGTGGGGTGGAATGGCCCGATGACGGTAATGCTCGTATTTGGCTTTGCACGCCACGTCGGGTCCTGCGCGTGGATGCGACAGGCGCCGCGACTTAGACGCCCGACAACTCGGTCGTGCAATGCGGGCAGCGCCGGGCCTTGATCGGAATCGTCATTGTGCACGCCGGGCAGTCCTTAGAAACGGGCGCGGCGGCCGGCGCAGGCCTCTTTAGTTTGTTCATCGCCCTCACGACTAGGAAAACGCAAAAGGCCACGATGATGAAATTGATCACCAGAGTAATGAAGTTGCCGTAATTCCAGGTAATTGCCTTCGACGCCAGCGCCTGCTCTGGCGTAGCGAAGTTCGTCGCACCGTTCGCCCCGGCTTTGAGCACGATGAACTGCTTGGAAAAATCCAGGCCACCCGTAAGCAGGCTGACGGGCGGCATGAGGATATCCTTCACAAGCGAGTTAATGATGCCGCCAAACGCGGCCCCAATGATGACGCCCACCGCAAGGTCCACGGCGTTCCCCTTGATCGCGAATTCCTTAAATTCTTTCAACATGACGCGGAACAGGATTCTAGTTCGCGACGACGTTGACCAGCTTTTTCGGGATTGTAATCACCTTGCGGATCGTCTTGCCGGCGGTGAATTCGCGCACACGTTCGTTAGCCAGCGCGATTTTTTCCAGCTCGGCCTCAGTTGCGCCAATGGGCACGATGAGGCGATCGCGCACTTTGCCGTTTACCTGGAGAACGATTTCAACTTCATCCTCGACCAGAAACTCCGGCGCAAACTCTGGCCACGGTTGCTCGGTAATTCCGCACGGCGAAATGGGGAAAAGCCTGCCTAACGTTTCCCAGAGCTCTGAGCTGAGATGCGGTGCAAAAGGATTCAGTAAGACTAACAATGTGCGTAAGGCCGATACCGGCACCGATTCGCTTGTGGTAAAGGCGTTCACAAAAATCATCATCTGCGCGATGGCGGTGTTGAAGGAGAGGTTCTCGATGTCCTCGGTAACTTTCTTGATCGTGGCATGCACGATCTTAAGCTGCGCCCGAGTCAGCTCGATCTCCTGCACAGTGGGAGAAAGAATCCATCGGCCGGCCTGGTTTTCCTCCATCGTTAGGCGCCAGACGCGGGCAAGAAAGCGGGCTACGCCTTCCACTCCCGTCATGCTCCAGGGCTTCATCTGCTCGAGCGGCCCCATAAACATCTCATAGCAGCGGAAGGCATCGGCGCCGTAGTCGGCGATGACGTCGAGTGGATCGATCACATTGCCCCAGCGCTTCGACATCTTACGCCCATCCTCACCCAGGATGATTCCCTGGTTCACGAGGCGTTGGAACGGTTCGCTCGTCGTTAGGTAACCGAGATCAAAGAGCACCTTGTGCCAAAAGCGAGCATACAACAGATGCAGGACCGCATGCTCCGTCCCACCGACGTACAGATCGACGCCACCGGCGCCTCTGCGGTGGGCCTCTGTTTTCGTTTCGTCCGCGATTCTCTTTTCCGGAAACGAGCCGGTCCCCATCCAATAGCGCTCGGCAATTTCACTCACGAAGCGCTGGCCATTCCGCGGATCGCAGAAGCGCAGATAATACCAGCAGGAGCCAGCCCATTGCGGCATCGTGTTGAGTTCGCGCGTCGCGGTTTCCGAATACCGGACCCAGTCCTTGGCCTTCGCCAGCGGTGGCTCACCGCTGCCAGTGGGCTTGTAGTCCTGTAGCGGCGGCGGAACGATCGGCAGGTTCTCTTCGCTTAACGCACGGTGCCTTCCGTTTTCCCAGACGATCGGGAATGGTTCGCCCCAGTAGCGTTGGCGCGAGAAAAGCCAATCGCGCAGCTTGAAATTGACCGCGCGTTTGCCCTGGCCGCGTTCTTCCAGCCAGGCGATGATCTTCCTTTTCGCTTCCCTGGTCGGGAGACCTTCGATCACCGGCGAATTTATCGCGATGCCTTCGCCGAAAAAGCCAACAGACTCCCCGCCATCCCCTGGCCTGACGACCACGCGAATTGGGAGATCATATTTGCGTGCAAACTCGAGGTCGCGCTCGTCATGTGCCGGTACCCCACCGATCGCCCCGGTGCCATAGCCCAGCAATACGTAGTCAGCGATCCAGATTGGGACCTTCTCTCCGGTGGCTGGATTGATGGCGTACGCTCCGCTGAAAACTCCGGTTTTCTCTTTCGTTAGCTCGGCGCGCTCGAGGTCGCTTTTGCGTGTGGCCTGCTCACGGTATTTCCGTACTTCATCGCGTTGCTCTTCGGGAACGATCGCGTCGACCAGTGGATGTTCCGGCGCAAGAATAAGATAGGTGCCTCCGTACAGTGTGTCCGGACGAGTAGTAAAGACGCGCAGCTTTTTCTCGCATCCGACGATTTGAAAATCGATCTCGGCGCCTTCGCTGCGACCAATCCAATTGCGCTGGAGAAGCTTGATGCCTTCCGGCCAATCGAGTTGCTCCAGATCTTTGATCAGCCGTTCGGTATAGGCGGTAATGCGCAACATCCATTGTCGCATCGGTCGCCTAACGACCGGAAAACCGCCAACCTCGCTTCGGCCATCGATCACCTCTTCATTGGCGAGAACGGTGCCGAGTTCGGGGCACCAATTTACTGGCACCTCGGCTACGTAAGCCAGGCGAACGCTGTCAGGATTGTCTCCCTTGTAAGTGGTGATTGGTTCGGCGCGCAGCGTCTCCGGGTTAAACCAGCTTTGATAAATCTGAAGGAAAATCCACTGTGTCCAACGATAGAAATCGGGCTCGGCGGTGCTGATCTCCCGTTCCCAATCATAGGAAAAGCCGATGCGTTTCAGCTGCGTCTTGAAACGGGCAATATTTTCGCGCGTTGTGACCTCTGGGTGTTGGCCGGTCTTGATGGCGTATTGCTCTGCCGGCAGACCGAAGGCATCCCAGCCGATGGGATGCAAAACATTGAAGCCTCGAAAGCGTTTGTAGCGCGCTACAATGTCGGTCGCGGTGTAACCCTCAGGGTGTCCAACGTGCAGACCCGCGCCGCTGGGGTAGGGGAACATGTCGAGCACGTAGTATTTCGGTTGTTCTGGATCAAAGCCGGGTTCACCGGGATTGGAAGCGTGAAAAGCGCTCTGTTCTTCCCAAAGCTTCTGCCATTTCGGCTCGATCTGATCGAATGGATAAGGTTTACGGCCCTCGTTCATGCAGGAAGAATCAGGAACACAGGAACGCAGGAAAGAAAGTGATTTTCAAATACCGTCGAGCATGAGGCAGTTACTTCTGGCGACTCGCAACGCGCACAAGACACGCGAATTTCGCCAGATGCTCGGACCGGGCTTTACGATCAGCGATCTGTCTCTTCATCCAGAAATCGACGAGGTGATGGAAACGGGGGCAAGCTTCGAAGAGAACGCGCGACTTAAGGCGGGCGCCGTTTCTGAGAAAATTCCCGGACTGATTGTTGCCGACGACTCGGGACTTGAGGTGGATTCGTTAGGCGGGGAGCCGGGAGTCCGATCTGCGCGTTACGCCGGCGCAGGCGTGACCGACGTTGCGAATCGAGCCAAGCTGTTGCGTGCGTTGTCCACGCTGCCGCCGAGCGTATCGCGCCAGGCTCGCTTCCGCTGCGTGCTAGTCCTTGCCATATCAGGCAAAATGATTGCGACATTTGAAGGTGTGGTGGAGGGGAGTATCGCTCGGCAAGAAATGGGCACCGGCGGCTTCGGCTACGACGCAATCTTTCTGCCTATGGAATTAAGCCGGACGTTTGCGCAACTTTCCGCGACGCAGAAAAACTCCCTCAGCCACCGTGGTATTGCGGTCGCGCGGCTCCGTGCCTTTCTTGAAGCTTATCCGTTAGCCGGGTGAGGCGCGGGATCTCCGCCCTGAGAGCTACTTCGGTCCGGCTTTGACTTTGATCTCGTAGCCGACCTTGTCGATACCAGCGGAACGCACGCGGTCGAGCAGCTTAATCACGTCACCGTGCAACGCTTCTTTGTCGCCGCTGATGAAGACTTTGACGTTCGGATTCGCCTTGTGCATCTGCATCAGGCGCGGCATGACGTCGCCATCCGTCACGACTTCCTGGTCAAAGTGAACGAGGCCGTCTCCATCGACCCGCAAGGCGGTATAGTCCTTCTTGGTCGGTGGCGGGGTGGGCTGGGCGACCGCCTTAGAGGAAGGCAAATTGACACGGATCCCTTTCATGTGGACCTGGCTCAAGCTCACCATCATGAAACTCGCGAGCAGGAAAAACATAATGTCGATCAATGGGATGATCTCAATCCGAGCATGCTTGTGCGGCAGCGGCGATGCGACTTTCATGAATTCGTTAGGCTAAAGTTGCGCTCCCTCGAGGGTGTAGGTGATGGGCACGTAAACCTTGGTATAAGTGCCGGGCTTGCAATGCCACCGTCGGAAGGTTGAAGATGAGGTTTGATCCAGGATTGGACTTCCCGTGCTTGTTACGACGTCGACATCCGTCACGGCGCCGGAGGCATCAAAGTGAAGCAGAAACTTGCCGCTACCAGTCTGCCGGCTGCGACGCGCTTCATACGGATAGGCTGGGCGCGGTGCACTCGTGAGGTTGGCCTTGGCCGAGATGAAACTCACTGGTCCGGAGGGAGCGGGTCCTGCGGGCCGCGAAGCCGCGACTCTGGCCTTGGGTTTTGGCGGAGGAGCGTCCTTGGGTCTCGGCGGTGGCGTTGGCTCCTCAATTACAAACTCGCTCGGTTCGTCAGGCGGCGGTGGTGGTGGCGGCGGCTCTTCTTCCGGTGGTGGAGTGGGTTCCGGTGGAAGCTCCGTAATGACTGCGTCGACGGGTTGCTGGCTGGTAAACCCTGGATCGACTGGGATCTCTTCTTCCTTGTGCAGACTCGCTACACCGATCGCGGCGAACTCAATTGCCAATGCCCCGGCGAGCGCGGCCCAGATCTGCCATTTCGGCTGCGGCTTATAGTAAAGAGGTTTAGCCATCGCGCGTTAATTACTGTTGTTGCTTTGCGATACTACTGGAAATCGACGGACTCTTAATCTCGAAGGCGATCTTGTAGAAGCCCGAGGAGCGCACCTGTTCAATGAGCCGAATGACATCGCCATGATACGTGTCCCGGTCGCCGCGAATGAAAATTTTGGCGCCGGGGCTCGTTTGATGAATCTCGCTCAATGCCTTGTAAACCTGATCGGGCTCCATTGGTGTCTTGTCGAAATAGATCTGTCCATCCTTATCGACTGAAAGGCTGACGTACTCACGCTTGTTTTGCGTTTGCCCGCTTACCCCGGTCGGCAGGTTCACCTTCATGCCCTTCAGGTGGACCTGGCTCAGGCTCACCATCATGAAACTCGCCAAAAGGAAGAACATGATGTCGATCAAGGGGATGATCTCAATCCGCGCTTTCTTGTGCGGAATGGGCGAGGTGAATTCCATGACTTTTAGTGTCCGTTTGGTTTACGGCCGCGGCAGAGTCGATGTCATTTCGGCCTCGCGCTTGGCTTTGGCATTGGCTTCCAACATGACTTCCAGATTCGTCGCAGCGGTTTGCAATTCGAACTCTAAGTTAGACACGCGCGAGGTAAAAAAGTTAAACGGAATCAGCGCAAAGATGGCGATGCCAAGACCGCAGGCCGTAGCAATAAGCGCCTCCGCAATACCGCCCGTGACCGCCTGCACAGCCAGTTCTTCATTCCCGAGGAAGCTGAAGGAACGAATCAGACCGGTGATCGTGCCTAACAATCCGAGCAAAGGTGCGAGTGTGACCAGCGTATCCATGACGACGAGGAAACGGCCGGCGCGTTTGATCTCGATACCAGCGGCCACCTGAAGGGCTCCCTGCAGTGAAGCGTGCTGATGGTTCAAGCCGTTCCAGAGCATGCGCAGAACTGGATCGCGCGATCCGCGCGCCAGTTTGGACGCCTCGTTCACGTCGCCGGTTTCGATCGCGGTAAAAACTTTCTCGACGCGCTTCGGATCCCGTCGAAACCAGCGGGCGCCCCACCAGAAACAGCGTTCGATGACCACGGTAAGAGCGACGATCGAGACAATGAGAATCGGCCACATGATTGGGCCGCCTTTTTGAAAGTTATCGATGAAGAAATTCTTGGCTTTAGGAGCAGGTTCAGTAGCCGACCCGGGCCCCGCGGCGGGTGAAGCAGCCGTCGCGGCTGTCGCCGCAGCAGTGGCTCCCGGAGCGGCCGCGGTCGCACCCGGCGCAGCGGGTGAAACATCCATCGCGGGCGACATGCCGGTGGCAGGCGAGGTGCCGGGCGCGGTAGAGGCTGCCGGCGCAGTCGCGGCTCCTGGAGCAGGAGCAGTTGCACCAGTCGTTTCAGGCGGCGGATTCATGGCAGGCGAAGCTGCCGTGTCGGCCGGCGGCGGATTAGCCGGCGACGCAGCCGGACTCTGGCCGAAGGCGGTGAGTGCGAGGGTGACGGTGCACAGACTAACGATTAGCGTTTTTTTCATATAGGCAGGTTGTTCGATCGACCGAGAAATTGCGGCAGTGTTGAAATGGTCCTCTTTATCCCAAAGCAGATGCAAGCGCGTCGAGCAAAACTTTTTCCGTCTAGGCCGCTACGCTTCATACAGGAGTCAATTAGGATTCGAATTAACTTTTACAGTGGGATGTAGAGCAAAGCGTAGTAAATCGCGTGCTGGCAAGATTTTTTTAATCGCGCGTTGCATTTGTTACTCGATTGCGCAGCGGCGGCCAGTCGCCAATTTGGGCGCGTAATTCGTCACCGGAGTGAATCGCTCCCACACCGGAAGGCGTGCCGGTCAGGATCAGGTCCCCCGGGAGCAGGGTGAGCGACTGGCTGGCAAAAGCAACGATTTCAGCCACGGAATAAATCATCTGACTGGTACGCGCTCGTTGCTTGATTTCGTCGTTTTGCCGCAGTGAAATTTCAAGATCGTTTGGCTCGACCTCGGAATGAACGAAGGGGCCAACCGGCGTGTAGGTATCAAAGGATTTGCAGCGCGAAAATTGTTTTTCGGCTTTCTGCAAATCGCGATCGCTGACGTCCAGACCAACGGTGTAACCGAAGATAAAATTGTGCGCCCGTTCTGCGGAAACATTCTTGGCCGTGGCACCGATCACAATGGCCAGCTCGGTTTCGAAATCGGTCTTGTGTTCGGGAAAAGCAATCTCGATCGTGCCTTCGTGGGCAAGGAGGGAGCTGGGAGCTTTTAACCAAATCAGCGGTGATCCGATCTCGCTCCGCTGCATTTCCTTAATGTGTTCGCTGTAGTTGAGTCCTACCGCGATCACTTTGCTCGGCGCGACCGGGACGGCGATTCTCAATTCGCCTAACGATCTGACTTCGCCATTGAAATCCAGTCCGAGCCAGAAAGGTCGTGTCAGAAGATGCACGTTGTCCTCGCGAACTTCCCCGTAATGCGGCGTGCCGTTGACGAGGAAGCAACCGAAGGTGCGCATGAGCGCGGCAATTCTTCGCGCGGGTTCTGCGGTCGTCAAGCCGCCTCTAATTTCGTCAAGGTGCAGAGCGCGACGCGGGAACGACGGCTATGAAATCGCGAACGGTTTTGCTCTCGGGGTTCGAGATGGTTCGTTCTTTGCCTGCGAACCAAAAGGCACTCGAAGATCCGCCATCCAGATTGAGCGCACGCACCACTTTGAATTCGCCCGCGGCAGTCGTCAGGCAAAGAATTTGGCTCAATTGTGCGAGCGAAATCGCGGAGGAAACGCCTAGTAAAGCGTGACCTTTGTCATCCACCGCGGCGAAGGTCCGGCGGGCGGCGCGCGTGTCGTTCAAACCCGGCACCGGCGTCTTGCGGTCGACAAGCAGGGGACCGCATTGCACAGCTGTGCGCACTCGGTCGCTCATGGTGAAGCGCGTTTGCCTAACGATGTCAACTTTTGACCTGCTGGCAAAGAGCACACCGGTGAGCAACTTCGCTTTTCGCAAAGGTGAGATCGTGCGACCGCCGCTTACGAGCAATCCAACCGGCGCATCCGCAGGATCGAAATAACCACCGTTCACTCCGGCCAGCGCGTTCATGCGTTGCATCGTTTCAGCCAGGTCGGCCTGCGGAGCGTTTCCTTGATCGATCACCTCCAGGGTCGCCTTGTTGGTGGCGAAAACGATCTCCTGCAGCGTTGCCTGGTCATGCGTTGCCGGATTGAGCAGCTCCGTTGTCCGCTGCTTTACCAATTCGTTAGGCGAGGAATCTTCTACGGAAGAGATCACCTGCCACTCCGCGCGACCAACCGTCGCGAAGGCGCAGCAAAGAACAACCAGCGCGCAAGGCAGCTTCATATGTTCTGGACTCGAGAGCAGACGCTATTGTCCGGCGCGCAGGACCGCGAAAGTGCGGCTACCCTTGCGATCGAGGTAAAGCAGAATGCCCTTCACAGGATCGGCCTTCGCCAAGGCAGCGCGGAAACTGGCGACGCTCGTCACCGCATGACCGTCCACTTCGGTGATGACGTCCTGGCGCGCGATGTCCTGCCCGGCGGCGATGCTGTTCTCCGCCACGTCGGTTACAATCACACCCTGCTGCACGTCCAGCTTGAGCCGGGTTGCAACCTCTTTGGTCAAGTCCTGCACCTGGAGACCAAGTTTCTGCAGATCTTCCTGTCGTGGTTCGTTGTGCGGCGCCGGCTCTACAGCGGCTACCCGGCCAATGTCGTTAGGCAATTCGCCCGTCATTACCGCGATCTTCATGGTTTGACCCTTGCGCCAAACTCCCAACTCGACATTTTCACCGACCTTCTTTTTCAAAATCTGGTGTTGCAACTGGGTGTCGCTCGTAACCGTCTGGCCGTCGATCGAGGTGATCACATCGAAGGGTCGCAACTCACTTTTGTAGGCCGGCGCGTCGGCTTCGATCGTGCGCACGACCACGCCCTTGTCGATTCCTTTGAACAGATCCCGCAGGGAAGGATTGTCGCCCAGAGTTTCGATGCGGATGCCGAGCCATGGCCTGACAATTTTTTGCCCGGCGATAAGCTGGGTGCCGATCTCATTGACGAGGTTGCTTGGGATGGCGAAACCGAGGCCCCGATTGAGGCCATTGATGAGTGTGTTCATCCCGACCACTTTGCCGTCGATGTCGCAAAGTGGTCCGCCGCTGTTGCCCGGATTGATCGAGGTGTCCGTCTGCAGGTAATCCGCGATGTTGTAGCCACCGGTCTCAAGCAGCTTATTGCGACCCTTTCCGCTGATTACGCCATAGGTAAATGTATAGTCGAGCTTGAACGGAGCGCCGATGGCGAAGGCGAATTGTCCAACCCGCACGTCGTCGCTGTTTGCCAGCTGCACGATCGGCAAATTTGTCGCATCCACTTTCACGACCGCAATGTCGGTTTTCTCGTCAGTGCCAATGATTTTACCAGGGTATTCTCGACCATCCTTGAGTTTTATTTCCACAGTGTCGGCGCCTTCCACGACGTGATAATTGGTGAAAATGTAGCCGTCCGGCCTAACGATGAAGCCGGACCCTTCGCTCTGCACGGGTTCGAGCGGCCGATTATGGTGCGGATCGTCTGGTGCCTGAAAGAAAAGGTCGTCGAGGGAACTGTCGCTACTGTCGGGCTTCTTGCTCACTTCAATGATCACGACGCTGGGGGCCACGGTTTCAAAGACCCGCGCAAAAGCGTTGTTGAGCTGGTGCACGACGTCTTTCCCACTTGCGGCTGCCTCAGGCGCGACCGTCGGCGTACTTTGCGGCGTTGCTGCGGCAGGCTCCGCTGTGCCTTGCGCTTCCAGCGATAAAGAGCCAGCAAAGATGGCAAGTAAGAGGCAGCAAAAAAGACGACGCATAGGTTGGCGATTTCGACAGAGTCCGCGATGGGGCGTTCAAACAGTAGCGGGAAGCATGCGAGCGGCAAGGTCAGGACGGGCCGCGCACTTTGTTCCTGAGCTGCGATTTTCTGGGTGTGGCGTCCATCAAGACCTGGCGCAACCAGCGGGCACCCGACGCACTTCTGCGCACCCGAAGGTGCCTCCATTGACACGAAATTTAGCGCCCTTAATTTTTTTGCACATTTAAAATGCTTATTCTTGCCGACGGCAAAAAAGACGGAAAAGAGTTCGTCTCTCACGCGCCTGGTTATTTCCCCCATGTCGCGCCCGAACTCTGGAATGACTGGAAATGGCAGCTCAAAAACCGGGTCACGACGCTCGCCCAACTGGAGGAACACCTCATTCTCTCGAACGAGGAACGCGCCGGCGTGCTGCTTTCGGGTGACAAGCTCGCGCTTGCCATCACACCACACTTCTTCAACCTGATTGAGCGCGATAATCCTGAATGTCCGATCCGGCGTCAGGTGATTCCGCGCATCGAAGAAACCTGGTCTTCGCAGTACGACATGGCTGATCCCTGCGGGGAAGACTCGCACATGCCAGTGCCGGGTTTAGTCCATCGCTATCCCGACCGTGTCCTTTTCTTGGTAACCGATCGTTGCGCAAGTTATTGCCGTTACTGCACGCGAAGTCGAGTTGTGAGCGGGGTTGGCGAACAGGAATTGCACACGGAATTTGAGGCCGCCTTCAAGTATCTCGAAGAGCACACGGAAGTCCGCGATGTGCTTTTGTCAGGTGGCGACGCCCTTCTTTTTAGCGACACGAGACTGGAGAAAATCCTCAGTCGTCTGCGGGCCATACCGCACATCGAATTCCTCCGGATCGGAACCCGAGTGCCGATTTTCCTTCCGCAACGCATCACCTCGGAGTTGTGTGCCATGCTGCAGAAATACCATCCGCTTTGGATGAGTATTCACGTGAACCACCCGCGTGAATTAACAACGGAAGTGCGGGCCGGGTTGGAGCGACTGGCCAACCACGGCATTCCGTTAGGCAACCAAAGTGTTCTGCTTGCGGGAGTGAACGACGATCTGGAAACTATGAGGACACTTGTGCACAAACTCCTGATCTGCCGGGTGCGTCCTTATTACGTTTACCAATGTGACTTGATCAACGGCTCTTCACATCTTCGCGCCTCGGTTGCGAAAGGAATCGAAATCATTGAAGGATTGCGCGGTCATACGACCGGCTACGCGGTGCCGCAATTTGTCATCGACGCTCCCGGCGGCGGCGGCAAGGTTCCGATCAATCCCGGGTACGTCCTTTACCATGACCAGGAGAAAATCGTCATTCGCAACTACGAAGGAAAAATCTTTGAGTACCCTGAAACCGGCGCCGATCCAAATGTGCAGTTCGCCCCGCAACGCGAATATCATGACGAGTATTTATACTCATAGGTGAATCGGGTGAGGCGTGCTGGTCGCGGTCTAACTTGTTCGGTGTTGGCTTGGGTTTTGCCTGACTTAAGTAAGGGAAAAAGTTAGTGCATCGGGTAACGATCCGCGAAAAGTCTTCTCCGAACATTCGATTAGCTCTGACTAACGAGATCCGACATGCAAGCTTTTGGCGAATAGAAAACAGCGGAATGATCTTTCCACCGCGGCCGGCAGCGACTCTTAGCTTTGTGCGATAACCGTACCAGCGGTTAAGGTCGCAAGGACAGTCAGACTAACTACTTTGAGTATAGGTTTCATGGGCACGCATTCCGCGCAGGTTGGGTACTGGTGTAAGCCCAAAGTGTTTCGGAAAAGTTCCTAACGAATCAAAGACTTTATTTCTGTGAATAGCCGTCGCCAACTTTCCGGAGAGGCCTTTTCCTGAGCCGCTCGGAATTCTCTCGGAAAAGAAGAGTGGCGGTCACCTGGATGAGCAATTAGGCTGGTGCGTGACTCGGAACTCGGCTCGGTCGAGGATGCTCCGACCGCAAACTGCGGCCAAGTTCACCCGAGGCCTGCACGGACCACTCTCCGGAATTCTCGTCCGCGATCGGAAATTCTTAGCCGCGTGGCACAGCGTTGGCTGCTTAAATGGACTTGAAGGGCATCTTCCACGGGCTTTGTCCCGACCCTCTGAGTCCCGTCGCATAGGGCGACTGGGAGCAAAGGATATTTTATGAACTGCGCCCAATTTAAGAGCGTTCACTGCCGAGGTGTTCGCTTTGTTCTTAGCCTATTGTTGATTTCCGGCCTTGCTGCCAATGCGTCCGCCGCCACGCTCAAGCCGATGCCCAGCGGCATCTACGATTTGCTCTTCGATCCCAATCACAATGGGGATGTGGATTTGGCCTCCAATCCCGTCTTAGACAATCCCAACGTAGACGGCTTTCGGCTTCGAGTGGGTTGGAGCGGAGTCCAGCCGGACAACGGAGACAGCTACAGTTGGGACGCGATCGATAGCGTTGTGGCTGTCGCCACCGCGCATGGCAAAAAAATATGCATCAGCATCTCCGCCGGGTTGTGGACGCCGGACTGGGTCTATACCAGCGCTCCCGCCGTCTACAAATACACGATGAAGGAAACTGATCCCGATACCGGTCAATCTCTTGGCAGCCAGCCGCTCCCCTGGGATACGGCTTTCCAAGTCAAATGGGAGAAATTCGTCGCGGCCTTTGGCGCGCGGTATGACTCAAATCCCACCGTTACCTATGTCGTCATGGGGGGATTCATGGAGAATTTCAATATGTTTCTCGCGGGTATCGATGACGATGCAAACGCCATGACAGTGCTGGCGCAAAAGCCGCCTCAGGGTTATTCGGGATTGACTACTTCCTATCCCGACTTCGGTTCGGCCTACACGCCCGCAGCGGAGGCCCTCATCTCGAACTTCGCGACCAATTTTCCAACCACCAGTCTGGTGCTGACCCTGGCTCAAGTGATTCCCGGCGATATCGGTGTGGTTTTACAGAATACCGTGGTCGACTGGGCAAAAGCAGCATATCCGGTCCAGATTGGCACCATGGTCTCAGCGCTCTATGCCGTGCCACCCCCGCACGTCACGCCGCCCGCGCCGCTCGCCTTTCCAAAGGGATTTCAGTTGGTTTGTCGTGCCACGACCGATCCGGCGCGACTTTACCAGGATCCCGATCCTTCGCCCATACCGGCCGAGCCGCAGCCTTTGCAGGACGCGCTCGAACACGGAGTGTCGTTGGACGCGATTTATATCGAAGTTTATGAGGGTGATCTCACCCCTGACGACTCGCAACCCGTTCTTGCCACCGAAAGAGCCAAACTGGCAGCCAACGTTTGGGACGGCAAGCCACCCGATGTTCCGCCGCCGCCCACTGGCTTGCACATTCTGTAAGACAGCTGCGGTTTTTAGCGAACCCAGGTTCGCGCGGAGGCAACCCGAAACGTGCGGATTAGCGTTTCGTTAGGCTAACAAGGCAGCTCGAGCAAAATTGCGTCGTCGCGCGTCTGCGGCAAGAGTGATGAATGCGTGATGACGTCTCACTTCCCGACCCACTCTGGTACAAAGACGCGGTCATCTACGAGCTTCACGTCAAGACATTCCATGATAGCGACGGCGACGGCATCGGCGACTTTCGTGGATTACTCGAGAAGCTCAATTATTTGCAGGAATTAGGCGCGACTGCCATCTGGCTCCTGCCGTTTTACCCTTCACCGCTGCGGGATGACGGTTATGACATTGCAGATTATTTCGACGTCAATCCGGCCTACGGAACACTGGCTGACTTCCAGGCATTGCTTGCTGCGGCGCATGAGCGCGGGCTGCGCGTCATCACCGAGCTGGTCATTAATCATACCTCCGATCAAAATCCGTGGTTCCAAAAATCGCGCCGGGCAGAGCCTGGTTCGCCCGAGCGCGAATTGTATGTCTGGAGCGATTCGCCCGAGAAGTACGGGGACGCCCGGATCATTTTCAAGGATTTCGAAACTTCCAACTGGTCGTGGGATCCGGTGGCCAAGGCCTATTACTGGCATCGGTTTTACTCGCATCAGCCCGATCTGAATTTCGATAACCCAGCTGTGCACGAAATGGTCGAGAAGGTGCTCGACTATTGGTTGCACTTGGGAGTGGATGGTCTGCGTCTCGACGCCATTCCGTATCTCTACGAGCGAGAGGGAACCAACTGCGAAAACCTGCCGGAGACTCACGCGTATTTGAAAAAGTTGCGTGCCCACATGGAGGAGAAATTCCCCGGGCGCATGCTCCTTGCCGAAGCAAACCAATGGCCGGAAGACGCGGTGCAATATTTCGGCGCGGGCGATGAATCGCACATGAATTTTCATTTCCCGCTCATGCCCCGGATGTTCATGGCGTTGCAGATGGAGGATCGCTTTCCGATCATCGACATCCTCGATCAAACGCCGGCGATTCCCGACTCCTGCCAGTGGGCCATGTTCCTGCGCAACCACGATGAGTTAACGCTCGAGATGGTGACCGACGAAGAGCGCGATTACATGTGGCGCGTTTATGCGACTGATCCGTCCGCACGGATCAACCTCGGCATTCGCCGTCGCCTCGCGCCGCTCCTGGCCAATAACCGGCGCAAAATAGAACTGCTTAACATTCTTCTCTTTTCCATGCCGGGCACGCCCGTCCTCTACTACGGCGACGAGATCGGCATGGGCGATAACTTTTATCTCGGGGATCGCAACGGCTGCCGCACACCGATGCAGTGGAGCAGCGATCGTAACGCCGGATTTTCCAAGGCCAACCCACAGCGACTTTATCTCCCGATCACGATCGATCCCGAATATCACTACGAAGCGATCAACGTCGAAAACCAGCAGAAGAATCTCTCCTCCCTTCTCTGGTGGATGCGGCGAGTCATCGCCATGCGAAAAAACTTCCGCGCCTTTTCGCGCGGTTCGATCGAGTTTCTCTTTCCCGATAACCCGAAAGTTCTCGTCTTTCTTCGGCGTTACGAGGAGCAAACCATTCTCGTCGTGGTCAATCTCTCGCGCTTTTCCCAAGTGGTCGAAATTGATCTCTCGCGCTTTAGCGGCTGCGTGCCGGTGGAGGTCTTTAGCCGCAATCTTTTTCCGCCTATCAGGAAGGCGCCTTACATCCTGACGATCGGTCCACACGGTCACTACTGGTTCGCTTTCCAATCACAAAAAGAAAAGCGTCCTACGAAAAAACGAATCGTGCCGTCGATCAGTTCTGAGCCCAGCTTTGCGGCCCTGCTTGGCAGTCATCGCGCGCAGCTCGAACGCGAGATCTTGCCGGCCTATTTGCGGACCTGCCGGTGGTTCGGCGCGAAGGCGAAAACCATCCGCGAGATGCGCGTCGTCGAACAAATTCCTATCGCCGAAGATGCCGGTGAGTTCTGGCTCGTCCGGGTCGATTACACCGACGGGGCGCCCGAAATTTACTCGCTTCCACTGCAGCTGGAAACTGGACCTCCCGCCGGACAACTCGCGCGCAGCACTCCCCAGGCGGTGATTGCGCACGTCGGCGATAAGGCAGTTCTCTGCGACGCGCTCTGGGACCAGGAATTCCGAGAAAATCTTTTCCGCTTAATGGCGACCGGCGGGGTTTTGAAGGGGCGCGACGGGGACCTTTGCGGGGTCGGCAGCAACGTTCTGGCACAGGAATCTGACAACCGTGTTCCATCTTCACAGGTTCTCAACGCCGAGCAAAGCAACTCCTCCATGCTTTTCGAAAACCGCTTCTTTCTTAAGCTCTACCGCAAGCTCGAAGACGGCATGAACCCCGACGTCGAGCTCACTCGTTACCTCAGCGAAGACCAACACTTTCCTCACGTGCCCGCCTTTGTCGGCGCAATCGAATATCGTCGCCCACGCGTGGAGCCGACGGTCGTTGCTCTCCTCCAGGCCGCTGCGCCTAACGAGGGTGACGCCTGGCGCCTCACCCTGGACGCTGTCGGCCGCTATTATGAACGTGTCCTCGGCCGCAAGAGCGATTTGCAATCGGCCGCCATCGCGCCCGGACCGCTCCTCGACGAGCTAGTCGGTGGAATTTTTCCCGAGAAAGCCAAGCTTCTCGGTCGGCGGACCGCCGAAATGCATCTCGCCCTGGCCGCGAACACGAGTGACAAACGCTTCGCTCCCGAGCCATTCAATGCCATGGCCCAACGCTCGGTTTACCAGTCGATGCGCGCCTCACTCCGGCGTGCCTTTGCCCTTTTGCAAAAGAAACTGCCGGAGTTGGCGGAAGGATTTCGCGCGGAAGCAGCTCAGGTGCTTGCCGCCGAAAAACAGATTCTCACCGCCGAACAACAGACCCTCGAGCGTCACGCGAGTGCGACTAAAATTCGCATCCATGGTGATTATCACCTCGGTCAGGCGCTCTATACGGGAAAGGATTTCGTCATTCTCGACTTCGAAGGCGAACCCGCTCGACCCTTGAGCGAGCGCAAACTGAAGCGCTCGGCCCTGCGCGATGTCGCCGGCATGATGCGCTCGTTCCAATACGGTGCCTACAGCGCGCTTTGGGCGCCTTCGATGAGAAGCGAGGATGTGCCGTTCCTTGAGCGTTGGGCCGACATTTGGTATCGGCAAATGAGCGCCACCTTTCTCCACAGCTATCTCGAGACGGCGGCTGACTCCAGTTTCATCCCGCAAAAGGAAAGCGACTTCACGCCGTTGCTCGAGGCCTACCTGCTCGACAAGGCGGTTTACGAAGTTGCCTACGAACTGAACCATCGACCCGATTGGGTCGTCATTCCCGTGCGCGGGATCAAGCACATCCTGAACCTGGCCTAACGAGAAAAGGGTGGCTCGCTGTGAGGACTACTCGTGATGACCGGAGTGTTTTTCGCCGGCCACGATCGCTACCGGTAGATCATTTCCGGGAGGCGGGAGCGGACAGGTGGCAAAGGACGTAAAAGCACACGGTGGATTTTCCGCCCGGTTAAAATCGAGCACAGTCGCGCCGTTGACCGGCTTGTCCGCGTGCAGAAAACGACCCGCGCCATAAGTCTCTTTCCCGCTCGTGACATCGCGAAAGATGATGAAGAGCGAGCCGTCGTCTTCTGTTACCGGTTGCAGAGTTAACTCTTTTCCTTCCAAAGTGAACTTCAGCGTTCCCGGGCTTTGCATCTTGAAATGTCCGCCAAGAACGTTTGGCACCATCAGGTCCTTCGGAGCGGGAAACGCTTCGAGCTGCGCCGGGATGCGGTAACTCTCCTTGATCGGAAACCAATCCTGGCCTTTGAATCCCACTCTGGCTGAACTCTGACTATCTTTTAGCCGGATGCCATAGCGATCTTCGCGCCGGATGAGGTAGAAAGTCTGGCTGCCGCTGTGAACCTCCGTCGGCTTGCCCTTCTCATCTGAAACGAGGCTGGCAGTCGAAACCGGCTGGCCGTCGATCTGTGCCTCGACGCCCTTTTCGACGTGGAGGGTGGCGACGCCATGGTGGAAATCAATTTCGCCAAATTTGCCCTGCTTAAAATTGTTTGTCAGGCGGACATCGAAGGCCGGGCCCGCACCGATGGTATTGGTTCCTTCCTTTAACCAAAAGAGGCCGGCCAGCGCGAGCCAGCCATCCGGCTTTTTCAAGTCGGCCTCTTCCTCGCTCCGCCATTTCTGCGTCGCCTCGACATAACTCGAATCGCCCAACGCCGCACAGATCGCCACAAGAGAAATCGCGGCGAAAACGAAAGAGGTTCTTTTCATCGACATAGTTATGTACGCGAACCGGTGATTAGGCGAGTTTGGGGTCTCCGCTGCGCTCGTCAGGGAAGCAATGCTTGACTCACCTGCAAGAGTCGGGGAATAAAACCACGCGACCTTCTTCTTGAGATGATGAAGTCTTTTCTGACAATTTTCGTTTTCGTCCTGAGTGTAGGGGAGATGTGCGCGGAGGAGATCAAATTCAGCAGCAGTCCGCAACAGACTGCTCTGGTCGAACTTTATACTTCGGAAGGCTGCAGCAGCTGCCCACCGGCAGAGGCCTGGTTGAGCGGGTTAAAGAACGATCCAGGCTTGTGGAAACAAATCGTTCCTATCGCCTTTCACGTTGATTATTGGGATCGGCTGGGCTGGCGCGATCGCTTTTCCTCGAAGCGCTGGACGGAGCGCCAGAGCCGGTACGCCACGCTTTGGAACAGCGAATCGGTTTACACGCCTGCCGTGGTCGTGAACGGGCGCGAGGAGCGTGATCGGTCGCAGGCCCGCTTGTCTCAGCCTAACGAAAAGCAAACTGGACTGTTGCGGGTCACGAGCACTGATGGGAAAACGTTCACGCTTGAATTTCGACCTGCCGATGGGAGCGCGCGTGATTGGGATGCATATCTCGCGCTTTTGGGCGCAGAGATAACAACCGATGTCCGCGCGGGCGAAAATAGCGGGCGAAACTTAAAGCATGATTTCGTGGTTCTCGATCTTCAGAATGCAGAGATGAAGTCAGACTCCGGCGCAGCCTCGGCGCGCCTGACCATCAGTGCCCCGGTGGGGAATGTCCCGCGCCGGGCGATCGCGGCCTGGGTGACGCAGCGTGGAGAGTTGCCGGCGAGGCAGGCAACCGGCGGTTGGCTGTCCTCAAAGTAGTCGTAAGGCTCATCACCGACTGAAGCGTCGGTACCTGCCAGAATCTCGGAAAAGCCTAACGAGAATAGGATGAGCCTCGCTCCGCGCCAGCGTGCCGAAAGAGTCGATTGCGCTCTGCGCGCGAAAACCTTTCACCGCAAAATACTTGAAACAAAGCGAGACCGCTGGCATGAGCCTTTGCTTCACATGTCCAAGATCGACTTCATCGGAATCGGCGCGCCAAAATGCGGCACCACGTGGCTGTCGGCGCAACTGGAGGCGCACCCGCAGATTGGTTTCGCTCCGGATAAGGAAGTCTACTATTTCGCCGACACAATCCTGCGGCGGGTAGCGGGGAAAGAGCTAGGGTTCTTCCAAAGGGGCGAGAACTGGTATCACGAACAGTTCCCAGCGGCTTCCGGAGAAATTCGCTCACGCGGTGAATTTTGCCCTAACTATCTCTACTCCGAAGAAGCAGCCGAGCGGATTGCTGCCTATCATCCCGAAATCAAACTGCTTCTCTGTCTGCGTCCTCCAGTGGAAATGGTCTACTCCTGGTACTGGTATAACCGCAATGCCGTGGTCGCATCGCTGCCGCCGACCTTCGACGAAATGATGGAGAACGCATTCCTGCGCGACCTGGGCTGTTACGCTCGTCACCTCCAACGTTATCTTTCGCGTTTCCCGGCGAAGAACTTTCTGGTTATTCAGTTTGATGCTATCCGGCGTGATCCTGATCTCGTGCGACAGCAGACTTATAGGTTCCTTAATGTCGCCGATGACTTTAAGCCACAGCCTTCTGAAGGAGGAAAAAACGCCGCTCGCGCACCACGTTTCGCTCTCCTTCAATCGACTGCCCAGAGAGCCTACGAGGGAATTTCTGCCTTACCCGGAGCGGGCAGGGTTCTTAAGTCACCTGCCGTCGCCAAGACCTTGCAGAGCGTTTATCACCGTTTGAATAGCAAGGCCCGAAAATACGAGCCACTCAGTCCGGAAGAACGCAATCGGTGGGGAAGTTACTACGCCGCTGACCAGAAAAAGCTAGCTGAGTTATTGCAAGGCCTTCACGTTGTAAGCTGAGAGTCAGGACTCACTGCTCTGAAGGCGCGGCATCGTCGCGCAATCGAAGGGATAGAACATAACTCGGCTGGTTTTGCACGGATCGCGCGCAACAAGTTTGCGTTTGCGGTTCTCGGATCGCGTTGGCCCCAAACGGTCGGTTTCGGTCGAGAGCTAGCGAGAAGGAACACAATCAGCCAAGCGTTCCGCCCTCGCGTAGAGGCTGTAAACCGGGGCGTTACATATTTTTGCCAGGACACGCTTTGGCGTGAACTCTGCGCTCATGCCCTTCGGGCGGTGTGGGTCAAAATGCTAGCGTTTCCTGTTCCGCCGGACCTTCTGCAGAGATCGAGCTATGGAATTTCTTCATCAACTCATCAAGCTTGCCAACGTAATAGTCCACGTTCTCGTCACGATTTTCTGGGTCGAAGTCGGTTACAGGCTTGGCGGCTTCGTAGGCCGCCACCTTCTTGGGAGAAGCCTTGATGTAATAACTGATCTGATCGCCTGGTTTGTAATTTCGGCCGCTGGCCAGTGCCAGCTCATACGCAGCAGCGCGGTTGCGTCCACCGGCCGCGATCTTCGCGCGATATTTCTCGAGCGAATCCTGAAGCGTGTCGGTCTTCATCAACATCTCGATCGGCCATTCGCGATCGCGGATTTTTCGGGCAAACTCATCTCGCAACGCCGCGATCGCGCCGGCTTTTCTCTCCATAAGAAGCTTGATCATTTCTTCGAGAAAGACGCGTTGGAACTTTTCCAGACCGCGAGACTTGAGCGCGCCGCCTTTAATCACCACTTCTCCTTCATTCGTTAGGAGAGCATAGTTTTTCGCCTTGTAGCTGAACATGGCGACGAACTGTTCATCGAACTCAACCTCGATGCCGGGCGGCAACTCCTTCGCCAGTCCATCCCGCAGCTCCTCCACGCCTCGCTTTTCGGGAGGGACAAAATAGATGCCGTCAGTATCGACTTCTATGACTTGTGCGTCGCGCGACTTGAGCCAGTCGATCATTTTCTTGAGCAAGTCACGACCAATTTGAGTGACTCGCGACGCTGCTTCAAAATCAGCAAAGTTACCTTGAGCGAACCCGAGATACCCGTAGAAGCTGTTAATCAGGATCTTGAATGTGTTTTGCAGCGCATGGAAATAACGCCGTTGCGCCGGATCTTTCGCCTCCCGCATGTTAGCCTTCGCCTGAAGTCGAAAACTCCGGAGATCGGTCAGAAGATGGCGAAAGATCTGGAGCTGATCAGTGGCAGGGAAACAATCGAACTGGAGCATGATGGAGGGATAAAGCGAAGCGACATCGCAATGCCAGACATCACGCGCCACTCCGGTAAAGAAGATGTCCGTGTAACCTCCTTCGAAGGGTCGCACCATTGGCATCTCGGGAATGCCATGACTCTTCCGCAGATATTCGCGCAGGAAGAGCGCATTGATGCGGGTGGCGTTGCCGCGCACAATCACGTCCTGATAGTTATAGGGAAAGATCTGTGCCTGGATGAAATAACTCGGGCTTAGGAGATCGGCGACGGCACGAGTCTCGCGCACCGCGCAAAGGGCGCGCTCGCGGTAACGCGGCGGATCGTCCTGCCAGGCGCGCTGGAGTTCCTTGCCGGAGAGTTGTGAAATCTCCAGCGCGTTCGTTAGGCCAAAATGCTGTGCGACATCGCTGCGGTCGAAGCCGGAAAGGGATCGCATTCCGACGTCGTAGAACTGCGCGAGCAGGAACGTGTCGACGAAATGTCGCCCTTCGACGGTGAACTTGGGATAATCGATCGTTTTTTCGGCGATTTGCAGACGCGAAGGACGCGAGCGCAGGAAGCCGCCGCTCCGTCCCCAATCCAGCTTGGTCTTTAGCTTGCGCGCTCGCGCAACCAAAAGCGGAAGATCAAACTTGAAGAGGTTATGACCTTCAATCACATCTGGATCGCGTTCCTCAATTAGACTCGTTAGGCGCTTGATCGCGGCGTGCTCCGACTCGTCAATCGCACTGGGATTCACCTCGATCAGTTCTTCCCAGCCGGTGTTATCGGAAACGGCGATGCTGGTGAGGTGATCGTCAGCTCCCGCATCGAGGTCGCCGCCCGAAAAGGAGAGCACCTCGATCTGCATTCGCTTCAGCTCTTCGAACGCGAGTTGTTTGAAGAGCGTGCGTCCGGTGTGAGTGAGATAATGCTGCACCGGATCGCTCAGGGCAAAGAAATTGCGGCCGGATTTTTTGAGTCCGTTGCGGAGAGCGATCAGCTCTTTCCAGCTGTCTGTCGTGACGAGCCAGTTATATTTAAGATCGCCGCTGAGTTTCGCCGCGTTCGTTAGTCCAAGGTCGGCCACGTCGCCGTCGGTCCATGCGAAAGGATGAAACTCTTCGATCTCGCAGACGGTGGATTTGTCTTCTTCACGCCGATAAACCTTCACCGTTCCCGTCTCGCCCAACTCGATGGCAACGATCCGCGGCGTCGGATCGGCACCAAAAAGCAACTGATTATCCTCGAAGGCCACAGCAAGAGGTTCCTCGCTTTGGCTTAGACTGGCAAATCTGGAGCGTGCCGCCTCTAGGGCACGACGGTGAGGAGGAGATCGTTCTGGCCGCTTCCGCCTTTGTAAGTAGCCTGCAGGTTGTTCCCGTTGACAGTGACGATCGCGCCCTCGGCCAGATTGTTAAACGTGCCACCGGTGGCCGTCGAGCCGGAGTTAACGATCACCGGGATGACCATTCCAACCGGCAGCGCGCCCTGGATCTGGCCTTGCAACTGAATGATAGCTCCATGACTGATGGTTACACCCTTGGCCGTTACTGTGTTGCCTTTGACCCGATTTCCCCTTGCCTTAAAGGAGAAGATGAAGGTCGCGTCCGAATTAAGAGTTAGAGCTTCGGCGATGTTGATCGGGCCCGGTCCGCCACCAGCTATCGCTGGAGCCAGCACCGCGCCGGGACCGCCTCCTTTGCCGATCGAAACGGTATTGAGAATGGTACCGTGACCTCCGAGCGTTCCGGCAACCACAGTGATTGAGGCGCCGTGAATACCATTAACGATCAGGGTGCCGGCATTGACAGTAGTCCCATCAAAAATCGTGCCGCTGAAAATATAGGGACCGTTAAGAGTTAAGGTACCGCTTCCAAGTTTCGTCAAGGGGCCAGGTCCATGTATTGTCCCGTTAAGCACAGCTGCATGCTCCGCAGTGTCAATTGTGGCAGCGTGGGAAAGGAAAATCCGGCGCGACGTAGTCCAATCTCCAGCCAAACGCAGCGTCGGAGCGTCGGTGTCAAGTCCAGCTGAGAATTCGATTGTCCCGCCGCTGGCGCCAAGACTAGCATCGGAGTGAATGATGAGCGGCCCGGAATAGATCGTGGTTGAGCCGGTGTAGGTGTTAGTCCCTGTGAGTTCAACTGAGCCGGCAGAATCGCGTGCATCGATGGCTAGGCTGCCCGGACCTGAGATGGTACCGGAAAAGACCGCCGCAGACATGTCACTAAGTGTGTCCAAAGCCACAATGCCTGAAGCAAGGACGATATCGCGATTGATTTGCACGCTGCCGTTAATGGCGATGCCGCTGGTTGCTTTTGCATAGGTGGGACCGGGAGCTGTCGAATAAGCGGTGATAGTTCCCGTGCCCGGGAGGCTATTGGCACTGGTAATGTCAATGTAGCCATTCAGTGTGAGCGGACCGGTAAGGCCAGTGTTATCCGCAGTTAGTAGCATGCTGGGAAAACCTGACTTCGTAAGTCCACCGCTGCCGCTGAGGCTTCCGTTTACAGTGAAGGAAGCAGTGCTAAAATTGTACGAGCCGCAGGTGATGATTGCCTCCGCTGAACCAAAAGAGAGTGAGTTATTAACTGTTGCTTTGGTGTCTAATCCGGTAAAAAGAAGCGCGCCGCTGGTAATGGCTACGCTCCCGGTACCATCAAGGGTGATCGAGGCGTCGCCTTTCATTACGAGGGAATTGACCGTTTTCGCGACGTTGTTCGTTGTTGTGCTGAGGAGGAGAACATTAGCCAGTGGATTACTGCCGAGACTGGTCGCGAATTCCGTCGCTGGGTTAAGCGGACGAAATCCATTCGCGCTTTCGTAGGTGGCGAAGCTATTCGGCGGCGCGGTCGTGTTCTGGAATTCGTAGTCGCCCACTGCCCATGGTACGATCGAGACAGTCGTAGTTCCCGGAGCGCCGCCGCCACCGATGAGCGCCGGTCCGCCGGCCGCAGCAAAGATGGCGCCGTGATTGCTCTCCGCGGTGACGCCGAGCTTTTGGCCATGAACTGCCAAAACTCCATGATCGACGCGGCTGATCGAACTTAGCGTCAAGATTGCAGCCTGACCACGACCCACATGTGGCTCCGCTGTGATCGATGAAAAGCCCGAAACCGTGACCGGTCCAACTGTTTCGGTGCTACCTTCCAGAGCGGCATCGAGAAGGATGCCGCCAGTCTTCATCGTGATCGGTGCAATATCGGAAACGCGATCGCTCAGGTTACCTTGGATGAAGTCTGCGTTGTTGATGGTGAGAGCGCTGCCATTAAGCAGACTAATCGAGGAGGTCTGAAGGAGGGTCCCGAAACTGCCTGAGCCAGTGCCAAGAGAAAGGAAAGCCGGACCGCCGCCTGGAAAATAATTCACATCCCTACCCAGGACTGTGGGTCCCTGGATATCGAGTGGAGTATGGAGCCAAATGATCCCTCCTTCCGCTAAAAGTCCGGCGCTCGAATTCGCCACAGTAATCGGACCATTAATCGTAACCACGTCCGAGGAATCGCCGAGAAAACTGAAATCAGCGTTAAGGACAATGGGATTGTCGATTTCGATGTCGAGGTGCAGATAACCGCCGTTGATCGTAAGCGGGCCAGTACTGAGCGGATTGTTGAGGCCGCTGTCGATCTCCAGGTTACCCGAATCCAGAGTCACCCCGCCGGTGAAGGTGTTGTTTCCGCTCAAGGTAAGCACACCCAGCGGATAACCTGCCTCCGAACCGGTGACGGTAATGCCGTGCGATCCCGAAATGAAGGAGGAGATATCCAGTGAGCCGAGGTCGAGATCGATCGCGAGATCAGCGTCCAAAGCCACCCCATTTTCCAGCGCATTCAAGCCGACGCCAGGAACACTGATAGTTGGACTTGTGCCGGTAAAGAGAAGACTGGAGCCCGAGTTACTTTCCACCGTCAGCAGCCCCGAACCGTTGTTGTTAAAAGTCATCTGATTGAGCGAAAATACGCCCGGCAGATTGTTTATCGCCTCGGATCCAAAGGCACTGTTGTCGAAAATCAAGATCGCATCTGGCGCGCCTCCGACCGGAGGTGCGATGGAGTTGCGCCAATTGGTTGGAACGGACCAGGAGCTGTCCTTATCAGGGAGCCATTCGTAGGTCGCGGCATGGGCGGAAACCACGACGGAGGCGAGGAGAAGAGTGATGAAGAAACGGAGGTACTGTTTCGAGGTCATGATGATTTTTTGATGGCAGAAAAAAAGACGCATTGCAAGGATAATGTGGGCTGTAAAATCCGCATGCTTGCGTTTACCGGTGGGGCTTTCTACTCTGCGCAATGAAACTTTCGGCTTTCACCGCAGTTCTCGTTGCTTTCGCAGTTGCGCCCGTTGGACGCGCCGCTGACCAGACGCCCGCGCAACTCGCAGATCAAGAACTGCCTTCCCTCCTCGCGATTTACAAGGATGTGCATGCGCATCCCGAGCTCTCGACCCAGGAAAAGCAGACTTCGGAAATGCTGGCTAAGGAACTCAAAGCTGCCGGTTGCGAAGTCACGGATCACATCGGCAAATACGATCAGCCTGGGCTGACCGGCTACGGCATCGTCGGCCTGATGAAAAATGGTGAGGGGCCGGTCGTGCTCGTGCGCACGGACATGGATGCGTTGCCGGTCGAGGAAGAAACCGGCCTGCCCTACGCGAGCAAGGTGATGGCTAAGGATAACTCTGGCCAGGACGTGCATGTCATGCACGCTTGTGGTCACGACGAGCACATTGCGACCTTCATTGGTGTGGCGCGCGCTTTGTCGAAACTCAAGGATCAATGGCATGGCACAATCGTCTTCGTCGGCCAGCCAGCGGAAGAAGCCTTCGGCGGTGCGCGGGCAATGTTGAAGGATGGACTCTATACCCGATTTCCCAAGCCGGATTTCGCGCTCGGTTTTCATGATAACGCTCAGCTGGAAATCGGGCACATAGGCGTTACTCCGGGTTACACCTATGCAAACGTCGATTCGGTAGATGTGGCTGTGCACGGTGTCGGTGGCCACGGGGCATATCCGCACAAAACTAAGGACCCGATTGTGCTATCGGCTGAGATGATCAACATGTGGCAAACGATCGCCAGCCGGGAGAATAACCCGCTCGATCCAATTGTTGTGACCGTAGGATCCATTCACGGCGGGACCAAGCACAACATCATCCCGGATGAGGTGAAGATGCAGCTAACGGTCCGTAGCTATAAGGATGAGGTGCGCCAGCGGGTACTCGCCGCGATCGAACAGATCGCCAAAGGCTGTGCCATGGCGGCCGGTTGGCCTAACGACAAAATGCCGGAGGTGAAGGTGCTGAAAAATGAGTTTGTTCCCGCCACTTATAACAATCCAGAGCTGACCAAACGACTCGTTGGTGTCTGGAAAAATTCGTTCGGCGACAAGGACGTCGAGATTATCGATCCGACGATGGGTGGTGAAGACTTCGCCGAATACAGTCTGCCGGATCATTCGATTCCCGCAGTCGACTTCCACGTCGGCGCTGTCGCTCCAGATAAGATGGCCGCCTCGAAGAAGCCAGGTGCGCCGCCATTGCCCAGCTTGCACTCGAGCAAATTCGCGCCGGTTCCGGAGCCGACTATCCGCACCGGCATGATCGCGATGACTGATGCCGTGCTCGAGTTGATGAAGAAGTGAGCGCGTTTCGTTAGGCGTTAGGCAAAGCTGCTCGGTTCACAGTGCTGCCGGAGACGGGGCGCCACGATTCGCTCGCGGCGAGGCGACGTTTCCTCTCTGCCAGGAGTCAGCTAGCCGGGCGATCGGGATTGACCGGGAAATGTTTGTTCTTGAGATTCTCGGGAACGCGCCTTGTTTTTTCCGCTTCGATCTCTTCCGTTGCTGCGCCTAACGCCTCATAGGCTTCGCGATTCTTCGGTGCGCGACACATGTAGGCCGTGGCGTGGGCGAGGGGAATCCGTGCTTCCGGCATGCCGATAAACTCGACCGCCTGTTGAGCTGCAATTGCCAACGGCAACGCTTCGGGGTCCGCCAGACCCACATCTTCACTGGCGAAGATAACGATGCGTCGCGCGATAAAACGAAAGTCCTCTCCCGCGTGCAGCATCTTGGCCAGCCAATAAATTGCGCCTTTCTCGTCGGAAGCGCGCATGCTTTTGATGAAAGCACTGATCGTGTCGTAATGGGCGTCGCCAACCCGATCGTAGACCACGGCTTTGGTCTGGATGCTTTCCTCTGCAACCTGCAGGGTGAAATGAATGATCCCTTTGTCGTTAGGCGGAGTTGTTAGCACGCCGATCTCGAGGGCATTGAGACATTTGCGCGCGTCGCCATCGCTGAGTTTCGCGAGATGGCGTTTCGCGTCGCGATCCATCTTCACCCGGTAATTTCCCAATCCCCGTTCCTTATCTTCCAAGGCACGGTCGATGAGTGTTTCGAGATCTTTGACGCCTAACGACTCTAACTGGAAAACCTGCGAGCGCGAAACCAGCGCGCTGTTGACATAGAAGAATGGGTTGTAAGTCGTAGCGCCGATGAGTCGGAGGTTTCCGCTCTCCACGTCAGGCAAAAGGATATCCTGCTGCGCCTTGTTAAAATGATGGATCTCATCGACGAATAAGATCGTCTTGCGACCGGCCGTGCGCAGCCGGTTTTGCGCCGCAGCCACGACCTTGCGCATCTCTGCCACGTTACTTTCGACCCCGCTCAACCGTTCGAACTTGGCCTTTGTCATCTCAGCGATGATTTGTGCGAGGGTTGTCTTGCCACTTCCCGGCGGACCGGAAAGGATGACTGAAGGCAAGCGGTCGGCCTCGATCGCGCGCCGGAGCAGTTTTCCCGGAGCGAGGATGTGTTCCTGGCCGACCAATTCCTCGAGCGTGCTCGGCCGCATACGGCTGGCGAGCGGGGCAGCGGCATCCGCTTCGCGCGGAGTTTCCGGCTCAGCGCCGAAGAGATCTTGCACAGGAGAGAATAGCGAAGGCGGTTGAAGTTGCCAATTGCTTGACCGCGGAAAAAGGGCCGCGCATTCTGAGACATGCAAACAGCGCGCACTGGCCTTCGCGTTGACAATTCTAAAGGTCCTTTTTCGAAGAGGCGCTGAACCATGAAAAGGATTCTTGTTCCGGTTGATTTTTCTCCCGCAATGGAGGGCGTTCTCGCGGCTGCGCGTCAAATGGCAGAAGCATTCCAAGCAGAGCTACATTTCATTCACGTGCGCGAGATCGCTGCGTTGCCGGTGTTTCCTGCCGCCACAATCGGGTATCCAGGTATCGGAATGCCGGAAATGGGTTTTCCAGGTGGGCAGCCGATTGATCCTGCAATGTTTGGTTCGCAGGGGAATCCTAGCGACAGATCTCGTCTCGATCGTCTGAAGGACGAACTCTCGGGCCATGGCCTCCTCTGCTTCGCTCACGAACCGGAGGGAGCGGTCGTTCAGGAACTCTTGCGCGCTGCGGATGAAATTCGCGCCGATTTCATCGTGATGGGTTCGCACGGTCATGGCTCCGTTTACAATTTGCTCGTCGGCAGTGTCACCGAAGGTGTCTTGAAAGCGTCACGGCGTCCTGTTCTCCTCGTGCCCGCGCCCGTCGAGCAGAAGTAGTCTCTTAATCGCGGCACGCAGTTGCTAGGCAACGACCCGCGTTACCTATGCCTTGCGTGTCCTGGCAATCGCCGGAAGGTTGCAGGATCATGGTGTTTCCAAGGAAATTCATTTTTCTCGCCCTGTTTAGCGTCAACATGGGCCTAACGAGTGCCGGCTCGCTTCCCTTCAGCACGGTGTTCAAGGGTCACGATCAATTTGAGCGACTGGTGCAGGAAGCTCGCGCGCAAAACTGGAAGTCTCTTCCCATCGGCGAGCGTACCGCCGCGGTCGGTCGCGCCATGGTCGGCACTCCTTATAAGTCCTATACCCTTGAGATCGACGATCAGATTGAAGCACCTTCCGCTAACTTCTACGGGATGGATTGCTGGACCTTTTTTGAAATCGCGCTCGGCTTCGCCCGTATGCTGCAAAATCCGGAGCAGTCGTGGACGCCAGAGCAGTTCTTGCATTACATCGAGGTGGACCGTTATCGGAATGGCCACTGCACCGGAGCCTATCTTTCACGTCTCCACTATCTCGAAGACTGGTTGGCGGATAACGATCGCCGTGGTCTGGTTGACGATCTTACCAAACAACTGGGTGGCGTCAGCGTGAACCACGCCGCCCATGAAATGACCTACGGTTGGCGACACTATCGCTATCTCAAGGCCAATCCGAAGCTGTTAGGGCCGTTAGGCGAGATGGAGGCGCGCGTGACTGCCCAGACGCTCTACCAAATTCCGAAAAACAGAGTCGCAAGCATCGAGTCAAAGTTAAAAAGCGGCGATATTATTGGAATCATTTCCCGCGATCGACCAGGCCTTTACTCGACTTCACATGTTGGTCTGGCTTACAGAACAAATGACGGCGTTCTTCACTTCATGCATGCCTCTTCGCCGCATAACTATGGCAAGGTAGTGGTTGATTCCCGGCTCTCCAGTTATCTGGCTCGTTATCACAGTGACACGGGGATTCTCGTCGCCCGACCACTCAAGTAGCCGTAAGCGCTTTCCGCGAACAATGCGTCCGGAAGAAGTGGGGGTTCACTCGTAATCCCGCATCTCCCTCACCACGCGCGCCAGTTTTTGCACGGCTTCTTCCGCATCAGGACCTTCGGCCTCCAAGGTTGCAGCAGCGCCGCAGTCGAGATTGGCGCGCATCACGTCGATGAGACTAAGGGCGGAAAAGCGGCCCGCCTTGGTTATCAGCCAAATCTCGGAACGAAAGACATTCGCATGCCTAACGAACTCGGCGGCCGGGCGCGCATGCAGGCCGAGTTCATTGAGAATAGTAACTTCGCAGCGCGCCTCCTGGCCCTTCATTGGCTCGTGCCCCAACGACGATGCAGAAACCGCTCCACCGGCGCAAAGAATGTCTTATCTGCGAGCAAACCGATTAGCACGATGATGAACATGATTGCAATTACCTGGTCCATTGCATTCAGTTCCCGGCCATAGTGCAAGAGCTGGCCAAGACCAAAACCGGTAAGGATGGTAACAAAGATCTCGGCTGCCATGAGCGAACGCCAGGCAAAGGCCCAACCCTGTTTCATTCCACTCACGATAAACGGAAAGGCTGCCGGCAGAATGACTGTCAGCCAAATGTGAAAGCCCTTCGATCCCATCGTTAGCGCAGCTCGCCGATAAATTGGCGGCACATGGCGCACACCGGTGTCGGTCGCGATGACCACGGACCACAAAGTGCCCATGACCACGACAAAAAGCATCGCAGCTTCGCTTTGTCCAAACCAGAGAAGAGCGAGCGGCACCCAGCACACGCTGGGCAGAGTCGTCAGCCCCAGGGCTAGCGTGCCAATCGTGTCGTGAAGAACATTCCAACGAGCAGTCATCAAACCGAGAGGAATACCACCGACCAAGCCGATCACGTAACCTATCAATAAACGTCTCACGGTGATAAGAATCGCACCCCAAAGTGTGCCATCGGCGATCGCGGATTGCAGATACTCGACCACCTTGATCGGCGCAGGAAGCAGGACTGGCGACCAGATCCGCGCTCGTACGACTAAGCCCCAGATCAATACCAGGCCGGCAAAAAATAGGATGGCGAAGATAATGCGTTTCATTCTGCAATTGGTCCGTTTCCGTTCTTAAATCCTTTGAGAGAACGTGTGATGCGCGTGGCGTATTCCGCCAGATGAATGCTGTTGATGTCGCGCGGGCGCGGCAATTTGATGGCAAACTCCTCCCGAATACGCCCGGGGTGAGGGGAAAAGAGCAGGACGCGATCGCCCAGACAGGCTGCTTCCCGCACGTTGTGGGTGACAAAGATAATCGTCTTACGTCGGCTCTCCCAGATGCGCTGTAGGTCGCCGTATAACTGTTCACGAGTAAGTGCATCGAGGGCGGCGAACGGCTCGTCCATGAGTAGCATGCGGGGGTTCGGAGCAAGCGCACGCGCCAGGGCGACGCGCTGTTTCATGCCACCAGATAACTCATGGATATTGGAACGTTCGAACTTGGTCAATCCAACCAGCTCCAAATAGTAGCGCGCTACATCCTTACGATCTTTACTCGTCAGGTGCGGCTTCATCTTTAATCCAAAGAGTACGTTCCCCAGGACATCCAGCCAGGGAAAGAGAGCGGGCTCCTGAAACATCACGAGACGCTCGCGGCCCGGTCCACTCACTCTCAGTCCATCAGCTGTCACAGTCCCGCTGTCCGGCTTCTCAAGACCAGCGATGATATTGAGTAAGGTTGACTTGCCGCAACCGCTTGCCCCGACGAGACAGACAAATTCCCCCTCACCAACCTGCAAGCTAACCTGATCCAGGGCTTGGACAGGTCCGGTTCTGGTCTTAAAGCTTTTGGAAACGCTTTCGACGTTCAATTTGCTCGGAGGCAAAAATTGCAGCTCCTCCCTGACCGTGGTGCTGGCACTCGCGGGCAGTTCGAACGTGTGAGTTACGTACATGGCTTGGAAGCGGTAAGAGTTAGCAGCTTGACCTAAGGCGAGGCAACAAGCTTGGAGATATCGGACGCACCTTTCGAGAAACCGGCGTCCTTCGAATCGCGCACCGCTTTCTGGATAAGGCCAGGCGAGACTTCGTCCGTGAGATTAATGCGTTGCAAGGACCGCGAAACGCTGTCGGCCGGAACCTCTGTCCGCGTTTCCGCTTTCAGTTCGTTGACTAACATGCTTTGCGCTTCGGCTGGATGAGCCTTTATCCATTGTGTCAGCTCTTTATTGGCCTCCGCGATCTTCTTCGCCAAGTCCCTATGGTCGTTAAGGAACTTTGTGCTCGATATCAGCCAGGTGGTGATGACGTCCCGGTCTTCGAGAAAGACTTTGCCATTCGCCTCTTTTTCCAATCGACTTACCCATGGT
Organism: uncultured Verrucomicrobiae bacterium; assembly: GCA_963801255.1. Classification (GTDB taxonomy): domain Bacteria; phylum Verrucomicrobiota; class Verrucomicrobiia; order Chthoniobacterales; family UBA10450; genus JAICXG01. The sequence continues at coordinate 576,855 of CAWDEC010000012.1, read as the reverse complement.
TCCACCGTCCAAACGGCGTCCACGCCGCCGCTTTGAAAGAGAGCTAGTTGATCGGGGTTCGCCGTCGGAATGACCAGAACATCTCCGCCCGTCTGAGTGACCTTAAAGCCCTGGGCCTTAAGCCAGGCACGGCAGGCGATATCCTGAGTGTTACCCAGCTGCGGCGTAGCGATTTTCTTGCCGCGGAAATCTTTCGGAGAATTGATTCCTCCATCCGGTTTTACGACCAGCGCTGCACCACCGTTAGCAGCCCCGGAAATGACTCGAATTTCAGCGCCGTCGGACTTGAAATGAGCGTTGAGTGCCGGTCCAGTACCAACATAGGTTACGTCCAGTGAGCCAGCGAAGACGGCCTCCATCGCGGAAGGACCCGCGTTATAGGTAAACCATTGGATTTCGACATTTGGCCCTAAGCGTTGTTCGAACCATCCTTTGCCTTGACGGCTGAAGGCATGGGCGATCACACCTTGGGCATGAGTCACATTAGGGAAGTGTCCAAAACGGACGGTGACCTTATCCGCCGCATGGGAATCGGTTAGGCTAAGAATGGCTGCGCTGATGATTGCAATGAGTCTGAGTTTCATAGGTATGGTGGTGTGGTCAATTGAGTGAGAAATTAAATCGAGAGCCGTGACGGCAAATGAGGTACGTTTGTTTTCGTGAATCGTGGCGCTCAGGCCGATTTTTGTTCGAGCGACAAGATGTCTTCGAGAGGGAGCGGAGTCGCCGCGAAAGGCACCGTAATCTTGTCGCGGCGCATCTTACGGAGCGTGATTTCCACGACTTGCTCGAGAGTTACCCGATCGAGAACGCGGGCAATCGCGTTGCGAACGTCCAGCATAAGCATGCGTAGTCCACAATGTGCTTCATCCGGGCAGGAACACCTTCGATAGGCTGTCCGGCTTACGCAGGGAATGGGAGCCAGCGGGCCATCTAAAAGACGGATGACGGCACCGATCTTTATGCGGGCGGCCGATTTGGCCAGCGAATAGCCACCGAGTTTGCCTCGTTTTGTCTCGACGTAGCCGGCGCCACGCAGTTGGGTCAGAATCTGCTCAAGAAACTTGACGGGAAGCTTCTCCTTTCCGGCCAACTCACTCACTTGCAGAATTGGACGACCGAGTTCCCGGGCGATTCCGAGATCGATCAGGGCACGAAGAGCATATTCACTGCGTTTAGAAAGATTCATCTCTACTTGTTCAGTGGAGTTCACATACTCTACTAACGCAGTAGGCTTGTCAAAGGACTTCTTCGCTCCAGCGAAGCTGGGAAAGCGCAACATGGGCGTCGAAAATCCCCTTGCTTCAATCGACTGCTTCGATGTGCCGGCCTTGTATTCTTCGCGAACTCATCTCCCTATCCTTGAGCGAGCCCAAAAAGGCGCAGAGTCGATCCAAGGCGGCCACTGCGTCGGGACCTTCAGCCTCCAGGACAAAAGTGTCTCCGCAATTTAGTTCGGCCAATACGACATCGATAATGCGGTCGGCCTGATAGCGCCTGCCATTCGCGTTAATCGTAACCGTGCTCTCGAAGCGCAGAACATGGCGAACAAATTCCGTTGCCGGACGGGCGTGAAGACCCTGGAGATTTCGTAACGTCACCTCGCGGCTGGCTCGGATGACCGGCGATAGAGAAGGGCGGATGTTTGACATGAGAATTGTCAGCGAGACAAAGACAAAGCCATTCTTGGTGTTACCGCCCTTCGGCCGGACGATGGTCGGACACGTCCACGACCAGCCGGCCTACCCGGGCCGCGCGTAGTGGGCGCAAATACGTCCTGCCACAGCGTTACGCTTGCGATGCAAGCGAGGAGAATGGGCAAACCGAATAACCAACCAAGCAAGACCTGAAAGACGGCGAAAGCTTCTTTCAGCGCTGCGAGAACCGAGGGTGAATTCGTTTCGGCAAGTATTGTTTTCATCTCTAGTAAATCAGTAGACAATTCAAAGTCTACTAAATCACTAGAGTTGGCAAGCAGAAATTTTGCAAAAGTTTTTTGCCAGGCTCGTCGCCGGCCGGCGGACGCCTATTTCGCCGGGAAATTCGGCCTGGAAACATAGCCGAAACGAGAATCGAGCCTTCTCATTGCGGCACTGGCAAAGGCCTGGTCATCAGGAGAAAGGTAATCCTCGAATCCGCCTATTTTGCCACGCCGGACCTTGAATGATTCCGGGTCATGTGCGTCGCCCGCTCGCAAAATCTTTGAATCGAAGCCACCCACACTTTCCAATTTTTGCATCTGCTCGAAATCGGAAAACCTCAGAGCAGCGGCGAAGGCTTTTTCGTCGAGCGGCTCGTCGTCTAACCAATGAATGAAGTCACGGAATCCAGTGGCAGCAGCCTCGCGCAAGGATTCATAGCGCAGGAGCAGAAAATCGGGTCGACCTCCCCATTCCGCGAGCCAGCAATTCATCACCTCAATCATCGACTCGATGCCAAAAGCCGGATCGCGTAGAAGCTCACTGCAAGACGTTCGCTTCAGGGCCTCCGGCGTTTCCTTCGTTCGTCGAGTGAGCTGGATGTGGAGGGAAACAAAAGCGTCTCGTGGATCGCGTGCCAGGAGGATGACGGGGAGACGATCGCGTTCCCGCTTCGGAATGAGATATTTGCCTCGAACCCTATCCCAGCGACGAGCTTTGGTTCGCTGTTCAAAAAGGTCATGGGTATAAATGACCCGCGGTGCGCCGTACGTTTCGGGATCGAGGGTGAAAGGCCGGCCCACCTTTTCACAGAAGTAAGCGCAGATAAATGTACGAATCCAGGTGCGCCCGCTTTTTGGGATGGAGACGAAAAGAATGTCGCCACCGGAGAGTTGCCGGGCGCGACTGCTCACATTCCATCTCACGAATCCCCTCACGGCAGTTCAATCGGTGTTCCCTGTTGAGCTCGCAAGGCGCGTTTCAGACGTGCTCGTCCCACTGCCCGCCGCAGTCTTCGCTGCCACGAGTGCGACGAAGAAAGCGGTCGGAAAAAAGGCTCGATCGCAACGTGATGTTCGCGACAAAGCGCAATCGCTTGCGGCAGCCAAAGACCGCGTGAGATGGCGGACATCAGGTAGGGAATCGGCGTATTCTCGCGTCGAAGATAAGAGAGAATTTTCATTTCCCGCGTCCGCGCGCTACCGCGAGCTTCGAAATTCCAAGCACTCTCGTCCGGGCGCAGAATGGTTTGGAGCGCGCTATGCTTCCAAAGCGTGACTTGGCAACGCGTGCGGCCGTCGGAGTCCAAAGGCACGAACCCGTAACGGTCGTTGATCGGCTGAAATCCCGGCGCGAGCGGAAGGCGCGCGCGAAAGCACAGCGCGTCTGCACCATTCTCGATCGCGTCGGTAAAATCCTGCGCCAACTGCGCGCTTTGAACTGGCGCGGTCAGGAAATAATCCTCTTGCACATAAAAGATGTAAGGATGCTTTATCTCGTTAAGCGCAGAAAGAAAGTTACTCGACCAACCGCGATCCGGACCAACGCGCAACGCACGAATACGCGACGAATGAACCTCGAGTTCGTTCGTAATGAGAAAAATCTCGAGCGGGCAATCAGGCCAGAATTTTCGCAGAAAAGCATCGAAAGGCCGCCACGCATCAAAGAATGAGTCGCAGCTCGAAACGATGACAGCGATGGATTCCTTGAAACCAACTAGCGGTGACATGTGCAACTGCTCTCGCACCGCCAAACTCGGAGCAAGAACTTTCGGACGAGCAATCCGTTCACCATGCAGAAATTTCGCGTTGGTAGAAGTGAGGGGAGTTTAACCCTCGGTGTACGAGCGAACGTGAAATGCTTTTCCTTACTTGCGCAAGACCGCTAACCCAAGCGGCGGGACGGTGCCATCCGGCAGGGACAAGTTATAGGGCGTGTGATTCTCGGCCAGAGTGCCATCGGCAGCGACGTCGAACACATGGAGCAGGCCGTGCCGATTGAGAACATAGAGAAAGGTCTCGGATGGGTCGAATCGGACATGTGTCGGGTAGGGTTGCGTTCCGGACAACTTAAGATGCTGCAGGAGAACCGGAGCGAGTGGATCCGTAAGATCAAAGACACTTATCGTTCCGGAGGGAGTTTCGGTTATATAGAGGCGTGTGCCATTCCGGTTCGTCGTTGCCCAGCAAGGCGCGTGTCCAGGATCATCGAGGGTCTGAACGAGGGACAGGTTATAGCGTGTGTCGTACGACATCACATTGATTAGGCGCGGAACAGGTACAGTTACATAAAGGGCATTACTTCTCGGGTTCAGCGTGCCGCCCCCATTTTCAGCGTCTGTAGGTAGCGAGCTGGCAAAGGTAACCTTTCCCGCGCGGGATAGGCGACAGCTGTAAATGGCGTCGCCGGTAAAGAGAACGCCAAAGAAAGACTTGGAATGTGCTGGCAAGAGAAACTGCCACGGCGAACTGCCCACAGGCAAAGTGAGCGTCGAATTCGAGTTCCAGATTGGGATCCCGGTGGAGTCGACGCGGAAGGTGGTATAGGTGGGCGCGCTCTGGGTCTGGAAGGGATCGGAGTCCTTGTTGGCAATAATCATCGTCGCGACTCCTCTTCCTGCCGCGTTGTCTACGTAGCCGATCCCTGCCGGTTCTGTGCCGTGAGAAGGAAATGGCGAACCAGGAATGAGGGTCAAGCTGCCATCGGCATTCAAGGTAAACCCTGAAAAGTCATTTGAGTGGCCGTTAGTGACAAATAGAAGAGTCTTTTCGGCGTTGATCGCCAATTCACCATCGGAATCCCATTGAATGTCGTTAAGCAGGTTGCCAATTCCGGCGACGCCTGTGCCTCCAGTGGCAAAGGGTGATCCTGCCACAGGAGTCAGATTGCCGGCGCCATCATTGCTGAGGGCGATCACCGCATTCTGTCCAGGAATGTTAATGTTGGCGTTGATATAGACGAAACTTGGCGCGCCGAAGGTCGCGATAAGACTCGAAAGCCATGCCGCAGTCGCGCAAAGAATTAGCCGGATTACTGCACTGTTCGAACTTCGGGATCGCATAGGTGTCCTCTCATTAATTTGCCGGCGACCTTGGTTAAGGCGGATAAGGGCCTCGCGGCGGTACATTGGACATGCCATCGAATAGGATTCTTTTTGTCAAGCTTATAACGCGATCGTCTGCTTCGACGACGCGAACGCGAGCGTGCTTCTTGGGAGACCGCGACCTTTGGTGCAGCAATCGATTTCTCTGTGGAGATGGATATCAGCGAGAACCCCCGGCTGAGTCGAGGGATTGAGCCTGCGGCTTTGCTTCCAAACCGTTGAGGGCAGGAAGATGAGGGTCCGGTTGGTGCGCGCACCAGCGGAAAAAGGTTTGTGAACTGTTAACTAAATCACGGGTTAGCGGTGTGGTCAGAGCCCAACGGAAGCCACGGCGCACGCGCCCGAGGCCTCGTTCTGTAAGCTGGTCTTCCTCCCTGACCCAGCGTGCTCGCACGAGCGCATCCTTGCGAATTGGAACCTCGAAAGTGTAACTATCGGCAAGCTTGAAGATTCGGCTGGCGGCATCCTTGGCGTCGAGGGTGCCAGCTTCCACCGCTTCCACCGCTGCCACCGATTGTCTGAAGAACTCCGCATAATCAGGATCTTCAAAGTCGCAGAAGATCGGGTTCTTTGTTCGGCCTTTGAGATAGGCGGAATCGCCGGTCCGGGTAAAATCACTCATTCCATTCATGAGATGGAATTCCGCGAGAAAGGTGCCGAGCCCAAAGACACGAAGCCAGGCATTCCAAAGATCAAAGTCATTCCAGGAGATAAAAGAGCAGTTTACCAGGTTGTCGTTATAGTCGAGGACCAACTGCTGCTGTGCATCTATCGATCGGAAAGGCTCTTCGTCGAAGTTATCAGTCCTGAGTGCCTCGAGTAAGGGATCGAGTAAGGCAGAAATAACCTCCACCGTATTAAACATGCCGCGGGAAAAAAGCGGATCCACAAACCCAGAGGCGTGTGACATCAGACAGTATCGGTAACCGGTTGTCTTCTTAGAGGAATACTGCAGGCGACCAGTGGCGACCCAGGGACGAACCGCCTTCGCATCCTTGAACTGCTCGGCGACGCTCGGATAGCGCTGCAGAAACTCATGGAACTCTTGTTCAGCCGACATCTCCGGCTTGGGATAGCGACGTGGATCGATCGTCAAGCCAACACTAATGATCGGATTGGTCGAGAGCGGATTATTATTGAAAGGAATAACCCAGAACCATCCGCGTTCGAAGCAATGATGCAATGTGCCGTCGTGATAGGAGATCGCCAGAGGGTTATGCGCATCATCGAATGGCGGGACGTCCACCATGTGAGTAAAGAGCGTCCGTGAATGATGCTTTAGACGAGTAGGATTCTCTCGCAGGTTGAAACGGTCCGCTAGGATGCTGCGATAGCCCGTGCCGTCAACGAGATAGCGCGCGCGGATTTCTTCACCAGCCGAGGTTTGCAGCCTCACTCCGGCGTCGTCGATTTCGATCCCAGTGACTTTGGTCTTCTGGCGTGGGACTGCACCGTAGTGGATCGCCAGTTGATGAAGATAACCGTCGATGTCCTGTCGAAACCAATGGTTTTCGTCGCGCGCGGCGGTCCCAAACTGCAGGCCTTCCGTCGGGTTGTAAGTCTGGCCTGGGCGATGATACACATAGCCAAAGTGGCGCTTGATCCCGCAAGTGGCGCAGACGCGCTTGGCCAAACCCTCGGCGTCAACCAAGTCATCAAGCTCGGGAAGGTCGTATTTTTCGGCTAGAAGCGAAATGAGGAGAGACGTGTGCGGTATGGTCGACTCTCCAACTGCAAACCGCGGATGTTGTTCGCCGTCGATCAGGACGACGCTGACTCCTTGCTTACTCAAGATCGTTGCGAGCAAGGAACCGGACAATCCGTTGCCAAGAATCGCAACATCGAAGTCGTGTTTTGTTTCTTGCAATATCATAGATTCCTCCGCCGTTAATGTTGAACGAGTGACGCCCCCCAGGAGAATCCGGCGCCGTTGGTGACGAGCATAACAAGGTCGCCATCTTTGATCTTGCCGGCTGCGAGCGCGTCCACATAGCCGACCACCATGTCGGTTTCCTGCAAATGCCCATGATGCATGTTCTCCGTGGAAACTTTCTCGCGAGGCAGGCCAAACGCCTTCAAGAAAGCGTTCTGATCCCAAAGAGAAAAGGTCGGGTAAACAAAGTAATCAACGTCCTGCATTTTTTTGCCGATCTGCTTGAGCACACCGAGCATCACCTTGCGGAACATGAAAAGATTAATTGGGATTAGTTCCTTGTTAAACCGTTGGATATCGCCGCAAACATGGAGCCAGCGCGGATATCTGCCGCCGATGTCCTCGATCTTACGATTGTGAATGCCGGGAATAACCCACATATCGTGCAGTCGCCCCACGGTCGCGACTTCCACGCCCAGAATCCGACGCGTGGTCATATTTTTTTTCAGAAGCACCGCGCTGCCGCCATCCGAAACGACGGTAATGGGAAAGTAGTTATGGTTAAGTTCAGGTGCCTTATCCCCGGCGACAAGGAGTGCCGTATGATATCGTTCGTTAGCCGACATGAGCGAGCAAGCGACCTTCAGGGTGGTCTGATAACTTGCACAACCCCCGGTGTTGATCGCAGTCGTAAAGGCGCGGCTTGCGCCAATTGCCTTTTGAACCTGGCCCGCCGCCGACCAGGTCGGCGCGACGTAATCCTCAGGGATGCTGGTGAAGTCTATGATTAGGTCGATCTCCTTGGGATCGATCCCTGACTTGGCCATCGTAATCTTGGCCGCCTTTACGCAAAGGTCAGTGGCCGTTTCGTGCTTGGCTACGTGCAAAGCATCGATCCCGATATCTTTCGCGAAGTCGACATTGGCCTCGAATACCTGCGTGGGCTTTTCTTCATCCTCAAACACCTGCGACAAGCTCTTTTTGCTAGCTGGGAGGTAGTAGTTTGCCTCAAGGATGCCGATGTTGGCGTTCATAACTCAGTTAGGGACTTTTTCTTAATAACGTAACAGAGTCACCGCCGCAGTGGCGCCCATTCCATGGGATACAGCAAGGAGGTAGTCGCCTTGCTTTGCCCTTCCGCTCTCGACGTGAGAGAGATAATTGAGCGGGAAGTCCGTGCCCTGGAGGTGTCCGTGTAGCTCACGATTGGCTGCACACACCGGCGAAATCTTGTTCTCAAAGACCTCTTGTAACTTCGCTTCATCCTGGGCCGAGATATTCGAACAAAGCACGCAGGCGACGTCAGAGAGAGACAGCCCGGCACGAGTCAATAACTCATCACTCATCCGCCGGAGCGTGTCGAATTTTGGAAAGGCGTCATACCGCGCCCTATCCAGCTGCATCCGATACAGGTCGATGTTATCCGGATGGACCAGCGAGCCGCCCGGGATGTAACAAACGTCGTGATTGGCTCCATCCGACCAAAGTTCGGTGTCGATCACCACACCACGAGACGCTCCCCGTTGCAGGACGACCGCACTTGCTCCGTCGCCCAGTACCGTAACTGGATCCTCCGGATTGAGAACCCGATTGCCAGGGATCGTGGTGTCACCGGTAACAAGTAAGGCGGTCTTCAGTTCCTCATTTTCCGACAACATTGCCGCTGCTGAACTAAGCGCGACCATGAAATTACTGGAGCCGCCGCCACTAAAACCGACAACGAAAGACTTCGCGGCGCCTACCTCGGCCTGCACCTTATTGCTCATGTTCCAAACCGGTACGAGGTATTCCTGCGGCATGATGGAATACTCAACCACCACATTCACGGTTTGCGGATCAACCTTGGCGCGCTCCACGGCTTCACGACCGGCAGCAACAGCCATATTTGAAGCCGTTTCATTCACTGCGCCGCTTTGAAGGTGGACCTGTTTAATTCCAAGCCTGGCGGCGACTTCAGGGCTGTAGTTCGCCCCTTCTTCACGAAATAGATTCTCGACCGAGTATTTTGCCTTTGGCAACTGACATGACGCCGACAGAATTCCAACCGCTGATTTCATGGTCTCTTTCTCACGCTTGAGATCCGGAACGCCTAACCACGAGGGTGGGTTTTGCAATCTCCATGTCATCGGCCGGCAACGAAAATGTCAATCACCGAATCAGATTGTGCTCGACAGGGCGGCGAGATCCCTAACAAGATGCGAAAATGACAGCGAATAATTTGAACCCGCCATTGGGGGACGTAAAAGGGAAGATTCGCGCATTCGTTCTCGAATACGCAGCGGGTCGAGGCGTAACCGAAGTAAAGGACGATGAACCGATTCTGACCAACAATATCATCGATTCGCTTGGTTCATTGCGAATGGTCGATTTCCTGGAAACAGCTTTTCCATTAACGATCGAAGACACCGACATGTTCCCGGAAAATTTTCAGACTCTTAACGACTGCGAGATTTTCATTAATCGAAAGCTGGGAATGGGTAGCAGTGGTTCTGAAGAAGGCTCCGACGGTCCAAACCTCGCGACCATGCACGTCCTCGAGCCGGCCACCAACTAGAGGGCGCTCTTCTTCCCTCCGAGTACCGGCTCCGCTTCAGTGGCGGCAATGTCGAGGGCAAAAAACTTATCCTACGGCTTTAGCTTGCACCGCGGATCGCTCTGCAACCCCATTACCAGGGCGCGGCCACATAGCTCGCAGGCATCGCATCTTACATTGCGTTGGGAAACGAGTGACCACTTTGGAGAACTCCTGCAGCAAATGAGTTCCAATCGCCTGGACGTTCGGCGACCGTCCAATCCATTCCTGCGGAACCGGGGTACCGACGTGAATGGTAAATTTCCAAGTGGAGTCTTCCGTGATCATGCACGGTATAAGCTTAGCTCCGGCCATTTGTGCCAGGTGAATTGCCCCAGTGGCCATGTGAAACAATCGGTCATCGAACGGGATATCGGCGGTTAAGCCTCGATTGGGATCGACCATCACGAGCAGTCGCCGCCCCGGTCCAAGAATTTTGCGAATGTTCGAAAAGCGCGGAAAAGGGGTCAACTCGCTCGCGAATATAAACACAGGTATATCGGCTGGCGGACTCAATGAATATTGGTAGTTGGTCAGGCTTTTGAGTGCGGCAGGCGGGTCGGCGCGCACACTCGTCGCCGGGATCCCATATGCGCGCAGCCAATAGGGCAGAAGTTCAAAGGGGCCAAAATGGACCGAAGCCAGGACGATGCCCCGATCATCCTCCGAAGTCTCAAGCAGACTGCGATCACCCTCAAAGCGACATCGGTTCAGCCAGCGCGGACCCGTGAGGCGATCCGGCCACATATAGATAAGCTGCGAGTGATAAAGACCGAGGCTATGCCGGAGAACATAACGCCAGCGCTTCGGACGCCATGATCGTGGGAATCGATGCCAGTGCAACCACGGCTTGCGCTCACGAACCTGGATCAGGTCCCAGGTGGCCGCGAGAGGCCATAACAAGAGGCTGAACAAACGCTGCGGCAATGTCCGCTCACAAAAGCGGACGAAATAGAAGCTTCCCCACCCAACCCCTCGCTGTACGAAAGTGGTCAAGCCCTTTAGCGCAGAGGCCATCCCGCGACGTTATTAAGCTGTCACGATTTGGTCGATCACATTCCCAACCGTTGGCTGGCGGTTTGGTGGAGGCGAGGGGAGTTGAACCCCTGTCCTAATTGCTCTCCCCACAAGCTTCTACATGTTTAGCCGATGATGATTTTTAGGAGATCGGCCGACAGCATCGGCACCCGCCGTTCTCCGAGTATCCACGTAATCCATTCATCACCCGGCGCGGTTACTCCGCCGTGCAATCAGCCTGCTGTCCATGTCGCCAGCCGTAGCAGGCATCCAGTCGACGACATCGCAGTCAATTAAGCCGCGAGAGCGAGATCTTGGTGATCTGCGTTTATTTGTTTTGGTTCGGTTATTAACGAGGCCAACGAACCATCCTCGACATGCCGCCTGTGCTTCAAACCATCAGTCGAAACCAGTACGCCCCCCGTTTTGTCTTTGGGAGTCATACAGTCTACGGAGAAATGAGGAAAATTCAACCGCGGCAGCCAGCGCTTTATGAAATTTGGCCGTTTTTCCGTCGAAAGTGGAGGCTTGACTCCAAGGATGTTTACTCATTAATCTCGCCGCCGTTTTGAGCGAAACAACCACCATCTTCCCCGCAAGCGGCGCTTTTATGACGACGCATTGGAGCGTGGTGAACGACTTTTCCCTGAAACAAAGCGAGCCCGATCGAGCTCAGGCCGCGTTGACGCGGTTATGTCAAGATTACTGGCCGCCCCTCTATTGGTTCGTTAGGCGACGCGGTTACAGTCACGCGGACGCCCAGGATCTAACGCAGGGGTTCTTTGCCTATCTTTTCGAAAAACAATCATTCCCTGCCGCGGATCGGACCAAAGGACGATTCCGCACCTTTCTTTTGGTGCTGCTGAAGCGTTATCTCGGGTCCGCGCGTAACTATGAGTGCCGCGAAAAGCGCGGTGGCGGCGAACCCAGGATATGCCTTGATAGCGATGCGGCGGATTCGATCGACCAACTCCGCGACAGTGCGCTTGTCGTCGGCGCGCCAATGGACGAAGAACGCCTTTTTGAACAGAACTGGGCTGCCGCGCTTGTGCAGCGGGCGGTGAGTGCTTTGGAGGCCGAGTATTCTGATGGAGAAAGGGCGCGCATCTTGGCTGAGTTACGGCCCTTCCTCACCGGTGGAACTGGTTTACCGACTCATGAGATGGCAGCAGCGCGTCTCGGGGTTCCAATCGACACATTTCGCAGTTACCTCTTCCGACTACGCGCACGGTATCGCGCCCTACTGCGTGCCGAAGTTTTGCGCACGGTCCCTGGAGAACAGGACATAGATGATGAATTACGCTATCTCTGCCGCGTTTTAATGGCGCACGCCTAACGAGCAACCGGGAAACTCGTGCTCGTATCATGTCTCCGCCCTCGACGAATTCGGTGCTCTTGTGCGAGCAATGTGGTGGTCCTTTATCTGGCACTCGTGGAGAGAGCGAGTGCCTAAACTGTCTGCTTACAGCTGGGATCGCACCTGAAATCGAGCAGGAGCGTTCGCCTAACGATACAAGGATTCGATTTTACCAACATTATGAAATTCTTCTCCGCTCAGATGGATCGCGATGGGAACTCGGACGAGGCTCGATGGGAGTTACCTACAAAGCGCGCGACATTAACCTCGATAGCCTGGTCGCGCTCAAAATTCTTCGGCCGCGAATCTCGGCACAACCTGAAGCGCAAGTCCGTTTCCAGGGCGAAGCTCGGGCAGCGGCCAGGTTACGTCATCCCAATGTCGCCAGTGTCTTTCATTTCGGTGTAGTCAATCTTTTGCCGGACGAGTCGACGGCAGTTTGTGCTAGAGGGGCAGACTGCTTCTATGCCATGGAATTCGTCGAAGGTGAAACCCTGGAGGCACGTCTACGCCGTGAAGGTCCGCTTACTGTCCGGTGGGCTCTGGAGATAGCCATCCAAGTCTGTCGAGCCCTTGCGGCCGCGGAAAGACTTGGTCTCGTACATCGCGATGTAAAACCCTCCAACATCATGCTTGCCACGGAGGAGGAAACCACGTTGCGCGACGGCCTGCCACGAAAAGTGAGCGATGCCTGGGTGAAAGTCATCGACTTCGGCGTCGCGCAACTTGGTGATCAGGCCGCACAAGCCGGCAACAAGTTCGTCGGTACACTGGCTTTCGCCAGTCCGGAGCAAATCCGAGGCGAAGCAGTTGATATGCGATCCGACCTGTACTCGTTAGGCGCAACGCTTTGGTATTGCTTATGCGGAAATGTTCCTTTTCCGGATCGCTTGCCGGAAACCAGCAATCATATTCCTGATCAACCCTTGGACAATGCACAGTTAATGGCGCGCAAGGTCCCGCAGTCATTCCTCTCAATTCTGCATTGCCTACTCGCCTTTAATCCCGCGAAACGCCCTACGTCGGCAGCGGAGTGTGTGACGATGTTGCAGGATTATCAGGCAAAGACTTCTCGTCCTTCAATAAAGTTATTACTAACGCCTAAACGACCTCTTGACCGGTGGACGCTTACCATTGGCAGTCTCGCTGCCGCAGCCGCCACGATTGCGCTTGCGATAGTTATCCCTCTTAAGCACATACACGCACAGGACAGATCGATTGCCGTTTTACCTTTGCAAAACCCGCAAGGCGACCCGGATAGCTCGGTCTTCTCGGAAGGATTGGAAGATGACATCATCTCACGGTTAGTTAAGATCCGAGATCTAAAGGTCATTACTCATCTGAGCTCGTCGAGTTATCCGGCCGACGCGCAGCGGGACCTTTACGGAATCGGCCGATCGCTTGGGGTTCGCCACGTTCTTTGCGGACGCTTTAACCGCGTGGGAAATCGAATCAGCTTGTATGTTTCACTCCGTGACACTCACGATGGTCACAAAATCTGGTCGGAAAAGTATGATCGGACGTTTGCGAATATCATGACTCTACAGGGAGAACTGGCCAGCTCGATCGCCACCGCTCTCAATGCGACTTTAACTCCTCGAGAGAGTATAGACGTACATGAACGATCCACTGGCAACCCGGATGCCTATGTCCTTTACCTGCGGGGTCGAAAGTTCGACAACAGACCGACTTTCGCTATCTCGGATAACGAGGAGGCTCAGGCACTCTATGGTCAGGCTATCGCCCTCGATCCTGGCTTTGCCTTAGCTCATGCGAGGCGCGGCGCCGTTCTTGCCTTTCTCTATTGCTTTCGCGCTCCGAGCGAAGACTTGAAAGCGGCTGCCTACTCCGATGTGGAGCAGGCTCTACGGCTGCGTCCAGAGCTCGGCGAGGCGCATTTGGCGAAGGCAAGCTGCCTGTATCATATGGACCGAGACTATGACGGCGCGCTGGCGGAACTGAAGATCACCCAGCGCCTCCTGCCTAACGACCCAGAAGCTGATAGCATCGCTGCCTACATTTACCGTCGACGTGGCGAGTGGCGGGAAGCGCGCGCTACCCTGCAACGCGTCCTGGATCGGGACCCAAGAAACGTGACCTACGCAGAAGAGCTTCACATGACCGGTTGTTTCCTAAGGGACTGGAACTATGCAGCTAAATACATTCGTCTGGCCGAGTCGATCGCACCTCGTACGGACGTACTGAAGGTAGAACGAGCCTTGGTCGATGTCCGGCGAGACGGCAACCTCCTGCCGCTGGGCCAAATTTTTGCCAACCTCAAGTCGTACGGAGATCCCGAAGGTGCTTTGGCTTGGATGCGGTGGGATGCAGCCATGCTGGCGCGCGATTTTGCCAGGGCGCAGGAGGCGCTCGATGGGTTTCCTTCCGAGACACTGCCCTCAGTTCTAAGTGCCCCTGTCCCGAAAAGCTATCTCAAGGGTTGTATCGCCCTGGCATCGGGGGATCACGAGAGCGCACGGCAGTTGTTTGAGATAGCGAGGCCGGTGATGGAAGCAGAGTCTTTAGTCCATCCCGAAAGTGACGTGCGTCATGCGAGACTGGGACTTCTCTACGCTTATATGGGTCGCAAGAAGGAGGCGGTTTGGGAAGGGAAACGGGCCGTTGAATTGAAACCTGTATCAAGCGATGCAATCTATGGACCCGAGCAGCTATGTAACCTTGCTCTTATTTATGCTTGGGTCGGTGAGAAGGAAAGAGCGATATCCATGATAGAAGGATTGCTGCGGGAACCCGGAGCCGTCTTCTTTTATGAAGCAAGCGTGAGCTGGTGGGAGTTACGCCTACGTTGGCAATGGGATCCCTTGCGCGACGACCCTCGGTTTCAAAACATTCTCACTGAACCGGAACCGCAAACGAATTACTAGGCACAAAGATGTCCGCTTCAACTGAGAATGCAATCGGCGTTTGTGAGCAATGCGGAGCACCGCTGCGGAATGCCGACGAACAAAAAGCATGTCTCTACTGTCTTCTCAGCACCGGATTGACTCAGGTTAATGAAGCCCCGGTAGGAAGACCTAACGATAGAAGCAGTCGCCGGTACCAGCACTATGAGATCCTCGTGCGCCGGGACGGTTCGCCCTGGGAGTTAGGGCGCGATCGTATCGGCATAACCTATAAAGCGCGCGACATTAATCTTGGCATCATCGTCGCTCTAAAGGTGATCGACGCCGAGCTTTCTGGACGTAGCGAAGTGCGGCAGCGTTTTTTGACCGAGGTGCGTGCCGCGGCTCAGCTCCTGCACCCGAACGTCGCGCGGGTCTTTCACTTTGGCGCGATCAATAATGGCTCCAATGCTTCACGAGAAGAGGGGTCTGGTGATTGCTTTTACGCGAGAGAATTTGTGGAGGGGGAGTCCTTGGAAGAGCGCGTTAAGCGCGCTGGGAGGTTGCGGGTTGACTGTGCTTTGGAGATCGCTCGCCAAGTGGCAACAGCGATTGTTTCCGCGGAGCGGCGCGGCTTGAGCCATGGCCAGTTAGAGCCCAGCAACCTGATCTTGGTCAATTCTCGCGAATCCGACGCCGGTGACCGCGGAAGTCGCCCATGGGTCAAGATTATCGAGTTCGGGCTTGCGGAATTTCAGGCGGAGAGGCCAGAGGCAGGGGCCCACGAAGAGGAGGAACGGGATAACGAAACTCCATTCCGCAGACGCTCCCACATGTACTCGTTAGGTAGATGCATTTGGTTTGCTCTCACGGGCGGTAACTTCGCAGGCGACCTACAGAGCTCAATATGTCTTTCTCGGCTCATTGAGTACGGCGTTCCGACTAAGATCTCGGAGCTGCTGGCGTGGATCCTGGACGGCGATCAGGCGCAGTCGCAGACGCCCGCGGTAGAACTGATCGAGGAGATCGAAGAGTTTCAGCACCACATTCGCTGCAGGCGCGTTCGGGACGTTCGCGCGCGGCGTCGGACGATCGCGGGAACGTTGACCGTTTTAGTTCTGTTTTTGGTGATCTATCTCGCGAAACTGCCTTCGGACGGCACCGAAAAGTCAATCGCGGTGCTTCCGTTTCGAAATCTGAGTCACGATCCTGCGAATGCATTTTTCGCCGAGGGTGTGCAGGACGATATTGTGTCACGACTGATCAAGATTCGCGACCTGAAAGGTCGTTAGCCGACTTGGCGCAGCGCAATATCCCGCCGATAAGCCGCGCGATCTGCGTAGCATTGGACATGCATTGGGCGTGCGGCACTTCCTCGAAGGCAGTTTGCGGCGAGAAGGAGATCGAGTTCGTCTGCACGTTTCACTCGTCGACAGTCGCGACAGCCACGAGATCTGGTCGGAAGGGTATGACCGCACTCTGGCGGACGCAATCAACTTGCAAGGAGAGCTAGCAGCGGACATCGCGAATGCGTTGGACGCTACTCTTGACTCCACGAAAAGACTGATATTCGAGCGACAGCAACGCCAATCCCGACGCATACGTCCTTTATCTTGCGAGGACCGAAACTAGAGCATAATCCCGCCTTTGTCATTTAGCACTACGAAGGCGCCGAAGTCTCTATGACAGGCGGTAACGATCGACCACGCTTTGCTCTAGCGCATGCTCGGCTCTCGATCACCTCCGGATTACTCTATCGCTTTAGAGGCTCGACCCCGACTACGAGATCGAGCCACTGAATCGGAAAAGGCTTTACGTTTAACCTCAGCTAGGCGAAGCTCATTTGCTCTGGGATCTCTATTATTATCGAATTGAGCGCGACTTTTCTCGCGAGCCTGCCCGAGTTGGAAATCGCAAATAGCTCTCACCTAACGATAGGAAGCCGAAATGCATCATCGCGTTTATTAAGCGTCGGCAAGGTCGGTGGCGCGACGCTCGTAGTGAACAACACGCCGTCCGATTCCGATCCGACTATCAGACATATGAGAGGAGCTAACGGCACTGCCTGCTTTCACGCGATTGGACGTGCAGTGCAGTGTATGCGACGCGCCGGTCATGCTCCGCCGAAGAGCCACTCAGGATCGAACATGCTCTGGTTCCGTTTTGGTGAAAGGGTGACTTGGTCCACTACACAGAGTTCTTCGCGGGTCTGCATCGTTATGGAGATCCAGAGGGCATTTTAGCTGGACACGATGGGATACGGCCATGATGATCTCGCGATTTCGACGAAGCGCAAGCTGGGCTGGATGAGTTTCCATCTCGAAACGCTGCCCTTCAGTCTGGGCGTGTCCGATACCCAAGTCGTACCTAAGGGCATGCATATTCCCTAGCGCGGGGAACCCGTTAAGCTCATGAAGATGTTCGAAGTCGCTCGCCCTGCGATAGAAGCCGAAGCGGTGCTCATCCAGGAGATCCTTGCGACATGCTCGGCTCGGGTTACTTTATGCCTACATAAACCGAAATGACGACGCTGTTCGGAGGGCTAGAAAGCAACGCAATTAACGCCGGTCGCCGAGATGCTATTGATGGACATCAACGGCTTGTAACTTAGCACTGTTTATGGTCGTATCGGTGAGAATGCCTTCGGGCGATCTCCCTTGTTCGGGAGCTTCTCCGCCAGCCAGGTTGTGTTTGCCCACTGAATGAAGCTACGCTTGCGCTTTGGGATCTGCGCGTTCGCTGGCAGTGGGATCCTCTGCGAAGTGATGCGCGCTTCCAGCAGATTCTTGCCGGCCCAGAACCAACCACGATCTACTAGTTCCTTGCGTATTTGCAGGGAAATTTTCCGTAGCGGCATTTTTTCTGCAATGTCGCGCGAATTTTGCGCATGGAATGGTCAGAGACACTTAGCTGTCACGTACCGTGGCTAGTCCCCGCATCCCAGAACATAATGGTGCCTGAAGGCCTCCAAGCCTTCAGGTGCCAGGGACAGATTCCTCGATTACGGAGTGGTGTCCTAGCAGTTGTCTTAAGAAAGAACAGCAGTGCGTATTCAGCCGATCCGTTTGCTAGGCAGAAATATTCGCCATCTCAAGCGCGGGCTGCTTTTTGACTGGGTCGAGATGGCTTCGCCAAAGATGGAATGGCAGAAGACCCATGGCCATGAACGCAAGTTGACTGGCGCAAAAGATGATCAGCCAAGGGAAAGCGCTTTCCATGAAACCGTAGGAATGCAAGCCAATGCCCAGCATGTTGACCCCAAACCAGGACCAGCTCGTGACGATGTTCCCGAAGACTGCCATGACCATAAGACCTCGTTGCCTAACAAGGCCTCCCCAGCGTGCATGGAGGATGATGGCGTTCCACAAGACAATGAGGAGCGCCCCGTTTTCCTTCGGGTCCCAACCCCAGAAGCGACCCCACGATTGATCAGCCCAGATACCGCCAAGAATAGTTCCAACGAAACTAAAAAGCGTGGCGAAGCAGACAATGCCGTAGACCATGCGACTGAGCGAGCCCGCAGTCCGGCGATCCAGTGAAGGAGTAAAGACGCCCCTGATAATGTAGGTGAGGGCGAGGAAGCCAGCGAGAAAAGTCGAAGCATAACCTAGAGTCACGCAAACAACGTGGGTCGCGAGCCAACCATTTGTATCGAGAACGGCCCGCATCATCTCCATGGTGTCGCCATCCATCGAAAGGTGATGCGCGATGAGCAGCGTAATAAAGCCAATAATGGAGGCGGCAGCGCTCCCGATCCCGTTGCGGAAAAAGCGCTCGAGAAAAATGCCTAACAAGACCGAACCCCATCCAATGAAGACCGCCGAAGAATAAAGATTAGTTACCGGTGGTCGCCCTTCGAGATACATGCGGGTGATCAACCCCGCCGAATGAATAACGAAGGTAAGGACGAGGAGCGCGAAGGCATAGCGACCCAGCGTTTCAGGCCAAACGAGCCACGAGGCACAGGCGAGGATAAATATGAGAACGTAGATTACCATCGCGCTGTAGAACGGTTGCAGCTGATTAAAGGTTGATTCGATTCTTGCCTTAAAGGCGCGCCGCGGCAGGTCTCGCTGCAACTCCGCTGAATAGTTATCGAGCACGCGGTTGAAAGCCGCGGGATCAGTCGCGGCGTAGGCCGTTGCCATGCCGGCCCAGGCATTCACTGCGGGATGGAGTTTCCCATCCGCGAGAAAATTGAGCAGGCTTTCGCCCATTTTGCGCCATTGCAATGGATCGTCGTTAGGCGGAAAGGGCGGAATGGCGAAGAAATATCCCGTCTCGGCAAGGAAGCCAAGACTTTGTAACGCCTCGGCTGTGATGCCGGTGTCCATTGGCACAGGCGAAGGGTGAATGTTTTGCACCAGCTCGTCGATTTGTCTCTTGAACTCGACCGTGCCCGTAACTTCCAGCGTATTGGAGAGCCGGTGATAAAGGGTTAGCCGTTCGAAGAGCTTGACGATGTCGCGCTGGAACGGCGAGCGCAGTTGCGTGTCCACTTTTTCCGCCAACGCCGCCTGTTGCTGAACCTCCTGCAAGTGCGGAATAAACTCACGAAAAGAAAAATACTTTCCGGCATCCGGCTTCCAGCCCAGCGCGGAGAGGGTTTCCGGATTTCGGATGACAAAGATTTTTTGCAAGTCGGCTTCATCCTGCTTCATGAGGACTTCAACCAGCCAGTCGATCGGACTCAGCGTTCCTTGTTCGGTTTCGAGAGTTTGTTTGCCGTGAATGATGAGTAACGAATTCCGGGCCACCGTATCGAGCGGTTTGATTCGGCCATTTAAGAGTACCGGCAGTCGGCCAAACTTCTCCATCTCAAAACCGCCCTGCCGATCGTGCTGGAAAAGGGGCGAAATCGCATAGAGCAAAGCCGCCGCCATGATCAGCCAGATAATGATTGGGCGTCTCATCGCGGCTGTTTCCTAACGAATGCGAAAAGATGCATCGAAAATTGTGTGAGCAATCCGAGCGCGACAAGTCCACAAGCGATGTAAGGCAGGAGCATTGCGGGATTTTTCACCACCTGTAAGATGGTTGTCTTGTCATTGTTGTCGAAGCCTGCCTGATAAAAGGTAAACCCCCGGTAACGCAATGGATCGTTCATCGAGATCATGACTTCGCGGTTTTCATTTCGCTCTAAATCGACCAGGCGTACGCGACTGGAGAAGTTCTTAGGGATATCGGTGCCGGCATAGCGATCATGCGCGAAGTGGAGCAAAGTAAGTGCAAACTGCTTGTAAAATCTCCGCGGCCGCATCATGAGCGAATAAGTGTGGCCATTTAACTCGAATGACTGCCGATCGAGAAGCGCGTTCGAGACAAGCCACGTGCCTAACGACCCTTGCAAGCCTTCCAATTCAATGAAGGCGGCGCTCAAGTCACGCTCCTCGTCGCGCACCGTGCGCGGTTCTTCACTCACGACAACCTGTTTCCCAATGCCAACCGTCGCAGTCGAGGGCGGAGCCTGCGGCGCCTGCGATCGCATCACCAGGCGCGAATTAGGCATGAACTGTCGCACTTTGATCGTAAACGGCAGGGTCGGATTTTGGATCGAGCCTTCGCGCGCAAGGACCGCTTCGGGAATAGAAACGATCTGATCATAGTCCGGCGCGGTGGAATCAATCACCGCTAGTTCGACTTCCCGCGGCGCTTCGGAATAAGCGAGCGTCTGACCTTCGTCGATTCGCATCTGCGTTTCGCGCGCGAAGAGTCCGGTGAGCAATTGTCCGATCAGTAGCAGGAGGACACCGAAGTGCAAAAGGATGATACCGAGCTTCTTTCTTGAAAATTGAAAACGCGTGGCGTGCGCGGCAACCAGGTTAACAAACAGGATAACCCCCAGTAGATAGCCACCGGGTAAAATCGGAATTTTCCAGCTCATTCCGGGCGGGGCCCAGAAAACGAAAAGACTTTGAAAGTAACGCGCTTGCACTGCGTGGATCCCGAGATGGACCTGCGCCAACGTTCCAAGAAAAACGAGCAACATCCCGAGCCCAAGACAAACAACCGTGAGTTGCAGTGAAGCGAGCGCGCGAAAAGGTGTGCGCAAAAGATTCGAGCTGCTCGTGGCGGCGGTCGACATTTCGTCAGGGCAATTTCAAGCTTTGTAGAAAGTTGGTGAAAGCACTCCTTTGTGATTCCACTGCTGCGTCTTCGCCAGTCATCTTGATAAACCAGGAACGATCGTTCTCGTCGAGAACCGCAGCGAGAATCCGTTGTTTCTCGTGCTGATCGCCCATCGGCGCGTCGCTTACCAGATCGACCACGAGAAAATCGTGGCCATTCGCTTGCACATGCTGGGCTGTTTTCGCCAACGCATCTTCGCCAATCGGCGCGAGGTTCACCTGTCCTCGCCAACGGTTGACGTTGGCAAGATCGCCGCCTGCCATTCCAGGGAGCGAGACGACCGAAATGTCAGTCTCCTTCCCATTCGACGCGACCCCTTTGAAACTCGCCAGGCGCATGGGCGAGAGTGGTTTCTCCTGCCAGTCCGGTGGTAGGGTGTATTGCAAAGGCGCGCCTTGCGATGGCTCGATTGGCGGCGGAGTCGGTGCGTTCGTGTTGCCGCTGCTATTGGTGCTCAGCGATCCAGAGACGGGAGCCGCTGCGTCCGTCGTCGCTCTTTCGGCAATGTGCACGCTTCCGAGAAACTGCTTGAACGCCTCACGCTGTGACTCGACGAGCTGATCCGGTCCGAGCATCTTAAAAAACCACGTTTCTTCTGTGAGCGGCAGAATTCCGCCGAGAACGCGCGTTTTCGTGCCGTCGGCAGTGATTGGTTCGTCGCTCACCAAGTCGACAAAAAACATGTCATGTCCTTCCACCTCTGTTGGGGTGCCGGCCTCCGCTTCGTTCGAGATTGGCGTTAGCTTCAGTTGATTACGCCAGCGATTGACATTTGCGAGTACACCACCGGCCGCCTTCGGAAACGAAATCACGGAAACGTCCGCTGTTTTCCCGTCGGAACCGCGAACCAGGAAGCTCCCTTTGCGAAATCCAGAAGCCGACTGTTCCTGCCAGTCCGAAGGCGCTGTCCAATGTACTTCGATCGGCGATGCGGTACTGTCTCCGGCTGGCAGCGAGGTCGATTCGGCCTGCGCTTCCTTCGGAATGCGGTAAACCGTGATTTGCGATTCATCGCTGCGCCCGCACCCGCCAAGCGCGACGGCAACTAAAACCGGAACCGCTCTTCCCGAAAGACGACAAACAAGCGAAAACAGCTTCAAAATCAGAATGCGAAGGACGAGGCGGGTGCGGCGAAAGTCAAGGAAGATGCACCTCTGCTGCCTTGCAAACGCCTTAAGCAGCATGTGCCTTCGTCCGAGGAAACACGCCCACCGCTGATCCTGCACGGTTGCCGGCTGTATCCAGCGCTACGGCACCGTCTAACTTGTAACTTTCCTAGACTCCGCCTGACTCCTGACCGCGACCCCGTGCAATCCATTCTTCCGTTCCGGGAACCGGAGAGTCAGGTGCCCAGAGCGGAGCGCGCTCCGGATGGTAGCGCGAACCAATTGGAATCGAATAGTCGTCGGCATCGTATTCGCGAGTCCGGTTGAGTAACTTGCGGAAAGACATGATCGACTGTGAAGGCTGATGCTCGAAGGGGTAGATGCGCCCGGCAAAAGCATCAGTCATTTGCTCGACATAGCGAGAATGGACGAAAGTGGCAAAAGCGAAGGGTTGTTCCCAAAAGAGATCGATCATGTCTTCCAAGTTATCGATTCCCTGCTCGCAAGTCATCTGGTGTTCTTCAAAAGGGTTGTCCTTGCCATCAAGCTTACCCTCGAGATACTGGCGCACGATTGGCGCGGCTTGCTCCGCTTCGCGCATGGTTACCGTCACTCCGAAGGAAAAGATCGGATCGATAAAACGATGAGCGTCGCCGACGCAGATAAAGCCTTTGCCGCAGAACCCGCGCACCTGATACGAGTAGTTAGGGATGACGTGCACCTTTTCGGCTAAGTCTAACTTGTGCACGCGCCGACCAATTTCGGGGTTGATGTTGAAAACTTCGCTCCGGAAATATTCTTCCGGTGTCTGTTTCTTTGCCACAAACTCCGCCCGCGGTGTCACCATGCCAAGACTCACTACGTCCTTATCGATTGGAATGAACCAGCCCCAATGAAATTTCTTGTCGTAGAAGATTAGCGTGTTGTCCTTAGCCTCAGGGCCTGAGGTACCCGGCCCGCGGATTGCACCGCGAACATGACTGAAGAAGGCCACCTGCTTATCATAACTGCCAAGATACTTCGGACCCGTGACTTTCTGGTTAGCCAGAAAAGTCGCCTGCCCGGAGCAATCGAGCACTACTTTTGTTTCAATATCTTCCTCTCGCCCGTCGGGATGGCGAATTCGAATGCCGGTTAAGGCTCCGTCTTTTTGCAAAGCCTTGATAGCTGTGCCGCGCAAGATTTTGGCGCCGCGCTCAATCGCTTCATCGAGCATCATCTTGTCAAACTCGCTCCGCCGCACCTGCCAGGTGATATTGTCGTAGAGATTCCAATTCTCATCCCGCGAGGAAACTTTCACATACCATGTGGTGGCGGCATTGGTTCCATAGACGACCACACCATGCTTCACCGGATTCTCCATAGCGGTCATTTTCTCTTCCAGACCGAGCCGCCGAAGGACTTGGGCCGATTCACCGGTAAGAGATTCACCGATGTGAAAGCGGGGAAATTCCTCCTGTTCCAAAATGGTTGGGGTAATTCCCTGCCGAAGCAAAAACATGGCAGCCGCTGAGCCGCCAGGGCCGCCGCCGATAATAAGCACGTCAATTTTCATAAATGGTGCAATGAGCTTCCCGTTTGGGATGCGATACCGCGGAATCGACGAGGGCAAGAATCCTCAAATCCTCGCACGCGACCCGCTTTGGTCTTCACGTTACTTACAATACGGTCAGGATCGCAAGCGATTTATTCTGGAATGGCAAAACGTAATGAGATTGTGCATAACGGCACGAGGCGCTCTGTTTCGCCTGCCTGATCACGAACACTTTCCGATTGCTGTTTTATCAGGTGAGTGTTAATTTATTTCCACATTCCCGCTCGTACAGGCCCGCGCGACGGCATCACCAGAATTGAGAGATAACATTTAGATTACATTCCGCTGTTAATGACGATTGCTCCCTTGTAGGCTGTGGGCCAGTGTGTTGAGATCAGCCGCGTGCGAGATGCGGAGCTTTGCATCAAACGCCAGACAGTCTGCGGAAAGCGACTGATTGAGAGCCATACCTATGAAAACAAATGAAATGACTTCAGATTCCAATGTCCTGATTATCGGAGGCGGCCCCGCTGGCTCGGCCCTCGGGTGTTACCTTTCCAAGGCCGGAATCAAGAACACGATCTTCGAGGCTGCCAATCACCCGCGCGCACACGTGGGCGAGTCGATGGTCATGTCCTCCGTGCGCGTCTTTGATGAACTCGGATTCTTGCCCGTTTTGGAGCGAGAAGGTTTCCCGCGCAAATACGGCGCCTCCTGGCATCCGCCCGTGACGAAAGGTCAGGCCGATATCTCTTTTGATGAATTTCCTCAGGAAGGGATTACTCAGCAATACACCTATCACGTCGACCGGCAGAAGCTTGATCTTCTCCTCTTGAAACATGCCGAAAGTCTCGGAAGTCGCATCTACCAGGGCGTCCAGGTAAGCGAAGTATTGTTCGATGACAAGAATTTTGCCCGCGGCGTTCGGCTTCGCATCGCCGACCAGGAAATAGAAGTGCCCTCGCGTATGGTGGTTGACGCAACTGGCCGTCAGACTTTGCTCGGCAAACAGCTTCGAGTGAAGAAGAACGATCCGATTTTCGATCAATTTGCCGTTCACGCCTGGTTTAAGAACGTTGAGAGAGGTAAGGAACCGTCGACTGACTATATTCACATCTATTTCCTGCCTGTGGAACGAGGCTGGGCCTGGCAAATTCCGATCGACCACGAAATTACCTCGATGGGAATCGTTGCGGAGAAAGAGGTCTTCAAGAAGGGACGTATGGCGCCGGGTGAGTATTTCCAAAAATATGTCGATTCCAACCCCGATCTTCAGCATGCGATGCGCAATGCCGAACGAATCAATGACTTTAAGTTAGAGGGCGATTATAGCTATAAGATGGATACGTTCGCCGGCAATGGATTCGTCCTTATCGGTGATGCCGCTCGATTCGTCGATCCGATTTTCTCGTCCGGAGTCAGTGTAGCTCTTTACAGCGCCAAGTACTCATCTGAGCGGATTCAATACGCCTTCGAACATAACGACTTTAGTGAGGCCGCGCTCAAGCCCTACGAGAAAAAGCTACGGTCTGGAACAGAAATCTGGTATGAGTTCATTCGGCTTTATTACAAGCTTCTGCCTCTCTTTACCAAATTCATTGAGTCAAAGGAGCACCGCATCGAAATACTGAGACTTCTTCAGGGCGAAGTCTTTGACCGTAGTGAGGTGCCGGTTCTGGATGCAATGCGCAAGTATATTAAGGTGGTTGAAGAGACGCCTAATCACGCCTTCGCCTCGATGCTTACGGATATTCCGATTAGCTAGTAGCATTGTCTTTTCGGATTAGTGAGCGGGGGCCCGGATCGCAAGTATGGTCGTCGATCGGGTTTTGTTCAGCCGCTACATCGACGGAACGGCTAGCAGAAAGGGATTCTTGCTAAGCTTAATCGGCGACGCCAGGCCTTATCCTGCTTCACTGTCCGAGCCAAGGGGCCATGTCATAGAGTGATGCCACGAGCTGCGCACCGTTACCTCATCGTGGTGGGGCTGTGCCTTCTCGGTGCCACATTTATTCTTTATCTGGGCAACCAACGCCTGGCTCCGCAGCTTTCTCCGGCCGCTAGCGTTGAGCGGAGTCCTATGGTTGCCCAAGCGAGCCAGACATCGCTGGAAGTGTCAGTCGCGCAACGTCTCCTCGAGAACGCGGCCGATCCGCTGGGGCGGTTTTTCCTCCAGTTAGTGGTGATTCTTGTCGTCTCAAATCGAATTGGCCGGCTGTTTACCCGTTGCGGTCAACCGGCGGTTGTCGGCGAAATGATGGCCGGAATTTTGTTGGGACCGTCGCTCTTTGGCTTTCTCGCTCCGAATATCTTCCACTTCGTCTTTGCTGCTTCATCCTTGGAGCCATTGCGATTGCTAAGTCAGGTTGGCGTTTGTCTTTTCATGTTTGCAGTTGGACTCGAATCGGATTGGACGGAGCTGCGGAGCAAAGCCTCAACCGCTATCCTTATTGGGCATGCCGGCATTGCTCTCCCAAGTCTTCTCGGTGTCGGACTGGCGTTTTTCCTCTATGACAGCCTCGCCCAACCAGGCGCACACTTCATAGACTTCGCACTCTTCGTTGCGATCTCTATTAGTATCACCGCCTTTCCTGTACTTGTCCGCATTTTGCAGGACCGCAGGATTCTTACCACGGCTTTGGGTCAGATGGCGGCCGCAAGCGCGGCGGTAGGAGACGCTACGGCGTGGGCCTTTCTTGCCTTGATTGTCGCCCTTCCGAAGTCAGCTGACTTCAGGAGCGCCGGTGTCTGTTTGTCTTTGGCGATCCTCTTTGTTGTCATCATGTTTGGCCTGGTTCGGCCGAGACTGCCGAAGCTACTGGGCGAGAAAGCCCTCGAACACTCCAAGCTACCTAAAGGGACCCTGGCGATTGTCGTGTGTTTCGTGCTTATCGCCGCGCTAACAACACAGCTTCTGGGGATTCATGCTTTGTTCGGAGCCTTTCTCGCGGGGTTGGTCATGCCAAACGTAGGCAGCTTCCGGGAAAAGTTGGTGATTCGTGTAGAAAACCTCAGTTCGGTCTTTCTGCTTCCGGTCTTTTTCGCTTTCTCTGGTTTACGAACGCAGGTAGGTCTTCTTCAAAGTGGAACTGACTGGGCAATCTGCCTCTTGATCATTGCCGTCGCCATCGCTGGCAAGCTGGGAGGTACTGTAATGACTGCACGCATGGAAGGAATGAGTTGGCGTGAATCGCTGCAACTCGGGGCGCTGATGAATACGCGTGGATTAATGGAATTGATAGCCCTGAACCTCGGCTATGAACTTCACATCCTGTCGCAGCGACTTTTTAGCATGCTGGTGATCATGGCTCTGGTCACGACCATTATGACCGGACCTCTGCTTTCTCTCTTCCAACAGAGACGGGCGGCGGCTTAATCTGCCGACTGCTGATGCCGGTTGGTCAATGTCAATGACGAATTGGCCGAGAAAGTGAAAAGTATCGCTTCCCAAGAAAGCGGCACAGGTGTTATAAAATCCATAGGCTTTCACAAATGCCGCTTAATTTCCGAGTTCGCTTTTTTCCGCTCTGGCTCGCCGGCCTCGGCTGCGTCGGCGCGCTCGCCTTTAGCGCGATTCAGCCGCAGAAGGTTGTTCTTACCCCAACGGACAACGATCTCGTTATTCTCAACGGCTGCGTGATTTCCGCCTGTAATTATCTTGCCGTTCTGGAAACTCAGCACGGCTTGGAGAAAAATTTCTGGGCCAAGATCCTGCTCGTTCGTTACAAGGATCATCCAGCTGGCCACGCCTACTGCGTCTGGGAAACGGCGGGCACGATTTATGGCTATGATCGGAATGCGGGCTCGTTTCCGATCCCTATCTACACGCGCGAGCCGAAGCTCATCGCCGGAATTTTAGCGAAAGGCTTGTCGAAAGCCCTGAACGAACCGATGACGGTCTCCTATGCCGAATTCGTCGAACCCCACTCGGATATTTATAAATTCTAGCGCGATAAGCAGCGGAAAAACCGGCGCGATCCTACTTTTGCTTGCGTAAACGCACGGAAAGTCGCTTCATTTTGATATGAAGATTCTTTCTCTTCTGGCCCTGTCGCTCGTCCTCTGCTTTTCAGCGTTTGGCGCGAGCCCGGATGCCACGGCCAAGATTACTAAAAACGAAGCCGAACATATCGCGCTCAAGAAGCACCGTAATTCCCGGGTCACCGCCGCTCAACTAGGGACGGTCGAGGGCAAACTCGTCTGGTCGGTTGACATCACCGGGCGGAAAGGACGGCATGTCAAGCATGTGACTATTGATGCGATGAGCGGCCACGTCATTTCCGAGAAGAAAAGCTGATCGTCGGCCAAGGATCCCTGTTGGACCAAAAGTCTCCTTGCAGGTTCACTTCTTGCCCCAGATTTGATCCAAATAGCTCACCCGGCCGGAGCCGACATGATAGGCTTCGAACTCGGCCGGATTTTTCAGGTAATATTTCTGATGATAATCCTCTCCGGGATAAAACGGCTGGCGAGGTAAAATCTCGGTCACGATCGGCTTATCGAATCTGCCCGATTTCCCGAGCTTTTCTTTCGAAACTTGAGCGATCTTTTTCTCCTCCTCGCTCCCATAATAAATTGCCGCCTGATACGAAAGCCCAATGTCGTGAAACTGCCCGTCGGCCTGTGTTGGATTGATGTTGCGCCAGAAAATATCGAGCAATTGATCATAAGAGATCTTCGCCGGATCGTAAGTCACTTCGATCGCTTCGCGATGCTGAGTTTTGTGCGCCGAAACAAGATTGTAATTGGCCGTTTCTTTGCTTCCGCCGGTGTATCCGACGATTGTTTGCGTAACACCCTTGGCTTGATCGAACGGCGGCTGCATACACCAAAAGCAGCCGCCGGCGAAAACGGCGGTCTTGGTTTCAGCCTGCGCCGTGACGGCGAGGACACAAAGAGCGAGAGTGAGTAAGGATTTAATCATGGCTGTTTCCTAGGAATCCAATGGATCATCAAATATTCCAAACTGTTTCGGCTGGCGACGCGGAAACCAGGGAGGAACGCGACGATGCGCCGCGCTTTCCCGATATCGAATTGATTCCGCAAGATTATTTTGCGCCCCTCGATCTGGAAAAGGTTTTCGGACGCAAGGCAATCCTCGAAGTCGATCTCGGTTGCGGCGACGGCGGCTTTGTGGCGGAGTTGGCGGCTAAATTTCCAGAACGCAATTTCTTGGGAATCGAGCGGCTCGGTGGTCGAGTCTTGCGCGGGTGTCGCAAGGTCACCCGGCTCGGCGTACAAAACGTGCGTTACCTTCGCATCGAGAGCAGTTATGCCATCCAATATCTGCTTGCGCCGGAATCCGTCGACGTCGTCCATCTGCTCTTTCCTGATCCCTGGCCGAAGAAGAAACACAAGCGCCGACGTATAGTGCAACCAGCGTTTCTCGAGGCTATTCATCGTATGCTCGTGCCGGGCGGGCGCTTCCGCATCGCAACGGACCAGGAAAATTATTTCTCTGTGATCCGCGATCTGATTCCTCCTCAGCTCTTTGCTCCGAACGAGCCGCACCCCGACGAACTTTTCCCGCTCACGACCTTTGAGCGACACTTTGTGCGAGACGCGGCGCCGATTTACCGGCTTGATCTGCGTAAGATTTCCTGAGTGAGGAAACTTGTCGCGCGCCAGTCGTCGCGAAAGAATTCCAGTTGCACCGCGCCGGTCTCATCCTGGCGGAATAATGGTATCCCACGTTCGCGCACCATTTTCGCCCAATCGTCGGGAATCCTCTCACGTGTGGGAAAATCCACCGAAGTCGCTACAATTAATTGTGGTCGCACCGCCTCGAGAAACGCGGGTGAGCCGGACTGTCCACTGTGGTGCTGACCTTTAATCAGGATATCGCTTCGCAAGTTGTTAGGCTGAGCGAGCAGCACGCTCTCGGTCGCGAGTCCACTATCCGAAACGAAGAGCACGCGATGCTTTTCCTGAATGATTAGCTGCATAACCAGCGCAGCGTCATCGGCCGCATTTACCTGAATGCCGGCGACCGGATAAAGCACGCGCGCCTTCACGGCCGGTGAGAGTGCGAAGATTTTTCCGCGCGTCGCCATTTCGCGCTTCTTCAGCCTAACGGAAAGCGCATGATGCACGCTGGAACGATCGGGCGCACCATTGTCGATCACGCGGCGCGGATTGAATTCTTCGAACACCTGCAGCGCGCCACCGATATGTCGCGCATCTCCGTGACTCAGCATCAACCCATCGAGGCGGTTGATGCCGCGCGCGTGCAAATAGTCGCGCAGGATATTTTGATAATCGCGCGCGCTCGCACAATCCAATAACCAATCGCAGTCATCTGACCGTAGATGCACTGCCGCGCCCGCGCCTGCATCCAGGACAGTTATCTCCGCGCGAGCGCCTGATGGCCAATGCGGCCGCTCAACATAAGTGTGACCACTTGGCGGGTAGGCAAATACCTGCACAACGCCGAAAATTAATTTCGCCAGACTCCAATTGGCATTGTTGAAAACGAGCGACAAAGCCGCGGAAAACAGCGCAGTCACGAGAGACATCAAGACGACCGCTAGAACGCAAAATGCCACTGGGACTATGAAGAGGTTGGCGAGGAGCGAGATCGGCGTGATGAGATAGAAATACCAGATGATGAAGAACAGAGATCCGATCCAGGCAGCGCTCGAGACAGCGATACCGCTTGCCAGCCAGCGGTAGGTGCGCTCAAAGGTTCGACGGCCGCGACTGACAAGACTGCGCGGAAGAAACGGATCGGATTGCGCCGGCCGCAGCAACACGCGAAAGAGCCGGTCACGAAAAATCAAGATCGCGCCCACGACGGCAAAGGAGAGTTGAAAGCCGGAAGTGAAGAGCTGGTTGCTATCGCAGGCGAGGATCAGGACCGCTGCACCCGCCAGACTGTTAAGTGCGAGCACCGGCCGATCGAAAAAAATTCCGCCTAATAAGAAGGCGGCCATGGTCGCGGCCCGCACACTGGAGACGTGAAACCCGGTGACCGCGGAATAGAAATAAAGACAGGGAATAATCGCCGCCGCCGCGATTCCTCGAGGCAAACGCAGAAGAGACGCCACGATCCAAAGCAGTTGCGCCACGATCCCGACGTGTAAGCCCGCAACCGCAAACAAATGCAGTGTTCCAGTTTGCTGAAACGGCTCCTCAATGTCTTTAGGCGCGTCGTGCCGGATGCCGAGCGCCATCCCATCGATTAGTGCAGTGACTTCCGGCGAATCCTCCAGACCGCGGCCGAGCGTCCCGCGCATCCAACGGCGCGCTCGCATTGCCGTGCGTGTAACGACGTTTCCTCCTCCGATTTGGAGAATCGAAACGTCCTCGGGATAACGAGCGAAGATGCCCAGAAAAATGTCGCGTCGAGCCAGGTATGCGCGGAGATCGAAGACACCTGGATTTCGTGCGGGCGGAATTGATTCAATCGTGCCACGCAATCGGAGTGCATCGCCAAATTGCGGCATCAACTTACAACGCGCCCTCACTGTTGCGTGGCAGGCTTCTGTCCGGCCCTCGAAGTCAATCGTCTCCAGCCGAAGATCGAAGGTCGAATACTCGTTAGGCGCAACCTTTGGCTCGCTGGCCGTCAGTCCGGTTACCGTCACCTGCCGTGCGCGGCCGTTAATTCGCGCCGCCAGCGTCTTACCTGGCGAATCGTTTTGCTGTCGGAGGTGCAAGCTGAAGAAACCGCTGACGACCAGGAAATACGTCAGCCAAATCCTTGGCCGGAGCAGGGCCACGAGCGAGATCAGGGCGGTTGTTAGGCAAAGAATCGGGAGTGGCGCCTTGACGAACTCAGCGAGAAGGATTCCGCCGCTCGCACTGAACGCCACTCCGAGGAGCGGTTGCCGGGGAGAACAGGCTGGCTTCATGAGCTTTCGTTAGGCCGATAGAGCGTTGGTTCCTCGTTTGTCGTCGCTATCAGCCTGCAAAACGATTGCTTCGCCCTCCTTCGTTCATATGGTTGGGCGACCGTGGAGAGACCCTTTTCCCGCAAGAGACGCAGCGTTATCCGAGCTGGCGCGGAGAACGGAAGCGAAAAACCGACCGTGCGCCGTCGCGTCGGACTCAAACCGGGGCTCGACTGGCACAAGCGCAATTTTCTCACTGAGGTTCTCATTCCCTCGCTTTTTACCAAACGAAGTGGCTCGCGCGCCAACCCGCTTTTTCCAAAAGTAAAACCCGGCGAAATTTGCATCACTTGGATTGGGCATGCGTCGTTCCTCATCCAACTCAGTGGGATGAACGTCCTCATTGATCCTAATTGGTCGATGTGGCTGAGCGTGATCAAGCGGCTCAAGCGCCCGGGTCTTCATATCGATAACCTTCCGTCGATCGATACGGTTCTGGTCACGCACGCGCACTTCGATCATCTCGACCGGCGGACCCTGCGGCGTGTCGCGGCCGATCAGCCGATTGTCGTTCCGACCGGCGTCGGAAACCTGGTCCATGACCTCGGATTCAACATTGTGCATGAACTGGATGAATGGCAGGGCGTCCGATTGGGCCCGCTCAAAGTTTCGCTCACGCCTTGCCACCATTGGGGTGCGCGTATGTTGCACGATCAGCATCGTGGGTTTGGCGGTTTCGTCATCGAAGGGAACGACCGGTCAATTTTCCATTGCGGCGACAGTGCTTACTTCCAAGGCTTCCGGGAAATTGGAAAGCGTTTCCCGATAGAGATCGCGCTTCTGCCGATCGGCGCGTACGACGCACCGAGCAAACGCGAAGTGCATATGAACCCGGAGGAAGCGGTGCGTGCCTTTCTTGAGCTCGGCGGCCGCATGCTCGTGCCGATGCATTACGGCACCTTCAGACTTGGCTTCGAACCGCTCAACGAGCCACCGCAGCGTCTGCTCTCAAGCGCGCGCGAAAACGGCGTCGAGGACAAGGTGTTGCTGATGACGGAAGGCCGACCGGTCGTCCTCTAAACATTCCGGCGCTTCGTGCTGGCCCTTGCGCGACCCGATTTTGACGTCTACCGGGCGAAAATTGGAAACGAACAGCTGGCTGTAACGTCGTACCGTGGATTGAATCCCATCGTCAGTCTCCCGCCGGGAGCGCACGGTCGCCTAACGATCACCTATCGTCCGTGGTGGCTTTTGTCAGGGGCAACAATCGCTGCGATGAGCGCCCTGGCTTATTTTTTCTGCGTATGGAGGTGCCGATTTACCTAACGAGAAGAAAACAGCTCGCCTAGTAAACGTCGCGTCGATAACGCTTGTCACTCTTGAGCTTTTCCACATAGGCATTGGCCTCCTCCACGCTCAGCCCGCCCTGTTGCTGGATAATCTGCCGCAGCGCAGCGTCCACGTCCTTCGCCATCCGTTTCGCATCCCCACAAACGTAGAAGTAGGCGCCTTCCTCCAGCCATTTCCAGAGTTCGCCGGCGGAGCCTAGCATGCGATGCTGTACGTAAATCTTGTGCGCCTGGTCACGCGAAAAGGCCGTGTCAAGCCGGGTCAGCAAACCGTCAGCCATGAACTTTTCGAATTCGTCCTGGTAATAGAAATCGCTCTTTTCGCGTTGTGCCCCGAAGAACAGCCAGCTCCTGCCGTGCGCACCAGTCACCTGGCGCTCCTGCAAGAAGGCGCGAAACGGAGCCACGCCTGTCCCCGGTCCGACCATGATGATTGGCGCGCTGCCATCTTCCGGGAGATGGAATTTTGATTTGCTCGGAAATATCGGCGCCGGACACTCGGCGCAACGGTCGGCGAGAAAGGTCGAGCAAACGCCTTTGCGTTTTCGGCCATGGCTTTCATAGGTCACGACGTCGATGATGAAATGCACTTGGTCGGGATAGGCTTTCAGGCTCGAGGCGACGGAGTACAGACGCGGCTGTAATTTGGCCAGCAGACTAACGAACTCGGCTGGTTCAAACCTGGCCGAGGGATGCTCGGTGAGGAAATCGATCGTCTCCATTCCCCAGAGATAGGTTTCGAGGTCCTGTTTGCGCTCCGGGTCGAGCAGCTCGCTGAGAAGCGGCGCGGCAGAGGCACGCTCGGCGATGGCGCGCAAAATCTTTGGCGTCGGTTGGGTAATGCTGTAATCGCGCAGGAGCGCCTCACGCAAAGTAGTCTGGGCGCCTTTGTTGTTAGGCACGGTCTCGTCGCCTTTTGCGCCGAGTGCCGCCAGGATCTCATCAACCAGGTCCGGGCAGTTTGTCGGATAAACGGCAACCGATTCGCCGACTTCGTAGCTCAGGCCAGAACCTTCGAGTGTCAGCTCGAAATGGCGCGTGTCCTTCTCGGAATCAGGCGCGTTTAGACGGCGATTGACCCGCACCCTGGAGGGAAAAGGATTAGTGCGAGAGTAGACGATGGCAGCAGCGGATTCATTAGGCATGGGCGCAAAAAGATTGGAACTCCGGGGGACCGAGAATGTTTTCACAGGAAAGGCTCGAGCGCGAGTGGAGATGCAAAGCAAACCGATGGCCGCTATACGCAGAGGAATTTCTGCATCGAACGCAAATCAGGATCTTTGCGCGCAATCTCGCGGAAAGTTTCGTCCATTCGAAAGCTGATCTCGAGATTGTGCTGTGCGTCGTGCGTGCGACCGAGGAGCGCTTCGTAGCAGCCGAGGTTGTAATAGTAAATCGGCTCGCGCCGTAAAGCGGGCGGCCCCTTGAGCAACATCTTGCGCGCGTCGGCCGTGCGCCCGAGCTGATTCAAGCAAAATCCAGCATGGAGAAATCCCGCCCCGCAATCAGGGGCGATGCGACAGAGTTTGCGGCTGAGCGTGAGAGCGCGTCGCCACGACTTGCTTATCATGAGGTGATGCAGCCGGAGTTGCAGCACTTCCGGGCGATTTTGTGCCGCTTTTGGGATCGCATTCAGTTCAGCGATGGATTCGCGATCCATGCCGAGTTCCGCATAACCACAAGCGCTGCGCAATTGCCATTCAAGCCTCATCGACTTGTGGAAAAGCAAATCGCGGGCCGAGTTGCCTCACTCAGCTCCAGGCAACGTCAAAGAATCGCTTCGAGTTCGGTCAGTCGGCGATCGAAAAGACGCAATGCACTTTCTACCGGCGCGGGCGAAGTCATATCGACTCCAGCTGCGAGCAAGGTCTCAATCGGAAATTTCGATCCGCCGGATTCCAGGAAACCCAGATACGCCTCGACCGCTCCTGGCGCGCCCGAGAGCACGCGTTCCGCCAGTGCAATCGCCGCCGAGATCCCGGTCGCGTATTTATAAACATAAAACGCGCTGTAGAAATGCGGAATGCGGAGGCACTCGAGGTCGAGCTCGGCGTCGAGAACAAATTCAGGGCCAAAATAAGTTTCGAGTAACTTGTGATATTCGCTCTTAAAAACATCCAGCGTGAGCGCTTCGCCCCGTTCTTCGATCGCATGAATGACCTTCTCAAACTCGGCAAACATCACCTGCCGAAAAAGCGTGCTGCGAATGTCGTCGACCTGTCGATTGAGAAGATAAGCGCGCATCTTCGGATCGTCGGTCTGTGCGAGCAGATGGTGGGTGAGGAGTTCTTCGTTAAAAGTCGAAGCCACCTCCGCGAGAAAGATCGGATAATCGGCGTCCTGATAAAGCTGCGTGCGTTGCGAAAACCAACTGTGCATCGAATGGCCCGCTTCATGGGCGAGAGTGTAGACGTCGGAAAAAACGTCATGCTTGTAATTCATCAGGATGTAAGGCGGTGCGCCATAGCTACCGCTGGAAAAGGCGCCGCTGCGTTTGCCTTTCGACTCGTAACGATCGCACCATCGCCCGCGCAAGCCTTCGCCTAACGAGCGGACGTAGTCGCTGCCTAACGGCGACAGCGAATCCAGCACCATCGCGATCGCTTCGTCGAAGGAAACATCAGTTTCGATTTCCGGGACGAGCGGGACGTAGACATCGTAATGATGCAGATCGCGCAAGCCGAGGACACGTCGCCGCAGCTCATAGTAACGATAAAGCGGTGGCAGGTTTTGCCGAACGGCCGCAATTAGCCCGTCGTAGACCTCAGCCGGAATGTCGTCCTTGAAGAGCGAAGCCTCCAGCGCCGAAGGATAATTGCGCGCGCGTGCCCGAAAGACATCTGCCTTGACCGAGTAAGCGAGCGCGGAGGCGAGAGTGAACTGGTGGTCCTGGAACTCCGTATAGAATTGATGAAACGCGCGTTTACGCAGTTCGTGATCGCGCTTCACGAGAAAGGAGCTGAACGAGCTCTGCGTCAGAGGACGCTCCTCACCTTTCTCGTCGAGGAGCACGCCGAACTTCATGTCCACGTTTGTCAGCTGTGAGAAGGCGTCGTCGTAGCCGTCCAGCGCCGAACTGCCGAGCGCGAGCAGGCGCTCTTCCCTTTCCGAAAGCACATGCGGCTTCATGCGGCGGATCTTGTGCAGAGAAATGCGCCACTCTTTTAGCGCCCCGTCCTCGAGATATTGCGCGAATTGATCATCCGGGATGGCCTGGATTTCAGGAACGATAAAGGCGGTCGCTTCGCCAATCGTGGTCAGCAGATTCTGCAGCTGTGCCATACGCGCGAGGTAGTGCGGATTCGCACTGTCTTCGGCGAGTTGAAGCGAAGCGTAGTGATAGACGCGCTCGATTCTCAGATCGAGCGTCTTCTCAAATTCGAGCAGCTCGCCTAACGACTTCGCCGATTCGCCCACCCGGTCTCTCCAGTTCGTTAGGAGGGAAAAAGTCGCCTGAATCCAGGCGAAATCTTCATTCCACTTGTCGGTATTCGCGAACAACTGGGTGAGGTCCCATTTGTCGGCTTCAGGAATCTCGGCGCGGCTCAGGATTTTGGTTTCGTCCACGCGAAGTTCTAGTCGGAGTCGATGAACCCGGCAAATGTGCCCGACGAGATTAACAACATCGGGAGCCGGATAGTTTCAGCCTAACGATCCGAATCGTGACCAAGAGCGCGTTTTATTTCCGGCATGGTCTTCTTATAGCGGTCGAGGATGGCAGGTTCGCTTTGATTGACGTCGATGAGATAGGTTTGCATGGCGAGAGCGAGTCCGCGTTTTTCGGCCGAGATGCTTGCGGGGGTGTAGGCGGAAGCGAGAAAGCTGTTTTCCAACATCTGAAAAGCCGTCTGCCGCGTGTAGACCTTGGAAATATCGAAGGCCAGGTCGGGCTGAAGATAGGACAGGGATTGTGTGGCAATCGCGAGATCCCACGCAGTATGTTCGAAGATAACGGGTCGCAGTCCCTGAAAGTGAACTTCCTTTTGAAAGCGATCGTTCGTCGCGGGCTGGTCGCTCGCGATGAATTGGCCCAGTTCGCGCACGAGCCTTTCATGATACTGGCGGTATTGCTCTATGGCCTGCGTGTTCACCTGCATTTCCTCGAGGAAATTTCCCAGCGCGGCACGGGCCAGGGACCGATGCTCGCGTTCTTCATGCCAGTTGTTCGCCCAAAGGCCGAGAAAGACGCCAACGCTGATGAGGAGTACTTCAAAAAGCAGCTCCACGAATTTTTTGCTGCGCTCTTTTCGACCGAGGCTCATGCAGGGGAATCATGGGTGAGACGTTGTTAGCATTTCAAGCTTTGCGGTCCTCCGAGTGGGTTTTTTTGCGATGGATTGCGCAAGAAAGTCGCGGTGAATCTTTGGCCTAACGAAATCCCGCTGTCCCTTCACGGTGTAGTTTCGGGCCCTTGGCGATTAACTTCTCGCGCGCCTTCTTGATTGGGATTTGGGGACAACCGTCGATCCACTTCTGTCCCTCCGGCGCGGCCCACCGAACGGCATTACGCAGCACTTGCCTAACGACGGGATGATAGTAGATGGGGTAAGTTTCGTGGCCTGGACGGAAATAGAAAATTTTCCCGTTGCCTCGCTTCCAGGTGCAACCGCTGCGGAAAACCTCTCCGCCTTCAAACCAGGAGATAAAAACAACTTCGTCCGGCGTCGGAACGGCGAACGGCTCGCCATACATTTCGGTGTTTTCGATTTCAAAATAACGGTCGACTCCGCACGCGATCGGATGTCCGGGATTGCAAACCCAGAGCCGCTCGCGTTCCCCCGCTTCTCTCCAGGTGAGGGAACAGCTCGTGCCCATGAGGCGTTTGAAAATCTTCGAATAGTGCGAGGAATGCAGGGCGATGAAACCCATTCCCTCCCAGACGCGTTTGACCACCTGATCCGCGACCGCGTCGCGCACTTTGCCATGCGCGGCGTGACCCCACCAGACAAGGACTTCTGTTTCCTCGAGGGCCCTTATCGTTAGGCCATTTCGCGGCTGTTGTAACGTCGCCGTTCGGACTTCGAGGCTGCGATCTTTGCTCAGACCAGCTGCGATGCAGCGATGCATCCCGTCGGGATAAACTTGCCTAACGATCGCATTCTTCCGCTCATGCACATTTTCACCCCAGACGGTGACGCGAAGTTTCTGCGGCATGGATTAACCATGAATCAGGAAAGCAGAAACGCAGGAAGATTTTCAGAGGGGCTTGCGCGTCCTCGTCGATTTCATAATTCGCTTCATCGCCGGGAGAGACGCGATCACGTTCATCGCCTTTGCGAGCAGTTCGCGGCCTGGTGAAACCCTGTGCCACGGAGAGGCGCCACTTGGGTGTGGCAAGGGCACAAAATCAAAGACGTGATCGCCTCGGCGGACGACAAACTTTCGCCCAATTACGGAATCCAGTTTGTCGCACTCAATAAACTGGGAGATCGCCAGCTTTCCTATGGGAATGACCAATTGTGGCTTCAGAATGTCTAATTCCATGTTCATCCACGAAGCACAGTTACCAATTTCTTCCCTACTCGGCACGCGGTCGCCGCCACCGGGCGCCTTACCGGGAAAACATCGAATCACAGCAGCGAAGTAAACCCGCGATCGAAGTGACGCTTCGTCGAGGCCACAATGTTCTTCAAACCAGCGGAAGAGCGTCTTACCGGCAGTGTGGGCAAAGGGACGTTCGAGCACCGGCTCGCGCACCCCGGGCGCTTGGCCGATCAACATCACGTCGCTGACAATAGCGCCACCGGAGACGGGCGGTGGCACAACCCCAGGACAACGCCGGCACTGACGCAGGCGTGTGACATGTTGTTTCAAGTAAAGCTCAGCGGATCTTCC
Source organism: uncultured Verrucomicrobiae bacterium (assembly GCA_963801255.1). Classification (GTDB taxonomy): domain Bacteria; phylum Verrucomicrobiota; class Verrucomicrobiia; order Chthoniobacterales; family UBA10450; genus JAICXG01. The sequence goes on along the minus strand of CAWDEC010000012.1, from coordinate 538,386 downwards.
CATCGATCGTCCGTAATCCTTTGAGTCTTGCTTTCCGACTCAGTTAGAATCCTTTGGCTTCGAGAGCTGCAGCGGCAGCTTCCTAGTGATGGGATTGGCCGCCTTATTTATCATTTCTTGAGAGTTACTGCCTGACTGTGTCCGGTTGCCCGGCAGCAGGTTATCACTTGCTGTGCTCTTCAATCTGGCTTGGGACTATCAACGTTTTATGAGGGCTAACGGTGGAAGAGTGAGATGAGGAGGGTAAGACCGAGGCTGAGGATGATGCACGTAACGACGGGGAAATAAAAGCCGAAGTTACCTTTCTCGATTCGAATATCGCCAGGCAATCGCCCGAACCAATTACCGCCAAACCCACTCCATAGTAAGAGGCCGATGACTACGAAGAGGCCACCGATAATAACCAGCAGTTTCCCGATCTCCGGCATGACCAACGATCACTTGCGAGAGGCAAGGGAGCAAATTGGAAGAAAGTCGACTCCGCAAAATTCACCATCCTTTTGCTGACTAAGTCAGACACGTATTCAGTGCTGCGTCGTTTCCCGCTGCAGGCACGTAGCGGGAGCGAAGAATTGTTCAGTCCTCGAACGTGGTCGCAACGAGGGTAGCGTTATGGCCGCCGAAGCCAAAGGAGTTGTTGAGCACGACCCGTACTTTTTTCTCTCGTGCGACGTTAGGCGTGTAGTCGAGGTCGCATTCTGGATCGGGGTTTTCCAAGTTTATCGTGGGCGGAATTTTTCCGTCGCGCATGGCAAGAGCGCAAATCGCCATCTCGACCGCGCCGGCCCCGCCTAACAAATGGCCGGTCATTGATTTGGTTGAGCTAATCGTTAGGCCATTGCGGGCGTGCGTCCCGAAAACGGTCTTGATCGCGCGGGTCTCGCAGATGTCGCCCAAACCGGTCGAAGTGGCGTGGGCGTTTACGTAGTCGACCTCCTCAGGCGCGATTTTGGCGTGATCGAGCGCCATCTGCATGGCGCGAGCTGCGCCTTCTCCGTCGGGCGGCGGCGCGGTCATGTGATAGGCGTCACCGGAAAGCCCGTAACCTGCCAACTCACAGTAGATTTTCGCGCCGCGTGCCCTGGCATGTTCCAACTCCTCGACCAGCACGGCACCGGCTCCCTCGCCCATGACGAATCCGTCCCGCCCTAGATCGAAGGGTCGCGAAGCGCGTTGCGGTTCGTCGTTACGAGTGCTGAGCGCTTTCATCGCGCCGAACCCGGCGAGCCCAATCGGAATGACTGATGCCTCTGCGCCGCCGGCGAGGAAGATGTCCGCGTCGCCGAACTTGATAATGCGCCAGGCTTCTCCGATCGCGTTGTTCGAAGTCGCGCACGCGGTCACGATGCACATGTTCGGCCCGCGCAGATCGAATTCCATTGAAATGAGACCACTCGCCATGTTGCTGATGAGCATGGGGATGGTGAAGGCCGAGACACGGGAGGGACCCTTCGCTTGAAGATTGGCGTGCTGATCCTCGAGCGTCTTCAATCCGCCAATTCCGCTGCTGACAAGCACGCCAAAGCGATTGCGATTCACCTTTTCCAGGTCGATTCCGCTGTTGGCGAGGGCATTCTTCGCTGCGGCCATCGCGAGATGGGTAAAGCGATCGGTTCGCTTGTGTTCCTTCGGATTCTTGAAGACGGTCTTGGCATCAAGATCGCGGACCTCACCGGCGATGCGCGTGTCGTAATTCGTCGTATCGAAGCGGGTGATCTCACCAATGCCACTGCGGCCTTCGAGCAAGTTCTGCCAAAAAACTTCGAGGTCGCTGCCTAACGGCGTGACGACTCCGATACCGGTGATGACGACTCGACGGTTCATCTCAAAAAAGGAACAGGTGACAAGCGACTAGTGATGAGGAGTGAAGCTGCGACTCACGGCTACTGTTCATCCATCACTTGTCACTTGTCACTTGCTAGTCATCGACTGCCCATCCCGACGCTTTGCACCGTCTGGAAGAGCTTGCCCTCCGTTTTGATCGAGGGTGCAATAATGATTTCGGTTTGTTGAAACTCAGGCATTGTCCGCGCGCCGACATTGCCCATGCAGGTAGTAATGGCGCCCACGAGGTTCTGACTTCCGTCGTCGACCTCCGCCGGACCGAACAGGATTTGCTTCAATGAACCGGTCGCGCCGACTTTGATGCGCGTTCCGCGCGGGAGATTGGCATGCGGCGTCGCCATACCCCAGTGGTAACCGTTACCCGGCGCTTCATATGCCTTGGCAAATGCGCTCCCCACCATGACGGCATCGGCGCCGCAGGCGAGCGCTTTGCAGACGTCGCCGCCTTTGCTCATGCCGCCGTCAGTAATAATGGAAACGTAGCGTGCCGTTTTCTTGAAATAAGCGTCGCGTGCTGCTGCGCAGTCGACCGTGGCGGTGACTTGCGGCACGCCAAGACCGAGTACGCCGCGCGAAGTGCAGGCGGCTCCCGGACCAACACCCACCAAAACTGCCGCCGGACCGCATTCCATGATTTCGAATGTGGCGTCGAAGCCGACGGTATTGCCAACAATTACCGGAATGCGCATCTCCCCGCAAAATTTCGCGAGATCGAGCGATTTATATTCGGAGGAAACGTGACGCACGGTGGAGACGGTGCTTTGCACGACAAAAATGTCCGCGCCAGCCGCCTGTGCGATGGCACCGAACTTTTCCGCGCTTTGCGGGATCGAACTGACCGCCGCCGGCACGCCGGCATCTTTGATCTCGCGAATGCGCGCCGCAATTAAATCTTCCTGGACGGGTTCCTGATAGATTTTTTGAAGCAACGCCGTCACGTCGGCCTTGTCCGCTTCGACGATTTTTTGCAGGACTTCCTGCGGGTTTTTGTAGCGCGTCTGCACGCCTTCAAGGTTGAGAACGGCGAGACCGCCAAGTTTGCCCATGGCGATGGCAAACTTCACGTCGACTACGCCGTCCATCGCGCTCGCCAGGATCGGAATTTTAAATTTTAGCGGTTCGGCATCGTAGCGTCCGACACGCCAGGTGATGTCAACTTCGTTAGGATTAATCGTCACGTTGCCCGGCACGAGAGCGATCTCGTCGAAGCCATAGGTGACGCGTGCTTTGCGATTACGGCCAATCCACATTCCCATGATTAAATACGGTCCAGTTTAAAACGTTCGTTCAAGCTGCCGCAGCGCGGACAGCGTGGCAGGAGCGTCGAGGTTCGGTCTTCAAACTCGAAGGCGCAAATCACACACCGTAGCCGATAGCGCAAGGCGCGCTGCTCGCGGCGCCGACGGTTCCACTCGCCAAATATCCAGAGGAGAAAAACCGCCGCAAGAAAAAGCAGCAGATAAATCGTAACTAGCGCGCCGAGGCTGACCCGGATCACGGCGCGCGCTCCGCCGGGCCGGGTGGCAGTTGGAGGTCGGTCCCGAAATCGAAGTTCGCTGTCGCCCACGTGAGATTGGAGTCGTTCGTTAGGCGATCTAACGGCTGGAAGCGAGCAAAGCGCCAAATACTGGCGGGCTTGTTCGTCGAGCGCGGAGTCGCCGGAGGATTCTTCGAGAAAGGTATAACGAAGAATGCCTAACGAATCGACAGCGATCCGAAAACGCGCGCTCTCCGGAGCTTCGCGCACTGAGGGGCGAAATCGGAGCGTTGGATGTGTCACAGCCCGATCAGCAAGATTCTCGGAAAAACGGACCATCGTCGGGGTGGGCGGCAGGCGAAGGGGAAATTTTTTCGTCGCGATTGGAACCGGGGCGGGTGGAGCGGCCGAAGGAGCGAGTTCGAGGCTGGGCGGTGGCGGGGCTTCCTTTAAACGCGGTGGAACTGCACGATAGGAAGGAACATGCGCCAATCTGGGCAACTGGTAACCTCGCGCCTCGGGAGGCGGGTGAGTTTGTGAAGCGAGCGCAGGATCTTCCGCTTCGAGCCAGTTGAGAAAAGCGTGGCCCTCGGGGGTTGTCGCTGTGATCACGCTCACTTGCGCTGGCGGCGGAAGCAACGAGATCGCGGGCGGATAAACGACCTGAAAGAGGTAAAAGCAAAGTGCGTGGAGCGCGATCGACGCGAGGAGAAATCCCGCAATTGCGACCTTGTGGCCGCGCGGCCGTTCCCAATGAAAGAGAAGGTCGCCCTCTGGCGGACCATAGGTCGAGGCATTCATCGTCGCGGGTTGGTGGCGAGCGCGACAGAACTAATGCCGCGTTCGAGAGCGGCATTCGTGACCGCCATTACCAGGTCGTAGGAAACCATCCGATCCGCCTTGATCACGATGGAACGGCCTTCGCGTTTCGTTAAGTCGAGCGCGGGTCCGAGCTGATCGAGAGTTATCCTTTGATCGCGCAAATAAATTGCGGGACTCGGACCGCCAGTGATGCTGATGATTTGTTGGTTAGGTTGTGGTGCGAGGGTAAAACCGGAGAATGGAACGCTAACTGAGATACCCGGCTGCAAGACGAAATTCGAGCTGAGAAGAAAGAAAAGGATCAGGAGGAAAATCACGTTGAGCAAGGGGAAGAGATAGAGCCAGCCAAAATTGATGCTGGTCGTACGCGAGAGCTTCATCTCTCGTTAGGCAAACACGCGTTCCTAACGCTCGAGCCGGCGCTCGGTGCTCTTTTCCTGCGCTGGCTGAAAGCTGATGATCTCAGCACCCGGTGCGCGGTCAGTCAGCATATGCACCACTTCAATCCCGGCCCGTTCCATATCGTGCATTAGAGTGTTCACCCGCGAAGAGAGGTAGCTGTAACCGACGAAGGTGGGCGCTGCGACAACCAAACCGGCTGCCGTCGTGAGAAGACTCTTGTAAACTCCGGTGGCCAGCTCCGCGACAGTCGCATAACCGCCATTCGACGAAACCAGCCCGAAAGCCTCTATCATCCCCACCACCGTGCCCAGCAATCCAATCAGCGGAGCGAGATAAGCCAGAGTCGCGAGGACACCGAGAAAGCGTTCCAGCTTAGGCACCTCGAGTTGACCTGCTTCCTGCACGATTTCGCGCAGCTCAGCTCGAGGCGCTTCGTGCCGGATAATAGCGGCGTGAATGACACGCGCCACCGGGCCAGGCGTGCCGGCACATTCATGCAAAGCTTCTGCGAAATTGCGCCGCTGCACGAGATTGGAAAGCCCTTGCAGGAATTCCCCGACGTGAATCGTAGCGCGGTGAAAATAAAAGAGCCGCTCTGCGAAAACGGCGATCGAGATGATGCTGCAGACCAGAATCGGCCACATGAGCAGACCACCCTTCTGGATGTAATCGATCATGCGTTGACTTGATAACTCTTCTCTCGGTTCCTGGCAAGTAGGAGAAGGCCTAACGAAAAAACTGCGAGTCGCGTGGTCGGGGCCGTTCCTCGCTTTTTCCGCACGCGACTTGGGGTTCGTCGCGGTTTCCTCGTCCCCGAAGTCGCCGCCGCGAGACCGGGAATTGTGGACGCTGTTTTACAAATCAGCGACAGATAGCCTAACGAGTAAAGGCCGAATGCCCACAGCTTAGGGTCGTCCGGAAACTGCCGATGAGTTCTTCGGTCTCGTGCGGCCGAGGAGGTTGCCTTTCCTGTCGAAGATTGAATAGCCGGCCGCATGTCCAGCAGCGTCGTAGCTGTAGACGATTCTGCTCCGCACGGAGCCGTCTCTCGCTAATTGAGTTTCCCGCATGAGCCTTCCCGCGGGATCGTATTCGTAGCGCGTTTTGAAACAGAGATCGCCCTTCGGCCCAAAGACTTGACCGCTCTTGTAACGCCCGGCGCCATCAAGCTCATAGACGATCTTGCCACAGGTCTTGCCGTCCGTGCCGCTGGTCGTGGCGAGAGTTCGGTGGTTTGCGATGTCGGTTTGATAAACCGTTTTTGAACCATCGTCGTTGATCATTACCCGGACCAGAACCGCGTTTTCGACCGATTGCGCGAGAGCGGCGGCGGCCACAAAAGAAAAGCCGAAGAGCCTGAGGGGGTAACAGAAACTCGCCAGCATGCGACCTCGCCCAATTTTAGAGAGGAAAAGAAAAGTGAGCAAACACGCATTTATTAATTGACCGGGAAAAAATCGAGTGGTTTAAAGTGGGGTGATGTGGAGCGATTTGGATCGCGTGCCCTGTCTATGACGACCGCTTCAGGAAATTCGGTTTTTTATGCAGGCGAGTTTCGTCATCAAATCGATGACAAAAATCGCATCACCATTCCGTCGCGGTGGCGGCGCAACAGTTCCGGTGAGGATCTGATGATGGTGCCCGAAGCAAACGGTCAATTCCTCGTCGTCATGCCGCCGGGCGAATTCGAAAAAATCGGCGCGGAGGCCGAAACCATGGAGGGCGTGTCCAAGCGCGACCTGCGAATTTTTTTGCGCCGGCTGCATTCGCAGGCGCAACACGGATCCTTCGATAAGCAAGGCCGCCTTCTCTTGCCTGACGAGTTTTGTCAAAGCCTCGACCTTAAAGACGAGGTCGCGCTCGTCGGCGGCCGCGGACGTTTCGAGATTTGGAATCTGACTCGCCGCAAACGCGCCCACGTCGACGAGCATCCCACTTACCAGGCCGTCGCAAACATGATCGGACTTTAGAACAAATGGACGCATTGTTATTCGACCAACCGGTCCGGCTCGTGACCGGTGCGTCCATCATCGAAGAGGAGGCGCAGGAGATGGAAGATGCTGGCTATCATCGCCCGGTGCTGGCGAACGAAACAATCGAGTTGCTTGCCCTTCGGCCCGGTTCGTTGATTCTCGATGGGACTTGCGGCGGCGGCGGGCACACCGAGATGCTCTTGAATGGGGGCGTGGACGTCCTGGCGCTCGACCAGGATCCCGATGCGCTCGAATTCGCAAGCGCGCGCCTAACGAACTTCGGCAACCGGGTTACCTTGCGTCGCGCCAACTTTCGCGATGCGGAGCGTATTCTCGATGAACTGGGTGTTGCGCAAATCGGTGGCGCTTTGCTCGATCTGGGCGTTTCCTCGCGCCAACTGGAGAACGCCGATCGCGGTTTCAGTCTCATGCGTAACGGCCCGCTCGATATGCGCATGGATCCGCGCCAGGAATTGACCGCCGCGGAAGTGGTCAACAGTTACAGCGAGGAAGAGCTGACTCGTATCTTCCGCACCTTAGGCGAAGAGCCGGCCTCGCGCCGTATCGCGAGTCAACTCGTGAAACTGCGCAAAGAAACGCCGTTTCGTGAAACGCTTGCGCTCGCCAAGGCGATTGAAAAAACGGTCGGGCGCCATGGGCGCCGCCATCCGGCGACGCAGGTTTTTCAGGCTCTCCGCATGGAAGTAAACGACGAACTTGGCGCACTGGAGTCCGGGCTCGTTGCCTTAACCAAGCGCCTCGAACCTGGCGGCCGCATCGCCGTCATCACCTTCCATTCGCTGGAAGATCGGCGCGTGAAAAATTTCTTTCGCGAGCGCAGCCGGCCATTCCTTGATCGTCCCGAGTGGCCCGAACCGCGACCAAATCCAGATTTCTCGCTCCGAGTCATCACTCCGAAACCAGTCGAAGCGGATGCAATGGAATTGCGTGCCAATCCGCGCTCGCGCAGCGCGCGTTTGCGTGTCGCAGAAAGGATCGGATGAATCGCCATCGGCATCGCAAGAATTTCAACCCGATCGACGCGCCGGCGCTGGCCCGCTGGATCGTGATCGTCACCTTCTTTGCGGTCACTGGCCTGAGCTACGTCTATCTCAGCGTCCAGCTCCATCACCAGGGAGTTCAGCGGCGCGCACTCGAGCAGGAATTGGAAGCCACCCGAACGCAAAACGAAGACGCCAAGGTGCAGATCGCCGCGCTTACCTCACCGGCCGCTCTTCAGCGCCGGCTAAAGGAAGGCTATCTGAAAATGGTTCCGATTGCGGAGCAAAGCATTGTCAGGCTAAACGACAGCGCACGGCCAATTGGAGAGGACGGAATTCGTCCTGTCGCCAATCGGGTCGCGACGCGAGGAGGCACTCCGTGAGATGGAATAGCCGCACACGTTGCGCGGTGATTTGTGTCTTCTTTACGCTTCTCTTCAGCGTTTTCTCCTGGCGGCTCATTTATCTCCAAATGGTGCAGCACGATTATTACAGCCGCATCGCCGCCGAAAAAAACATCGGCCGCAACCTGATTCCGGCCGACCGCGGCACGATCTACGACAGCGGCGATGAGGTTCTCGCCCAGAATGTCCCCGTCGCGACCATCGTGGCCGACGCTAGTCTTATTAATAATAGCGCTGCTCTCGTGCCGTTGCTGGCTGATCGCCTCAAACTTTCGACTGACGACATCCAAGGCAAACTCGCCACTGGCCGGCGTTACATCGTGCTCAAGCGCGAGGTGCCCGAAGCGGATGCGCGCGCGCTTGAAGCCGAGCTGCGCAAGGAAAAATTGCGTGGCGTTTGCTGCGAGCGCGGCACGGTCCGGGTCTATCCGAATGGCTCCATGCTTTGTCATGTCATCGGTTTTACCGATTTCCATCAGAGCGGCATCCAGGGCGTCGAAAAGTCGATGGATCAGTATCTGCGGGGGGAGGACGGTTATCGCTACATCGAGCGCGATGCGCAAGGTCGCGAAATCGTCCTCTACCGTGGTCTGCAACGCGATTCGCGTAACGGCTTCGATGTTCACCTGACGATCGACTTGCACCTCCAGGGCATCGTGGAAAATGCATTGGACGCCGCGGTGCGCGAATACCATCCGGAAAAGGCGACCATCATTCTCATGCGGCCGCAGACTGGCGAGATCCTCGCCATGGCAAACCGGCCAGGCTTTGATCTCAACCTCCGTAACCAGGCCAAGCCAGAACAGATGAAGAATCGCGCCATTATCGACATGATGGAGCCGGGCTCGACCTTTAAAATCGTCACCGCGGCCGCCGCCATAAACGAAAAGAAAGTGCGGCTCGACAGCATGATTTTTTGCGAAAACGGCGTCTGGAATTACGGCGGTCGTCCTTTGCATGACCATGGCCACAAAGGCTATGGCGACCTGAGCGTGCAGGACATCCTTGTTCATTCGAGCAATATCGGCGCGGCCAAGCTGGCGTGCTTGCTCGGGGAGATGAAGTTTTATGAATACATCCGGCAGTTCGGCTTTGGGGATCGCACTGGAGTCGAGCTGCCGGGCGAGATCGGGGGCGTGATTCATCCGCCGCGCAGCTGGAGCAAGATTTCGATCACTAGAATCCCGATGGGACAGGAAGTCGGCGTCACTCCCCTGCAGATGGTGATAGCGATGTCGGCCATCGCCAATGGCGGCAAACTGGTGCAACCACGCATCGTCAAGTCGATCATCGACGATCAAGGCAAGACGATCAGCGCACGCAAAGCGACCGTTGTGAGGCAAGTCGTTTCGCCCGAAACCGCCGCGCAGATTGCTTATGCTCTGCGCGGCGTTGTGAGCAAACGCGGCACCGCGGCAGAAGCAGCTGTTCCTGGCTATGTCATCTCCGGCAAGACCGGTACCGCGCAAAAGGCCGCGCCCGGCGGCGGCTACGAGAAGGATAAATATGTCGTTTCCTTCAGCGGTTTTTTGCCTTCAGAGAATCCCGCCTTCGTCGGTCTGGTCGTGCTCGACGACGCACACACTAAAGAACCTTATCTCAACTACGGCGGCACGGTCGCCGGACCGATCTTTTCCCGCATTGCGGAACAAGCAGCGCGGTATCTCGATCTTGAGCCGCATGAGGAAATTGGGACGCCCGCTACGGCCGGACGAGTCGCCTTAACTAATGCCAGTCGTTAGATTCCCGCGCCTCGCGTGTCCACACCTCATGCAGCTCAAACTTCTCGCGGAATCAACCCAAACCCGCGAAATCGACGGCCCACTCGATCGCGAGATCGACGGCATCTTTTACGATTCACGGCGGGTGCAGAAGAATGGGCTCTACGTGGCGATGCGAGGGGCCGTCGTTGATGGCCACCAGTTCACCGAACAGGCGATCGAGAGAGGCGCGGCGGCGATCGTGGTGGAACGCCCGGAGTCGCATTCCCGCGCGACCTCGATCGTGGTACCGGATAGCCGCGTCGCGCTGGCCGACTTGGCGTTCACCTTTTTTAAGAAGCCGGCCTTGCGACTAAAAATGGCCGGCGTCACCGGCACTAACGGAAAGACCACGACCACATTTCTTATCAAACACATCTGCGATGGGGCCGGTTTGCGCAGCGGACTCATCGGCACGGTGCGCTATGAAATCGGTGAGCGCGTTTTGCCTGCCACGCGCACGACGCCCGAGTCGCTCGACGTCCAGGAAATGCTGGCCCAAATGGCGGGCGCTGGATGCAAGGCGGCCGTCATGGAGGTTTCCTCGCACGCCCTCGCCCAGGATCGAACGCGCGGACTCGAGTGGGACGTGGCCGTCTTCACCAATCTTACCCAGGATCATCTCGATTTTCACCAGACCATGGAGAATTACTTCGAGTCGAAAACGCGACTCTTCACTGGCCTAACGAGTCAACCCAACAAAAAGAAAAGCGTCGCCGTGATCAATCTCGACGACCCCTATGGCGAAAAACTCGTCAACCGTCTGGGAGACAACCTCCCGGTCGTAACCTACGGCGTGGGTGCACGAGCGGATTTCCGCGCTTCCAATTACCGAGCTGAATTTAGCGGCACCTCCTTCCAGCTCGAAGCACGCGGTAAAATCTATCTCGTGCGCGTTCCACTTATTGGACGCTTCAACGTCTATAATGCAATGGCCGCGCTCGCGGCGGCTAATTCGTTAGGCGTAAGTCTGCGCGAAGCGGTCGTTAGCCTCGCCAAGTCGCCGCAGGTGCCCGGCCGCCTCGAAGCCGTACCGGCCAAACGTCAGTTTCAAATCTATGTCGACTACGCGCACAGCGACGACGCCTTGCTCAATGTTCTCAAGACGTTACGTGAGCTCGGCCCGCGACGGCTCATCGTCGTCTTTGGTGCGGGCGGCGATCGCGACAGGCAAAAGCGTCCGCTCATGGGCCGGGTGGCCGATCAAAACGCCGACTTCAGCATCATCACCTCTGACAATCCGCGGAAGGAAGACCCACTCGGCATTATCGCGGACGTAAAAAAAGGATTTCGCACGAGCAATTTCGAAACCGTACCCGACCGCGCGGAAGCGATTGCGCGCGCCATTGCCCTGGCGCAACCGCGCGACATCATCCTCATCGCGGGCAAGGGTCATGAGACCTACCAGGAGTTTGCCGATCACACGATCCCGTTTGATGACCGGCAGATAGCGCTTCGCGCCCTGGAAAATCGGCCGCTGGAATTCTGAAAATGCGCCTAACGCCTAACGAACAGGTCAACACGACCGATTGTTACCGAGACAAACGGTCTGGGCACCGAGGATTACCATTCGTGGCCGCTTCAGCATGAACTCACTCTCGATCGACCAAATTGCGCAGTTTGCCCAGGCCGGTAAACAAAATGGCCATTCCGGCATGCAGGTCACGCGCTTGAGCACCGACTCGCGCACAACCCAGCCGGGTGATCTCTTCGTCGCGCTGGGCGGCGCCAATTTTGACGGTCACCGCTTCGTCAACGACGCATTCCTGCGTGGAGCGATCGGCGCGGTGGTGGAAAAGAAATGGAGCGGCAAGACCCCGCCGGACTTCGTCCTTTTGCGCGTCGCTGACCCGCTCACCGCCTATCAGCAGATCGCGGCCGGCTATCGCCGTTCGTTAGGCCTGAAAGTCGTTGCCATTACCGGGAGCAACGGCAAAACCAGCACAAAGGATTTTACCGCCTCCGTCCTCGCGCGCCGCTATCGCGTTACCAAAACCGAAGGCAATTTCAACAATCACGTCGGGCTCCCGCGCACCATGCTGGAAGCGCGCGGGGAAGACGAAGTCGCGGTGTGGGAAATCGGGATGAATCATCCCGGCGAAATCGCGCCGCTTGCCCAACTCGCGCAACCGGACGTCGCCATCATCACCAATATCGGCATCGCGCATATTGAATTCATGGGCTCGCGCGAAGCCATTGCCCGGGAAAAAGGCGAACTGGCAGCGTCGTTAGGGCCTGACGGTACTCTCATCCTGAATGCCGCGGATGAGTTTGCCGAAACGATTGCCCAGCGCAGTAAAGGCCGCGTGATTCTGGCCGGGATGAATCAAGGCGCGGTGCAGGCACGCGACATCGTGCAGAGATCCAGCGGCGCGGAGTTTGAAATTTCGGAAGGCGCCCATCGCTGTCACGCCGTTCTGCCTGTGCCCGGTCTGCACATGGTGCAGAACGCGCTTCTCGCGGTCGCCGCCGGTCGCGTCTTTGGACTTTCGCTCGAAGAGTGCGCCGAAGGTCTGGCTTCCGCACCATTGGCGAAGGCGCGTCTGCAAATTAAGACCATTCGCGGCGTGCAGTTCATTGACGACAGCTACAATGCCAATCCGGATTCGACTAAAGCCGCCCTGCGCACGCTGGCCGAACTTGAAACCGACGGACAACGCGTCGCTGTACTCGGGGCGATGGCAGAGCTGGGCGCGGAAAGCAAACACGGCCATAAGGAAGTGGGCGAAGCGGCGGCGTCGTTAGGCATTGATTATCTCCTCGCTCTCGGCCCGGCCGCCTCCGAAATCGCCGCCGGTGCGGTAGCCGCTGGCCTAACGAAAAGTCGCGTCGTGCGCAACGCCGCGGAAGCCGCGGAGCTGCTCGACGAAATCGCCCGCCCGGGCGACCTTGTTCTCATCAAAGGCAGCCGCTCCGCGCGCGTTGAGCGGGTCTTGGAGGAATTCGCCCATCGCCCGATGGAGACTCGCTCCGCGTCATGATGTTTTACCTGCATCGTCTGACGGAGCAGTTCAAGGGTTTCAACGTTTTCTATTACGTCACTTTCCGCGCTGTTCTGGCGGCAATCACCGCTTTTGTCATTTCGCTTCTCTTCGGCAACTACGTCATTCGCAAACTTGTCTCCTTGAAAATTGGCCAGCCGATTCGCACTGCCGACGAAGTGCGACGCCTCGCCGAGTTGCACGGCGGAAAACAAGGCACGCCTACGATGGGTGGCGTGCTCATTATTGGCGCAGTGGTCAGCGCCTCGGTTCTCTGGGCGCGACCAGACAATCCCTTCATTTGGCTCGCTCTCTTCTGCATGGTCTACCTCGGCGCACTTGGTTTTGTTGACGATTATCTCAAAGTTACAAAGAAAAAATCCGACGGAATTAGCGGCAGATTGAAGCTATTTTTTCAAGTCACGCTCGCCGCCATTGTAACGGTGTTCTTCCTTTTGAATCCTCTTATCGAAGTGCAGGCGCGTTCGCTTTACCTGCCGTTTTTTAAGATTCCAGTGGTGGTGAATATGGGCGCGTTCACCTTCTTCTTTTTCGCGCTGGTGATTGTTGGAGCCTCAAACGCCGTCAATCTCACAGACGGTCTGGACGGCCTCGCCACGGGCTGCACCATCACGGTCGCCTTTGCTTATGCACTACTGACTTATGCGGCGGGCAACTTTCGTATCGCGCAATACCTTCAGGTTCCGTATTACCCTTACTCCGGCGAGCTGGCTGTCTTTTGTGCCGCCCTTGTCGGCGCGGGTCTCGGTTTTCTCTGGTTCAACTGCTACCCCGCACGCATTTTTATGGGCGACACTGGGTCACTCGCAATCGGTGGCACCATCGGCGTGGTCGCGATTTGCTGTAAACAGGAGTTGCTCCTCGCCGTCGTGGGTGGCGTTTTCGTCCTCGAAGCCTTTTCCGTCATCCTGCAAGTCCTCAGCTTTAAGCTGACCGGCAAACGGCTTTTCGCCATGTCACCGATTCATCATCATTTCGAGCTGAGCGGTTGGAAGGAAAACACCGTGATCGTGCGGTTTTGGATTCTTTCCATTGTTTTTGCGCTCCTTGGGCTTGCCACTCTGAAGCTGCGATGAAACGCGACTACAGGAACAAAAACATCGCTGTCCTTGGCGCGGGCCGAAGCGGCAAGGCAGCTGCGCATCTCCTCGCGGAGGAAGGGGCGAAGGTCACACTCCTTGACAGCGCGGCCGAGGAAAAACTCGCTGGCATCGAGCGATTGCGCGATGAAGGCATCTACATTCTTTGCGGCCCGCTCGCGGAAGAAGACCCGACGGTTTACGACCTCGGCATTTACAGCCCAGGCATCGATCCTGAACTACCGCTGGCGAAAAATTTCTCGCGCAAGAATATCCCGACCATTGGTGAGCTGGAACTTGGCTACCAGTTCTGCTCCGTCCCGGTAATCGGCATTACGGGCACGAACGGCAAGACCACCACCACCGAGTTGATCGCACAGATGCTGAATGCTTGCGGTCAGCGCACAATGGCCTGCGGCAACATCGGTAAGCCGCTCGTCGAGGCCGCGCGGGAAAGCGATAATCTTTCCGTCCTGACCGTTGAAGTCAGCTCCTTTCAGCTCGAAACCATCCGCGAATTCCATCCCGAGATCGCGGTCTGGCTCAATTTCGCGCCCGATCATCTCGATCGTTACCGCTCCATCCGGGAATACCGCGAAGCCAAGCTGCGCATCTTCGAAAATCAAACGCCGGACGACCATGCGGTGGTGAATGCGGCGGAAGATTTACCTGAATTAAAAGCGAAGGTCGCCACTTTCAGCGCCTGGTCGAACGAAGGCGACTTTTCGTTAGGCGACGGCTCGATCCTTTATCGTCAGCAACCGGTTCTCGATCTCGCCGAAGCGCAACTGCGTGGACCGCACAACGCCGAAAACATGATGGCCGCCCTCGCCGTCGGCCGCGCGCGCGGGCTGAGCTTCGAAGAAATGGTGCCGCCGCTCTGCGCTTATCGTGCGCAACTCCATCGCCTCGAGCTCATCCGCACCATCGACGGCGTGGACTACATCAACGACTCGAAGGCGACCAATCTCGACGCGTTGGAAAAGGCGCTTCTAAGCGCAACCAAACCGATCGTTCTCATCGCCGGCGGAAAAGACAAAGGGTTCGCCTTCGACTCCATCGGTCCGCTCGTTACGCGCAAGGTGCGCCGGGCTGTTCTTATCGGCGAAATCGCCAAGCGCATTGCGCATGATTGGCGCGACGCGACCGAATGTGAAATCGCAGGTTCGTTGGGCGAAGCCGTCGAGCGCGCGCAAGCTCTCGCGCTTCGTGGCGAGACCGTCCTCTTTTCTCCCGGCACTTCCTCCTTCGACATGTTCAAAAGCTACGCCGACCGCGGCGATCAATTCCGCGCCCTGGTGCGCGGATTACCCGAAGCACCACCATGAAAATGCCAAGCCTGATAAGACGAAAGAAATTGCACGCCGCCACGGCGCGCCGTTCCCGCGCACTCGGTCTGCCCGACGACATGGATTACGAGCAAATGTCCGAGCCCAACATGAAGTTGTCGCGGGCGCTCCTCATTGTGCTCGTGCTTCACATCGTCGCGGTGGCAGGCATTATCGCCTTCAACACCGTCAAGACGCGTGAGGAGACAAACACGACGGGCAGCATGGCAGAAACCTCAGCGCCGATAGCGACGCCTACCGTGGCTCCGGCACTGATTACGGGGACGGAGGCCGGCGAGAACGCGCCTAACGAGGTTACGAAAGTTGCGACGAAGGGCGAAATCAAGTCAGCGGCCAAACCGATCGGGACGGCCAATCCAGAAAAAGCAAAGACGTCTGGAGTTCCCGACTCCGGCAAGGTCTACACCGTGGTGAAAGGCGACAATCCGGTCAGCATCGCGCACCGTCTTCACGTCAATTACGACGCGCTTCTCGAGCTGAACGGGATCAGCGATCCGCGCAAGCTTCAGATTGGCACCAAGCTTCGCATCCCGGAGAGGCAAGCGAACACTAAACATAAGGCCGACTAAATGAGCCCACGCTTTTTTTCACCCGCAGGGAGAAAAATTTCAGCCTAACGAGGCTACGATTGATGCATCGCAAGAGCGCGTACATCCTGTTTCTCGCTGTTCTCGGTCTGCTTGCCATTGGAATTGTGATCCTGTTCAGCACCGGCGCCTTCGCGAGAGACAGTCACAACGACGTTTACTATTTCCTGCGCCGACACGCGCTCTGGCTTGGACTGGGGATGATTGCCTGCGGCGTTGCCGCCCTGGTCGACTACCATTTCTGGCAACGCACCTGGTGGATCTGGTTTGCGCTCTCCATTACCGGCCTTGCCCTCTGTTTCCTCCCGCCTTTTCGGCATAGGATCAATGGCTCCTGGCGCTGGCTGGAATTTCACGGCATCACTTGTCAGCCTTCGGAATTTGCCAAGATGGCGGCGGTCTTCTTTCTCGCCTTCTGGTTTTCGCGTTACGAAGCAGAGAGTAGACAATTCTGGCGCGGCTTTATTTTTCCGATGGCGATCGTTAGTCTTCTCGTCGCCTTCATTATCACCGAAGTCGACCTCGGCACGACCGTCCTGATCGGGGCGACTTCGTTTGTCGTGATGTTCATTGCGGGAACAAATCTCGCTCTCCTTGGCACGCTGTCGTTAGGCGGAGTTGGCGCTATTCTTTATCTCGCGACACACATCGCGGAACGAAACAGCCGCCTGCTCGCATTTCTTCACCCGGAGGAATACAAATTGACCGCGGGACTCCAGCAAATGCAGGCCCTCATCGCCTGGGGCAGCGGCGGAATCGAAGGTCTCGGCCTTGGCAACGGCCGGCAAAAGATGTCCTACCTGCCGTATGCGCACACCGATTTTATTTTTCCCATCGTCGGCGAAGAGCTCGGGCTTCGTTTTAGTTTGATCGTCGTTTTCCTTTTCGTCCTCGTGATTATTTGCGGCCTGACCATCTCGCTTCACGCGCGCGATCGCTTTGGCATGCTCCTGGCGAGTGGAATCGTGTCGCTGATTGGGTTTCAGGCTGCAATCAATATCGGAGTGGTCACTTCTCTCTTGCCCAACAAGGGTCTGCCTTTGCCTTTCGTCAGCTACGGCGGCTCAAACCTGATGGTAGCGCTCTTCGCCGTCGGGATTCTCCTGAACATTTATCGACAGGGCGTGCTTGAACCCGCCGCGAAGAAAAGGATGCCATTGCACGTCAAAGTCACTCCGAGGATCTGAATGAAAATTCGCGCGACCCCGAATCTGACAGTTAATGCACTCATCTCGAGTGTCGGCCACCCCATTTTGCCGCGGCAAACTATCCGGAAACCGTTCGACCTCCTGCGGGCCATGATAACCCACCGAAAGCTCGCCACGCCGACACCTCAATTGTCGGGCTGGCCGACGGGCGCTCGGCAATTGCCAATCCGATGAACACGGTCATCGCATGCGGCGGGACGGGCGGACACTTGTTTCCGGGGTTGGCAATCGCTGAGGTGCTGCGCGCACGGGGGCACGAGGTGCTTCTCTTTATTTCGGAAAAGGAAATTGATGCCCTTGTGGTCGAAGGGCGGACGGAATTTCGCTTTGAGAAATTACCGACGGTGGCGTTGCCCTCGCCTTTCTCGCCGGCCATTCTCGGTTTCGTCAGGCGATTCCATGAGAGCCTTTCGCTCTGTCGCTCCATTTTCCGCAAGTTCCAACCCCAGGTGGTTCTCGGCATGGGCGGCTTTACATCCACAGCCCCAATCCTCGCTGGGCGTATTCGCGGGGTGCCGACTTTTCTCCACGAATCGAACGCCATTCCTGGCAAAGCTAATCGATACACCGCGCGCTTCGTCCGCGCCGTCCTCCTCGGATTCAAAGAATGCGCGGCTTACTTCCCCACTACGGCAACGGAAGTTACCGGCACGCCCATCCGTGCAACGCTCCGCCGCGTCGATCGCGGCCAGGCGTTGCAAAAACTCGGCCTAAAAAATGGCATTCCAACTTTGCTCGTCATGGGAGGCAGTCAGGGCGCGAGTGGCATCAACCAGGCGATTATCAAAGCGATGTCATCTTTTCAGGATTTCCCGCTGCAGGTGATCCATCTCGCCGGCGCGCGCGACGCATCCCTCCTGGAAGATAATTATCGGAGGGAGAAAATTCCGGCCTACGTCGCCGATTTTTATCACCACATGGAGGAAGTTTACAGCGCGGCTGATCTCGTTATCGCCCGGTCCGGCGCAGCCAGTCTTTCGGAGCTGGCGGCCTTCGGCTTGCCAGCGGTGCTTATCCCGTATCCCTACGCCGCGGACGATCATCAGACGCGCAACGCCGAGATATTCGTCAAGGCAAACGCTGCCCTCATGATGAAGGAGTCGGAGTTTTCGCCCGAAGAGCTGGCGAACAAGGTCCGCGACTTGTTAGGCGAAGGCGAGAGATTGCAGACGATGTCGAACCAAATGGCTGCGCTCGCTCCTCAAAATGCGGCCGCGATGGTCGTTGAAACGATAGAAAGATACAGTCAGCCTCATGATGCGGTCGCTGCCTGAGTTGCAAGAATTTCTCACCGCAGAGCGGCATGCCATTCATTTGATTGGCGTGGCCGGGAGCGGGATGAGCGGCATCGCTGCGCTCCTCCTCGAGTTGGGCCATGACGTCCGCGGCTCAGACAAAGTGCGGACCCTCGAGACGGAGCGACTCGCTCAGCTTGGGTTGCGCTTTTCATCGCCGCATCGCGCCGAGGATACGGCTGACGTCGACCTCATCATCTATTCCTCAGCCATTAAGGAGGACAACCCAATTCTGCTCGACGCGCTCGCGCGTAATATTTCCACGATTCGCCGCGCCGAGGCGCTGGCTGCCATTATGCTCGGCAAACGCGGGATCATCATCGCCGGCATGCATGGCAAGACGACTACGGCAGCGATGGCAGCACACGTTTTGCGAGGCGGCGGGTTGCATCCGTCGTATTACGTCGGTGCGGAAATTCCGATTCTTGGCAGCAACGCCCATTGGGATTCGTTAGGCGAATATTTTGTCGCGGAAGGCGACGAGAGCGATGGCACCTTGCAGCTCTTCGAGCCCGAGCACGCCCTGATCCTCAACATCGAAGAAGAGCACCTCGATTACTACCGCGATCTTGCGGCAATCGAAGAAGTCTTCACCAAGTTACTCGCGCAAACCCAGGGTACAGTCTTTTACTGCGCTGACGATTCGCACGCGCCGCGAGTCTGCCGCGCGCACCAACGGACAGTGTCCTACGGCTTCAGCGACGAGGCCCGCTATCGTGCGACCGGGATCGAGTTGCACGACTTTGCGGCAACATTCTGCGTGCAGCGCGGCGAAGAAAAACTGGGCGACGCCACGCTCAACGTCCCTGGCAAGCACAACGTCAGTAACGCGCTCGGGGTGATCGCTCTGGCGAGTGAACTGGGCGTGCCTTTCGCGAAGATCGCAAACTCGTTAGGCACATTTCGTCACGCGCGCCGCAGGTTCGAAATCAAATACCAAAGCGATCGCTTTCTTCTCGTCGACGATTACGCGCACCATCCAACCGAGATCCGCGCGACCCTTGCGACGGCACGCTCGGCCGGGCGCCAGCGTGTGCTCACGATGTTTCAGCCACATCGTTACTCGCGCACAAGAGCGCTGAGCAAAGAGTTTGGCGCCGCTTTCGATAATGCTGATCGCGTGGTGATCAGTGATATTTACGCGGCCAGCGAGCCGGCCTTACCCGGTGTTACCGGCCAGACAATTGCCGACGCGATTTCGCTTCATGGCCATCCCGCGGTTTCCTATCAGCCACGATTCGAGCTCTTGCACGGTGACGTCGCGCGCGTGCTAAGAGAAGGCGATTTGGTTCTGAGCCTTGGCGCGGGCAACGTGCACGAACAACTTTCCAAGCTCGCGGCTCAGCTTGTGGTCGCGGAGAAGCTCAAGGAAATCGTTGGACCGGAGGGTGAAGTTCGCCTCTCGGAGCCGCTGGCCAGGCACACTACACTGCGTGTCGGCGGGCCGGCACAGTTTTGGGTTGAGCCGCGGACAGAGGAAGCCTTCGCCGAGCTCATCCGCTTCTGCCGCCGGGAAAACCTTCCGCTCTTCGTTATCGGTCGCGGCTCCAATCTCCTTGTGCGCGAAGGTGGGATTCGCGGGGTCGTTGTGCATCCAGGCGGCGGAGAGTTCGACCGGGTCGAGTTCAAGGGGATTGAAGTGACAGCGGGCGTCGGTGCGAAACTCAAGGATATCGCTTATGCGGGCAAGGCGGCAGGCGTGGGTGGATTCGAGTGGATGGAGGGAATTCCCGGCGAGGTGGGTGGCGCCTTGCGAATGAACGCCGGCGCGATGGGCGCGCAGACTTTCGACCAGGTCGTGCGCGTGCGCTATCTCGACCGCGAAGGTGTGGCCCACGAGAAAATGCCTAACGAGTTGGAGATCGGCTACCGCGATGTGCCTTTCTTGCAGGAAAACTTCGCCGTCTCGGCGGTTTTGCGCGGGAAGAAATCGCCGGTGGAGGAGATCGTTAAGGAATTGGATGCCTCACAGAAAAAGCGCCGCGCCAGCCAACCGAGTGCAAAAAGCGCCGGCTGCATTTTCAAAAATCCGCGAGCATGTCCGGCGGGAAAACTGGTTGATGAACTGGGCTTGAAAGGTTCGCGCGTGGGCGATGCGCGGGTGTCGGAAGTGCATGGAAATTTTATCGTCAATGAAGGCGCCGCGACAGCCGATCAGGTCTTGGAATTGATCAGCCGGATCCAGGCAACGGCGCGAGAGAAGCGCGGCATCGAACTCGATACCGAAGTGCAAATCGTCGGGGAGGACGGAAAACCGTGATCGATCTATCGAGAAAGCACATCGCCATCCTCAAAGGCGGCCCGGGTTCCGAGCGCGCAGTTTCCCTCGCGAGTGGTGCCGGCGTGGCCAAAGCGTTACGTTCGGCGGGCGCGGAAGCGACGGAAGTCGACGTGCACGACGCCAGTTTCGATTTGCCTGACGGCACCGATCTGGCCTTTATCGTCGTGCATGGCACTTTCGGCGAAGATGGACAGCTCCAGAAGATTCTGGAAGATCGCGGTGTCGCCTACACCGGCGAGAACGTGGAAGGAAGTTGGCTGGCTTTCGACAAGATTTCGTCGAAGAAAAGATTTACCCGGCACGGGGTGAATACTCCGCCATGGGAAATCATCCACCTGGGTGAGCATCCAAACCTGACGCCGCCCTATGTGATCAAGGCCCCGCGACAGGGCTCGACCGTCGGCGTCTTCATCGTGAAGGAGGAAGGCCAAATCGCATCATCGTTAGGCGAGGCATGGAAATTCGACCAGGAGCTGCTGGTGGAACAATTCATTCCTGGACGCGAGCTAACCATCGGTGTGCTCGGCGATCTCGCGCTCCCGATTCTGGAAATCATTCCGAAAAGCGGTTTCTACGATTTCAATAACAAGTATCCCTTCCTCAATCCGCAGGGTGGGGGAGGAGCACAGCATCTTTGCCCCGCACCGATCGAGGGCAAGCTGGCGGGAAAGATTCAGGACCTGGCTTTGCTCGCAACCCAGTCGTTGGGGTTGAAGGTCTACTCGCGGGTTGACGTTATTCTTAGCGAGCGAGACGAGCCGTTCGTACTCGAGGTTAATACCATTCCGGGCATGACCGAGAGCAGCCTGTTACCGGAAGCGGCGGGTGTGGCTGGAATTACTTATCCCGAACTTTGCCGGCGCATCGTGGATCTTTCTCTGGCAGCCCGGCCTAACGCATGAAAACGAAGAGCACCACAAGCAGGGTGCGGACCGGCAACCTCCGTCTCTCCACCACGCGTCAGCGTCGCCAGCAACATTTACTCGATGTCAAAGTGCGCGCACGTCGCGCTTCTCATTATCGCAACCGCCGCGTCCTCGTCGTCCTGAGCAAAGTCGCGCTCGTCATTGCAATTATCGGTGCCGTCTACGGCGGGGTGCGCATGGGCTTGAGTCGGTTCTTTTTCGATAATCCTGATTATCGCCTAACGACGATCGAGATTCATACCGACGGCACTTTGCAACGCGACCAGGTCTTAAAAACGGCCGGGCTGCGCGAGGGGCTCAACATCTTTTCCGTTAGTCTCGCCCAGGTGCACGACCATTTGCAGCAGCTTCCGCAGGTCGACGACGTGCAGGTGGAGCGCAAAATGCCAAACGGAATCGATGTTCGCATCACCGAGCGCAAGCCAATCGCCTGGATCACGAGCGAGAAAACGGTGGCCAATCCATTCATCTCCGACGCTGCCTTCCTGGTCGATGCGCGGGGGATCGTCATGAAAGAGAAGAAGCTAATCGCGGATTATCTCGCTTTGCCCCTGGTCACCGGCGTTTCGAGCGAAGCACTCGTGCCGGGCAAGGCGGTCGAATCGTTCGAGGCAAAGGCCGCTCTCGAACTGCTTCACTTAACGACGACCAGTTTCATGCAGACCCGTTTTCAGATTCGGGAGGTCGATGTCTCAAAGGGTTATTGCTTGCTCGTGACCGACAAGAACCACATCCAGGTAATGTTTGGCTTCGACAACCTCCAGCAACAGATGCAGCGCCTCGAGCAGTTTCTGATCTACAGTGATGATTCGCAGCGCCAAATCGAAAGCGTCAACCTTTTGGTGGCGCGCAACACTCCGGTCACGTTTGCCCGGCCGGCTGCCGAGGTGATCGAGGAGATTGAGCCTTCCGTCACGGCGAGGGATTCCTCCGCATCGGTCTTGGAAAACAAAACCACGCCTAACGAAAAGAAACCCGCTCTGCAAGAGCCGGAGATTCGAAAGGCAAAACCGGTTGCGGAATCCGAGGAGAAACCGGTGCGCAAGGCGCTGCCTTACAGTCCGGGGGTAAAAAAATTCCACTCCAATCCTTCGCCTCCGCCGGTGCGGCGGGCGATCCCGCTTCAACGTTTTAATCAGGGAGGCAATCCGAATGGCTAGCAGCAACCTCATGGTCGGTCTCGAAATAGGAACGTCGAAAATCTGCGTCGTCGTCGGCGAAGGAAGGCCCGACGGCACGCTCAAGATTCTCGGCGTTGGTCAGGCGCCGTCCCGAGGGGTGCGCAAGGGTGAGATTGTCGATTTCGAGACAGCGATGAAATGCGTGCAGGAGGCGGTAGTCGATGCGGAAGAAAAGAGCGACATCATGATACGCAGTGTCTATGTCGGCGTGAGCGGCGCACACATTCAGAGCTTCAACAATCGCGGCTCCGTCATGTTGCCGGAGGATCGCGACGAGATCGACGAGCAGGATGTCGAGGACGTGAAGATCAACGCGCGTGAAGTGAGCATTCCCGCGCAGAACGCGTTTCTCCATTCCATCATTCAAACTTATCACGTCGATGGACAGGACGGTGTCCTCAGTCCGGTTGGGATGTTGGGTCAGCGGCTCGAGGCCGATTTCCACATCATTCACGGTGTGCGCAATCGCATTCAGAACACGATCCGTTGCGTGAAGGAGTTGCCGCTCGATGTCGAGGATGTCGTCTTCACGCCATTTGCGGCGGCACAGGTCGTTCTCACCCAGCACCAGAAGAACCTCGGCGCCCTCGTAATCGATATCGGCGGCGGCACGACCGACTACGTGCTCTACGTCGACGGCGCCGTGAAACAGAGTGGCGTGCTCGCAGTCGGCGGCGATCACATCACGAATGATATTTCGATGGGCCTGCGCATTCCGATGACCCGCGCGGAAAAATTGAAAATCGAAGAAGGAAGCACCGTCCTCGGTAATTGCCTTCCGGGCGAGACCGTTTTGCTGAAAGATGATTCCGGTTTCGCGGGCAAGGAAGTGGAGCGCGAGACGCTGAATACCATCATCAATCTTCGCCTGCGCGAGACGTTTGAGCTGCTTAGGAAACGCCTCGATGAGGGACCCTATCTCAATTATCTCGGCGAAGGGGTTTTCCTCACCGGCGGTTGCAGTCAACTCAATGGGATCGATAACCTGGCGGAGGAGGTTTTCGGCATTCCAGCGCGCACTTCGCATGCGCACACCATGTCCGGCCTAACGAGCGCTTTCGAAAATCCGCAGCTCTCCGCGGCGATTGGGTTGATCAAATACGCGCAGGCAGTGCAGGGCGACCGGCGGGGGCGCACTCGCCTGCGTGAATTGGTCGGAAGAATCTTCGGCCGGATGCGAATTTTCTAGCGAGCCGAATTTTGGAATAGAATTTTACCTAACGAAACACCTATTGAGCTTGCAAGCTGAAGCTTGCGCTACCTTATGATCCAACTCAGCCGCAACTACAGCCTGCCGGAAAAAAGAGAGGACGATCTCGCGATCAAAATCATCGGTGTGGGAGGCGCCGGTTCGAACGCACTCGACCGCATCGTGCTCGACGGCATGGAACACGCCGAGATGATCGCCATCAATACCGATGTGCAATCTCTTGCCAGCTCGGTTGCCACACACAAGCTCCAGATCGGCCGCGCGGTCACACGCGGGCTTGGCGCCGGAGGAGACCCGGAATTGGGCTACAATGCCGCCAAAGAATCCGCCGACGAAATTCGCGAAGCGTTACAGGGTGCACGGATGGTTTTCGTTTGCACGGGACTGGGCGGCGGCACGGGCTCGGGCGCGGCGCCGTTCGTGGCGCAGCTCGGGCATGAGAGCGGCGCCCTGGTTTTGGCGTTTGCTACTCTCCCCTTTGCTTTCGAAGGAAAACGGCGCAGCGCGCAAGCGATGGAAGCTTTGCAGGAATTTCATCGTGTCGCCGACGCCGTGATTTGTTTCGAGAACGATCGGATGGGCGATATCGTTTTGCCTAAGGCTGGAATTCATCAGGCCTTCGCAGTAGCGGACACGACCATCAGCCAGAGCGTACGCGCGATTGTGAATGTCGTTCGGCGGCCAGGCCTCATCCGCATTGGCTTTGACGAATTGCTCAGCGCCTTGCGCAGCCAAAACAGCCGCTGCCTTTTCGGTTTCGGCGAATCGGACAGTGACAATCGCGCCCATGAAGCGCTCGCGCTTGCGCTCAAGAATCCTCTCATGAATCGCGGCAAGATGTTGAACGAAGCCCAGGCGCTTCTGGTGCATATCACCGGCGGTCCTGGAATGACGCTAACCGAAGTGGAGATCGTCATGCAGGAGTTGAATCGCCACGTCGAAGATCACACCCAGATTCTTTTTGGTACCTCGGTCGATGGAAAAATGGGCGAGCGGCTGAGCGTCACCCTCATCAGCTCACTTTCCTCAGATGGCGTTGCGCAAACGGCGCCGTTGCGAACCATGCAGTTTTCACCGCCGGAGGAAAAAACGAGCAGGACAACGACCGCGGCGGAACCTGTGCAGGAGATCGAGTCGCCGGTCGTAGCCGAAATCCAGGAGTTTGTCGCTCACGAATCTGACGTAGAACCGCCGCTAGGAGAAGCAGTTTTGGCGATGGAAGAACCGACTCCGCCGCCCGTCCCCATCAAGAAGGAAAGAAAGCCTGTCGTTAGGCGCGAAGAGGTGCCTTTGCCAGACGCGCCCGAGCTGATTGCTCCGGTGCCCGCCAAGAAAGAGAAGTCTCCCCACACTCGGCAGGAGGTGATGCAATTCGAGCCGGTGACGCGTGGCCGATTTGAAAAAAGCGAGCCAACAATCGAAGAAGGCGAGGATCTCGATGTACCGACGTTTCTGCGCAAAAACGCGCGTGTGAAATAGTGGCGCTGACTTCAGGGTCGTCGGGCCGGGAAGCGGACAATGAGGCTGCGGGAATACTAAACATGGAGCTTTTTTGCCGTAGTCGCTGAGTCAATGTGAGCACGCGACGAATCAATCACTCTCCACGGATAATGATTGGTTCCCGACGGTTTAGGCGAGTAGGAACCATTTTTGCAACTGACTGGCTGCACGATCAGCGTTTCTAAGACCTAACCGTTGCTATCACTTCTCTTCCGCTCGGGATTGAACCGCCTGTTAAGTTTTGAAAACGGAAGGGCGATAAGGATCGAATAAACGATTCGACGGCGCGTCAAAGGGCTCGATGCGGAAGACCGATTGGCCGGAATTCTGGGAGAAGCAGCGCGGACGTTTTCTCGTTGGACTCCTCTATCTGGGGGGCGCGATCGCGCTCGCGCGCGCCGCGGTCATCGCGCAAGCGCTTGATCCCTGGGACGAGTTCTGGATCGTTTTTCTTTTTTCCTTATTTTTGATTTGGGCCGCGGTTGCCACCTACTTTGCCAAGGATCGCCTCGCGCCACCGGTCTCCAGCGAAAACCTTGAAGGACGGTTACAGGAGTGGATTCAAAAATCGCGCTTTGCAAACCAGAAGCTGGCCGATTCGACCAGCTATCGTTTCGCTTATCGGGTCACAATCCCTGACGGTCAGGTCATTATCATCGGCCGGCCTACCTCCCTGGACAATTCGTTGCGATATCGAACCGATGTGACTCTTCCGGAACGGCATCGCCGCACGCTCAACGACATTGGCGAAGCTGGCAGAAGGCGCTTCATTGTTGAGTACCTGGCCGAATGTGCTCGGGCTAGAGCGCATGTCACCTCGACCAGAGCCTTGCCACTTACGGTTAGAATCGAACGTACCATTCCCATCACGCGCAGTCTCAGTGCTGAACAACTCTGGGCCACACTCGAAGGTCTGCAGCAGGACGTCGTAATCGCTGTCACACATATCGACATCTGTCTCGAAAAGTTGAGACCGCTTACGGATGCAGGTTTAACCATATCAGCCAACACAACGGAGAGTCCAGAGACGCAGGTTTGGGCTCATCCGCCCCGTCAGGCACAAGCGAGTTAGGAAGGACTTAGCAAGGTACTGTTATCTGACTCAATCGGGGAGTTTCTCCTCGGGCAATAATATGGCGACCGTTCGACGATCGCGAACCGGCTCAAGCTGAGCGGCAAACGTGCGAAATCGTGCTGAGAAGAGCTGGCTCCGTAGTTCCCAATAACGTGCTATCCCCGGTGCTCGGATGTAGTGGCGCAGCAGTTCCTGCCACCCATCCCAGAGTTGTTCATCCATTAGGCCACTGAGATAGTGAAAGTGAATCGTCTCGAGGGCCTTAAGAAATTGATGTGCTGCGTGAAAGAACCTCGCCTGTTCCTCGGGAGAAAGTGTCGTTAGGTCTTCCAGGCCGACTCCCCAGATACGCGACATCTCTGCGTTTTCCATGAAAGTGTTTGTGACGTCGCGTAATGCTGAGGCGGCAGCATCCTGGGCAGCGACTTTTGCGACGCGTGTGCTTCGGTGCACTTCCTTGGCGAGGTAGAGCACGGAAAAGACAACGGCAATCGAACTCACGAATTGCGAAATGGCATTGATAGCATCCCAATTCATCTGCTTGTTCCCGTGCGGTGACAGCAGCTCTGCTATTGCAGCGAGGCCATATCGATAACAAAACGATATTTCACCTCTCGCTTGAGCATTCGCTCATAAGCTTCATTGACTTGATCGATTGAAATGCGTTCGATGTCGCAGGCGATCCCATGGTCGGCGCAATACTCCAGCATCTCCTGAGTCTCGGGAATTCCACCGATGAGTGATCCAGCTAACTGCCGTCGGGGAACAATCAGGTGAAAGGCGTCGAGCGGGAAGGGGTCCGGAGGAATACCCACGAGGACCATGACTCCATCGCGTTTCAAGAGAGCCAGGTAAGCGTTCAGGTCATGCTGCGCAGAGACAGTGTCGATAATGAAGTCGAAATGTTTCGTCTGTTTCTCCATCTCGTCTTCGTTCCTTGAGATAACTACCTCGTGCGCGCCGAGCCGTTTCGCATCCGCTTTCTTTTTCTCAGACGTGGTGAAAAGAGTTACCTCCGCACCAAACGCATTGGCAAACTTCAGGGCCATATGACCGAGTCCCCCTAAACCGACGACCCCGACTTTCTGGCCAGGACGGACCTTCCATTTCCGCAGTGGGGAATAAGTGGTGATACCAGCGCACAAGAGTGGCGCTGCAGCTGCCGGATCAAGTGACGCGGGCAGCCGAAGCACAAAGTCTTGATCAACAACAATAGTCTTCGAATAACCGCCATAGGTCATGCCGCCGGATTGTTTGTCCTCACTGTTATAAGTCAGGGTCACACCACCCTCGCAAAATTGCTCGAGGCCGGCCCGGCACTGTTCACAGACTCGATCGGAATCCACCATGCAACCAACCGCGCCGAGATCGCCTTCGCGGAATTTCCTGACCTGATTGCCGACCCTGACCACGCGCCCGACAATTTCGTGACCCGGAACGCAGGGGTAAGTCGTCCGTCCCCATTCGTTTCGCGCAATGTGCAGGTCGGAGTGGCAAATCCCACAGAAAAGGATCTCGAGGTGCACATCGTTGGCTGTCGGTTCTCGTCGCTCAAATGAGAAGGGTTTAAGCGGTTCCTCCGCGCGATGCGCGGCATAACCTGTGGTCTTAATCATTTAATGGCTTCCCCTTCCGAAGGTATGGCTGGCATTGGGTTAAGCGTTGCGGCAGAACACGTGTTCGGACTACGGCTGACGGTAAATGACTCCGCCCTTCATAACGAGGCGAATCCGCTTCGCGGCACTAATATCCTTCGTCGGATCCCCTTCCACCGCGACGACGTCAGCCAACTGTTGGGGACGAATGTTGCCTCGATCGTTAAGGCGAAAGACAGCCGCGTTGCCGCTCGTGGCCTGTCGCAGGACTTCCATGGGTGCAAAACCATATTCGTGCACGAGCAGTTCCATCTCGCGCGCGTTGTCGCCATGTGCGAATACGCCGACGTCGCCGCCCATGATAAAGGTCACACCCGCGTCGCGGGCCGCTTTCATGCTGGCGCGCTTTCGTTCGAATTCGATCCGGCTCGGGATCAACGCCCTTTTTCCACCCGCGATATTGCATGATGGCATCGCTCGCCGCCACGGTAGGACAGAAAGCGACCTCGTGTTCCTTCATCAGGCGAAAGACTTCCGGTGTTCCTTCGTCGCCATGTTCCACCGTGTCGACGCCAGCGAGGATCGCACGGCGCATGCCTTCTGCGGTGGTGGCATGAGCGGCGACTGGACGACCAGCGTCGTGGGCGGCTTTGACCGCGGCGGTCAACTCCTCCTGGGAAAAGGTCGGCCGTGACGGTTCGCCCGCGCCCCAACGATAATCCGCATAGAGTTTTACCCAGTCAGCGCCTTTCCCGATTTGCTGGCGCGTCGCCCTAACGACTTCATCGACTCCGCTTGCTTCCTGTCCGCCTTGGGGGAGATCAAGATCGGGGGAAAGCTTGGGACCGTAGCTACCGGTTGCGACGATGGCGCGAGTGACGATGATCATTCGCGGGCCGGGAATAACTCCCTGTTCAATCGCCTTTTTGAGGCCGACGTCGGCGTAACCCGCGCCTTCGGTTCCAAGATCGCGCACGGTCGTAAATCCGGCCAGCAAAGTGTCCCGCGCGTGTGCGGTGGCTGCGGCGGTGCGGAAGGAGAGGGATTCGTTAGTGATCTGGTCGTTCCAGGGCGTTTCGTTATAGGGATGGAGAAAGAGATGGGAGTGACCTTCGATCAGCCCGGGAATAAGAGTGTCGTTAGGCAGATCGATCGCTTGAGCGTCGTTAGGCGCGCCGATCTCGGTTGCCGGGCCAGCTTTTTCGATCCGCTCCCCTCGCACCAGGACCGACCAGCCAGGATGCAGTTCTCTTCCGTCAAAAACCGAAGCCGGCCGAAGAAGATAAGCGCCAGCCGGTTTGGGCTCGGCCGCGCGAGACATGAGGCCGATTGAGCTGAGCATGAGAACGAAGAGGTAAAACCGGTTCACCCGCTGATTTTACCATAAGGCCGGCCGGAGCCTGCCTGCCACTTCCTAAGATAACAACCGATGATCACCCGCCTCAATCGGCGGAACCGCCCTCTGCATTGTCGGACGGAGGCGGACCATGGCGGTGATGCGGCCCGTGCGGCCGAACTTTTTCCCGGCTTTGCTCCTGTAGTTCTTTGAGCTTCGCTCGTTGCGCGTCGGTCAGGAGCGGAGCGAGAGCCTGATTGGTTTCAGTGGCGACCTGCCGCACTTTTGCTCCAGTATCGGCCCGAATCTTCTGCAACTCCTCGGTGGCGTGATTAAGAATCGGGTTCACCTTCGCCACCTGTTCCGGAGTGAGGTCGAGCTGGGAGGTAATCCGATTGCGCATCCGTTCGGTGAAGCTGTGCGGATGAC
This sequence comes from uncultured Verrucomicrobiae bacterium, assembly GCA_963801255.1. Taxonomy (GTDB): domain Bacteria; phylum Verrucomicrobiota; class Verrucomicrobiia; order Chthoniobacterales; family UBA10450; genus JAICXG01. The sequence continues at coordinate 508,649 of CAWDEC010000012.1, read as the reverse complement.
GCCCGAACTCAGCATGCCAATTGCGCGTTTCATGAAAAGCAATCAATCCGCCTACGGCGCCACCCGCCAGAAAGGCGAGGATGAAACCGGCGATGAGTTTTCTTTTCAGCGAAGCATTCATTGCTCGAAAATGTTGCCGATCGCGGAATCGGCGATGGCATATTCATCCGTCAGCGGAGCGGTCGCGTAATCGTCGTTACGCAGTTCGTGGTAAACACCCGCTCCGGAGAGAGCGATGACTGCAAGAGAAATGAAAACCACCCGCCGCAGCAGACTGCGCAGGTCGGTCAGGTCGGCCTTGGTGCCTGAGCGCGCCCGGGCAATAACCCGAGTCGCGAAGCCGAACGGCATCTCGTCAGGCACAGCATTCTGCGCCCCCGCGGCGGCGCGAAACAAACGATCCAGACTCTGATCGAGATTCTTCATCGGGCTGTCTCCGCACTGAATTTCTCGAGCTGGCGTTTCAATTTTTGTCGCGCGCGAAAAGCACGCACCTTAACGAGCGACGCACCCCAGCCAGTCACCGCCTGGATTTCAGCGACGGAACGCTGCTGCAAGTAAAGCAAATCGATCACGAGACGCTCCGCCGGTTTGAGCACGGTAAGAAGGCGCTCTACTAGATCGCGCGCGGCGAAGGTTTGATCCGGCCCGAGCTCTTCCGGCGTGGCGGCGAGGTTGTTTACTACGGCCACTTCTTCCTCGCTCAGATCGGCGTGACGAAATTCCGGTCGAACCTTCTCGGATTGGATTTGATTAAGGCAGGTATTGATCGCGATTCGGGAGACCCAATGCTCCAGCGGCACCTTGCCGGAAAATTGATCGAGTTTTTGGAAAATGCGGATGAAAATCATCTGGCAAAGATCTTCTTCAGCAGCCCGGCGCGGTCGATGGGAGCGAACGAGCCTGAGGACGAGCGGATAAAGCCGACGCACCAGTTCGTGCGCGGCCGCGTCATCGTGCTGGCGAGCCGCCGCGACGAGCGCGTCGACCTCGAGATCATCCGCCATCTGTTCCAAGACCGGGCCACACTAAACAGGATGACCGTGTCGCGCGCGCACAGGTTACAGAAATTTGCTATTAAAGGCTTCTTCCCGGCAGCGTGAAATTTTGTTTGTAACCGACGTGACTAACGACCGGTCATGAGAGCACAACCTATGAAACTAAAACTCATTACACTTACTGCGTTGGGTGCACTCGCACTAGGCAGCTCGGTCCTGGCCAACGATCAGGATACCGATCGGCAAGGCGGAAGAGGCGGTATGCGCCACGGTGGTCTCGAACGTTTGACGGAAGACTTGAATCTTACGCCGGATCAAAAAACCAAAGTTCAGCCCATCATCGACCAGGCCCAGCCGCAATTGGAAACTATCCGTCGCGAGGCGATGGAGAAAACCAAGACCGTCATGGACAACACGATGTCGCAAATTCGTCCGCTGCTCACGGCAGAGCAGCAGAAGAAGCTGGATGAGATGAAGAATGATCGCCACGGTTTTCGTGGCGGCCATCGTCATCATCGCGATCAAGGCGACCAAACCGATGACGGGAGCGGCCAATAACGCAGACTGATTCGTTGTAGCCGGGAAACTTTCCCGGTTACAACCCGTCGTCGCCGAAACCGCTGGCGGATTCGCTTGTCTTGCATAAAACGTAAACCTTGGCATGCGTCAGCGATGTTTAAGGAATCTGACTTTCTTCCCCGGTGCTCTGAGCCGATCGCGTTTTATTGTCGCCCTGCTGCTCTGGATCGTTCTTGTAGGACTGAACGGGTGCGCGACGGATTACGAGGATTTTAATCCAGATCCTGCCCCGCCGGAGAATCCGGAATTCGCGCCCCGAGAAACCGTCGGACATCTGCCGACAGGCCCACCCTCGCCGACTCCGCAAAACCCGTTTAGCCAGCCGGCCCATCCCTTTCCGCAGTAGGCTCGCCAAGCTGTTTTTCTCCTCCATTCGTTAGGGGAAAAGTCAGAAGCGGGATTTCACGCCGTTCTCCCTCCATCTCGCTCGCGACCGTTCCGGAGCGACTGGCGCCGAGGTGGAGATAGAAGGGCTCAGCATGAGGATCGGCTTCAATTGTCAGGCAATTCGCTCCCAGGGCGGCCGCGCGGACGGCGGCGTGCTGGAAAAGCTTTCGGCCAAGGCCTCGCTTCATTTCGTTAGGCAAAACCCAAAGGTGCTCGAGCCGCAGTTCGGTTCCGTGCCAACGCAGGGTATAAAAGCCGAGGGACCTGCCGTCTTCCCCTGCGAGCCAGGTTTCGTTCTGCGTGATAAATTCCGGTGTTATGGTGAGCAGTTCCCGCCATTGCTCCAACCACGACGCGGGATAACCCCAGTACGCCTTGGCCTTTTGCGCGATGACGCTGAGCGCATCGGCTTCGCTTGTCTTGGCGCGCCGGATTTGCATGTGAGCAGGATGACCCGGCCGGTCGCGAGCGCGCAAGCAGAGGTCCGGAACTTGCAGGACGAGGGGGAATCTTCAGCAAAAATTTCCGTTAGGCGGCGTCGCCTATGAAAAAGCGAAACGCACGCCCAACGTTAGTCATGGGAACAGCGGCCCTTACTTCTCGAATACTTTCTTCACGTCGCCGACCTTTTGCTGCACTTTGCCTTCCACTTTTTCGGCTGTTCCCCGTGCCTCTAAATCTGGATTGCCGACGACTTGACCGGCTTTTTCCTTGACTGTGCCAATCGCTTCCTTGGCAGTCCCCTTTGCTTTGTCTTCGGTGCTTGAGTTCATATTCGTAATTCGTCTTTGGCGAGAGTGAAGGTTGTGTTGAGGTTCGATGGCGCTTTATAAAAAGACGAAAAGTCCCTTTCGTTTTATCTTCATTCCCGTCACCGCCGAGACGCTCGACGGCGCTCCGACGCAGTATGAGCGGGCCTCAACTAACCCATAATCGATTCCCATCTCTCGATTCGTGGAAACAGGTGCAGAGATCTATGGAGTTCGTCCGCGGGTAATTTGGAAAATATTGCCGGCCGTAATGTCGGTAATATACAGCTCGCCGTTCGCGTCTTCGCCTAACGACGATGGGTTTTTCAGGCCGTAACCCCCGATACGCGTCGGGAACAGATCATCCGTGATATCCTGGAAGTTGCTCGCCACCGTTCCATCGAAATTAAGGGTGAAGATTCGTCCCGTGCCATCGCCCGTATTGGGCCCGGAATAATCGGCAAACACATAAATGCCGCGCAGGTTCCTGATATTGTGGCCGCGATAGGCATATCCGCCGATGAGCGCTTGTCCGGTGGTGTGCGGATAGTCGTAGGCCGGATTGACTGCATGCCGCACGCGTTCGTTTGGGTAGGAAGGATTTTGAATCGTACCTTCGCGGACGCGCCACCCGTAGTTCTCGCCGCCGCCGAGTTTTGAAGCATCCTGCGCGTCGATTTCCTCGCGCGTGTCCTGACCGACATCGCCAATGAAGAATGTGCCTAACGATCGATCGAAGCTATCGCGAAAAGGATTGCGCAGACCGTAAGCCCAGATTTCCTGTTTGTCGGTCGTCGAGCCGGCAAACGGATTATCAGGCGGAATGGAATAGGTGCCGTATGGATGGTCGCTAGGGTGAATGCGCAGCATTTTGCCCAGAAGCGTGGTAGTATTCTGGGCGTTGCCACCCGGTTCGATGTGGCCTGGACCCTGGTCGTTCGCGTTTCCACCATCGCCCCATGCAACATAAAGATTTCCCTCGTCGCCCACGCGGGGGCTAAAGCCGATCCAACCGCCGTTATGATTTGTTTGCGGCTTATCGACGGTGAGTAGGGTTCTCTCGCTTGTGGGATCGGCGACATCCGGATCCGAAGAAACACGAAAAACGGCCACGTGGCTCACACCTTGACCGAAGGATCCGCCTGGTGCGGAATAGTCGACATAAAAGCGGCCGCTCGTGGCGTAATCCGGTGCGAAAGCCAGCCCGAGGAGGCCTTCTTCGCCGCTAAGCGAAACCTCGCTTGAAATATCGAGGAACGGCGTCGAGTTCACCGTTCGCATTGGCAGTTTGATTATCCGGATCTTACCGCCTTGCTCGACGACAAAAATCCGGCTCGTGTCGCCTTGCGGTGCTGTCACAAAGAGCGGCAAGGAAAACCCGCCGGCGACGCGCACCGCATCGAGTGGGGGCGCGGTTTGCGCCTTTGGCGACGCGAGTGGAAATACGAGAACGCCCCCAAGAAGGAGAGCCAGCCTTAGGATCGATGGGATAAAATTTGTCGTGGTCATCTTCTTACTCTGCCAAGATGCGTTTACGGGCGCATCAATTTGTTTTTCTTTTATTACAATAACGGCGGCCGGTTACCCTGTGGCCGTGAAGAGGATTGAAACGCGGACTCTGGCGATTACTATGAGCCGCAGTGGCAAAACGCAGTCAGCAGCATGCATGGAACGAGGTCTACGCCCTGATTCTTCTTGGAACGGGGACGTTGCTTTTTCTCGCGCTCGTCTCTTATATCCCGCGAGAAATTCCCACCTGGTTTCCGCCACTGAATGTCACCTCGGCGCCTAGTCCCGGACTAAACTTTTTAGGACCGATCGGCGCAATCGCCGCGGGAATTTGTTATTTCCTGATCGGCGCCGCGTCCTATTTCTTCGCTGCCATACTCCTGGGGTTCGGTGCGGCCAAGCTTTTCAGCACCCAACTGAAGGTCAGTCCCCGAATCCCGTGGATCCTTCTCTTCCTTGTCTCGGGCGCCTGTCTCCTGAGTTTACAGCATTGGTTTCTGCACGACTGGCCGCGGCTGTTCAACGATCAGGGACCGGGCGGATTCATTGGCGACAAAATTGGCCGGAAGTACTTCCGTTCGGCCATGGGACGGGGCTCGGTCATTGTTCTTGGTGGAATTTACCTAACGAGTCTTATTTTGATGACCGGGCTGCGGCCAATTCATCTCGTTAGGCAAAGTGTTCTTGCTGCACGCAAAGGTTTTGTCGGCCTGCGCCTCTGGCTTCTGCACCGACGCATGCGTCGCGCCGATTTGAAAGAACAACTCGAAATCAGCCAGCAGCAAATCACAAAACAACAGCGTGCCATCGAAAAGAAATTGCGCAGGAAAGGCGCAACGGTTGTCAAAAATGAGCCGCCTCCGGAGCTCTTGCTGGAGGAATTCGCCAATCGTCCCGAACCCAAAGTGGTCGATACGACGGCACTTCCCGTCGAGACGTCCACCCCACGCAAGAAACCTTCGCTCGCCGAGTTGAGACGCAATAAGAAATCGGCCGCGGCCGAACCTGCTTTAGCCGCTTCAGCAAACTGGCAGGGCGAAAATTATCAGCTGCCTGGCGTTGATCTCCTCGATGAGCATGACAGCGAAGGGCGGGTGGCGGCCAATCCCGCCGAACTCGAAGACATCCAGCAAACGCTCATCGAAACCCTCGCTCAGTTTGGCATCGCGGTTGCACCGGGCGACATCACAAAAGGTCCCACCATCACGCGCTATGAAGTTTATCCCGCCAAAGGGGTGCGGGTGGACAAAATCGTCAGTCTGGAGCGCGACCTCGCCCGAGCCACGCGCGCCGAAAGAATCAACATCCTCGCTCCCATTCCGGGCAAGGACACCGTGGGCATTGAGCTGGCTAACAGCCGCAAAGTGAAAGTCACCTTGCGCGAATTACTGCAATCACTCGATTGGAATGAGACGACCGCGCGACTTCCGATCGCGCTCGGCAAAGACGTCTACGGCAAAACAATCATCGCCGATCTGGCGCAGATGCCGCATTTGCTCGTCGCCGGCACGACCGGCAGCGGAAAGAGCGTCTGCATCAATTCCATGATCGCGAGCATGCTCTATCGCTTCACGCCTGATCAGCTTCGCTTCATCATGATCGATCCCAAGGTGGTCGAGATGCAGGTCTACAACACTCTTCCGCATTTAGTTATCCCAGTGGTGACGGATCCGAAAAAAGTCCTTCTCGCCCTGCGGTGGGTGATCGACGAGATGGAGAAACGCTACAAAATTTTTGCCAAAGCCGGCGTTCGCAATGTGACCGGCTTTAATGCGCGCCCGAAAAAGAAAACCCAGCAAGAACTTAATCTGGAGCATGACAAGTCGGCAGTGCCTAACGACGAAGGCAACGATCAGGCACTCCCTTCCAGCGGGCCGATCAAGGTCCCGCGCGATGACGAGCTGCCGATTCCCGATCGCCTGCCATATATCGTCGTCATTATTGACGAGTTGGCCGATCTCATGCAGACGGCGCCGGCCGATGTCGAAAGTGCGATCGCGCGCATCACGCAGATGGCGCGCGCCGCTGGCATTCACCTCATTGTGGCCACGCAAACGCCACGGGCCGACGTTATCACCGGCGTGATCAAGGCCAACATCCCGAGCCGCATTGCCTTTCAAGTTGCGAGCAAGATCGATAGTCGCGTTATCCTGGATGAGAACGGCGCCGATCGATTGTTAGGTCAAGGCGACATGCTCTATCTGCCGCCCAGCACCTCTCGCCTCATCCGCGCGCAGGGGGTTCTCGTGACTGACGAAGAGATTGGGCGCCTGGTCGATTTTGTTTCCGCGCAAAGCCCGCCTGCGTTCGATTTATCGGCCCATGAACAGATGACTGCGCCTGCCGCGGCTAACGATGACGTGACTGAGGAAGACGAAGAACTGGTCGAGAAATGTCTTGAGATCATTCGTCAGGAAAAACGCGCTTCCACTTCTTTGCTGCAACGGCGACTGAGGCTCGGCTACACTCGCGCCGCGCGGATCGTTGATATTCTGGAGCAGCGCGGCATATTGGGCCCCGGCGAAGGCGCCAAACCGCGCGAGATTCTTGTCGATCTCGACGCCACCGTCTGATCTCGCTGGCCCGATGGAACCGCTCGGCAAAAAACTACAAGAGGCGCGTCTTCGGAAGAAGATCTCGCTCGAGGATGCTTCGCGCGTAACCAAAATTCGCGCTTCGCGCATCCAGGAAATCGAGAATGACGATTTCACAGGTTTTTCCAGCTTGGCCTATGCGAAGGGCTTCATTCTTATCTACGGCAAATATCTCGATGTCGACGTCTCGCCCTATCTCGAAGCCTTCGAAACGTCGCGCGAGGTGAGCGTGGATGGCTATTCCTATTTGCAGGAAGCGCCCAGTAGTGCGCCGCCGCCCCTCGTTAGGCGAAAGCCCATGAAACGGCCGACGCTGTTGCCGTTTATCATCGCTGTCGGCGTGCTCGTTCTGGGATTGTATTTGGTTAGACTACTTCTCAATATTCAGCGTATCACTCCGCGTTCCTCGGGGCCGGTTGCAATTGTGACCGCCACGCCAATTCCGAGCCCGACCGCCGCGGAAGACATCATTGCGCCGCGCGCGGAACCCGTCGAAGGCACACCGCCGAGTGAAGCACACGTCACCGAGACGCCCGCCACGGTTTCTGTTTCACCTTCCCCCACCGAGCCCGAAGTGCGCCGTGCGCAGCCAGTGCATCCGGAGGATTTAGCTTCGCCTTCGCCTAACGAAAGTGTGAACGCCATTAACCAGGTCGAGATTACGCCGGTGCGCCAGACATATCTTCGCGTGCGCGTCGATGGAAGCACGCAAGCAGCTTTCGACGACTGGTTCGATCCTTCACACGCCCCACTTTCGTTTCGCGCCCATCGCGTCACGATTCGAGTGCTCGATCGCGGCGCGGTTCAGATCAAGAAAAACGGAGCGGCCCTTCCCGCGGAAGATGCCGACATCGCATTTGAGTAACGCTCCGTCGATCGAATCCAGCCCGACGAAGGTTGGCATGATCAGTCTCGGTTGTGCCAAGAATCTGGTCGACGCCGAGATCATGCTCGGCAGCGTGCTCGAGCGCGGAATGCGCATCACGCGCAATGCCGGAGAAGCTGACGTGTTGGTGGTGAACACTTGCGCTTTCATCGATTCGGCTAAGGAAGAATCAATCGCCGCGATCCTTGAGGCCGTGCAACAACGCGGCCTGACGAGTCCGGCGCATCAGAAGGTCATTGTCAGTGGGTGCATGTCGCAGCGTTATGCCTCCGAACTGCGGGCCGAACTGCCGGAAGTCGACGCTTTCATTGGGCTCGATCAGGTGCGCGAACTCGGTGCCATTGTTCAAGACGTCGTTAGGCAGAAGTCGAATCGCGCAGGGGATCTCGTCACCCAACGCCCGACCTACATTCCCGATTGGAACACGCCGCGTTTCCGGCTGACGCCGGCGCACAGCGTTTATCTGAAAATTGCGGAGGGATGCAATCATCCCTGCAGCTTTTGCGTCATCCCCCAGATGCGCGGGCGACATCGCAGCCGTTCGCCGGTCTCTGTCCTGGCGGAGATTCGCCAGCTTGTCGCCGAGGGTGTGAAGGAAATTAACCTGATCAGCCAGGACACAACTTATTACGGAATGGACTTATGGACCGAGAAGGCCGGCCCACGGCAGCCGGTCGACTCCGCCCGTGGCCCCACGCTCGCCGCGCTTCTGCGCGAAATCGAAAAGATCGAGGGCGATTTTTGGGTGAGATTGCTCTACACCCATCCGGCGCATTGGAGCGATGAACTGATTCAGACCATCGCCGCCTGCCACAAAGTTGCGCGCTATATCGACATGCCGTTGCAACACATCGATGAAGCGATGCTAGGCCGTATGCGTCGCGAAACGTCGCGTCAGCACATCGAAAATCTAATCGTTAGGCTGCGCGCCGGCATTCCCGGAATCGCGCTGCGCACCACTTTCATTGTCGGGTTTCCCGGCGAGACGGAAGCAGAATTCGAGTCGCTTCTCGAGTTCATCGAACACGTACGTTTCGAGCGCCTCGGTGTCTTCAAATATTCGCAGGAAGAAGGATCGCGCGCCGCCAAAATGCCTGAACAAATCTCGATCGCGCAAAAAAATCTGCGCTATCGCCGGGCAATGACTTTGCAGCAAAAAATCGCGCGCGAGATCGCTGCCGCACAAATTGGTCGTGAACTCAGGCTGCTTGTCGATCAGCCGCTCATCGCGCGCAGCGAGGCCGACGCACCGGAGGTCGACACGCGCGTCATACTGGCTGAACCCGCGCCGGTCGGCGAATTCATTAGGCGAAAGATTCGCAGCGCGCGTGGTTACGATCTGGTCGCTGCGCCAATTCGCGATTGACAGAGATCAGTTTGCTTGAGACACACGGGACTGGTCGCCCGCAAGACGACTGCTGTTCCCCCGTTTTATGGCCGATTTGAACGACCCAGACAAACAAGACGCTCCTCAGCCTCCGCTGCTAACGAAGAAACATGTAAGACCTCCGTCGCTGGTAAAGCCTACAGATCCTGTTCCGAGTCGACCGACGGGTGAAAAACCGCTCGGGCCACCAGTGAAACCACTCATCCCATCGACGGCTGTGACTTCCTCGAAGCTGGCAGCGCACGCCTTGGACCCGACTCCAGTTAAGCGCGATGTGCTGCCCGAGGTACGCGAGGAAACCGCGCGCACCGCCTATCCGCCGAAGGCGGCCGCGGCGATGAGCGACATCCACCCGATGGGAACGCCGCGCATTGGAGCCAGGCCCCTTGGCGCGCCGCCCCCACAGGTTGCCAAGCAGCCCGCGCCGGAGTTAGTTGAATCGGTGTCGACGCTGTTTTGTTGGGCTCTGCTCTGCGTCTCAGCCGCGCTCCTAACCATTCAACTTTGGACTTACTTTTCTTAAACTCATGGAAAATTCTGCTGCCGTAACGGTCGATGAAGCAAACTTTGACAGCGAAGTCGTAAAGAGCACGCAACCGGTGCTGGTCGACTTTTGGGCCGAATGGTGCGGCCCGTGCAAAATGATCGCACCCGTTCTCGACGAAATCGCAAGGGAGAAGGCCGGTTCCGTGAAAGTGGCGAAGGTGAACGTGGACGAAAATCAGAGCCTTTCCTTGCGCTATAACATCCGTGCCATTCCCACGCTGCTCTTCTTTAAGGACGGCCAATTGCGCGATCAAATCACCGGTATGACGAGCAAAAAAGATCTCGTCAGCCGGCTCGACTCGCTGGCCTAACGAGCGAGAAAAATCAAACATCGGCTGGAGTAGTGCGGTCGCTCTACCTGCCGGGCAGCCACGATTTTGCACCAGTCCGGCAAGGACGATGACAGGCGGCAAAATTTATCGCCCGCGTGCAGCTTTTCACCTAAACGCTACGGTGTCATATGCCGAACAAGATTTCGAAAGGCCGTCAACTGCGGGACCTGATGGCGAAAGGCATTGTCGCGATGCCAGGCGTTCCGAATGCCTCCATGGCGCGACAAGTGGAGCAGGCGGGGTTCGATGCGGTTTATATTAGCGGCGCGGGACTCGCCAACTGTACCGCCGGATTACCGGATATTGGGCTACTTACGCTCAACGAAGTCGCCACACTTGCCGGATTCATTGCCCGCGCTGTCACCATTCCCTCAATCGTCGATGCCGATACCGGCTTTGGTGGCGCGGAGAATGTTGGGCGCACAATCTGCGAACTGGAGCGTGCTGGCTTGGCCGGCTGTCATTTGGAGGATCAGGAATTTCCGAAGCGCTGCGGTCATCTCGCAGGCAAACGGCTGGTCGAGCTCGAAGAAATGTCGGCGAAGATTCGCGCGGCTGTTGCCGCCAGGCACGATTCGGATTTCCTCGTTATCGCTCGCACCGATTCGCGTGCTCTGGAGAATTTTGCCGGGGCAGTGAAACGCGCGCAGACCTATCTGGAAGCAGGTGCGGATGCGATTTTTCCCGAGGCGCTGCAAACGAAGGAAGAGTTTCGCGAATTCGCGCGCGAGGTAAAGGCGCCGCTGCTGGCAAACATGACCGAGTTTGGCAAGAGTCCATCGTTAGGCACGCAGGAACTGGGCGAAATGGGTTATCGCATGGTGATTTTTCCGCAGAGCGCCTTCCGCGTTTCGATGAAGATGACAGAGGAGTTTTTCCGCGCCCTCAAGGCTGCGGGCTCGCCCAATGACTGGCTTGATCGTATGCAGACGCGGCAGGAACTTTACACCACACTTGACTACGATCCGGCAGCGGAGAGCTGGCCTGGTTATCACGTCGCACGCTAAACCCCAGCTTCCTGCTTGCGCTCCTGCGCTTGATCGGCAAGCTGCAAAGTTACTTTTTGAATTCTATGACGACAGAAACAAAACCAGCCTATAGCCCCGGTCTTGCTGGAGTGATCGCGGGCGAAACGGAGATCTGCTGGGTCGATCCCAACGCCGGTCTGATGTATCGCGGCTACGACATCCACGAGATGGCGGAGAAAGCCAGCTTCGAAGAGATCGCTTATCTCTTGCTCAATGCCGAGCTGCCCACGATGGAGCAGCTCGAGAAATTCAAGCAGCAGATCGGAAAGGAACGGCCGCTCCCGAAGGAAGTTCTGGAAATGCTTCGCCTCCTGCCGAAGAACACGCATCCGATGGACATGCTGCGCACTGGCGTGTCCATGCTGGCGCCTTTCGATCCAGAGCTAAACGACAACTCGCACGACGCCAATATTCGAAAAGCGATCCGCCTCATTGCGAAGGTTTCAACCCTGATTACCGATGGCTATCGCATCCAGCACGGGGAGGATCCGCTCCCAGAGAGACCTGATCTCACCCTTGCGGCCAATCTTTTTTACAAACTCACCGGCGAGGTCCCGCCCACGTGGAAGATCCGAATGATGGACACGATTTTCATCCTTTACGCCGACCACGAATTCAACGCGTCGACCTTTGCCGGCCGCGTCACGGCCGCGACCCTGGCCGATATGTATGCGGCGGTCACGAGTGCCTGCGGAACTTTGAAGGGTCCGCTGCACGGCGGCGCGAACGAGGAATCGATGAAGATGCTCGACGAAGTTGGAACGCCCGATCGGGCCGAGAAATGGATGATGGAGGCGCTCGCGGAAAAAAAGAAAATCATGGGTTTCGGTCATCGCGTTTACAAAGAAGGTGATTCGCGGGTCCCGATCATGCGTGAGATCGCACGCGATCTCGGAAAGCGCGTCGGCAAAGAGGAGTGGGTGCCGATCTGCGAAAACCTCGAGGCGACGATGGACCGCGAGAAACATCTCTGTGCCAATGTCGATCTTTATGCCGCGCCCGTTTTCACCATGCTGAACTTCGACCCGGCCTTGAACACGCCGATCTTTGCCGCTTCGCGCGTCGCCGGCTGGTGCGCTCACGTGGTCGAGCAACAGGATCACAATCGACTCATCCGCCCGCGTTCGCTCTACACCGGACCGGCGGCGCGACCTTATAAGCCTGCCGGGAGCGGCAACGGCGCCTAAGCGGATGCCGGACGAGCAATCGCTCCAGGAAAGATATGCGCCGCACAATGCGTGCTGGGGGTGCGGTCCGGCGAACGCCGAAGGCTTGCGTATTCGAAGTTTTCCCGAGGGTGAGGAAGTCGTGGCTGAATGGCGGCCGGCGATGAAATACGAAGCTTTTCCTGGCGTGCTCAATGGCGGGATTATTGGCACGCTGCTCGACTGTCATTGCAACTGGACAGCTGCTTATCATCTCATGAAGCAATCCGGCGAAGATCGCGTGCCGTGTACGGTGACGGCGGATTACGCGATCAAGCTCTTGCGGCCGACGCCGACCAACGGCCCGGTTCAATTAAGCGCCAGGGTTGTGGAATCAACGAACGATAGAGCGACCATTGAAGGCACCCTCAGTGGCGGCGGGAAAGTCTGCGCAACCTGTCGCGGGACCTTCGTCGCCGTGAAGGAAGGGCATCCTGCCTATCATCGCTGGTAAAGCGGAGCGTTTCGGCAAGAATTGCCTGCCCGAATTCCGTCGATGCGCAAGTCGGGCGATGTGCGCCTAATTTCGCTCATGAAGAACAATTTCGTGGGCACTGCAAATTGTGATGCGCGACAGCGCCACTACCGCTTTCTTGAAGGTGCGGGGCGTGACGCGCGGCTGTTAGACCTTCAAAATCGAACGCACATGAAAACACTCGATCTCCTTCCGCCTGACGACATGATGTATCGTGCCTTGCTCGAGCGCGATTCGAGCTTCGAGGGCATCTTCTTCGCCGGCGTGCGCACCACGGGCATTTTCTGTCGCCCGACCTGCAGTGCAAAAAAACCGGCGCGCCAGAACGTGGAGTTTTTTCCTTCGCCTAACGAAGCGCTGCTTGGCGGTTATCGGCCCTGCCTGCGTTGCCGCCCGATGGATCCCGTTCGGCCAGCGCCCGACCTGATCGAGCGTCTGCGAGCGGAAGTGGAGAAGGCACCCGACGGACGCATCACGGACAAGGAACTCGCCGCACTCGCAATTGATCCTTCCACTGCGCGGCGGCAGTTCAAACGCCACTATGGCATGACGTTTCAAGCCTATCACCGCGCGCGCCGAATGGGCCGGGCCTTGAGCGGGATGCGGGGAGGGGAACGCGTCGGAGATGCGCGCAATAGCAGCGGCTTCGAATCGGAGAGCGGCTTCCGCGACGCGTTCGCGAAAATCTTCGGCGAGAGGCCGAGTGCGGCGAAAGAACAAGGCGGCCTCTTTGCGGAACGAATCGAAACTCCACTCGGCTCGATGCTCGCCATCGCCGACGACGCGGGCCTGCGTCTGCTCGAGTTCGTTGATCGTCGCGCTCTCGAACGAGAACTATCGATTTTGCGTAGCCGACTAAAAACCAATGTCGTTCCCGGCGAACATCGCCACCTCGCGGCGACGCGAAGACAGTTAGCCGATTATTTTTCGGGGAAGAACCTTGAATTCAATGTGCCCATCGCGCCGGTCGGTTCGCCATTTCAACTGCGTGATTGGAAATTGCTGCAAACAATTCCAATAGGCGAAACCCGTTCCTACTCGTGGATGGCCGAGCAGTTGGGCGACAAGGAAATGCGTCGTGCTGTCGGTCGCGCCAATGGTGAAAACATGCTCTGCATTATCATTCCATGCCATCGCGTCATTCGTGCCGACGGCACGCTCTGCGGTTATGGAGGCGGTTTGTGGCGCAAGAAATGGCTCCTGGAGCACGAGCGTAAACATTCCGCGGCGGTTCGTTAGGCCTGATCGATCGAAACACATTGCCTTGCCGGGCTACCGCACTCGTTAGGCGAAGTCGGGTTACAAGTGTGAAACCTTTCGGCGTTTGTTTGGTCGCACCGCCGTTTGTAACAAATAGTTATGACCTATTTCGTTTCGTGGAGGAAAATTTCCATGCAGGTAGCGGCTGTCGCCGCGCTGACTCTTGGCTGTAGCGCAACCCGACTCTGTGCTCAAACTGCGCAGTGGATCGAGCAGGTCGGCACGGGCGGCATTAGCACCGGCGTGAGCAGCGACGCGCTGCAAAATAGTTATGCCACCGGCATGGTGAGCAATCCGGCGCTCTTCGACAATGTCTCGATTCCGTGTCACGCGGCTGACGTGTTTGTCGCGAAGTATAATCCTGACGGCGTGTTGCAATGGGCGACGACCGCCGGCGGTGATCTGCTTGATCAGGGGAATGATATCGCGACCGACTCGGCCGGTAACTCCTACGTTGTTGGTTATATCCAGACGAATGGCCTTCATCCCACGGCGACATTCGACAACATCGTTCTTACCGGTCACGGCGATTATGATTGGTTCATCGCAAAGTATAATCCAAGCGGCGCCGTTGTTTGGGTGAAGAACGCTGGAGGGACCGCGGGCGATATGGCAAATAGCGTCGCGCTCGATAGCGCGGGCAACGTATACGTGACTGGGTTTTTCAGCGGTACCATCACGGTCGATGGCGTGACCCTGACAAGCGCGGGACTCTTCGATGTCTTCCTGGCGAAATACGACCCATCTGGAACGCTACTTTGGTTGAAGCGCGCCGGTGGCTCCGGCTCCGATATCGCGCACGGAGTCGTGGTTGATTCGTCGGGCCAGATCGCCATCACGGGGGAATTTCAAAACACGGCGAGGTTTGACAGTCACTCTGTCACGGCAAGCGGTTTGGGCGATGCCTTCCTCGCGAAATACGATCCCGCTGGGAACAACATTTGGGTGCATCGCGGCGGAAGCAACATCAGCTTCCGAACGGATAGCGCTAACTCCATCGCCGTCGGCCCGGCGGATAGCTACTACATTACCGGAGATTTTTCCGGCACGGCAAATTTCGATAGTCTCAGTGTCACCAGCACTGATCCCAATGCTCAGGATATCTTCGTCGCGCGTTACGACACCAATGGTGTGATTCAATGGCTGCATCACGCGGGTGGACCTCCGGCCGATGTAGGTTATTCGATCGGCGTCGATGCAACCGGCAATAGCTACGTAAGCGGTTTTGCCGCGAGCGGACCGGGAGTGGTCTTTGATACCATCTCGCTTCCGCCGATCGGCAATGAATACATCTTTCTCGCCAAGTACGATCCGACTGGTGTCGTGCAATACGTGAAGCAATACGCTGCCGGGCTCGGACTGGATATTCATGTCGTCGGTGATGGCTGCCTCTACTTCAGCGGCGGGGCTTCGAAGGGCAACGGTCACGAATTCGACGATATCTCCCTGATCTATGTCGATCGCGATGGATTTACCGGAAAGTTTTGTGAAGCGACAAGCTGTAGCACGCCGACAGGCCTGACGGTGAGCCGGATCAACTCCAAAAACGCGAATCTGACCTGGAACGCTGTAAGCGGCGCAACCAGTTACGTTCTGCAATATCGCAAGGCCGGTGCCACAACGTGGAAAGGTCGCACCGTGGCCGTGCCAACGGCTCAACTAAAGAACCTTTCGCCCGGCGTCACCTACGAGGCTCAGGTAGCGACGACTTGTGTAAACGGTATGAGCGACTTCTCTCCGATCATAACTTTCACTACACCGTCCAACGGATAGGAAACGCGCGCTCGGGAGTTGAGACTATATGTTGGAATTTTGGTTCGCCTGCCTAACGATTAAAGGCGTGCGCGCCCAGGAGGACTCGAACCTCCGACCGACGGATTAGAAATCCGTTGCTCTATCCGGCTGAGCTATGGGCGCCAAGATTCGCAGGGTAGGGCGATGACTCCCGTTCGTAAAACTGTTTGTCAATTCGCGGCCTTAACACCGGGCCACGGTGGCGAAGAAGTTCGTCCTCTACAGCGCGTGCGCCGGCAAGACTATCTTGAGGAAGTGTGGCGCGAAGGAGGTCGTCGCAAACACGCCCAAATCGTCCCCGGTGGGAGACAATTTTTCGATATTGTTGCTCTTCGAGTTCGCAATGTAGAGGTTGCCGGCGCGATCGAAGACGATACCGAGCGGCTGAGATAACTGCGCAGTTCCGAACACCCCCAAATCGGCCCCGGTGCGGGAAAATTTCTCAATCCAGCCACCGTCAGCATTTGAGACATAAAGATTGCCGTTGTGGTCGAAAGCGAGGCCGTAGGCAGTTTGAAAGCCGCTGTCGGCAAAGGTTGAGACACTGCCATCGGGCGTAAACTTCAGCACACTGCCCGTGCCCGACGGTCCGCCATCGCCGTTCGAGACATACAAATTGCCGCCGCGATCGAAGATCAGATCGATCGGAGTGGAAAGACCGTCACTTTCATCGGCAAAAATCGTGCTCGTCCCGTCGGGCGCAAACTTGCGGATGATATTCAGGCCGGAGTTGGCAACGAAGAGATTTCCCGCGGTGTCGAAAACCAGACCGTGAGGAAAGCCAAGCCCGGTGGAAGCGAATGTTGTTACTGTGCCATCCGGTGCGACCTTCAGGATTTTGTAGTTCGGCCGGTCGTCGCTCGAGATGTAAAGATTGCCCGAAGTATCAAAAGCAAGGCCTGTGGGATGCGTCACCGTCGCGACCGAGCCGAGGTTCGTGCCGCGCGACGAGAAGGTCTCGACTTTGTTTCCCCAGTAGGCGCTTTCGTAAATTGTGCTGGCGCTTGTGACCTGCAACGGACTTTGTGCCTGAACGCCATGGCTTGGAGTTAAGAAAACGAGAGCAAGGCCGACAGCGAGCTGTGGAAATAGACGACCCTTTAGAGATTTTTGAGAGCGCGGCATATAGATGGCTGAGAATGAGGGAACAAGCTGATCCGTGGGGACTAGCTTGCCTGAGACGGGGCCGTGATGTCAATCGGAAGCTGCGCCGCAGCTCGAGCCGTGGAAACAGCGTGCGGCTGAAGATTGCGCTATCTTTGCCTAACGAAAAACCGTTGCGAACGATGCAAGACGCACAGCGACTGCGATCTGCAGAATCTCGAGATTGAAAGCAGCTCCGCTAGTCGCGGATGCCGTTTTTCAATTCCCAGACTTTCAGTGCGGCGAGCAGCAAGCTTTTGGTGCGCGAAAGCGTGCCCGCGGCGGGACGTGTAATCTCTCCATCGCCGACCGCGGTGCACTTGCGGCGTCGGCGTTTTGGCTTCGCTCGGCTCTTGGGTCGGGGACGGATCGCGGCCTCGCTTTTTTCGAGGTGCCCGCTTGGATTCAACGGTGTCATAGTCACCATTCTTAAAAAGCACTTTCCCTGCCAACTGTAGCTTCCACGCCGCGCGAAAAGCGCTTGTGCCTCCGTGCTTCTTCGGCGATTGCATCCCGGCCATGGCCAATCGAAAACTGGGTTGTCTAAGCATTTTTCTTTTTGTCGCACTCTGTGTCAGTGGGCTCATCAACCTCTTCCTTGGCGGTGCGGTCGTAAGTCGTTTTGAGGGTCAGCGGGCCGACATCGAATATCGCCCGCGCTTCCGGGAGCAGATCGTTGAACTCGGCACGCGCGGCAGCAACAAGAAGATCGCCGTCATCACATTGCGCGGACTCATCAGTACAAGTATTCCCGGCAACGTCGCTGAATCAATGGTCGACGACCTACGCTGGCAACTCGCGCAGGCGCGCGACGATAGCAGCGTTCGTGCGGTTGTTCTTGAGGTCGATTCGCCGGGCGGCGAAGTGACCGCATCCGACATGATCTATGACGCTGTAGTGAAGACACGGGCGAAAAAGCCGGTCGTCGTTTACATGGATTCGCTCGCCGCATCCGGCGGTTATTACGTTTCTTGCGGTGGACAGTATTTGATGGCTAACGCAACCAGTATCACTGGCAGCATCGGCGTCATCATTCAAACCCTGAACTACGAGCAACTTTTTAACAAAATCGGGCTTGCTTCGGTCGTCTTCAAAAGCGGGAAGTTCAAAGACATGCTAAACGGTGCGCGGCCGATTACGCCCGAGGAACGCGATTACATCCAGAGCTTCGTCATGAAAACCTACGAACAGTTTCTCGGTATCGTGGCGAAGGAACGCAAACTCTCGCCTGACACGCTGCGGACTGGCATCGCCGACGGGCGCATCCTGTCTGGCCGGGACGCGCTCGATGCGAAACTGATCGACGGCCTCGGCCAAATCGAAGACGCCTACGCCAAGGCAAAGGAACTGGCTCGCGCCTCCGATGCCGGGATTGTCCGCTATGGTCCGCCATTCAGCCTGAGCCGGCTTTTTCGCCTGCTGGCAAAGAGTGGCGATACGAAGCTCGAGCTTGTGCTTCCGGGTCAGCTCGAGCCGCAACTGCAAAGCGGTCGCGCCTATTTTCTCCCGAGCTTCTACGCACCCTAACGACGCGGCGGCCGATGTTCGACAGCCTGATCAACACGCTGCTCGTTGCCGCCGGGCTGTATGTATATCTCTCCCTTTATCGCCAGGTTTCGGCCCGCACCGGAGGCGCGGTTTCGTTAGGCGAGAGGCAGCTGGGCTTCCCGGAAGCGATCGCGGCGCTCATTCTGGTTGGCTGGTTTATTCTCAATGTAGTCTATGCCACGCAGATCGAGCATGCCGTTATTGGCACGCGTGAATTGGTTTTCACCGGCGGCTTTTCCCTGGCAGTCGTTTTTCTTCTGACCACGCTCTTGCAACTGCGCGGCTTCAGCGTGTTGTCGTTAGGCGGTTTTCCCCGGCTCGGTTTCGGGCGCGTCGTGAGCACGGCGGCTGTGCTACTCTTCGCCGCCTATCCGCTGCTGCTCGCCGCCGACAGCATTTCGCGCTGGCTGCTCGGGGAGGGCGAAAGCCGACAGCAGATTATCGACACATTTACCGGCTCGGAAACATTACAACAGCGCGTTCTCATCATCGTGCTGGCAGTCATGATCGCGCCCTTCGCGGAGGAATTCATCTTCCGCTTCTTCCTCTACGGCGTGCTGAAGCGTTACTTCGGGCGCGGTCCTGGTCTTTTCCTGAATGCACTGCTCTTCGGGGCGGTGCATGCTCATTTGCCGAGTTTAGGCCCGCTTTTTATCCTCGGCAGCTGCTTTACTCTCGCCTATGAATGGAGCGGCTCGATCCTTGTTTCGATGACCATGCATGCCCTCTTCAATTTTCTTTCCCTCAGCGCGCTCGCTTTTCCTAATCTCATCTCGCAATGAAGTTGCGCGAGTTGGGAGAGGACCGGCTGATCGCTCAGCTGGTCGCGCGCCTCGAGTCGCGCCGCGAAGTGATCGTGGGTCCGGGGGACGATTGTGCTGTACTGGCCGGAACAAAAAGGGAGGAATTGCTTTTGCTTAAGACGGATTGCGTAGTTGAAGGCGTGCATTTTTTGCCAGACGAAAAGCCGGGCGCGATCGCTTGGAAAGCGATGATGCGAACCCTGAGCGATTTTGCCGCGATGTCTGGTATCCCGCAGTACGCACTCGTCACGCTTATCGCTCCGGCCGAGAGCGAAGGGCGTTGGATGAAACAACTTTACCAGGGCCTCAGGCGAGCTGCGGCGCGATTCAAGGTCGCGATTGTGGGCGGAGAAACCAGCAGCACGCGCGGCCCGATCGTTGTCTCGATCAGTGCCGCCGGTTCGGTCGAAAAGGGCCGATGTGTCCTGCGCAGCGGCGGCGAGAACGGTGATCTGCTTTATGTCACTGGAAGGTTAGGCGGCTCGGTTCGAAAACGGCACCTCAATTTCGTTCCACGACTGAAAGAAGCGCGCTGGCTAACGCAGCATTTTCGCATCCACGCCATGATGGATCTGAGCGACGGCCTCGGCGCTGATCTTCCCCGTCTCGCGAACGCCAGCGCAGTTGGCTTCGAGATCGACGAAAAGACTCTCCCGCGGACGCGAGGCTGCTCGATCGCGCAGGCGATTAATGACGGCGAAGACTACGAGTTGCTCTTCGCCCTTTCGCCTAACGATGCTGCCGCGCTCGAAAGGAAGTGGCGCAAAAAATTCATGCGTCTTTCTCTTACTCGCATCGGTCATCTCACCCGACGTCCATCACCCGTCACCCACCGCTCCTTCCATGGCTACACACATTTCCACTAGCGTGGAAGAGACTATCAACTTCGCAAACGAATGGGCGTGGCAGCTTCAGCCTAACGATGTGGTGGCGCTCATCGGCGATCTCGGCGCGGGCAAGACCCATTTTGTCAAAGGCCTGCTTCAGGGTCTCGAGAGCACCGAGGAAGCGACCAGTCCCACCTTTACCCTCGTGCACGAATATGGCGGCGGTCGCTTGCCGGTCTTTCATTTTGATTTTTATCGGCTGGGGTCGCGGGCGGAAATTGACGAGCTTGGGTTCGACGATTACCTCGAGGACGGTGGCATTTGCGTAGTCGAGTGGGCCGATCGGTTTGCGCAAGTTTTGCCGAAACGGACGCGGTGGTTACGACTTGAGATTGTGGACGAGAGGTGCCGGACGATCACCGAGGAGGAAATGTGAAAGTCCTCGCCCTCGAACTTTCTTCCGCCGTCGGCAGTATCGCCCTTTGCGACCGAGGTGAAATGCGAGAATTCCGCACTTTCCCGGCGGATCGAAAAGACTCCGGTTTTTTCTACGAGAATCTCCAGGAAATTTATCAAGCCACCGCGCCGCCCGACATCATTGTCGTTGGGCTCGGTCCGGGATCCTATGCCGGAGTGCGCATCGCGATTGCGACCGCGCTCGGCTTGCGCGCAGCATCCAGTGCGAGACTGGTCGGTTTACCATCGATCGTGGCCTTCGATGAGGTGGCTTATTGTGTCATCGGCAATGCGCGGCGGGGCACGTTTTACTTTGCATCAGTCGCAAATGGAGAATGTCTGGAAGGACCATCACTGGGCACGCCCGAGGAGGTTCGAGGGAAAGCGCAGAGGGCCAATGGTGTGCCAATCTTTGCCACCGAACACTTGACGGCGTTCGACCGGATTTCGATCGAGCATCCATCGGCGCTGCGTCTGGCTGAGCTTGCCCTGCGAGCGAAAGATTTCAGCGAGGAACCGCTGCAGCCAATTTATTTGCGCACGCCCTATATCACGACTGCAAAAAAATGAATTCGTCAGGCACTGATCGTTGCTGGGCGGAGATCGATCGAGGAGCTCTGCGCCACAATGCGCGCGTTACGCGCGAACGCATCGGTCCCGAGACTGAACTGCTCGCCGTCGTAAAAGCCAACGGTTATGGCCACGGCATGATCGAAGTGGCCGACGCGCTGCAAGATGACGCACAGCTTTTCGGCGTGGCGAACCTGCACGAGGCACTGGAGCTGCGCGCCAGCGGGATCGCGCACCCAATTCTCATCCTTGGCCCTGCACTGCCGCAGGAGCGGGCAGCGATCGTCGAACATGGATTCATCGCCACCGTTTCAAGTTTCGAGGAAGCCCGCGCCTTCAAGGGCAGCCCGCTCAACTTTGGCATCGACACCGGGATGGGGCGCATGGGTTGCTGGCAGGACGAAGCGCTCGGCGAGCTGGAAAAGATCTCGCAGCTTTCTCAGGTGCGGCTGCACAGCATTTCGACACACCTGCCCGTCGCGGAAGAAGATTTTGCTTTCACGGAAAGACAGCTGACGCAGTTCGCATTGCTCGTTAGGCAAATGCGGATGCGCGTGCCGGGCGACTACAAAGTGCATGTCCTGCTCAGCGCCGGGATTCTGGCCTTTGCGCAACATCGTTTCGACATCGTGCGCGCCGGCCTCATGCTCTACGGCTCTTCACCTTTGCCTAACGAACAGAAGTTTCTTCGGCCGATCATGACCCTGAAGTCGCGCATCGCTCTCCTTCGCGATTTGCCGCCAGGCCGGAGCGTGAGCTATGGCCGCACCTTCATCACACCGCGGCCGATGCGCGTCGCAACGATCAGCGCCGGGTATGCCGATGGTTTTCCGCGTGCGCAATCCAACCGCGAAGCTTCGGTCCTGGTCGGCGGCCAGCGTTGCCTCGTGCTCGGCCGAATCACGATGGACCTGACGATGGTCGACGTCTCGGCTGTGCCTAACGTTGGCCTTGGAGATGAGGTCATTCTCATGGGTAAACAGGGCGACGAAGAAATTCTGGCAGCGGAAGTGGCGGAGCGGGCAGGGACAATTCCATGGGAGATTTTTACCGGCATTGGCAGCCGGGCGCGCCGGGTTTACTTGTAGGGCCGAGATTCGTGGTTTCGTGATCGCGCGCGGGGAATCGTGAAGCTTTCCGATTCACGAATCAGCACTCGAACCCATGTTTCAAATTATCTTTAATGAGCTGAGTGCGGCGGAGATGGCGGCGTTGCCGAAAGCGCTCCAGCTCGATTTGCTGGCCGAGTTTCAGATTCTTCCCGAAGACCTCGATAATCTGGATGGCAAACATTTTGGCGTGATCGAGCGGGAGAAAAAAAAGCTCTACCGCTATCGGGCAAAAGACTATCGCATCTACTTCGAGCGCAGCCCGGAGGGTGTGACGGTGCACCGCGTGCTGCACAAGAACACGCTGCGCGACTTCCTTTTCCGCAGCAAACTGCCAATGGCGGAAGACGATCAGCTCGGCAAAACGCGCGAATTCTGGAAATTGATCGAGCAAGGCGAACGGAGCCGCAAAGCCTAACGAGGCCTCCACGGGGCATTGTTAGGCTTGACATGGGATGGCGAAGCTGAAATACCTCGCGCCCAAGTCACTAGCCAGTTAACAGAAAGAAAAAATGAAATTACTCACTCGCGCCCTCGCGCTCTTTGCCTTCATGCCACTCGCTGCCTTGCATGGACAGCAAGACTCGGTCGCAGCAAAAGGGAACACGGTTTCAAAGCGAACCGACGTTTATCATGTCTTCATAGTCAAAGCCGCCCTCGGCAAAGCAAAAGAGCTGGAGGATTGGATCAAGCAGCCGGATCCAGACCATCCCGATCGCAAAGGAATCGTCCTGCGACATCAGGATGGCGATTCCTGGGATTACGCAGCTGTCGAGCACATCGGCGCCAAGGCTACCGTGGACATGAGTGGCACGCCGATGACACCTCAACAACGTCTGCTCAGCGAATGGCACACTGACACCTTTGTCGCCGGTCCATCGTGGGCTGATTTCTCAAAGGCGCTTGGTCTCGACGATGCCTCGAAGAGTTCCGGCTCCGTCTATATTGTTTCCGATTATCGGGCCGCGCCCGGTCATCGCGAGGATCTGGAGAAAATGTTGAGTGAAGCGACTCCGGGCGACACCGCTTCAGGGAATGTGTTGATGGCGCATTTGGAAGGCGCGCCGTGGAATTTCCTTGGCATTGTGCGTTACGACAGCTGGGAAAAGTACGCCGAGGGCGAGAAGACCAGCATTGCGCAGACAGGCAAAAGCGCCGGCGGTTGGTTTGAGCTCCGTCAGCATTGCGCTCTGCATCACGACACATTGACCGATCGCGTCCTTCCGTAGCCGCGCGAGTCGATCTCTATTCCTCCAATTTTTCACCCGCCGGCTGGCCGCTCGTTTCGGGGAAGCCGCGCGGGTGATTTCCCGTACGACCTCCCATCGCGGCCGATCTCCGAACACCCCTGCGAAACTGTGGGATACGTCCTCAAAGGTCGCGCTGAACTCCACATCGAAGGTCAGACGGTCATCTTGAACGTGGGCGATTCCTCCGCTGTGCCGAAGGGCGCCGAGCACACCTACAAAATCTTGGAGACGCTTAGCGCCGTGGAAGCCACTTCGCCGCCTGCGCACGCTCTTGAGCAAAAATAATCGGTTCGACTAAGCGAAGATTTCCGACGCTTCCGCGCATTGGGGGGCCTGCAGAAAGAGACGCCGTCCTGGCCAGCCTCTACTTCATCAAGAGCGCCGAACGGCTGCGCTTGATTTCGCGCGTGATCTTGCGGTGCATGTGCGCCGGCATCCCCGTCACACGGCGCGGCAGGATCTTTCCGCTTTCGGTCACAAATTTTCTGAGCAGATCCGGGTTCTTGTAGTCGATCGCTTCAGCCGCAATATCGATGCGGCGGCGGGGCATGGTTCGATTAGCGCGACGAAAAGCGGAACGGCGTTTAGCAGTTTTGGGTTGCATATTATCGAGTCTCGCGATGCAGAGTATGCCGCTTCAAGAACGGATTGTATTTCTTTTTCTCCAGGCGATTCGGGGTCCGTGGGCTTTTTTTGTTTCGCGTGCTCATGTAGCGCGAAGCGGGCGCCCCGGCCGCTTTCGCTTCGGTGCATTCGAGAGTGATAATTTCTTGCGGCATGTTCGTTAATCCTTGGTATCGGCCGGGACTTCCTCTTCCTCACCTTCTCGCGATTCATCGTCGGTGAGACCGAAAAGTGAGGTGACCGATTGGCGGACGCGCGTCGCCTTGTTCTGCTTTTCCAATTGCGACTGGCACTCCACAGTGAAACGCGCGAACGGGATTGCCTCCAGGCGTGCGTGCGAAATCGGTTTACCCGACATCTCGCATTTTCCGTAGGTGCCCAGGTCGATTCGTTTCAAGGCTTCGTCGATCTCGTACAACGCGTCTTGTTCCTGCGACAGAAGGCTGAGCGCGAAATCGCGATCGTAGGCGTCGCTTCCGGCATCGGCCTGATGCATTCCGAAAGCAGAAGCTTCGCTGCCCTCCGCACGGGCGCGTAAGGTATCCTGCGCGACTCCCGCCATCGAATCGACCATGGCATCGCGCAGCTGCAGGAGCTTCTCCTTCTGCCCGCGGATGAAAGGATCGAGCCGACGCTCGTTCGTCTTGTGGTTGTTGCCGATGATAACCATCGTTTCCGTGCCCTTGCCGAGCTTCCTTGGCTTGCCGTTCGCGGAACGAGTTGCTGCCACCGCAGCCTTCAACGTTTTCGCGGGCTTCGAGGATTTACTGTTGCTCGGTTTGATTTTTTTTGCCGTGGCCGGTTTCTTTGCCACGACAGAGGTCTTGCGCGACGCAGCCTTTTTCGTGGCGGCCTTCGGAGCAGCTTTTCTCGCGGTTTTTTTTGGTGCTGATTTCTTGCTTGAACGGGCCATAAAGCTGAGCAATTCCGGGTATGTTTTCCTCTTGTCCGGACGGAAGGGAGGGTAATTAAGGGCAATTAGATTTTGGTGCAAGCGGTTTTGGAGCGATTTCTGGCCTTCCGCTTTCTCCATTCCAAGGGCTGGCCTCAGGAACTGGCGCTCGAATAATGCTGGAGGGCCCAATACCAGAATGCACGGCTGATTAGGGCCGCAATCGTCCCTGCGACAACGAGATGAAGCATGAGCCAGCTCGGCTGGCCTAACGACTTGATGAGCAGTCGCGCCGGAATATTGGCCACAATCACCACCGGAATGAACCAGCCGAAAACGAGCCGGAAAATTTTGGGGAAAATGACGTCCGGATACCGCGCGATGTTGAGGAAATTGAAGTAACCGTAGACCAGACCTTGCGCGCGAACGATCCAAAAGCTGACCGCCGCCAGGGTGAGCATGATCGAGTAATGGATTGCGATCCCGAAGCCGAGGGCGACGAGATAGAGCATAATGGCGACCAGCCCCGGAACGACGTGCAGCTTGCTTAACGAAAAGATGACCACAATTGCGCCGAGGAGCGCGTTGACCACACTGTCCAGTCCGAACTGTTTTGTCGAAACGACAAACTGACTGTCGAGCGGCAGAACGAGAAGCGAGTCGAGTTTTCCCGTGCGCACCAGCTCGGGGACATTGGCGACGTTGACGAAGAAGAATGCCTGAAAGAGCTGCGCTATGATCTGGTGCGTGCCGACGAGCAAAACGACTTCCCATTTCGTCCAGTCCCCAATTTTGTCGACCTGTCCAAAGATGATGCTGAAGAAAAGAATCTGGCCGCAAAACCAAAGTACCTCCACGATCATCCAGAGGATGAAATTGGCCTTGAAGCTCAGCTCGCGAATGAGCGAGTTGCGCAGCATGATCGAGTAGATTTCCAGATAGCGGCGCATGGTTTCTTGTAACTAATTCCGGTGCCGACCGGTCTTAATAATAGCTGCCGGCGCGAAGTCGGCGGCATTTTTCATGAAACGAATCATCCTTATCAGTGGCGCGGTCTTGGTTTTGTTGCTTGCGCTTTTCGTCTTTCGACGCTGCGGTCGCGAGGGGGAAAGCCAATATCAAACCGCCGCTGTTACGCGCGGCTCCATCACCCAGGCCGTGACCGCGACGGGTACTCTCAACCCCGTAGTGAACGTGCAAGTCGGCAGCCAGATTTCAGGCAATATCAGCAAGCTTTACGTCGATTTTAATTCACCGGTTAAATCCGGACAGACCGTGGCTGAGATCGATCCGGCCGTTTTCCAGGCGGCTGTGTTGCAGGCACAAGGCGACCTCGATAACGCAAGGGCCGGGCTCGAGCTGGCGCAGATCAGCCAAAAGCGGACGCAGGAGTTGGTCGCGAAACAAAACTCTGCGCAATCCGAGCTCGATCAGGCCAACGCCGCTCTGCATCAGGCCGAAGCGCAGTTGAAGATTAAGGAAGGCGCCCTCGAGAAGGCAAAAGTGGATCTGGACCATTGCACCATCACTTCGCCGATCGACGGCATCGTCATTTCGCGCAGCGTCGATGTCGGCCAGACCGTCGCCGCCAGCCTGAGCGCGCCGGTCGTTTTTACGATCGCGAATGACTTGAGCAAAATGCAAATCGACGCGGCCGTGGCGGAGGCGGATATCGGCGGTGTTGACGTCGGACAAAAAGTGGACTTCACCGTCGACGCCTTTCCCCGCCGAACCTTTCATGGGGATGTTGTGCAGGTGCGCAATGCCCCGACGACGGTGCAGAATGTCGTCACCTACGACACCGTCATCGGCGTTAACAACGCCGATCTTAAGCTGAAACCTGGCATGACGGCCAATGTCTCCATCGTCGGCGCGCAGCGCGACAATGTGCTCAAAATTAGCAATGCGGCTCTGCGGTTCCGCCCGCCGGAAGTCACTCCGGCGCCCGCCGCCAGCCGCGGACCACGAGTCAAGCCTAACGATCATCAGATCGAACGAACGGTTTACGTGCTGCGCGGCGCGAGTGTGACGCCAGTGAAAATCAAAACCGGAATCAGCGACGGAATTTTCACCGAAGTAACCGAAGGCTTAAACGAAGGCGATCGCGTCGTCACCGCCATCACGGGCAGCCCTGGCAATTCCGCGCAGTCTAACAATCCGTTCAGCGGCGCTTCGCGCCGCTTCTAGTGTTCTTGTCATGGTCGGGAACGATGCCGTCGTTAGGCTGGAAAACGTGCACAAGACCTACCACACAGGTGAGGTTGAAGTGCTGGCCGTGCGTGGCGTTTCCCTCGAGATCAGGCGCGGCGAGTTCGTTGCCTTCATGGGTTCGAGTGGCTCAGGGAAATCGACTCTGATGAACATGCTCGGCTGTCTCGATCGTCCGAGCGAAGGGCGTTATCTCCTCGACGGCTTGGATGTTTCAGGACTTGATCGCGACCGTTTGGCCGATATTCGCAACCGTAAACTCGGTTTTGTTTTCCAAAGTTTTAATCTGCTCCCGCGCACCTCCGCGCTCGAAAACGTGGAGCTGCCGCTACTCTACGGCGAGCATCGCCTAACGAACACGCAGTTGCGCGAAAAAGCTGGCAAAGTCCTCGCCGCCGTCGGCCTCGCCGGGCGGGAAGATCACCATCCGAGCCAGCTTTCCGGTGGCCAGCAACAGCGCGTAGCGATTGCGCGCGCGTTGATCAACGACCCGGAAGTCGTTCTGGCCGATGAACCGACCGGCAACCTCGACAGCCGCACCAGCGTCGAGATCATGGACATTTTTCAGAAGCTCAACGATCGCGGCATCACGATCGTCATGGTGACGCACGAATCCGACATTGCCGCCTACGCCAAGCGCAACATCGTGATGCGTGACGGCCTCGTGCAGAGCGATGACCCGGTCGTTAGGCGCACACTGGCCGCAGAAGCCCTGTCATGAAACTGCAGATTAGACTTTCGCCACGATTGCCTGCCTGCGCTCCGAGGATCAATGATTGGAAACTCGCCGCGTGCTCGCCGACGCCAATTTGAAGAAAGCATGAGAGTCGACTCCACTTTCAAGATCGCGTTTCGCGCCTTGCGCCGAAACAAGCTCCGCTCGGTTCTGACCGCGCTGGGCATTATCATTGGCGTGGGCGCGGTCATTGCGATGGTCAGCATCGGCAACGGTGCCAAAGCGCAGGTCGAGCAGCAGATCGCCAGCCTGGGTGAAAACGTGATCCTGATTTTCTCCGGCAGCGTCACCTCCAGCGGCATTCGTACCGGTTGGGGCAGTGCCGGCACGCTAAAGATCGAGGATGCGGAAGCGATCCGTCGGGAAGTGCCCGGAGTGGTTGCTGTGAGCGAAGAAGTGGTGTCCACAAGTCAGGTCTCGGCCGGGAATCAAAACTGGTTCACCCGCATCTACGGCGAGTCGCCGGAGTATTTTGATATTAGGAAATGGCCGCTGAGCGAGGGCGCGATTTTCACCCCGCAGGATGTGCGCAGCGCAAATAAGGTCTGTGTCATCGGGCGCACCACCGCGAGCCAGATTTTCGGTTCTGACAATTCCATCGGACAGATCCTGCGCATTAAAGGTGTCCCATTCCTCGTCACCGGAGTGCTCACGCCCAAGGGATTGAGCCCGCAAGGCACCGACCAGGACGACATCGTCATCATGCCCTACACGAGCGCGATGAAGCGCGTCATCGGAGGAACGACTCTGCGCGGGATCAACGTGCAGGTAGCTTCGCCTAACGATCTCGCGCCCGGCCAGCAGCAGATCATCGAGCTCCTTCGGCAGCGGCATAATATCCGTCCCGGACGTGACGATGATTTTACGGTGCGAAATCAGCAGGAGATTGCCGAGGCCGCGACCGCCACGTCCAAGGTAATGACCTTATTGCTGGGTGCGATCGCCAGCGTCTCACTCGTCGTGGGTGGAATTGGGATCATGAACATCATGCTCGTGAGCGTGACCGAACGGACGCGCGAGATTGGCGTGCGTCTCGCGGTCGGGGCGCATGGGCGCGATATTCTCACGCAGTTTCTCATCGAGGCCGTCACTCTCAGTTCTATCGGAGGCGTGATTGGTATTGTTATCGGCCTTGGCACTTCCCAGATTCTGTCGAAGGTCGCGCACTGGCCGACGCTCATCTCGATAACGTCCATTGTCGTTGCCTTCTTTTTCAGCGCCGCGGTGGGAATTTTTTTTGGTTTCTATCCAGCCCGCGAAGCCGCGCGGCTCGATCCGATCGAAGCCTTGCGTTACGAATAATCGAAGGCTCGACGTTAGCCCCGATTCGGCAGCCAGGTCATCACGCGCTTAGTGTGAGAACTCTGATGCAGCATGCGCTTTACGCTTTTGCTGTCTCGTCCAACTCGACCCGATCGAATATTGGTCGTACAAATACTCGATGCCGCAGCCAAACCGATTCCAACAGCTCGTTGCCGAAGCGAAGAAAAACGTCGACGAAATCTCGCCTAACGACGCCAGGCATGAAGTCGGCTGTGGCGCCGCGACTTTGCTTGACGTGCGCGCACAGGAAGATTGGGAAGCTGGTCACGTCCAAGGCGCAAAGCATCTCCCGCGCGGCGAGGTCGAACTGGAAATCGAAGCGCTGGTTCCGGACCTTGATCAGCGCATCATCTGTTACTGCGGCGGCGGGAGCCGTTCCGCGCTGGTCGCCGAAAGCCTCCAACGAATGGGTTACCGCAATGTGCGATCAATGGCCGGCGGTTTTCGCGCCTGGAAGGAAGCCGATCTGCCGGTCCAATGAGCGAGGCAGCGGGCGGTTCATCTCTCAAAAGTCTGGTCGTTAGGCAAATCACAATTGTCCGGCGATGATCTTGAAAATCACGGTATTGTCCTGGCAGCCGCGTAGCGCATCGCTACCAGGTCCGGACCCGGCGGCAAGAACGTCATCGACCGTGTTGCGCGCTGCCGGTGCGTAGGCAGCGGCTGGCTCCGGGAGCGCTGGCGGCGCTGGTCCTTCTGCGGGTGGTGGCGGTGCGTCATTGTTTGCCGTCGCGGCTGACCGCGTCGCGTTTCCGTTAGGCCCGGTGGCCCAGGTGAGAGCCGGTTCGCCGGACGAATTCACCCCTAATAACGCCATGCCGCTATCGCGTCGGAACGGAAAGCCGTTCAGCGAAAGCCCGCCGATGCCAAGATTGCCGGCCACCAGAATGGTTGAATTTTCTCCCATGTAGTTGCGGGCCGCCGCCACCGCGCGATCCAGTTGCACGGTCTCGGCCAGGGTCCGCTCGCCGCGATTTTCACGCGCCGCTGTGCTCATGAGTTCGGCATCGACGATGAGAAGATAGCCGCCGGTATTCCATTGCAGGAGTTGAATGGCGCGTCGGGTCATGTCGGCCAGCGCGGGTTGCTCGCTTCCGGCCGCCAGCTCGTGGCTGTAGGCCATTTCGCCTTCGCTGAAAAGACCGATTAACTTCGGTCGACGCCATTGTGGAATCGTCTCGAGTTCGGCGTTGGTGCGGACGATCTCGTAGCCGTTGCGCCGCATTTCCAGAACGAGATCGCGCCCATCGGTGCGATGCCCGCCCTTGGCTTCCGGCAGGAAATCGGCGTTACCGCCACCCAGCGCGATATCGACCTTTTTTTCCTCCGCCAGTTGCTGCGCGAGATCGCCTTTGCCAGCAGCGTAGAACGCAGCCAGCGTCGGATTCGTTAGGCGACCATTTGCCACGATGCCGATGGCGCGGCCTTTTTCGCGGGCGAGATCAATCAGGCTACGCAATCGCTTGTCGTTAGGCCCGAGCCCGAGGCTATGGTTGTTCACCTTCACCCCCGTCGCGAGGGTGGTGGCGGCGGCAGCTTCATCCGGGACTGCGAAATCCAGCGAGTAATTTGAGACGAGGGCTACGGCTGGAAGTGATTCAATCGCAAGACGCGAGCTGGCGCCTCCGGCATAAGCGCGGGTGGCAGCGAGGCGATTCGGCGTCAGGCCTTCTCCAATGAAGAGGACGATTCCGAATGGTTTTTGCACCACCCAGTGTCGAAAGTAGAGGACGCCCAGGGCAACGAAGATTGTCAGGCAAAGAAGCGCCAGGATCTGATTGCGCCATTTCATTGCTGCGATAGAGCGAGCGCTTGGCCAGGTTGTCAATCCCGCAAGCAAGGGAAAGCGCTTGAGCCCGTCCGTTCGCGCCCGGAGAATGCCTTCTATGACAAAGCCAATCGTTTTGGTCATTCGCGACGGGTGGGGGATCAACCCTGGTGGAAAAGCGGAGGCGGAAAAGAATGGCGACGCGACCCTGCTCGCGCGCACTCCGTTTCACGATCAGCTCTACCGCGACTACCCCCATGCAAGACTAAGCGCGAGTGGCGAAGATGTCGGTCTGCCGGCCGGCCAAATGGGTAACTCCGAGGTCGGGCATCTTAACCTCGGCGCTGGACGCATCGTTTATCAGGATCTGACCCGGATCAACAAAGCGATCGCGGAAGGCGAGCTGAAGCGAAACGACATTTTGCAGGAAGCGTTCGCACATGCTCGCCCGGCACGGCTGCATTTTATCGGGCTGGTTTCTGATGGCGGGGTGCACAGTCACTACCAACATCTCATTGCGCTTGCGAACGCGGCGAAGGAGGCAGGCGTCGACCAAATCTTCGTGCACGCGATTACCGATGGGCGCGACGCTTCGCCGACCGGCGGAGCGGATTACCTAACGAAATGCGCGGCGGAGCTGACCGGAAGCGGCGCACGCATTATTACGGTCGTCGGACGTTACTTCGCCATGGATCGCGACCGGCGCTGGGACCGAACGAAGAAGGCATGGGATGCCATTGTCCTCGGTCGCGGTGAGCTTTGCCAGGATTCACCTTCGGCCGCAATCAGTCGGCATTACGCACAGGGAAAGACGGATGAGTTCATGCCTCCGCTCATCTTTGCTCAGCCTAACGAGCAAAGGATTCAAGACGGCGACACGGTTATCTTCTTCAACTTCCGTGCGGACAGGGCGCGACAGCTTTCACAGGCCTTTCTTTTCCAGAATTTCGATGGCTTTGACCGACAAGTTTGGCCGCGTGTTCACTACGTTACACTGACGGAGTATGACGTGACTTATCAGTGTCCGGTAGTCTTCAAACCGCAGTCGCTCAAAAACATCCTCGGGGACGTGGTGAATGCCGCCGGCTTGAAGCAATTACGTATCGCCGAAACGGAGAAGTACCCGCACGTGACTTATTTCTTCAACGGCGGGGTGGAGAAACCGGCGGCGGGCGAGGATCGCAAGATCATTCCATCCCCCAAGGTGGCGACCTATGATCTGCAACCGGAGATGAGCGCATCCGAAGTGACTAACGAAGTTTTGAGCCGGCTGGCTCAGTATGATCTGATCATCTTGAATTATGCCAATCCCGACATGGTGGGACATACCGGCGTTGTTGCAGCGGGGATAAAAGCAGTAGAGACGATCGACGCCTGCCTGGCCCGGTTAGTAGCGACGGTGCTGTCGCTAGGCGGAAAGCTTCTCATCACGGCCGACCACGGAAACTGTGAATTGATGCGCAATCCCGATGGTTCTCCGAACACGGCTCATACCACTAATCTCGTGCATCTGATTTACGTCGCGGATGACGCGAAGGATTTCAAAGTCCATGACGGAATTCTGGCCGACATCGCTCCGACCCTGTTGTTCCTGCTCGGTTTGCCGCAGCCAAAAGAGATGACTGGACATAGCCTTCTCGAGGCCAGCTAAAACGCATGAGTTCCTGGTCTCGATCGAAAACTAAGCGCCTAACGAGATGGCGGCGCAACTGGGGATGTCGTGGGTGGCGCCGCTTTGCCAATCGCTTTCAAGACCCCGCCGAAATCGCTCTCCGTTGACAGGACGGCAGTTGAGCCGTGGCCAAAGGCTGCGCGCGCGACTTCGAGACGGCGTTGAAAGGAGTAAAGCTGGGGCGCTTCCGCCGAGCTGTAGGCGGCGGCATAGATGCGGGCGGCTTCGGCATCGGCTTCACCTTCGATTTTGAGTGCGTTGCGTTGGGCGGCAGATTGGATCGAGGCGACGTCGCTCTCCTTTTGCCCGTTGATATTGGCCGCTTCGCCGCGGCCTTCAGAGCGAAATTTGGAAGCGATTTGATGACGCTCGCTCGACATCCGCTCGATAATTTTCTCCGCCACCGCCGGGCTGTATTTGCTGCGCTTGAAACGCTCGTCGAGCAACTCGATCCCAAAGCCTTCGATCTTTTCCCGGGCGCGCTGCGTGATCTGTCCTTCGATCGCAACCCGCCCGAGCTCGATGTCAGGCAGATTGCTCGGCAGGATCGTGCCGGATTTTTCCAGCTCGGCATCGCGCAGAGGCGAACGACCTTTCGTTAGCCTAACGATTTCGACAAGATCGTTCGATGCCACGGCGGTGCGGGTTTCGCTGCCGAGAATATCGTCGAGACGCGAAAGCGCGCTGCGCTCGTCATTCAGGCGATTAAAGTAAAGAAGCGGATCACTGATGCGCCAGCGCGCGAAGCAATCGACAATGAGATAGAGCTTGTCTTTTGTGGGGCATTCCGTCGGCGGGCCATCCCAGGCGAGAATGCGATTGTCGAAGCGATGGACGGCATCGATCAGCGGAACTTTGAATTTGAGCCCGGGTGTTTTTTCCACCCGAATCGCTTTACCGAAGCGCGTCACGATAGCGGTCTCATATTGATGGACGGTAAAAAGAAACGCGCCCCACTTTAGTCCTGTGAACATCACGATTACTCCGATAGCGGCCAGCAGTGGATTCTGCAGAAGGCGGACCAGGCGGGTTGAGAAATGCGGGCGATAGATAGTCTCGTTAGGCATATTCGTTAGGTATGACTTATGGCGACGGCGCCGTCGGCGGCATGGGCCCCATCAGGGGCAAGGTCTGTAGGACGCCTTTAATGCTGTCGTCCACAATGATCTTGTGATCGAGTGCTGGCAGAATGGATTCCATGGCTTCGAAATAGAGCCGTTGCCGGGTAATTTCCGGCGCTTTAGCGTATTCGGTAAGGAGCAGGTTGAACTTTTCCGTATCGCCTTTCGCGCCATTCACCCGGCGGAAGGCGTAGGCCTCGGCCTGTTTCTCGCGCTCCTTCGCCTGACCGCGCGCGTTTGGCACTGCATCGTTGTAAATCGCCCAGGCCTGGTTGATCGCGGTCTGTTTTTCCTGCTGCGCCTGGTTCACTTCGTTGAAAGCCGCCTGGACGGTCGGCGGTGGCCGCACAGTGGCGAGCTGCACCTGCTGGATTTGCATTCCCAACTCATATTCAGAGCATAACTTTGCCAGTCGTCCGAGTGTCGCGGTCTCGATCTCGTGGCGACCTATAGTTAGAACTTCATCGACTGTGCGGTCGCCGATTACTTCGCGCATCACACTTTCGGAAAGGTCGCGCAGCGTCTGCTCTGGTTCGCGCGCACCAAAGAGATATTGTTTCGGATCGGTGATGCGATATTGCACCACCCAGGGGACGAGGGCGGTGTTGAGGTCGCCCGTGATCATTGTCTCGGTATCGTCGGGAGTCGTGTCGCCCTGATATTCGTTAGTCGATCCCGAGGTGGTGAAGCCAAACTCGAGCTTGAGGAGGCGTTGTGTCGGCACGAGCCGAATTTCATCAACATAGGGAATAGCATAGGCCAGCCCTGGTCCTTCTGTGCTGTGATAGGCTCCAAAGCGCAGTTTTACCCCGACTGAGTTAGTCGGAATAGAGACGAACCCGGTAAGCAACGAGATAAGGGTAATAACAATCCCGATGACTCCGATCAGCCCGAAAAGAAGGCGCAGGGGTCGAAAATGAAAGCCTGGTGGGAAGATCGCAGGCGACCCGGGCGACGGTGTAATTTGCATCGTGCTTCAGCCTGACGAAGTCGAGATCAGGTGGCAAGCATTTGTCGTGCGTTCGATATTCCGCCGCTGGCTGTCGCTATTTTCACAGGAGCAATTTCTAACTCAAGCCAACACTGGGTGATAACTCATATGAACCACGTCATATGTATGCTTTGCATCGGCAAACGCCTCCCGGCTACACTGCGGAGCGCGCTTTCTTTTCCTGCACCGCAAACATCATCTGGCTCGCGTTTCTGGTGTCGACAGCGAGCTGAGGAAAACCGGCTCGAGGCTCAGCTGATTGTGTAGCCCGGCCCATGCCGGACCGTCCGCGGGTTGCGCATTCCGGGCGATGCGAGAAATTCACCCCGTAAAGGTTTATGCCAGTCCAATTCCGAGATTATTACGAGACGTTAGGCGTGAGCAAGACGGCGAGCGCAGATGAAATCAAGAGCGCTTTCCGCAAGCTCGCCCGGAAACATCATCCCGATCTCGCCAAGCCCAGGGAGAAAGCCGAGGCCGAGGAAAAATTCAAACAAATCAACGAAGCCTACGAAGTCCTGAGTGATCCCGAGAAGCGTAGCAAGTACGATCAACTCGGCGCCGATTGGAATCAGCCGGGCGGTTTTCAGCCGCCGCCTGGTTGGGGACGCGACACTGGCGGCGGCTTTCGCCGACCCGCCGGTGGCAATGGCGGTGGAGTCGAGTTCGAGTTTGGCGGCACGGGATTCAGCGACTTCTTCGAAGCGTTCTTTGGGGCCGGCCGCGGCGAGTCGGCTTTCGGCGGATTCGGTCAGCGAGCGGCTACGGTCGAGCGCGGGCAGGATGTCGAAGCGGACATCATGGTCACGCTCGAGGAAGCGCTTAGTGGTTCGACGCGACAGATTTCGCTGCGTCGCAGCGACTCGGACAAAGTCGAGACTTATCAGGTGAAAATTCCCCGAGGCGTTCACGAAGGTCAGCGCATTCGTCTCGCCGGTCAGGGCGAAGCCGGCATGCGCGGTGGAAAAAAGGGCGACCTTTTCCTGCGGGTCCGCCTCGCGCGCCATCCGGATTTCTCAGTCGAAGGCAACGATCTCATTCACGAGGCGGCACTGCATCCGTGGCAGGCCGCGCTTGGCGCGGAAATCGAGGTGCCAACCCTGGAAGGCGACCGGCGCCTGAAAATTCCTGCTGGCACACAGGGTGGTCAACGCTTCCGTTTACGGGAGCGCGGGTTGCCGCACGCCGGCGGTGGCCGCGGCGATCTCTACGTTGTCGCCGAGATTCGTATTCCGAAAGAGCTCAGCGACGCAGAGCGCGATCTTTGGCAGCGACTGGCCACGCTTCACGAAGCCTAACGAATCGAGGCGTAACCGCCTGGCATGCGCCTGCCAGGGTTCTTTTTCGTATGCCTAACGCCTAACGAGAGCCTGCGCGTTTCGTCTCGTCCGCACCATGAGTGCGCCACGCGCCAGAACCGCACCGAGAACGAGCGTCCCTCCGAGAATCGCCCACGGCCCCGGTTGTTCCCCTAATGCCAGCATGACCCACAGCGGATTGAGGATCGGCTCGAGCAGCGGGATGAGCGTTGCCTCCAGGGCTGTGACTGATTTGATCGCGATGGCATAAAGCACATAGGGCAATCCCAGCTGTAGCGAGCCGAGCACAAGGAGCCGCCACAGGCCGCCCGCGCCTAACGAATGCTGGAACATGAAGGGCAGGCCGGCGAGAGCCACGAGACCGTTCCCCAGAATGATGGCGGTTACTGGCGAGCCGCCTTTTTCCTTGCGCAAAAAGAGTGCGACCGAAGCGAAGGCGAGGCCGCTCCCGAGCGCGACGATATTTCCCCAAAAGCCGGCAGTCGTTAGGCGATCAAGAAAGAAAAGGCCGATCCCAAAGAGTGCGACTGCAATCACGGCCCAATCGAAAGCGTGCGCGCGTTCGCCCAGATACCAACGCCCGATCAGCGCGACGTAAATTGGCGCGGTATATTGCAGGAAAATTGCGTTCGCCGCGGTCGTCATCCGCGTCGCGAAAACAAAAAGCGCGACTGTTAGCGCATAACCAATCGCCCCGCCAATTTGTGCCGGCGAGAAGGTGAACTTCGGCCTTCCAATGCAGAGCAGCATGACTGGAATCGCAATCGCACTGCGCCCGCCGGCGATGGCCATCGGCGGCCAATCGATCGATTTGATCAAGACCCCGCCGAGACTCCAGCATAAAGCTGTCAGGACAAGAAGAAGCGGAGGCAAGTATCGCGGCGGCACCAAAGAAGTCTGTCGAAGTGCAAAGCCTGCTGGCAAGTCTGCGATTGGCCTAACGAGAAGCCGAAGATCACGCGATCGAATGAAACAGCCAACCCGGGCAAATCAGCGAGTCGTCGACAGATCGCGCATTCAGGCTTGGCTTCAGAGGCTGTATTTGCGATAACGACCTCGGCATAGTGGCCGCCGCTCTGCCGAGATTACAGCCATGCCGAACCGCCAACCCTTTTTAAGGCATCGCCCGACGAGCGATCAACCGCGGTGGAAGCTGCGCCTCTATACGATCGTTTTCGAGAGCAACACACGCGCCGGCAAGATCTTTGACCTGGCGCTCCTCGTAGCAATCGGCATGAGCATTGCCGTCGTCATGATGGAAAGCGTGGAGCCGTATCGGGCGACGCATGGCGTTCTCCTGCGCAATCTCGAGTGGGCTTTCACTTTCCTTTTCACCATCGAATATGTCGCCCGCCTGCTCTGCGTCCGGCTTCCATTGCGTTACGTCTTCAGCTTCTTCGGCGCCGTCGACCTCCTCGCATTCTTGCCCAGCTACATCAATCTGTTCCTCCCCACCTCACATTACTTCCTCATGGTCCGCGTCCTGCGGCTCCTGCGCGTCTTCCGTATCCTGAAGCTCGCGCCTTACCTGGAGGAGAGTCACACGCTCGTGACCGCGCTCCGTGCCAGTCGATGCAAGATCACCATTTTTATCTTCACCGTCTTCGCGATCGTCCTCGTTGTCGGCACCCTCATGTATTTAATCGAGGGGGATGAGAATGGCTTCGACAGCATTCCGCACGGCGTCTATTGGGCGATCGTCACCCTGACCACGGTTGGCTATGGTGACATCACGCCGCACACGGTCCTGGGCCGCGTCCTGGCGTGTTTTATCATGATTATGGGCTACGGCATCATCGCGGTGCCGACCGGCATCTTTTCGGTCGAACTCCATCACGCCGTGGAGGCCAGAGAGGCGCGAACCTGTTCCAATTGCCAGACTCTCGAAAACGACCGTATGGCCAGCTTTTGCCGCCATTGCGGGAAGGCGCTCGGCTAGCGTACAGTTGCGTAGCCGCTTGCGTAAATGGCACGCGGCTCACGTGGCTGCGTCCAGCCAGGAGGCGTTTCGAAAAAGATCTGCAAAAATGTCGGAAATTGTGGTTGCGCCTCCGCACGAAGCCTCTATCTTGTTCGTCCCACAATACGGGTCCAGCCGCAGGCATGCAGTTGGAGTTCTTCCGCTCTCTGGCCCATTTATCCGGGCCGATCGCTTCGTCGTAAGACGGTGATCGGGCTGTGCTATGGCCGGAAGCAGGGAGGACGAGGATCTTTGATAGTTTGGTTTCGGATTTCAATTCACAGCACACACGACGTGTGAAATCCGGAATGAGATAAGTCAGCGAAAATTGAATTGTGCGTTATTCGTTAAGTTTTCTTTGAACTAATAACTTTGGCCGGTTTCACAACCGGCAAAAGATTCATTGATCGAACGAACCCGTTTCCCTCTTTTTCGAAAGAGCGGAGACGGTTAGAATGGTCAGAGCTGATGTTTTAGCGAACATCGGCGCAAACTTTGTCCGGCAGGTCAGCAATGGCCGGTCGGCTCCAAATTTTAACGGAGAGTTTGATTCTGGCTCAGAACGAACGCTGGCGGCGTGGATAAGACATGCAAGTCGAACGGGACTTTCTTTGGTAGCAATACCGGAGAAAGTTTAGTGGCGAACGGGTGCGTAACACGTGGGCAATCTGCCGAGAAGTGGGGAATAGCTCGCCGAAAGGCGAATTAATAC
Source organism: uncultured Verrucomicrobiae bacterium (assembly GCA_963801255.1). Taxonomy (GTDB): domain Bacteria; phylum Verrucomicrobiota; class Verrucomicrobiia; order Chthoniobacterales; family UBA10450; genus JAICXG01. Next base: position 469,888 of record CAWDEC010000012.1, on the reverse strand, counting down.
CGCATGTGATCAGGGAAGACATCTTTCCGACATCAAAGCCGGGGCAACCTGGCGCTTCTTGATGAACCCGCGGCCTATCAGCTAGTTGGTGAGGTAATGGCTCACCAAGGCTTTGACGGGTAGCTGGTCTGAGAGGACGACCAGCCACACTGGAACTGAGACACGGTCCAGACACCTACGGGTGGCAGCAGTCGAGAATTTTTCTCAATGGGGGAAACCCTGAAGGAGCGACGCCGCGTGGAGGATGAAGGCTTTCGGGTTGTAAACTCCTGTCATTTGAGAACAAGGTGCACATGTTAACTGTATGTGCATTGATAGTATCAGAAGAGGAAGAGACGGCTAACTCTGTGCCAGCAGCCGCGGTAATACAGAGGTCTCAAGCGTTGTTCGGATTCATTGGGCGTAAAGGGTGCGTAGGTGGCGCGCTAAGTCAGGTGTGAAATTTCGGAGCTTAACTCCGAAACTGCATTTGATACTGGCGTGCTTGAGGACTGGAGAGGAGACTGGAATTCATGGTGTAGCAGTGAAATGCGTAGAGATCATGAGGAAGACCAGTGGCGAAGGCGGGTCTCTGGACAGTTCCTGACACTGAGGCACGAAGGCCAGGGGAGCAAACGGGATTAGATACCCCGGTAGTCCTGGCAGTAAACGGTGCACGTTTGGTGTGGGAGGATTCGACCCCTTCTGCGCCGGAGCTAACGCGTTAAACGTGCCGCCTGGGGAGTACGGTCGCAAGATTAAAACTCAAAGAAATTGACGGGGGCCCGCACAAGCGGTGGAGTATGTGGCTTAATTCGATGCAACGCGAAGAACCTTACCTGGCCTTGACATGCATCTCTAAGCGCGTGAAAGCGCGTGACTCCCGAAAGGGAGAATTTGCACAGGTGCTGCATGGCTGTCGTCAGCTCGTGTCGTGAGATGTTGGGTTAAGTCCCGCAACGAGCGCAACCCCTGTGAACTGTTGCCACGTCCTTGATTGGACAGCACTCTGTTCAGACTGCCCTGTGAAACGGGGAGGAAGGTGGGGACGACGTCAAGTCAGTATGGCCCTTACGGCCAGGGCTGCACACGTACTACAATGCTCAGTACAGAACGATCCGAGACCGCGAGGTGGAGGAAATCTAGTAAAACTGAGCTCAGTTCGGATTGGAGTCTGCAACTCGACTCCATGAAGCCGGAATCGCTAGTAATGGCGCATCAGCTACGGCGCCGTGAATACGTTCCCGGGCCTTGTACACACCGCCCGTCACATCATGGAAGTTGCTTGTAGCCGAAGCCGGCGCACTAACCCGCAAGGGAGGTAGCCGTCTACGCTATGAGCAGTAACTGGGATGAAGTCGTAACAAGGTAGCCGTAGGGGAACCTGCGGCTGGATCACCTCCTTTCTAAGGAGAAACCGCACCTCGGATTTATTCGAGGATGCGATTAGGTCGACGGCTAACTCTTGAGTCTCTCGGGATTCAAGTCATGCCGGTAAGACTCTGGAATCGAAAGAAACCAGAGCCAAGGGAAACGACGGTAACGCACAATTCAGTTTTTGTTTGATTGCTGACTCCACATGCCGGACGCGATTTTGCGTTCCGGCATTTTTTGTTTTGGAGAAGGACACACAGTTGTGCCCCGACTGTGGCGTTGAAGACTCTGGAATCGACGGACACCGAATTCGAAGGATGCCGGAGCGAGAAGGTTCGGACGCTAATGGACAGTCCGCAGCCGCTGTCATTCGATCAGTCGCAATCGCCTCCGTGATTTAAGTCGTAAAGACGCAAATCTGAATCCGATTCGGTCACTTCCCGCATCTGATTGAAAATATGATTTCCGATTTGCGATTCGCGTTGCGACAGCTAGGCAAGGCGCCGGGCTTTACTATTACCGCTGTGCTCGTCCTCGCGCTCGGTATCGGTGCCAACACCGCTATCTTTAATGCGGTTTACACCCTGCTTTTTGCACCGCCGGGATACTCCCGACCGAATGAGCTCGTCCAAGTATTTTCCCAGGACACTAAAAATCCGAAGAAATTTCGCGCTTTTTCCTATCAGACCCTGCGCGACATTCGTGAACAAAACTCGGTCTTCTCCGATGTGGCTGGGCATAATGTCGCCTTGGTTGGGCTAGGCGAAAAGGACAACACCCGTCGAACGTTTGCTGATATCGTGACAGCCGACTATTTCCAAGTGCTCGGGGTAACGCCGGTCATCGGGCGCACGTTTACGGCCGAGGAGGAAACTCCGGGGCACGCTGCATCGGTCGCGCTCATCAGCTTCAGCTATTGGCAAAAGCATGACCGCGACCCATCGATCCTTGGGCAGCAGATCAAGATCAATGGCCGCCCTTACACTATCGTCGGCGTGCTGCCGCCCAAATTTTGCGGCACGCTGGCGATGCTTTCGCCCGAGGTCTGGGTGCCTTTCAGCGCTTACAATTTTGTTCAGAATGATTTTGCCGATTCGCGGGAGGAGGTGGTGTCAGGCCAGTCTGGACATAACCTTCTTTTACTTGGGCGTTTTAAGACAGGCGTCACCGCACCCACGGCCGAAGCGGCGCTCAAAACTCTCGCGACAAACCTGGAAAAAACTTATCCCGTCGAACAGAAGGACCAGACGTTCGTAACCAGACCTATATCTCGCTTCTCAGTGAGCGATTCTCCGCCTGATGACGGCGATATCACTGCTATCGGACCGTTGCTCATGGGAATGGCGGCCATCGTATTGCTGATCGCGTGTTTGAATCTGGCCAACATGCTCCTGGTGCGCGGCACGGCGCGACGGAAGGAAATCGCGATCCGTCTCGCGCTCGGCGGCGATCGCCGGCGCATCGTGCGACAACTGCTGACGGAAGGTTTCCTCCTCGCACTCATCGGCGGTGCTGTGGGCCTCTTATTAGGTTTGTGGTCATCGAATCTGCTCGCGGTCTCGATGAGTGGCCTTTTGCCGATCGATTTTGTCTGGAGTTCCGGGCCAACGGTCCCGATCGTAGTCGCGACTTTCGCATTTTGCGTCGTCGGAACGCTCGTCTTTGCGCTTGGGCCAGCCTTAAAGCTCTCCCGCGATAGCATCGTGACCGATCTGAAGGAACACGCCGGCGAAGATCTCGTCCGTCGGCGCTGGCGTTTTCTCCCGCGCAATCCACTCGTCGTCGCGCAAATTGCCTTTTCGCTCGCGCTCCTGACTGCGGCTGCGCTCTTTATTCGTGGCGCGACCAAGGCGTCGTCGGTTGAGACGGGATTGCGTGGGATGAATAACGATCTTCTGCTGGAGATCGACGCGAGCCTGGGTGGAATCAATCAGGAGCGCGCACAGCAGTTGTATCGTGACTTGAGTGATCGACTGGCAGCTTTGCCCGGAGTCCAGGATGTGAGCGTCTCTGCGACTGCCCCGTTCGGTATGATCTCCTTGGGGAAACCGATTCAGCGCGCTGGCATGCACGTGAATAAGGACGATAAACCGGCCACGGCTGCCGAGGGCCTTGCTTTCAGCTCCACCTTTAACAGCATCGGCGCCGCTTATTTCACTACGGTCGGTCTGCCGCTCCTTCGCGGCCGCGCCTTTACTGCCGCGGAAGCAACTCAACGGGGCGGCGGGGCTGTTGCGATCATCGACGAAGCCCTCGCGAAAAAACTCTGGCCGGATGGCGACGCGCTCGGTCAACATATTCAGATCGCTGCCGACAATGCGCCACGCGCCCAACGTGACGATGGCGGAGGTGGCGCCGGCGTCCAGAGTAGCGGCAACAGCAATTTAAAGCCGGAAGAATCGATTGAGGTCGTGGGAATCGCGGCGAACTCACGGGCTGCGTTTTTCGAGAAGCAACCGCGCGGGGCGATCTACGTGCCATTCGCTCGTGGATTTGAATCGGAAGTATTCTTCTTCATCAGGTTCGCATCATTGAATCAGGGAAACCTCGCGGCGGTGACGGATGTCGTCCGACGCACAGTTCGCGAAGTCGATCCGGCTTTGCCGGTGCTTTCGTTGAAAACCTTTGCCCAGCATCTTGACGCCAATCTCGAACTTTGGGCTGTGCGAACCGGTGCAACGATGTTCACCATTTTCGGCGCCGTAGCTCTGCTCCTGTCCATGGTCGGCGTATATGGTCTGAAGGCTTATTCAGTAGCACGACGCACGCGTGAGATCGGAATTCGGATGGCACTTGGGCGCGCGGCCAGACATGGTGCAATGGATGATCATTCGCGAAGGCGCGTTCATGCTCGGCGGCGGAGTATTCATCGGGCTGCTGCTCGCGATTGCGGCCGGCAAGCTTCTTAGCGGGATGTTGTATCAAGTCAGCGCGTTTGATCCACCGGCGTTCGCCAGCGCCTTTGTCTTGCTCGCAGCGACCACATTTCTAGCGACGTGGTTGCCGGCTCGCCGCGCCACGCGAATCAATCCGCTGGTGGCGTTGCGGACAGAGTAGAGAAGTCACATTTCGGCTCTACTGGCGACAAATGCGGTCAAGATCCCGGCTATGACGAGACATCAATGTCTTGCCCGCGGTGGACACGCTTAAAGCGATTCAGTTCGCCTTGGTTGCATTCCGCCTTAGGCATCTTAAACTCCGCATTCGCAAATGGGGGCATAGCTCAGCTTGTGCACGTTTCGCAGGCTTGTGCGCTCAGCCTTTGTCACCGAAATTGCACACCAAACCCATGAAGGAACGAATCGAGAGCCCCCCAAACTCTGGAAGAAAATCAAACCGCAGATCGGCTTCTATCTGTACAAACCGAGCGGCCAATACTTCGCCCGATTAAAAATTCACGGCAGGGTCGTTCGGCGCAAACTCGACACGACAGATCTCGCGCTGGCCAAACGCAGGCTGAGGCGGCTGGAATCATGCGCGAGCACGTCGATCTTAAGGCTGGTCGCATTCTCATCTTTCGGCGCAAGACCAGCAAAGGGCTCTGGATTCCGGTCTTTCCACAGTTACGGCCGTTGATCGAGAAGCTGTGCGCTGACAAGACGCCCACTGAACACTTGTTTTCGGTGCAAGCGGCGCACCGCGCATTGACCGCCGCCTGCCAGCGGCTCGGATTCTCGCATTTCACGCATCGATCGCTGCGTCGCATGTTTATCACTCGCGCAATCGAGCGCGGCTTGGAGGTGAAAGTGATTTCGCAATGGCAAGGCCACCAAGATGGAGGCGTCTTGATCTATTTGCGGACCTATAGCCACGTGCGAATCGAGCACGCGGAGCGCATGCAGCCTTACTCACGACCGAGCAACCGCCGAACGTGATTGCGATGGCAAGCGCGGCTCTCACGATGATTACGTTAATTACTGCCCGTCGATAGTTTCTCGCGGGAATGCGCTTAGGCGGCATCTCGTCACCACATGAAAGTCAGATTTGGGCGCTTTGAATTGCGCCGCGGAACTGTTCGGCACATTTAGCGCACAGTCTGAATTCGTTCAGCGCGTCACCGCTCTGTTTTTCCCGCAATGCCGCCTGAATTGCAAGCCTGCCGATACTAATGGATACGGTCCGCCGCACTCCAGTCCGTTTTTTGGGTGCAAATGCGAGGTCGAAATTTGGTCGGCCTGCAGCGCAGCGTTCGGCTGAACACTTCACCGTTTCACGCATCTCGTCCGATGCTGTCGTTGGTGTTTCGTTTTTTTATTTTCCGATTAACGGACGGACTTGCCCTTGACCTGCTCGCGTTCCAGATTGGGCGCCCACGGCGAGTTCCCCATCGTGTAATGCGCCGTGAACCACGCGACCATGTTCATCGCGACCCACTTCTGGATTTGCCGCCGTGCGCTGCTACGCGCGCGATGACTGGTGCCGCCGCATCGTCTTGCAGTAGTAACGCCTCAATCGCTTTAGCGGTAATCCAGTCCGGTCCGATCTTCCCAACGATGATTGGGAACATGTCGTCCTTTCTCCACAGTGGTGTAATCATTGTTTTCCTTTCCTTTATCCGCAGTTACAGCGTCATCACTTTCCGCGAGTCACTGTGCAGATGCAGCACGACGCCGTAGTCCGCGAGCACCTTCATCATCGCCGACAGCAGCGAACGCTTGCCAGCGACGATTGAATTGAACGGCTCTGGATTGTGCGCCTTGTTCGATATTTTGTGCGCGCTGTTATCAGCCATTCGCACCTTGCCCTGGTCCCACGCGTGTTTCGGATAGATTCGGCCCTTCTGTTTTTTACCGTCGAGGTCGTCTGTATGAAAACCGACGCAAAGCCAAATCATTCGCTCCCCCACGGGAACGGTGATCGGCTGAACGTCAGCCAGTTTGTGTGCTTTTTTCCGGGCACAACGCTGGAGAATCCCAACGGTCCATCCTCGCCCATCTTTAGCTCGATCTTGGCGATTCATATTAGTCCCTTCGTCGAGAGGAACACGATGGGATTTGCTCTCGCTCCCGAGGAAGAACAGGCGTTGGCTGACGGACAGGTCGTTACGCTCTCGAATGGCGGCCCGGATAAGATCACCATCCAAGTCGTCGTCGATTTCCCGAACTTCATCCCGTTTCCGTTGCCGGACGTTCCCGACAACATCCAGGTCTCCAACCCTTACGGTCTGGCACACATTGGAAACATGCTTTATGCGACCGATGGAGGACGGAACCACGTCTGGCAGGTCAATCTCAGGACCCACGCCTTCTCGCCGCTCGTCGCCTTCCCCGATATTCCCAACCCGCTGTTCCCGGACCTCGGCGGACCTTTTCTCCAGGCTGTCCCGACCGGCATTGCGGTGGCGGACGGTCAATTGCTTGTCACTCTCCTGCGGGGAGCTCCCTTCCCGACGGGCACTTCCACCGTGGAACAGATCGATCCAGGGACCGGGAGTGACACCGAGTTCATCTCTAACCTAACGACCGCAATTGATATCCGACCTTTTCGAGGTCGTTCCTCCTCAGGGTATCTCGTGCTTGAAGCTTCTTCCGAGGGGCCATTCTTTTCCGGACCGGGAACGGTCCTGCGCTTCGATGATCCGGCCGATCCGCCTGTCGTCGTCGCGGATTGCCTGACTCCTGTGCCCAGCTCGATGACTTTTAACAATAGGAATAAGACCCTCTACGTTACTCAAACCGATGGTGAATTGATCGCCATTTCGCTGCAGTAATGTCGCGGCCAACGTTGTAGCCGGGTTCCGGGCTACAACGGCGCCGGTAACGCCCGCACCTGCACCAGGCTGCAACAGCGGCAACTCAAGAGCTGGACGGTTGATGCCGTCCGGCTTTTTTGTTGCATTGAAGTTCGGCATTCGAGATTCGAAACTCCCATCGCCGGGGCATAACTCAGTTGGTAGAGCGCCAGCTTTGCAAGCTGGAAGTCAGGGGTTCGAATCCCCTTGCCTCCACAGTCGCAGGCCTTAGTTGCCAAGGCCGGAAAACGTCTCCCACTGCTAGCTGGACGCAGCTCCGTCCTTCAACACTTGGTGTCTGTTGTGGCAGGCTATAGCTACTTGCCCGGGTCCACGGTTCAGTGCGTGACTACATTAATCTGTTGCGCAGCAAGGCTTGCTCATTCTGTATTTGCAATTCCCTTGTTAGATGGTCTGTAACTGCACGATCCAGCTTATGCGTCCTATCATTCTCTTTTTCGCTGCTTTGGCCGCCTTTATCGCTCCCGCCTTACTCTTTGCCGGTGACGATGCACCGCCGAACAAACTGCAATATGGGGAATGGGGATTCGACATGGCCGGCGCCGATTTTTCCACCCAGCCAGGAGCCGACTTTTTCCGCTACGCCAACGGCACCTGGCTCGATAAGACCCAGATTCCCCCGGATAAACCGGCATACTCGCTTCGATTGGCCATGACTGATCTGACCGAGCAGCGGCTCCACGAGTTAATGGAATCGTTTTCCACGGAACAAAAAACCAAAGGCGACAATGCCGCCACTCTCGAGGACAAGGTTGGCGCATTTTATCGCTCGTTCATGGATGGCGTACGAATCGAGCAGGCCGGCGCGCAAGCAGTCCAGTCGGAGTTGGACGACGTCAAGAAAGCGAAGACGCGCGATGACCTTGTCGCGCTGATGGGACGAACTGCCACCGATTTTGAGTCCTCTCTCTTTAACTATGGCATTGAGGTCGATCTGAAGGATCCAAGCAGATATGCGTTCTATCTTACTCAGGCAGGACTCGGGTTGCCGGATCGCGATTATTACATAAAGCCGGATTTTACAGCCCAGAAAACAACCTACGGCAAGTATGTCGCGACGCTTCTAAGACTGGTGAACTGGCCTGAAGCGGATGCGCGGGCCAGGGACGTTGTCGATTTCGAGACGAAGATAGCCGAGGCGAGCTGGACCAAGGCGCAACAGCGGGATCTGGTCGCCACCTACAATCCGATGAGCGTGGATGAGTTGGAAAGGTTCACACCCGGGTTTGCCTGGAAAAAATTTCTCACCGACGCTCAAATGCCAAAGCTCACGCGAGTGATCGTCGCGGAGAAAAGCGCGTTCCCGAAGCTGGGGGAAGTGTATGCAAAGGCGCCTTTAGAGACGATCCAGGCCTGGCACGCCTTCCACATCGCTGACAATTCCGCGCCGTATCTGTCGAAACCGTTTTGCGACGCCTACTTCGAATTGCACAGCAAAACCTTGTCCGGGCAAAAAGAAGAGCAGGTCCGTTGGAAACGCGCGATCACGGCTGTGAGCGGTGGTGATTTCGGTGTAGGCGACCGGTTCGGCACCTTCGGCACGATGGGATTCGGCGTTGGCCAGCTCTATACCGCGAAATACTTCCCGCCGGAAGCGAAAGCAAAGATCGAATCATTGGTCACCAATCTGAAGGCAGCCTACCGGGCGCGGATCGAGAAACTCGACTGGATGGGCGACGCGACCAAGAAGGAAGCCCTGAAAAAACTCGATACCTACACGATCAAGGTTGGCTACCCCGATCATCCGCGCGATTACTCGAAACTCGCGATTGATCCGAACGATTTGATCGGGAACGTGAAGCGCTGTGCCCAAGCGGACTGGGATTTTTATACCGGCAGTTTTGATGGCCCGGTGGACAAGAGCCGTTGGGGGATGACACCGCAGACTAACGACGCTTACAATGGGTCGCTGCGCGACATTGTGTTTCCAGCGGGCATCCTGCAGCCGCCCATCTTTGATTCGAATGCCGACCCGGCGATCAATTACGGAGCCGCCGGCGGAGTGATTGGTCACGAGCTGACCCACGGGTTCGACGATCAAGGCCGAAAGATCGATGCATCGGGCGCGTTGCGCGATTGGTGGACACCGAAGGACGCGGCCACATTCAAGGCCCGCGCACAGGTGCTGGCCGCGCAATATTCTAAATTCGAGCCGTTGCCCGGCGTGCACGTAAATGGCGAATTGACGTTAGGCGAAAATATTGCGGACCTGGGCGGATTAACCCTCGCGCTCGCGGCCTATCAGGAGTCGATGCAAGGAAAGCCGGCACCGGTGCTCGACGGTTTTACCGGTGAAGAGCGCGTCCTCCTCGGTTGGGCGCAAGCGTGGCGCGGGAAAGTATCGGACGATTACGTCCGGAAGCAGGTGGTAAGCGATCCTCATTCGCCGCGGCAGTTTCGGGTGATCGGCCCGACGCGTAACGTTGACGCCTGGTATCACGCTTTTCAGGTGAAACCTGACGCGAAAGAATATGTCGCGCCGGACCAGCGTGTGCGAATTTGGTAACCGGCGACCAGCGAATGGATCACTCTGAATAGCATTCGAGATATTTGATCCCCGAACCGGTATTGAAAATTACCACCCGCTGATTCAGTTCGATCTTGCCGGCGGCAACCAGTTTCCGCAGCGCAACAAAACAGGCTGCTCCTTCCGGCGCGACAAAGATGCCTTCCGCCGCCCCGACCTCCCGCGTGGCGTTGATCATTTCTTCGTCCTCCACCGCGATCGCGCCACCTCGCGAATCGCGCAGAATTTTCAGCATGAGGAAATCGCCAATCGCTTTCGGTACACGCAAGCCCGACGCCTGCGTGTGCGCATTGGCAAACTCTTCCGCGCTAGTCGCGCCTGCATCAAAGGCTCTAACGATCGGCGCGCAGCCGCTCGCCTGGACGGAAAACATCCGTGGTCGCTTTGCTCCGATCCAGCCTAACGACTCTAACTCATCGAAAGCTTTCCACATTCCGATCAGCCCGGTTCCGCCGCCAGTCGGGTAAAGAATGACGTCGGGCAATTCCCAGCCGAGTTGCTCCGCGATCTCGTAGCCGAGGGTCTTTTTTCCTTCGACCCGATACGGCTCCTTCAAGGTCGATACATCGAACCAGCCTTCGGCGTCCTTGCGCCGCGCGATCTCGGCGCCGCAATCCGTGATGAGTCCGTCAATGAGCGTTACATGCGCGCCGGTCTCGCGGCATTCGATCACGTTGGCCCGCGGCGTGTCGTTAGGCATAAAGATGTGTGCTTCGATTCCGGCTCGCGCCGCGTAGGCCGCAAGCGCGCCTCCGGCATTCCCGGCGCTGGGCACGGCGAGTTTGGTGGCGCCGAGATATTTCGCCATCGAAACGGCGACCGACATTCCGCGCGCCTTGAAACTCTGCGTCGGATTCTGGCCCTCGTCCTTGATCCAGAGATTCGTCAAACCCACTTCCCTTCCGAAATGTCGGGCGCGCAGGAGCGGCGTCCCGCCTTCGCCTAACGACACCGGCTCAACTTCCAACGGCAAAGGCAACAGCTCGCGATAACGCCAGAGCGATTTTTCCCGGGAGGTGAGCGCGTCGCGGGTAACTGTGCGGCCTATCGCAGCGAAATCATAATCGGCAAAAAGCGGTTTCTGGCAGGCAGCGCAGAGATTTTGCAATTGCGACCATCGGTGAATCTGGCCGCAGGACGTGCAATAAAGATGCTTTAGAAACATTGCCGCCAGTATAGCGCAGCTTGCAGTCTGCACCGGTCCACGCTCACCTAGGCACTCATACAATGAAGCGGTCCCTGGCACGTCGTCTTCCGTTGCTCCGGCAGTGGGTTCAAAAGCTCGATGAATTGGAGCAACGCTACGCCAAGCTCAAAAGGCAACGCGACAACTTGAAGGCGGAGTTGGCGGACACGAGGGCGGTCCTGGCACCGCTGCAACGCGAAAAAGCGGAGGAGTTCGCGCAGCAGCACAAAGCACTATCCAGGCTGCCGATACCACCCGACGGACTGAGGCTCCGCGTTCATGGGGCCGCGGATGAAGCGACTTTCTTGTCCGTCGGAGCAGCCGTTGCCTCACACGTGAAAAGAATCCTGGAGGAAGAACACCGCCCATTGCACACCTTCGAGCGTATTCTTGACTTTGGGTGCGGCTGCGGACGCGTCCTGCGATTCTTCGAAGATCGACCCGACTCCTGTCAGTTGTTTGCCACCGATGTAGACGTGGAAGCAATCAACTGGTGCAAAGACAATCTCGTTAGTCTGGCAAGATTCACCACCAATGCGACGCATCCGTCGCTCTGCTATGAGAACGACTTTTTCGATCTGGTCCTGGCCATTTCGGTCTTCACCCACCTGCCAGAAAGCATGGAGCAACTATGGCTTGCGGAACTGCAGCGCATCGCAAAACCGGGCGCCATTTTGTTGCTGAGCATTCATGGAAATCGATCGTTCAGGAACGTGCCGGCGAGCTCGTATGAGGAACTGGCCTCGCGAGGGTTTTGCTACGCGCACTGTGGGGGCACGGCTGGTCTTCCGGATTACTATCAGACGAGTTTTCATACCGAGGAATATGTCAATCGTCATTGGGCAACTCTTTTCCATATTCGTCGGATCGTGGCGATCGGACATCAGGACGTCGTGGTCTGCGAGAAGCGCATTACCTAGCGTAGGACCATAGTCCCAGCGGCAGGCTGGAGGCTCGCTCTTACGTCAGGTTCGTGTTAGTCGCTGGCGGAATGATTGTCGAAAACGGCCAGAAAAAGGCGCGTCGTCCCTGGTATCGACCATCGCTCACCACGCAGATTCTTCTCGGTCTCGTCATCGGAGCGTTTATCGGCTGGTGGCGCCCCGATTGGGGAAACCGAGTCTACTTCCTGCGCGACATTTTCCTCAACCTGATCAAGTCGATCATCGCGCCGCTCGTTTTCTCGACCATCGTCGTCGGTATCGCCGGCGCGGGCAGCCTGAAAAAGGTCGGACGAATGGGTCTGAAGGCGCTCGTCTACTTCGAAATCGTTACCACGGCCGCTCTCGTCATAGGACTGGCGGTGGTGAATTTCACCAAGCCGGGCATTGGCGTAGCGCTGGTGGCCGGGCCTAACGAAATCGTCAACACCGTCGCGCAAACTCATCCCAAGACATTGCTCGAAACGATCGTCCACATCTTTCCTGCGAGCGTGATTGATGCCATGGCGAGGGGCGACGTCCTTCAGATCGTCGCTTTTTCCGTACTCTTCGCGATGGCGGTCTCGGCCGTTGGCGAAAAGGGCAAGCCAATCGTGTGGGCGATGGAGAGCCTGATGCAGGTGATGTTCAAGTTCACCAACTACGTGATGATGTTCGCTCCGATTGGGGTGGGTGCGGCCATGGCACATACCATTGGCACCCAGGGCCTCGGAGTTCTCGTCAACCTGGGCAATCTCATCGTCTCCCTCTATTTCGCGCTCGTGATTTTCATCGTTCTCGTGTTCGGGAGCGTCATTCTGCTCGTGCGCATTCCTCTCCGCCAATTCGTGAGGGCAGTGCGGGAGCCGGCCGCGCTCGCCTTCGCCACCACGAGCAGTGAATCGGCCTTGCCCCTGGCCATGGAATCGATGGAGCGCTTCGGCGTTCCGCCTCACATAGTGGGGCTCGTCATGCCGACCGGTTACTCTTTTAACCTGACGGGTTCGACCCTCTATCTCGCGATGGCCTCCGTTTTCGTCGCCCAAGCGGCAGAAACTACTACCGGACATCACGTCGACCTGGGTCAGCAAATCATGACCATGCTCGCGCTCATGATCAGTTCGAAAGGTGTCGCAGCAGTGCCACGTTCATCGCTCGTCATTCTCCTCGCGACGCTTAACAGCTTTCTGCCCGCTGGGCTCGGAGCAATCGGTGTCGCGGTCATTTTTGGAGTCGATGAATTGATGGATATGGGTCGAACCTGCGTGAATCTGATCGGTAACTGTCTTGCTACTGTGGTCGTGGCACGCTGGGAAGGGGAGTTCGACGAAGATCGGGCGCGGATTTTTGGAACGCCTGCTGAAGTGGAATTGGATTTGCGCTCCGGAAACGTGGCCTTTGCCGAAGCAGCCCGCGATGAATAAGCGGCGTGGAGCGCCTGCCGGATCTCGCCTAACGAACTAAGGACATTGAGTCCTCGATTCGATTCGGTCGCGCGCGAAAACGAGAGAGCGGATCGTCTTTGTTATTTCGTTCTCGTTAGGCTGGCCTGATTGAGATCGAGATCTTTTTGCCCGATCACTCTTACTTCCGGCCTCGCTTTCTTCAGCGCGTCGAGAAAATCACTGCTCTTGCCCACAATGACGAGACTCATCGGCTCCGCCAGGTATTTCCTGGCAAACCCGGTCACAGCTTCGCTCGTCACTGCATTGATCGATGGGATAAATTTGTCGAGCGTGTCGAGCGGCAGGTCGTAAGTCGCGAGGTCGGAAATCTGGTCGACGAAACCATGATTCGTCTCGAGCTGCCGCGCATAGCCGCCGGTCAGAACGGCCTGGCGCGATTTGAGTTCGTCTCCTTTGACCGGATCCGTCACGAGACGTTGCAGCTCCGATTTCATGACGTCGGCCACTTCGGCGGCGGACTGATTCTTGGTTTGCGCCGAGGCGGTGAACGGTCCTGCCTCGCGCCGGGGATCGAGCGAACTACCTGCGCCGTAACTCAGGCCGCGCTTGATTCGGATCTCGCGGTTGAGCCTTGAAACGAAGCCATTACCAAGCGCGGCGTTCGCCACCAGACCCGCGTAATAATCGGGTGCAGCGCGCGCGATTGCCGGACGCGCCACTGTCACGGCTGCCTGACCGGACTCAGGCATGTCGAGGACGATGCTTTGCGGCTTCCAATCCGCCGAGCCGGACGAGGCGGGCCCGTTAGCGGGAGTTTCTGGGTTCTTCCAATCGCCAAAATATTTTTCAGCGAACGCCTTCCCCTGCTCAAGCGTGAGATCGCCCGCCAGGACGAAGGCGGCGTCCTGGGGTCGATAATATTTCTGGTAAAGCTGCACGATATCCGCCCGGGTCATCGCCTGGACGGACTCAAGCGTTCCGCTGGCCGCGTGGCCGTAGGCTCCTGCGCCGTAGACTGCACGCACGGTGACGAAACGTGCGAGCGATCCCGGCTGTTGCATTGCCACGCGCAATCCATCGAGTCGCTGACTTTTCAGACGATCAAGCTCTTCCTGCTTAAAGACTGGATGCCTAACGACATCGGCCAGAATTCTCAGCGCAGGGTCCGCTTTGTCCGACATCACGACCACGCTCGCCCCCGAAGCGTCCCAGTCGGCCCCCGATTCGATCGAACCGCCTAACGATTCGATGGCGTTGGCGATCTCTGGAGCGGACATGTTCTCAGAGCCCTTGGTAAGAAGCGCGGCGGCCATGCTTGCGGTTCCGGCGAGCTTCGCGGGATCGACCTCCGCGCCGTGACGGACGAGCAACTGCGCGGCGAGGAGGGGCAACTGCGGACGCTCGGCTACGATCACGCGCAGACCATTGGCAAGGCGTGTTTCTTTTGGCTCGGCGAACTTGGTTACATGCGGCGCCGAGGGCGGCGGGGCAGAATCAACGCCGCCGATGGCGAAGGCGATATGAATATTCGTTAGGCAAAAGAGCAAACAAAGAGCGGTTGAAATCGCGAAGCCCGCAATGTGGAATCCGGAACAACTCCCGAAGCGAAAATCGAAAACGGACCTACCCGCATTAGTCACTTGATCATTCTTCATCATTGGAAATCCCGGTCTCATTACGGTGAGCTTTTGGGTTCGGATTTTGCCTCCTTGCTCTTCATCGCTTCGGGCAGGTATTCGATCGTGACTTTCTTCTTTCCGCTGAGATAGCGGTTGAGCACCTCTTTTATCTCATCGGTCGTCACGGCCTGTAGTTTTGCGAGATCGGTATTCACTCGACTGGGATCGCCGTAAAGGACGGCGGCTTCTCCGAGCGCGCTTGCTTTGCCATTATTCGTCTCACGCTCGAGCAACTTGGCTGTGAGAAAACGCGTCTTGGCCTTCTCCAATTCCGCCGGCGTGACGCCGTCGCGCAAGACCTGCTCGAGCTGCTGCAGCAGCGCGTGTTCGGCGTCGTTAGGCGACTTTCCGCTCGCCAGAATCATTCGCGCCGTCAGCAATCCAAGGTCCTGCTTCAGATCAGCACCAAGGCTCGCCTGCTGTGCGATCTGCTGTTGATAAACCAGCGACTGATAAAGACGCGACGATTGTCCGCCGGACAAGATTTCACTCGCCAGCTCCAACGCCGGTTCGTCGCCACTCCGAAGAGACGGCGCCAGCCACGTGATCGCGATCCCCGGCAAGGGGGCTTTTGCGCTGTATTCGACGATCTTCCTGTCTTCCGTGCGCGCTGGTTCCGTGGTGGTGACGCGCGGAATTTTTTCCGACGGCTGCTTGATTGCGCCGAAATACTTTCCGACCCAATCCTTTAATTCGTTAGGCTGAAAGTCGCCCACGACAATGAGAGTCGCGTTGTCAGGGCGGTAGAAAGTGGAGTGAAAAGCGCGCACCTCTGGCAACTTCGAAGCATCAAGGTCGGTAATGCTACCAATGCCGGGCCTCTTGTAAGGGTGGACGGCGTAGGAATTCCTGATCGTGTCGAGATAAAACTCTCCGTAAGGATTGGCGAGAATACGCTGTCGATATTCCTCTTTTACCACATCGCGCTCGGAGTTGAAGTTGCCCTCGTTAAGAGCGAGCGAGGACATGCGTTCCGCCTCGGCCCAGAGGATGGGTTGAAGATAGTTCGATGGGACCACCTCATGGTAAACCGTCACGTCCTCGGCCGTGAAAGCGTTGTTTTCGCCACCGATATTCTCCGTCAGATTATCGAAGGTGTCGGGCGAAAGATGTTCGTTGCCCTTAAACATCATGTGTTCGAAAAGGTGCGCGAACCCACTCCGGCCCTGCGGATCATCCTTCGAACCGACATGATACCAGACCTGCACTGCAACCGTCGGGTTGGAGTGGTCTGCTACGGAATAAATCTCCAGCCCGTTGGGCAACGACTGGTGCTCGAATTGGAGCGCCGGCACGGCGACTGGCGGCCTGTCCGGCTCCGGCGGAGCAGCGTTGCCTAACGATGCCGCAACCGCGACGGCGGCGAGGAGAGCGAGCGGGAATTTCACCATGGGTTCGACATCCTGGAGCACGATCCGTTTAATGTACTGCTTGGACCCGTGCAATAAGGGGCCGCCGCTCGCAAAGCTCAGTGGTCAGTCAGCAGCCGTGCAGTCGGGTGCAAGGCAGCGGTGGGCCTGAAAGGATTTGAACCTTTGACCCTGCGCTTATCAAGCGCATGCTCTAACCAACTGAGCTACAGGCCCGGTGCGACGCGACGCCAGCGGCGTCGGAGGAAGCCAACAGTGCTGGGTGAAGCCAGATTCGTCAAGACTCCCATAATGCCGGGCGATTCCCTTTCCGCCTAACGAATTGCATGCGCTTTATTTTAACAATCGCTCGACGCGACGAAGCAGTTTGTCCGAATGCGAGCCTCCCCAGTAAATCTGCCCGCACAGGTGCAAGGACGAAAGCGATGCTTGGGTCGCTTTGCGATGCAAAGCCGAAATCAACCGACTGGTGGTTGACGAGGATGAGATCGATCTCTGGATGCGGGAGACAGCAGGCCGCGATCGCGCCCTGTATGGGCGTTTTCTCGCGTGACCGCCTGGCGACTTCACGAGCGTCGCGTCTCTGCCTAACGAAAAACGGAGGATTACCGTGGCAACGGAGCCGGATCTGGAAAGACTCTCCGCTTCCTCGCGCGCCTTTGGGCTGACGATTGTTTGCCTAACGAGCACGCCTCTCCGCTTTTACACAGAGAGGCGCGCGCAGGTTCTTGGCAGATTGAAAATTACTTCAGAGTGATCTCTCGCATCAGCTTGTTGCCCATGATCTCGCGCACTTCCATGCGTTTGATCGCGCCCTGGCGCTGCGTTTCCATGTTGCCGATGAGTTTGCGATCGATCGGGTCAACCTTCTCGCGCAAGCCATCGAAGGCCGCCATGTTTGGGTATTCTTCCAGCAGCAGGATATCGAAATCTTGCGGCGTGGTGGCATCGCCAACCAGAATTTTAAAATCCATGATGATGTTCTGCTTCTTCAATTCTTCGTTCTCGGCTTTGAAGATTTTCGCAAGCATCTTGAGGTAATCATCGCTCATTCCGGCCTTGGTCTTTACCATCGTGATGGACCAGACTGGTCCTTCTGTGTACGGTGCATCGCTCTGGGCGAAAACATGACCTACAACGCTGAGGGCGAACGCGGCTATAACTGCGAGTGACAAGTTTTTCATAACTGCCATTCCTTTCTTGGTTAGGTTTTTCTGCGTATCGAGCCTGCGACGAAAGGATTGGCGCCTCCTTTGTTGCGAAGCGGAATCACCCTGGGTGGGCAGCATGCGAAATGACAAGCACAATCGGAGCTGCGGCATTTGTCGGACCGACTCAGCGACTTCCGCTCGACTCGAAATCGCATAACGAGAAAGCGGGAGAGACAATCAGTCGATTTTCAGTTCGAGCTAGCGTTTTCTTGTCACTGCGTCTCGACGCACGCTGGCAAGGTAGATCGCGCGACAAACCAAGATGCCGAGGAATGCACCGCAATAATCCACCAGGACGTCGACCGGCGAAGCGGTGCGAGAGGGGATGAAGGATTGGTGATATTCATCCGCTGCCGCGAAGATCGTTATCGGAAGGAATGCAATTCCGGCACGCCGCCAGAAGCCATTCGCCCATCCATGCAAGGCGCGAAAAAGCAGGCCCGCGAGAATGGCATATTCGGCCAGATGCGCGGCTTTGCGCACAAACAGATGCACCTGGGCGATGGCCACGGGCGAGATATCGGGTTTGAGCCAGCGGAGGAACGGCGTGATAAAGCGCGAGGTGTGTTCAGCCGACGTCAGATCGGTCGAGCCGAAAATCATGAGCGCCATCCAGAGTATGACGGGTCCCCAGGCGTTGAGAAAGCGGCGCGGATTCAAACGGGCAAGCTAGGTGCCGCGCGCAGAGTGACAAGGAGCGGCTCTTTCTACTCGCCTTGTGCGCCGACAAGGCGGCATCTTCGCTGGGTGGCAATCGCCATTCCGCCCGCTATCCTAGCCCTGCCGCAATGCGACCAATTCTTTTCGAGCCCATTTTCATGGAACGCGTATGGGGTGGGCGACGTTTGGAGGCATTGTTAGGCAAGCGGCTGCCGCCGGGAAAAAAAATCGGTGAATCGTGGGAAGTCGTCGATCGCCCGGAGGCGCAAAGCGTCGTCAGGCAGGGACCTCTCAAAGGCAAAACCCTGCACGAACTTTGGTGCGATGATCGCACGGAAATTTTCGGGCCGGGAATGCCGGATTCGCCGCGTTTTCCCATCCTGGGAAAGCTGCTCGATGCCACAGAAAAATTATCACTCCAGGTCCATCCGCCGGCAAAAGTCGCGCAGTCGTTAGGCGGGGAACCAAAGAGCGAGCTTTGGTACTTTCTCGAGACCGAGCCGGGCGCAGAGATCTTTGCCGGCTTGCGGGCGGGAGTGCAACGCGATCAGTTTGCCAATGCCTTGCATACGGGTGGAATTCCTGACCTTGTTTATCGGCTCGCGCTGCGGACGGGACAAAGCTTTTTCGTCCCGAGCGGCAGGCTGCACGCACTTGGCGCGGGAAATGTTGTGGTCGAAATCCAGCAGAACAGCGACACGACCTACCGTGTCTTTGATTGGGACCGAAGAGACGACTCGGGCCGGCCGCGCGACTTGCACTTTGCCGAATCGATCCGCTCGATTTCTTTCGACGATTACGAACCCGAGCCCGTGCGGACCGAAGGCGAACAATTGTTGCGCTGTCCGCATTTTGTCGTGGAAAAATGGGAAATTGCCGGCGAGCGACCGGCTTTGCTGGAGCCGCGCTTCGCACTTTTTGTTTGTCTCAGCGGCAAGATAGCGGCCAAGGACGAAGTCTTTCGCCGCGGAGACTTTTTCCTGGTCCCCGCGGCTGCACCAAAGACTACATTACATTCGTTAGGCGAGAAGAGTATCGCCCTTCGAATTACTTTGCCGGTTGGCTAGGCCATCGGGGGATGGCCTAGGTCGCCTCCGAAGGTTCTAGTTACCTCTCACTCGCGACGTAGCACTGCCACCGAGGTTGCTCGAGACGGTAATCATTCGTGGATTCGCAATGCCGCTGAACTTGGCAGTGTAGTTACCATCACCACGAGTCCTCATCGTTCCGAGAATTTGACCCGTGCTGGTGACCGAGACAGTTAACGTGGCAGTGGGATCGGAGTCGGTCGCTGTCACGGTTAATTGCATGTTCGTGCCGTTATACTTAGCCTGCGTGATTGTGATCGTGTCGATCGCCTGAGTAACAATCACCGATCCAATCATTCCGCAGCAAGCGCCATGTGGCGTGCAGAAATAATTAAATGTCCCTGCGGTTGAAAAGGTATGGCTAAAGGTGAATCCGAGATTTTGGACGCCTGAATCCCAGATTCCGTCCGGGTGCCCCGGCGTCCCGGAGGTTGAGCTATGGCCGCTGGCCGCCCAGGTCCACTGAACCGTATCGCCGACATGGATCGTGACATTCTGTGGCGTGAATTTCAGGCCGCCCTGACCCACTTGAACCGGAATGGTATCGGCTTTGACATTCAGCAGCGAGATGACCGCTGTGCAACAGACAACAAATGCGAATTTAGAATAATTTTTCATGGTTTTGGTCGCGCAGACGATGACCGGTACGCCAATTGAGGCGAACCTAAATTTCGTAACGGTTTAGTTACGTTCCGGGAAAACAGGCCCTTCAAGGATGGATTGACGATGCACTTACGTCGCGATGGCGTGTCGGCGGCAGACCCCGCTCAGCAGTTCCCAGAGCGCGCCGAGCACCCGGTCGACCGCGGCGACAACATCAGGGAAATTCTCTTTCCGCATTCTGCCGGCAAGCAGCTCCCTTTCGACGGCTGCGTGCTCGCGATCGGCCTCGATGTGCACAGTGAAGTAACGATAGCTCTCTGAATCGTTGAACTGATAATGCCTAATCAGTCCCTCGATCTTCGATTCTGAGACAGCCGGAATTTGGCTTTCATAGGCGTAGAGCGCGGCCAGACCTTCGGCGAGGTCGCCTCGGCCACAAATGTCGCGGAAAGTGGAGATGAGCTGCGCCGTCTCCGGCCGAGTTTCGATCGTGGCGAGATCATCAGGTGATACGCCCAGTGCATGGGAAAAGTTCTTCCAGAGCTGCGGATGATTCGGTTCACCAGCTTCCTCGTCGATCAGGTTTTGCAGGATATGCCGGCGAGTCGGCTGATCGTTGCACCGGCTGTGCAGCGCGGAAAGATATGTCGGGAAAGCCGCGACGTGCTGGTAATATTGGCCGGCGTAGTCCGCCAGCGTTTCTTTGCGCAACTCGCCACGGGTCCAGGCGAGATAAAACGGATGTGTTAGCAAATGACGTGCGGAGATCTGTTGATCGATGCGGTCAAGATAGGTGTTCATATGGTTGCAGAGGTTTTAGGCGATCCGACGGAGCTTGGCAATCTGCCTGTGCTGAATCGTTCAGATCTTTCCCCGAGAGATAGCGAAAAGTGAGCATTCAAATCATGCCAGGTGGTGCGGAGCGGGCCAAGCTGTGCAAAGCGCCGGGCCGAAGAATATACCGGCGGAGTGAGCGTGACGGTTTTTCCAAACCGACGCAGCCGGCGTGAGAAATCAAGGTCTTCGAAAATTGCCAGGTCGCGATAACCACCAAGTCTGTCAAAAACCTCTCGCCTGACGAAAAGCGCCTGATCTCCAAGATGCCAGCCGAGTAGCCGATTGCGCAGAGTGGCAAGCCGGGCGGTGACGGCCAGCACCAACGAGGAAGAGCAGTAACGGCGGCTGAAAGCTCCGCCAACAACTTCGCGCCGCTCCATCGCCGCCAGCAGTCGGACGAGTGCGCCCGGCGGGAGAAGCGTATCGGCATGGAGGAAAAGCAGAACGCGCCCGCGCGCCGCAGCCGCACCAGTAATTCATCTGCCGGGCGCGATGGCGCTCCGGATACTCGAGAATGCGCGCACCACCTCTGATTGCCACCGAGGCGGTGCCATCTTCACTTCCGGCATCCACCACGATAATTTCGTTAGGCGCGCCCTGAATGCGGCCGAGACATCTCGGAAGAGCAGTCGCTTCGTTTGCCACCGGAATAATAACGGAAATCTCGGGCTTCATCGTAATCCATCCGTGCCGTCGCCGGCGGCGACCATGCTATTAATTATCCTGCCACTGAGGGCGTTGCCAATTTCTGATTCTTACCCGGGTTAGCTGGTTACAGAAGGTTGCCTGACGTACCGAAAAACATCATTCGACTCAGACCTGATCACTACTGTCCATGCGTTCAAGAATTTGTTTGCTGACCACAATGAAGAAGAATGCCGTCGAGAGTCCGCACATCAAAATACCGGTCAATCCCTCCAGCGGACCAAACAATCTCCACTCTTGCGGCAGGACTAAGTCACCATAACCAATCGTCGTGTAGGTTACCCCCGAAAAATAGAACGATGACTCCATGTTCGGCAGACATCCGTGCCACCGATAAAACAAGGCCCACACCGCGATCTCGATCAGGTGTATGACGATCAGGAGCCACGCGACGCGAATCAGCAGCCAGGTAATTGGCCAAAAGTCTGCGTTCGGGTGTACACGGGAACGCAGGACGTGGCTCAATGACATGCCGAGACCAGCGGCATGAATGATTACCGTGATGGCCACAAGGCCGGAGGCAATTAAGAGATTTGTGATCATTTCAGAGTTAGTCCTTGCCTAATGGTTTGTTCACACTTTCTGGAAATTTTCTACCGCGTCCGCCACGCTTATGAAACGGTTAATTCCGCCCATCTTATCGTCGACGCCTTCATGACGGAGCCGATCGCGCACGGAGGAACGTGCTTCGACGGCATGAAATTGGATACGTTTGGCAGCAAGATCATTGGCCAGTTGGCCAAGCGCATGTGCACTTTGCAAATCCACCCGCGGCGCAGCCGAAAGGTCAAGGATCACCAGGCTTGGCAGCGGTATTTCTGCGCTTAGTCGATCAAGGATGGTCGTGCAAACGTGGTCTATGTTGAAGTAAATAAGACTGGATTCAGGCCGAAAGATGCGCACACCGGGAATAAGCTCATTGTGTGGGTGACGTTCGCGATCTGAGAATCGACGAGTTCCTGGAATTCGCCCCAGGAAGGCTATATGGGGACGTGAAAGGGCACGCAACAGTTGCACGAGCGAAAGGATGGCGCCGATGAGAACGCCGCGTAACAGGCCCGACCCGAGCACACCTAGCAACGCCGCAATCGCGACGAGAAACTCTCCGCGGTCTGACCGCCAGAAATGTTTGAGTGCTGTCACCTGGAACAAGCCCGTCACGGCCATGAGGACAATCGCTGCGAGGACGGGCTGGGGAAGGTAGCGCAATGCACCAGAGACGAATAAGACGATTAGCAGCATCAGGATTGAAGCGACGAATCCGGATACCGGCGTGCGCGCCCCGCCGCCTTCATTCACCAGCGATTGTGACATCCCGCCGCTAACTGGCAGACCATGACCCAGTCCGGCCATGACGTTAGCGCCGGCGATTCCGAGCAGTTCCTGGTTTGCGTCAAAACGATAGCCGTGCTTCGCCGCGAACATGCGACCGAGAGCAGCGGTTTCGACCATTCCGAGAAGAAAACAGCCAAGCGCCAGAGGCAGGAGGTCGTTCAGATCCGACAAGTGGATGGTTGGAAATCCAAATGGAGGCAATCCTTGCGGCACCTGGCCCAGCAGTTTTACGCCGAAGCCGCCAAGATCCATCGTTGCAGCGGCAACAATGCCCGCGATGACAACAAAGAGTGCCACCGGCTTATTCTTAAGAAATCGTTTACCTAATAATAATACGGCCAGCGCACAGAGACCGAGCAATAGCGAGGTCACGTTTGTTTCGTGCAGGTGCGAAAAGAAGTCGCCTGAGCGCTCCCAGAAATCGCCGTGTGATCCTTTGAATCCAAAAAGCTTCGGCAGCTGAGTGCTTGCTATAAACAGAGCGATACCACACTTAAAGCCGACCAGGACACTTTCGGAGATGAAGTTGACAATCACTCCTGCTTTAGCCAGCCAGGCAATAAAAGCGATCCCTGCTACCATCAACGCGGTGCAGGCTGCCAAAGCGCCGAAGCGCGAGACATCGCCGCCGGCGAGATCACCGAGCGATGCGCCTACCAGCACCGAAATAGCGGATGTTATCGTGATAGCCGTTTGCCGTGAGCTGCAAAACAGCCAGAAGACAAGCCCTGAGAACAGGCAGGCGTAGAGACCTGCTTGGGGAGGAAGATTGGCCAGCGAAGCATCGGCCAGCCCGGCAGGCATGAGATAAGCCGCCAGTGTAATGCCGGCAATCAAATCCGCGCGCAGCCATTTACCTTCGTAAATACTCAGCCACTTAACGGCGGGAAAAACGTCATACCATCGGCGGCGAGATGTCGGCTGCGAGTCGAAACTGGCCGATTGTAAATCAGCGGTCTGTTGCCTCGCGGGTATCTTCTCGCCCATAATCTCGAGTTACTCTAGGTGCGATCCTGTTTGCGGTGGCGTGCCTGGCTCATTCGCCAGTCTTCCCCAATAAATGCTGGCCGCTCTGACGCCCAGTCTACGTGCCTTAAGTCTCGGCCACGTCAACGAGTAGCTTAGAATTGACTGCGCGCCCAGCAATTTCCCGTGTAGTGGAAAAAATCATGTCGCCACCGCTCGAGCTTTCCCTGCTACGCGTAGGCGTTGATCAACCAGCGCCCGTCGCGAGGCAGCACAAACGCTCCTTCGGCATCCTTGGCCGAACTGGAGCAGAATGAGCCCCGCGAGGAAGTGGTCCTTAAATCATCTCCCAGTGATATGCCTTCGAAGTCCCGCGCGCTCGCGCTCACAGAACGAGTCGCTTCGTAACGCGGCTGCTGCCAAGTCCGAATTTAACCGGAGCCAGCTTTCAGAAGCAAACTGACAGGACCACGGTGATCACACCTGTCACGCCGATAAAGAGAGCGAACTTGTCAATCAGGCTCATATATCTCGAGTTACTTCGCCGGACGATCGAGCGACTTGATATAGGCAATCAAAGCGTCAAGATCAGCTGCACTCAGGTTGGACGTTTTCCCATGGGTGTCTTTCATTACCTGAATATGATTCGCTGCCAGATCGGGATTGATCTGTCCGTTAACTGTCAATGGAACGACATTGTTGGTGCCCAGTTGGTCGATTTGGAGCGACCCGTCGGAAAGCTTGAGAGTCGGGCTGTCGAGACTTACGTAAATCGGACCTTTACCATCACCGGCGAGTGAGCCAGAGCTATCGCCGATCGTAACTGGCACCTGTGTCGGTAGGACCGGTGCGACTTCACCTGGTAATGCTGCTCCGGTGGCGCGACTGCTGTCCGTCCGGACAGTGCGGAAATTGAAGCCACGCTCACCAGTTTGCAGTAATGGTGAATCGGGTGGCAATAAGACCTCGCGAAGGGTGTGGGCGAATCCGTGATGGAGGAAGCGGGGCACAGCATCCCATTCCGCGCGGAGATGTTTGGTGTTACGACTGCTGAAGTTCTGCGGCGTACCGACATCCTGTGGCGGTTCGAAGGCCGTGAAGAAATAATCACTCTCCGGACGATAGAACGGTCCTTTGCCATCCACGGTGGTTTCGCTGATCACGCCCGGTTCGTGGATATTATAATCCTGGAAAGTGTCGTTAGGTATTCCATTGGCAAAAAGATTGCCGTTACGATGACAATCGGCGCAACCGGCGCCGCCCAGCGAGACTTTATTGCTGAAGAGGTCCTTCCCGCGCGCCACCTGAGCCGCCTCGGTCGGTGTAGGCACCTGGCCGAGTGGATTTGGAAAGAGTCGCGTCTCATTTTGCGACCACAAAATCTGAAGATACGCCATATCGTAGTATCCGACCTGGTATGCGTCACCGCTCAGGTCGGGTCGGCCAATCGCGGCTGAGTTGGCGGCGGTCTTGTCCAAGACCCATTGCTCGCGGGCTTCAAATCGGTCCTTTTGGTCCGGTTGTGGGAAAATGGCAATCGGAGTGCGTTCGCCACCTAACACTTCGCCATTGCAGGCCGAAGCATAAGCCATGAAGTCGTTGTTCAATCCTTCATACCATTCCGGCCAGTTATCAGAGATATCCTTGTTTTGTGGACACACCTTCACGCCGCCAACTGCGTTCGAGGCAACGTTCCACTGGCAACCATCCTGGCGGCCATCCCAGTGACAAAAGGCGCATGATTTCTGAGGGTCAAGCAGTCCAACTTCTTCGTCCGTCGCAAACAGGTTGGAACCATTACCGCCCTTACTCGGATCGGGTGTCTTTCCCGTCACGCCAACGGGTGTAACCTTGCCGCGTGAGTTTCCCAGTCGCGTCAGCCGGAGAAAAGAGACATCCTCGGTCTGAAGATTGGCGACGTAAACGGTTTTGCCATCCGGTGAAACCTCAACGCCTTCGGGAGTAATACCTCCGGTAAATTCAAAGCCCGCTTGCGACAGGAGAACAGAGGGGTCAGTCGTGGTCGGGTTGATCTTGAAAACTTCAATCTTGTCCGAGTGAAGCATACTGACAAAAAGCAGGTTATTGCGCAGGAACATCTGCTCCGGGCCGCTCCCGCGAATCAAACGTTGAGCGGCAGAATGGTCCTGGAGATCAACCACATCTCCCGGAATACCCTGAGAAAAGTCGCGACCCATATCGACATACCGAAAGACGAACTGATTCGTCGTCGTATCGCTCGAAGGTCCCTTGGTCGCATCACTCATGACGCGTATATCCGAGTGGCTGTCCATCATTCTTATTGCCAGGCATCGCAGCCGGGCCGCTCCCGCGATCAAACGTTGAGCGGCAGAATGGTCCTGGAGATCAACCACATCTCCCGGATGAGTTTGCCCGTCCAGTCCGCAAGCACATCCGCAGAGACAAATTGGTCGGCGACCGCGAAGGTCAGGTCGAGGTCGGACCGCCGGTCCGCATCGGAAACTGCCAGCGAACCGACGACCGCGCTCGCAACGACCCGCGCGTCTTCCGCGGCCAGCTCGAGGACACGGTCGTGAACCTGTTTACGATATTCTTCGGTGAACATGCTGCTGCCCCTAACGAAACAAAGATGAGCTGCCACTCCGGCGGGCGCAACTGGCAGTGATTTGAATCCCGCTAGCTAGGATAAACATCCTAAAGCCATCGCCTGGTTAAGCTTTGAGTCAGCCTTCGCCAAGCGCACAATAAAAACTGTGGCCTCGCCGGCTGCAAGAATATCCGCTTGGAAAACTTAACCGAGAGGACCATGGCTGTTTGTAAGATGAATTGTCCGCCAATCGCCGCTCGCCTCATGCCGCACGTTCTGGTTGGGTCGATTACAAAGATGTAAGGGATCGGCATCACTAAAGTTTTAGACGATGCCTGATAAGGTAGTATCGTTAGGCCAACTATGAAAACGGCGAAAGCAGTACTAGCGATAATAGTAGGTATAGGGCTGACTTTGGGCGCGACCGCTCAACCAGGAAAACATCCGGGCGAGCCGGTCGATCTAAAGACGCTCCCCGCATCTGTCCAGCAGACAATTAATCAGAAGGCGGCAGGCGGAGAGGTCGTTTCGGTAATGAGGGAAGACGATCCGGATGGCAAATGGTTCTATGAGGTCGTCGTCAAAGCGAACGGGAAAGAATCGGGTTTCGAGGTGGATATGCACGGGAAAGTCGTGAGGCATCACGGCTAAATCAGAAATAGTCCACATCCCTATTCGATAAGTATTCAGCGTCCTCGCGGATAGCTGAGAAGGTGGGCTGCGATCGCCAGGTAATCTTGTGCTTGGCGTCTGCGGTCTTGCCCCAAGCGGGGTCGACGAAAGGCGGACCGTCGCTCGGTTAGGCCTTTGGGTTGTTTCCTCTCTTGGTCACATCCACGGTTTCGGATGCGGTGGTCATGACGTTAATCGTGGCAGAGTTCCCGGCTGCAGTGGCGTCCTCGGCGCGTTCGAGCGAAGGCTATCCACGCAAAAAAACACTCTGGCGAACTCCGACGAAGAAACGAGAACGCTGCCAGCTATCCATTGGATAGTTGAGGATCTCATTGCGTGTAATGTGACCTAACGAGAATAAGAGCGACGATTGCGACAGTCGCGATTTGTGATCGCAGCAACCAAGACAACAAAATGCGGGACTGCCGCCGAGAGCGTGCACGGATCCCACTGAAAGGGTTCGAGACATACAAACCGTAGATGCCCGGCGGACGGCGGTTCGCTGCAGCGGATGGTTAGGCGTCGCGCTCATTCGCGTGTGGACGTCCGCCTAACAGAAGGTCCAGGGTCTCAGTCACCCTTTTGCTGCCAATGAAACTTCCCTGCCTTAAAGTAGACAAGCGCGCTGGCAGAACCTTCCTTTGCGACCAACAGGCCATCGCCTTGCAACTTAATTGCCGGATCGTCGTGACTCTGCTGAACCGCACTCCGATCTTCGACCCACCAGAGATCCATCCACTCAAAGTCGTCGCCGCCATTTGCGAAGGTCTGGCCGGCGCCAAGCAGTGTCTGCTTGCCATTGCGATGCAGGATCAGGATACCGATTTTGTGGTTGGCTTTGTGCTGCACGAGAACAGCCAGGTCCGGTCGACCATCGCCATCGAAGTCGCCGCGCTGAAAGAAGGGGTTGATTCGACTTGAGATCTCGACCTGGAGTTGCCCGGCTGCTGAAGTCCAACGCTCCGCCGCCCACGGCGGTAACTGGTCCTTCAGCGTGAGCTGGGCGAACGCAATCGTCGGGAAGAACAACAGGAACGAAGCGAGCTTCGACATCAGGCCTAACGAGCCACAAAATGAGTGACGGCGCCAGCGAAAGACGACGTCCGCATGATCTCAAATCCAGGCATAAGGACGGCGCTCGCTGAGGCCGTGAAACTTAGGGTCAGCATCATCGTCGCGGTCCTCTTCTTCTGGCGATCCTTAGGAATAAGACCAAGGTCCTATATCGTCCCAACTGGAAGGCGCTGACAATCATGGGAAAAGGAGAGAAGTAATATGAAGATTAATAAACTGGCAACGTTTTGCGTTGTCGCCGCGTCCGCCGCCCTACTCGGGACTGTGGGCACCGCCAGAGCTGCTGACGAGTGGTTTGTGATGGGCGAACAGACCATCAAATCCGCCGATCCCAGCGTGGAGATCAAGTCCGAAGGAGGCCGACGGAAGAAAGACGTCAAGCAGGTAAAGCTTTCTGTCGAGGGCGCTGACGTACAGATCACAAGTGTCGTCCTTGGCTGGGACAACCGCAAAGACACGACGCTCACCAACGTCGGAACCCTAAAGGCAGGAGGACAGACCGCTGCGACGGATGCTCCGGGACGCAAGGGGCGCCTCACATGGGCGAAGATCCAATACAAGATCCTCGGTGATAAACCGACGGCCACGATCAAGGTCTGGGGATTTGATTGATCGGAGGTAACTGCTGATTAGAAGACCGGCCGCATCCCCTGGCGGCCGAATCCCCCCAACGGTCGATGGGATCAGACCGTAGAAAGCGGCGATTCGTTTGTTGCCGCGGATCGATGGGTGCGCCCGAATTACGCGGCACGCGGGAAAGGCGTTCAGGCCCGCGTCGTCATAAAAGCGCCGACGGCGCGGGCCCCCAACGCGGCTCAACTCAGCGCGCCGGCATTGCATCCCCCCACGCCGAGGGTAACGGGTTAAGTGGGGTGACCGTCGACGATGGCTTGAGTGGAGTGATCGTCGTGCCCGCCTGATTTTCCGACGGTGTGCCTTTGGCGCTTGCCAGGAACCCGTGGGCAAGGCCGGAAGCATCGACGTAACGACCGCAGATAGATCCCTGCGAGCTGATTCCGTTTAGCGATGTAAAGGTTGATCCGGGATAATCGAAAGTGACAAATGTGCTCGGCGGGACAAAGAAGAGTCCATGAGTCACGCCTGAGCTGTCCGCATATCTGCCCACTACAGAGTTCTTATTAACTCCAAACAGGACTGTCCCAACGGAGCCCGGAGGATCGATCGGGAAGTGCAGCGTCCCGTCTTTATCCCGGTACTGGCCGTGAAGGATTCCTGAGCTGTCTATATAATATCCGACCGTCAACTGCTTGGAATTAGTGATCTCGTAAGCAAAGGTCCCCAGAGCTGCCGGTACGCTATACGTCGTTAAGGTTCCGCCAACACCGACGAACGCCTGGAAGATCCCGCTGCCGTCAGGATCAAACCCGCCGGTAAAGTCGCCGGGATCATTTATCGAAAGCAGATTGGTCTGAACCGCGCCGGGAACGTCGTATTCTGTGAAGATTCCGCCCGACAGGAAAAACGAGTGAAGCGTACCATCGCTGATGACGTAGTCACCGGCGACTGTGCCTGAGTTATTGATGCCGCGTCCCTCGGTAAAACCGACGGTATCATTCGGGTCGACGATCGGCGCGCTAAAGCTGCCATTCTTGAACCGGACAAAGCCTCGCGTCACCGCGGTCGAATCGATGAATTCGCCAACGATGTCGCCTCTTTCGTTAATCTTTTGCGGCAGGGTCGAATTCCCGGTCCCCGGGTAATCAAAAGTCGTGATCACTTGAATAGAGAATGCGTTCGGTGCCTGCTGAGCGAACGTCCCCATCAAGGGGAGCACGAGCAGTACTGCCAGGATGATGTTGAGTATGTATTTTTGTTTCATGATATTTATTGACTTCTGCCGATGCGGGAATG
Organism: uncultured Verrucomicrobiae bacterium; assembly: GCA_963801255.1. GTDB lineage: Bacteria > Verrucomicrobiota > Verrucomicrobiia > Chthoniobacterales > UBA10450 > JAICXG01. Next base: position 440,103 of record CAWDEC010000012.1, on the reverse strand, counting down.
GCACAATGTCCAGTTAGCGAATTTCGACGTGACCAGTTTGTGTCTTATCTGGTTTCGGGCCCGCTTTTGGGTTGCCGGCACATCGATGTGAGAATCCCCCGAGAGCGCCGATGTATAAAACGCGTGCGCCCTTCTGTTGTTCGTGATGCGCACAAGATCAAGCCGATGTCGCAGACCTTTACGTCGGCGAATTTAGTAACTGTGTTATGAGCTGTTCGTCGCGCTTGGCTCGAGCGGGTGGTTAGCCACGTTGTTTGTTACCTTGGCGGATAGTTTTCAGACATGTGGCAACGTGGGATTCAGTTCTCCCGTGGATGCGCGTCTGACGTTAAATATCTGCTTGGGGGTTGAACCCAACTCGGATCTCATCTTGAGAAAGCATTCTCTGGATGCGAACGTCGCGTCGTGAAAATGACTGGCGCGATCTATGGGCGCACAGTTTCATCGGTTCCAAAGCAGCGTCGGCGTCGCCTGGTGATGTCGTTCGAAATGGTGCGGCTGGATCGCACGTCTTCCGAGCCGCTTTACCAACAACTGTATCGTCAAATTCGAGAAGAGCTTGAGAGCGGCAGTTTTGATTCAAGCGCTTCGCGCGTGCCTTCCTCTCGAGTTCTCTGTGCAACTCTTGGGATTTCGAGACCAACCGTAAACCAGGCGTTCTCAAAGCTGCTTGAAGAGGGCTATCTGCAAGTCCGGAAACGGTCAGGTATCTTTGTCGCCGATCACTTACCGGCAACTTTTCTGAAGGCGTCCAGCCCGACGACGGACGCGCGCACCCAGCATTCACCGCGGTTCGCCCGACGTGTGACTAGAATGACCGATTTTCGGAGCGGACGCCAACTCGATGTCGGCGTTGCCGGCCCACCGAGCGCCACATTCGTCGCGGGATTGCCGGCCGTAGATGAATTCCCGATCGCTGTTTGGGAACGCTTGCGTGAGCAGGTTTTGGCAAAAAAGGGAACCCACTTATTGCGTTATGCCTCAAGCCGCGGCGAGATCGAACTACGCAAGGCAATCGCTGCTTACTTGTGTGACTTCCGCGGCGCCAATTGTCATCCCGACCAAATCGTAGTCGTTGGCGGCATGCAGCAGGCGATGCTGGCGTGCGCGCTCGCGTTAATCAATGAGGGTGAAGTGGCATGGATCGAAGATCCTGGCTTCCATCAGGCACGGAACGTCTTCGCATTTGTGGGGGCCAAAATCGTCCCGCGTCCGATCGATCGTGAGGGCCTGGTAATAGCGAAGTGCTCACGGCAAAATTCTCCCAGACTCATTTTCGTCGCGCCGTCGCATCAGTTTCCGCTCGGTGTAACGATGAGCCTGAAGCGGCGGAAAGCTCTGATCGAGTTCGCTCAGTCGCACGACGGCTACATCCTCGAGGATGATTATAATTCGGAGTTTCGTTTCGATGGGCCGCCGCTGCCCTGTCTTCAAGGTTTGGACCGTGCCGGTCGGGTGATTTATGCCGGCACGATGAGCAAGATCCTTTACCCATCGTTGCGCCTCGGTTTTCTCATCGCACCGCCACAACTTGTCGACACGCTCGTCAAGGTGCGCGCTATCATGGACCAGCACTCCCCAGCGATCGATCAAGCCACCCTGGCGCGTTTCATCACCGAAGGATTTTTCCTCAGCCACGTAAAGCGGATCCGAGAACTCTATGCCCAGCGACGCGTATTCTTTATCGAGCAATTCCAAAAACGACTGGGCGATTATTTCGATCTGGAGGTAACGCCGGCTGGTTTGCACTTCATCGCCTGGCTGCGGCGCAGGGAAGACTTACCGTTATTCATGCGCGCTCATGAGCAAACCGGCATTTGGCCCCGGCCTCTTTCTTTCTTCTGTATCAAGGCTCAGTTGGATCCGGCATTCGTCTTTGGGTTTGCAGCCTGGTCGCAAGCGCAAATTGAACAGGGACTGGCAAAGCTAGGATCGGCGGTTCAACAACTGAAGCAGCGTAGCGCCAGAAACGGTTCATCGTTTCAAATCCACCCTGTCTCAACTGCTACTAGCTCATACTTGCCGTCGACAGCTGTCCGATCAAAGTAACTGGCCTAACGAGAATTGGGTTGAGCCCAGGCCCATTCGGGCCCACTTGAAAATCAGAAAGACTTGCGAACACACCCGCCCGCTTGAGGCTCATCCGCGAAGCGCGCCATCGTCCACCTGATGAGCAGCTCCTCGAGCGGCGTACCGGGTAGGACAAGTGTAACGTGGTCGCGTCCCGCGAATGTCCAATACTCGAGTTGCTGACCAGCAGCACAGCGCTCTTCGACATATGCGTCGGTGGCAGACGGCGGCACGACGATGTCCGAAAGTCCCTGCGCGATCACGACGGGGGCCTTTATCAGACCGTTGGGCGTGTTCTGCTCAAGCCGAGCTTGCAGCGCTTTGTTCGAACTCGTCGCTAAGGCTGGACCGTCGAACGTCGCCGCCAGTGCCTCAATGCGTGCCGGATCCTCAGGCGGGACGAAGTCGCACAAGTTTACTATCTGACGCGCAGCATCGAGCGCCTCGGGCCTAATCGCTTGCTCGAATGTGATGTTAGGATAGAACCGGCTGTAGGACCGCGCGAGATAAGGACCAAACCGCTTATCCGCCGCGATGTTCATCGCGAGAATGCTCTTAACGTTCGCGGCCGGTGCGATTGCTGCGACACCGAGGATTTCGAGCTCCGGCGCGTAGCGCGGTCCGATAATACCGGTCCAAAGTGCTGCGTGTCCCCCTTGCGAGTAACCCCACACCACCACGCGTTTGCCGACCGTAAGCTCTGACATTTGCCGCGCGGCACGGACTGAATCGAGCGTCGCGCGCGCTTCGCCTTCGCCAATCAGATACGGATGCGGGCCATCTTTCTCTGCGAAGGAGTAATCTGTGGCGATCACGACCCAGCCAGCCCTGACGATCCGGTCGCGCTCGGGGATACCCTTGGTCGGCATGGACAAGAGCGAGGGCATGCATTTTTGGAGCAGGCCCGTTGTAGCGTGCTCCCATGCAATGATAGGACGTGGGCCTGCGGGAATAACGGGCGGTGCGAACACGGTCGCGACCGCGGTCGCTGGCGTGCCGTCGTCCACAGTAGTTGCATAAAGGATGCGCCAGCCTCGGATGTCGGCTGGCAGTATCACGTCTTTGAGTGGCTCGCTCCGCAGTAACGCCCCAGGCTGGTGCGACATGTCCGACGGCGGATCGTAGAATGCATCTGGCGGGTGGGCAGTGATGTTCGCCCGAAATGCCTGGGGTGTTGGCGCGGCGGACGACTCTGACGACGCTCGTTTGGGTCGATCGCAGCCGGCTCCGACGAGCAAAACAAGCAGTACCCCGAAGCCAATCGAACGAAGTCCGGCAATGTTCATAAGGCTCCTTCTCCTAACACGCTGTGATCCGCTGTCCATGAGGCGGGAAAACGACCTAACGAGGACCGAGGAGATTGGAAATTTGCGAGATAGATCGCCTACTCAGCAGGGCCGTTGTGCTCCCGATATCGTTGGATTTGCATTCTCACTTCGCCGAGCGCGCTTCGGCCCCATAAGTCCGCGGGCTCGATGTCGTCGTCAGTCTGGGCATCCCATCCTTCGTCCGACGGGACATATTCATTAAATTGGTGAACGAAGAGAAAGATCGGTTGGAGCTGCCGCGCGTAAGTCATAAAGGACTCGAAAGTCTCGTAGTCGCCGCTCGAGCCAAAACGGAGTGAGGCATCCGGACAGTAGACTTGATTAGGAGGGTCACAATCCCATCCATTCTGCCCCGCGGTCGCGATCGCTACCGTGAGGTTTTCCACTCTCGCACCTATCCGATTGTAAGTGGGGTAGTAGGGGCAGAGCGAATCAGTGCAGGTAGGATTGAGCCGATCCACCCAGCTCCAGAATCCATATCTCGGGGCGATTTCCTCCGGCCCGCTGGGCGGACCCTGGTCGGCCCAGAGCAAGGGCTGACTATCGAGATATCCGGCCATCATCTGAAAGGTGAATTGGCGGGTTAGCTCCAAGTGCTCCCCGAGAAATTGCCTCAGCTGATACCACAGCGGATTGCTTCGCCAGTCCGGGTCCTGCGCTGCCCCGAGATAGATAAGGATGAGTGGCTTGCCCTGATAGATGACATTCAGGCTCGGGTGCGCCCGCATGAGCGCGCCGAAATACTCGATCTCTTTCTCGAACGCGGTCTTACCATCTATGTCCGAATAGAGAACATTCTGATCGATACCGCCCACCATTGGAATCAGCTTGAGCGGAGTTCCAACTTTAGTCCAGGCGGCATAGAGATTGCCCGTGTTCTGGAGAATGATTCGGTTCGAAAGACGGAATTCCGGGGTGCAGTCGATGCTATATCTCTTAAGAAATTCCACGCTGTTGAAGATGCAGCTCACATTGTTCGTGACCTCGATCAGGGCGGCGTCCATTCCCATCGCTTGCAGCCAGGCGGCCTGTTGCCGCATGACCGCAGGGTCGGCGCTGTCATAACCACCGCCGACCCGTTTCATGTCCTTGGATTGTAAGAAAGGCTTGGCCGCCGTTCCCTGAAAAGTAACTGCCTTGGGGCCAAACCACGCTTCGTATTCCATGACAACGACGCGGCTATTCTGATCCACTACCAAAGGCTTGTCCGGCCGGGATGCGACTAACGTCGATCCAGGAAAGGAAGCCAGCGTTAGCAGAACTGCGAGCGGTCGGATGACGCGTGACATGAAGAATTCCTCGCCGCGTCCCCAGGCGATGGAGTCGACCGCGAGCCGGAACGATTGCAGGGCTGCTGCTACAACGGTGACTCTCAAACAGCGCATGAAAGACCTAACGAGAATAAGATGAGTGAGGGCCGAGGAGAGCGCGCGTCGCTTCAAGGTTGAATGTAGAGTCGATCTCAAAAGTGTAGTGCACCGCCTCCGCCGTTCGCTCCAGCGTATGGTTAGACCCCTTCAGTGTGCGTCGCGGTGAACTGTCTGTGGTGAAAATGCTGGTGAACAGACAGCGACATACTCTGCACCGTCTGGACTTGGCGTGCTATAACGCACCCATTGTCCTCGTGGTGTGATGACAGCCTGGCCGGCCAAGACATCCTGAACACCATCCCGTGTCTCAACTCGCAACTGACCACGTAAAACGACGGTGAATTCGTCAAACTCCGGTGTCTGACCCGACTCGCTCCAACCTGGCGGACTCACCATTCGGGCGACGCTCAAAGCAGTGGTCCCGGATGTCAGAGGGCCGATAAACTCCTCGATGGTCTTGGGAGGATCTCCAGCGGCTTGGATGCGTGTTGGTGATTTGATGATTCTAAGCATGGTGTGGTGGCGCGGCCTAACGTCCGACATTACCCGGCGCACGCATCCTTGCCATATATGATAGGCGGCGTGTTGGCGGTATTGGTTTGTTAAGTTTTGGATTGTCGCGCGTGGATCACCAGCCAAATCTTCCGCGTGGTGAATAGCACGACCTGACTGAGGAGAGCCGCCCCAAATCCAGACAGACGATATGCGCCGAGCCATAAGACAACCCCAATCACGGCGAAGAATACGCCTGAATACATCCAGAAGCCTGAAAGCATAATTACGGGAACGAAGAGAAATCGAACAGCGCCGGCATACTGTTGAACTTCCGCAACCGGCTCGTAAATGTAACCCAGTATTGGAATGCTGAGGATAAGGTGAACGTAGCGGAGAAGCGAACGTTTGGTGGCATTATTCATGGTTAAGTGTGTGGAAGTCGGAAAGGCTACGCATAAGACCTAGCGACTAAGCTCAGGCCCGGCTGCTGGCGAAGGGCTCGGTCCTGAAACGACAGCGATCCGGCCGAAAGCGAAAGCCAAAATAGTGGCGCGGCAACTGTTGCCTGGACCGCCGTGTTAGGCATCAGCGAACACGTAGCGTGGGTAGCTCGACTTGGCGATGGAACTCGAGGTGAGATCAAGGTCCAGAGTAGCGACGGGATTGGAGGCGGAAGTGCGCACCAGTTCGTTGCCTTCGGGGTCAATGATCCAGCCGACCCCCCCGCACGAACCATCGTCGTGCCTCCGGTTCGAGGAAAGGCTAAACGCACCGGTCCGCACTGCCACCGTCCTGGCCAGCGCGATCCATCGCTCCGTAGTAGCTGCAGCGGTAGCCCGAGGTGATATGACCGCCTGCACTCCAGCTCTGGCGTATGGGCCGAAGGTCTCGAGAGCCCATAGCTCGGTACAGATGTTCAGACCAAACTTGAGCGGTCCAGCCGAGAAGGTTGGGAACTCTTCACTACCCTTCTTAAACCAGCGCGCCTCCCACCCTCCCGGCTCGTTCGGCAAGTGTCGCTTGCTCCTGAGAGGAACGAAGCCACTTCCGGCCGACCAAAGGAAACCCTGATTCAATGGCTTGTCCGCTATGGTGACAGGCACGGAACCAACTACGTAGGCACACTCCAGCTCTGGCAGGCGGGCGAGCCAGGTCGTAGCCGTTCGTTCGAGTGCAGTCCATCGCGACTGCTCAAACTCCTTCTTCTCCCAAACAGGTTCCAAGAACGCAAACTCTGGCAGGACCAACAAATCAGTGCCTTCATCTCGTGCGTGCCTACACAGCGCCGCCCATGTTCTCTCCGCAGCAGGTGGATCGTGGGGTGTTTCGCAAACGGTGACGCGCATGGAAATTTTCTGATACCTAACGAGACAGAGATAAACTACGGCAGAGTGTCTGCAACAAACGCGCTGAACTTATTTCGCAATCGGGCCGAGGGTGCTCGTTGCAACTGGTGGATGGCATCGCCTGGTTAGGCCTTTTCAAGCTGTTGGTCTTTCCAGCGCCTTGCGGCCGCATGCAAGAGATCACGAATACTGGGTCTCCTGAAATCGCAGCTTGGCCAAGCGACGTAGGATGTCGCTTGCCGGCGCCTTCAGGTGCTGCTTCTTTTTCACGCTCTTGGTCTTTCCAGCGCCTTGCGGCCGCGTGCAAGAGATCACGAATACCGGGTCTCTTGAAATCGGATGCTTGGCCAAAGGCGACGTAGCGATGTCGCTTGCCGGCGCCTTCGAGTAGGTTCGCGGGGTCGGCCATCTGGGCGCTCCCAACCACACCAAGCTTCACGGAAGTCTTACTAAGGATAATCGTGCAAACGAGGCCGGCATATCCCGGACCGTAGCTGTAGCCGACCACTCTTCCTGGTCGATCAAGATCCTCGCATGCATCGGGGAGTGCCGAGTGGACGATTTCGCGCAAGCTGCGCGCGAGGTCTGGCACTGGGCCGGGATACTCGTCGAAGAACTCCGTAACAGGATCGTGCTTTGCTTTCATGGGTTAGCTCTCAAGATCGTTCTCCCAGGATTCGAGTGATGATCTATAGCATGGCAAACAGGGGGCGTCGATATCGGTGCTGATGCGCGGCCGTCGGTCTAACGAGCTCAAGCTCAGCCACGGCAATCTCGCTATGGTAGTCACTCCCTTGCTTTGGTCTAACGTGTAGGCGATAGCGCGCCTCCGCATAGGTATAAGTACGACTCGCAGTTCGAAGTATTCATGGCGTGTCTCATGAAATCCGGCGCGATCGTGGACTACCTGATTCAGAAATACGGCAACGTTATTTTATCACATAACTCGTCCGGCGATAAAGCGCGGCCTAACGAACTCGCGTAACGGATGCGTTACCTTATTCCACCCGATTTTCTGTCGACAGAACAGACGCGTTTCACGACGATTCCAAATGTTTTCACTGATCAATCGTCTCATTTTTTCTCTCGCCCTACTCTCGCTTGGAGCCACCAGCGGAAGTAGCGCGCCACTTTTTAATTCCGCGCCATTCATCTCTGTCGGGTCGTCACCCAGCGGTGTCGCCCTGGGCGATTTCGACCAGGATGGGCAGCTTGATTTCGCGGTCTCGAATCAAGTGTTACTGGGAACGGTGTCTGTTTTCTTCGGCCGCGGGAGCAGCTTCCAGCCAGGCGGTGTTTTTGCCACCGGCGGCGAATTCTGCGTCGCGCTCGCGAGTGGCGACTTCAATGGCGATGGCAAGCCCGATCTCGCCGTGGCCAACACTTGCATCAACGGCGAGTGCAGAAATGGAAGCGTCACCATCGAGCTCAACCAGGGCGACGGCACATTTGCCGCTACGCGCGACCTATGACACTGGCGTGAGCCCGGAAGCCATCGCCGCGGGCGATCTGAACAACGACGGCAAAATCGATCTCGTGGTCACGAATGGATCGACTAATTCGGTCAGCATCCTTCTAGGAAATGACAACGGTACCTTCACTCCGGGCATGGCCGTGAAATTGCACAATCGCGTCGAGCCTTCCGGGATCACACTCGCCGATATGGACGGTGATGGCACGCTCGATCTTGTCGTGGCTGAAAACGTAACCTCGCAGGTCGCGACTTCGTTAGGCAACGGCGACGGCACGTTTAGACCCGCGCACGCGTTCGATGCTGGCGGTCTGGCCTCGGCAGTAGCGGTCGGTGATTTCAACGGCGATGGGAAAATGGATGTGGCGGCGACGGTTTATGAGGCCGGTGATGGACAAGCCGGCAACGTTGCAGTGCTGCTTGGAAATGGCCACGGCGGGCTCGGCGCGGCAACGCTTTATCCGATTGGCGCGATGCCGTCAGCGATCATCGCGAGGGATTCGGATGGCGACGGCAAGCTCGACCTCGCCGCGATCAGCAAAGACGGCAACAGCCTCGCGACCCTAAAAGGCAACGGCGACGGCACTTTTCAGGCTGGAGTTTCTTATACTGTCGGCGCCCAACCCTCCGCCTTCGCTGAAGGCGCCTTCGGCAATTCCCGCGCTCTACTCGTCGCCGATTCCGCTGGCGGCGTCGTCACCTTCCTTCGCGAATCGAAAAGTGGAAGATTGAGTGCGTCGCGTAGTTTTACCACCGATGCCGGGCCGGCTCACGTCGTCCTCGACGATTTCAACCGTGACGGCGTGACGGATGCCGCGGTCACGAACGGGATCGGTGAAACCGTTTCCGTTTTCCTCGGCCAGGCCGACGGCAGCTTCGCCGCGGCGAGCGATTATGCCGTGGGGGACGCCCCTAACCGAATCGCCAGCGGCGACTTCAACGGCGACGGCAACTCCGATCTGGTTGTGGCCAACACTGGCGAAGAAGATGTCAGCCTGCTTTTTGGAGATGGCGACGGCACTTTTCAAAGTAAGACGCCCGTTGAATTCCCCGGCCCCACAATTACGGTTGCAGCCGCCGACTTCAACCACGACGGAAAACTCGACCTCGCCGTGGGGACATCTAATACGAGTAGCGCCGTCTCGATCTCCCTCGGCAACGGCGACGGTACATTTCGAAGTCCGAGCCAAATATCGGCCGGCCAGAATCCGACCGCGACTCGCGATTGCCGACTTCAACGGCGACGGCAATCTCGATATCGCAGTCACCGACGTCGAGGCGAACTTCGTGACTGTTGCGCTGGGCGACGGCGATGGTCATTTTCAGACACCCACGACCTACCCTCTCGACGGCGAGCAACCTCTCGATATCGCCGTGGCCGACGTGAACGGCGACGGCATTCCCGATTTGATAATCGCCAACGTGCTGACCGATAGCATCAGTCAACTGCTCGGCACGGGCACCGGCAGCTTCGTGAACGGCGAAGACATTTTTCTCCCTGCGGAACCGTTCGCTCTACTCGCCGCCGATCTGAACGGCGACGGTTTCCCCGACCTTGCGATTTCCGAAAACAACATTGGCCTCGAGGCCCGCCTGAACGATGGGCAGGGAAACTTTAACGCCATCGCCGACTCGACAGCAGGCTCGCCCTTTGGCCTCGCGCTCGGTCATTTCGGTTCGCGGCAGCAACCCGGTATTGCCGTGGTTACCGGCGGCGGAAGCGGCGCGGTTGGCAGTCTATCACTCCTTCTGCAAAAAGGTCGTTAGGCCCGAAACCTAGCAGCCGATAATGACGACACCTCACCCTGTGAGCCGAACCCGGTCACATTGTTAACATTTGCTCAACCTTCACGATTCCATTCCCCTGTCCTTTGTCGGCCCGAAAGGTACACGTTAGTCAGTAGGCTCTACCGGGAGGACATTAATGTCGTAGGTAAGGCCTAACGAGAATGGAACGGTCTGGTAAGCCGTGACATAGACCCTAGGTCGAAGACTGAATGAGTCGCGCGAGTGAATCAATAGGAGTGGACTGGCAAGCCACACATAGATGGGCAGCCCGGAGGGTGAGTGAGTGCGAGAGCGAATCAATGGAGCAGCTTGGGGAGCTGTCACTCTACCAGGTAGACCCTCCGCTGCTAGTCTGCTGCTGCTTTTTTGTAGATTTGCTGGCGATTTTTCCGATAACGAAAATGCCTTGGCAATTGCCAGACTGACAAGTCATCCTTGCGTCCGTTCGCGCTGACACCCATGGAGAGAAGACAGGCCTTCCTCATTACGCAGCCTCATGCGTGTTCTTGCCATTAGTACAATCCCATTTGCCCGCCGCGCCGCGAGTCAGGAGAGTGGGACTGAGATTCTTTGGCTTGGTGGTCGTTGACGGCAGAAAATTTCTCCTGACGACCGTCCCAGTCCCGAAATTCGCACCGGGATCGAGGTTTGGGGCCCAATGCACCGTGGAATTCACCGCCCACCTACCCGTGGTATTCGGGTGGGGAACCTTCGTCCAGTCATCCCAGTCTTCGGGGTAGAAGCGACCGTCCTTATTCACGTTCCACGCTTCCCAGAAAAGAGGCGGCAGCTTCGTTTCCAGGGCGTAAGGGTCAGGGTTAGTCTCTTTGTATGTGTGCCCTTTGCTATCCAGGATAGTTTCGGTGCTGTGAATTTCTTGAACGATGTAGCCACCCCTGCCGTTGGTCTCCCACTTGATGAGCCACTCAAACTCCCCACACGGTGAATAGTGTACCTTTTGTGGGTTGTCTCTGATGAAGACAGGCGGCTCGGCGCCCGGCTGAGGGGTTGTGCCTGAATCCGCCGGGCTGATGCGCTGCACGCCACCGACAGGGCCGGCAGCGGTGCGCGGCACAGGTCTCGGCGACTGGGAGGCAATTGCCGCCGACGCCCGATGCGCCTCGTGTTCATGAACATCAGACGTCACTGGTGAGAGTGACCGCGGCTCGGTCTCTTGCTGTTGCACCACGTGCATCAGCTCATGGGCCAGCGCCCGCTGACCCGTGCCTGTCTCCGGCGCATACTGACTCGTCCCAAACACCACATCTCGCCCCGCAGTGTAAGCCAGCGCATTCAACGTCCGCGCCGATTCGGCAGCCTTCTCATCGGTATGCACCCGCACCCTGCTGAAGTCATGCCCGAAACGTGGTTCCATGAAGGCGCGAGTCTTAGGATCGAGCGGCTGACCGGGCGAACGCAGCACGTCGTGCACGACGGGTGAAACTTCGGAGAGTTGAGCCTGCTCTGTGGAGGCACGACGCGTCATCGACGGGCGCTTGGTGCGGCAGGCATCGCACTCGTCGCTGAGGCCGGCCGCGCCATTGGTGGCGCATGTCCGCCGCGAGAGCCCGCTCCGCACGGGCGTGAAAGATGATGGAGGTGGGACTTTCACCTCGGTTTGCAATCGCGCATTCATCGGTTACGCCTTTAACGCGACCTGCGTTCGCGTCGCTGGCCTGAGGATACGATTGCATTGCCATAAGGCAAGCGCGAGTCACGCTGTCGTTGATTTGGATTGGTCTTATTTTGCTCGAAATATTTCTCCAAGGCCAGGTGTGTAAGAAACGGGTTTCACGCCCTCAGCATCTAACTAGAAGAAGATGAGCTACCGATACCGAAAGCAAGGGCGGCAAACACAGATGACTGTGAGATAAAATTAAATGTGCGCATCGCCAGGGCCAGTGATTGGTTCGGCCTAGACATGCAGTAGCGGAGAGACCTCAAATCCGATAAGTATCTCCCAAACAAAAAACAGAATTGCCATCGTGGAGTGAGTGCGAATGTTCGTTGATCTAAACCCGATAATCGCCACCACAATACCAGCCACATTCTCTCCCCAGGTCAGGATGCCCGTTCCTCTGACATAGGGCCAACCGCCCTTCATGTATGAGTCCATGAGGTCAATCGCCAAGCCAAGCACGAGGACGGAATAAAACCAGCGCCGCTTCGCCAGGAAGTACTCATTCAGATCCTCGACTTTGTCCCAGTCCCTTGGGATCAGAAGAGCGACCAGAAGAAAGAGAACCACGGCGTAACAAATGATCAGAAAGTAGTTCCAGAGGGTCCAGTGTTTCAGGATTTCAAGCAGGCGGAACTCCCACCACCAAAAGAGCACCATCCAAAGAAAGGTGAATGCCAGCCAGACACCAGACGCCCAACTGAGCCGCAATGGACGGCTGCTCTCGGTAAAACGATCGATGGCAGAGCTGAGTCCCAGGAGGGCATTGGTAATCCCCAACCCGATGATGATGGACGTCAGCACCATCACATACTGAAACTGGTCGCTCATGTTACATGGTGGAGTCAGCGATACCTAACGAGACCAAGGATGAGCCACGCCGCCGATATCGTGGCAGGTTGCAGGAGCAAGATTGAACTACGGAAAAGCGGATCATCGTGTTTTGGCGGCGCTGGCTCCAGCGACTAGTCAGGCTTCTTCATGGATGGGGCCAGAGGCGGCTGCTTGACAGGCTCGGGCGGTTGCAGTCCGTCGATCTCCGACGCGAAACGGGGCGAATACAGTGTCCGCACCTCAGACCAGTAACGCGCGAACCCAACCGAGTTAACGAATGTTGCCTTCCACGCAGCTTTCTGCCTCTCATATTCTACCTCGTCATACAAACCCAGGCGATACTGGTAGTTCACGTCTTCCCAGTAGCGCAGCAATGCATTAGACCGAAGCTGGAATTGTAACTGCTCGTCTGCGGTTAACTGCTCGCCTCGCCCGGCACGACGCAATACACCGGCGAGCTGGCTATTGCCCGCAGACGAGTTGAGGAGGTCCACAATCGTGGTGGCAAGTTCGTGTCTGACCTGGGCGCGCATCAAACTGCGGTTCTGGCGCAGCTGAAAAATTACCAGCAGAAGTCCAAGAATGGTGACGCAGTTGGCCGCCAACGCAATCGACTGAATCAGCCGGTCCTTGCTCATTTAATAAGTGTCACTGACGGCTCTGATTTTTGCAACATCACAATAATGTCCGCGGCGACGCCTAACGAGACAAAGCTCAACCGCCGCTGGCGGCGAGCTGTGCTTTACTCTCAACTGTCACTTCTCAACCCTCAAAGCTCTTGTTGAAACGGCCAAGGGTTGGCTGCAGCGATTGGTCAGGCCTCATTGGCTGCTGCGGAGCGACGCCGAGGGTCTTAGCCATGTCTCGACTAACATCGGCCAATGACTGATCGGAAACTGATTCGGATGTAGGCCAAAGCCGTGACTGCCCTGCGCGTAGAGATATAGAGCGATCGCGAAATCTGGACGGCAGCTCGTTTTAGCACGGCGACTGCGAGAAGTATTCGGCGTCCTTGCAAAATGCGACGAAGAATGATCCGACCGGCGCAGAAAACAAACGCAAATGGAGGGAGCTACTATTCCCAGGCGCCCCCCGAAGGGATCACGAGGTGTCGACCGAGTTAGAAATGTCGTTCGCATACGGTGAAAGCTAGGCATAAGAACCGGCTCACTGCATCGCCTAGTTAGACTTCTTAGCTGTCACAGCGGCTACTTGAAAACGAGGTGGGCGACAGTGGCTTCAAGGTTCCAATAAATTATTGCGATCGCCGCGAGATCGAACGCAGCATGCGCACACATCACTATCCAGATCCGGCCCGTAATGGCGAAGATCGTCCCGAAGACGAGACCCGTGATCATTGCCTGTTCGACGCCGGGAAGCCCGAGATTGGCGTAATGACCCAGGGCAAATACCGCGGAGGTAAGCAGGACGATAAATACCTTTGCCCCGGCCCCCGTTCCAAAAAGTTTGCCGAGACGCTCGAACAAAAACCCTCTGAAAATGGTCTCTTCTCCGAAGCCCGCGCCGACGATCATCGTGAACGTCAGTCCGGGGAGTGCAGCCCAGTTTCCTATAACGTAATGGTAGGCGGAATTAATTTCGGGGGCGCCCAGCACCGGCATCACGATCGCCTTCATTAAGAGTTTAAACGCGCAGCCGAAAATGATGCCGACGGCCAGACTTCCAAGCCAACTCCTCGGTCGCACGTAGCCGATATCGCGCCATGGCGTATGCGATCGCCAAGTCCACAGAAGCACCAGAAGGCCGCCGAGAGGTTTAACAGCTGAGGTCAGGACGATGACGAGAATCGCGAGAAGCCCCATCGGCCCAAATCCGCGCAGTTGCACGGCGACAGGATCGTCGGCCCGCGCTTCGGGTCGGAGTGGAGACCCGTGTTCCGGCAGATTCGAGGCGTCGCTGGTCATGCCTTGTGTCGCAAAATTCGCGGGGTCTAACGAGACAGAAGAGAGCTACCGTCACTGAGAGCGAGTGGTGCTCGACGTGAAGATGTTCTAGTCATACAAAAGCCTGGGCGCGTGACGGGTGACGGTTAGCTCGACTGACTGGTTAGACCTTTCGTTGCACAAACTCACTGATCTTGTCTGTAACGAGCGCTCGCAAATCGGCCGGCAGCGCGCTACCACGACGCGAAAACTCGGCGAGAACGTTATCGGCGGGAAACGAACCATCGGGGACGAGAACTGGGCTGCGATTGGCTTCGGGTGTGTCCTCGCCGTTGTCCACCTCGGTATGTGAGAAGCCGCGCTCAGCCAACCATGTGAGTGCCCGCTCCCAATGGAGTTTGTCATAGCACAACTGGAATCCGTGGATGGTATCGCGCGGAGTGTACCAAACGATCAGGTCGAAATAGTCGTCGCTGATCCATCTACGGTCGTAATCGCCGTGAACTGGTCGCTTCGGCGTGGTTTCGAGCATGACGCAAAAGGTCTAACGAGAACAAGATCAGTTACCCCTTGCGGCGTCGAGTGTAAACTGAAATGAAAATAGACGAATCTTGATAAATGTAAGTGCGGTACGGGAAGGCGTTAGCTCGATCGCGTGGTAGACATCATTTAAGCGTTGCTTCGCTCATTAGCGCGAGCTGATTGCCGTCGGGATCAACGAACTCCGCGAGCCAGACTTCCGATGTGGCTGATCGACTGACGACGTGTGGCGGCGCCTTGAACTGTACCCCCTGTGTGCTCAAGGATGAGTAAACAGATTGAATGTCTTTCACTCCGAAATAGATCTGCGAACCGCGCTGCGCCTTCTGACCGGCCGGAGTAACACCCACGAGCAACCGAACAGCTCCGCACTGAAAAAATGCCATCTGGGGAGGAGCAGCGAATAGAAGCGGTAGACCAAGAACATCCCGATAGAACGCCACGCCTCGCTCGAAGTCGTCTATTGGAATGAGAAGCTGCGTAACAGTAGCATCCGCCAGATTCTTTTACTCGATATTCATTCAATAAGTATGGTTTACACCTAACGAGAACAAGATAAGCTGCATCGCATGGTTAGTCTGCGTCTTGTCATCAGACGACGAGTCACGGCAAAAGCGTCGGAAAATGTTCGCTCGCGACCATGTGAACCGATGAAAGCGTAATCACAATACGCTCACTCGTCACGCATGAGTTTGGATGGATCAACGGCGAGCGCTCGCAGCGCCGGAATCGCGGACGCGACGATGCCAAGGAGCGCCATCGTTAGCACCGCCCCGCCTAGGACGACGGGATCGCGCGGATTCGCCTGATAGACGATCTGTTCAAGTAACCGGCTGATGAAGACGCCGGAGAGCAGACCGAGCAATGATCCGGCCGCAAGTAGTCCTGCTGGCCGTCCGATGGCTGCCCTAATCAGATGCTTCGTGCGCGCGCCCAAGGCCACACGGATGCCCAACTCCTTCATGCGGCGGGTTACATTGTAAGTTGCCATCCCGAAGATACCGGTTACGGCCAGCATCGCCGCCAGCAGTCCCATGATGCTCATTGCTGCTGTCGATGCCCGTGCGGGGAATAGTGCGTTCACCCCGTTGAGCACATCATCCCAGCTCTGCACGGTGATGATCGCGTTCGGCTCGAGCGACGTCAGCGTGCGTTCGAGCGTTGGTGCAAGGTCAGTCCCCGCGCGCGACGATCGCACGATAAAGATTATTGGGCTCCGCTCGTTCTGCGCCAACGACAGAAACATCGCCGGCTGGGATGGCTCTTGCATGTTGTGATACTTGCCATCCTCTGCCACGCCGACCACTTCCGTTAGTTCGTTCCCGATGATGAAGCGTTGGCCGATGGCCGGCTTTTCGCCCCACATCTTCTGCGCGAAGGTGTGGTTCACGACCGCGACGTGCGGCGTGTCGCCGGTGTCATGCCATGAGACATCCCGGCCGTCCAGGAGTCGCGTGCCGGCAGCCTCGAAATATCCTGGCGACATGGTGAAGACGTATGGCGACAGGGCAGCATTGTTCGGCGTGAACTCTGTCGTCCCTGGCAGGAAAATCGGAACCCCCCGCAGTCCTCCGTTGAACGGCACTCGGTTGACTATGCCGGCGGCCGTCACGCCGGAAATCGTTCGCAGCGCGTCGAGCATCGCTTTCTTTTTCTCGATCGGCACGTCCCCCGCCACCTCGCTCAGGTCCATCTCGGCCAGCATTGCGTCGCGCGGCTCAAAACCCAGCGGAGCGTGCAGCATTCGGACCATGCCACGAACGGCGACGAGCGAGGCGATGACCAGTAGCGTGCAAACCGCAATCTGGCCGCCGAGCAACAGATCCCGCAGTCCGAAGCGACCCATGTTCATTGTATTCACCGGTCCGCTCTTCATCGCCTGCAAGGGACTGCTCTGCCAGACCTGACGCGCCGGAATCATGCCGAACAACAGCGCGCTGATGATGGCCAGGATTAGAGCCGCCAGGTAGACACTGGCATCCGCACTCACTGCCGCGCGGCCGTAGGGCGACTGCCACTGGTTGAGCAAACCGAGCAGCGCGCGCGCCGTGAACAGCCCAGCCGCTCCGCCAATCAGTGACACCACCATTGCCTCGGTCATGAGTTGTCGGATAAGCCGCCACCGACTTGCCCCAATGGCCACACGCAACGCGAGTTCCTGGCTGCGATCCGCGGCGCGCGCGGCAAACAGGCTGGCCAGATTAGCGCAGGCCGCAGCCAGCACCAGCAGAGCAAACCCGCTCACGGTCCAAAGAAATCCGCGAATCACGTCACCGTCGTCGCCAAAAAGTCCCGGCCGCACCAGCCGCAACGGCGTTCCGGTGTCCGTCTTCGGATGCTCATTTGCCAGCTGAGTCGCGATCGCACTCAGGTTTTCCATAGCCTGATCCGGAGTAACCCCGGGCTTCAACCGCCCAAGCACCGTCAGCGCGTTGGATGTCCGGCTTCGCAGCTCATCCGGCCCAAAGTAATTCACGGCGGGGATCCAGTACTCGGGCCAGTCGAATCGGTCGGTGCCGTGGAACCGCGCCGGGGCTACGCCAATTATGGTGAAGGGATCTTTGCCGAGCCTCACGGTCGTGCCGATGACGCCAGGATCTGCGTTGAATAGGCTGCGCCATAACTGATGACTCAGGACCACATACGGCGCTGAACCTTCGCCATGCTCGTCCGCCTCTTTGATGAACCGTCCGACCTCCGGCTGCACACCCAACAGCTCAAAGTAATTGCCGGTAACCGCATGACCGTAGACACTTTTGACCGTCTTGCCCCAGTGCAGTCTTGCCTGACAATATCCATTAAAGCCGGCGACGCCGCTGAAGGTGCTGTTTCGCTGCCGAAAATCCTGAAACGCCGGATAAGACGTCGTCAGTAGCTTAAAGCTCGTCCACGGCTGGAGGCGAAGCTGATAGAGGTTTCCCGGCTCGCTCACGTCGAGTGGACGGAGCAGGAGCGAATTCACGACTGCGAAGACGACAACATTTGCCCCAATGCTCAGCATCAGGGTAAGCGTGGCTACGAGAGTGAACGCGGGAGACTTCCACAGCACGCGTAGCGCATAACGAACATCCAGGAACACGTCGTTCATAAGCGGTGCCCGTGGGGAGGCCTAACGAGAATAAGATGAGCGACGGCGGACGAATGGAGTTTGGAAGTCATCTGAAATGTGAACACGGAGCAGTCCGCCGTTCCTTCCATCCGTATGGTTAGGCCCTCAAAATCTTTTCCATCGGCTTTCCCTTTGCTAATTCATCGACCAATTTATCGAGATAGCGTATTTCCCGCATCGTCGGCTCCTGAATGTCTTCCACTCGAACGCCGCAAATTACACCTTTGATCAAGGTGCGAGAAGGATTCAGCTCGGGAGCTTCCTTGAAGAATGTTTCAAAGTCTGTCTGCTTTTTCAGTTGTCCCTCTAACTCCCGCTGATTGTAGCCTGTCAGCCAGCAAATCACGGCATCCACTTCAGATTTGTTACGGCCCTTCTTTTCTACCTTTGCGACATAGTGGGGATAGACGCTCGCGAAACTGGTCGTAAAAATTCGATGTTTTGTTGTCATGTAAACAAAAGGCCTAACGACTTGCCAGCTGAGCGACTCGGCGCACAGCACGCACGGAGGCAACCGCGGACTCATGCCGAGTGCGCTGTAGCACATCGTTGGACGGCATAAGGTTCCCCGAAAGACCAAAGCCACAACACTTTGGCGAAGCAATAATCAAACCCAACGCTTTACCGCATCGGCGGTGTCGTGCGGCAACTGATTGAAGCATAGCTTGGCTTGCGGCGCGTGTTCGTGCACCACGTTGATCAACTTCTCAAACAGCATGAAGTTGCCTGGGACCGTTCTGACACCTGCCCCGATCATGACGCAATCCCACCGCTTCTGCTTGAGCTGGCTTTGCACTACCGCCTCGGCAGTTTCACCAAAGTCGGTAAAACAGGTTTGCACACTGTACCCGAGACGGGTTAGTTCGTCTTCTGAGGACTTGACGCCAGCCAGCACCTTCGTTGTGCTCATGCCCGGCGCGTAGCCGGGTTGTGAGAAATCAATCAGTGCTGGGTCCAGACCAAGCACGAGTACGCTTTTCTTGTCTGCCATGAATATCTCTTTTAGTTGATGCGTGACCGAACGCAAGCATATCTTCGACTACGAAGCTAAGCATGTCTCGAGACCAAGTTGGGCAAACTCGTCAACGACTTCGGCCAGGCTCAGATCAAAGCTCTCGGCTACGAGAAGAGGGGCGCCTTCATCCAAGAAGAACTCTACCTCTTAAAGAGCTATCCTTGAATCAAGTCTTGGTTCGAGGGAAACAAAATCTGTGCAGCCCATCAAGAGCTAACTTGACTTAACCACATGTCTGCACTGCATGGTTAGGCTTCCTGCGTGACTTGCTTGCTGCAATGCTCGGATGGCCGCGCGGCGCTGGTCACATCTATCCGGTACCGTTGATCGAAGACGATCGTGCGCTCGAACTATGCGGCATACGAGCCAGGCCGCCAGGCCCGCGTCGTCACAAAGCGCCGACGACGCGGGCGCCCAACGCTGCTCAACTCAGCGCGTTGGCGTTGCATCCCCCCACGCCGAGGGCGACGAGTTAAGGGGCGTGACCGGCGACGATGGGTTGATTGGAGTGACCAGCGTGCCCACCTGATTTCCCGACGGTGTGCCTTTGGCACGAGCTATGATTCCGTGGGCGATTCCAGAAGCATCGACATAACGGCCGCAGATAAATCCCTGCGAGGTGATTCCGTTAAGCGATGTAAAGGTGGAGCCGGGATAATCGAAAGTGAAGAAGTTGTTGTTTGGCGCGGTAAAGAAGAGTCCATGAGTCGCGCCTGAGCTATCCGCATATCTGCCCACCACCCAGTTCCTATTGTTATCTCCAAACAGGACTGTCCCAACGGAGCCCGAAGGGTCGATCGGGAAGTGCAGCGCCCCATTGACGTCCCGGTAGTAGCCGTGAAGGATTCCTGAGCCGTCTATATAGTATCCCACCACCAAGCGCTTTGAGTTATTGATTTGGTAAGCAAGGGTCGCGGTAGCTGCCGGGACGCTAAACGACGTTACGGTTCCGCCAATGCTGACGAACGCCTGCAGGGTCACGTCGTCGTTAGAAAACGTGCCGGTAAAGTCGCCGGCATCATTTATCCCAAACACATCGGTGCTGAGCGCGCCGGGAACATCGTATTCCGTGTAGGTGCCGCCCGACAGGAAAAACCCGTGATCGTTGGCATCGGGACTGCCGTAGTCACCCACTACTGTGCCTGAGTTATTGATGCCTCGTCCTTCGGTAAAACCTACGGTATCGTTAGGGTCGACGATCGGCGCGCTAAAGCTACCATCCTTGAACCGGATAAAGCCTCGCGTCACGCCGTTCGAATCGATGAACTCGCCAACGATGTCACCTCTTTCGTTAATCTTTTGCGGCAAGGTCGAATTTCCGGTCCCCGGATAATCAAAAGTCGTGATTACTTCGATAGAGCCCGAGTTCGGTGCTTGCTGAGCGAACGTTCCCATTAGTGGGAACACGAACAGAACTGCCAGAATGCTGATAGATATCTGTTTTGGTTTCATGATACTTAGTGCCTCCTTAATTAGTTTCTTTATGTTGTTTTTGTTCATATTGTACCTCTGTGTTGACTTAATGGTTGCGCATGATGATGCGCTTTCCCTTGTACAAACGGACTCCGGCGCGCGCGCTGCACGGAATCGTAACTTTTTGCGCGCGCTTGCTTGTCTTCTGCGATTTTGATACAATCGACTGACGTGAAGACCCGGGCAGGGAACGGGCAGGGCCGAAGCGATTTCTTTCCTTCGACGCACTGGAGCGTGGTTGTTGCGGCTGGGGAAAGTCAGGCTGAACCTGAGATCGCACAGGCTGCGCTTGCGAAGTTTTGCCAGACCTATTGGGCGCCGCTTTACAGTTTCGTGCGCAGCCGCCAGTACGCCATGGAAGATGCGCAAGATCTCACCCAAAGCTTTTTCGCCTACCTAATCGAGCATAAGATCTACGCGCGCGCCGATCGCACGAAAGGTAAGTTCCGATCCTTTCTGTTGGCCTCACTGAAGAATTTCCTGGGGCACGCTTACGACCGTGAGCAAACGTTGAAGCGCGGCGGCTCCCTCGATTTTCTGCCGTTGGACGACGCGCGGGCTGAGGCGGCGGAGTCGCTCTTCCAGACGCATTTTGTTTCAGCCGAGCGGGCCGGAGAAGACCGGGTCTTTGAAAGAACCTGGGCAGAAGCACTGGTCAGGGTGGGACTGGAGCGACTGGCAGCTGAGCAGAAAGCTGATGGCAAACACAAGCTCTTCGATGAATTAAGAATCTTCCTTACTAGCAGCCCCAATCCGCTGCCGACTTACGATGACTTAGCTGTTCGTCTTAGTCTTCCGCCCTCCACTCTGCGCAGCCACGTGACCCGATTGCGGGCGCGCTACCGGGAGCTGTTGCGCGCAGAGGTTCGCCAAACGGTGGACACGGAAGCCGAGGTCGATGGAGAGTTGCATTGGTTGTTTCGGGTGCTGGCGGGAGAATAGGGCGCACCATGAAGATCTTGCCAGAATCCGTCGGCCTCTGCTCGACGTGCGGTCGGCCGTTGAACGTGAACAGCGAATGCCTGCCTTGTCTGGTGCGGATAGCGTTTGACGAACCGGCGGAAGCAGCGACAGCGCCTCCGGCTTCGTTGGTCTTCGGCGACTTCGAGGTCGAGCAACGCCCAGACGGTTTTTACTGGGAACTCGGTCACGGGGCCATGGGGGTGACCTATCTCGCCATAGACAAGGTGTTGCATCGGAGGGTGGCCCTGAAAGTGATCGAGGTACCCGCGACCGCGCGCAGCTCACAAGCGATGCGCGAACGCTTTTTGCGTGAAGCCCGCGCCGCAGCTGCCTTGCGGCATCCGAACGTCGCCGCCGTGTTCCAGTTCGGCACGTCGCCGGATGCCAGTCACTGCTATTACGCGATGGAGCTAGTCGAGGGCGAAACTCTGGAATTCCGCGTGCGGAGAGATGGTCCGCTCGATGCAAAATCGGCTCTGGAAATTGCGATCCAAATCACGCGGGCATTGATGGCTGCGGCAGCCCACGGTTTGATCCATCGCGACCTGAAACCGGGCAATATCATGCTGACGCGGGGTGACACTGACACGGCGGAGCCCGAAGTGAAGGTCATCGACTTCGGCCTTGCCAAGGCGATCGCGGATGCCGGAGGAGAAACGGACCTGACGCACGGAGAATTTGTCGGCACGCCGAATTTCGCGAGCCCAGAGCAATTTGGAAGCGGTCCGGTCGATGCGCGCTCGGACATTTATTCGCTCGGGGCGACGCTCTGGTTCGCGCTCACCGGGCTGGCACCACACTCTGGCAGCACGATCGAAGAGATTCGCGATCGTCAAACCCGCGACGATCTGCCAGTCGAGCAGTTGGTCGCGAGGAAAGTTCCTGAACCAATAACAAAACTGTTGCGCTGCACGCTTGCCGTCGATCCCGCTCGGCGGCCCGCGTCAGCTCGGGAGTTGATGGAAGCCCTGGAATCCTGCCGCCGCAAGTTGTCTCGTGGTATCGGTATTTACAAGATCGCCGCCTTGATCGCAGTCGTGGCGATTGTCGCGGCAGCGTTGTTTGTAATCCGCCTAAATCGTCGAGAAATAACGTCGACCCCGGAGAGGAACGTCGCGTCATCAGCGTCCACACTGACGCCGTTGCCAGAGAAATCGATTGCCGTCCTTCCTCTGGAAAACCTGAGCCACGATCCGGATAACGTCTACTTTGCCGAAGGGATGCAGGACGAAATTCTGGCCCGGCTGTCCAAGATTGCGGACCTGAAAGTGATCTCACGCACTTCCACCCAGAAGTACAAAAGCGCACCAGACAATCTGCGCGAGATCGCGAAACAACTCGGGGTTGGAAATGTGCTGGAGGGCAGCGTGCAAAGGAGCGGTGACGCTGTGCGGGTCAACGTGCAATTGATCAACGCGCTAAACGACACGCATCTTTGGGGGGACGTTTATGAGCGGAAGCTGACCGATATTTTTGCGGTAGAAAGCGACATTGCCAAGACGATCGCTGACACGCTGCAGGCGAAGCTGACCGGCGCGGAGATGCAGCTGATAGCAGCCCAGCCGACGACTGACTTAACCGCCTACGAGCTTTATCTCGAAGGCCGTTCGCTCTGGAGCAAACGTGGCGGTGAAAATCTCCGACAGGCGATCGGATTTTATGAGCAGGCGATTGCCCGTGATCCAAAATATGCACTGGCTTACACTGGGCTGGCGGAGGCTTACGTACTGCTCCCAGCCTATACTGCGACGGCACCACAGGATGCCTACCCTGCGGCGAAAGCTGCCGCGCTAAAAGCGCTTCAACTGGATGATAAACTGGCGGAGGCACACACCGCGCTCGGATTGTTACTGTGCTGGGGCGACCTCGATATGGCTGCTTCAATATCGGAATTTCAACGGGCGATCGCGCTAAACCCCAACTACGCCACCGCGCACCATTGGTATGGAAACGGCCCGCTCGTCGCCCTCGGCCGGTTCGAGGAAGCGATCGCCGAGGGCAAACGCGCCGTCGAACTTGATCCACTCTCGCCCATTATTAATGCAGACCTGGGTCAGCATCTGTACATTGGGCGTCGATACGATGAAGCGATCGCACAGTTGCGCAAGACGCTGAAGATTGATCCGACGTTTTATTACGCACATTACAATCTGGGCATGGTTCTTCAGCGAAAAGGCGACGTGCCGGCTGCGATTGCTGAATACACAAAGGCGCAGCAGTTGAGCGACGATCTGTTTGTTCAGGTGCTGCTTGCAGCTGCCAAAGCGCAGTCCGGCGATAAAGACGCAGCTATCCAAATGCTGGCCGAACTGGAAGGACTCAGCCAGCACCGCTACGTGCCCTCATACTGGCGCACTCTGCTCTACCTAAGTCTGGGAAATCACGACGAAGCAATTCGACGGTTGGAGCAAGCTATCGCTGATCGTGAGAGTCTAACCATCACCATGATTAAAGATGATCCGAAGCTCGATCCTCTCCGTAGCGATCCGCGTTTCGAGGCGCTGGTGCGAAAGGTGGTTGATATTGAACATAAGTAACGAATGGGAATCCGAAAGGATTCTTCGCTCGAAATCTCAAAGGTGATCGTCAGACCTCTTCGAACTCACCCGGGCGCTTGTGCGTTTCGATCCCATTGTCAGGTTCATCGTAATCGCCAATCACGGCATGATGCGAACGGCTGTAGAATTTCGCCTGGAATTTCTGTGAAACGCCAGCCGGCTCCATCGATTCGTTAGGCATCATTTGAATCGCGCCAGTTTTTTGGGTCGTAGAACGCCCATGCCTCGGTTGTCACGCGGTTCGTGCCTTGGATGCTGGCCAGCTTCTCGTCGATTATACGCGCCAGTTGGTCCTCAACGAGTGACTTGCCGACCATCTTCCACCAGACTCGATTGCCTGGATTTCCCATAAACCTGATGTGCATGGTTTCAATGCTTCGATAGACATCATCATCAATAGCGCCCTTCTCGTGGAGCTGGAAGGCCATTCGAAAATGCAGTAGATGTTCGTTCAGGAAAAGGTGAAATCGCGCTTGCTGGAAGGGCGTGAGACTCTCCCAGTCCTGGGTGCCTCGAACGGCCGTCTTAAAAAGCGACTCGTCCGCGAGAAGCTGAGCCAGGAGGGCATTATAGGACTCGGTCATTCCCTGGTGCCCCTGGCTCTGAAGTTGCCGCGTGTTTTGGCGTATCTGGGTCGTTAGGTAAATCAGGGTAAGAACAACGCCGATTGCGCTAACAACTTCGCCGATGGCTCCCCAATCCTGGATAGACATGTCGATGCCGCCTAACGAGACTCAAGATCAGCCGCCGCGCGAGCTAGAAATGTTGGTTGCTTGGTCTCAATGCTAGGCATAAGAATGGTCCGCCGTTCGCTCATTAAAAGAATAGTCAGAATCCAAAAATAGTCGCAATGCCCAATCGACATTGGCTATATCGCACGGCCAGATCCCTGCGAACTAGCGAAAGTAGAGATTTGCTGCCAAAGCGAGTAGCCCAATCGCGATGAGGAGCGCCAGAATCCAGCTCGCCGGCAGGCGGGGCTCGAGCACAGATTCCTCCGGACGTTTCGGATTGTAACGCACCTCCAGCTCGCTTCCCCTCGCGTAGCGTTGCACAATCTTCTCGGCAAAATCAGGCACCCCGCGATTAAGTCCCGGGCTCTGCGTGATTCGGTTACCCTGAAAGCGCTTGCCCGCGATCTTATATTCATAGAGCACCACCGGACGGTAAAGAGTCATGCGGACACGGTTCCCACTGGAATCGCCACCGCCCGTGCTATCACGATACTCCTCGACCTTCGAGGAGAGCACCCGCCCGCTGGCAACCGGCCATCGTTTCATGGCCGCGGCTTCGCGCAACGCACTCACCATGATGGCGAGAATAATTAGTCCGATCGCGGCGGGAACCAACGCCTCCATAAATCAATAAGGGCGCTCAAGGGAAAGATCCGCGCTGCATCGCCTGCTTAGACCGCAAATCGTTAAAGAGGCGCATACGCACATCGCAATAGGACGAAGACCATGACCTCAAAAGCTCGGGGTCCTACCGCCGGGCAGGAATGCCGAGTTCCGCACCAGCGAGAGTGGTGCCAAAGTAGTCCTCTCCGTTTGCGACGAGCACCTTGCCGTTGCGTATGCAGGTAGCGGTGTGAAAGAGGCGTGGAGTGGTGAGGTTCCCGGTGGAACTCCAGATTCCCTTATTTGGATTATAGATTTCCACGTTCGCGACAATGGTCGTGCTGATACCGCCGGTGACTAAGACTCCACCGTTGGGCAATAACGTCGCCGTGTGGCCCCAGATCGCCAGGGGGAGCGCGCCGGTAGGGCTCCATGTTCCGCTTGCCGGATCATATAATTCCGAACTCGCCAGGGTGCCCTCGTCGCCCTGACCACCTGCCACCAAAACCAGGCCATTCAGCAGCAAGGTCAGGCTGGGACGAGTGCGCCCCTCCAAGAGTCTACCGGTGGCTGACCAAGTCCCGCTCGCCGGGTCGTAGATTTCCGCGTCTACAAAGATTTTGGTACCAGCTGCGTTGTTACCGCCTGCCACCAGCACCCTGCCGTCGGGCAGCAAGGTCGCGACATGATTTGCACGTCCTTTAATTAACTGGCCGGTTGTGGTCCAGGTACCCGTCACCGGATCGTAGAGTTCGGCGTTCGCAAGAACGTTACTGGTGCCAAAACCGCCTGCGACAAGCACCCTGCCGTCGGCCAGGAGTGTCGCCGTGTGGGTCGTCCGCGCACTCTTGAGGCTGCCAGTAGCGGACCACACCCCGGTCGCCGGATCGTAGAGCTCCGCGCTCGCGGCGTTGGGAACGCCGCCTGCCACCAGCACTTTGCCGTTGGTCAGCAATGTAGCCGTGTGAGCAAGGCGTGCGCTGGTGAGGCTGCCCGTGGTGGTCCAAGTCCCACTCGCCAGATCGTAGAGTTCCGCGCTCGCGAAAAGGTTGTTGTTGCTGTCCTGCCCGCCTGCGACTAGGACCCGGCCATCTCGCAATAGTACCGCCTTTCCATTATAGCGTGCTACGGACATGCTGCCGGACTCCTCAAATTGAAAGGAAAGAGCCGCGCAAGGCTGCACGAGCACCAGGGCCATGCCAACTACGAGTAACGGAATCGCGCTCCGTCTCGCCGCGTTTAAAAAAGCCAGCCGAAGCCCAGCGATCGGGCAGTGTAATGTTTTCATAACGTCGATCCTGTCATAACAAACCGCGCGTTAGCAATAGATTACGCGACGTCGTTCGCCCTTTCCCTGCGCCGCGACCAATGGTTGGTGGGATCCTTCCGCCCCGCGTCGCTGTGAAATGGCCACATGAAAGCGGCGACGAGCGCTTCCAGCCATTCTGCCGCGAGTGGTCGGCCAGTTACGGGATCGAGTGGCCCCTGTTGTTCTTGACCAGCGTGCCGTCTGCAGTCTTGATCCGGCCGTCGAGATCAAGGTCCTCGCGGAAGTTGGCACTCGTGACCGGCTGGCCTGCCTGTCCCTGGACAAGAGTTTGATCTGGTTTGCTCACAACGCGATCGCCATTGGCGTCTGCGACCAGGAAGCCGAACGGGACATCGCCATGGGCCTGACCGTCGCCGTTGATATTTTGTGTGTGGAGAGTTACAACTTCAGCACTGGTCACTCCAGTAAGCTGCGCCGTCATGCTATTGCCACTGAAAGTGATGGCTCCGACCGTGCCCGTGCCGCTTAGGACTGTCACCTGGCCGGAAGTAACCGGAGCGTCAAAGGTAAAGACAGCATTGTAAGTCGTGGCGTTACGGCATTCAACGCCGGAGACACCAGTCAGCGGCATGTTAATGTCGAAACTGCCCGCCGCGCGATGAGTCAGGCGTGAGGCTGCGCCCACCAGGCTTGTAGTCTCCCCAGTCACATCCAGGAACGTCGCACTGATCGGCCCCCAGGTCTGAAAACCCTGGAAGCTGGTCACGCCGCGTCCCTGTACAAAGATCACGTGGCGGCCTGCTGATAGGCCGGCAGTGTTAATGGTCGCGTTGACGGCCACGGTTGGCGAAGTGAAAGTGCCGTTCATTGGAATAGCCGTGCCGCCAGCCCAGGGCGGTGTATCGATGTAATATACTGCTGCGCCCACGTTCTGGCTGAATGCGTTACGTGACCAGGCGAAGTTAACGCTGGCAGTTAGCTGCGATGGCACGCCTTGCTGCACTGACTCCGGATTGGTAACAACGGTGTTGGCATCCGGTCCGTGCGAAGTCAGATAAGGTGTGCGCGCTATCTTTGCCAGGTAAAGAAACATCCCCTGGTTCTGAGGCCAGAGACCCTGCGACGAGCCGCAACCTGGATTGTCTATGCACGAGTAGGGGATGAGGAAATCGTTGCCGCCCAGCTCGGTGGAGACGGCCGCCATGCCCAGCTCACCGTAGGCCCAGTCAATCGCGCCTCCATCTACCGGATACAACTCGTCAATGATCGAGCCAAAGGCGTAACCGTTACCACCCGCGTTCGACGCGGCCATGTGTGCGGCGATGTTGTTTGTCTCAGCGAAGTTAGGCATCCGCGTGGTAGTCCAGCCCCACGGAATGAGGTTCACTGCCGCGTTCGTGTGCATGTTCTGGTAAACGCCCGTGGCAGTAATAGGCGCCGGGTCGGTGTCGTTGGGGCCGCGCTGGTCGGCCACGAGGGTACGAAGCTTGTTGACGATAGCTATATCCTCCGGGTCCGATCCCGCCGAGGTTCCTCGATAGGTCTGGTCGCAGACAAAACCGCTCGAGCCGTTACAGCAGCCCCAGTGGAAAGGGAAGTTACGGTTGTTATCTACCCCGAACTGATCATCCACTGTGGGAGGCCAGGAACACCCGCCGCCCCCGACGTTATCGCCGTTCTTGCGGTAGTAGTAGGGGCTGTTGCCGCCGCCTCCTGCCTCGACGATGTGGTGGCCGTCGGGGTTCACTTCGGGCATCAGCCAGATGTCGTGATAGTCCACCAGCCAGTGAGCGTCGGCGTTGGTATCGTAGTTATCGAGCAGGTAGTCAATGAAGCGGATAAAGACTTCTGGCGTGGCGATCTCGCGGGCGTGGATGTTGCTGTCCGCCCAGAAGACGGGTTTGGGACCCGGTATGTTGCGGTTCGTGATGTGTAGCACATATAGGTCATAGCCGTTCCAAGGAGCGGGCAGGTTGCACGAGCCTGGATGGAGCTTGCACCAGGAGTCACCGATATCTACCTTCTCGACCAGATCGGGGAACTCTGCCACCTTCTGGTCGAGGTAGGCGTATATTTCTTCCACCGTCTTGTAGCCGCTAAAGAAAGTGTCGCTGTGGATCTCGGTATCACTGAGGCTCTGACTGCGGGCCTCGTCGATCTCCACACGGAGGCCACGCGCGATCAGGTCATAGTAAAGGTTGCGATCGCGGATTACGGTGAGATAGCCTCCTGTTGTTACCGCTTCTTCGGCGCTGAGTTCCTGGGCCAACTGGTCGCGCTCATCGCGGTCGCGAAAGTAAACGCGCATCACCAGCGTATTGTATTTCTCGGCTATTGAATCCTGTTCGCTTCTTGGATCCGCCACAACCTGCGATTTGCTGCTACCGCCACTCGGGTGCCGGGGGCCACCCGCCAAAGCGAGACCGGCCAGAGCGATTGCAGCGACTACGCAGAACACGGAAACCAGGCGCCTCACTCGGGCCAATGATTTCTTCGTCGTATCTGCTGTGTGAAGATAGTTGTTTTTCATTTTGGACTCTTCTTTGGCGGCATCTCTTTCATTTTCCGAGGCCGATTCTCTTCTACTTCCAAGATTTTGGCAGTGCGCGACATTGGATACAAAAACCCCAAAGGATAGCAAGGTAAATCGGGGTTCCGTGTGCAGGTATTGACAAACGAGGTTTCAAATTCATACCGGTTGGCCTGTCCATGCCTGAGTGCTGCTGAGCAATCATTCTCACGTCATGATTGAACCCCCGGAACCCATCATCTTGCCCGATTTTTTCGGCATATGTTGAAGCGCGTGGGTATTGCGGCCTAACGTTTGACATAAGGGACGGCCGCAAGTGGGCCAAGTCCTCTTGTGGACGTCCCCTCGGTGGCTAGGCCTCGGGCTCGTGGCAAACCGCTTCGATGTTATGCCCGTCCGGGCCAATGACGAAAGCGGCATAGTAGTTCGCGTGGTACTCCGGACAGAGACCAGGCGCACCATTGTCTTTGCCACCCGCCTCCATAGCCGCGCGATAGAAAGCTTCGACTTGCTGTCGATTCTCAGCCGTGAACGCCAGGTGAAGAGGCGCCGGCTTCTCCTCCGTTTGGTAGAGGCACAATGAAGCCTTGCTCGTTGAGCTAAGCTCGACACCGTACGTCGGCGGCCCCTCCGAGACGACAGTTACGCCGAGCGGTTCGAGTGCCTTAAGGAAGAACGCTTTGCTCGCTCCATAGTCGCTGACTCCGAATTTGACGTGGTCAAACATAAGTTCTCCTGAAGTGGGTGGGCCGCGCGAGGTCTAACGAGACACAAGATCAGCCACCCCGCGGATGGTGAGCGAGAGCGCGAGTGAATCAATTAGAAATAACGTTCGCATGCTCGCAAGTTAGTTATGAGGCCGGTCCGCGGCCGGCTGCATCGGCTGGTTAGGCGTTTGGGCGCGCTCATACATGATTTGAACAATGCCACTCTTAAATGGTTTCGCGGCAACAAAGCGTAACGCATCCGGCGGCGAGGAATGCGGCGCAAACAGTGGAATACCTGAGCCGAGGAGAACCGGGAATACCGAGATGATATAGCGTGAGATAAGCTGATCCGCGTGAAAAGATGCCGCCAGCTTGCCGCCACCCATCAGCCAGGCTCGACGCAATCCGCGCGACGCCAGCAACTCGACCACCACACGCGGGCTATCCGCAGTCAGGGTGATGCTAGGATGAAGAATTGGTAGGTCGCGGCGGGTGAAAACCCACGACGGCTTATCGGGCGACGGCCAGTGGCCAAGCTTCAGTGCAAACTCATAGGTGTGACTGCCAAGCAAGAGAGCATCGACGGACGCTTCCAGCTCGGCTGCACCGTGATCTTCTCCCGCAGTGTGGAAGAGCGAGAGCCAGTCGACGCTCCCATCGGCGGTGGCAATGTAACCATCCAAGCTGCTAGCGACGTAATAAATGACTTCGGGCATCGCGCGTTGTTCGCCTAAGGAGACTCAAGATCAGCGACCGCTGGCGAACGCCGCCGCCCTTGGAATGCGGAAATCATCAAGAGCCAGAACGCGGAGTGGCCAGCGGTTCGCTGAGTCGCTTGGTTAGATGATTGCAGCGTGCTAACCGGATGTAGGCCCAGGCCGTCGCTGCCATAGCAATGACAAGCGCAAGGCTCGTTCCCCAGAACGAGGCATCGGCGCCCGTTTTCCAGATCAGCCCCACGGAAGCCGACGTGGCCTGCCATTCCGCCTGACCGTGTAGCCAGAGTTCCATATTCGAATATAGATTTCCGCACGTGTGCAGCACTATTGCAGGTAGAATTGAGTTCGTCAGATAAGTCACCATGCCGTAGATCGCAGCTGCTGCCACGTAGTAGGGCCAAAGGATTAAGGTAAAATCCAGATGAGCCACGGCGAACATCGTTCCCGTAACTAGGATCGCGATTGCCAGGCCGCTGCGACGCTCGATCGGCGCCTGCATATAGCCGCGAAAGGCAGCTTCTTCGATGATGCCAGCAACCGGCGCGGCCATAAGAAGGAGCGACACGACCGTCAATTTCGGCACATGCGCCAGGTTCGGAAGATTCTGCTCAGGTAGCAGCACCAACCGATTCGCCAGCCGAAGCGCGAGAACGAGCGCGACAATTCCAAGCCCGCCTGCAAGGAGCGACCACGCCCACACGACGCACGTGACCCGATTCGCGCGAAGGCTCGTCCGGCGGAACTCTGTTGTCTCCTCCGGCGGGCCGGCGCCTTTGAGATATCTCCAGAAGAACCACAGATACACCGCGGTCAGTGGCACGGCCCACGGCACACCCGGAAAGAGCCGCAGGTTCGCCGCAAAGATAAGATTCCGCGGAATGGTTCCGACCAACATCACCAGCATCCCGATCAGCACCGCACGCGTGATGACCAGGAACACGGGAAGATCCGCGTCGGTTTGCTGTGAAAGGGTCCCGCCTGTGCTTGTCATTTAACGAGAACAAGATGAGCCGGAGACGGCGGCGTCGAACCTCTTAAACGCTCAACAACCATCTCTCAACCCTCAACTTTTTATTACGGCGGGTAGCCGTTCGCTCCGGCACTTGGTTAGACCTATTGTAGAACACGGCTCTATCTCGAGCGACAGACATGGTCAGTGACTGTCTGGAGTCGTAAGTTATTTCTTCGCTGGGATCTCGTCGTACATGTAGCGAAAGATCTTCCACGAGCTGTCTTTTTGCTTCCTCCAGACAAGCAGGTTCTTGCCCCGGAAATGGGTCTGTTTCTCGTTTCTCGTTACGTCACCTTCGAAAACCGAGGTCGCAATCGCGATGTCACCCACCACATGGAAGCTGTTCCAATTGAGGGTCAGCGTGAACGGCACAAAGTGCGGGTCGGCGACGAGCTGTTTATAATACTCGCCGATCGCGGCCTTGCCGAGGACCGGCTCCTCCTCCTTGGGCATGAGGACCGCATTCTCGTCGTAAAGATTGGTGAGCGCCTCGGCGTCTTTCTTGTTCGCCGCATCGAGCCACTCCTTGTAACGATCCTCCACCGTGGCCTTGATCCTGGCTTCGTCATCCTTCGCCAAGGCCGGCAGGACGACAAGGAACATGAGTGCGAGCGAGAGCAGTGTGCGCATGCTCTTTAGACAGTCAGGACCATTGCGTGTTGAACCTGATCCGTCATCCTGGCTTCCTGATATAGGGGGATCAGCCGAGGTCTCGCGCGAACAAGATGGGCCACCGCGTGAATGTAGTGGCGTTCACTAACAAAGAACACTGGGCATAAGGACGGCTCGCGGTTGGCTCCATCGCCTGGTTAGGCGTCATTGTTCTCCACTAGCGCGGCAATCTGCACGAACTCGACGGTAGGGCGCACACCGTAGAGGCCGGTTACTCCCTCGAGAAGCTCTTCGGTAAAGAACCTCTTGGCGGCATCCTCTGAGTCCCACACGTAGAAGTTGATGGCCTCACGCTTTGCGCAGTTGAGGGTGAAAGCCTTCGAGCGTAGTCCCGCCATTCCTGCAAACTTTGCGTGCGCGGTCTCAGCGATCTTCCGCACGGTTTGTTCATTGAAATTGTCTGCAAAGCGAAATATGACGAATACACCGATCATGCTGCACTCCTTTTGAGGTACGCCTATGGCTATACCAGAGATTAGCCTGTTCCGTCAAGTCGCAGAACAACCTTGTCGCCTAACGAAAACAAGATGAGCCACCGCTGATGTCCAGCGAGCCTTGCTATGAATCTTAATGTTGAAGTTGCCATATCGAACTTAGTCGCGAGGTGAAGCGGTTGACCCCAGCGATTGGTTAGGGCGTCTTATGATAGGGCCAATCGGTAACGGCGGCGTCTCCGCCACAACAACAACCGGTACAAAGCGAACGCGGCAACGCTAAGCAGCACGAACGCCGCGCACAACACCGCGAGAAGATTGTGCATGGGCTGGGTAATTGAATAATCGTCATGCGACGCATAGAAGCCATTGAAGCTGGCAAGGGCGGATGGCAGTTTCATCAAGTCTTCTCGCGACAATTCAAGGGGGCGCTCGTTAGGATGATAGGTGGCGCCTTCAGCGTAGGTGTGGCCGGCCTGGTCGCGTTCGATATGGCCACCAAGGATATGGGTGAGGGGACGATTCGCCAGAAAATCAATGACGCGAGCGGCGCTCTTCTGATCGGCGGCTGTATCCCCGAGGGTCAGTCGGCCTGGCATCAGAAAATCGCCTGAAAGGAGGAGCGCGGTTCTTTCATCATAGAAAGCGATGTGCGCGGATTCATGTCCCGGCGTTGGTATGACGTCAACTATCCGATCGCCCAAGTCCAAATGGGTAATGCCCTCCGGCCAATGATCGAACCCGAAGAAAGCACGCACGGACGCCAAATCCGGAGGGACGACCTTCACATTTTGCAGCGAGGCGAATTGTCCGTCGCCAGCGTAATGATCGCGGTGTTTGTGGGTGTGCGCGACAAGCAATGGAAGGCGTACCCCATCCTTGGACGGCAGAAGGGAAAGGACCGTTTGTCCAAGTGGCATCTTCTTTGGATCCGTGACAGCGCCGGTGTCGATCAGAAGCGCCTTTTGAGATCCAATGAGCAGGTAGAGAAAGTTCGCTTCAGGATTGACGCAAGGACTTTGCCTTAGGATGAAAGTTTGCGGCTCGTAGGCGTGTACCTGCAGAGGAGGTTGAGGTGACACGGCGCAGTTCTCGGCACCGGCGTTCCACTGCGCGGGCAGCGATCCTGGCACCGGCTCGGCAAATGCGAACCCGGCGCAACACACCATAATTACGAGCGATAAGGGGGCCTTGGCCAGCGCTAATGAAAGAAACCGATTCATATTCTTATTTCGAGTGAACGCAGCGGTTTCGACATGAAAATTGCCGACCAGAGGAGACAAGACGCTGAACGACGTGAGATCGGCGCAGGATGCCGCATAGACCTAACGAGAAAAAGATGCCACCCGCAAATGACGAGTGGTGTTATAAGTAGGAAAACCAGGCAGAGGACGGTTCACGGTTGGCTCCATCGTAGGGTTAGGTCTTACGGCGGCTGGCTAGCGCTTTTTCATCATGAACCATGGCATGTTGCGGTAGGAATCCGCCACCACCCACCCGCCGGCCGTCAGCGCACAAGTGGCCACGAACTCACCCCATTGAAAGGCGCTAATGTGGCCGGCCGACACGATGGGCAGCCACACCAACAGGATAAAGAGGCCTATCTGTAACGCCGAGAGCGTGGCTGCCAGCCGTGCCCACACACCGATGAGCATCGCCACACCCGCCGCGATAAAAGTCCCGCCAGTGAAATATGCCCAAAACACATGCCCCGGCAGCCAGGCAGGCACCAGCACAACAGTCTGTTTGAGGTAGACGAAATGGCCCACACCGAAGAAGATTAAAGCCAGACCGTAGAGCACCCGTGCGATGCGTATCCCGTTGTCGCCGGTGGCGAAACCGAAGGTTCGCTTGTCCCATTCAGTGGCGAACCAGGCATACAGCACCCAGGCCCCCGCAACCATGACGGCGGTCTCGGCACAGCCATACCAGGAACCTACCTCAGTGGGCGCAGGGAAGGCAGCGGTCACTTTGAAAAGCAGCAACCAAAGCAGCAACCAGGCGAGCAGCAGGCGGGCAGCGGCGACAGCTGTGCGTTGCCAAACCAGGCCCAGGCCGGACCCAAGAGAAATCATCGCGCACAGATAAACCAGGATCTCACGTGCCGGCACGACCTTGGGAACCGGCGCCCACACCGGGCTGAAATCCCCCTTGCTCAGACCTAGAATTCCGAGGGCGACCATGGTCGCCGCAAATACCGCATGGCCGATGCTCGCGATACGCACTCCATCCTTCGTCGATGTCGTGGGATCGGTGCGCATAGACCTAACGAAACCAAGATGAGCTGCCGATAGCGAGAGCGCGCTCGGCAAATTGACAGGTTGAAGTCATAGAAAGCTGCACAGTACGCCGGCCCACTACGAATCTCCATCGCCGATCGTTCGACGATTTTAACGATGGCTTCGAGTGGAGTCCGAGCGTGCTTTCATTCGTAAGGAATCTCAGATGAAGAACCCCGTTCGAGGTCCACACAATAATAAAAGGCGCAACCTGTGGAAGGACAGCGCTCCGGCGACTGTCGTGACCCGTCACGCGGTAAGTGACGCTGTGTCTTGATCGTGCGACATCGGAGATAGCGACGCGACAAGGCTCCCCGAGGAAATCGCGGGTGCGCAAAGTCGCGGGAGTTCCTCTCCGCGATCCTTGCCAAGGTAACAACCGCGTAACCTTTCACGGGTTGCCGCCCTGTCGGGAACGTCCACCTTCGCCGGCATATGAAAACACCCGCGCTGATCGCTCTCCTCGGTTCGCTTGCTCTTACGTCCTTTGCCGCCACTCCGTTCCTTCCGCCTACCGGAGACGGCACTGCGCAGAGTACGCCGCCGGCCGATTACCGGATCGTGCACAGTTTCCTTGGGAAGGATGGCAACGCGCCGAACTGGCTTATCCAGGGCCGTGACGGCTTCTTTTATGGCACCACTTTCAGTGGCGGGCCGCACACCGAGTTTCCAGACGGTGCCGGCGTCATTTTCAGGGTCGACTCTGCGGGTAACTTTACCGTGCTCCATTCCTTTGGCCTGATCGACGGTTACATCCCCAGCGGACTGATGCAGGCGCAGGACGGGAGCTTCTACGGCACTACCCTCGCCGGGGGATCTCCCACCGGGGGCGGCGCCGGCACCTTGTTCCGAATGGATGTGACCGGCGCCCTAACGACGCTGCACGCCTTCGACGGCGGACAGAATTGCTGCGACGGCGGCGTCCCGAATGGACCTCCCATCCAAGGCGCCGACGGCAAGTTCTATGGCGTGACTTTCAATGGCGGTGCGATTCGCGACGCCGATCATCCGCTCGGCTTCGGCACCGTCTATCGGTATGACCCTTCCACTGGCTTGCTCACGATCATTCATTCCTTCGACTTGGCTGACGGGAACGGGATCAACCCAAATGGTCCCCTACGCCAGGGGAGCGACGGCTTTCTCTACGGCACGACCGGCGTGGGTGGCGGCGTCTTTCGGATGGATACGGCAGGCAACCTTACTCTGCTGCACGCCATCACCGATAGTAATGAGCCTCTGGCTGGCCTTATCCAGGCCGCCGACGGCGCCCTCTATGGCACGACCGACGGCCCTCCCGGCACCGTCTTCCGGATTGATACCGCATCCAACTACAGCCTTCTAAACCGCTTTGATGGCTTGGACGGCTCCGGACTTACTGCCCCAGTCACCCAGGCCAGCAACGGGTCATTCTACGGCACGGCCCAACAGGGCGGCCTGCTCGATCCCCTCGCCGGTGATCTCTTCCAAATCGATTCTTCCGGCGCGCTCCGCGTCCTCCATTCCTTTACACAGAGTGACACCAAGTCGGGCTATCTCCCCTTCGCACCTCTTATCCAGGGGAATGACGGAGCCCTTTATGGCACCACGGCAAGTGGCGGCGACAAAGGTCACGGAGCTATCTTCCGCCTCGACCTCAGTATCCCGCAGCCAATCGCTTCCGTCGTTCTGCAGCCGCCTGCGATTCTGCCCGGCGGGCAATCCAGCGCCACTGTCACCCTCGCTGTCCCAGCGCAGGCCACGACCACCGTCACCCTTGCCACTAACGCTTCCGACCTGACTATCCCGGCAAGTGTCCAGATCGCGAAAGGAGCCAGCTCGGCTACTTTTACGGTCGGAGCATTGGCCAACGCCAGCAACGGCGACGACCGCGTCTACGCCTCGATTAACGGACAGGCCACACGAGGCATTCTGACCGTTGGCACCTCCCAGGCGGCGCTTTCTTCATTTACCGTCACGCCCTCCACCGTCGTCGGCGGTAACATAGTGCGTGGCACCGTCATCCTTACGGCGCCCGCGCCTGCTGGCGGAGCCGCCGTCGCCTTGAGCGCTAACTCATCCAACATTACAATGCCCGCGACTGTGACCGTGCCGGCTGGAAAAACGAACGCTTCCTTCTCCGTGAAAACCAGGCGGGTAAGAGCTACCACAGTCGCTGCTCTTACCGCGAGCTATTCTGGCAGCAGCCTGAGCGCGAACGTTACCATCACGCCTTAACTTTTGCGCAACCCTCACGGCATGGTCCCGCTGGAAGCGAGCTGGCCCGCGCTTTCGCTCCCAGTGCGATCGCAAACACCCTAATCCAATCGCGAATTCTCATTAGGGAAGCCTCACGATCTAACGAGAACCAGATGAGCAACGGCGGACGAGACCGCGCGTCGCTTTCATTTCATCCTTCATGATTCATCCCTAATCCTTTATCTACGGCGGTTCGCGGTTGGCTCCATCGCATGGTTAGGCGGCGATCGATTCCTCTCATGAACGTGTCGAGTGGCTAAGTAAGCGCCAAGCCCAAAAGCTCAAAGCAGCGGCGGCAATTGTAAGAATCACAAACACTGGGTCCGTGGCAAGGTGCGACCCCTCCTCGAAGACACGCCAGATATGCGCCAGAACGATCAAACCAAAAACTGTGCCGGTAGTAATGAGATAAGCTTTCATCGTATTCGTCTTAGGTAGGGTTAAGCTCTAAGTTGTGACCGCGCAGTCGGCGAGAGCTTTAATGTCTGCGGATGACCCTTGAGACGACGCATTAATTCTTCCGAAATCTCGCCGCTCCAACGCGGAGATCGGGCAAGCGCGGCAAGGTAGCGTTCATAGGCTGCCGTTTCCGGAAAACGCGAGAACCAAATATAAACATTCTCGCCCTCCCTTATCGGCAGCGCCGGGAAGTTATTTGGGCTGCTCTCAGTCACCAGGCAGGCCAGGATGGAAGCGCCAGCACTGATCAACATCGGTCGAAGGATCTGATCGAAAAAGTCAGTGAATCCCTTGTCCACAGGAGCGTCGAAATAGTAGATCGTGGCGACCAACAATCCTTTCGCAGTTCGATTGACTCCGGGAGGGAGACGGTCGCTCGCCGAGAACGAGAAGGCCGCACTAGGATGAACCGGGCGAAGCAGCAGCACATTATCGGAGTCGATCATCGTTGTATTAGCGACCTCCCGGTGTGCCTTCCAGACCGCTCCGCCATAGAAGTCCTGTAGGGCCTGCGCGCGTGATGCCATGTCACGAAAGCCTCTGAGCCAGACAAAACGGTTCGGATCATCCAGATCGCGGAATTGGCCGATGACCTTCATCCCTGCGGCTTCCTGGCTTTCGACAAACTCTCGGTCGAATAGCTCGATCAGGGTTTCTCGCTTTTCGGGGTGGAGCGTGTACTGCCTGAGTTCCACAATTGGGCAGCAACTTTGGTCGGAAGGGCCTACCGGAATAATCGGATTGTTCATGATTAAGATGAAGTGTGTGCTGGCCTAACGAGACACAAGATGAGCGACCGCGCGAGCGAGAAGTGACGTTTGCATTCTCATTGAGCTAGCCACAAGGACGGTCCGCGATTGCTGCATCGCATGGTTAGGCATCGTGCAGGCTCATAAACCGGCGAAGAACGCTGCGATATCGCGGGCGAGCAGCTCAGGCTCCTCGGCTGCTGCGAAGTGGCCGCCTCTCGGCATCGGCGTCCATCGGCGCACGTTGTATAGACGTTCGGCCCATTCACGGGGAGGGGTTCCTTCATCGACAAAATTATTGGCGAAAACGGCGATGCCAGTTGGCACGTCGACGAATTCCTCTGGTCCCAGCGTGATTCGGAACCGCCGGTTGTCGTTGTCGAAGTAATCCCGCATGGAGGATGTGATCGTCTGCGTTACCCAGTAGATCGTCACCGTGGTCAACAAGAACTCACGGGAGACGCACTCATCGAGATTACCGCCGGAATCGGCCCAGGATCGCCACTTTTCCAGAATCCAGGCGGCGAGCCCGGCGGGCGAGTCGTTCAGCGCATATCCGAGCGTCTGCGGCTTCGTCGACTGGATTGCCTTGTAACCATATTCCTCTTGCCAGAATGCTTCGTTGCGCTCGCGATAAGTTCTCTCCGCTGCGGACAGCGGCCGCGCCCCTGGTCCAGTGTAAGGAGTTATCTCCAGATTACTCAGGTGGACGCCAAGCATTCGTCCTGGATTGTTCAGCGCCATGAACGTGGCAATCCCAGCTCCGAAATCTCCACCTTGTGCCCCGTAGCGCTCGTAACCCAAACCCTGCATGAGGCGGTGCCACAACCCGGCGACGTACTGATAGTTCACGCCCACCTGACGGGGCCGCTCGGAGAACCCGTAACCAGGAAGGGAAGGGATGACGACGTCAAAGGCAGGACCTTCGATACCGTGGGCATGTGGATCGGTCAGGAATGGCACGAGCGGCAGCAGCTCGACGAACGTGCTAGGCCAGCCGTGAATCAAGATCAGTGGAATGCCGTGCCCGTGTCTGGCCCGTTCGTGGACGAAGTGGATGTGAACGCCGTCGAGTTCTGCGCGGAACTGAGTGGCCTTGTTCAGCTCGCGCTCTTGTGCCTGCCAATCGAACTCGTCGGCCCAATACGCAAGCAACTGCCTGAGGTACTCAAGGTCAGTCCCCTGATCCCAGGCAGCGCCCGGTGCCTGGTCAGGCCAGCGCGTCTTACAAATGCGCTCTCGGAGGTCAGCCAAGATCTCTGGCTCGATTTGGATCGAGAACGGGGTGATTTTTAAGGGTGACTCCATGGCAGGTCTTACAAGCTAGCCGGCATTGTCGTCTGCTGCCTAACGAGAATAAGAGGAGCGACGGCACGAACTAGAAGTGACGTTTCCATACTCTCAAAGCCAGAAATAAAGACGGGTTTGCGGCTCGCCGCATCGTCGGGTTAGGTGAAGTCAACAGTTCACGTTCCAACAGAAGGCGCTCATACGGGGCGATCGACTAGGACAAATATACAACCTGTTTCGGAATGTACGTCGGCATGCACAGATCCTATACTAGCTATACTCGCCCATCCGGGGCTTAAGTATTGATCTCCCAATATGAGCTCGCCTTCGAGCACGTAGATAAATTCCGGGCACTCATGGGTATGGAGGGGAAGTTTTGCGCCGGGCTCGAGTCGGACAATCTGCATCTCCAACCCAGCGGTAACAGCGACGTCTTTGACAAAAACTCCCGCGGCGAAGGTTGATGGCTTCCACGGTAGATCCTCGCACCGTACACATCGAAACTGGCCAGACTCAAGATCGTTCATTCCATTCACCTGTTAACACCTAACGAGACCGAAGTGAGCTACCGACTTGCACGTCTATTCCCGATCAAACGCAAGAATACTCTTGGGCCTGCTTTGACCCACCGGGCGCTCGGTCATCGTCAAGCTCTTAAGATCTGGAGAAAGCTCGATCTGCCAGGTGCCCGTAATCTTGCCTTTGGATTTGTATGTGATTTCCAGACTGCGCTCGTTCGCGCGACGGCCCGAATATACAGTGCCATTATCCCGGCCCTTTGGATCGAGCTCCGGATAATCGTTCCCATCTAACTTGACCCTCTTAGCCATTTCTTCATCGGACCGTTTGAATGACAGGCCGTCACCCTCGTAGGGCTGGACCTGGAGCTCCATCCCCGTCTTCACTTTCGCACTTTCGCTATCCCACGTGCCTGGAAAACCCGAATCTCCCGCCGTCCGCTCGTACACGTAGGGTAAGAGTAATGTCGAACCGTTGGGCAAAGGTTCCGAGAACAATGTCAAACCATCGGGCAAATATTGCGTAAAGGCGTCGTTCAGCATTTTGCCGTCTTCGGAAAGTGTCCACTCCGCCCTGAGGAGCATGCGGCCCTTCATCTTGCGGACGACCTCCCAGCTGTTGGGTCCTTTCACCGTGATGGAGAGGGTGGTTCCGCTCAGAGCTGGCTGGTCACTCCCATCGGCCACGACGGTGTCCACCTGGTCGGGGCCAAAGGTGAAGATGTATCTGTTTTCTCCTGCGACCTCAACCTTCATTTCGTCGATGAGTTTGCTCTTGGAAGGGTTCACCTTCCATTTGCCTACGAAGGGATCGTCCGTCGCTGCCCATGACGTGCCGATAGCCAGACAAACAACCGGCAGCCACAGGAGACTACGCAGTAGCATTCGCATTCCCAAATCCTATCCGAAGGCGCCGCCCCTGTCGCTCGAAATGTTGTGGAACGGATTAGCGGGTTGCGAGGCGGGGCTTCTTGCCCATCGATCATCTCGCCACAAAATAGACAAGGACCTATGAATGTCACTTGTCTTGGCTCGGGCTCACTCATCCAACGAGACTCAAACTGAGCGACCGACGAAGCGAGCGAGGACGCTTTACATTCCGGGTGGTTTGGAAATCGCGATAAGCGTTACTTCGCGAGGTGCTGTCGTACCCCGACGAACCTTCAAGTGGAGAGCTTCACCGACGACTTTCTGCATCGCGGCTTTGAGAACGTTGGCCTTCGAGCCCGCCACGACGATGCCCTGGACTTCAACAATGGAATCTCCCGGGACTAACCCCGCGGAACCGGCCGGGGATGTCGGCACAACGCTCAAGACCTTTATTGAACGAATGGTTGGATTCAGCGAAATTCCTTCCGCGTCGACATTTAACGACATCCCAAACCAGCCATTGTTGCCCATGGCCGACGTTCCCTGAGTTAGCGATAAGGCGCTAAGCAGGATGATGAAAGAGAGGACGTGGCGAGTCATTGATGTTGAGAACGATGGCAAACTGACCGACCAACGA
This sequence comes from uncultured Verrucomicrobiae bacterium, assembly GCA_963801255.1. Classification (GTDB taxonomy): domain Bacteria; phylum Verrucomicrobiota; class Verrucomicrobiia; order Chthoniobacterales; family UBA10450; genus JAICXG01. The sequence continues at coordinate 398,443 of CAWDEC010000012.1, read as the reverse complement.
GGCGGAGACAAGTGCGAACTCGATCTATTGCTCACTCCGCCGGATACGCCGCTCCTGCTGAGCGTGCACCACTAACCCTTCAACGAAATAACCGAACGACCAACTCAATACCCGCAATTACCTTTGACTCCCTTCATAGGGGTTAGGTGGTCGGCAGCGAAATGCCTCGCGCCGGCAAACTCTTCAGCCCGACGGCCAGGCGTTCGATGGCCTCGCTGCGCCGGGGCGGGGCGGCGGCGATGTCGAAGCCGATGGTGCTCCACCAATTCATCCATCGCTCCATAGCGCCTTCGGGCCACGTGAAACCGTCGAAGCCAAATAGCCGCCGCGTGATTCCCTGAACCGCACGCGCCGCGTGCATACGTGTGTCACGGTTATCCGATCCGAGAAGGTCAACGAGTGGAAGCAGGACTGGCTCTCCGATCTCGATTAGGCATTGCACCGAAGGAGTGCGGTCAGCATGGAGCGGATCGGGCGCGTCATTCAGCGTGCGTAAGCAAGCCTCAAGCGCATGCGCGTGACCGAGGCGGTGAAGTGCCACAGCGGCCTGGGCGCGGACATTCTCATCGGAACTGTCGAGGTCGGCAAGAAGACGGGAACTGTCATTCCTTCGTTTCACAATCACGGTCCTATGGGTGGGTTCTTATAGAACTTGTTGAATTCGCCGAGCGCGGCGCGATACGTGTCGGAGACGCCGGGAGCGACGCGGTGTGCTTCGTTCGTTACCTTTCCGGCGGGACCGTCTGCCTCGAAACTCCAATGGATTGTGCCGTAATGCACGCCCGCGTCGTCGGAGCGTGCAACGGTCTCGAAGGTGTATTGAAGGTGCTGAGTTCCTTGTGCCTTTGGCTTGTCATCTAGAATAGCCGGAACAATCCTCTTGCCCGCCTTTGATCCGTGCTGGTTCTTGCCTTTGACTTCCTCGCCGGGCCACACATAATCCTGCGGCACCACGGGATCTTTTTTGGCGGTTCGGACTTTCGCCTTGGGGTCGGTCGGGAGGTGGTCAATGAAAAAACCACCAGCGACGGCTTGCGGGATCGTCAGTGTTAGGTTGGCGGGAAGACTCGTGTCGCCCTCAGCGGTCTTCATTGTGGGGTCAAGCGCGGCTTTGTTGGCGTTGAAGATCTCGGCAAAGCGCGACGACTCACCATAGTGTTGCTGGGCGATCTTATTCAGGGTCTCGCCCTTGATGGTTGTATGAGTGCCATCGCCACTCGTAGTCCGAATCTTATTGAGGGTGACCTTCTGTTGAAAAGTGAAGTCGGCTTTCTTATCAACGTCGAACGTCTTGTTTGCCTGCGACAGCCGGATCGACTTCGCGTCGGGTGCCTTGTCGTTCGGGGTAAAGCTAATGTTGCCCTCCTCGCCTGTCATGCCGCCCTTTACCTCGGACTTGGTCATGTCAATCTCGAAATGGCCTAGCGGCACATTGAGGTTTTTGTCCTTGATGTCGCGGTAAATGCCGTCACCGACAGCAGCCAAGACCCTCACTTGTTCGCCAGCGGCAGCGCGCTCGGCTACTCGATCGGCCTCCCGTTCCGCCGTATCTCCGGACACGCTGAGTTGCCCGCTGCATTGCGCGCCGCCGGCTCGCCGCTGCTGGACAACGTGGGTAAGCTCGTGGGCCACAAGTCTCCTATCGGGAGAGGAGACGCCGAAGACAATCTGCTCCCCGGAGGTTGCGGCGTGTGCGTTGAGGCGATCCATCGATTTGCCTCGTCCAAGATAGGCTTTGACCCCCGAGAAATCCTCCCTAAAGGAGAATTCCATCGCCTCGCGATAGGGGAGGCTTGACGGCGAGCCGTTCGCGGCCTCGCTGAAAGAGCGCAAGGCCCACGGTCCAGGCCTCCGCGTCACTTGTTCGTTACTGTGATCCGATTGTTGCTCGCGTGCGCCTCCTGTGGCCTTACTCTCTGGCTTTGGCTGAGGAGGCCTGCCGGTGTCGGCATAAACAGGTATTCGGCTAAAATCGTGGCTAGCTCGGGCCAGCTCGGTAAAAGTAGAGTCTCCTTTGAGCCCTCCCGTATTATCTCGTAACAGACCGTGGACGGCCTGATTTCCGATCGTGCGCTGTGAGGAAAGGACCGAGTTCGCCTCACTCTTTTGTCTTAGGTGTACTCGACCGCACATAGCGGCCTTGGCAGACGCAATTGGCTGAGTGGTCTTCGGTTTCCGGACAAGAGCGCGCATCGGTAATTTCCTTAGTTCGATTTGGTTTGCCTAACGAGAATTGGTCGGCGATGGGGAGGGCAGAAGCGGTGACACTTTGTAGATGTGATCGAGCACCTTCACCCAGAGGGTATTGGCGGTCTGCTGGTCGTCGAGTGATACAGTCAGATTGGTCCACACGATGAGCGTCATGTCGTTGGCCGGGTCGTAGCTGATTTTCGAGTTGTAGCCGGGGGTCTCGCCGCCGTGAAAGTAAATTGTGTTTGGTCCCCAGCTAAGTTGAGAGATGCCGTAGCCGTACTTTTGGCCCTTGGGCTTGTTCGGGTCCTCAGGCTTGAGACTGTCGAGCCAACGGCGTTGGTAGGCGGGGTCAAGCAGGCGGCCCGTAACCATTGCCTTGATCCAGGTGGCAAGATCGTGGGCGGTGGAAATGACACCCCCGGCGGCCGCGGCATTGGAATGGTTCACTTCCGTATAGTCCTTTGGTAGGAGGGTGCCAGCTCGTGCCGCAGCCTGAACCTCGGGCGAGTAAGGCGGTTCGCCCACCAACGCGACCGAGGAGCTGCCGTAGAGGTAGCCGTGCGAATACGGTTCGGGGAGGGTGTTCACGGTGCTGGCGGGGAGCAGGGTGTGTTGCAATCCCAGCGGGCCGAACAACCGGTCCTGCATCGCCCGCTCCAGCGGCTTGCCGTCGACCTTTTCAGCGGCGAGACCGAGAAGCGCATAGTTGGTGTTGTTGTACTCGGTACTCTGCACCCGGCGGGAAGTTGGGTGGGTGCGCGAATGCAATTGCCAGTAACTCGGCGGGGGTCCAAACCTTGGCTGGGTCTGTGTCTATGGTCTCCGAAATTATGGGATCGCTGGTGTAATTGTAGAGACCGCTGCGCATTTCCAGCAGCTGAGCGATCGTGATGTTGTCGCCGTTGGGCACGCCCGAGACGTACTTGGACACCGGATCATTGAGCCCAAGCTTGCTCTCCTGAGCCAGCTGCATGATCACTGTTGCCGTCATGGTCTTCGTATTCGAGGCGATCCTGAAGTGGGTGTCGGCGCGGGGCGGGTTCTTGGTGTTCAGTTGGGTGGTGCCGCCGGCGGCAGTGAAGTCACCTTGAGGTGTGCGCAACAGAACCACGGCGCCGGGGATGAGGAGCTCCTTGATGGTCGTGTCCACGAGGGACTGCAGTGCTGCCTGATCGATTGGCTTGAGCTCCGACGAGCCGGCCGTGGAACCAGGCCGCGAGCATGCTGCAATCAGGAGAGCAACACCGACCAGCAAGCTCGCGTCGGCGCGCATGGGAAATTGAAACGTCATCTTGCCAATGATCACTGTCGCTGGCGTACCTCAAAATGTCGAAGACACATTCATAGGACCGAACGAGACACACGATCATTGACCGCCAGACCTGTAAAACGCTCAACGCGGGCTACGGGGGATGGCAAACACTCAAAGCACACATATCGTGCCATCTCGCTGCTACCCATAGGACATCGCACAGTCGAGCTCAGGGTAGCTCGTCGAAAAAGAGATAAAGGGCGGCAATCCGGCCGTCCCGGGCAATGACAAAATCAGTTCCAGCGTAAGCTGGCGCCTCACCAGGCCGGCCCGCTACCCATTTGAGTCGGCCGCCATCGCCCAATTCCTCGGGTTTTGCAATTGGCTGATATCGAAAGTCAGGATGAGTAGCCCTGATCGCGCCTGAGACACGATCAATCTCGTTGCAGCCACGGTGGACGCCCGTTTTGGGGTCGTAGAACACGCCATCTTCGGTCCAGAGCTCGTCGATGGCCGCGCGGCGACGCCTAGGATCGTTTTCACCGAAGACGTCCTGAAGATTGCGCGTGAGCAAGGTCGATATGCTATAGGACATAACGGGTCAGCTCTTACTATTGCAAACCAACGGTAAAATCCCGGCTGAACCGGTTCCGGCGCGATCCTAAACGTCCAGGCACATCAGTCGCAGGTCTTGCACATATCGGCCACCGATACGCTCGTAGAAACGAAGGGCCTCTGTGTTATGTCGATACACCGTCCACGCGAGCTGCTTTGCCCCGCGACTCACCGCAATTTCCCTTGCCTCTCGCATTAGCGCGGTTCCGGCCCCGCGCCCCCGAACCGCCTGCGTAACGAACAGGTCTGCAACGATAAGTAGGCGACAGGCCGCATCCGTGTCATATCCATCGTGATAGAGCAGGTATCCAACGACCCCTCCCGCCATTTCCGCTACCACCCCTTCGAAGGCCGGCTCTGGCCCAAAGCCGTCGCGTGCGAGTGCGTCCGCATTGAGTCGAAACTCGGTTGTGTCGCCAAGTCCGCGCAGATACTGAGCGAATTCAGCTGCGAGGCACGCTATAGCCGGCACATCAGCGAGCCTCGCTCTCCGGATCACATATTCGTTTGCAGCTTTCATATCCGTCAGCGCTTACCCGAAGCCACCTAACGAGACAAAGCTGAGCGACGGCGGACGACACCGCGCGTCGCTCGGAGCGAATGGAACGGACTGGCAAGCCGTGACATAGGCCTTAGGTCGAAGGCTGAGCGAGTGCGCGAGCGAACCAATGGAACGGACTGGCAAGCCAGGAAATAGACGTTAGCCCAAAGGGCAGGGGAGCAGCGCGACATGGTTAGATCACGTCATTTATGATTTTGTGCTCTGGTGCATGCGACCCAACGCTTTGCTAGTTGCCTAACACCTTTAGAGTCGCTCAAGTTGGCCGCGGAGTCGAAGACGTAAAGCGCCAGTGTTTCATCGCATGGTTAGGCGGCATCAAGTTCATTTGGTTCGCAGCGATCCGACCTGCCGGTAAGTGTTCATGAGCACACCCGTGGGCGTGGCCTTCGTGCTGACGAGCGCGAGTTCGCGCGGGTCGGCAGTATCCGACAAAAGGCGTTTGCCCCGGCCCAGCAAGACCGGGTATACGCACAGCACAACCTCGTCGACCAATCCCTGCCCAAGCAGCACGGACGTCAGTGTCGAACTTCCCCAGACGATCAGATCAGGGCCGTCTTTTGACTTGATGCCGCGAACGCTCCCTATGATGTCCGCACCTAAGTCCTTGACCGGTCCCCATCCGAGGCTCTCCGGCCTGTGGGTCGCGACGTATTTCGTCGCGGCGTTCAGAGCGTCGGCCATCGGACTGTTCCCGGCCGTAGGCCAGAAGCCGGCCCAGAGATCGTAGGTGCGCCGGCCAAGCAGCAGATCAAAGCCCGTGCCCTGTGCCTCGATGACGGCCGCCAGCCCAGCCGGGCTTCGGTACGGTGCCGTCCATTCGCCATGCGCGTAGCCTTCGCCGTGTTCGATCACACCGTCCAACGAGATGTGTTCGAAGATCCTGATCTTTCTCATTTTAGGTCAGCTCCTGTTAGATGTTTTGCCTGCCATTTCAGTGATGCGCGCGAATGAAGCCTAACGAAAAGAAGATGAGGATGCGGACGTGAGCAGCAAATTGAGTGAAGCGTTCATACGCCTAACGAGAACAAGATGAACTGCTGCGAGCGAGAGGGCGCGTGGCAGCGTGTGAAAGGGTTGAAGTAATGTAAAGCAAAGTCATACGTCCGGCTCGAAGCGGGCTCCAGCGCCTGGTTAGGCTACGATAGCTGCGTCAAGGCATCTGTACAAAGCCAATGAGATTACCCTCAGCATCCTTAGCCGTTGCCACCAACTTTCCGCCTCCGACATCTTTCGGCGCCTGCTGTGTCTGTCCGCCGCCTTCAACGACTGACTGAAGGCTGCTCTTGATATCGCTGACGTGCCAGAAGGCCATAGGGCCCGGCGGCGTGTTAGGCGTGATGCCTATGTCTTGATCGCCGACTTTGAAACCGACGTAATACGGGCTGTCAACACTCGGCTCGGCCCCCAGCAGCTTTGTGAATAGAGCCTTCGCTCGGTTAATGTCGGCTGCGGAATAGAGGACTGTTTTAATACCTTGATTTATGTTAGTTGTCATGGATCCCTTCTTGTTCGTGCTGGAAATGTTCGAGTCGGCCTAACGAGAACAAGATCAGCCACCGCTGGCGAGAGCGCGCACGCCGGCCAGTGGTTGGCTGCATCGCATGGTTAGGTCTTATCGCGTTACTGTAAGAGAAAATTTCCTGCCTTCCCATCCTTGACACTCAAGGTAGCGAGAACGTCATCGCCGCCGTCCTTGAATTTCAGACGCCACAGATGCACCTTATATCCCTTCCGATTCAGCTCGCCGAGATACTGCGCATCGTAGCCTTGCCTGGCGCGCGGCTCCAGCTCTTTGCTCACACGCTGCAACATACGCTTCGTCAAGGCTGCTTTCAGGGTGGCGTCAGACTCAGCAATAAAACCGTCGTAGTTGTTGGACACCGTTGCTGCCATCAGGTTCTTGAAGATGGCCTGCGTTGCTTGATCGGGTTCGGCAGATGCGGAAACAGTCGTGAGCACGGCTGCTGCCGCGATGAGCATGAATTTGCTGAATCTATTCATATGGGCTGGTTTCTTTTGTTGTTGGTTATGTGTCGTGGTTTTGTGGCCTAACGAGAACAAGATGAGCAACGTTGGACCAGAACGTGCGCATCTTGTTTCATAATAGCCTCGCCGTCTAACGAGAAACAAGATCAGCAGATCCGGTCGCAGCGTGGTCGACGCGGTCATCACAGCCTCGCGCGACGATCGCGGCTGCAACGAGATGGCCGGTGGTGTTCAGCACTGTGGCGAAGACGTCGGGGATCGCGTCGACCGCGATCAGGATCCCGATTCCTTTGGCCGGCAGACCGATGGCAAGAAAGAGTGGTGTCAGCATGATGAACGCGCCGCGCGGAATGCCCGGCACCGCGAAGGCAAGAAACACTGCAGCGAAAGCAATCGTCGCTACGCTGTCGGCGTGGAGCGGCACGCCGTAGAACCAGCCGACAAAGAGCGCGCCGATTGTCCATGAGACCGGCGCCGCAATCTTGAACGTGGAGACGGCAAGAGGCAGGACAAATCCGGTGACCCGCTCAGGCAATTGCAAGTTCGTCTCGGCCGTCTCGACGAGCGCGGGCAGCGACGCGATCGACGAGCTCGAGCTAAAGGCAATGAGCTGCGGCGGCAGTGCGGCACGCGCGAAGCGTCGCAGCGGAATCCCGCCGGCGATTGCCGCAACGGGGTAAAGCAGCAGCGTAACAGCGATGCTCGCGATCGAGTAGGCAGCGACATAAAAGCCAATCGCGCCCGCCAGCGTTGCCGCGGCATGGACGGCCAGTGGAAGGACGAGCGCGAATACGCCGAGCGGCGCAACGAGGATGATCCAGCGGACGAGGACGAGCATCGCGTCGCTCAGAGCGCGGAAGAAGCGCGTCAGCGTCTGACGCGATGCCTCGGGGGAGCGCGCAATTGCCAGCGCGAGGAGCAGCGTGAAGAGGATCAGTGGCATCATCGCTCCGCTCGCGGCGGCGGCGATCGGGTTCGCAGGGAGGAGCGAGACCAGCCAGGCCGAGAACGTCTGCGCCTGTCCTTCCGCAGAGATTTCACTCGCCGCTTCGAGCGCACCGGGTGGGAATTGCAATGCACCGTGGGGCGGAAGGAGCCGGAACATCGCCAGTGCGATCGGGGTGAAGATGATCGCGACTCCAATGAGAAGCAGCACGAAAGTAACGAGCGTCCGTCCACCGAGCCGGCCGATCGACTTGATGTCCGACACCGAGGCGACTCCGGTGATCAGCAGCGAAACGACGAGAGGAATTACCGTCATACGAATGCCGTTGACCCAAAGCGTGCCGATCGGCGCGATCGCGTCGGCAGCGCGGATGAGTGAGGCATTCTGCGATGCCGCGATGAGGACGCCGATGAGGATCGCAGCGACGAGAGCGAGAAGGACGCGCGTGCTCTCTTTCATCACATCATCAAGTCGCCACCGTTGATATCGAATGCTGCGCCGGTGATGTAGCCGGCGGCCTCCGAGGCAGCGAAGCAAATCAAGTCGGCAACTTCGCGCGCGGTCCCGATGCGCGGGATCGGGTAACTTGCGGCGAGGCGTTGCAGCAATTCGTCGTCGGCATTCTCGCGCGTCAGCTCGGTGTCGATCATCCCGGGGCAGACGGCGTTCACCGTAATCCCGAACTTGCCAAGTTCCTTCGCCGCGGCGCGGGTGAGGCCGAGCAGGCCTGCTTTCGATGCGGTGTAATGCGCGCCGCCCAGGGTGCTGACCATTCGGCCGGCGGACGAGGAGACATTAATAATGCGGCCGTAGCCCTGCGCCTTCATCGCCGGAAGCGCCGCCTTCGTGAGCAGGAATGGAGCGGTGAGATTGACCTCCAGTGCGGCGCGCCATTCCTCCGCAGTCAGATCAGGAAACCGCGTGGAGAGCGCGAGCGCGGCATTGTTAACGATAACGTCGATGCGGCCAAAGCGCTCAAGTGTCATTCGCACGATCTCCTCCGCCGCGCCCGGCGTGGCGATGTCACCCGGAACGGCGAGCGCCCGTTCGCCGATCGATGCGGCGAGACTTTCGGCCCGCGTGCGGTCACGCACATTCACCGCCACCGCGGCGCCGCGTTCGTGAAAGCGCTCCGCCGCGGCCCGCCCAAGCCCGCGCCAGGCGCCGGTGACAATGACAACGCGCCCGGCGAAGTCCTGCGCTGAAGGCTGCTCGCTCATTTCAATATTCGAGCTCCCATTGCCGTTCCCATTTACTCCAACGCAGGGCTTTTCACGAGCGAGCGAAATGGACCTAACGAGATTTACCGCCGGCGCCTTTGGTCGACGCGCCTGGCCGCCACCTTGCGCGCCGATGGGGCGACTTGCTTCGCCATCTGCGCCTGTCCCGCCTTGGTCCTCAAACGCGATTGTTCGTAAAACTCGATCCACTTCTCGCTCGAAGTCGCGGAGATCAGCTTGCCAATCGCTTCGAGCGGCAAATCGTCCGGCGACTCGAATCTCACGCAACACTTCCCCATGACGAGCTTCTTCCCCGCCGCCTTGAACGCCGCCTTCAGCTGCTCGAGCTGACTCGCACTCCAGTAGGCGCCCATCAGGTAGAGGACGCAGTAGTTCTTCTGCGACGAGAGCGCGACGTAGCAGATCGGCTGCTTGTTGTATGTGTCTGGATATCGAGACAGGGGGATTGTCCAGCCGATGGTGCCCCAGACGAGGCACTCATCGAAGCCGCGGGGAATGTGCCTGTTCACGACTGCGCGCACCGTCGCGATCGTCTTCGCACGATCGGCGGGGAGCGAGGCGATGTATTGCGCCGGCGTCTTGACGTTCGATGGTGGTTTCATGGATTGGTCGTCTTCCCGAACGAAGCGAGAAATCCGTCGGCGACCGGGAGGTTGATGATGACTTGTTTGATCATATTTTTCTCTTCTCGTGTTGTTGGTGGTGACGCGCGCGCAGTCTAACGAGAACAAGCTGAGCGACGGCGGACGACGCCGCGGTTGCTCGGCATAGACGTTAGCCAAAGGGTATAGGAGAACGAGATGAGCCACGCCGGCGAGGATGCGGTTCGCTGTGATCGTCGCATGCGTCGTCGGCACGCAACTGGCATCGCCCGGCCACATTTTCAGGCACCGCTGCGATGAGCTGAGAAAACGGTTGCATACACTTAATCATTCAAGGATGCCATGGAGGAGGTTGTATTCAGAAATGCGTCTGTAGTAAGTGCGGTCAAATGGTGACGTTTTCGTGAAGGCGTTTTTCAAAGCAAGGGCGCGAGTAGAAATGACCTTTAAAGGCTTTTCCACAGATTTTGACAGATATCTCAGCAATCCGAGTTTCTGATCACTCTTGTTAGGGAGCGACTTTGGTGATGGTTGCGATTGCTTTCGAGATACGCGACTCCAAGCAGCCGAATAATCGCTCTGAAGTGGTGGCTGGGAAAAGATCTCGGACTGAGCGATCCTTTTGGCAATGGTGAGTATGTAGGTTGGATTGCTATTGCACAATGTCACACGCTGGCGAACCAGATCTGGGTCCGTAACAACATACCAGGCATGTTGAGATACGACCTCATGCAGTAATACAACCTTAACTTCGTATCCGTTCGCTGGCGAGAATACTCGGAACAATAGCTCGGGGCTAAACTGCCAGAATCCGTGTCCCATGTAATTATTGGCAATGCTCACCTGGAGAAAATGACCGCCGATCTGAACCATCTCCATACAGTTCTTGAATGCCTGGCGAGAATTAAATATGTGTTCGAGAGTCCCGCCATCATAAACCACGGAAAAGCGCTGGTTCAGCTCAGAAGGTATGGGGGAGTTCAGATCGTGGAGGATGGTCGCGCCTTCATAGGAAGAATAGTCCATGGAATTGATTTCGTGCGCGCCGAGCAGCGAGAAAAACTTTTCCCCATACTTGTTTGCAGTTAGAAACTCCGTCCCCCGCAAATTGATCCCATGGATTGCGAATACCTCCTGGAGGGTCTTTGCGTCCGGAAGCAGGCGCTGTCGGCCCAGCATGACACTGCTGGTGAAATCAACGCCCAGTGACTTTGCCGCACACACGAACTTAATTGACGCGTTATCTAAGCCCACAGTGTTTCTTTATTAGAGGTGACGTTATCCATAAGCCTAACGAGAACAGGATGAGCGACGGCGGACGGTTAGGCACGGTAGTGCAAGTACTACAAACTAAATAAATGCTGCGTTCCATTCGACCAGACGCCACTTGCTAACGAGACCGTAGGTTACGAACGGATCGCCCTGAATGAATTCTTCTGCCGCCTCGCGTGTCGTGAAAACTGCCAGAGCGCCTTCTGGCGGGTTGCCAAGAGGGCCAGCCGCGAGAAGGACTCCACGAGTGTGGAACTCATCGAGTCTTGCACGATGCGCGGGAAAGTGGGTCATGACTTTCGACAAAGCATCCGGGGCCATGTCGTAAAAAGACACAATTTTCATGAGGCTAGCTCCATAAGTAAAGGCCTAACGAGACAAAAGATCAGCGACCGCGCGGGCGAGAAATGACATTCGCATGTTCTCAAAGCCAGGCACAAGAACTGTCCGCGGTTCGCTGCATCGCCTGGTTAGTAGGCGGACCGGTCGGCACGCCAATGAACCGGTGTAACTCAATAGCTGCAATCGCGCAGAAAATACCGAGTGCCGCTAGCATCTAACGAGACATAAGATCAGCGGCTGCGAGACCTGAAAAGCTTGAATCGCAGTCGAAGGGTTGTTGGCAAATACTTATGGAGTGGATCGCAGGCTGTCTCGCGGTTCGCTGCATCGTTTGGTTAGATGCATTCGTTCCCCCCACTCATCAATCGAGTGTATCATCCAGAAAGATCATCGTCCCGTCTTTATCGAATCCGAAAGTCACTTTAGATGAGCCTCCGTGTCCATCAGTAGCGAACCCGGCGTAAACGCGACCGGGAATGAGCTTCTGCGGTTGAATCATCGTGGTAAAACCAGGAGGCGTAACCCCGTACTCAATCGGCCGTGTCAGACCACGGCCGTTCAAGATGGCCCACATCGACTTCCACCGATCATCGGCCGTCCGAATAGAAACGGTGAATGACTTGATATCGGTCTTCGGACGTGTGGTCGAATCACGGTAAAACTCGAAGCGGATCGGCCTGCCCAATCGCCCGCTCGCCTTAGAAATAAACGAGTATGACATCGCCTCAGCAGCGATGCCCGCGGACAGCAATAACATGACAGCAACAACGCGCATTAGCATCTAACGAGAACAAGATGAGCGACGGCGACCGGGAGTGAGAGCGGAGAACATGGAAGACACTGTAGCCATGCCGCGCGTGGAAACAAGACGGGTCGCCGTTCGCTTCATCGCCTGGTTAGGCTTTTCGTGATCCATGCTTTCAACCGCCGCGACTGCCGCTTGGACGGCGACTGGATCAAGTGTGAGTGAGATGTGGTCGATCCCCGGGAGAACTGTAACAGGAACATCTTTGCCAGCTGTCTTGAAAACGGCTGCAAACCGATCGGCGTACGACACGTCATCGTTTTGACCGACGAGCACCCGAAGGGTTTGCCTAACCGCTCGAATGTTTGCCTGGTAATCGCGCTCAGGCCTGAAGTTCTGTGCGAGAGCGAAGGAATATTGCGGGGTGAGCAAGCCTTTGTCCCTCTCGTCGACCGCGAATCTGACCACCGGCAGGTCGTCAAACGCGTGCACTCCAAACCCGTTGAGCACGGCGGTCGCGATGATGCGCGGAACCCCCACGGTAGCCCAGCCGCCGTTACCCGGACGCAACGTGGCTGCGTCCTGACTAATCCAAGGAGAAAGAAGAAGATAGTTCGAGAATAGCTCCTGGCGTGGACTGCCCGCGAAGCGAAGCACAAATCCGCCGCCGGAAGAGAACCCGACGAGCGTGGCAGGCTGAGCCAATTTGGTCGAACGGACAAAGTCTTCGAGATCGTCCTCCAACTGTCCGATATAGGCGATGTGGCCTTTGGCGCCGGATTTGCCGTGTCCGCGGACGTCCAGAGCGTAAGCTGCATAGCCAGCCGCAGCAAATCCCTTGGCCATCAGGTGCATGCTGCTGCTACTGGCAGACGAGCCGTGCACGAGCACCACGCTGCCTTTGACGGCGTCACCGGCAGCCGGGTAAACTCGAAAGGCGAGCTTAGTGCCATCGCGAGCCGTAACGTAACTCGGTTCCGGTAGATCGGAGAAATCCACGTCCTTGAAAGGGTCACTAATGCTAGACATCGTCGGCGGCGCCTCGCCTGGTCCGCCAAGTGCGATCGCGAGTCCAAGGGCCGCCGCAAGAACTGCAACAACAATAAGAATGGTGATGAGAAAACGCTTCATGCGATGGGCCTAAGGAGAACAAGATGAGCGACGCCGGACGAATGGAAGGGACTGGCAAGCCCTGACATAGACGGGAAGGCCGGAGGCTGAGTGAGTGTGCGAACGAATCAAAGCGCGCGTCGGTCGCAATGGAAGTTTGGAAGTCATCTCAAAGGCCGGGCGTATCGCGCTCCGACGTTGTCTCCATCGCATTGTTAGGTCTTTGTGGGTTTATCGGCGGCTGTGGTGCAATGTTCGGAGCGCAGCTCCATAACGAGTTCATCGCCATCGCACATTTCCTCTCCTGCCAGTTGGAATCCGCATTTTTGTAGGACACGGATCGAAGCGAAATTGTGCTTTGCCACATGCGCGTAAACTGGCCGCGTCTCGATCTTGGTCAAGAATTGTGCCAGGGCCGTACTAGCAATCCCCTTTCCCCAATGAGTCTTGCCGAGCCAGTAGCCGATGTTCGGCTCCCCCGTCGCTTCCCAGTAGACGATGTTGCCAGCCACGGCGCCGTCCGCGAGGATGGTGTTGAGGATTCCGGTTGGGTTGTTCGCCTTACTCATGATTCTGGCCCAGTGCGCCAGAAAGGCGTCGCGGTCGCGGCTGGGGAACGCCGCCATACGCGTCGCCTCGGCATCCAGCTGATGCTCAAAAAAAATCGGCAGATCTTCCTTCGTAACTTCGCGGAGTGTAATAGTCATCTGATAAGGCCTAACGAGAAAGCGGTGAGCGACGGCGGAGAAGGCGCGCGGATAACATGGAAAGATCTTACACTACGGACTTCCCCACACTCTCCCCGAGTCTTGATAGATTGTTCGACCAAGATCACTGATGGTCCAATCGCCAATCCGGTCCCAACCAGACCATCCGTTATTAGGTGCTGTTTGCCAGAGGTGGTACACTCCATAATCCGTTCCACGGGCGAAGACTTCCATCCGGCCATCAGCGTTTCGAGCTACCACCGGAGTACTGGTGTGCACTCCTCCAAGATCCCTATCGCTGGAGGTATTCCAGGATGACCAGGAGAGATACGGCCAGGTTTGCCACTGGTGCTGTAAGCTCCCCCACCAGGAACCGTTGCCAAACATCTCAAGCCGACCGTCGGCATTTTGGCCGACACTGGGAGTTTCAAATTCATTGGTTACCAACAAATCTCCCGCCCAGCTCGACCATCGACCGTTAGGCCAGATCTGCCAAATATGTCCTAGGTCCCAGGGATAAGGATAGCTAACCGTGGAGAAGACCTCCAGCCGCCCATCGAAGTTGTGGCTTACTACGGGGCTACGAAGGATGACTCCACCGAGAGGCTCCCAGTCTGACCAACCGCCATTGGGCGATGTCTGCCAAATATGCCATAGACCCCAATCAGAGCCACGCGCGAACACCTCGAGGCGTCCGTCAACAGTTTCAATCACAGCCGGCGTGCCCAGAACCACCCCGCCCAGTCGTTCCCAATGCGACCAGCCGTTGTTAGGTGCTGTCTGCCAAATGTGCCATAGGGCACTATCAGGGGTGCAGGCAAATACTTCGATCCTCCCATCCGCGTTACGTCCTACGGCAGGCGCGACCAACTTCAAATTGCCCCCGAGAGACGCCCACCCCGACCATGGCCCGCTATTAGCGGCCGGCTGCCAGGTATGAACTAAGTCGACAGTGAAGGGATTTGCGAGTCCAAGGGCAAAAACTTCAAGGCGGCCATCCCGATTGCGACTGACAGTTGGCGTGCTCATCATTGCGCCGTAGACGAATCTTCCGTCCGGACTGCGGAACTCGGGATGCGGCGTACCCAGTGACTCCCATTCTGACCAGGCCCCTCCGGGAGCTACCTGGCAGGTATGTACCAAGTCGCGGTTCCAACCGCGTGCGAACAATTCGAGTCTGCCATCTTCATTGTTTACAATATGCATATTCCTCCTCTTAATCCACACTACCTAACGAGAACAAGCTGAGCTACGGCCACTGGGACCGCGCGTCGATCGTAGCGAAAGAGTTATATCCACGCGAAGGATAAGCGTACGGCGAGTGGCCGTTCGCTCTAGCGCCTGGTTAGGCGTTGGCGTCGCTGCACTATTTACATTCATTCGGAGGGCACCCGGGTACTGTGAAAAAAGCGGATGCGCCAATTCTCTTTATCCTTCCGAAGAACAGCTGACTCCAGCCAGCTTAGGTTCTTTGTGCCCGTCGCGTCCTGAACAGAGCCACGGTTGATATATGTAATCCAGGCGGTTGCGCCGTCGATGTGCACCTCCGGATCAGTGACCTGCCATACGTAAATCTTGCCGGCAGCGTGTGCTTTTCCGATGAGTTCCATCAACTCATCGCCAGTAAACCGCTTGCCGAGATCAAAAGCGTAGAAGTCCGGGGAGACAACACCGTGGAATTTGACGAGATCATCATTGGTGGCAGCGACATACATCGAACGAATGACCTCTATGACCTTGGCTTCGTCAGTCATGGACGCGGTTGGTGCAGCGAAAAGGCAAACCGTGGAGGCGAAAAAAAAGACAAGTGTGGATTTCATAGGCCTAACGAGAACAAGCTCAGCCACCGCTGACGAGAGCGAGCTTTCTCATTTCCTTCCTACTTTCTAATTTCAAATTTCTACTTTTCTAAGCGTTCAGTGGTTGGCTGGAGCGCTTGGTTAGGCGGACGGCCGTGCGAAAAGAAAACGAACAACCAGAAAAACCGCTACCCCCAACAATAGAAGCAGACCCGTAAAGAATACGCCGGGTGCCGTGCCCACAATGCCGAGGGCTGCAACTACCTCAAACAAAGACGCAGCACAAAGTATGGCAACGTTTCCGTATACCAGTGATGGGCGCAGCACCGCGCGTTCACTTCGAGATAGCCGACTGAATCTGCCAAGTACCAAGAGCGTTCCGCCCGACGTGGCTGCGGCAAGCACGACTAGCGAGATTCGCCATAATACGGATTCGGATATCGCGAAGAACGCGAGCACGAACGGCACTAGCGAAAGAAAGACTGCTTCAAAGGCGAAGGTAAGCATATTTTTGATTCGGAACGAATCGACTGGCGTCCACAAGTGGGGTCTGCCGCTCAGGGCAACGAGGATCGCAGAGAATCCAGCCAGCCCCAAGGCAAGTTGCGAGAAAGTCAATAGGGCGTTGCCAATGTCCATGGGTTTTCTCCGACCGCCTAACAAGAACAAGATGAGCGACGGCGGACGAGGCCGCGCGGCGCTCGGAGTGAATGGAGTGGACTGTCAAGCCACGACATAGACGTTAGCCCCAAAGGGTATGGGAGCAGCGCGAGCATATCAAAGTGTGCAAGTCATCTCAAATGTAAACGCGGAGCGGTCCGTCATTCGCTCCATCGTATGGTTAGGCCTTCTCACAGCTAAAAGCCAAGTTTGGGAAATACCTCGAACAGCGCGATCAACTGCAAGACGCAGATGATGATCGCCATAAAAGTGTGGATGCGAATGTTTTTGGACCGGACACCGACCACGCACACCGGGAGGGCGGCTGCCCAGTATACGAATACCACGCCACCGTTGGACTGGACATATGGCCAGCCTCCCTTCAGCCAAGCATCGACAATGTCCGCGACGGTGGCAATTAAATAAAGAGAATAGAACCATCGCCGCTTGGACAGGAAGTAATCATCCAGATTATTAATCGCGGCCCATTCGCGCGGGAGCAGAAGGACGGCGAGGAGAAAGAGAATTACGGCGTAAGTGATGATGAAAAAATAGTGCGCCAGGGTCCAGCTCTTCACGAGTGCCAAAAGCCGGAATTCCCACCACCAGAAGGATACCATCCAGACAAAGAGCGTAACCAGCCAGGTAGCGTGCGCCCAGCTCAGGCGCAGGGGGGCACCATGTCCGGTAATCCGCTCGATCGTCGAGCCCACTCCAATGAGGATATAAGTGATGCCCAGACCGATAATGATCGACGTAAGCACCATTACATGTTGGAACTGATCGTTCATTCGAGAGATTTAGGTGCTAGCATGGCAGGCCTAACGAGAACAAGATGAGCGACGGCGGACGAGAGAGCGCGCCGCTCGGGGTGAAGGTGTGGAAGTCATCTCAAAATGAGGCCACAAAGCGGTCCGCCGTTCGCTCCATCGCATGGTTAGGTTTCATGGGCGACACCACTCACAGAAAGTTTTCCGCGGCCACGATTAGAATAAGGATGACGGTGAGGATGCGGACCGCCCGAACCATCGCTTGAAAGATCGCCCGGCGCAGCATCACTTCCATCCGGTAGTAGTCCTCCAGTTCGATGTTCGCTGGCGGCGGCAACCGGCGGAAGGGCGGCCCCATGATATCGACGCATCGCAGCAGCAGCACACCAACGGCAGAGAACGCGATTAGCTCGCCCGTATAGATCCATCGCCACAGCGCGCCGTTCGGCTGCGCGAGCAGCACCGCCACCACGGCGAGCATGATTGAGACGTGTGTCAGGAGCGCCGAGCTCTTCGTATCGAGAATGCTCATGTCGTGGAGAGCATGCGCACGATTCTTCAGCTCCGCGCGCTGTGCTTCGAACGCCTTCTCGTCTTCCAAGGCCAACCCAAACAGCTTGGTCAGGATACGGGTGCCTCGAGGCTGCTGCGGGAGCATTGGCGAAGCCATGATGAGTGTGGTCGGTATTTAGACCTAACGAGAATTAGGCCGGAAAATCCCGTCTTTTTTTGCGGGATGTTTCGGCCTAATCCGGGCTTGCTTCCTCGGGCGGGGAACGATAAAAGCCGAATCCATGGACCCCCTTCTAGAATCACGCCCCGATCCGCGCAAGGAGAAAAAGCTCCTCGAACAGATGCACGACGTGATGCGGCCGAAGTATTACAGTTTCCGCACCGCGCAGTCGCTACTGCGATTGGGTCGAGATAACGCGCCTTGCTATTGCGCCTTTAAGACTTGGATGAAGGCTTCCTGCGGGATATTGATCTTACCAATGCTTTTCATCCGCTTCTTTCCTTCCTTCTGTTTCTCCAGCAGCTTGCGTTTGCGGGTGATGTCGCCGCCGTAACACTTGGCAGTTACATTTTTGCGCAAGGCGGAGACACTTTCGCGCGCGATGATTTTGCCGCCGATCGCCGCCTGGATCGCGACCTGGTAAAGCTGGCGGGGGATCACTTCCTTTAACTTAGCCGCCAGTTGTCGTCCGCGCGCTTCCGCCCGGTCGCGATGGACGATGGTGGAGAAGGCGTCGACAGGTTCTCCATTCACTAGTAAGTCTAACTTAACTAACTTCGCGGCACGGTGACCGGCGTGCTCGTAATCCATGGACCCATAGCCGCGGGTGATCGACTTAATCTTATCGTTAAAGTCGACCAGGATCTCGTTGAGCGGTAACTCGCAATGCAGCATGACGCGCCGGGTATCGAGTGACTCGGTGTGATCCATCGTGCCGCGCTTCTCCAAAATGAGTTGGAGGATGTCGCCGATGTTTTCGTTAGGGCAAAGGACATAAGCCTTGACGATTGGCTCGCGAATTTCCTCGATCACGCTTGGGTCGGGCAAGTGCGCAGGGTTATCAATCAGGATGGTCTCACCGCGTGTGGTGACGATTTCGTAGATGACGCTGGGCGACGTGGCGATGATGTCCATGTCGTATTCGCGGCGCAAACGCTCCTGGATGATTTCCATGTGCAGGAGTCCCAGGAACCCGCAGCGAAAACCGAAGCCGAGCGCGACGGAACTTTCCGGCTGATAGACGAAGGCGGAGTCATTGAGGCGAAGTTTGCCGATGGCGGTCTTGAGATGTTCGAAGTCGGCGGTGTTGATGGGATAGATGCCGCTGAAGACCATGGGATGAATCTCCTGAAAACCGGGAAGCGGTTGGCGCGCGGAATGACGCATATCGGTCATGGTGTCGCCGATCTTGATTTCGGCGGTGGTTTTCATGTTGGCGATGACGTAGCCGACGTCGCCGGCGTTCAGCTGCGGCTGGGCGAACATTTTTGGAGTGAACACTCCGACTTCTTTCACCTCGTAGCGGGAGTCAGCGCTCATGAGCTTGATCGGCTGATCGTCGACGACCCGGCCGGAGACGACGCGCACGTAGGAGACAACGCCACGATAAATGTCGAAGACGGAATCGAAGACGAGAGCGCGC
Organism: uncultured Verrucomicrobiae bacterium; assembly: GCA_963801255.1. Taxonomy (GTDB): domain Bacteria; phylum Verrucomicrobiota; class Verrucomicrobiia; order Chthoniobacterales; family UBA10450; genus JAICXG01. The sequence goes on along the minus strand of CAWDEC010000012.1, from coordinate 379,485 downwards.
AGGATGTCGTCGGCGGGTTTCACCGGTGCGGGGATTCGCTTAACGATGGCTTCGAGAATGAGCTCGATACCGATGCCCATTTTGGCGCTGGCTTCGATCGCTTCCTCGGCTGGAATCGCGAGGATTTCCTCGAGCTGACGCCTGACTGCGGGAAGGTCGGCGTTGGGAAGGTCGATCTTGTTGATTACGGGAATGATCGTCAGGCCTTGTTTATGGGCGAGGTGAACATTTGCGACGGTCTGCGCTTCGACACCTTGGGCGGCGTCGACGATGAGGAGCGCGCCCTCACAGGCGGCTAACGAGCGCGAGACTTCGTAGGCAAAATCAACGTGGCCCGGCGTGTCGAGAAGGTTGAGCCGGTAGGTTTTCCCATCCTGAGCGTCGTATTTCATGGCCACGGGATGGGCTTTGATCGTGATACCGCGCTCGCGTTCGAGGTCCATGGAATCGAGGAGCTGATCCTGCTTTTCGCGCTCGTGGATCGTGCCCGTGGTCTCGAGCAATCGATCCGACAAAGTGGTCTTGCCGTGATCGATGTGCGCGATGATGCAAAAATTGCGGGTCAGCTCGATCGACATTGGAGCGGCACTATGCGGGCGCGGCGAAGAGTGGTCAATAAAGCCAGGCCGAGGAGGCATGCGAAAAGTCATGCATAACTGCCGAGAGGCGCTGGTTGGGAACGCGGAGAGCCGTTTCTCCTCCACGATAGGCTGCGGCGACTTTTACTCGTTAGGCCAACGATATGTTTTCAGTGCTAATGCCTGGTCGTGGATCTCGGATAAAGCAGGTCAATTCCGGCGAACGAGTCCCGTGCGGCAGCAGAAGAAGCGATTCCAAGCGCCAGGACGACGACGAGAAGATGCACTTTCATCGCAATGCGTAGAATAGGATTTCGCGCAGGTGGCGGCGAGCCTTGAAAAGGCCCCGACGAAAAAAAGACGCGCTGCCCGCGGGCAACGCGCCTTTTCCCGAAGGATGAACCGGCGAATGGTCAGCTACTTTTCGTAGCGCTTTCCAACTTCGTCCCAATTCACCGTGTTCCACCAAGCTTTGAGATAGTCGGGCCGGCGGTTCTGATAGTTCAAGTAATAAGCGTGTTCCCAGACATCGACGCCCAGAACCGGCGTGCCTTCGCAGCCGGCGATCGCTTTGCCCATGAGCGGGCTGTCCTGGTTGGCAGTCGAGCAGATTTCAAGGCCGCCGCTCTTGCTTTTGACGAGCCAGGCCCAGCCGCTGCCGAAACGTTTCACGCCGGCGTCGGCCAATTTTTCCTTGAAAGCATCGAAGCTGCCAAAAGTCGATTTGATGTCGTCGGCCAGTTTGCCTTTGGGTTCGCCACCGCCGTTCGGGCCCATGATTTGCCAGAAGAAGGAGTGGTTAGCGTGGCCACCGCCATTATTGCGAACTGCAGTCCGAATGTCTTCCGGGACAGAATTGAGATTGCCGATGAGATCCTCGATCGATTTGCCGTCCAGGCCGGACTTGCCTTCGAGCGCTTTGTTTAAATTGGTGACGTATGCAGCGTGATGTTTGTCATGATGGATTTCCATCGTCTTCGCATCGATGTGCGGTTCCAGTGCATCGTTTGGGTAGGGTAATTTCGGTAATTCGTATGCCATAGTGGCAAACTTTCGGACTGCTCCTGCCGGATGAACAGTTATTTTTTTGCATTCCGGGAAGCAGCGGGCCCTCGGCTACGTTGATGTTAAAGGGCGCAAACTCCTGCTGGCCATTGCGCTGCACCTGAACGAAGAGGCGATAGAATCCGGGTTTAGCGGCATAGAAGCGAAAGTGCATGTCCGGCCCGCCGCGATCTTCAGGCACGAGCGGCCGCGTGATCTCGGGATGGATGTGCAAAGCGGTCGTGCGGTCTTCGCGAAAACCGACAATGTGAGCGAAGGCACCCATGACTGGCTCGAGTTGGGTAAAGCCGCTGCCGTCTGGCGCCGCGACATGGATAACTCCTTCGGCTGGCTGCCCGGATTTGAGCGGGCGATCAAACGAGAGGGTGTATTGCAGGCCGCCGGCGGTACTCGTTAGGCGATCAGGCTCTTTCTGAAGAGGCTCGGCATGTGCATCCGAAATGATGAGTGCCATGGCAAACTCCTGGACATCGGTTGAGATCGGCTGGAGATCGGCCCAGAGCCGATAGTTCCCGGGTTTTTGTGGGGTAAAGCTAAAGTCGTAGCGACCTGGAACGGCCGCAGGCGTGGGATGAATGTGATGGTAATCGGTCAGGCTGCCATCGATGACGAGGAGATGGATTTTGCGCGTGTGCACTTCGCGCAGGTCGTCCAGAGTCACCGGCTCTCCTTTAAGAGTCATCAGGATGAGATGCGCTTTGACCTCCGCGCCTACCTGGAGCGGAGCTTCAATTTCCACGCGCGCTTTGATCGTGTTGCGAAACACACCTGGAGTGAGTGAAATGGCCGAAAGCCGCACCGGCGCACTGAGCTGCATTCCACATTTGGGGCAAATAGTGTCCTTCTTGCCAACGATGTCGGGATGCATTGGGCAGCGATATTGTTCTGCCAGAGTCAACGCCTGCTCGATCACTACGGGTTCGTAGAGTTTCTCGAGCGCGGCGAAACTTTTTCCGACATCGCTGCTCATGGGCACAGTGGTGACCTGCTGGAGGAGATTTTGCACCTCCATCCCAATCTGCCCGCTCACCGCCGACGAACTCTTGTTGTTTTCATCGCGCAGTGCACCGAGAGCAGAGAGGAGATTATCCCGTCGCTCAGAGGCCTGACGGGGTGATTCAGCGCCGGGTTCGCCGTTTTGAAAAATGATGCCCCAGGCAATTTCCGTCAGGGAAGGGGATTGAGCTGCAGGAAGCGGACTCGGCGCGCTTACTGCGAAGGGAGTCGCGCTCGGCGGCTGTGGTTCGGCCGCGAAGCCGATGTTGCTCAGCATTCCACAAAGGCAAAGCGCGCGCAGGATTCTCCGCGGTGGGCGGGACGTCGGCGGAAATTGTTGCGGCAACATGGGAAGCATTTTGTGCATCACCGATCGTTTTTGGCAATCATCGCCAATTCAATCAAGCGGGCTCACTTGCACTAGCCGAGGGCAGAGGTTACGTCCACCGGGTTTGATCATGGAAAAATCTCCCGTTCGCCAGTTGACCATCCAGGTTTGCCTGCTCGTCCTCTTGCTCTGGGTCACCGGCGGGTGCCAGCGTAAAACCGAAACCGCCGTGCCCGGCACGCCAACTCCCGGCAGTCACACTCCTGCCCAGGTCAAGCCCTTTGCGGCTGCAATTAGCGGACCGGTAACACCTGCGCAGGTCACTCAGGATGCCGATTCGATCACACGCTATCTGCATTTTCCCAAAGATCCGGAGATCGCGAAGCTCAGCGACACCGTGCAATTCTTCTGTGACCTGACCGATACCGGCACGGTGGAAAGCACCGATGCCGTGGTGGGCAAGAACCCGGCCTTTGAAGCAGCAGTCCAAACCGCTCTCGATTGGGGTCGGTTCGCGCCAGCCACGGTGAATGGCAATCCCGTGCCGGTTTACGTCAGCGGGACAGTGCTATTCGGGCACCGCAACGAACAGGAACTCATCATCGTTTCCCTTGCGACTTATGAGCGCGAACGAGTCGGCAAGTTTGCCAGTTACATCCAACCCCAGTTAGTCGGCGGCCTGCGTCAAGCCATGCAAAGGGCATTGGCGGAAGGGAATCGGGGAAACATCTCGGCTGGTCAGGCTGAGGTCGTGGTGAAGGTAGATGCCAACGGCAAGGTTACCGACATCAAATCGGTCTCGGAAAATCCGAAAGACAGCGGACTTGCGCAAATCGTCAACGACGGCTTGCGTCAGAGGCAATTCACACCCGCTTATGAAAACGGCAAAGCGGCCGCCGGCGCGACCAACGTCGTGGCCGATTTTTCGCGGTTTTAGTTCCTCGAGGAACTGCGGCCGGGATTCGTCTGCCCGTCGTCGTCCGCCATTTTCTTGAAGTGAAGCTGGCCAACGCGCCGGCCATCGGTTTGCGAAACCGTCACGAGATAATCTTCGATCGGCACCTGTTCCCCTTGTTTGGGCAAATGGCCCAGCAAATGAGTAACGTAACCGCCAATCGTGCTCACGTCGGAATTCTCCAACTCGATATTGGCCAGATCCCGCAATTCGTAGAGCCCGAGCCCGCCGGCAACCGTAAACTCACACTCGTTGATTTTGCGGAATTCCGCTTTCTCCATGTCGAACTCGTCCTGGATATCGCCGACCAGTTCTTCCAGCACATTTTCCATCGTTACCATCCCGACCGTGCCGCCGTATTCGTCCACGACCATCGCGAGATGAGCGTGCCTACCGAGGAAAAGATTGAGCAACTTTTCCAGCGACATCATTTCCGGCACCGGGATCAATTCACGTTTGATCTTCATTAGATCAGGCGCCGGATCGCGCATCATCGGGACCAGCTCCTTGATGTGAATCAGGCCGATGGTGTTGTCGAGATGTCCGCGACAAAGCGGAAAACGCGTGTGCCTTGATTCGAGCGCCTTCTTCACGTTCTCGTCGAAGCTGTCCTCGATATCAAGATAAACGACTTCTCCGCGCGGAGTCATGATGTCTCGCACCACGCGGCGTCGCATATCAAGGGCGTTGACTAAAATGTCGCGACCGATGGAGGAGACCTCGTCGGATTTTTCGCTTTCGTCGAGGATGAGCCGCAGCTCTTCCTCACTATGCGCGAGCTCGGAGCCGCTGACCGGTTTCAAGCGCAACATCTTTTGCAGGAAGAAATTGGAGGAAATGTTGAGCAGCCAAATGAGGGGTCGAAAGAGAAGGTGAAAAGCTTGTAATGGCCTAACGAGAAGCAGCGAAACCGGCAAAGGGTTGGTGATCGCGAGGTACTTCGGCGCCAATTCGCCAAAGACGATATGAAGAAAAGTGATCCCGAGAAAAGCCAGCACGACCGATGCGGTCGTCACCAGAGTGGTGGAATGAAGGTGAAAGACGCCGAACGTGGGCTCGAGGATGCTGGCGAGAAACTGCTCGCCCGCCCAACCAAGGCCAAGGCTCGCCAGAGTGACCCCCAACTGCGTTGCCGAGAGATAAGAATCGAGATGAGCACGCACATGCCGGGCCAGGATGGCGCGTGTGTTTCCCTCATTGATCAGCGTTTCCAGCTGGCTTTCGCGCACCTTAATCACCGCGTATTCGCAGGCGACAAAAAAGCCGTTCAGGGCAACAAGCGCCGCGATGGCGAAAATCTTTCCAAACAACACCGAAGGTGAATCCCAGTGCTCAGTAGCGTCCGCAGTAAGCGTTGTGAAGGCCAGAAATGGAAATGGAAATTTCATGGAGCGGATGCGGAAGGCGCATCCGAGATCGGCGGGAAGCTGGCTACCAGCTCGACTTCGTCACGCCCGGAATGAGACCGGCCGAGGCAAGCTCGCGAAAGGTCAGGCGGGAAATCTTGAAGCGGCGAATGAAAGCGCGGCGACGGCCGCTCACCTGGCAGCGATTGACGATACGGGTGGGGCTGGCATCGCGCGGCAACTGGGCCAGACCGAGGTAATCCTTCTTCGCTTTCAGCTCAGCCCGCACAGCGGCGTATTTCTGCGCCGTTTTGCGTTTGCGCTCGTTGCGATTAATCCAGGACGTTTTCGCCATAAAGGAGTGCGGAAAGTAGCGGGAATTGCCTATGACGCAAATGATTTGTTACCCGGAGTTCAGCCAGCGCGCCGTCATTTCTTCTCGAAAAACGGAATCCATCTTGCTAATAATAAAGGGAGAGTTACGCGCCATGTTTCCGCTCCAGACCAAATCGCTGCCTGAAAGTGCCGAGAGGCTTAGGGACGTCCTCGAAGAGAGTTTTAGTCAGTTTGTGCAGTCGCCCGGTCATCGCATGGTGACGGTCGAAGGCAAAAATTATCCTGACTTGGAAGCCATTCGCATTTTTCTCGATGGCGCGACAGCGGCCGAGCGTTTGCCAGCGCGCCCGGTTTCCGTCGACCAGGTTGAGCCGGCATTGCGAGCGGCGCTTTTTGAAATAACCGCTCACCCGATCTGTGTGCAGGGAGCAGGAGTCCATCTCGAATGCCGGGCACGGGAGGTGAAAATCGGCCAGGCGCGCGGCGCCGACGGAAATCTGCTTCTTCTCCTGCAGGACGCGAGCGACGGGACGGTCGATGTTGCGATTTCGCTGTCCGATCTCGAAGCGCTTGTCCGCGCGGGAGCGAGCGCCGCGGCAAAGGGGCAAAGCATCATTCTGGAAGATGTGCGGGTTCAGTTACAAGCGCTGTCCGACCGCGCTCTCGCCGCGACTGTTTGCGTGCGAGCGCGCAAGCTTTTTCTCAACGCCGCGGTCGAGATCAAAGGTCGAGTGGAGATCGACGAGCAAATGACCGCGCACTTATCCGGGCTCGTTTGCTCGGGTGAAGGCACGCTTGGAACGCTCGCCTGCGGCTTTCTGGGACCGCACTTGCAACGTTTCGAAGGCCGCGAATTCTCCCTTCTGGCTTTGCCGTTAGGCGAAGTGCGGCTGCGCGACGTTCGCCTGTGCATTGATAACCAGCTTCGCGTGCATGCCGAGTTTGGCCACGCGGCCTAACGAAATACGGACGTGCCGTTTCCAGAGCGGGAGTGAGGGCGTTCGCGAGGGCTGTCGCCTGGCCAGATCTTCTTTGGTCCCGATGCCGAATGACCACTCATGCCGGCGATTTCCGGCCAAATAAAAAGGGTTACGATTGTTTGCTTACAATTGGCTGGTTAACCTCTCCTTAAATGGAGAAGGCGGCTAACTCGTTCGCTCGAGCGGAGAGACGTGGCGACTTAGCTCTGCTCATAGGTCTGGCTGTCGCGAGGTTACTGATTCAGTGCCTGACTGACGGTCGCTATGGTTTTCACCGCGACGAACTGGGCGTGCTGGACGATGCGCGCTTTCTCGATTGGGGTTATGTCTCTTATCCGCCGTTTACACCCTTTGTTGCCCGGATTGCGCTGATCCTCTTCGGATCTTCGCTTGTTGGGCTGCGTTTCTTTGCGGTCCTCGCTCAGAGCATTGCCATGGTCATCGCCGGTCTCATGGCGCGCGAGCTCGGTGGCCGTCGCCCAGCGCAGGTCGTCGCCGCTCTCGCGACCGCGATCTCTCCAATGTCGGTCTGCATGGGGAGCATGTTTCAATATATCACCTTTGATTTCTTATGGTGGGTCCTGGCGGCTTTTTTTGTCATTCGGCTTCTGCGCACGGGAGAGCCTCGCTGGTGGCTCGCCATCGGCGCGGCCCTCGGTCTCGGAATGATGACCAAGTACACGATGCTGTTTTTCATCGCGGGCCTGGTCGCCGGCGTGATCATCACGCCGGCGCGGCGTTATCTGAAGAGTCCGTGGCTTTGGGCTGGCGTCGTGCTTTCGTTAGGCATTTTTGCTCTAAATATTTATTGGCAGATTCGCCATCATTTTGTTTCGCTGACTTTTCTCAATCACATCCACGCCCGTGATGTGAAAATCGGACGGACGAACGATTTTCTTCTCCTTCAGCCTTTTGCTAACGCGAATCTCGTCACGCTGCCGCTTTGGCTCGCCGGTCTCTGGTTCTATTTCCTTTCGCCCGGCGGCCGGCGCTATCGCGCGCTTGGCTGGATGTATCTCGTTCCGCTGCTCCTGTTTCTCTTCGCGCGCGGTCGCGCTTATTACCTGGCGCCAGCGTATCCGATGCTCTTTGCCGCGGGAGCGCTATTGTGGGCTAACTGGCTCGCCCAGCGTGTCGCCTGGGCACGCCGGCTGGGATGGGTCACTACTGCCGCAGCGTTCTGTCTCGGGGCGGCGTTCAGCGCCGTGACCATGATGCCGCTCGCTCCGATCAATTCCGCTGGGTGGCGCCTGGCGAGCAAGCTGCACGACGACTTCAGCGAGCAAATTGGCTGGCCGCAGTTCACGCAAACTGTCGTCCAGATTTATCAAGCACTCCCGCCTAACGAAAAGTCGCACACCGTCATCCTTGCCGGAAATTATGGCGAGGCCGGTGCGCTCGATCTTTATGGACGCGATGATTTGCCGCCGGTGATTAGTGGTATCAACACTTTCTGGTGGCGCGGTTACGGAAGGTCTTCGCCTGAGGTCGTGATCCTGGTCGGTTTTTCGCGCGAAGCGGCGGAGCGTTTTGCTCAGGATGTCGAATTGGCCGGTCACGTAACCAATCCCTACGGCGTGAGCAACGAAGAGACGCGCGAGCATCCCGAGATTTTTGTTTGTCGTCGCTTCAAGAAATCGTGGCCGGATTTCTGGAAAGATTTCCAGCGCTTTGGTTAGGCGAGGCGCGCTGGCGCATGCATCTTGGGCGGTCAAAGAGCCCGCGACATTCGAACATTTCGAGCAAAGATGCTGATCAAAATTGGATTCGACATTCAGTTTGAGTTGGCGGCGCCGACGCCGATGATCCTTTTGCTTTTTGTGCGCCCTTCCCGCGAGGACGATTTGCGCGCTCCACAGGAACTGCGCGTGCTGCCGGAGACGCGCGTCTGCCATTACAACGACCTCTTTGGAAATCATTGCGCGCGCGTTTATGCGCCGGCGGGATTGGTCGCTTTTCAACTCGAGACTTTGATCGAAGATAGCGGTAAGCCGGACCGTGAACGACTCGACGCCCCGCAAGTGCCCGTGCAGGATCTGCCTAACGAGACGCTGGCATTCCTCCTTTCGAGCCGCTATTGCGAAGTGGATAGGTTGGGGGACGTAGCCTGGGAACTTTTCGGCAAGACGGAGCCCGGTTGGCCGCGCGTGGAGGCGATCTGCGAGTGGGTCAATCGGCACATCACTTTTGGTTACCAATTCGCCGACTCCACAAAAACAGCCTGGCAGGTTTATCAGGATGGCAAGGGAGTCTGCCGGGATTTTAATCATCTCGCGGTGACTTTCTGCCGCTGTATGAACATTCCCGCCCGCTACGTTACCGGTTACCTGGGCGACATTGGGGTGCCGGCCGCGCCATGTCCGATGGATTTTAGCGCCTGGTTCGAAGTCTTCCTCGGCGATCGCTGGCATACCTTCGACGCCCGCCACAACGTCCCGCGTATCGGGCGCATCCTCATGGCCGTTGGGCGCGACGCGGCCGACGTTGCCCTCACGACTAATTTCGGCAGCGCCTCGCTAAAGAAGTTTCACATCATCACCGATCTCGTCTCGGAGTAGAACTACTGCTTGCTCAAGCGGCGAAAGAGAAACGCGCCAATAACGATAAAAAGCACGTTGGGAAACCAGACGAGCAGGTCGGGATGGACTCGCGGATTGGCCCGCATGGTGTCGGCGATGATGATGAAAAGAAAATAGAAGACCGCCACGATCAGTCCGGTGGTGAAGCCTACTGATGTTTCACGCCGATGAGTGGTGATGCCTAAGGGAACGCCGATAAGCGCAAAAGCGACGCAGGAAAACGGAAAGGAAAATCGTTTGTTGATCTCCGTCCGGGTGGCGCTTCGGTCCTGGCGCGCCCCCGATTTTAGTTGCTCCATCAATTGCGAGAGCGAAAGCGCGGACCGGCTCGGTCGCTTTTTCTCCTTCTCGTAAAGCTCTTCCAGGCTGATCGGCAGTGTTCCTTCCGCGAGGCTGATGCCGTCGCGAATCTTGCGCAGGTCGTAGGGATCCTTGGCGTCGCGTTCCTGATAGCGTGCGTTGTAGAGATGAAGCAGGAGACGTTTGTTAGGCAAATCAGTTTCCAATTTTCCGGTGTGCGCGTGCGTTACTCGCACCGGCAAATCGTGTTCGTCCATCTGAAAAACGATGATGTTTTCCAGTTTGTTTCCCTCCTTTTTGCCGACATAAATCTTTCTCCCGGGAAATTGATCGATCACCTGGTCGCCGCCAAAAAGCGCGATCGGGTTTTGCGTCGCGAGATCGAAAATACTGCTGCGCAATTTTTCCTGTGCCGCGGGTGCGACGTCGACATTCAGCCAAAGACAGATACCCGTGCAGAAAATCGACAAGAAAACGAGCGGGACGCAAACGCGTGTCACGCTCACGCCATTGGCGCGAAGAGCGATTAATTCATTGTCCGCCGAGAGCCGACCGAAGACCAGGAGGATCGCGGTCAACAATCCCCAGGGAATGGTGAAGATGAGGGAAAACGGCAGCACATAGGCGATGAAGGTGACGAGGAACTCGACGGGCAAATCATGGTTCACGAGCAGCGGAAGCAGCTTGCGAAAAATATTGCCGACGACCAGAACGAGACTCAGGACCGCGATGGCGAAAAGCACGTTCACGATCAATTCACGGCCAACAAAGCGATCGATCAGTTTCATAGCGGGACTCGGCAGAGTCGCTTCATGATCATTTGCCAGCGTGCGATTTCAAACTGTGCGAGAAGAAATTTTTCGGCTTTCGACATTTCTAACAAGGGAATCGTTGACCATTTGTCCAAAACCTGAGTAAAACTGATGCCCACCTTTAACCGATACCAAACCTTAGGAAAAAATAATGAGCAACGAAATCGCCAGTGAGAATTCTTGTTCGTCCCAGACGTCCGCGGTTCAACGCCCAAGTCGCCGCAAGTTCATCAGCCAGGTGGGCGCCGCCCTCGCCGGCGGTGCAATCTTGGCAAAAGTCTCACCGGCCTCGGCCCAATCGCAAGGCGTCGAGGACGCCGCCGCATCGACCGATCCGCGCGTACAGCAGTTCTACAAGATTCGTGTCGCGACCGCGAAAAGAGAGGCGTCAATTCCGGTGCCGCCGCACACGACCAATGGCGACGAGGAACGCTATGCCGACAAATCGGGTACTTACACCAAAGGCATTCTTCAGGATGGGATCGGCCTGGTAAATCTTCAGGCGTTTCAAACATTTCGCCGCGCAATTAACGCCGGCACGTTTGAGGCGTTCGAGCAAGTTATCACCGGCGGACCACGCACTCAGAACGGCCCGCTCGGCGGTCGCGCTTTTCCACTCGAGGGAAGTGACGACGTGCAATTCGGCAACGCGCCTTCTCCGGCCAATCAGATTAGCCAAGTCGTCGTCCCGCCTGCCCCGCCGGCGGCAAGTGAAGCCTATGGCACCGAACTGATCGAGATGTATTGGGCTTCTCTATTGCGTGACGTGGCTTTCACCGATTACGCTTCCAATTCTACGGCCGTTCAAGCTGCAGCTGAGCTTTCGGCCCAGCGGACTTATGCCGGTCCGCGGGACAGCGCCGGCAATGTGACACCCGATCTACTTTTCCGGGGGCCGTATCCCGGCGACACGGTTGGGCCATACATTTCGCAATTCCTTCTCCAACCCACCTTCATGGGTGTGCAGCCAATGAGTCAGCAAATGGTCACTGTCGTCCCCAATCTGGATTACATGACGGACCCGGTGACTTATCAGCAGGTCCAGAATGGGATCGGCACCGGCCAGACAATACAATTCGATCCCCAATTTCGTTATATGCGCGACGGCCGCGATTTCTGCGCCTACACCCACGTGGACGTCCTTTATCAAGCCTATTTCACCGCTCTTCTGGTGATGGCCACGATGGGTATTCCGGCGAATCCTGGAAGTCCGTACGCCAGCGCGATAAAACAAAACGGATTCGGCACGTTCGGCGGACCCGATTTCGCCGCCACTCTACCTACCGCGGCACGCCTCGCTCTAAATAGTGTTTGGTACCAGAAATGGTGGCTCCATCTTCGTCATCGTCCCGAGTCGGGCGGCGCGATCGCGCGACAGATTCTGACGGGCAACGGCCATACGCTGGACGTAAGATTGAATTCAAACGTTCTCAACTCGCAGGCGGTCCAGGCGAGCTTTAGCAAGTTCGGCGACTATTTCCTCGCCCAATCTTTTCCTGAAGGGTCGCCCACTCATCCTGCCTACCCAACCGGCCATGGCTCGGTCGCCGGCGCTTGCATCACAGTCCTAAAGTTTTTCTTCAACAATGACTCTGTGATTCCAGACCCGGTTGTGCCTACAAACGACGGGCTAGGGCTTGTTCCATACACCGGTGGTGACGCAGGCCAAATGACTGTGGCGGGCGAACTCAACAAGCTCGCAAACAACATTTCATTCGGTCACGGCGTTCACGCGGGAATTCATTGGCGCAGCGACACATCGTCCTCCATCCAACTCGGCGAGGCGGTGGCGATCAGCATGTTGCAGGATCGCGCCGTGACTTACGCCGAGAAATTCAGCATCGATATCCAGAAAATCGACGGCACGATCGCGACCATCTCGAACCTGTAACAGAACCGCGGAGGGTTGAGTCGGGCGTTTGCTTCCGGCGCGAGTTTGCTAACTTGTCGCCTCATGCCTGATCCGATCTACGACGTGGCGATTATCGGCGGCGGTCCGGCCGGGAGCACGGCCGCGACCCTGCTCGCCCGCGCCGGTCGGCGCGTGATCGTTTGCGAACGGGAAAAGTTTCCGCGCTTTCACATCGGTGAATCGCTTCTGCCGGTGAGCATGAAGACGTTCACCCGCCTGGGTGTGCACGAAAAATTCGAGCGCGCCGGATTTCTGAGAAAATTTGGCGGGGAAATGACGAGCGCCTGCTCGGATAAAGGGGTGAAGTTTTACTTCAAAGACGGTTACCGGTCGCAGACCGAGTATTCCTACCAGGTGCCGCGCGCTGAGTTCGACAAAGTATTGCTCGATCACGCGAAGGAAAATGGAGCCGAAGTGCGCGAGCAAACAGTCGTTGGGCGGGTGGAATTTCTTTCCAACCGCGTCGAACTCCATCTGCAGGAGAAATCCGGCGCGGCGGAGAAGATTGCCGCTCGCTACGTGATCGACGCCAGCGGACGCCATTCGGTCATCGGAAGCCATTTCAAGCTCAAGGAAACGTATCCCAACCTGCGCAAGATCTCGATCTTCGCGCATTACGAAGGGGTGGAATTGGAAGAGGGCCGTGACGCCAACCTGACGCGCCAGGTGCGCTCGGCTGATCGCTGGTTTTGGTGGATTCCTTTGCCTAACGATCGCTCCAGCGTCGGTGTAGTGCTTGATAGTGAGCTCTACCGGCAAAGCAAGAAATCGCCTGAACAGTTTCTCGAGGAATCCCTCGCCGAACAGCCGTTCCTCGCCCGGCGCATGACTCACGCCCGCAGGGTCACGCCCACATATGCCAGTGCGGATTTTTCCTATCGCCTAACGAAGTTAACCGGCGAACGCTGGCTGCTGGCGGGGGACGCCGCCGGGTTTATTGACCCGGTTTTCAGCAGCGGAGTCTTCCTTGCCTTCCTCGGGGCCGAAGCAGCCGCCGATATTCTTAACGTCGTGCTCGATAACCCGCGGAAAGCACGCCGGCTCTTTGCCGGCTACGAGCGCCTGCTAAGAACCGCGATGAAAGGCTATCTTCGTTTCGTTAACGCCTGGTATTCGAAGGAATTCATCGAAGTTTTTCTCTATCCGCAGGACATTTTCCAAATCCCGCCGGCCGTAAACGCGGTTCTTGGCGGCAACATCAGCGGGAGCTTCGCCATTCGTTGGCGGATGGCTGCCTTCTACTTCATCGTCTGGCTGCAACATTACCTGCCACTTTGCCCGCGACGCACTCTCGTCCCGCCGAAGCGAGAAGAATTGACCGAAACGTTGCGCCCGGCAGCCTGACGAGGATGAGTTCTTCGCCTCGCCTCCTCGGCCTTGTCTTTCTCATTCTCGTCTGCCTAACGAGTTGCGCCGTTTATCGTCATCAGCTCGATCAGCCCACTCCGGAATGGCAATCGCGCATCGGGCAATTGCAGTATCGCGGGCCGAGGACCTCGCTTATCGGCGAGGTGCTGGTGCGCTATTCGAGCGCGGGCGGTTTCGAACTGACCTTCACGAAAGGCCCTGGCGTTCCGCTCCTCAGTGTACGGCAGGACGACAAATTCGTGCGGGTGAGCGGGCCTTTGGCGCGTGGTTCGTGGTCGGGTCCGCCTAACGAGGCACCGGAGCGGCTCCGCGGCTGGGTTTCGTTGCGCGATGTCCTCCTCCGTTCGCCTAACGAACCACTGGTCCGCCAGTCACTCGGGCGCGAGCGGTTTACCTTCGCTTTCTGATTCCGCTCGCTCGCTGATGTTGTACTCCGAAATTGTCGCTCGTCTTGTCACTCAACGGCGCGGTTTCGTCTGGCTGGGGATCGCAATCGTTGCGGCCCTCAGCATTTTCATTCTGATCACACGATTGCGGCTCGACACCGAGGTTTTGGATCTTCTTCCGGGGAAATTCGAGTCGGTTCAGGGTTTGAGAACTTACAACCGCGAATTCGCCCAGACGCGCGAGCTTACCTTCGCCCTGCTCGCTCAGCCTAACGACACTGAGCGTCTCGACGAGTTCGCTCCCATTTTCGCCGAACGGCTCCGCCGGCAACCGTGGACGACACGCGTCCTGAGCGGCTCGCCCATGGAATCGCCCCAGGGCATTCCCGATCTGCAACGCATCGCGATCCCGCTTCTTCTCAACCTCGCCCCGAAATCCTTCGAGGAAACAATCGCCCTGCTCGAACCCGGGAAACTCCAGGCGCGTCTAGCCCGTCTGCACGAGGAAATCGAAGCCGGTTCGCCGCGGCCGGAGATGGAGCTACAGCTAGACCCGTTAGGCGTAATCGCGCCTGCACTTAAGCCTTTCGCGGGCAATGCCGCACTTGAACAGGATCAACCGCTCACTTCGCCCGATCGGACTTTGCGCGTGATCCTTGTGGTTACGAATCAACCGGGCATCGGCGCCTTTGATTGCCAGAGATTGATGGACGAGGTCAATGCTTTCCGCGCTCAGGCGGGCGCAGGATGGGACGGTGGCAGTCCATTGCAAATTCTCGTCACCGGCCGCTCGGCTTATGTCGCGGAGATTTCGCGCAGCATGCGGCATGACATCGTCGTCACTCTCATTGGTTCGATGTTGCTTGTGGGTGGAGTTTTCTTTGCCGGTTTCCATCGCTGGCTCCCGCTGATTGGGATGGGCTTTTCCCTTCTGTTTTGCTGCCTCGTGGCGCTCGCTGTTGGGCTCCTCATCTTTCAACAGCTCAACATGGTGACCATCGGAATGTGCGCCATCCTCATCGGGCTGGGCGTTGATTTCGCCATCCTGATTTTTGGTCGCTACCAGCAGGCGCGTGCGGAAGGGAGCGAACATCCGGCCGCAATTGCCGAGGCGATTTCCAGTCTTGGTCGCGCGATTTTCTTCGGAGCCCTAACAACCGCGGTTGGTTTTCTGGCCCTGCTTCTCGCCGGCTCCGCCGGTTTCACTCAGCTCGGTGTGCTCATCGCGATCGGTATTCTGGTGGCAGGAGCTTGCATGACGAGCGTGTTTTTCCTCTTCACCGGACCGCGTTCCCTGCCACCACGGCATGACTGGATTTCCTGGATCGTTAGGCAATACGTTCGCCGGATGCTGCGTGCACCCCGCTTCATTCTCTGGCCCGCGCTCGTTTTGCTCGTTATCCTTTTCGTGATTGCGCTGCTGCCGCAATGGCCGCTTGTCTTTGACGCCAGCGCGCGCTCCATGGAACCGAAATCCAGCGCTGCCGGACACGCCCTCGCGACCATCATGGCGCGGATGCCCGTCCGCTGGGAGCCGGTCCTGGGAATCGTGCGCGCGCCTAACGAAGAAAGGTTGCACGAATACTGGCAAAAGGTCGAAGTCCGTTGGCGCGACGCCAAAACGCGAGGCGAGATCAAGGATTTCTCCTCGCCCGCCGCGCTCGCCCTTTCGCCGCGCCTCATGGAGTCGAATCGGCTCAGCCTCGGCTCGGTGGAATTTTCCGCCACCCGGCGCGCCCTCGAGGCCGCGGTGGCGAAAGAAGGATTCAGCCGTCAGGCATTCGCTCCGGCCTTCGAGCTCCTCGAACAACTTGAAGCCGTGGCGCGCGGGACGATTCCCGTTCCAAACTGGCGTCGCGCTTTGCCGCCGAACTCACCCTGGTGGTTTCTCGTCGATCGGTATTTTGCTCAGGACCCATTGCTCACCGTCGGATTCGTCACTACCAGGCAGCCAGTTGCAACGTCCGCACAAAAGGAAATGCTGGAGCGCGAGCTGCCGGTCGCGGGCGTGCCCATGACCCTCTCAGGCTGGAGCTTCACCCTTACCGACCTTATCCCCTGGTCTCATCGGCAGTTGATCCTCATCAGCACACTGATGGCTTTCTTCGACGCATTACTTCTGGCCATCTTGTATCGGGATTGGAGGCTCTGGGTCGTCCAGATTTTCACTCTCGCGTTCGCCATTGGCGCGATGATCGCGACGATGAAAATTGCCCAAATCCCGCTCAACTTGCTTAACGTTCTTGCCTTTCGACTCGTCCTCGCGATTGGCGTCGATTACGGAATTTACGTCCTGCTTGTCTGGCAAAAAGCCCGCGCACTCGAGCATGACGTCGCCGGCGTGCTTAAGCCGGTCCTGCTTGCCGGCTTGACTGCCATCGCTGGTTTTGGGTCGTTAGGCATAGCCAATAATCCGACCTTGAGCGGACTTGGCGTCGCCTGTGCCATCGGTCTCGCCTGGAGTCTGTTTGCCACCATCTTCTTCACCCTTCCCGCAGCCGCGGCGATGAAAGGAAAGAATTCCGCCTGACGTCCAAGCCTCTTGCCAGGCGCCAAGGTGCTGGCGCTCGCGCAAAAGTTCGATTAATCCATTTCGTTCTCTCTCGAAAAACGAATCAATCGTCAGACTCATGATCTCTCGTTCCGTCCTTTGCTCTACCTTGCTTTCCTGGTTTTTCGTCGCCGTCCTCGCTGCCGAGCCGCTCGCGCCTAACGACGTTAAAGCGTTGCTCGAACGTGTCCGCGCCAGGCGCGCGGCCGCTCCACAGCTGCAAGCCGAGTTCGAAGAAGAAAAAGAGGTTCACCTCATGAACAAACCCATCAGCAGCTCGGGCCGGGTTTGGTTTGCTGCTCCGAATAAGTTTCGCCGCGAATTGAATGGCAATTCACCGAGCATAACGGTGAGCGATGGCCAGCAGCTCTGGATTTACTACCCGAAATTTCAATCGGCCGAACACTATTCGTTGGGCAAACATTCCCCACTCGACGCCGGGATCGCCGCCATCACTGCCGCGCTTAACCTGGAAAATGTCGAAAGCAGCTATCACATCGCTGGGAGCAAGACCGCCACTGGCTACGAGCTGCAACTCCTTCCACGCAATCCATCGCTGAAACGGCTCCTCAAGACCTTCACGATTGAGATGAACAGCAACCTGGAAGTGCAACGCACCGAAATGACCCAGCCCAGCGGCGATCACATCGTCACTCTTTACAGGAACGAATCACGCAATCCGATTCCTCCCGGTACTTTCGAGTTCAAGCCGCCGCCCAACACGAACGTCGCCACCCCATTGGGTCATTAGACGAACGTCGCCGCTCCTGCGTCCGATTTTGAAAATTCCATTCCTCGGCTAGCGTTCGCGCATGTTTCGACCGCGCTACATTCAGCATAGCCATCTTCTGATTCGGCACGCCGAAAAGCTGGTTCGTTATCGACGCGATCAGTTGAGCGCGGAGACCGTCGCTGCGATCGAAGCCCAGATCGACAAAGTGCGCTCCGCCATGAAAGCGCGTGATCAGCGACTTACCCACGAGGAATCGGAAAAACTCGATGTGCTCCTCAACAAGTATATTCCGCCGCCCAAAGACGCGATCTGGCGGGAGAATGTCGAGGTCATCCTGGTTGCGATTGTGGTCGCGATCGGCATACGATCTTACTTCATTCAGCCTTTTAAGATCCCGACCGGGTCGATGCAGCCGACACTCAACGGCATCATCGGTCATCCTACAACCAAGCCTGCGCCTAACATTCTTCGTCAGGTCTTCGAGTTTGTAGTCCTCGGTCGTAACTATATCGACGTCGTTTCGAATACTGATAACACCGTTTCAAATATTACTTCGCGGAAGTTCCTCTTCTTTTTTACCTTCTCCCGCATCGATTGCGATCATCAATCCTTTACCGTCTACGCGCCGCCGGAAATTCTACGCCAGGATTTTCAAGTCTATCCCGGTAATACTTATCAGAAGGGTCAAATTATCGCTCGCGGGGCAATTGACACCGGCGATCAGGTCTTTGTCGATAAGTTTAGCTATAATTTTGTTCATCCGGCTCGTGGCGATGTTTTTGTCTTTCGGACTGATCATATCTTCGGGATTCGCGAGGATCCCGAGTTCGGCGCCCCGTTTTTCATCAAACGACTCACGGGCACGCCCGGCGATACATTACGAATCGATTCGCCCAGCCTGTATGTGAATGGCCAGCTGGCAGAGAGCTTTGGCATGCGACGGGTTATGGCAGCGCAAACGCCTTATCGTGGTTACTCTCAGGGCCCGCCACGAATCGAACTGGGGCCCGGAATGTCGCTTCCCGGACTGTCTGCTCCCGACGCCACCCTGGCCATTCCTCCGCATCGTTACTTCGCCATGGGCGATAATAGTTACAACAGTTACGATAGCCGCTACTGGGGCCCCGTTCCGGAAGAGAACATTGTCGGTCGCGGTCTTTTTGTTTACTGGCCTTTCAATTCACATTGGGGCTTTATTCGTTAGGCGAAAAACCGGGACTGCCATGATCGAGTAATGGAAGGCATCATTACTCCACTCCTCCAGTTTTCCATCCCTCCCTGGCTTTTGCCGATCCTCGGCCTCGTCGTCGGCTATGGACTGGTCATGATGGCGAACCCGGTACGTGTGGCTTTGCGCGACGGGTTTCGCGCTGTGCTCCGTTTCAAACGCCTTTGGCTGGTCTTCGCGCTTTTTGCTCTTGCTTACTCGATCTTCCAATTCGTGACTTTTACCCCCTTTACCTCGACGGCCGATCTCCGCTGGGAGCAGTTTACGTTAGAGGCGTGGCATTGGCCGACCTTTCTCCAAGTCTGGAGCGAGAGCGCCTTGCATACGCTCGAATCGGTCGCTGGAATTTTCGATGCTGCTACTACGACTTATCCTCTTTCAATCATCGCAGCAATTCTTCTGATGGTGAATTGGCGTGGCCTCCATTTCAGTCTCGTGCGCGCCTTGCGCAAACAATTCGGCACGGCTGGTTGGTTGATTTATTTCGCCGTCCTTTGCAGCGCGCTCGCCTCCCTTCTCAAGCCACTAATTTATTGCCTCTACCCGGACCGCGTTTCCTTTCTTTCGCCGGCCCGATTTCTCCAGGTCTCGGTTGTGGTCGATACAGTCGCCTTCTTTTTTGAGTACCTCTGCGCGGTCTATCTCCAGGTCTACCTCATCACGGTTGCGCTGGCCTGGATTAAGGGTTTGCAGTTTCGCGAAGGGGAATTGCTTCGCTTTGCCGTACGCCGGTTTAGCTTTGTCCTGAAATGGCTTGGGTTGGTCGTCCTGATCAGTACGATTCTTCTGCGCTGTCCGCTTCTTGTGGCCTACTTCCGCGACATGCCAGGAGTGCTCGATTATCTGCCGGCGGCCCGTTGCGCGATGGCGGCCTTCATTCTCTGTTTTGCCACCATGCAGATCTCGCTTGTCCTGCATAACGAGACGCTCGGCGAAGCTTTCCGCGCCCATCGGCATTTTGTCCGGCGCCACTTTTATCGGTTCGGCTGGTTTCTTCTCATCTGTGGATTGAACTATTGGTTTCTCGAACTAGCCGATGCCATCCTGCATACCGCCGCCAGTGGACGACTGCTCGCACTGTTCTTTTGGAGGCTGCTCTATCTTACCGGCCACGCCTTTCTTACCGGTTGGTTTCTCGCAAGCTGGGTATCGCTCTTCCGGCAATGCGAAGTCGGCCGGGTGAATCGTGAGACCTTGATTCGCTATTGACCCCGATGCCGGAGAAGACGCCAAGCGCCGCCGAAATTACCCAGGCAAGCAAATCGAATCTCGCTTTTGCCTTTATGTCGTTAGGCAAAAATCAACGGCGCGATATTACCGTCTTCTACGCTTTTTGCCGGTTGATCGATGATATCGCGGATGCCAGCACGCTGAGCACGGAGGAAAAGGCGCTCCGGCTGAGTGCATGGCGCCAGGCCTTGCGAGATCTCTCCCCTAACGAACCCGCCCTGGCTCCGGAAGTGCGTGATCTCTTCTCACGTTACGCGATCACGCCGCCGATGCTGGAGCTGATCATCGACGGAGTGGAAATGGATCTTACCACCAGCCGTTACCAGACCTTTGCCGAATTGCGCGAGTACTGTTATCGCGTGGCAAGCGCGGTCGGGCTGGTGAGCATTGAGATCTTCGGCTACAAGAACCCGGCCTGCCGCGAGTATGCGATCGCACTCGGACTGGCTCTTCAGGTGACCAATATTCTGCGCGACGTCGGCCGCGACTTGGAGAACGATCGAATCTATCTGCCGCAGGAAGACATGGGTCGGTTTGAATATGGACCAGAAGACCTGGCCGCGCGGCGTTACAACCAACAGTTTGTTAAGCTCATGCAATTCGAGGCCGGCCGGGCCCATGAATATTTTCGGCAGGCTGCCAATCTTCTACCGCCAGAAGATCGACGAGCAATGATCAGCGCCGAGATCATGGGCTCAATTTACCACGCTCTTTTGCGGCAAATGGAGCGCGATGAATTTCACGTTTTCGATCGGCAATATGGGCTGAGCCGGCCGGCCAAGCTCTTGCATGTTGCCCGCCAAATGCTGAAGCTTGTTTGAATAGCAAGTGCTAACGTCCGTCTGAACCTTAATCTTCGATTTTATTGCGATATGAGAAAATATTTTATCCCGGCAGCGTCGGCAGCCGTTCTTCTTTCACTTGGGCTGGGCTCGTGCGCCTATCCAGGATATCCAGGATATGCGACCGCTCAGGGTGCTGGGATCGGCGCCGTCTCAGGCGCGCTCATCGGCGCAGGCGCAGGGGGCGGTCGTGGTGCGGCTATTGGTGCTGGAGCGGGCTTGCTCGCCGGGGCCCTCGTTGGCGCTGCGATTGACTCGAATCAGGCGCAATATTATCACGCGCCTCCGGGAGGTTATCCTTACGGCAGGCCGACTGGCACGCCCGGCTACGTCTACAGCCCCTACGGCTCGCATAACATGATCCTGGTCCACGATATTCCACAGGGCGCGCTGGTGAAGGATCCCTCGACCGGCGGCATTTTCCGCAATCCCTGAGGTCTCTGCCTAACGAACTTCGATCGGCGGGTTGATTTCGTATCTCGGCAAGATCAACCGGATTTCTTCTGCAACTCGTCGACGAGTCGGCGCGTCGCTTCATCCATCCGCGCCAGCTCGGGCCAGCCGCGGTGATAACCTTCGCCAGGTAATTTCCGCGTCGCGTCCAGACCCATGTGGGATCCGACATTCTGAATGCTCGGCGCGTGGTCGAGTGAGTCACTGGGATTGGTGATAATCGTGCTGTCACGTTTCGGGTCGGTATTGGCGCAGAGCCGAAAGAGCACCTCACTGGTGTTATGCACATCGCAATCTTCGTCCACCACCACGATGTATTTGCTAAACATCATTTGTCCCATGCCCCAGAGACCATGCATGACTTTGAAAGCCTGATAAGGATATTGCTTGCGGATGCTGACGAAGACCAGGTTATGGAAAACTCCCTCAGCCGGTAGCGCCATGTCGACGATCTCGGGAAAGTTCATTTTGAAAACCGGGAGAAAGATCCTGACGCTGGCCGAGCCGAGGTAAAAGTCTTCCATCGGCGGTACGCCGACGATAGTTGCCGGGTAAACTGCCTCGCGCCGATGAGTTATCGCGGTGAGATGAAACACCGGGTAATCTTCGAGCGCCGTGTAGAAACCAGTGTGATCCCCAAATGGACCTTCCGCTCTCATTTCGCCCGGTTGCACATAACCTTCGAGCACGAAATCCACGTCCGCCGGAACTTCCAAATCGTTCGTTAGGCACTTGACCAGTTCGACGGATTTCTTGCGCACAAAACCGGCGAAGAGAATTTCATCGAGCCCGTCCGGCAGGGGCGCCGTCGCGGCGAAAGTGTAGGCCGGATCGCCACCCAGGGTTACCGCCACTGGCATGCGCTCATTTCGCTCGTAGTAGACCTTGCCATGTCGCGCTCCCACCTTGTGCACCTGCCAATGCATTCCAGTCGTTAGGCTGTCATAAACCTGCATGCGATACATGCCCAGGTTGCGCGATCCGGTTTCGGGATCGCGAGTGTGAACGTTAGGCAAAGTGATGAAGCGTCCGCCGTCTTTCGGCCAGCATTTCAGAATCGGGAGATCGTTCAGGGTAAAATCGGTCGCGTGGTTGTCGTTGTCGAAACGATGCACCACTTCCTGACTGGCGGCGGATTTTACCTGCTTCGGCCGCGCGTGAAGCAAGTTTATGCCCTGCTTGAGCAGGGTCCAGCCCTCACGCAGATCGGTCGGCGGCTTGGCCTTGAGGATGAGTGCAATCTCCTGCGCGAGGTCGGCCACGCTCTCGACCTGGAGCGCGAGCGCCATCCGCTTTTCCGATCCCATGGTGTTGATGGCGAGAGGAAATTGCGAAACCCGGCCTTCCAGCATTGGCTTTTCGAAAAGCAATGCCTTACCCCCAGCAGGCGACTTCATTTCGCGGTCCGCCCATTCCGCAATCGCCAGCTCTGTATCTATCGGCGTCGCGATGCGTCGCAGTTCACCTGCCTTTTCCAGGACGCCGAGAAAGTGTGAAAAGGAAGTGTAAGCCATCGTCTCGAATAAGGTTCTTTACTCCGCTTTCAGTCAACTGGCCAGCCCGCAGCTTGCGCCATCCCGACGCCAGGACCAATCCAAGCGCCTCTCGAGAAGAGTATTCAATCAAGAGCCGATGCGACCATCCAGCTGGCTGCCGCGGGATTATGGGAGCCATGCCCTAACGTGTATAGGTCTCACCTCAGTAAGCATTTGGCGCCTGTTTTCATTTCGGGCTCAGACCTCGACTCACTCTCTGATCGTGGGCGATCCGAGCGCCGTCTGGGATTCGGCGCCGGTTAGCTCAGAACCCGTGTTTCGGGATCGCAACCCAGCTGCGGCTGTAATAGTCACTCAGAGTGAGCAGCAGCATAAGAAAGAGCCAGAGTAATCCGGTGACCGCGGCGAGGTGAAGCAGGCGGCTGCTGCCTTTGATGTGCATGAAAAAAAGCACGATCAGAATGGTCTTGGCGAAAGAGATAGCCAGAGCTATGACAAGGTTGAACACGCCAAAGTTCAGATAACCCAGTGCCCACGTCAGGGCGAGAAGGCCCATAAGCCAGAGACAGTTAGTCCAGTAAACCTTTGGAGAGTAAGCCTTGTCCATCACCTATGTCCTGCGAGGTAGAGGAGTGGGAAAAGGAACACCCAAACAATGTCAACAAAGTGCCAGTAGAGGCCCGCGATCTCTACCGGCATGTAATTTCCGTTCTGGAATTGCCCGCGCCAGGCGAGCAGCGCCAGCACCAGCATGAGGACAATGCCGATCGTGACGTGAATGGCGTGCAGACCGGTCATGGCAAAGTAGAGCCAGAAGAATATCTCGGCTGCCTGAGGATTGGCTTCGTGCCATTGGAACGCCGTGCCCGGCACGAGATGGTCGACAAAGTCTTTGTGATACTCGACGCCTTTCACGACCATAAAGACGATCCCGAGAAACGCCGTCCCGAGTAAAAGCCAGACGAGCGGCTTGCGCCGGGTAAGCTGAGCGGCACGCACCGCCAGCGCCATCAGTGTGCTGCTGAAAAGAAGGATAGCCGTATTGGCGCCGCCGAGAATGACTTCGGTATGGCGGCTCGCCGCCGCGAAGACACTGGGATAGAGATAGCGGTAGACCGTGTAGCTGAGGAAGAGCCCACCGAAAAAGAGCACTTCGGTGGCGAGAAAGATCCACATTCCAAGCTTGTCCGCTTCGTGCTGTTGCTCGAGATCGTCAAACTGCTCGGCGACCAAACTGGCGGCTTCACTCATCGTTCAATGACTGATCGAGCGCGGCGAGAAAATTGCGCGGCTCTCATTTCAGGAGCGGGTGGCCTCCTCTGCCAAAAGAAATTCGCCTTGCCAGGAAACCTTCACTCCTCAGCATCGAAATAGTCGAGGGCCTCGCCGCGGAAAAGTCTTCGCTCAGGCGAACGGACGATCCATTTGTTGCTATCGGGATAATATCCGGATTCGCCGACGGGATTGTCGGCGACCACGTAAAGCAACAAATCTTCTTCGCTATCGTTGATGAACTGATGCGCTTCGCCCGGCCCAAAGATGAAGGCGTCGCCTGGCTCGATCGGCGTGTTGCCGCCTTCATCGCGTACCATACCTTGGCCCGAGATCACGTGGTAAAACTCCCACTGCGCCGAATGCGAATGATAGGGATACGGCGTTTGCCCCGGGGGAATGCGCAAAATCTCGATGGCAAAAGGATGGCGCGCGCGTGCGTCGCCCTGCGGATCCCAGCCAAGCGCCTCTGAAACTTCGCGGCCCGCGCCGACGAACTTTCCTTTCGGTGATTTCCACGAAAGCTCTTCCAGTTGATTGCTGTTGATCTTTTTCATCGCAAACAGGATTCGTTAGGCAACTTTTCGGTCGCCGAAACGCGCGCGTGATCTCTCGATCGCCTTCGCTTTCTCGGCTTCACGATCGCGCGGCGGAGCGTGCGTCACGAGCGAGTTAAGCAGTTCGCGCGAGACCGCGGCGACTTTCTCTACCGCGCGTTCGAAGACGGCTTCGTTCGCCTTCGATGGAACGGTGCAGCCGCTCACCTTGCGCACATATTGCAAGGCAGAGGCGTAGATTTCCTCCTCCGTCGCGGGCGGCTCGAAGTTATGCAGCGTTTTGATGTTTCGACACATAATAAAATCCTCCTCCTGAGCGTGACTGAGAGCAAGAGCGCTTTCCCCCGATTGTCGCCGCCGATGCACCCGCGACAACTCCCTGAAAGCTTTCTGCTGGCAAATGGACGGTCGCGGACTTAAATAAAGCGCGCCATGCCCGCTCCTTCCGGCTCGCAATCTGTCTCCGTCGTTACGGGGGGCGCCGGATTCCTGGGTTCGCATCTGACCGATCGACTCCTGGCCGAAGGACACCGCGTGATCGCGATCGATAATCTGATCACCGGTCATCTAACCAACATCGAGCATCTCGCCGGCAACGAGAACTATCGTTTCATCAAACAGGACGTGACCCAGTATCTCTTTCTGCCCGAGGAGATCGATTACGTTTTTCATTTCGCTTCGCCCGCCAGTCCGATTGATTATCTCGAACTGCCGATCCCGACCTTGAAAGTTGGTGCGCTCGGCACCCACAACACCCTTGGGCTCGCGAAAGCGAAAAAGGCGACCTTCCTGCTCGCGTCGACTTCCGAGTGTTACGGCGACCCTCTAGTTCATCCGCAACGCGAAGATTACTGGGGCAACGTCAATCCGATCGGACCGCGCGGAGTTTATGATGAGGCCAAGCGTTTCGCCGAAGCGATGACCATGGCTTACCATCGCTATCACAAGATCGATACCAAGATCGTGCGCATCTTTAACACTTACGGGCCGCGCATGCGGCTGCGCGACGGCCGGGTGGTCCCGGCTTTTATCGGTCAGGCCCTGAGTGGCATGCCGCTAACAATCTTCGGCGATGGTAACCAGACGCGCTCCTTTTGTTACGTCTCCGATTTGATCGATGGTATCTATCGACTTTCGCAATCCGACTTTCATGAGCCGGTGAATGTGGGTAACCCACGGGAGATGACGATTAAACAGTTTGCCGAAGAAATCATTCGTATTATTGGCACGAAGTCCGGCATCGAATACAAGCCTTTGCCGGTGGACGATCCGAAAGTGCGTCAGCCCGATATCTCGCGCGCGAAAAAGATTCTTGGCTGGGAACCGAAAGTGGAGTTTGAAGAAGGCATCGCGCACACGATCGAGTATTTTCGCGAATGGGTGGCTCGGGCGGAACATCGCTGACCTTCAATACTGGCTGGCGATCTATCTGAAAAGGCCCGCTGATGTCCTGCAAGACATCCTTAAGTGTTATAAAGCTAAATACGACGCCAGCTTTGCTCTCAAGTCCGCTCATGAAATGGCTTCGAACAACAGTGCTTATTGCTACCTTTTCGCTAACCCTGACGAGCTGCTCCCAGAAGAACCACGATTTCGAGGTCGCGAAATCGGCGGTTTCCCAGGAGATGGTTTCGGCGGAGACAACGCGTTTTTGCCCAATAAGTGAGGCGACGTTTTCGACGAAGAACGGCGCGCGGTCAGTGAAGCTGTGGGTTGAGTGTCAGAACAAACTTGGCAGGCAGGTTCGGACCCATTTTGAAGTGACGATTGATGCAAAAAGCGGCTCCGTCACGGGAGCGACCTGTCTCGAATGCGCGGCGGAGGACGAGAATCAAAAGCTGCCAGAGGCGATGACCGAATTGCAGAAACTCTCGTCACCTCCAAAATAGGGTTTACAAATCGAGTCACAACCGGCTGGCGATCATGAGCACGAAACTCTTGCGCGCGAATTGTCGTCTATGACGCATTCTATACCGAATGGGGTCAGACAGAATTACTTGCCGCAAGTGGCTATAACCGTTCTATTGCCAGGATGAAAATTGCGGTTGTCCTTGCGCTTTCAGTTCTTTTGTTCGGATGCACCTGCCTGGAGGTGCATCGGCGAAGCACCGCGGAGCTCAGAGCGCGTTATGTGCAGCTCGAGCGCCAGCTGGCTGCGTATCATCCCGAGGAAACTGATCAGGCCACGCTGCGTCGCTTTGTCGATCTCACAGAGGAAGAGCACAGCGTCGAACGCGAACTCTTCCGCCGCTGCCGGGCAGGCGATCATGAGGCCTGCCTGCCGCAGTTCCATCTTATCGCGGCAGATCTCTAAAGGTTCATTCTCATCCGCGCAGAGTCACGAGCGGCCGACAACCATTAGCTTAATTTAAGAGGCAGGTACCCGGCCGTGACGGTTGCGGAGGAACGATCGGCCTTCAGCGCAACCCTCCGAAGCGTTACCGCCGACAGTCGGTCTCATTACTGGCACTCTGCGCTTTTCTCTGGGCAGAGTCGGACCGCGTTGCGACATTCGAAGTCATGAAAATACTTTACTACATGTTTGTTGTTTCTGTCGCCTGCATTACCACCGCGCTCGCCGTCGATCCACCGCCGGATGGCGGCTATCCCAACGAGACTACCGCTGAAGGTGAAGACGCGCTTTTTAATCTGACGACTGGCGAAGATAACACTGCCCTCGGTTTTGACGCGCTTTTTAGCAACACGACCGGGAACAACAATACAGCCGTCGGTCCATCCACGCTGGGCGACAACACAGAGGGGGCCAACAATACAGCTATCGGAAACTGGCAGCCTTACAAGGAACACAACAGGGACCGGAAACACGGCAGTGGGTTCAGGAGCTCTTGGCAATAACAGCACAGGCAAGAACAACATTGCGCTAGGTGTTAGTGCAGGCTTTTTGCTCACGACTGGGAGTAATAACATCGATATCTTTGATCATGGGGTTGCCGGAGAAGCCAATACCATTCGCCTCGGAAAGGAGCGAACCCAGAAGAGAACCTTTATCGCCGGAATCAGCGGAGTGACCGTCGCTGACGGTGTAGGCATCGTGATCGATACGAATGGCCAGCTCGGGACGATTAACTCCTCCGCACGATACAAGGAAGCGATCAAGCCAATGGGTGATGCGAGTGATGTCCTTCTTTCACTCAAGCCAGTAAGCTTTCGTTACAAGAAGAACCTGGACCCGAAAGCTATCCCGCAATTTGGCTTGGTGGCCGAGCAAGTAGAGAAAGTCGATCCCGATCTGGTGGCAAGAGATGACCAGGGCAAGCCCTATTCAGTCCGCTACGAAGCAGTGAATGCGATGTTACTCAATGAGTTTCTCAAGGAACATCAGAAGGTGGAAGAACAGTCGGGGCAGTTACAAGCGCAAGGTAAGGAGATCGAGGAGCTCAAGGCCGCTGTAACAGAGCTAAAGGCGGCGCGCTCGAATTAGAGACAATTTGACCGGTCCGACACCGTAGCCGGGACAAATGTGCTTTTTCGGGCACCAAACTAACGAGCAATGCACCTCTTGCCGTTGGAGTGACTCGGCAGCGGTTTGGGGATAATCACAGATTAGGTGCAGCCACGGAGAAGGAAGATAATAAAAAGAATTGGCAATGGGATGCCGAGAAGCCACAAGAGGATGTACCCGGTTGCGCCTTTTTCATTGCTTCGTTGGAAGATTTTCATTCTTTGCTCTGGTTTTGAAAAGATGATGGCATCGTTACGCTATCGCGCCGCAACGTTAATCCGCTCCGCTAACTGAGTTAGCTTCTTGTCGGTCGCGCCTTCTTCGTCGAGAGTTTGCTGCAGAAGCTTTGCGCCTTTATTATCGCCCAAGAGTTTCGCATAGGTGCGGGCGGTGCCATAGCCGGCGATCTCATAATGCTCGACCCGTTGCGCGGCGGAGATAAGGCCGGCATCTCGAACGTCGTCTTCCGCATCTTCTTTTATCATTTCCGTACCCTCTTTGATTAAACCTTCCATCCCTTTGCATTTTGGTCCGCGAGTGGTTTCGTCGTGGCTCTCCAGAATTTGCTCAAGTCGAGCGACATGGTTTTTCGTTTGTTCGAGATGCTTCCGAAAGCCATCCATTAGTTTCGGGCTAGTTGCTGCCCTGGCCATTTTCGGCAACGCCTTGAGAAGCTGATTCTCGGCACTAAAAAGGTCTTTGAGTTCGTGAATATAGAGGTCTTGTAATGATTGGAGTTCCATGTAACCAAGCAATCGTATCTCGCCCTTTTAGCGGTCTTAATTCCGACATTTCTGCAATCAGTGCCGTCGTGGAACGACGATTCGCCAGGAAGCGCAACGTTCCATGCTGTCCTTTGGTGGTAGTTGAGATGTTTTCCAAGAACGAGCGAGCGATAGTTAGAGCTAGTGAGGTGAGGATCGCCTTTCGCGAGACTGAAATTGCCTTTTTAGAAAAAAAGACAACCGGATAGGGTTGTAGATCGCGTATCAGCTGTGTCGCCACGTCGGCGATTGCACGAAAAATATGAAAAGAATTACTCTATCCTTACTCTGTCTCTCCACCGTCGCGCTTTCGGCTTTTTCCCAGGAAAATGCCAGTCCGGCCGCGGATAACTCTGGCCGCAACGCACGAGATCGCTCGGGGAACACTCAAACGTCTGGCGATCAATCGAATGCTACGCCGGATATCAAAACGAGCGCGGCAATTCGCCGCTCACTAATGCACGATGATTCGCTAAGCATGATGGCCAAGAACGTGAAGATCGTCACCGAAAACGGAGTGGTGACACTGCGTGGCCCAGTGAAGAGCGACGCGGAAAAGACCAAGATCGAGGAACTGGCAAAACAGGCGGCCCAAGGGGCAACGATCCATAACCAGCTCGAAGTCAAAGCTTCGGAATAATTTCAACCAAACAGCAACATAGAAAGAACAAGAAATAACATGTCAAAGTCACAAGTTTTCTGCATTGCAAAAACTCACACACAAGCCGAGCGGATCGTCCAGGAACTTCAAACCGCTGGTTTCCCGGCTGTCGGAAATCTCGGTCCTCCTGCCGGATACCGGAGGCAAGCATGATATCGGTCCAGTGAAAGCGACCAAGGCGCCCGAAGGTGCAACCACGGGCGTAGTTGCCGGTGGAGTGACTGGCGGAGTGCTAGGTCTCCTCGCTGGAATTGGCGCGCTCGCTATTCCCGGTGTTGGACCGTTGATCGCGGCGGGTCCAATCATGGCGGCGCTGAGTGGCGCAGCCGTCGGCGGCGCGACTGGCGGCCTGGTTGGCGGCTTGGTCGGTCTGGGTATCCCGGAGATCGAAGCCAAGCGTTATGACGAGAAGCTGCGGTCGGGTCATTATCTTATCGCGGTGCATACGCCCAATGATGACGATGAAGATCGTGCGAAAGACGTCTTCAAGAACGCCGGGTGCCGAGGACATCACAACCTCGTCGATGGCGTCCACTCCGAAAAAGGAGGAGGCGACGAGGGTTTAAAGTCTCGAAAGAGGAGACGCTCCGTCTTGAAAAAGTGCGGAGCGTCTTCTTCTTTCAACTTGAAGGAACGTTTGGAACAGGCAAGGGTACCGGCAAAGTGTTGACTACCGGGAAGGTGTAGCCCAAGAGCTACTTTCTCGCCACGGCTCCAGGTCGAATGATCCTACGTGAGGCGGACTTAGGTTAAAGGCTAAAGCCATCAGCGTTGGAGTATTGCTCATCTCCAGGACATTCGCGACGAATGTTTTGATACTTAGCGCCACGTCGATCTCGCGCGGGTAGATAAGTTTTCCCTGCACGATCACAAGGGCACCCTACGCAATTCGGTAATGTCCTGCGTCGGGTCCCCGTCAATTAGGACGAGATCAGCGCGCTCGACGGATGCAACGGAGCCGCGGCCGGTCAGAGTGCGAGTGTGCCGGTGTATTTCGCGCCGTTCCAAGTCGCGACTTCGAGCGCTTGAGCAGGAGTTAGTCCGGCCTGCACATAGAGTTGGAGCTCGCGTTGCAGGACGAACCGGGCGAGCTTGGCCCCGCTAGAGTGCGAAGGAGGGAACAGGGACTGAAAAGCCGGCCGTGCTCCGCATTCCTAACAACCGAGCTTCCTACCGTAGGAGTTGGCTTTTGGTCGACATGAGCGAATTACTTCCGTGCGCTTCGCTCGCAATCAGCGCCCATGGATCCGCTCCTAAACAATATTATCACCAGTTGCTGGCGTGTTTTTATCGTTGTCTGGCTGCTGGCGTCGATCTTCACCAAGCGCACCGTTTACCGCGAGAGCGGAGTCCAACGTTTGGGCCACATGATCCCGATCCTGCTCGGCTGCTATCTCCTGTTTCGCGGGTATAGGCTCCCGTATCCGTTCAACGTCCAAGTCATTCCCCACAATGACTTTATTCTTGTTGCCGCCGCGATCTTATGCGTCTGCGGAGTTAGCTTCTGTTTCTGGGCCCGGGCTGTTCTCGGACGCAACTGGAGCGGCACAGTGACCCTTAAAGAGAATCACGAATTGATCGTGCGCGGGCCCTACCGCTGGGTCCGCCATCCGATATACGCCGGCTTGCTGGCGATGGTCCTCGCGACACTTATGCAACAAGGGCACATAGGAGGAATCATCGCCCTTATCCTTATCTTCGTTAGTCTATGGATCAAATCGAGCCACGAAGAAGAAGTGATGCGCAAACAATTCCCCAACCAATACCCGACCTATCGAGAGCGAGTTAGGCGAATCATTCCATTCATTCTTTA
The DNA here is from genome assembly GCA_963801255.1 of uncultured Verrucomicrobiae bacterium. Lineage (GTDB taxonomy): Bacteria > Verrucomicrobiota > Verrucomicrobiia > Chthoniobacterales > UBA10450 > JAICXG01. Next base: position 348,481 of record CAWDEC010000012.1, on the reverse strand, counting down.
GTTCCGACAACCGGAACAGTTTCAAATCCGTGGGGTTGGCTAGAGCTTGAGGTGAGCTAAGAAGCCGCGGCACAGGGAGAATTATACGGGTAGGGACGCGATCCATCCGATTCTTCCCGTAACAATGGGTAAGTTTTTATCCTAACCGCGATTCCTTCTATTTACCTGCATTAATGCGCGCGATGTTCATTGGCTTGAAACGCGGATAGTTATGCCCGGTTAAACCCCGCGAAGGCCGGTCGCAGATAAAAAGTGAAGAGGCATCCAATTGTTTGCCGCCATCCGTTACTGCTGAATACCGGAACCGTTCACCCCGTCCGACGCCAAATGAGACGGGAAACCAATTTCGACAAAAAGAGAGAGGCTGGTCTGCCGGTGCCTGCGCGCAGATCCTTCGAGCGCCGGCGGCCCGTCAAAGTGACCGCTAAGACCTCCACGATCAAACTTCTGGAAAAACCACCCTCTTATCCCGGGCCCGAGACCTTGGCTCGAACCAAGCGGCTTTTATTGGCGGCGCTAAGGGTATGGGAGCTAAAGCGGGGCCTCCGCGAATAGCGACCGCAGTGACTTTCTGATGGTACGAGTATCTGGGTCGCGAACTAGTCGGATTGCACTATTTCAAAAATCACTCGTTAGCCTGTTCATGTGCCGCGAGATCCCGATTATTGACGCCGGCAGCGTCGCTTAAGGCAGCCTTAAAGGATTTCAGCGAGTCGGCGCCGGCGTCGCTCCACGCTTATCCCAGGTCTTTATCTCGCGCGCATACTGGTCGATCCAGTGCACCGCTTCCGACATGGGTTGAGTGTGAATGATGCAGCCGGAAATCGTGGGCACGGCGGTAGAGCTTTGGCGATAGGGAGCCGAGAGCGTCTCATAATCTGCAGGACCAAGCTGCCGAAGGGCAAAGAGGGCGTACATCTGGCCCGGCGGCGTTGCCTCGCGTAGAAGCATGCGCAATAGCGTTTCCGCCTGTGGCCCATCGCGGATTGCCCGCATCGCGAGCTCCTCACGTGTGATTGTGCCGGCGACTCCCACGCCGCCGATTGCGAAGTGGTCGGCCGCCTTCACGGTCTCGTAAGCGGTTTCCTTCGCAGATGCGCTGAGCGGGGATAATCCCGCCATCAATAGGACAACAAACCCAACGTGGAATTTCTTGCGGAATTGTAGCATAGCCCTCGCCTAACCTAACGAGACATAGGATCAGCGATTGAGCCCGATCGCAACTCAAGTACGGCGAGGCGTTCGAGGTGCAAGAATGATTCCGAGACGAGAAGCTGCCTGAGGATGTGGTGCTCCGGTCGCCGCTGCAACCAAGGCGGGTTGCCCGCAAAATAGAAAATACTGGCTTTTTGGCCGAACTTGTTTGAAATAACAACCGCAATGGAATCCCCCCTCCATCTGGCCCTGCTCGCGATCGCGTTTGCCACCTCTGGGTTCGCGCAAAGCCCGTCGAAGGATTTTCGGATCCTCAAAATCAGCCGCGATCTGATTACGACGCCGCAATTCACTTATAGCGGCGCCGAGCAACACCGCGACACGCACGACCGGTGGCTGCGAGTGGAAGTGCAGTTTTCCGCGGTGCCCGATTTCACCGACGAGCTGACCTTTAAGTATTACATCGCGATTGGTGGCAAAGTTCTCACGGGCGAAGTGACTCATGTTCATATTCTCGCTGGTCGCGAGCTTTACTCGGTCATGTATGTGCCGCCGCACGCGCTGGCTCATTTTCTGCAAAACCGGCCACCGAACGCTAACTCGGTTGAGAATGTTGCGGTCCAGATCCTGCAGAAGGGTGAAGTGAAAGACGAACTAAGTCTGGCACGCGCCCCGGTAGATTGGTATAAGTCACTTCCAGCGTTCCCCGCCTTCGTTATGAACAAGAACGAAACGCCGTTTGCACCGCTTTTCTGGGACCATTACGAGCAGATTAAGACGGCGGATCACTGACGGCAATCGATGGCAGCGTCTCCCCAGATTGTTAGTCTTAACCTCGGCTCGCAGACCTTGAGCCTGGCGAGGTTTCAGTTTCACCCTAACGCCGGCCTCGTTCTAAGCGGCTATGAGCGGCAGGAGGTGCTTTGTGACTCGCTGACCGAGAACGATCGCGCGGGACAGATCGCCGAGGCTCTCCCCGGCATGATGCGTGCGATAGGCCTTAAACCGGGACCAGTCCGTTACGCAGTTTCGAGTCAGGCGGTGTTCACGCGTTTCGTGAAACTGCCGTTAGTCGATTCGGAAAAGATCGAGCGCATCATCGCCTTCGAAGCGCAGCAGAACGTGCCCTTTCCGATCGATGAAGTGATTTGGGATTACCAGGTCACCGGGTCGGAGTTGGCGCAAGGAGCAGAGGTCGTGCTCGTAGCGATCAAGACCGAGTTACTGGAGGGAATCAACTCCGCGGTCCAGGACACAGGGTTACAGACGGAGTTAGTCGACGTCGCGAGCATGGCTCTTTGCAATGCTTTTCGCCATAACTACCGAGAGCTAACCGATTGTTCGTTAGTCATAGATATCGGCGCCCGGACGACCAATCTGCTTTTCGTGGAGCCGGGAAAGATGTTCAGTCGCAGCATTCCGATCGGCGGTAGCTCGATCACTTCCTTGATCGCGAAGGAGTTTGGCGAGTCATTCGCTGCGGCCGAAGTGCGCAAGAAGCGCGACGGATTTGTTGGTTTGGGCAGCCCCGACGACGAAGGGTTTGATCCGGAAGTGGCGCGGGTGTGCAAGATGATAAGAAAAGCCGTGACACGTCTTCACGCCGAAGTCGTGCGCTCGATCAGCTTCTATCGCACCCAACAAGGCAGTCAGCCGGAGCGAGTCTTCCTTTGTGGCGGAACCGGAGCTACTCCTCAGCTGCGCGAATTCTTCCACGAGAAATTACAGCTACCGATCGAGTTTTTGGATCCGCTGCGCAACGTCACTGTCGGTCGCACAGTAGTGATCGAAGAGGTCGCACACTCCGCTCATTTGTTAGGCGAACTTGTCGGTCTTGCTTTGCGCGGCAGCATGAGCTGTCCGATGGAGCTAAGTCTCCGGCCGGCGAGCGTGATCAGGCGGCAGCGACTCGAGAAACGGAAGCCGTTTTTTGTTCTCGCAGCGGCCTGCTTCATCCTCGGGCTGCTGGGTTGGGCATTCTATTTCATGTGCACGGCGCACATTGCGACGCGGTTGGTCGACGGCTTGCAGGACGACGTTGATCGAATGCACCAGGTCGAGCGCCGGCTGAAACACCTCAGCCGCGAAACCGCCACGCTCGATGCCGCGGCCGAGCCACTGTTAAGAGCAATCGATGATCGCGGGGCGTGGTTGCGAATCCTCGACGATCTCGATGCGCGTCTGCCGAAAGAAGATATCTGGATCACGGAACTGGCGCCGACGTCTGGCGGGCGAGTGCTTGATCACGGCGTCGCGGCACCGAGTGCGGCCGCAATCATTCCCGCTGCTCCGCGAAGGCAGGCTCGCGACCAACTCGCCAAGGAGACGAAAGACAAGCGGATGATCGACGGGGTATTCGTTAAGGGACTCTACCTTTACAACCCGAAGCAGCAGGAAGTGGTAGTCGATTATTTTCGAAACCTGATAGCGTCAACCGTCTTCGAAATCGATCCCACCAAGCAATCGGAAGTGATCCGCCCGAGCACGCCGACAAACACGGAGTGGGCTTATCCCTACGAGCTGCGGCTCAAGTTGCGTCGCCCATTCCCCCTGCCATGAATTGGTTTCAGCAGAATCGCTTCCTGGGTGTTTTCCTCGGCGCGCTTGGTGTCGCGACTCTCGCTAGTCTTTGTTTTCTAATCCACGAAAAACGGGCCTCTCATGACGCCTCGGCGCGACTCGCAGGCGACCGTCAATGAACGCAACCGTCTGCGCCGGAGTGTTCCTTTCCCTAACGAGAAGAATTTGCACAAGACGAAAGCACAGACTGAGAGCTATCGCAGCGCGCTTCTTGCTCTCGAAAGCGAGCTCAAGGTGCGAGCGCTGCCAAAGCTGCCTCTGCAACCTAACGAATTTCAGGCGCAGCTCCGGCTGGCGGTGAGCGAGGTCCAGGATGCCGCTGCGAAAGCGAAGATGCAATTGCCGGCCAGCTTCAATCTCGGCTTTGACGAATACGCCAGCTCGTTGCCTGACGGCCAGGCGGCACCGCTTCTCGGGCAACAATTGCGAGCCATCGAACGAATCGTGAACATGGCGATCGAAGCGCACCTTGACTCGTTAGGCAACCTCACCCGTACGCCGCTGCCGGAGGAAAAATCCGTCGGACCCACTCCAAAGGTGGCAAACGCGGGTCCCGGCTTAAGCTCAAATAATAGTCCGCCAGAGATTGTTCGTTTCAGTGCGATTGACCTTTTCTTTTCTGGCAGTCCAGCCGCGGCGCGCCGGGTCATCAATCAGATCGCGGCCTGTAAAGAGCAGGTTTACGTCATCCGCACCCTGGTAGTGAAAAACCAGGTCGACAAAGGTCCGAAACGGAGTGAATCGGAAACAGTCGCTGCCACGCCTCCATTAGCGCCGAAAAAGCCTGCTTCATCCGCGCCGAAGGCAACGCAAGAGGGGATCACCTTTATTGTTGGGACCGAGCACTTGGACCTGGCAGCCAGGATCGAGATTGTGAGCTTCTCGTTTCCGGAAAAGGAGGCTCGTTAGGCCATGGAATGGCTGAAGGAGAATTACGATCGCGCTCTCGCTCTTGCCGGAGTGCTCTTCCTTGTTGTCTCTTTGGCCTTCATCCTTTTCGGAGCACGAAACTTCCACGAACGTTTCAGCGCTCCGCAAAGTGTCGCGTCGCCTAACGACAACATTCCCGCCGGGAAATCGCTCCAGATCGCCGAGACCGTGCAGAAGTTGGAAGCACCATCGCCGTGGAAACCGAAAGGTCGCTCAGGCCTTTTCGTGCCGGAAAAACATTTCATCGGCGCGAATGGCGAGCCGACTGCCTTGCGGAACGCGCTTCTTCACCCACCGGTGCCTAACGAGTGGCTGGAAGAATTCGATCTGCCCATGGCCGAGTCCGACATCCTCACGCAGGATCCGGATGGAGATGGCTTCACGAACCGCGACGAATGGGAAGGCCACAGCAACCCGACTGACCGAGACTCGCATCCACCCTACATCTCGAAACTCAGGCTGCGCTCCTCCTCGGAAGAAGCATTTCCGCTCATCTTCTCGTCCTCGATCGGTGACAACTACGCGATCAACAACCTTGATCGGAGGAAGCCAACCCAATTTCTGCACCTGGGAGAGATGGTCCAAGGCACGAGATACCAACTGACGAACTACAGCGAAAAACACGCGATCAATCAATACGGGACAACGATTGATGTGTCGGAGTTGACCCTGGAGGAGGTCGAGACTCACGGTGTCGTTAGGCTGGTGAAAGAGAAGCCAACCATTTCGCCTGAGTCGGTGGCGAATTTCGTCTACACCTGGGGCGGGACGGAGCAGAACTTTTCAGTCAAGAAGGACGAGGAGTTTACGCTGAAACCCGAGGGGGAAGTGAAGTATCGCCTGAGGGAAGTACGACCGGAGAAGGCGATCGTCGCGCCGATGACTAAACCTGAAGAAAATATCGAAATCGATCTCGCCGCCAAAGCGGCTCCAGTGTCGGGAATGTGAAGCTCGGCGTGCGAAGCGCCCGTCCAACACCTGGCTTGGATTTATTCTTGCCGTCTTTCCGCACGGTCGCTACAAACGCGGAATCCCCCATGAAACTATTCCTCCGTCCTTCCACCTCCCTTCCTATTCTCGTTCTCCTTTCTTTCTTTGCCGTCCGGCTATCGGCGCAAAACGTCCGCAGCATCGCAGACCAGGAGGTGACGCGTCGGCAGCTTGGCATTGCGCAGGCGCAAAGTGCGCTCACTCGCGGACGGCTCGCAATGCAGGCGAAAGACTTCGCCAAAGCACATGAAGAGTATCGCCTCGCCCTGAGTTATCTTCCCGACTCACTCGTGAGCGGCAAAGAGCGCGACGAAGCTATGCGCCAATTTTGCGACAGCGGAGTCAAACTAGCGGAGCAACGGATCGCGGAAGGTAAGTACGGCGAAGCCGAGAAGATCGTCAGGGAAATCATCAGCGAGCGCTACGATCCGGATTGTCGCGCCGCCGCCAATCTGCTCGCTCATTTGAGCCAGCCCGGTTACTACAACCGGACGATCGGACCGAAGTTCATCAGCAAAGTGGAGGACGTAAAAAAGCTTCTGGCCGACGCTGAAGGTTATTATGAATCGGCCCGTTACGATCTCGCTTTTAAGAAGTATGAGCAGGTTCTCCATCTTGATCCCTACAACGTCGCGGCCCGACGTGGCGAAGAACGTCTCGACCTAACGAAGACGCATTACGGCGAGGAAGCGTATAACGAGACACGCGCTCGGCAGCTTTGGCAGGTGCAAAAGGGATGGGAAGAACCGGTGCGGCTGTATGGACAATCGGTTAATCCAATTAACGATCCCTTCGCGCGGGACGCTGGCGGCACCGCGCGGATCACCAACAAATTGAGCAGTATCATTATTCCCAAGATCGAATTCCGCGACGCAAGCATTCGCGAAGCGATCGATTTCGTGCGGGAGCAGGCGGCGGCTCACGACCCTTCCACCAGCGAGAAGAAAGGAGTGGACATTGTCTTGCGCACGACCTCGTTAGGCAGACCGGAAACGTCTGCCTCGATCCTATTGCATGAGGCTGCGCCAAGGTTGGCTGGCGCTACCGTTGAGCCGAGCCCGATGCCAGTGGCAACGCCGGCGGCGACTTCCGCTTCCCCGTCTGACGCGCGCATCACGATCACGCTGACGCAGATTCCGTTAGGCGAAGCGCTGCGTTACATCGCGAACCAGGCCGGATTGAAACTGAAAATCGAGCCCTATGCGGTCTCGATCATTCCAATTAACGAGCAGAGCAACGATCTCTTTACGAAAGAATATCGAGTGCCGCCCGGCTTCATCAGCAGCTCAGTGAATATCGGCGCCAATCCGCTCGACCGTCCCGCAACACACACCACAGGGGGCAGCGGCAAAGACACCCAGGAAACAACCGGTGGTCAGCAACTCATCAGCCGCCAGACTGCGCTCGATTTTCTTAAGGACCAAGGGGTGCCATTTCCGGCAGGCGCGACTGCAAACTTCCTCGCGCAAAGCAGCCGGCTCATCGTGCGGAACACCGAGGAAAACCTTGAACTGGTCGACGCGCTTGTGGAGCAGGCGAACGTCGCTGGACCAAAGCAGGTGGAGATCGAAGCGAAGTTCGTTGAGATTACGCAAACGAATCTGAAAGAGCTGGGTTTCGATTGGTTGTTAGGCCAGTTCAACATCGGTCCCCATCAAGTCTTCGGCAGCGGCGGCACCCAAGGCACAAGCCCGCCCATCGATCCGCAAAATTTTCCCTTCGTCAATTCCAACGGGCAACCGGTCGGTACCTTTCCCGTTACGGGGGGCAATCGGAGCGGAAATCTGGCCATCTCGGCCAACGCGATTGATGCTCTGCTCTTCGGTGTGCCGGGAGCTACTTCCCTTGCACCGGGTATTTTTGGCCTCAGCGGCGTCTTCACCGACCCGCAATTTCAAGTCGTCATCCGTGCCTTGAACCAGAAGAAAGGCGTCGATCTTCTGTCTGCGCCGCGCGTCACGACCAAGAGCGGGCAACGTGCGGTGATCGAGATCGTCAGGGAATTTCGCTATCCGACGCAATTTGACCCGCCGAAGATCCCGGACTCGGTGGGCAGCAACGTGGGCGGTAATCTTGGCGCCCTGGATCCTGTGACCGGTCTCTTTGCCGGCGGTTCGGTCAACTCGTTTCCAGTCACCCCCACGACGCCGACGAGCTTTGAAACGCGTAACACAGGTGTAACGCTGGAGGTCGAACCGGTTGTCGGCCCGGATGGCGTGACGATCGATTTAAATCTCGTCCCGCAGGTAGTCGAGTTTGAAGGCTTCATTAATTATGGAAGCCCGATCCAAACGACGACCGCTGGTCCGATGGGTATACCCATCACGGCGGTGATCACGCCGAACACGATCAACCAACCTATCTTCAACTCTCGCAAAGTGACGACGAGCGTGAGTGTCTGGGATGGGCAGACCGTGGTGCTCGGTGGCCTGATGCGGGAAGACGTGCAGAAGACCGAAGACAGAACGCCCATCATTGGGGATGTACCCTTAATTGGACGCTTGTTCCGCACAAACGCCGAACAACATATCAAGCGCAATCTCGTCATCTTTGTTACGGCGCGACTGGTGAATCCGGCGGGTCAACCGCTTCACAGCCTTGAGGAAGAAGAGGAAACCGAAACCATCAGTCAGCTCGAGCCTCCGGTATTGCCTAAGGTGCCATCCTATAAGAAATAGAATGATCCCGCGTTCGGGTCGCAAGAGCGCCGAAAAAGGCTAGTTGGGAATATCGACTGCTCAGGGAAGGCGACAGATTCCTTCCCTCAACGCCAGGTTTACGCGAAACTAAAAGCAGCCTCGTTAGGCACATTTTCCAACCGCGATGACCAAACCGCGCAACGTTATCGGCATAACCGGCGGCATTTCCACTGGCAAATCCACCTTTGCCGAATGTCTGCGCAAGCGGCTTGGTGCGCGCTTTTTTGACGCCGACCACGCCGCTCGGCAACTGGTCGATCACGATCCGGAGGTGCGTGAGCTGTTGCGGGCCGAATTTGGTGGGGAAATTCTTTTTGCACACGGCCATTTGAATCGGAGCGCGCTTCGCGCCATAGTTTTCGCCAACCAGGAAAAGAAGCGCGCGCTTGAGCAAATCTTGCATCCGCGCATCCGCCGTCAGTGGGCCACTGAAGCGGAGACCAGCCGCGAAGCCGGCGAGATTTTTCTGGCCGATATCCCACTTCTTTATGAAACCAAAGGTGAAACTCTGTGCGATCGCGTGGTGGTGGTTGCAAGCTCCGAGGAGATCCAGCTGCAACGCTTGATTGCCCGCGCCCGCCTCACGCCTAACGACGCTCTTGTCATGATTGCCTCGCAAATGCCACTACCGGAAAAAATTTCTCGCGCCGATCATGTGATCTGGAATAACGGGCCGCTTTCCGTTCTCGAAGCGCAGGCGGAAATTCTAGCGGGTTTTCTTGCTCTCCGGTAGATGAAACAAGGTCCCAGCAATCCAATAGTGGCAGAGCCAACGCAGGCAGTTGCGGCTTTGACAATGGCTACCCCGCCTGACGAATCGAATTTAGGCGACAATCCCGGGCCGCGGAACGAAATTCCAGTGCCGGGCTCGCCTGAGCCGCTCGAAGTTGAAGAACTGCAGCGACTCGAACCGCCGGCGCTCCAGGACCGGTTTGCGAAAGCGGGCTTGCGTCCTCATCCCGGACGGACACGGCATCAGCTCATCGTTGATCTCGTGCGTCACGCCGTGCTTAACGGTCAGCAGGTGTGGACGAGCGGGTTTCTGGAACAGCCGAACGATGGCGGGGCCATGTTGCGCTCACCGCGCCACAATTTTCTTCACCTTCCCGAAGACATTGGCGTACCGCATTTTCTCATCCGGCAGTTTGGATTGCGACCGGGTCAGGCATTGCGCGGCACGATCCGTCCGCCACGCGACCGCGAGCGCACGCTCATGCTCGATCGCATCATCGCAATCGAAGGTCTGCCGCCAGCCGAATGGCAATCGCCCACGGCGTTCGACAATCTCACGCCTCTTTTCCCTCAGGGGCGCATCATGCTGGAAAACGACGAACTCGATTCCACCTGCGTACGGGCGATTGATTTGCTGACACCACTCGGACGCGGTCAGCGCGGTTTGATCGTCGCGCCGCCGCGCGTGGGCAAAACCATCCTCCTCAAGCAAATCGCAAAGGCGATCCGCAAAAATCATCCCGAAATAGTTCTCATCCTGCTCCTGGTCGACGAACGACCCGAGGAGGTGACCGACCTGGAGCGCGAAGTCGACTGCCAGATTTACAGCTCGACTTTCGATGAACCGCCGACAAGGCACGTGCAGGTGGCGGAAATGGTCAGCGAGCGAGCGAAACGTTTGGTGGAACAAAAGAAGGACGTCGTCGTCTTACTCGATAGCCTAACGAGACTGGCTCGCGGTTATAATTCTCTGGTCAAAGGCAAAGGGCGCACCATGTCGGGTGGCGTCGAATCGAAAGCGCTCCTTAAACCGAAGCGCTTTTTCGGTGCGGCGCGCAATGTCGAGGAAGGCGGCAGCCTGACAATTCTTGCCTCCGCTCTGATCGATACCGGCAGCCGGATGGACGAAGTCATCTTCGAAGAATTCAAAGGCACAGGAAACATGGAGCTGCATCTCGATCGGTCGTTAGTCGAGAAGCGGCTCTATCCCGCCATCCACATCCAGCAATCCGGCACACGCAAGGAAGAGATGCTCTATCACCCTGAGGAGTGGGAGCGGGTTAAACTTCTGCGCAAAATGATGGCAACCATGCCACCGCTCGAAGCGATGGAGTTCTTGATCAAAAACCTGCATGCGACCAAGACGAACGCGGAACTTCTTTTGGGCGGATTGCGGTGATAGTTTCCGACGCACAACTTGCCGATCTGCTCCCGCGGCTGTGTCATCATCGCCGCATCGCGGTCGACACCGAAGCCGACAGTTTGCATTGCTACTTCGAGAAGCTTTGTCTGATTCAGCTGACGTTCGACGATGAGGATTTGCTGGTTGATCCGCTTGCCTCGGTCAATCTGCAGCCGCTTTGTGATGTTTTGGCAGAGAAGGAGATCGTTCTTCAGGGAATGGATTTCGATCTGCGGCTACTGCGTCGCACTTTCCAGCTGCCGGTGCAGGATGTCTTCGATACCGTGATTGCGGCACGCATGATCGGCCTGGCTGAATTCAGTTACGCTGCGCTCGTGCAACGCTACTTTGACGTCAGTTTGGCGAAGGGTTCGCAAAAGGCGAACTGGGCACGAAGGCCGCTTCCACCCGCCATGGAGGCGTATGCAAAAAACGACACGCACTACCTCCTTCCCCTGGCAGCGATGATGGAAGAGCAAATGCAATCGTTAGGCAGAATGGAATGGTTCCGCCAATCCTGCCGCCGCGCACTGGAACAGACCTTGGTCGCGCGAGAACGCGATCCCGATTCCATCTGGCGCGTCACCGGCAGTGGAACCCTGTCGCCGCAGGCTTGCGCGGTTCTGCGTGCCATGTGGCTCTGGCGCGATCGCGAGGCGCAACAGGCCGATCGTCCAGCGTTTCACATTCTGCAAAACACAGTCATGCTCGAGGCGGCAAAGAAGTTTGTCGCGGGCGAGATGCCGAAGCTCCCGTTCCTTCCGGAGCGGCGACGGCGCGGATTCTTCGCTGCAGCCGAGGCGGCTCTGGCATTGCCGGAGAAGGAATGGCCGCAAAAGCCGCTGCGTGTGGCCCGACTCCGCACGCCGGGCTTTGACAAAAAGGTGGAAGCCTTGCGCCAGCGACGCGATCAACAGGCAAAAGATCTGGCCGTAGATCCCGCCTTTATTGCTCCGCGCAGCGCCCTGGAAGGTATTGCGGCTGACCCGAGTCGCAGCCAAACCCTTTTGGTCGCGTGGCAGCGCGAATTGCTCGGCTTGTAATTCATCAGGTTAAAATTGAGGCGAACAGGATGGATCTGGAGGCCTTTCGCGATTACTGCCTCGCCAAAGTGGGCGCGAGCGAAGACATGCCTTTCGGACCTGACGCCATCGTCTTCAAGGTGCATAACAAAATGTTTGCTCTCGCTTCGCTCGAAGCGGTTCCGCCGCGCGTGAATCTAAAATGCGATCCGGAACTCGCGCTGGAATTACGTGATCGCTACGAAGAGGTCCGACCTGGCTACCACATGAATAAGAAACACTGGAATACAGTCGAGCTGAACGATCGCATTCCGGGAGTCGAGATTCGTCAAGATGATTGATCATTCCTACGATTTGGTTGCGGGGCGTTTGCCTAGGAAACGGTGAGGTAAGCAGCCCGGAACCGCGCCGGCAAAGGAATCTTGCGCGGCTGGCGTTGCTGGGCCCTCTGCGTCAACCTTATCCCTCCCAGAAGAACTTTGTCGGCCGCTCCATCTCTGCCGAGAGACTGCGATGCACAGGACAGCCGAGCGCCGTCTTCTCGAGCAACTCACGTTGTGGGTGATCGGCCGGAAGCGGGACATGGACCTCGGTTGTTAAACGGCCAACCCGACGCGGGGCGTCCGCCATTTCCTTTTGCACCTGCACGGTCAGGCCTTGTAGCTCGACGCCATGCCGTTCTGCTACGATCGCCATGGTTGTGGCGATACAGGTGCCGAGGGCGGTTGCAACGAGATCGGTCGGCGAAAAGGATTCGCCTTTGCCCATGTTATCCAGTGGCGCATCTGTCTCGAGCGTTTTGCCCGAAGGACCGTGTTTAGCGCTGCAATGCAATTTCCCCGTGTAATCGATCGAGATCTGGACCATGCATGAGCATCGGGCTTCGGGACAAAATTCGCAAAAGCAGTTTGCCTATTGCGATCGCGAAGATTGGCCCTCGATGGGCTTCATCGGCCCGCGTCGCGTGACTGGTCTTCCTAACTCTGGCCGAGCCAAATCAGTCCGGCAATCACGACGAGGAAATAGGGGACGAGCGACGCGGCGCCTGGATACTCCTTCGCCATTCGCTGACCGAAAAAGAGTGCGAGCAAGGTGAGCCCGGCCAAAGCCACACCGTAGAAGCCGATGGACGCGTCATGTCGGACGAGAACCAACACACAACCGATCGCGCTTAACGCACCGGTAGAGAGTTCCATGACCGTAATGATTCCGAGCAACAGCGGCACCAGTGCGGCCAGCGGGCTCTTGGCGAAGTGTCCGGTCAGCCACTCCAGATTGCCGCGCCGATCGATCACTTTGTCGACGCCCGATTGGAGAAAAAGAATGGCGAAAAATGCGGAGATTAAAACCTGGAGAACGAAGATGGCGCCAGCGGATGAATGGAGTGTGGACATGCCGCCGATTGTAGCATGATTGATATTGCCGGCCAGGCGCTCTGTCGCTGCGTCCAAGGACTCGCCGGATCGCTATCGGAATAACCCTTGCGCCCGCCAGTCGGCTGGACATTATTTGCACTCCGCCGGTTCGGCGGCTAACGCGGGTGTAGCTCAGTGGTAGAGCACCTCCTTGCCAAGGAGGACGTCGCGAGTTCGAGTCTCGTCACCCGCTCCATCTTCCCGACGCTAGGAGATTTCGTAAGTCGTAATCTCGAGGCGGAGGTCATTCAGGTCGCGAAAGTAGATCGAGTGCGCGACACCGTGATCCTCGAAATGGAAGGAGATACCGCGCTTCTGCAATTCCTCCTGCGCCCTGACAAATCCTGCGCGATCGGCGCGGAAAGCAAGATGTAGCATAGGGCCATTATGGTCGGCGGGTTGTTTCCGTCCTTGAGCCGGAAATAGAGCCAGGGCGGTTGAGCCGGTCCCGATGAACGCAGGTATGCCATTCCACGCGTCTGCATGCCGGCGCTCAAACCCGAGGACTTCGCAATACCATGCGACCGTTTTCGCGATATCCGGGACAGCGATCGCGACGTGGTCGATTCCTTGCAGCTTCATTCGTAAAAAAAGATTGTTGCCATATAGGCAACGCGTCAAAATTTCCGGTCGTGCTCGTTCTGCCTCCAGATCGTCGCCAGTTTCTCAAACTGCTGTCCGGTGCGACTGCTGCGCTCTGCACGGGCCGGTGGTCGCAAGCATCGGAGAGTCTTCAATCGGACGTCGTTAGGCTATCGGTCATTCACACGACCGATCTGCATGGTCACATTCTGCCCACAGTGGATTACGACGGGCATTCCGGCCTTGGCGGTCTGGCGCGCTGTGCGACGCAGATTGCGGCCTGGCGAAGGGAGAATCCCAACTCAATTCTCATCGACGTCGGTGACGTTTATGAAGGCACGCAATTTGGCTTTGGCGACCAGGGCCGCTCAATGATCGAGCTTTTCAACCTTCTGCGTTATGACGCCTGGATCATAGGCAATCATGAGTTCGATTGGAGCATCGAACCGTTCTTGCAAGCAGTGAGCCGCTCGGCCATGCCCGTACTCGCGGCCAATACTACGCTCGCCGGTAAACCTGCGGGCGCCTTTGAAGAGCGCAATAACCCTTTTGCGCGCATTCAGCCGTTTCTTCTCCGGGAGATTGCCGGTATCAGGCTGGCAGTCGTGGGCCTAACGACGCCCGGCATGCCCTTTTGGTTCCCGCCGAGCTTCACAGAAGGAATCGAATTCCTGGATCCCATCGAGCCGACGCGGAGAGCAATTCAACAAGCGAGATCGTTAGGGGCGCGTGCCGTCATTCTCGCTGGACACATGGGTTTGAAAGAACGGACGGGCGGAGACGACTTTGCCAATCGCGCCGTCAGCCTGACGGCCGAGTTTCCCGAAGCGACCGTCTTCATTGCCGGTCATACTCATCAGCCGATCGAAAGTCGCCTAACGAACGGCGCCATCTTCACTCAGGCCGATCATTTCGGGATCCACATCGGTCGCGTCGATCTGTTCTTTGATCGCAATTCGAAGAAACTGCTGCGCCAGGAGGCTCACACCGAACTCCTGGACAGCCGCATCGAAACGGATCCTGTCATCCTGAGTCGCGCGAAGCCGCAGCTGGACGAAGCGGCGAACATCTTGTCCCAACCCGTGGGCGAATTGGCGGAAACCTTGAGTGCGCGAGATCGCCCCGGCGAACCAAGTCAGATTGCGCTTCTGATTGCCGCGGCCATAACCGAAGCGTTCGCCGGGCGCGGCTTAACGATCGACGGCGTTTTTCACGGCTTGTTCGATGGCCGCCCTTTCCATAAGGGGCAGAAAACGATCGGCGATATCTGGCAGATTCTTCCTTACGAAAACTTTCTCGTTACCGCTGAGCTCGATTCGCTTTCCCTCAAAGTGATGATGGAGGAAACATTCGAGGTTCAGGAAGCGCGCAGCCTTGCCGGATTCCGCTTTGAGGTGGAAGGCGACCAAAGAAGTCGCCGCCTAACGAATTTACGACGGGCCGACGGCCGCCCGCTTGATCTCACCCGACGCTACCGCGTCGCGCTCAATACCTTTGACGCCAGCAGTGCCGGTCATCGCTTCATGAAGTTGCGCGAAATACTGCAGCGCCCTGAGTCGGGGATGACTCTTCACCCCATCCAGACTCGCGAGGCGCTGATCGCTTATTTTCGCTATCACCGGATTGTTCGACGCTCGCTAATCGAACCTTCGCGGGCAAACGCAGCCTAACGAATCGGCTGCCTCAGCCTCGCACTGGCCGCACATCCCAGCGACCGACGTTCGTTTTGGGCGACGCCGCCGCCCACGCAATGTCGCGTACGAAAAGATTATACGGCAGCTTCAATCGCGAATGGCGGGTCGCGGTGCCACTCAGAGGAAGGTAACTCACCTTCTCGAAATAGAAGCGAAGGAGCCGATCGAGTTCCTCGAACGAAAAATGGTGAACATGCGTTTGCTCGCCCGAGAGTCGTTTACCGCGCAGCACTTTCCAGCGCCGATGCAGGTGATAATCCAGCGGCACAGATCCCACGAAAAGACTGGCCGGTTTTTTCTTCAGGATCCGATACACCTCCCGAACCGTAATCGACGGATAAGGCAGATGCTCCAGCACTTCTGTCATCATTATGGCATCGAATGCTTCGTCACGAATGGCGATGCCTGCGGTGAAATCCATTTCCGCACAAGGAATCCCGGAAGCTCGGGCGACCTCAAGAGCTTCCGGATTAATGTCGACTCCATACCAGCGAATCCGGCCAACCAGTTCAATCAGCGCGCCCCCGCGACAACCCACATCCAGGCCGATGCTTGCCTGGTCGTGATGATTTGCATCGAGATGTTTTTGAAAAAAAGCGGCCTTGATTTGTTCGTGCTGACCGCCCCGGCCCTTGTAATTGCGCGTTTCGCTGTACTGCTCATAAAACTCCCGAATCAGCCGTCGTCCGCGGTCGGGTTCATGCAGGAGAAATTGTTCGAACGGAATTGGATTGCTCATCTGGCTAAGGACGTTGCCCAGTTGGCCTGCATGGAATGGCATTACATTCGGCCAGTAGTTGAGAGTCAATCAAGTTTGCCCCCTCTATCTCTGTGCCTGCGCCGATGTGCCGGCGAGCGGTTTCTCTCGAAAATGATTCTGCTAATTTGCCCGTGTGTTGCCGAAGACTTTTTTCCAAAACGATCCTCTGCGTTGCGCTGAAGAGCTGATCGCAACCGAGCTTGTCTGGGGCAAATGCGCCGGAATCGTGGTCGAAGTGGAGGCCTATCTCGTCGAAGGCGATGAAGCCAGTCATACCTTCACGCGTCCAAGCACGCGAGAGTTCGTTAGGCGCAACAAGCCGGGTACAGCCTATATTTATTTCAACTACGGCGTGCACTGGATGCTCAACGTCCTCGTCAAGGATGGTCCACGCAATGGACTGATCCTCATCCGCGCCCTTGAGCCACGGCGCGGAATTTCCCTTATGCGCAAGCGGCGAGGAGTCGATGATTTGCGACGACTTTGCTCCGGTCCAGGCAAGCTCACTCAGGCGCTCGACATTACAAAGCGTGATCACGAAATCGATCTCTGCTCCGATCCAGCGCACGGCTTTCACGCGCGGCGCGAGGGCGATGTCGAAGTCGTGGCTGATCCGCGCATTGGGATCAGTCGAGCGAAGGATTTTCCCTGGCGCTTCACGTTGCGCGGCAGCGCGTTTGTCAGCGTGCCGGTAAAGAAGCAAGCCGGCCTGCTGACGAATTCCAATGTCCTTGGCCAGCGTTGACCATCCCAGCGTTCGCGCCGAATTTACGCGCCTGAAATGAACCGGACGAAACAGCGCGTTCTTCTTGGCATGAGCGGTGGCGTCGACTCCAGCGTTGCGGGCTATTTGCTTCGCGAACAGGGTTACGACGTTGTCGGCGTGACAATGAAAGTCTGGCCGCAGGACTGCCTCTCGCGCGCCGAGGACAAGTGCTGTGGACCGCAGGCGATCGCGGATGCGCGGAGTGTCGCGCACTCGTTAGGCATCCCGCATTACGTGGTGGATGAGGCCGATCAGTTCGAGCGCGTGGTGATCGATTATTTTTCCAGTGAATACCAGGCCGGTCGCACCCCGAATCCCTGCGTCATGTGCAATGAAAAGCTCAAGTTTGGCAGCCTCTGGGAGAAAGCGCGCGCGCTCGACTGCGACTACATCGCAACCGGGCATTATGCGATCATCGAACAGCACGCCGACCGCGCCATCTTGCGCAAGGGTCGCGACGCACGCAAAGATCAGTCCTATTTCCTTTTCAGTCTGCGTCAGGCGCAGCTCCGGCGGGCGCTGACGCCGTTAGGCAATATGTCAAAACCGGAGATCCGTGCGATCGCGCGTTCGTTAGGCCTGAAAGTTGCAGACAAGGTCGACAGTCAGGAGATCTGTTTCGTTCCCGGCAACGACTACAAGGCCTTTCTGCGCTCGCATCTTGGCAAAAGCGAGTTTCACCACGGCGGAATCTACGACCTCTCAGGCAACTTCATCGCGGAGCACGACGGGATTGAGATGTTCACAATCGGTCAGCGCAAGGGACTTCCGGGCGGCTCCCCGCGGCCGCGCTACGTGATCGATATCGACCCGGAGACGAATCGTGTCTTCGTTGGCGATGCCGAGGATTTGCTCGTTGAGGAGTTTGAAATTGAACGGCTGAACTGGAGCAGTCGCCCGTTCACGCATGATCCGCTCGAATTAACCGTGAAGATTCGCTACAGCCATCCGGGCACCTCGGCGATGCTGCTTCCGCTGGAAAACGACCGCGGTCTCGTTAGGCTGGGGGAGCCACAAAAGGCAATTACGCCAGGGCAGGCGGCGGTTTGCTACGATGGCGACGTGCTTGTTGCGGGCGGCTGGATTTGCCGGCATGCCGCAGTAGCCGCAGCCTAACGATCGATGGCCGACGAAGTCCTGCTCGTCTTGAGCACGTTTCCTGATCTCGAGACGGCGCGGCGAATTGCGCGACACTTGGTCGACAAGAAATGCGCCGCCTGCGCCAACATTCTGCCCTCGATCGAGTCAGTCTATCGCTGGCAGGGAAAGGTGGAGCAAGGCAACGAAACGCTGGTCTTCTTCAAGACTTCCGTGAGTCAATTCGAAGAGTTGCAAAGGATGTTGCTCCACCTTCATCCTTACGAGACACCGGAAATCATTGCCCTGGCCGTCGAAGCCGGATTGCCAGCCTATTTGCAGTGGGTGACGGAGAATGCCGCAGGCTGAAGGGAAGAGAATATGATCATTCGCGAAAAGGAA
This sequence comes from uncultured Verrucomicrobiae bacterium, assembly GCA_963801255.1. GTDB lineage: Bacteria > Verrucomicrobiota > Verrucomicrobiia > Chthoniobacterales > UBA10450 > JAICXG01. The sequence goes on along the minus strand of CAWDEC010000012.1, from coordinate 330,275 downwards.
CCGGCCAATCTTGAGATGGCATTTGGTGAGCTGAAGAGCTTTCATCACGCCTAACGACCAATTTTACGTCCGGTCGCACTTCGCTCTTCCGCAAATCGATCTCGCGCATTGGCGGCTGCGGATCGAAGGCGCAGTCGAGCGGCAGCTCGAGTTTTCGCATCAGGACTTGCTTGCTCGCAAAACGATTACGGTTCCCGCGACGATGGAGTGCGCCGGAAACAATCGCATTTTTCTCCAGCCAAAAGTGAAGGGCGTGCAATGGGAACTCGGGGCCGTGGGCAATGCGAACTGGACTGGAGTGTCGTTAGGCGAGCTCTTGCGCGAAGCGCGCTGTTCGGAGAAAGCGTGCGAGGTTATTTTGGAGGGTGCGGATCGCGGATCGCCCTCGGAAGGTCCGAAGCCCGCCGGTCAAATGCATTACGTGCGCAGCCTGTCGTTAGGCAAAGCACTCGACGATGTTCTTCTGGCCCTGGAGATGAATGGCGAGCCGATCACTCCTGCGCACGGATTTCCGCTTCGTGCCATCGTGCCGGACTGGTATGGCATGGCGTCGGTGAAGTGGCTCCAGCGGGTGATCGTGACGGAAGAGCCATTCTACGGATATTATCAGACGGTCGATTATGGCTTTTGGGAGCCAGGAGCTGACGGAGCGCGGCTGGTGCCGATTACTGAAATGCTGGTGAAAGCGCTCATCGCGCGACCGGCAACCAATGAGGTGATTTCTGCCGGCTCGGCCTATCGCGTGACTGGTGCCGCTTGGACGGGAAATGCCGAGGTCGTGAAAGTGGAAGTGAGTGTTGATCAGGGAAGGTCGTGGAATGAAGCGTCGTTAGGCGAGGAAACCTCGCGTCATAGCTGGCGGCTCTGGGAGTGGCAATGGCAGACGCCTAACGAACCCGGAGCTTGTACTCTTATGGCGCGAGCGACCGATTCCCGTGGCCAGACCCAACCCATGGAGCGCGATGCCAATCGTGGCACCTACATGGTGAACCATTGTCTCCCCATCGAAGTCGAAATTCGTTAGGCAAGCGCGAGTTCCTCTGAAATCAGTCTGGTTGTCGGGTTCAATGCGGTTGCTACAAATGCTCCCAATCTACTGGCACGCGCTGCCGGCGGGCGAAGCGGTCGCGGAAGAACAGCTCCTTATGGCGACAGCCATGTTCATGCACGAGGCGCGTCACCTTGACGTCGAAGCAGCAATACTCGGCGATGTCGAGCAGTCGCCGCTCGCGCCACCAGCGGATGGCGTCGAGACCTGCCGCGGTTTTGCGCACGCCCAAGGTTGCTTCTGCGATTGCCTCAAGCCCAAGCCGATGGCCGAGTTTATTTTCCATCTCGAGCATCAAGTCGATCGTTGACAGCTCGTGAATGAGATCGAGCACGGTGTAGCCCATCAGCACCTGGTAATCGAAGTTGAGAACGTTAAAGCCGATGACGAGATCGGCTGCGCGCAAGCGATCGATTAGGTCGTGGACACGGGTCTCAGGAAAAATTTCATAGCGCTCGCGGCGGGTGCTGTAGATGACCCCGACCGACATTTGCATATTGCCTTTGCGATCCCAGCCGCCTGCGTCGTTGGCGGTGCGTTGTGTTTCGAGATCGAAGTAAACGATATCGCGCGTCATTGAGCTATTTCAGTTCGAAATCGCCACAATCGAACGCGATCATCTCTGTGAGATTGGAAACGCGGAACTGCTCCACGACCGCGCCGTCATCCTGAAAAACGTCGATCGTTTTATCGTTAGGCCGGCCGAGCACGGTACGCACGAGATGAGGCGTATCGCTGATCGTGCGCAGGGGGAGGCCATCGGCGGTTTGGAGAAAACTACCGTCGGCATCAAATCCGACCGCCAGATTGGCCTGGCCCGGTTGATCGTGCTGCAACGGATCAGGCCGTAACTTTTGAGCGACTTTTTCCAAAGCAGCCTCCGGCGCTTTTGAGCTGGGGACCGGTTTGCCATTTTCGAGGGAAAAATTCTGATGAGTCACGATCTTCTTTTCGAAAACCGTTTTCCAATCCGAGACCGATTCGTCCGCGCTTTCTGCCGTGATGCGAACCAGGGAAAGCGCGCGCAGGCGCTGGAGATGGTCGTTTTCTTCGATTAGAAAAATTTTCTCTTCGTTAGGCGAAGCCTCGATCCGCTTCGGCGACGGATCAGTCGCGGCGTAGGAAAGCCGGCGCAAGAGCCGATGATCGCTCGAGATCTGCTTTACCTCCGCAGGTGCGGTGCCGCCGACCGAATCGACGAACCACATCGTATCACGGCGGCCGTGTGCACAGTCGATCGGAGAAATTAAGTTAGGCAAAGTAGGAACCTGCGGGCAGTGCGCGCCACTGCGCGGGGAAAGTTCGCCTTTGATCTCGCCGGTATTTTGATCGCAGATCACAGTCGTTCGTCGACCCCCGGCGAGATAGGCGTCGATTTCAAGCACGCCGTTGTCCATCCAGAGTTCGCCTAACGAGTGAATATGAGGCGATTTCTCGTCCGTCACCCAATCGTTGAAGAAATAGCTGACCCCTTCGACTTTCAGGCCGCCGACAACAAATCCGCGCGCGCGGTACTTTCCGTTAGGCAACGATTTCCCGTCATCATCGGTTCCATCCCAGGTCGTTTCGAGCGCATCATGCCCGGCGGTGAACTCGGAGATTCCATCTTCCCGATGAAGAACCCGCACGAGTTTACCTTCGCCATTGTAGACTCCAAGGCTGATTGTGCCTTCGAGTGGCGGGAGGGCGAAGCGCAGCGTTACCGATTTGAGAGGGGGAACGGAGCTCGTGGCGAGAGGTGACGGCGACACAGAAGCCAGCGGGGTGGGCGATTCCTGGGCGAGGGCGGTCGTTAGGCCGAAAAGTACGGAGAGAATCGCGCTGCGCATTCGTATTTGCTAAAGGAAGTGTCGCCAGTTCAAATTCGGGAAGAGGTTAGCTTGCTCTTCGCATTCGCCAAGAAAATCGAAATCGACCTCACCGCTGCCAAGTTGCTCATGGAAGCGGTTGAATCGCAGGAGATGATTCTTCGTACGTAGCGTGGCGTAGTCGGGCGCGCTGTTGGTTTTGATTAGAAAAGCCCAATCGCTTGCCTGGGCGAGAAGAAGTTCGCGGGCAGCTTGTTTCAGCGTGCGATCGATCATGGGATCGGTCGTCTCGCGATACCGGCGCGCGAGCTCCGTCATTCGGCGGGTGGCGGCGTGAAGGTGGCGATAAATCCAGGCATTTTTTTCATCGAGCCAGACGCTGCTGAAACCGTGCTCGCCCCAACTGGACGGACTTGGCCGAACGATCTGCTGTAGAGGGTGCTCGTGCAGGAATTGGCCCGGACTAACAAGCTGGAACGCGGCTGTTTCGCGCGTGACTCGGCGGATGAAGTTTTCGAGAAACAAAGGACCTTCGAACCACCAATGACCAAACAGTTCGGCGTCGAAAGGACTAACAAGCAGCGGATCGAAAGAAACGTCTCCCAAGTTCTGAAAACGGGCGCGGCATTTTTGGAAAAAATCGTCCGCATGAACCTCCGCGACCGCTGAAGCGCGATGCCGGTCGTAGAGCTCTTTCTCCGCCCCGCCCGTGACGCGATGATATTTGATCCCGCTGAACTTGCGCACGCCGGGCGGCCGAAGGAACGGCGCGAGTTCTTCTGGCGAGCGATCGAAACCAATGTCGCGATAAAAATCCCGATATGCCGGTTCGCCCGGATAGCCGGATTCGGCGCTCCAGACTGCGCGGTTTGATTCGCTGTCGCGGGCAAAGACGGCTGGACCAGCGGGCGTATAGCACGGAGCGAAGACCGCCTGCTGCGGCTGCCCCTGCGCGAACATGAGGCCGTGCGCGTCGAGAACAAACCAGCGAATATCGGCAGCTTGGAGCAGCGAATCGAGTCCTGCGCTGTAGCCGCATTCCGGCAACCAGAATCCGATAGGCGAACGGCCAAACATTTCGCGGTAACTCTCGCAACCAATCAAAACCTGGGCTCGTTGTGCCTCGGGAAAATCCTGGAGCAGTGGGAGAAAGGCGTGCGTCGCCGCGCTGGCCACGATTTCGAGGTAGCCGGCATCCTGCAATTCGCGAAACGCCCTAACGACGTCGCAGCCAAGCTTCTCAACGTAAAAGGTTCGCGTATCAGTGAAGAGCTGGGCGTAGAAACCGGAAAGTTCGCAGAGGTGTGGATCGTTTCGATTGCGCTCAATTTCCTGACGAGCGAGTCCGATGAGCCGTTCGAGATGGTGCAAGTAACGCCGTTGCAGAAGCGAGTCGCGAAGCATCGCGCCGAGTGTCGGCGTGAGCGACATCGTTAGGCAAAACGGCCGGCCTTCTTCCGCCAGCCGGTACATCATGCCGAGAAGCGGCAAATAGGTTTCGGTCAGCGCTTCAAAAAGCCAGTCTTCCTCGAGAAAATATTCCTGTTCCGGGTGCCTAACGAATGGGAGATGAGCGTGAAGAATGAGAGCGAAATAACGCCGAGCTTGTGTCGCTTTTGAAACCGCGCTGTTCGGCTCGACTGGCATGGCCCGCCTGCGCCTGCACTTTGCCGCGAAAAACCTCTAGAGCGTGCGGCAGAAATCCTGGAAGCGATCGAGACCCTTCTTGATGATGTCGATGCTGGTCGCGTAACTCAAGCGCACGGTACGATCGTCGCCAAAAGCGGCGCCGGGTACGATTGCGACGTTGGCTTTGCTCAGAAGTCGATCGGCAAAGTTTTGAGAGGTCAACCCGAGCTGACTGATATTCACCAGCACATAAAACGCTCCCAAGGGTTTGACCGCACTGATGTTTGGGATTTTCGAGATGCGGTCGAACATGTAGTTGCGACGCATATCGAACTCGTCGTGCATGTCGGAGAGCGGTTGCTGGTCGCCTTTGAGCGCGGCGATTGCGCCCTTTTGGGCGAACGAGCAAGGATTGGAAGTGCTGTGGCTTTGAATTGAATCGACCGCCCTGGCGATTGCTTCCGGAGCTCCCATGTAGCCCAGACGCCAGCCTGTCATTGCATACGATTTGCTGAAGCCGTTGACGGTAATCGTGAGGTCGTAGGCTTGTTTAGAGAGCGACGCGACGCTGACGTGCTCCGCGCCATCGTAGACCAGCTTTTCGTAAATCTCGTCGGACAAAATGTAGATGTCCTCTTCTGCTGCGACGTTGACGATTCCTTCGAGTTCCTCGCGGGAATAGACCGAGCCGGTCGGATTACCCGGGCTGTTGAGGACCACCATTTTGGTCCTCGGCGTCATGGCATTCTCAAACTCTTCCGTCGTCATCTTCCAGCCATTGCGTTCGCTGGTTTGCACAATGACCGGTTCGGCACCGGCGAGTCGTATCATATCGGGATAACTCACCCAATACGGTGCGGGAATAATGACTTCGTCGCCGCGTTCGCAGGTCGCGAGGACGGCGTTATAACAGGAGTGTTTGGCGCCGTTGCTTACGATTACCTGGCTGGCGCGATATTCGAGGCCATTATCGGCGGCAAACTTGTCCGCGATCGCCTGGCGTAATTCCGGCAGGCCAGAACTGGGCGTGTATTTGGTGAATCCGGCCTGCAGCGCGGCGATGGCGGCTTCCTTAATATGTTCCGGCGTATCGAAGTCGGGCTCACCGGCGCCGAAGCCGCAAATATCGATGCCTTCGGCTTTCATCGCCTTTGCTTTGCTATCGATCGCAAGGGTGAGCGAGGGAGTCAATTGTGCGGCGCGAGCGGAAATTTCCATGGTAAAAATGATCAGAGTCCTTTTGAAAAAGGGGAGCGCAAGCTATGGGCGCGCGTAAAAGTTTTCAATCAAAGGTTTCAGGTTGTTTTCTTGTATCTGCACAATCTCCATCTCGCGCTTGGCGTTCTCCGCTGAATCAGAGGCGTGCGCAGCGTTGACCATGATGGTCTGGCCGAATTCTCGGCGAATTGAGCCCGGCGGCGCTTTGCTCGGATCGGTCGGTCCAAGGACCTCGCGGATTTTGCGCACGGCATCTTCGCCCTGGTACACGATGGCAATGCATTTCTCCGTCCCCGCCACGTGGCGCAGACCATCAGCCGTCGCGCTTGGGCGTGAACCAGACATGAATTCGACAATGTCTTCCCAAGCTTCGCGGCCTTTTTCGGCGCCGAGCTTGTTCGTCAGAACATCGAGCACTGGTCCGTAAAACTCCTCCGCCTGCGCCACGCTCATGCGATGGACCTTGAAGCCGATGATGTAGAGTCCGGTGCGCGAGAAGACTTCGATCACGCCGCCGGGGCGGATGTTGGGAAATTTGAAATTGTCGGGCTTGATGAGGACCAACGCCTTTTCGACCTTGCTGCCGGGCGGATAGGCGATCACATCGTCAAGGATTCCGCCGTCGGAATCGGAAAAACCTGCCCAGAGCTTGAGATTTTCCTCGACTGACTGGGCGTCGAGCGAAGCAATCACGCCCGGCTCGAAGTACGTCATTTTGCCACTTCCGTCGGTGATGTAATCGCCATACGTATCTCGGATCGTTTCGCCACTCGTGCGCTCGTGCACGATATGTCCGACGACGTGGCGGATTTTCTCGACTGCATTCTCGCCGCGAAAGACCAAGAGCAAGACTCGCGGACGATGACCATCGCGTTCTCCGGTGAAATTTTTGCGCACGTAGTCGCGAATGATCTCTTGTGTTGCGCGATGGCGAGGATTATCCGCGGTTACGATATTTTCGGTGAAGCGCCTAACGAGTTCCTCGCTGGGAGCGAACATCCGCCCGCCAACCAGATCGAGCCCGGTGCGGGAGATGAGTCGGGAAACAATGCCGCCGGTGCGCGACTTGCGCATGGAGTAGGGGGTGACAATGACGTAGGAAAGTTCTTCTGCCTGCATAAGGGTTTCGAGCGGCTCTGGATTTCGCCGCCAGGTTGCAGGCAATCGAAGTCGCTCGGACGCGTGGAAGTTAGCTGGCGACGAGGAGCCTTCAAGAAGCTTTTGCGCCCAGGTTTTCAGGAGCGTTGGCCCCGATTAGCGGGCAAGCTGACAGCGAAGCGCGACCCATTTCCCGCGCCGACGTAGCTGCTCGAGCCGAAAACATCGATCTTCGAGAACGCTCACGACCAATTGCGATTGATTGTGCAGGATTCCGGAGGCTATGAGCCAACCGCCCGATCGCATCCAAAGTTGGAAGCGCGGCAGCGCCGCGATGAAGAGCTCGCTGTAGAGATTGGCCGTGATGATGTCGTAGCGGCCGGCAAGATTCCACTGCAGCACATCAGCGACGATAAATTTTGCGCGTGCGACGCGGTTGAGCTGGGCATTCCGACGAGCGTGCGCTACTGCCCGCCGATCGGTATCGATCCCGAGCGCTTCGCCGGCTCCCAGCTTGCGTGCGGCGAGCGCAAGAATGCCGGTGCCCGTTCCGACGTCGAATATTCGCCAGTCGGTCGACATTTTTCTCGCGCTCTCGGCAAGCAGTCGTAGAGACATTGCGGTTGTGGCGTGCTCGCCGGTCCCGAAAGCACTCGCCGCCGGGATGATGAGTTGTTGACCGCCTCGGACGGATTGCTTGGAAGCGCTGACAATTTGGAGGTGACGGCCGATGCGTATCGGCGGGTGATCTTTTGTTTCCAACTGCCAGTTGCGGGGCAGGCTTTTGAAGTTGCCTCCAAATTTCTCGACCAATTTCGCCGCCTGCGCTCGAGTGGAGCAACTGATTTGGACAAGGGCCCTTGTCCTGCCCGGCAGCGTGATAATAGCGAGCCTACTGCGCGCGAATTGTTCGATGGTCGGTTCGTTCTTCGCCAGCCAGGCGCCGGAGGCGCGTCTCTGCCAAATAATCATGTTCGCTGGAGCGTCGCCTCTTGCCTAACGAGCCTTAACTTGAATCGCTTGTGATAGCGCCCGTGGTTGAAGGCGCGACAGCAGGCCAGGCAGGCGGAAGGGCGACGGAGTGGGCGGGAACGCGGAAATCCGCGGTGGCACTCGGCACAAACGTAAAGGTAGCGCCGTTGCTGGCGACGGACGGGAAGAGGAAGGTTATGGCAACGCGTTTCATTGGCGATACCAAGATCAGAGCAAGCCTTTCGCCATTCTGCGCCATGCGGTGCGATACGGCGGCGTCCGGAGCGAAACTGGGCCAGCAGATGCGCCAGTTCGTGTCTGAATGTGCGATCGATTTCCGCTTCGCCGTACTCTGAGAGCCGGCAGTTGAGTAACACTCTTACTGTTGCGTATTCCGCGCGACCGGCAGCGGAGCGCAGGCGCGACGACCATTCGACGACTACCCGCGCCGCTAAATTCTCCGCTGCGTTTTCGCGTAGGAACTTCCGGGCCAGTGTTTCGAGCGTTGGATCCGGGCCGGGCTTTCGTGCCGGAGCCGGACAGGGGAGGGCGAACTCAAGCTGGACCAGCGAAAGCAGTTTCCCGTGCGGAGAAAGGCTTTCGCGTTTCCTGGAGCGTCGCACCAGACTAGACGCCGGCATGATGCATCGATTCGTTAGGCTCTCGACGCTTTTGACGTTGCACGATTCGTTCCAGTGCCGCAGCTGTTGCCTCAATTTCCTCCATCCTGGTTTCCTTACCTAACGAGAAGCGAATCGCAGACGCGGCGCGCTCCCGCGGGAGTCCCATCGCGAGGAGAACGTGGGAAGCGACGACCGACCCAACCATGCAGGCCGACCCACTCGAGGCGCAGACGCCTTCCAGATCGAGGGCCATGAGCATCGTCTCGGATGGGAAACCAGGAAAGCTGACGTTGAGCGTGTTAGCCAATCGCGACGCATTTGCCCCATTTTGTTGTGCGTCGGGGAAAATGTGCGCGATCATCTGCCAAAGTTGATCGCGCAGTTTTGCTTCGCGCTCCTGTTCGTTAGGCATGTCGTGCAAGACTTCCGCCGCCGCCGCCGCCATGCCGACAATCGCCGGAACATTTTCCGTTCCCGGGCGCCGTCCGCCTTCATGTGCACCACCAAATTGAATGGGATCGATGGACAACCCCGAACGGAGATAGAGAATGCCCGCTCCTTTTGGCCCATAGAATTTGTGCCCCGCGAAACTCGCAGCGTCGACACTGCCGCACTCGGTGGGCAGTTTGCCGAACGACTGCACCATGTCGCTGTGCAATAAGACGCCGTGTTGGCGGCAGACCCCCGAAATCTCTTTCAACGGCTGAATGACTCCGGTTTCATTGTTCGCGCTCATGACGGACACGAGTGTGGTATCGGGGCGAACGGCGGTCTGGAGCTGGTTGGGGTCGATCAGGCCCTCCGAGGAAACCTCCAGCCAGGTCACTTCGAATCCTTCCCGTTTCTGCAAATATTCGAGAGTGTGCAGTACCGCGTGGTGTTCGGCGCGATTGCTAATCAGGTGCTTTCCGTTAGGCGCGTTGCGCCGAGCCAGGCCAAGCAGGGCAAGATTGTTCGCTTCAGTTCCACCGCCGGTAAAAATGATCTCGTGCGGTTTCACGCCTAACAATGCCGAGATTTGGTCGCGTGCATCGTCAAGCGCGGCACGGGTTTCGCGACCGGCCGCGTGCACGCTCGATGGGTTTCCAAATTGGCGCTCGAAATAGGGCTGCATTACGCGCCACACCACCGGACTGAGCGGGGTGGTCGCGTTATAATCGAGATAAATCACTGAACCTTCCGCCTTCGATCAGCGGCAATCGCGATCTTCACGTGATTTTTCAAAGGCCTTTTCCCTGTTCAGGTGGACGTTCGCGCTTCGAGATGACCCGCATCTGTTTCGCCTCGTAATAGACTAACGAATCCGGCGGCACACTTTGCATAAGGAATACATTCCCGCCGATGGTGCTGCGTGCGCCGACCGTCGTCCCTCCGCCAAGAATGGTTGAGTTGGGGTAGATCGTGACATAATCCTCCACGTTCGGATGTCGTTTGCCGCCTTTCTTGACGTGCCCGTGATCGTCCTTTTGAAAGCTTCGCGCGCCCAAGGTGACCCCGTGATAAAGCTTTACATGCACCCCGATTTCGCAGGTTTCGCCGATCACGACCCCGGTGCCGTGGTCGATGAAAAAGTAACTGCCGATTTTTGCCCCCGGATGAATATCGATGCCGGTGCGGCTGTGCGCCCATTCCGTCATCATTCGTGGAATCAGCGGCAGATCGCTTTGGTAAAGGATGTGTGCCATGCGTTGGATCGCGATCGCCTCGAGCGAGGGATAGGCGAGAATAATCTCCTCGAAACTGGTCGAGGCCGGATCGCCTTCGAAAGCAGCGTCAATGTCAGTCCAGAGTACCTCGCGGACGGTCGCCAGCTTGGAAAAGAAATCGCGCAGGATACGATCGGCATCCGGCTCAACCGAGCCATTGCGGCCACGGCGGGCGAGGCTTTTGCACATCTCCGGATGAAGGCGCGCGTGCAACGAGCGGAGACGACTGCGCGTCAGATCGGGCAAATCGCCGGGGTGAACGACCGCCGCGCCGTGAAAACCGGGAAAAAGCAAACTGAGCAATTCGACGCAGGCCGTATCAATGGCCGGGCGCGAGGGTAGGGTGGCCGCGGCGTCCAGATAGTTAATGCCTCCGTCCGCACTGTAAGTGCGGAGCAATGCCTCGGTCGGATCTTCGTTAGGCGATCGGTCCATCACACTAATTATATCAATGGAGCCGAAGGAAAATAGGCGAAAGTCGGAGGAGGGCGCGAATCTGCTTGCCTTACCGTCGGGTGCTTCTATGAAGAACCTATGTCTATCGGTGTCTGCCCACGTGATATGAGGTTTGAAGTCGCAAAGGTGTTGCAGCGTGTCCTGGCGGCGGGTGGATTGATGATCTGTCTTTTGGTGCTCGCGCCAGACGGAGTGCAGGCGAAAGAAAACAAAACGAAAGAAAACAAAGATCGCATCAGCGATAAAGGCGGGCACATCAAAACCGCTCAAGAGTTGCTCAAGGAGCAGAAGTACCCGGAGGCAATCGAGGAGCTGACGAAAGCAATCGCGGAGAATCCGAAGGCAGCTGCGCTTTACGACAATCGTGCCGCGGCCTATTTCGCGCTGCAAAAGTTTCCCGAAGCGACTGCCGATTATTCGAAGGCGATCGAGCTGAAACCCGAGCAGCCGCACTTTTACTGCAATCGCGGCACGGTTTATCGCGCGCAACAGGATTTCGAGAAAGCGCTGAGCGATTTCAGCAAGGCGATCGAGGTCGGACCTAACGATCCCCAGGGTTATTTCGAACGCGGCCAAACTTATGTGATGGAAAAGCAATATCGCGAGGCCTTGCCGGATCTAAGCAAGGCGGTGGAACTGAAACCCGATAGCGCCAGTGCGCACCGTCAACGAGGATTTGCCAACATCGGGTTGAGCGATTGGAACGCGGCCATCACCGATTTCAGCAACGCGATTCAGGCAGATCCAAAGGACGGCCGGGCTTATGAGCGCCGAGCGTTGGCCGAGCGCAGTCTGCACAAATTTGACGAAGCACTGGCGGACTACACCAAGGCGATCGAGATCAACCCACAAGATTTCGAGGCGCTCGACAAACGTGGCTACACCTATTCGCTCATGGGCAAGTGGCAACCTGCAGCGGCCGACTTTAAAGCCGCTCTGGCGATCAAGCCGGGCCAACCGGACACGATGTCACGTCTGCAGTTCGTCCAGCAAAAACTCGCGCCGCCGCCACCTCCGGCTACTCCCGCACCTACTCCACCGCCGCCGATGGTGAGCCCAACGGGCTGGATCGCGATTGGCGTGGGAGGCGGTATTCTCTTGCTCATCATCATTGCCTTCGTGGTTCGTTCCAAAATGCGCTCCGAATAACGCTGCCGACCTCGCATCCGAACCGAGAATTGTTTTGACAGGGCGAAGCGCACGGATAGTTTTGGCACGCTTTTTCGGAGAACGAGGCAAGTCCCATGGTCGTTCAAGTAGCTTGACGGCTAATGGGACTTTCGCTTCTCATGCCGGCGAGCAAACCGGTTTGTCCCGCCCAACTTTGTGCAGGACAGGCTAACGATGATGAGCGGCCCATGTAGCTCAGTTGGTAGAGCACGTCCTTGGTAAGGACGAGGTCACCGGTTCAATCCCGGTCATGGGCTCCAGATTTGAGCTCGCGACCGAAAAAACAACGTAACGAAAGAAAGTAACCCAAAGGAGAATTCCAGATGGCTAAAGAAGCATTTAAACGCGACAAGCCGCACGTCAACGTCGGGACAATCGGCCACGTCGATCACGGTAAGACAACCCTCACCGCCGCGATCACCACCGTCCTGGCGAAGAAGGGCATGGCAGAAGTCCGTGCCTACGATTCAATCGACAACGCACCGGAAGAAAAAGAGCGCGGAATTACGATTAACACCGCGCATGTTGAGTATCAGAGCGACAAGCGCCACTACGCCCACGTCGACTGCCCGGGCCACGCGGACTACGTCAAAAACATGATTACGGGTGCGGCACAGATGGATGGCGCCATTCTTGTGGTAAGCGCGGCTGATGGTCCGATGCCGCAAACCCGCGAGCACATTCTTCTCGCGCGCCAAGTCGGTGTGCCTGCCGTTGTTGTGTTCCTTAACAAGGTCGACATGGTGGACGACCCTGAATTGCTCGACCTCGTGGAGATGGAAGTGCGCGATTTGCTCACACAATACGAATTTCCCGGCGATCAGATCCCGATCGTCAAGGGCAGCGCGCTTAAGGCGCTGGAAGGCGACGCCGAGCAGGAAAAGCAAATTCTCGCGCTTGTTCAGGCGATCGACGATTACATCCCGGTGCCAGATCGACCAATCGATCAGCCCTTCCTCATGCCGGTGGAAGACGTGTTCAACATCGAAGGTCGCGGCACTGTTGCGACCGGTCGTGTCGAGCGCGGTATCCTCAAGAAGATGGAGGAAGTTGAGGTAGTCGGGATTAAGCCGACAGCGAAGACGACAGCGACTGACATCGAAATGTTTCGCAAGCTTCTCGACGAAGCGCGCGCCGGCGACAACGTAGGCGTGCTGCTGCGCGGCGTGAAGAAGGAAGATATCGAGCGCGGCCAGGTCATCGCCAAGCCAGGCACGATCAAGCCGCATAAGAAATTCAAGGCGGAAGTCTACGTGCTCTCGAAGGAGGAAGGTGGCCGTCACACGCCATTCTTCTCCAATTACCGTCCGCAATTTTATTTCCGCACCACCGACGTGACCGGCGCGGTGAAGCTGCCCGAGGGTGTTGAGATGGTTATGCCGGGTGACAACGTTGCGATCGAGGTCGAGCTCGGCACGCCGATCGCCATGGAAAAGACGATTCGATTCGCAATTCGCGAAGGCGGCAAAACCGTCGGTGCGGGTCGCGTGAGCGATATTATGGATTAAAGTCTTCTATCTCTGCTCTTTTCCCAGGAGGAGAGAGAGCAGGAATAGAACTAAGAGCAGGAGTAAACTTACGCCAGTAGCTCAATTGGTAGAGTAGCGGTCTCCAAAACCGTCGGTTGGGGGTTCGAGTCCCTCCTGGCGTGGATGACAAACGGGTGCGCGGATAGCATGATCAGCAAGACAAAAAGTTTCTTTAACGAAGTCCGGCTCGAACTCCAGAAAGCTTCGTGGCCCTGGGATCCGAAAGAGAAAGGGATGAAGCGCTACAAGGAGCTGACCGACTCCACTCTTGTCGTGATCATCGCCATGCTCCTGCTCGGTGGTTATGTCGCGCTTTTCGATTTCATCCTCGTTAACGTAATTCACTTCCTCACCCGCTTGTAGTCATGGCCCACGCTCTCGCCGGCAAAGATCAATGGTATGTCGTTCATGTCCTCTCCGGACAGGAGAACAAGGTGCGCGACAACATCGAGAAGCGCGTCAAGACCGAAGAGATGGGCGACGTGATTTTCGAGGTGCTGGTGCCCACTGAGCGCGTCTCCGAAATCAAGCGCGGGAAAAAAAGCGAGACGACGCGAAAGTTTTTCCCCGGCTACCTGATTGCCAACATGCATCTGTTGGATGACGAAGGTCAGCTCATCGGTCGCACGTGGTATTTCATCCGCGAAACACCGGGCGTAATCGGCTTTGCCGGGACCAAGGATCGACCGATCCCGATGCGCCAGGCGGAAGTCGACAACATGCTCGCCCAGATGCGCGAGCGTGAGGAAAAGGTGAAACCAAAGGTGAGTTTCGAAGTCGGCGAGACCGTGAAAGTCGCCGATGGACCATTTCAAAATCAGAGTGGCGTAGTCGAGGAAATCGATCCGGAGCGCGGCAAGCTCCGCGTTTCCGTTACGATCTTCGGTCGCGCTACCCCGGTAGAACTCGAGTATTGGCAGGTGGAACGCGGATAAGAGAAAGCGGCTCTCAACTAGTAACTCTCAACCTTTCTTCACATGGCAAAAGAAGTAATAGCTCAGATCAAACTTCAGATTCCCGCAGGCCAGGCCAACCCGGCCCCGCCCGTCGGCACTGCGCTCGGACCGCGCGGCGTCAACATCATGGCATTCTGCAAGGAATTTAACGCCACCACCCAGAAGCAGGCGGGCGACATCCTTCCGGTGGTCATTACCGTTTTTAAGGATAAGTCTTTCACCTTCATCACCAAGAGCCCGCCAGCCGCGGTTTTATTGAAGAAAGCGGCCAACATCGCCGCGGGCTCGAAGGAACCTAACAAGACCAAGGTTGGAAAAGTCACGCGTAAACAGATCATGGACATCGTTAAGACTAAGTCCAAGGATCTGAACTCACGCAATGACGAAGCTGGCTTCAAAATCATTGCCGGCACCGCCCGGCAGATGGGGTTGGAAGTCGTCGACTAGGTTCCCCCCATCCTTCCTTCTCGTCAGGCAGAGTCCTAATCAACCTGGGAGCTAGAGGTCTGGCGCGATGGAGAGCATACCCAATATTTTCAGCTAATCCGTTTCCAGATATTCCAAGCGTTGTAACGCGATCGGTACGTTCCCGTTTTTCCAAACGAAATCGTGAAAGGCGCGCAGACTAAATTTGTCGCCTTCTTTAAGGCGGGCTTCCGCAAGGAACTTTGTGATCTGAAGCTTGCCTATCTGGTAGGTGAGCCCCTGGCCCGGACCGGTGGAAAAGGCCACTGCTTCTGAAAGGGCGGTCTTTGCATCCATCGGCACTTTTTCCTCGAGGTATTTTGCGGCCTGCTCGAGCGTAAATTCGCCGAGCGCGAGTTTCACATCCACTTCCACGCGCAGTGCGCGCAAACGCATGAAATTGTAGATGATCTCGCGTGTGTGCGGGCTGTCATCGAATAGTCCGGCCTGCAACATCATCTCCTCGGCATAGAAGCCGATGCCTTCGTTCGCGCCCGAGTCGTAGTAGTGACGACGGATCGGATCCTCGTGTTTCCAAGAAAGACAAAGCTGAAAATAATGGCCCGGAATGCCTTCATGCACGGTCAGCGGCCGCGGGTCTTGCATCGTCGCGCGCATAAAATACCCGAGGTTGGTCGAAGGGGGCTCGACATAGCGAATGCAGTCCTCCTTTAAGCGCGATGGCGATGTGAAGTCGTCTTGCTCGGTAAAGCCTAACGAATGCAGGTATTCCGGCATCGGTCGCAGCGTGTAGTGTTGCATCCAGTTAGGGACGGTGAGGATGCTGTGCTGCTCGAGGAACTGGCGAATCTGCTCTTCTTTAGCTGTCGCGTCCTTAATCCAGGTATCGAGGTTGTCGGCTGATTTCAGCGGCGGGAGGTTGCGATTGCGATTGCGCTCGTATGTTTCGAAAGCGACGGCGCGATTCCATTCCTGCCGACCCATGGCGAGAATCTCTTCAGGGGAATAAGGATAGAGCGCGACGTTTTTGAGGAAGAAGACGTAAGGTTCGCGGCCGAGTGCAGTTTGTTGCGGAAGCTTAGCTAAACGTCCCTTCAGTTGCGTCTGAAACTTTTCCAACGCATCGGCCGCGCGTTCAATGGCCGGACTGATCTCACTGTCACTTATGGTCGCTGCCATCATTGGTCGGAGGGAGGTCGTCAGCGTGCGCAAGCGATCGCGCACGCCGTCGAGACTTTGGATGGCGGCGTTCGCAAATGGGGCCGGAGGATTCGTTAGGTTCTCTGTGCCCTGGTGCATGATTGCCGGAATATTTTCAATTCGGGTGAGAATTTCTTTGCTTTTGGCCTCATTGTACGGACCCGGCACGGTGAGGGCTTCCGCGAGCGCGGCAAGAGTTTGTTCGATGTAAAAGGTGGGATCGCGCTTCCAGCGCGGATTGACTTCCAGTTCCCACTGCACCCGTGCCAGGGCGGAACCGATCAGGCGGTAATCAACCTGTTGTGGAATCGGCCACTCGTTAGGCGTGAGTATCTTCCAGCGCGATTCAAAGCCGGTTAAATCCGCGCGGCGTTTCTCGATCGATGAAGCCGACCAGTCACGCAGTCCCCCAGGCCGCTCCATGCGATTCACGTCGTCGCCGGTGAAGGGCGCGTACCTTGCCCGCCAGGTCCAGAAATCGTCCGCGAGTTTTTGCAGAGGACTGACTTCGGCCACAGCCGACGAGGCCATGGCGCAAAGCAGGAGCATAAGAGCAACCTTTATTTTCACGCCGGTGATTCGAGCGGAAATTGAGAAAATTGAAAGAGGAATGAGGCGCAATATTTGCGGCGATCGCCCCGAAAAAGCTGTGATCCTCACCGAAGGCGGACGGATGCGCGGCTTTACTGGAGACCAAATGGTGGTCCTTCATTTCCGTCGTCGTTAGGCGAGCCGGCTTGCGGCCGGGAGTCGGTCTATAAGCGCGACTTTAACATTGTCGATCGTTCAGTCGCGCGTAACTTTTATCTCATGAGCACCGCGATCGCTTCCGAGGAGAAAACCAAGCCCAGTCAGCTCAATCAGATGCGGACGTTTACAAAGATAGTTGCCGACACGGCCGATTTTGAGTCGATCAAGGATTTTAAGCCAGAGGACGCGACGACAAACCCAAGTCTGGTTTATGCCGCCACGCAGAAGGAGCAATACGGTCGCCTGCTTGATGAAGTTTTAAAAAACCGGGAAAAATCCGGGCTTAGCGGCCAGGAACAAATCGAGGACATCTGTGATCATCTCCTCGTCCAGTTTGGCAGCGACATTTTACAGATCGTACCGGGGCGCGTTTCGACTGAGACCGACGCGCGCCTATCATACGACGTTGAAGGTTCGATCAACAAAGGAAGGCGGTTGATCCAGCTTTATGAGGAAAAGAAAATTCCTCGCGAGCGCGTGTTGATCAAAATCGCGTCGACTTGGGAGGGATTAGTCGCCGCCGAGCAACTGCAAAAGGAAGGGATTCGCTGCAATCTGACGTTAATGTTTTCGCTCGTTCAGGCGGTGCGCGCGGCGGAGGCAAAAGCGCAACTCATCTCGCCGTTCGTCGGCCGGATATACGACTGGTATAAAGCCCACGAGAAACGCGATTACAAAGGGGCGGAAGACCCGGGGGTGCAATCGGTGACGGAGATTTACACCTACTACAAAAAGTTCGGTATCCCGACGGAAGTGATGGGGGCGAGTTTCCGGAATACCAGCCAGATTGTTGAACTGGCCGGCTGCGATTGCCTAACAATTAGCCCGGAGCTGATGGAAGAACTCGCCAACTCAACCGAGCCACTCGAGCGCAAGCTCGATCCACAAAAAGCGAAGTCCGCCCAAGTCGAAAAACTGGAGCTGGATGAGAAGACTTTCCGCTGGATGCTGAACGAGGATGCCATGGCTTACGAAAAAACGGGTGAGGGGATTCGAAAATTCGCGGCCGACGTGGTGAAACTGGAAAAGTTCGTCGCCACCAAGCTGTAGGCCCAAACTCTCTCTGCCGTCGCCGGCGACCATGTTCAATGTTGTCCTGGTCGAGCCGGAGATTCCGCCCAATACCGGCAACATCGGGCGGCTTTGCCTGGCCACGAGCTCAACACTGCATCTCGTCAGACCGCTGGGGTTTTCCACCGATGACCGCACCCTGCGACGCGCAGGTCTGGATTATTGGGCGGAGGTGGATGTTCGGTATTGGAATTCGTTAGGCGACTTGCAAGCTGTCCAATCATCGGACACACGCTACTTCTATCTCACGACCAAGGCTGATCGTCCGTATTACCACGCGAAATTTCAGCCTAACGATTTTCTCGTTTTCGGCCGCGAGACAAAGGGGTTGCCGGAATCGCTCCTTGTGGCGAACGCGGAACAGCTTCTCACCATTCCGATGCATGGCACGCGTAGTTTAAATCTCGCCACCGCCGTCGCCATTGTGCTCTTCGAAGCGGTAAGGCAAACGGCCGTCCGCGACGCGGCGTCTGGCTCGGAAAGCCTTTGAATATTTGGCCGGCCTACCTGGTCTAATCTCTAGAAAAGGAAAACCATGAAACGCTTAACTTTTGGACTTCTAACGTTCTCCTTGGCGCTCAGTCTGGCTCCATTCGCGTCGGCGGATCCGCCGCATCAGCGGCACGGTCACCCGGCTGACCGGACTCAGACGGTCGATCGCAACAGCTTTGCGATAGCCAGAAGCCACGTCAATCACGGCGCGCATCCGCGCTCCTGGTGGGTGGCGCATTACCCACATACCCGCTTCATTCTCCTTGGGGGCGGTTACTATTACTGGTGGGGTGGTTATTGGTATCCGGCCTACGGGTATGACCCAGCTTACTCCGCCTATGCGTATGGTGAGCCGATCTACGGCTACAACAATTACGCTCCGGGACGGGTAATCGAGAATGTGCAGGCGGCCTTGCGTAACCAAGGTTTCTACCGCGGCACGGTCGACGGTTTGGTCGGTCCGGAAACGCGTTCGGCTTTGGCGACCTTTCAGCGCAGCCACGGCTTGGTCGTGACTGCAGCGATCGATCAGCCTACTTTGGCCGCGTTAGGGTTAGCCTAAACGATCGCGCGAAACAATTGATGGCCGCGTAGCGAGATTTCTCTACGCGGTCTTCTTGCCAGAGGAATGGCAACGTGATCAGAAGCTAATGATCGCATCCACACCCGCGGTCAACATGTGAGAATCTTGCGAATCGTTGAAGGGATGGGTGTTGTTGAGTGAGGAGTCGTAGCGCAACTCGGGGCGGATCATCAGACCGGTCAGCGGTTTCGGCACGTGCGGCTTTATCGTTAGGCCAACCGTCACCGCTCCATAGGTAGTGCGTCCGCCGCCGACTGTGCGTGGATCGAATGCTGTGTCATCGCCGCGTTCGAAGTGAATGAAATCGTTGTTTGAAGCAAACTGCGCGACGAAGAAACCCTCCTCATCGCGCCAGACTTCCAGACGGGTACCAATGCTGCAACAGTCGTTGAGCGCGTAGGTAAAATATTGCGCGACGCCATAGCCTCGTGCGTCGAACGCCTCTTCGTACGCGTAGTTAACGTCAGTGATTGCTGTAAACCGGTCGTTAGGTTTCCAAGTGAGCGTAAAATCGCTGAGGTATCTATAATTATGATTGTCGTTTGGATTCTCCGGACCGGCATGAACCATCGCGGCACAACAGAGCTTATCCTTGCAACAGCGTACCACAGCGCCTCCGTAGAACGAGACGGAATCATTTGGATCGTCGAAGGTGACATTCACCCCGCGGGTGAGGCCCGCAGTAACATCAAGCCAGGTCTGCGCATAAAGCGTGGCCAGCAAGCCGGTCGCGTTGAAAGGGGCACCGAAGTTGAAAATGTAACTATGCGAATAGAAGGCGTTCATGCTTGGGTCGGTCATCTCCTCGCCTATCGAGGTGCCGTACTTCCCAAGCTTCAGGTCGAGGCCGTTGGCAGTATTGGTAATCGGGAAATGGGTTAGAAACCACGCTTCAGTAATATCCGGCTGCACCGTGTCAGTCGTCGTCAGGTCGAGCAATCCGGTGGAATGGAGATAGCGAGCGTCGCTCCCGTAGAGGAATTGACCTTTAAAACCCCAGTCGAAGCCGGCTTTCGGGTCGGGTATTCGTTCGGCGGTGAGTATGAATTGGTTCAGGAGCGGCTCGTTGGAGCGATCGTCAAAGAGCCGGCCAAAGTTTTGACGATCGTTAGGCGAATCGAAGTTGCCGGTAATGCCGGTTTCGACCCAACCATAAAGATGAAAGCCGGGTTCCCTCATCATCATGTTCATGTCCATGGCGGTGTCACTTGGGGCGGGACCGGCTGTGCTTGTCTGTGGCCCGGCGGTGGCCAACTTGCAGGCAATGGTGAGGGAAAGCAGGATTACAGTACGCAGAAGGGCTGTATTCATCTTGGTTAAGGCTGGATGACTAACGAGTAGCTCCGGGGGAGCGACGAAAGCAATCAGACGGCTCTTCCCGAAATCGTGTGGCCGGCAAAATGCATGATTTCAAGAATCTTGCCGCGCAGGTTCAGAAATTCAGCATCGCTACGATCTCGCGGGCGATCGAGATTCACCGGAATGACCTGTTCGATTCGGCCTGGCCGCGGACTCATGATTACGATGCGATCGCTCACGTAAATTGCTTCGTCGATATCGTGGGTCACAAACAGCATCGTCGTGTTGCGCAGTTTCCAAAGGCGCAAAACCTCATCCTGCATTCGCATTCGCGTGAAGGCGTCGAGCGCTCCGAGCGGTTCGTCCAAAAGAAGAACCTTTGGCTGATTAATCAAAGCCCGGGCCAGAGATACACGCTGCGCCATTCCGCCCGAGAGATGATGCGGAAATGAGTTAGCGAAGGACTCGAGGCCGACGAGACGCATGAACTCATCCACATCTTTGCGTTTCTCTGCCAGCACATGGCGCGCTACCAGTCCGGACTCAATATTCCGACGAACAGTCAGCCACGGGAAGAGATTAGGATCCTGAAAGACGAGTCCACGCTCGGCGCTTGGCTCTGAGATCCTTTCGTCGCCTACCAGCACTTCACCCGAAGTAGGCGGGGTGAGACCGGCAATGATTCGAAGAAGGGTTGACTTGCCGCAGCCACTCGGTCCAAGGATGCAGACCAATTCACCGGGAGCGATTGTCAGCGTTACTGTTTCGATCGCGAGAGCGCCGGGAGTTACTCCATGATCTTGGGAATCAAACTGCTTACGGACATCCCGAATGGAAAGCGAAACTCCTTCGTTTAAAGTCATCTGGCGATTGATACTTACCATTTGATCGTTCCCTTTTGCCAGACAAGAACGCGATCGCGCAACTTGAAGAGCAGTGTCATGATCGTGGAAAAGAAAGCGGCCATGATAATGAGCGCTCCGTAAACCTTGCCGTATTCTGCCCAGCCCTGAGCCCAACTAACGTACCAGCCGAGACCCGACTTTACTCCGACCGTTTCGGCCACCACGAGGGTGAGGAAGGAAGTTCCAAGACCCATAAAGAGTCCAATAAAGATGTTCGGCATCGCCGCCGGGATTGCGACTCGAAAGATGAGATATAGGCGATTCGCTCCGAGAGTGCGCGCGACATCCAGATAGGAAGTCCGCGTATTGGAAATGCCCGAAGCGGTCAGCATTGTGACCGGAAACCAAACCGCGAGCGCGACCAGACCAACCGCGGAAAACATTGCGGAGGGCGCAATCACCATGGCGAGCGGAATCCACGCGGTGGCCGGGATGGGACCTACGATTTTAAGCAGAGGCATCCCCCAATAACGAGCGTGAGGGAACCAGCCAATGGTAACTCCTGTAATGAGAGCGATACAGGTTCCGATCGCATAACCTGATAGCAAGAGAAACAGCGAGTGCCACGTGCTATCGAAGATCAAGCCTCCATCGTTAATGATCGAGCTGAAGACCGCTTCCGGGCCAGGAAAATAAGGAAGAGGCATCAGTGCGAAGCAGCATGTGCATAGTTCCCAGAGTCCGGCGCTCAAGGTCGCAACTCCAAGGATAGGGCACATATGTCGCATCCATTTCCGAAGGCCCTCCCAGAAGGGATATACGGCTGCGCCAACTACTCCGAACCCCAGCATGACGAAAAGTAGCGTCGGATAATAGTTACTCGTCGGCACCGGTTCACCCTTCGGCACCAGGTAGTGAATCGCGAGAGCGCCACAGGCTCCGACCGGAATGGCAAGGACGGTTTGCAGTCGAAACCTCACGCCTTTTGTGATTGCTGGCGTCACCTTACGCGAAACCGGCTCCGTCAGTGTCACGGCCGGACTAGCCGGCCGCATTTCTTGGATTGCAGTACTCATTTATTTACGATGGTGTTCTTCGGCAGACAAGGTGCATCGGGATCGGCCAGGTTTGGAGCGGCCTGATCCGGTTGGTCATACATTTTCCTGGCGCAACAGGCGTCCAGTCCGTCGGTTTCGATCAGCTTGGCGTAGAGTCGGAGGTCCATGTTCGGATCAGCCTGACCGCCTGCGACCTTTTCGACTTGCAGAGACTTAATCCATTCGTCTGTCACGCCGTCCAGATGTTGAAAAGCCTTTTTCGCCAGCGCATCGGTGTCCGTAGTTGGCGAAAGCATTTTTGCCTGTCGCATTTCCTTGGCGGCGGTGTAGAGCGTCTGCTCAGCGAGCGAGATAGAAGGAATGTATTTCAGTCGCGAAATCGCCACCGTATTTAGCTCCACGGTGGAGGCGAGATACTTCTTGTCGATGGCCAGTTGGGCTGCCGCTTTCGGATTCGCCTGAACCCATACCGCTCCTTTCAGAATGGCACGAGTGGCCCCCGCTGCACTCAGCGGGTTAGCATCGACCCATTTGCCATTGGCGATAATCTCGCAGCAATACTCACTGGCGTAGGGCTCGTCCGTTGCTTCATCCATACCCTCCACATTCCGAGCGATTCCTTCCGCGATGAGCAGACTTCCGATAGGTTCGGCGTTGGCGACGGCATCGACTTCACCTTTCTTTAAAGCCAACCCCAGTTCTCCCGCTGGAAAAACCTTCCAGGTAATATCTTTGCTTGCGTCGACTCCGTGAGTTCCTAAGACGCGATTTGCGAACACAAAGGGTGGCGTTCCCATTCCAGGAACGCCGATCCGCTTGCCTTTGAGATCTTGAATCTTGTGAATCGGACTGTCGACCCCGGTCTGGACCCGAAGACAGCCATTGTGGACTCCGGCGAGAAAGCGCACATCCAGCCCCTGCTCGATCGGTTTCAGAAAATACATCACGAGGTGGTGAGTGATGTCGTAGGAGCCGAGGGCGAGATTATCCTTGTACTGCGCCCAGCTGCACTTGACCAATTCTGGCTCGATTCCTTCCTCCTTAAAAAAGCCTTTCTCGTAGGCGACATAGATCGGTGCTTCGCAGGTCAGACCGATGAAGCCGATTTTGACGTGTTTTGAGTTCACAACCTGGACTTGGGTCTTGCCGGATTTCTTTCCACAACCTGCGAAGCCCAGCAGGACAATCGTGAGGAAGACGAAAAGCCTACTGGCATTTCGATGACCAGCAGCAACCGCGCCAGTAACGCAACGGAAGCCAGAAGGTAATCCAGGCGTAATCCGGAGGACAGCCGGTAAGGTAGATAATGTCATAAGCAGGACGGATTAGAGATTTGGATGATAGAGCAATAGATTGAGATTATGAAAGGAAAAATTTCGACAAATATTTGCAGCGTTGCCAGAGGGCCGGGCGATACGGCAATGTAAAGCTATGGTTCACGATCCTCTCGAGATTCGGCATATGCGTTACTTTCTCGCTGTGGCCGAGGCTGGCAGTTTCAGCCGCGCCGCTGACCGGCTTGGCATCTCGCAGCCAAACATCTCACAGCAGATGCGTGATTTGGAGATATCGCTCCGGGTCGAACTCTTCCAACGACGGGGGAAGCGCATCCTGCTCACTTACGCTGGTCGGATTTTCGCAGAGCACGCGCGTTCCATCCTCCGCCAGGTTGAAAACTTCCTCCAGGAGCTCAGCATCGAGCCTGGCCAAATGCGGGGCGCACTCCATGTCGGAGTCGTGCCAATCTTAAACAGCGCGCTCATGCCGCCGCTTCTCGGAATGTTTTCCGCCACGCATCCCGCAGTGAGTCTCATCATCGAGGAAATTTCTTCCACCGAGATCGAAACGGCGATCGAGGAAGGCCGGATGGACGTCGGGCTCGGCTTTCTCACCCGGCATTCACCGAACCTGCGCTACGAACGGCTTGGCCCCGACGAGTTCGCCCTGATCGTGCATAAGAGCCACCCGTGGGCAAAACGGGGAGTGATCAGCCTAAGCGAGTTGCACCAACAGCCTATGCTGCAATTGCCCGATACATTCGTGATGCGACGAATGACCGATACCATTTGCCGCGAGCATCAGGTGCGACCGCGCACCGTCGCTGAGATCAATGCCATCGAAACGCTCCTCCGCTCGCTCGGCCCGCTCAAGGCCGCTGCGCTTATGCCCAAGATCACGTTGTGCAAAACGACTGAACTCACGGCGGTGCGTTTGAAAGGGAAGAACCTCGGGGTCGACATCGGTCTCCTGCGTCTGATCGACTCCGGGTCGAACAGCGCAGTCGAGGAATTCACCAAACTAGCCCGGGCCGAAGTGCCTCGGATCATTCGCAGCGTGGCAGCGACTCATTAGGCAACGTTGGGTGCAGGGAAGGCGTAATCGTTTTGACGCCGTGCGGCCTAGGGAGCCGCGGCGGGCGAGAGATCCTTTCGCCCGCGCTCGCCAAACAGCCTGACGAGAACCAGCAACCAGATCAGAACCAGCGGCAGGAATGTTGGCAGCCAGAGGTGACGCTGCGTGAGCACATCGAGCGCTGTCATCGCGTAGCCAGCGCTGAAAAGCACCGCCCCTAGAAAAAAATTCATCTTTGAAATTGTCCAGATAAAGACCGCAAGGAGAGCGACGACCAATACGATGATCCAGGCAACGGCTTCCGATGCCGGACGGATACAGGCATTATCCTGAATGGTGGCGATGGCAGTCGAGAAGACGTTCGGTGGCTGCAGCGGATCTTCGGCGACGCGAAGGAGAACAATCTGCTGATTGAGGTCATCGGTTTCACGCGAGATCGGGCGATGATGCTCTTTTTCCTGAGCAGCGAGGAGAAGTTCACCCAGACTGAGGTGGTGCACGCTCCCGTTAGCCGCCGGATTAAGCGTGATCGTGCCATCGCGATGAAGCGGGATTTGCCATCCATTTGCCAGAACGATTTTCGAGCCGAGTTCCACTTTTACATCAGCTGGCGTCAGCCGTAACCAGAGCATGATCGCCTGGAGGGTAAAAGCCGGAACGACTTCGCCCCGATACTCAAACACCAGCGGCACCCGCAGACTACCAATTCTGTCGTTAGGCAAATTAATAAAGCCTGGAGTGGAAACCAGGCGAATCTCTTCATCCGGTTGACGACTCACGCCGATAAACTGCGCCAGGCCGGCCCGATCTCCGCTAATGTTCGGCAACGTGGGCAACTCATCGGTCGTGAGGTCGTGCTGGCCTTTGGCGCCCAGCTCGAGAGCGACAAGCAACTTCGGGGCGTGCATCGCCTGGTCGAGAAAAATTTGCTTTTGAACCTTGTCGCGTTCTGGCCAAATCAGCATCGGCTCAATCGCGATCACCGGCGGGCTAAAGCCCAAAACAGCTTGAAGAAAGAGCGCATATTCGAGTGGCGAGAGCGAGCGCCGGGCTGCTTCTCCTTTCGCCAATGGTTTCACTTTTTCCGCCGGCGTCAGGCGCAGGATATCGTTGCGGCCAATCTCAACCAAAGTCACGTGTGCGGGTGGCAAGGCGGACGCGGCGTTCTCCAGGAAGAATGAGAGAAAAACGTCGTCGATCCGTCGCAGTCTCGGCTCTCGCAAAACTAGAGTGCCGAGAAGTATAACGACGAGGGCGAGCCACGGCGACAATCGGCGCATTTGGCGCAGAAGCTAGGGACCGCATCGCTTAAAAACAAACTGAAACTGAGGCCAGTAATGACCCTCGCGTGCGACGAGTCTTCTTCATCCCTGACCGCCGAGGAGGCGAGACAATTCCTGCAGTCGTGGACGTTCCGTCTCTCGTTCTTTTTTCTTGAATGCAGCGCGCGTCCCGCGAGACGGTGCGGGCCATGATGCCGGAATCGATTCAGCTCTATCGGGAGAAGTTTACGTCACGTTTGGAAGCCATCAGCGATCTGGTCTTAGGTTTCAGCCTTTCGCCTCTCGCAACGCGGCTTGATGTGCCCGCAAAGGTTGAGGATATCTACGACGCGGACGCTGGCTGCCGATCGTTGGCACGTTCGGTCTCATTTGTCGCTTTTGGTTGGAACACGCGATTGGCGTCGCTCGCTACTCCAGTTCGGCATCAGCATTCTGCTGGTTTAGCTCCTCTTCCGGCTTGGGGCTGCATGGAGGGAGCTTCGGAAAGGCGATGCGCGATTTGGATATTTATCTCGTCCTCGCGTTCGTCGCCATGGTAGTTCTGTGCCTGCGCGTGGTGCGCGGCTTGCCCCGTTTCCTTGCCTGACCGTTGGCTTGGCGATGTCCCGCCACTCGTGCGCTCTACGGTACGACGTTTCTCGCTATTTAGCTGTGGCCTTTCTTGGGCAGCGGACGCGGCGATTTCAGGCGGGCGCCAATTTTCCGGGATTCTCTTGCCCGAATCTTGAACAATTCGGAGTGAACCCCGTCCAATTGGCCGTGAAGTCGAAGGCACGTCTCAAGGATGCGACCATTACCCGCAATACTGCCCCGGCGCGCGCGGTGGAAGAGGAACCGACCCTCGATCCCGAGCTCGACGCGGAATTGTCGCGTCGGCCTGGAGTCGGCACGCTCGCTCGGACCAAGAGTTTGATCCTCGCCGCTGTGCGCGTATGGGAGCTCAAGCGCGGTATGCGTCATTAGGTTTGATCGGAGCCGACAGCATCGCGACCCACTGTCAAGTTGGTCGCCGATTTAAGAAAGTCGTTGCGGCGCATGCGCTCCGCTCAACGAGCCCGGCGATCCATGCTCGTGGCCCTTTTCCTAAATGGCTGGCTATCCCGCAAAGACCCCCGGATTTCCAATGCTGCCTTGGCGAATGGCTTATTAAAACTAAGTAGCTCGTGAGCCTCTACCTTGCCTTTACCCGCGCGGTATCCCCACCACCCAGGTCGCTCTTTACCGCTATTCTCTCTGGGTTAGCCACTCCTCGGAATTTGCCGTTGTAGTTACCATCACCTTTGTTCCGCAACGTACCTATGATTTCACCGGTGCTAGCCACGGACACAGTCAGCACCGCGCTATCTTCAGAATCGGTCGCCTTAACAGTTAGTAAGCTTTGCGTTAGGTCGTACTGAGCACGATTGATGGTCACAATGTCGGTGGTTCCATTACCCACGGTGACGGATCCGACCATTCCGCAACAAAGCCCGTGGGGCGTGCAGAAGAAAGGAAATGTCCCTGCCGTGAGGAATGTATAGCTAAAGGTTGCCCCGGTGTTGAGAACGCCGGAATCGAAAAGCCCATCGGGATTACCAGGTGTACCTGAGGTCGCACTATGTGTATCACTGTCCCAAATCCATTCCACGGTGTCGCCAACATTGATGGTGACGTTTTGCGGCGAAAAGCTAAGCGAGCCCTGCGGTCCCACGTGTATTTCGAAAGTGGCGGCTTTTGCGCTCCATGACGACAACGTCAAAACACAGCAAACGGTAAGTGCTAATCCAATAAATTTTCTCATATCTCTCCCTCTCGTATCGTGATCCTTTCCCTTGCAATAATCAGTTTCGGTTTGCCGGCAAGAAGAATTTCGCCTTCGTTCACCCAGCAGTTGGACATAGCCAATGGCCCCTTCGGTGTAACTCTTTCCGCGTGCTCAGTCACTAGGTCAAGGACCCTAAGCGAAGGCGGCGGACCAGTCCAATCTGCACTACGGGACTCTCCCTCATCCATATCGACTTCGAGTAACAATCTCTTTCCTTGGGGCGAAAGATCAATTGTCGCATTACTGCTGAATGATCCATGCGGATAGAAATTGTTTGGCTCCAAGCCTTAAGGTCCTTCCCGTCCAGCGAAAATCGGACCGCCTTTCCAGGTTCTGCGCATAGAAAGAGTGGCCATCGGCCGCGCAGCAGGTCGACCACCAGGTATCTGCGGCCGAGGTTGATTTCTTGGCGTAGGCGAAGTCACTCCCGTCTGCTCTTATCATGGCGACCTGCCAATTGTTATTCGCCCAGATATTGAAAAGAATATGTGTCCCATCCGGGAACCAAACCGCATGCTGGCAGTTATAACAGGAAAAGGCAGGGCGATGACTAAACGATTCCGCGCCGCCGAAGATCATCCAGGTTTCCGCCGCTGGAGCGCTCGATGAGATCGATGGTAAATTTGAGCAGACAAATCTCCCACGCGTCGTCGACACCTTGAATGACGGCGCTCAACGGATCTTCCGCCCGCTCAACCTGCGCCTTCGTCTGCGCGACAACCGAAGAAATCGTGTCGCGTACCGTTCGTTCCGTCACGTCCGTTTTGCGAAACTGGAAGCCGTAACGCAACACGGCGAACTTTTGGCCGTGGTCGCGTAGGTGCTCGGCGAAGCGTTGCGCCTTGTCGCCGAAGCCCTCAAGAAGAAGTCGGGCATAATGGTCGGGGGTGAGGATTTGGGGACGTTCGGCGTGGATGCGTCCATTGCGCACTCGCACTTCATTGACCTGATCCATCAATTCACTAATGAGGTAAAAGCGAAAGCTGGTGTGCCCGAAGGTGGCGATCCGGCCTTGTGGGACCACGATGACTTCTGTGTTCTCGATCGCGTACTGAAAGTTATCTTCACTCCACATCTTTCCAACCATAACACAGGATCACTTCGCTTGCGCCAGGCGATGTCCCGGGGCGCAGCTTACATCTCGACCGGCTGGAGCGGACTCGATCGTGTCGCGCGCCATTGAAAGACGGCGTCGCAGGTGAAAATGATCAAAGCGAGCCAGATAAGGCTAAAGGTTAGGAATTGGGCACGATGGAAGGTTTCATGATAAACAAAAACCCCGAGAAAAAATGTGCAGCTCGGAGCGAGGTACTGCAAGAATCCTAGTGTCGTTAGGCGAAGATGGCGCGCGGCGTGAGCAAACCAGATTAGCGGTACGCCTGTAACAATGCCGGTGCTAACAAGGAGCAACGCCAGGGCTGGATCGTGAGTCGTAAAGTGTTGCTGCTCCTGGTAACCGAGATGCAGCAGCCAACCGAGGGCAAGGGGAAGAATGAAAGTGGTTTCAAGGAATAAACCTGGGATCGGCGCTGCACCTGAGACTTTGCGCAGAAGTCCATAGAAACCGAACGACACACAAAGAGTTAGCGCCACCCACGGCAGCTTGCCAAAGCCGAGAGTAAGAAACGTGACCGCTGCCGCTGCGAGCAAAACGGAGAACAGCTGTGCGCGTGAAAGGCGTTCGCGCAGAATAATCGCACCCAAAAGGACATTTACGAGAGGGGTCATAAAATATCCCAGGCTGGTTTCGAGCACATGTCCGGCGTTCACTGCCCAGATAAAGACAAACCAGTTTATGGCAATCGCGATCCCGCTTCCTGCGCAAAAAAAGGCGGTGCGAAGCGAGCGAAGGTTGCTAATGACCTCCGGCCACCGCCGTTGCCAGCTCAGAAGCAAAATCATAAAGACGCAGGTCCAAAGAAAGCGATGCGCGAGAATTTCCCCGGCGGGAATGAGACGGAGCAGTTTCCAGTAGATGGGCACGATCCCCCAGGTGATGAAAGCGGCCATCCCGGCGATGAGACCGGAGGGATCGTTAGGCACCCGCTCCGGTTTCATGGCGCGTTCTATTTCACGGAAACACTGCAACGGCAAACCGAACCATTCCTGCGCACTGGCGCCTCAGGATTGTGGGACGACCGTTTTCCCTCGAGAAATTCTTTATTAATCCTTGCTTGATTTCGGGTGCGTTTCTCGCCGGAATTTGGAATCAGAACGGGAAAGCATTTGACCGGACGGAAGGGAAGGTTACCAGTCATAGGCTTGCTCATGACTCCATCCGATCCAACACCGTCACAAAGCCGCGCTGATTCGATGCGCGCGTTTAGCATCATGTTTTTCGCCGTCGCACTGCTGTGTTTTCTGCTCGGGTGGGCCGACGGCGTCCGGAACGACAAGAGCTACCTTCACATTCCGCAAACCGGCAGCTTCCTTGTCGCCACTGCGGTGCTGGCAGCACTGGGCGTGATGTTTCTCGTCTGGGCGCGCGGAACCCGCCGCTCCTGAGCACGAGTCTCTTTTCCTGACCGGGCGTGGGGCTGTCAACTCGGTCATCGACGTTTCTTTGGTCACCTGAGGAAGGTCGCGTCGCCGGTGTTCTTGCGTTGCGCATGTAACATGGTAACATTGTCCCAATGAAACAGGAACGAAAGGTTTCCAAAATTGTCGAGCGCGTCCAGATCGGAGCACGGATGGAAAAGACGCTGGTTAAAACGCTCAAGGCACTTGCCGAATATCTCGATTTGTCGTTGGGCGATTTGCTTGAGGGAATGGCCTTGCACGCCCTCGAAGGCAAAGCACCATTCAGCCCGAGAACCCTGGGCCACGTGAAGAAGCTTAAAGCAATCTACGGTTTGGAGTTGACCGCGCGCGACAGTCACAAGCTGGTGGAGGTAGACCGTGGCGGAAAATGATTGCGTGCCAAAACTCCTGGAGGAGTTCGAAGCCGGACGGATCGATCCGGCGCTTTTCCGTCATCGTGAGCACGTTCGGGTCGGCTACGAATTGTTGGAACGGCTGCCCTTCCCCGAAGCCCTTCTCCATCTGGCGCGCGGGTTGCGACGCCTTGCCGCCACGGCCGGAAAACCAGAGATCTATCACGAGACCATTACAGCGGGATTCCTCGCCCTCATCGCGGAACGGCGTTTGCGCCATAGCTATGCAGACTGGGAGGATTTCGCGACCCGGAATCCAGACCTTTTTTGCAAAGAGTTACTTGAGCAGTTCTACGAGCCCGCAGAGCTAAAATCGCCTCTCTTGCGCCAGACCTTCGTGCTACCGCGGCGGGGAACGATAGAGACGGCGGCATCTTATAAAGATGCGCCTTTCGAGACTTAGGCAGCGATGCGCGTGCTGGCGCTTACGCGGTGATATTTTCAATCTTTCGCGCTAGCGCTGGTTTTGGAACCGCGCTGGGCGGGGCTCCTGCGCGATTCCGAATACAAAGGCGACGGCAGTTTTAGTGCGATTGCCCAATGGGCGCAGCAAGGCAAAGGCGACGACATCGAGGGTTATAGGGCTGGTTTCATTCAGCTGATTCGCAAAGCCCAGGCGCTCAAGAAAGGGTAGCTGATCGGGGGAAAGACCGTGGTGCCTAACGAGACTCTCGTCGCACTAATCGGAACATCAACGGTCCGGCAGCGATGGCGACGGTCGCACCGATGATCGCCGGCAATCCGTACTCACCATCGCGCAACGAGATAGCGACCACGCCGGTGAGCACAATCATCGGCAGCGCTGCGAGACAGGCGACGCCGCCCCGCCCGAGTGGAATGCGAAAGGCGCCGCGGAGCGATGGTTCAGTCTTGCGAAGCTGAACGAGCGCGCCGAATTCGAGAAAAAGCGCTAACGAGTAAAGGAGCACATCTGCGATGACGAGTTTGCCAAAGGGCACAAGAACGAAAAATGAATAGCAGACGGCCGAGACAATCACGGCGACGTGAGGTGTGCCGTGCATGTTTAACCTCGCGAGTCTTTGTGGCAGCAAGCGGTCGGTCGCGAGGACGAATGGGATACGCGAATAACTAAGGAGAAGAGCGTTGAAAAGGGCGAGCGCACTAACCATTCCGCCGACGGCGATCCAGGCCGCAATCCAAACTCCGGTATTTCCTCCAATGGCCGTGGCGGCAATCTTAGGCCAGCCCCCGTCGGTCCAGCTCTGCCAATCGGTCGCGCCGAGTGCCATGAGCAAAGGCACCAGATAGCCAACCACAACGAAAGGCAGCGCAATCGCTAGTGCCCGCGGATAGCTGCGGGAGGCGTCTTTCACTTCGCCCTGTACCGTGGAGGGGTTATCCCAGCCGATGTAATTCCAAAGTGCGATCGAAATGCCGATGACCAGCCCGTTAAGGCCGTGACTTTCTTCCGAGGCAAAGGGATGCCAGGGAATATGTGTTAGGTTCGGTATGCTCCAGACGGATAAAGCAAGAAAGCCGAGCATGACAAACAGGCCGGCAATGATCGAGGTCAGGCCGACCCGAATCGATCCGCGCAGGTTGATCCAGGTTGCGCCCCAGATCATCGCGAGAGATATGAGCCATTCGCGGCTTGCGTCAAGGCCGGGCAGGAAGTAGCGCAGGTATTGGTTGAAAAGCACCGGATAGATAGCCATGTCGACCAGCGAATACATCCAGGTGAGCCAGCCATTCTGAAACGCCCAGAAACGGCCAAAAGCGCGGTCGACCCAGCGATAGTAGCCACCCTCTTCCGGCAACATGCTGGCGAGCTCTCCCACGATCAGGACTTCAGGCAGCGACCAGATGAGCGGCACGAGGACAAGAATGAGCAGGCCAAGGCCTGGACCAACGGAGTGAATCAGCGTTTCGGTCGTGTAAGGACCTCCGGAGGTGCAAAAGAAAAGAATGAAAACCAGTGAGAAGGTGCCGACACCGCGGCGTAACTTCCGCATGGTCACAAATTTTCCGCCGCAGTCACGACAGCTGCCTGTGGTTTGACGCGGGTGGCAAGAAAGGCCCCGAAGAGAAGGATAGCGGCACTGGCAAGTTGTGGCATCGTTAGGCGCTCGTGAAAAAGCCAGGCGGAAAGAAGGATTGCGCCCAGTGGACTGAGCAGCTGCAGGCTTTGCGAAAGTGCCACTCCGATCTCGCGGATGGCGACGTAATAGAGAACGTGGGCAATGGCGATGCAGAGCACGGCAGAGACGATAAGAATAGCGTTAACCTGCGCGCTGACTACGAATGGTGTGACCAGCTTTCCGAAAAGCCAGGTAAGCGGAAAAAGCATGAGCGAAGTGAGAAGACTAATAATGCCGAAACTGCGGACGCTTCCAAGTTGTGCCGACGGTTTTTTTGCGAGGACGCCATAGAGCGCCCAGCAAAAACTGGCTGTAAATGCTATCGAAAGTCCAGCCAAGGAAACCTGCCGGCCCTCCCAGCGCGGTTGAAACCAAAAAACGCCCACCGCGCCTAACAATCCTAAGAAGGTTCCAATCTGGAACTGCCATTGGCGAATGATCCACCGTTCCTCTGGAAAAAAAACCAGAGCCAGTAACGCGGTGATAATAACCGAGGAGCGAATAAAGACGCTGTAAACGCCCGGGCCCATGTAATAGAGCGAAACGACCTGGGTAATCTGATGCACGACGTTGGGCAGAGCAGGCAGGAAACAAATACCCAGCGCTCTGCGGTCAAGGCGCGGTCCACCTCGGCGAACGCGATAAATGACGAACGGGAGGATAGCGAAGAAGGCGACCGAGTAACGGTAGAAATTTTGCGCGAACGGATCGTAATAACGGTTAAGAAAAAATTGAAAAAGCGATGGCGTGGACCAGATAAAAATGGTCGCAACGAGCGCGACATAACCCTTTCGTTCGTCATGCGAAGTCATTCTCGTTTCGAAGGCGGCCATTAAGCGGAAAGCAGGCTGCGAGCGCAGACCAATTTATGAAGACTGACGGGGAGCGTTAGGCAGCCAGACTTGGCGGGAATACTCATGATATAAAGGACCGTACCGTCCCGCTGTGTTAGTGCTGATAGATATATCAGTAGCAGCTCAGCCGATTGTCTCTTACAAACGCCAAAGTATCGCGATCAGTAACTCGACTGCCAGAATCCAAACGAGAATGACCTGCCACAGGCGCAGATTACGCGCGCCATAATGGTCACCGATAACTTGAGGATCGCGCCCAAAGAGCTTTTGGCGGTTTTTGAAAATGCGATAGCCGCCGAAAAAGACTGCTATCAGGCAGACACTGAAAAAAATGCGTAAAGCCAGGACTGAGTCTGAGTGGGACCGGACAACTGCCAGCTGAACGCCTGGCGTCGCAAGCGAAGAGACATGCGACAATGAGTTAGCGAATTGCATCATAGGGTTTTCTCGTTGTTTGCACGTCGGCACCGCATTTAACGTCATCTCTCTCATTGTTCTCTGGGAACGCGTCCCAGCAAAACAGAATGTTGACCCTGTCAGAATACTCCAATCGCCTTGGTTGCGGCGAGAATTTCCAATCTTCGCCTCGACGTTGCAAACCCAGCGGGCATCCCTAGGGTGGTTGGGTGAGTTTGTTTTCCATTTACCCGGTCGATCCGAATGATATTGCCGCCATCCTGCATGGCTCGCATTCTGATCCCTTTCGTGTCCTCGGACCGCACCGCGCGGGGAGCGATCTGGTGATTCGAGTTTTTCGTCCCGAGGCGAAGGCGATCTCCGTCGTGGCGGCGGAGGATCACGACCGAATTTTCCCGGCGGAACGTCTACATGTCGAAGGGCTCTACCAGTCAACCGTGCCTAACGAGTCGCTGGATTTTTCTTACTTGCTCAAGGTAACTGCGTTTGATGGGTCGGAGCAGCTGGTGCGCGATTCCTACAGCTACGAGCCGATGATGGGTGAGATCGATCTGCATCTTTTCGCGGAGGGCAATCATAAGCGGCTTTACGACAAGTTTGGCGCGCACCCGCGCGAAATCGCCGGCGAACGCGGCGTCTATTTTGCCGTCTGGGCACCAAACGCCGCGCGTGTGAGCGTGGTAGGCGATTTCAATTTCTGGGATGGGCGAGTGCATTCGATGCGCAAGCTCATGCCGAGCGGCGTCTGGGAGATTTTTATTCCCGGGGTGCCGGAGGGTGCGCACTATAAATACGAAATCAAAACGCAGCGGGGCGAATTGGTCCTTAAGAGCGATCCCTTTGGTTTTTTCAGTCAGCACGGCAAACAGACTTCGTCGCTGGTTTTCGATCTCGAGCGTTACGAGTGGAGCGATGAGCAATGGATGGCGGATCGGTCAAAAAAAGACTGGCATCGTAGTGCAATTAGCATTTACGAAGTGCATCTCGGTTCCTGGCGCCGAGTGGCGGAGCAGGGGAATCGCTTTCTGAGTTATCGCGAACTGGCGGAGACGCTCCTGCCTTATGTCTTAGAGATGGGTTATACGCATATCGAGTTACTTCCCATCGCGGAGCATCCGTTTGAGGGTTCGTGGGGTTACCAAGTGACTAACTATTATGCGCCCACAAGCCGCTTTGGGAATCCCGATGAATTCCGATATTTTATCGATGCCTGCCATCGGGCCGGCATCGGCGTAATCGTAGATTGGGTGCCAGCGCATTTTCCGAAAGACGCACATGGGCTGGCGGAGTTTGACGGCACCGACCTTTACGAGCACGCGGATCCGCGTCAGGGCGAGCACCAGGATTGGGGCACCCTCATCTTCAACTTTGGTCGGAATGAGGTGCGAAATTTCCTCACCGCCAATGCACTCTTCTGGCTGGACAAATATCACATCGACGGCCTGCGAGTGGATGCGGTCGCTTCGATGCTTTATCTGGATTATTCGCGCCAACCAGGGCAGTGGATACCAAATGCTTTCGGCGGCCGCGAAAATCTCGAGGCTGTTTTTTTCCTCCGCCAGACTAACGAACTCTGCTCCGAGAATTTTCCCGGTGTGATTACGATTGCGGAGGAATCGACCGCCTGGCCTGGAGTTTCGCGGCCGGCTTACCTCGGCGGACTAGGTTTCGCCTTCAAATGGAACATGGGGTGGATGCATGACTTCCTGCATTACATGGCGCTCGATCCGATTTATCGGCGCTTCCATCACAACAACATCACGTTCTCCATCATGTATGCCTGGAGCGAGCATTTCGTTCTCGTGCTCAGCCACGACGAAGTGGTGCATGGCAAAGGGTCGCTCATTAACAAAATGCCGGGCGATGAGTGGCAAAAGTTCGCCAATCTGCGGATGTTCTTCGCCTGGATGTATGGACATCCGGGAAAGAAGCTGCTTTTCATGGGCGGCGAACTTGGCCAATGGCGTGAATGGAATCACGATCGCGCCCTCGATTGGGACTTAACAAATCTGCCGAAGCACGACGGCCTGCGCCGTCTCGTGCAGCATCTGAATTACGTCTATCGCAGCGAGCCTGCGCTATGGGATATGGATGACTCACACGAGGGCTTTGAGTGGATCGATTTCCACGACTCCGATAACAGTGTGGTTGCGTTCCTGCGCCGCTCTCGCGAGGGCGAACTGCTCATCTTTGCCGTCAATGCCACGCCAATTGTTCGCTACAATTATCGACTTGGTGTGCCTAACGATGGATTCTATCGCGAAATCATCAACACCGACGGCGAGACCTATGGTGGGAGCAATGTCGGCAATCTTGGCGGGTTGCAGACCGAATCAGTGGAATGGCAGGGGCGCACTCATTCTATCATTGTTAATCTTCCGCCGCTCGCAGTCGTTGCTTTCAAGCGCGAAGCTCCGTCGACCACGGAGGGCGAAGAGCTGATGGAAGAGCAGTCGGCAAAAACGAAGGCCTAGGACGCCAGCGCCGACGGGTTCAAAAAAAAATCGTTTTTGCGCTTGACCGATCTGGGCAATTTGAAGATTTTCAGCATTGTAATTCTTACCCCCCATGAAAACCCCCAACTCTGCATTCACCCTCATTGAACTCCTCGTCGTTATCACCATCATCGCGATTCTGGCCAGCATCGCGTTTCCTGTCTTCAATTCCGTAACCGAACGCGCGAACCAGACAAAAGATCTGTCCAACATCCGGCAGGTCGGAGTAGCGCTAAAACTCTTCGCGGGCGATCACAACGGGAGCTTCCCGCGCACGCAAGATCCGGAAGGCACCGGTAACCCCGACATCACGACTGCGAATCAGGCTTTTCGCACTCTCTTCCCGACTTACCTGACTAATGAAGAGATATTCTCTGTCAAAGGCTCGGTTTATACTCCAAACACGCCAGACAACCGGATCGATCAAAACCCTACCGGTGGCAATTACACTCAAACCCTGAAGCAGGGCGAGAATAGCTATTCCTATATCCTGGGTTTGAGCGAGACCTCAAACGCAGCTTTTCCGGTGGTGGCGGATGGCTTTGCCGATCCAGCTGCGAATCCTCCCGTTTACGACATTAACAAGACGGTCAAAGGAGGAGTATGGGCTGGCAAACGCGCCATCGTGCTGAACTGTGACGGGAGCGCGAATAACCTTAGTTGTGACACGGCTTTGCTGGCACCTGTGCGGACCGACAGCGGCGGAAACAAAATCAATCTTTTTGCAACCACCGATTCGACCTGGCTGGGAGCCGCCAACACGGCGGTTAATCCTGAATAGCCTCCTTTAGCCTAACGAGACTGAGTCGAACTCGCCGTCGCTCACCCGGGTGCGGATTTTCATTTTCGGCCTAACGACTGTTAGAGAGCGGATCAGGTTTCCGTTTTCATCGCGCGTGATGCTGTAGCCGCGCTTCAAGGTTTGCTCCGGGCCAAGAAGACGCAGCATGCCGTCGGTGCGTTCCCAGCGCTGGCGCGCACTCGTCAGGCATTTAGAGACGCATTCTTTTAGTCGGCGCTGAAATTCGAGAAAGGATTGGCGACGCGCCGCCAGTTCGCGCGCCGGGTTGTGCGTCCTCAGAGCAAGTGCGGCGTTCGTCAGGCGGTTTAGCTCGAAAAGCCGGCGACGCTCGACGGTGCGCTGCAGTGTTTCCTTCGCCAGATCAAGCTGCTGCTGCGCTTCGCGCAACCGGCGGCTCAGCTCACGAAAGAGTGTCTTTTCCGAAACCAGACTTAGCCGATTGCGGGCGCGAAGGAGAAAATTGCCTAAACATTTATCGAGACAGTTTCGGAGTTCGCTCACACGGCGTTCAATCTCGCGGACGTCCGGCACGATCAATTCGGCCGCCGCGCTCGGGGTTGGCGCGCGCAGGTCCGCGACGAAGTCGGCGATCGTGAAATCCACTTCGTGTCCGACCGCAGAAACGACCGGCACGGCGGAGTGAAAAATGGCGCGTGCGACGATCTCTTCGTTGAACTCCCAAAGATCTTCGATGCTCCCACCGCCGCGCGCGAGGACGATCACGTCGAGTGGTTCCCATGAGTCGTCCGGTAAATTCAATTCGCGAATGGCGGTCGCGATTTCGAGCGAAGCGCCGATTCCCTGCACTCGCACTGGATTGATCAGTACCTGCACGCTCGGCGCGCGCCGGCGCAGAATGTTGAGCATGTCCTGAATCGCAGCCCCGCTCGGCGAAGTAATGATTCCGACCCGCCGCGGAAATTTCGGCAGAGGTCTTTTGCGCGAAATCTCGAAAAGCCCTTCGGCTTCCAGTTTGCGCTTTAGTGCTTCGAACTTCGCCTGCAGAATGCCGAGCCCGCGCGATTGCAGGATCTGCACACTGAGCTGGTATTGCCCGCGCGCTTCAAAGACCGTGACGTTGCCGTAGACCTGCACTTGCATGCCATCGGCGAGCGGGCTGGGAAATGGAGGAAGCGTGTCGCGAAAAATCACGCAAGCGATCGCGGCGCGTTGATCCTTAAGAGTGAAATACTGATGGCCGGAAGGATGTTTTTTGTAGTTCGAGATTTCGCCCTGAACCCAGACCGCGCGAAACCGCGTCTCAAACAGACTACGGATAGAGCGGGTCAATTCAGCGACGGTGAGAACCTTGGCGATGTTTGGAAAAAGATCGGCCGAAGTTTCCGTCATCATCCTTTTCCTATCATACGAAATGCCGACAGCGAAGTTCGCGCATGCGAGGATGCGTTCCACGCCGGGCGGAGCGCCCACCTTACCCGAGCGATAATTCTGACTGAGGTCCCATGGGCGGCTTGAGCCCGAGTTTTCGATAGGCGTTAGGCATGGCCACGCGCCCTTGCGGAGTCCGCTTGATGTACCCTTCCATGATCAGATAAGGCTCGTTTACTTCTTCGAGCGTGCCGGCTTCTTCGCCTACCGCTACCGCTAAGGAACTCAGTCCCACCGGGCCGCCATTGAACTTGTGAA
The DNA here is from genome assembly GCA_963801255.1 of uncultured Verrucomicrobiae bacterium. Taxonomy (GTDB): domain Bacteria; phylum Verrucomicrobiota; class Verrucomicrobiia; order Chthoniobacterales; family UBA10450; genus JAICXG01. The sequence goes on along the minus strand of CAWDEC010000012.1, from coordinate 291,652 downwards.
TGAGTGTTTCCAGAATGCGCTTATCCCATTGATCGAATCCATCGCGATCGATCTCGAGCATCGTTAGGGCGCCGTCTGCCAACTCCGCAGTGATGCGGCCTTCGGCTTTGACCTGTACGTAATCGCGTACCCAGCGAAGGAGATTGTTCGCCGTGCGCGGGGTGCCGCGGGTGCGAGTCGCGATTTCCGCCGCGCCGGGCGCATCGATCTCCACGCCTAACAATCCGGCGCTGCGCAAAATGATCTTCTGCATTTCCTCCGCAGTGTAATAGTCGAGCCGCGCCGTCATCCCGAAACGCGAGCGCAGCGGCGCGCTCAACATCCCCGAACGCGTTGTGGCCCCGATCAAAGTGAACTTCGGCAGGCGCAATTGCAGACTGCGCGCCTGCGGCCCCTGATCGATAATGATGTCGAGCTTGTAGTCTTCCATCGCGGGATAGAGATACTCTTCGATCGTCGGCTGGAGCCGATGGATTTCATCGATGAAAAGGACGTCGCCTTTTTCCAAGCTCGTGAGCAGGCCAGCCAACTCGCCTGCCTTTTCGATCACCGGTCCGCTCGTGCTCTTGATGTTAACGCTCATCGCGTTGGCGATGATGTGAGCGAGCGTCGTTTTGCCCAAACCGGGCGGCCCGCTGAGGAGAATGTGTTCAAGGACATCGCCGCGTTTCTTTGCCGCTTCGACCAGCACTTCCAGCCGATCGCAGACCTTAGTCTGGCCGGTGAACTCGCTGAACATCGGCGGACGCAGCGAAATTTCGAAGGCTGGATCAGGTACGGATGGGACGGCAGCGGGCATCGAACAAGTTAGCGAGCTTCAGCAGGATTATCAGGACTAAATTGCTGCGAGTTCGTTAGGCCGTGGTTTTTGCTTAGATTCCGCTCACGGGGTCCGCCTTCCATTCCAGATTTTTCGTCAGCACCAACTCAGTTCCCCGGCTTCGGAGAACGTAGTCGACCGTATCGAAGGCGTTGCGGATGAGATGAAGGCCGAGGCCGCCCGGCTTGATCAAATCCGCCGGTCGACTCTTCATTTCGCTGGGCTCAGTTTTTTTTCCGTAATCGCGCAGCCGCAGGCAGACGCAGTCGCTTTTTTCCTCTAGCGAGAGGGAGATGGGTCGATCTTCGCGGCGCTGATAGGCGTGGCGGATGATATTGGTGCAAGCCTCGTCCACGCCCAAGACCATGAGCGTGCGCTGGCGCTCTGAAAAAGGAAACGCTTCCAGAAAGCGCCGCACGTTTTCGCGCATGAGAGCGAGGTTGCCTGTGTGACTGGAGAATTCGATTTTCTTCTTCGTCTTCTTCATCGCGGGGAGCGCGCCTCTCAGCCGTCCGCGCTCGTGTCGCGCGAAAACTGACGAATTTCTGCGTGGCTGGCAATGACATTTCCATATCGCGATCGGGACATATGGAAGAGATCGACCGAAAAAAGACGCAAAAATTGTTGCGCGAGGAAAAGAGGCTGGAAGATGCATTTTCCCCGCCTGTCGACGTCCTTTAGCTCGGCGATTGGAAGGTGACAATCACTGGCAATCGCAGGCGCGCCGTGCACTATTTTCTTCATGTGGAAGCCATCCCTTGCCGCACTTTTTTTCGCTTCGTCGCTATTCGGCCAGCAGCAGCAAACTGCCTATGAGGCGATGCGCACAGTGGGGCACCAACTTAATCGCGAGTTTATCGATCATGTTATTTCGGTCACGGGCACTAATGGTAATCCGCAGCCAGCAACCTGGAAGATCCTGATCGACGACCCGCATGCCCGAGGTGGTGTGCGTGAGGTTGAGGTGACAGGTGGCCGCATCAGTTCCGAGCGTACTCCGGTACGTTCATCGGTGCAGGGTTCACTCGGCGCGGCCATCGATACCGGCAAACTCAATCTTGATTCCAGCGGCGCCTATACCCTCGCGCAGCAAACGGCCGCGAACTCGCACGTCAGCTTCGCCACCGCCGATTACGTCTTGCACGTCGATGACCACAGCAATCCCATTTGGGAGGTTTCGTTGCGGCGGGAAAACGGAGAACCGGCGGGGCGGATCTTCATTGGCACAAATCACGGAACGGTCACGCGCACCGAAGGTCTGTTCGTCGGTCGTAATCAGGTTGCCATAGAGCAAGCAACCGACGAACCAGAACATGAAGAGGCAGATGACGACGATGGCGACCCAAACTCCGTAAAGTCGCACATCAAGCAAGGCTGGCGACAGATGCGCGCTGACGTGCATCGAACGTTTCACAAGGTGCAGCGGTCCTTCGTAGATTTTTTTGAGGATAAGTAGCCTAACGTCTTTCGAGACGATTCTTGCAATCTGCGCTCGGCACCGGAAAATGACGACGATGAAGGCCGACAATCAGCAAGCAGCCTGGACCAATGTCAGTCACGGCTGGCAGCAGCTCTACGGCAACTTTGAGGAGATGGGAATTAGCCTCGAATGGCATGACTTCAGGAGCAGTCGTCCGTTGAATTGGGGTGAAAGTTTTCGTCCGGGGAGCGTTGAGTTTTGCCTGAATCTTGACGGTCGCGGCGCTGTCGGCCGCGGAGACGCCATGCAGGATTACGGTCCGAGCAGCTCAGGATATTATGCCATCGGCAATGAGCCTATCAGCGCGACGCGGCAAGCGAACGATCATCATCGCTTTGTGACGCTCGAATATTCGCGGGAGCATTTGCAAAAGCAGGTCGCTGCTTCGGAAGAGGAGCTGACTGCGTCGATCCGGGAAATCATTTTCCCAAGAAGAGAAAATAGCATCGTCTCGCCGCCACAGCCGATGACCAGCGAGCAGCGCGCAATCGTTTCCAGCCTCACGCAGCCGCCCGTGCCCAAAGCGGCGCGCATTCTTTGGTATCAGAGCAAAGCTCTTGAGCTGATCTCGCATTTTCTCTTCCAACCGAAGGACCCGGAAATGTTTTGCATGCGGCAAAAGCGCGTTGCACGAGATCGGGTCGTGCGCACGAAGGAGCTCCTCCTGCGCGATCTGGCAAATCCACCGACCCTGGAAATGCTCGGGCAGGAAGTCGGCTGCAGTCCCTTTTATCTTAGCCGGATTTTTTCCCGGGAAGTCGGCCTGACGATTCCGCAATTTTTGCGTAACGCGCGCATGGAGCGCGCGGCGGAGCTCCTCCGCAGCGGCCGCTACAACGTAACCGAAGCTGCAACCGAAGTCGGGTATGCGAGCCTGAGCCATTTTAGCAAAGCCTTCTGCGAAACGATTGGGTGTTGTCCGGTTCTTTATCCAGCGGCGAAACACATCGTGTTTGATCGTTAGGCCGAGATGAAGACCGCGGCCGTTCGGGCCGGAGAGAGACGCTCCGGCTTATTCCTTTTGCCTACCGCAACCCTCTGGCAGCGCGAGATTGTGCGCTTCTATCGACAGCGCAATCGCATTGTCGGGGCCTTGCTTTCGCCGCTCGTTTTTTGGTTTGTCATCGGCTCGGGGATCGGGTCGTCGTTTCGCGTCGGCTCTGCGCCTAACGGAATGCGGTATCTCGAATATTTTTACCCGGGCACTCTCATTCTCATCATGCTTTTCACCGCCATCTTCTCCACCATCTCCATCATCGAAGATCGGCGGGAAGGTTTTCTTCAGTCGGTTTTGGTTGCGCCTATTTCGCCGGGCAGCATCGTTTGCGGGAAGATTCTTGGCGGCACGACACTCGCGCTTCTGCAGGGATTGATCTTTCTCTTGCTCGCACCGTTGATCGGGATTCCTATCACGCCAGAGCGCCTGCTGATCTGCCTCGGCTCGCTTTTCCTGGTCGGATTTGGCCTGACCGGTCTGGGCTTTCTCATCGCGTGGCCGATGGAATCAACCCAGGGATTTCACGCCATCATGAACGTTTTTCTGATTCCACTTTGGCTCCTGTCGGGCGCGCTTTTCCCTGCGACCGATCCGAGTTCCTGGATCTATTGGGCGGTGCACATCAATCCTGTGACTTATGCCGTCGCCCTCGTTAGGCGCGCGCTTTATGTCGGCGACCCAGGCGTGCTGCATCTCCCGAGCTTCGCCCTTTCCCTTTGCCTAACGATCGCCTTTGGATTGGTCATGTATGCGGTAGCTTTCCTGCTCGTGCAGCGCAAATCTTCATGAAAATTAAGCGCGCTCTCATTTCCGTTTCCAACAAGACCGGCCTGGCTGATTTTGCGCGCGAGCTGGAAAAGCAGGGAGTCGAACTCATTTCTACTGGCGGCACCGCCAGCCTGCTGCGCCAGGAAGGGATCAGAACGATCGAGATTTCTGATTTCACCGGCTTTCCCGAAATCCTCGACGGACGCGTGAAAACCCTTCACCCCAAAGTGCATGGCGCACTGCTTTATCTGCGCGGGAACAAGGAACATGAAGCGGCAGCGCACAAGCACGGTATCGCACCGATCGACCTTGTGGTGGTCAATCTCTATCCTTTCGAAGAGACGATCGCGAAGCCAGGCGTAAGTCTTGCCGACGCGATCGAGCAGATCGACATCGGTGGACCCTCGATGTTACGAAGCGCGTCGAAGAATTATCAGTCGATCACGGTCGTAGTCGACCCGGCTGATTACGAGGCGGTGCTCGACGAAATGCGCGACCGCGAGGGCGAGACAACACTCAAGTTACGCGAGCGGCTCGCGATCAAAGCGTTTCTCAAAACCTCCGAATACGACCGCGCGATCGCCTCATTTCTCAACGAGAAGCAAAAAACTGAGACATCTTTTTCGCTCTGTTTGCCACTCGTTAGCCGCTTGCGTTATGGCGAGAATCCGCACCAAAGAGCGTCGCTTTACGGCCGGTTTCCGGAGCAGTTTGAGAAGCTGCACGGCAAGGATCTTTCCTTTAACAATCTGCTCGATATCACCGCCGCGGCCGACTTGATGGCGGAATTCTCCGAGCCGACGGTGGCGATTCTGAAACACACCAATCCCTGTGGAGTGGGGAGCGACCCCGATTTGCGCGAGGCCTGGTTGAAAGCCTTTGCCACTGACAAGCAGGCACCCTTCGGGGGCGTCATTATTTGCAACCGGCCACTCGATCTCGCGGTAGCGAAAGCCATCGCTGAAATTTTCAGTGAAGTCATCATCGCGCCGGAGTTTGCAGCGGATGCACGAGCCTTGTTGCAGAAGAAGAAAAACCTTCGTCTCATGCGCGCCCTGCCGGCGAAGTTGCCTAACGACAAGCACGAAATCGATCTTCGCTCGGTGCGCGGCGGTCTTCTCGTCCAGGAAAAGGATGTAGTCGAACTGGACAAACTTGAGACCAAAGTGGTCAGCGAGCGTCCACCCTCCAAAAAGGAAATGGCTGCGATGATCTTTGGCTGGCGGGTGGTGAAGCACGTGAAGTCCAACGCGATCGTGTATGCGACGACGGACCGAACCTTAGGCATCGGCGCTGGACAAATGTCGCGTGTCGATGCTTCGCGCATCGCCGTCTGGAAAGCGCAGGAGGCTGGGCTTTCTTTGCAAGGCAGTGCGGTGGCAAGCGATGCCTTTTTTCCGTTCGCTGATGGACTCATCGCCGCGGCTGACGCCGGAGCCACGGCTGCAATTCAACCTGGCGGATCGGTACGCGATGAAGAGGTGATTACCGCGGCTAATGAACGCAAGATCGCAATGGTGTTCACCGGGGTCCGACATTTCCGGCACTGAAAAGGAGATGCATTTCGGAAAGCGGAGAGTCGGCTGATCAGTTGTCGAAAGTCGCGGGATCGAGTCTACGGATTGCAGCCATTTGCTCCGGGGCTGGTCTTACGCAGCGTTGTTTACGCGGCGTTAGCCGGAAGTATCGCTAACCGTTGCGCTCCCTGTCGCGCTTTCGTTCGTCATGGCAATCACTTCGATTTCGAGCTTTGCCCCCTTTGGTAACCCGGCAACCGCGACTGTCGAGCGGGCGGGCGGGTTTTCGCCAAAATAGGTCGCGTAAATCTCATTCACGGTCTGAAAATCGTTCATGTCGGTGAGAAAGACGGTCGTCTTGACGATGTGATCGAAGGAAAGCCGCTCGGCCTTTAAGAGCGCAGCAATATTTTTGAGCACGCGTTTGGCCTGCACGGAAACGTCGCCGCTCACCATTTGGCCGGTAACTGGATCAAGCGGAATTTGCCCTGCACAAAAAAGCATCGAGCCACAGCGAACGGCCTGCGAGTAAGGACCGATGGCCGCCGGCGCGTCGCTGGTTGAAACAATTTTCTTCATTGCCCGAGCTTAACTGTAAAATTTCGGGGCACAACGCGAGGCCTCCCTGAACAGGTCGCCGCCGACGGGCTCCGTTGATCAGCGGCAAATCTCGCCGATATTATGAGTTCCCATGGTCAATTGGATTTTAAAGAAAATACTCGGCTCGAAAAATCAGCGCGAGATCCGGCGGCTGCAGCCGATCGCACGTTCGATTAATGCGTTCGACGAGCAATTTAAGGCGCTCTCCGACGAGGAACTGCGCGCCAAGACTGCCGCCTGGAAACAAGAGTTGGCCGCGGTTGAGGACCCGGAGGTGCTGGGCCGGCGGCTGGAGGAGATTTTGCCCGAAGCTTTTGCAGTGGTGAAAAACGCCGCGCGGCGGCTGACCGAACGCCAGGAGGCGTTCGAGGTCTGCGATCAGCCGATGACCTGGAACATGGTGCACTTCGATGTGCAGCTCATCGGCGGCCTCGTATTGCATCGTGGCCGGATCGCGGAAATGGCGACGGGCGAAGGCAAGACATTGGTCGCAACGTTGCCGCTCTATCTTAACGCGCTCGCTGGCCGTGGCGCGCATCTGGTGACGGTGAACGATTACCTCGCTCGCCGCGATGCCGAATGGATGGGCCAACTTTATAAGTTCCTTGGCCTAACGACGGGCTGCATTCAGCACGATCAGCCGCCCGACCTCCGTCGCGAACAGTACGCCTGCGACATTACCTACGGCACGAACTCGGAATTCGGTTTCGATTATTTGCGCGACAACGGCATGGCCACAACGCGCGACCAGCAGGTGCAGCGCGGTTATCACTACGCAATCGTGGATGAGGTCGACTCCATTCTGATCGACGAAGCGCGCACCCCGCTCATCATCAGCGGTCCTGCGACGGTTTCGACGCATCAATACGATCGGCTCAAGCCGCTTGTGGATCAGCTGGTGAAAAAGCAGAACATGCTTTGCAACCGCCTCGCCAGCGAAGCGAAGGAAGCTTTTGAAAGCGGCGAGAGCGAAGCCGGCGGCCTCCTGATGTTCAAAGTGAAACTCGGCCAGCCGCGCAACAAGCAGCTTCTCCGCATGATGGAAGATCCGGAAAAGCGCAAGGCGATCGACAAGGCGGAACTCTCTTTTTATCAGGACACGCGTAAGGAAGAACTCTTTGCCTTGAAGGAAGAGCTCTTCTTCACCATGGACGAAAAGTCGCATGAAGCAGATCTCTCGGAAAAAGGCCGCGAATTCTTGAATCCTGACGATCCTGATTCCTTCGTGCTCCCGGATTTGATCAGCGAATTCACCGAGATCGATCTCAATCACGACTTGGGCGCCGAGGAAAAGGACAAGCAAAAAGCCGACCGCCAGGAGTATTGCGACAAGCAGGCCGAGCAGATTCACAACATTTCGCAGCTCCTTCGTGCCTACTGCCTGTTCGAGAAAGACGTGGCCTACGTCGTCGAGGAGAACAAGGTCGTCATCGTTGACGAATTCACCGGACGCAAAATGCCTGGCCGGCGATGGAGCGATGGCCTGCACCAGGCGGTGGAAGCGAAGGAAGGCGTGCAGATCGATCGCGAAACCCAAACCCTGGCTACGATCACGATTCAGAATTATTTCCGCCTTTATCACAAGCTCGCCGGCATGACCGGCACCGCCGAGACCGAGGCGAACGAATTTCACGACATCTACAAGCTCGACGTCGCGGTCATCCCGACGAACCGCCCGGTAGCGCGACTCGATGCCAATGACCGGATCTACAAGACACGCCGCGAAAAATACAACGCGGTCATCAATGAGATCAGGGAAAGACACGCCAAACAGCAGCCGATCCTCGTCGGGACGGTGAGCGTGGAAGCCTCGGAGTTGCTCAGCCGCATGCTGAAGCGCGAAAAAATCCCGCACAACGTGTTGAACGCAAAATATCATCGCCAGGAAGCGGAGATCGTTAGTCGCGCCGGGCAGGCTGGGACGGTGACCATTTCGACAAACATGGCTGGCCGCGGCACCGACATTAAGCTCGGGTCGGGCGTCGCAGAGAGGGGCGGCCTTTACGTCATCGGCACCGAGCGCCACGAATCGCGCCGCATCGATCGCCAGCTTCGCGGACGTTGCGCGCGCCAGGGCGATCCAGGCGCCACGCGTTTCTATGTCAGCTTCGAGGACGACCTCATGCGCAACTTCGGCGCGGCCGATCGCATGACGAAAATCATGGAACGATTCGGCCTCGAGGATGGTCAGGAGCTCGAGCATCGCTGGCTCAATAAATCAGTCGAGACCGCGCAGAAGCGCGTCGAACAGCGCAACTATCTCGCACGCAAACGCACGCTCGACTTCGACGACGTGATGAACAATCAGCGCGAAGTCGTTTATACCTATCGCAACGAAGTCATCGACACCGAAGACCCGCACAAACTCGTCTACGAAGTCATCGATGAAGCCGTTCCCGCGAAAGTGAAGGAGTATCTCGGCAGTGGCGCGCCGAGCGACGAGCCGAATTTTTCCGGCCTCATGCATTGGATCAACACCACGTTTCCACTCGGCCTAACGAAAGAGAAAGCGCAATTCGAAACGCGCACGCCGGATGAGAGCGCGCAGTTTCTGATCGAGAGAATCAAGGAATCCTACGAACGTAAATCGAGTCACGAGGAACCCGCCGCGGTCAAGAGCCTGGAACGCTACATCATCCTGAACGCGATCGATCGTTTATGGCAGGAGCACCTTTATGCCATGGACGCCCTGCGCGAGGGCGTTTATTTGCGCGGATATGCGCAAAAGGATCCGCTCGTCGAATACAAAGCGGAAGCCTACGAGATGTTTGTCGAGCTGATGGCGAGCATCAAAAACGAAGTCTTGCACAATCTCTTTCGCAGCACCTCTAACCTGCAGGCCTTCGAAACGTTTCTTTCGACGCTCCCGCAATTCCTCATGCGCGAGCAGGGACCGACCGCGCCGACCGCCAACGGGCCGGTTCCAGGTCGGCGTCCTGAGCGCATCCATGCACCGATCAGCGGAAATGGCGAAGCTGAGGGTGATGGAGCGGAAGTAAAATTGGAGTTGGCTCCTGTACGACGTGAAATGGCGAAAGTCGGCCGAAACGAGCCGTGCCCTTGTGGCAGCGGAAAAAAATATAAGAACTGCTGCGGGCGTACAGCCTAACGACTGGGCTTTCAGTTTCCGGAGAAAGAAAAGGCGCCGTCGAAACACTTCGACCGGGCGTTTAAAACCGCTACCCAAGCCCAGCGACTTGAGTAGATGATGAGCGATAGCGCATTTGGCTTTTTCCGCTTTTCAACGAAGCCAAAACCGGGTTAGCCTCGGCTTGCCCCCATGCTCCGACCCCCCAGAGCTGTCGTCCTGGCCTTAATTGGTTTTGGACTCGCAATCGCGAACGTGTTCCCTGCCGTAAAGCCACGCAGCATGAGCACATCACGACAGTTTGTTGCCTACGGAGGCGATGTGTCCGTGCGTGGCGCGATTTGCGAACTAGCGGAAAAGACGAAGGCACATTTGCTCAATCTGCTTGAACTGCACGACAACTGGAAGACGCCGCTGATCGTCAACCTGGATTATCCGCAGGCCAACTTTCCTGAAGCCACGACCTGCTCCCTTCAGGTGAGTCAGCTCGGTTACGGGCTGAAGCTACAACTCAATTTCGTTGTGAAGAGCGACCTTCAAGCATCCGAAGTGCAGCGCGAACTACTTCGAGCGATTTTGGTTGAGATAATGTATCGCGAGCGGGGCGACGTTCCCGCTGGCACGCCTTACGTTGCGCCGCCTGATTGGCTCCTCGATGGCATCCTTGCCTTGCTACCTGGCTCTGACTGGGATGAAAACGCGCAGCTTTTGCGTCGATGTGTAACGGAAAATCGGATCGCGTCACTCGACGTGGTTGTCAGGCAAAAGCGCGATCAACTCGACATCACTTCGCGCAAACTTTACAGCGCGTATTCGCAGGCCTTGCTTCAACTGCTTCTCGATGCTCCCGGCGGCCGACAAAAATTGGTCCAATACATTCACCATCTCCCGGCTGCGCCTAACGACATGCTGGCGGATCTGCGCGTTCATTTTCCTGAGATCCTGGCGCGGGCGCCGGGAAAATGGTGGGCGTTGGCTGTGGCGCGCCTTTCGGCGGCCGACCGCTACGAACTGTTGAGCGCAGCTGCCAGCACCGCGCAACTTGATCGTCTGCTGCGCTTTAGCATTCGCGCGCCAGATGGCGCGACGAAGGAATATTCGTTAGGCGAGTATGAGCAGTTTCGCAAATTTCTCGCGCACCGCGCTGCGCTCGAACTGGTTGGGCGCCAGTTGCGTCTGCTCAGCGCGCGCGTCCATCCGCTTTATCGAACGATTGTGCAGGAAGAGTACGAAGTGGTTGCACTGCTCCTTCGCGGCAAGACCCACGGCCTGCCCGGACGACTCGACCATATCTCGCGCTCCCGCGGCGCAATCGAGCGGCAAGCAAAGGCGATCGATGACTATCTCAACTGGTACGAAGCTACTCAGCTCAAGTCTTTGAGTGGTGCCTTTACTCCACTGTTGAAACCGCCTGCGGACAGCAAATCGCTCCGCCGTCGCGACCCGATTTCGGTCTATCTCGACTCGATCGAGATGGAGGCGGATCTCTAACTGTAAGGGCAAACTGAGGTCGGCCTGGCTGAGGCGTGTGATTTGCCGTAGGCGGGAAAATTCGATTGCTCAAGGCATGGTTCGCGGGCTTAGTGCTCGCGCCCCGTATGAACATCCACGAATACCAGGCCAAAGAATTGCTCGAGAAATTCGGCGCGGCGACGACGCGCGGAAAGGTCGCGGCCACTCCCGACGAGGCCGATGAAATTGCCCGCGAAATCGGCGCTGGCGAGATCGTGGTCAAGGCGCAGGTACATGCCGGCGGGCGCGGGAAGGGGATGTTTAGAAACGGGTTCAAAGGCGGCGTTCACATCGTGAAATCGCCTGCTGAAGCGCGCGAGGTCGCGAGCAAAATGCTGGGGCAAACGCTGGTTACGCATCAGACCGGCGAGGTGGGACGCGTGGTGAATCAGGTACTGGTTGCGGAATCCGCGGATATCGCGCGCGAAATCTATTTTGCCGTTTTGCTGGATCGCGCGACGGCCGCGCCTCTCATCGTCGCGAGCACAGAGGGCGGCGTAGAGATTGAAGCCGTGGCGGAGAAATCGCCCGAGAAGATCATTCGCGAGTCGGTGAACCCGCTCGCTGGTTTACAACCTTTTCAGACGCGCAAGCTAGCCAGGCAGCTCGGGTTTGCTTCCGAGCAAATCAAACCGGCGGCAAAGCTTTTCAGCGCGCTTTATCGCACCTTTATCGAATCGGATTGCTCGATGGTAGAAGTGAATCCGCTCGTCGTGACCACGAATGGCGAAGTGTTGGCGCTGGATGCAAAATTTAATTTCGACGACAACGCTCTTTATCGGCACCCCGAAATCGCCGCGATGCGCGACACGGCGGAAGAAGATCCGCGTGAAGTTGAAGCTTCAAAACATGGGCTTAATTACATCGGCCTTGATGGCAATATTGCCTGTCTCGTAAATGGCGCCGGCCTCGCCATGGCCACGATGGACATCATCAAATTTTACGGCGGCAGCCCGGCTAACTTTCTTGATGTCGGCGGTAGCGCAACGGAGGAGCAGGTGACAGAGGCTTTCAAGATCCTCGTCGCGGATAAGCGCGTCGAAGCGATTCTGGTCAACATTTTTGGCGGTATTGCCAAGTGCGATGTGATTGCGCAGGGAATCCTCAGCGCTGCCAAGGCCGTAAAGTTGTCGGTTCCTTTAGTCGTTAGGCTGGAAGGCACGAATGTTAAGGAGGGCAAGCAGCTCTTGAAAGAGAGCGGCCTGTCGTTGATCACGGCGGATGATCTCGGCGATGCAGCGAAAAAGGCGGTCGAAGCCGCCCGGGAAAAACAATGAAAGTGACCGACATCGCCTTCACCGGCATTCCTGTGACCGACATCAAACGCGCGCGCGCCTTTTACGAAGAGGTGCTTGGTCTCAAGCCTTCAGCCGATTTCAGCGAAGGCGTTTGGATTGAATACGAAATCGGTGGTGGCACGCTCGCGATTGGGAGCGTGGGCGATCAATGGAAACCGTCGCCGGATGGAACCAGTGTCGCGATCGAGGTGGATGATTTCGAGAATGCGATCAACGATCTGAAAGCGGCTGGCGCAAAGTTTGATACCGAGAATGTTGAAAGCCCGGTTTGTCGCATGGCGGTGGTGCAGGATCCCGACGGCAACAAAATCATCATCCATAAACTAAAGAATGCCTAACGAGTGCGGAACGATATGATCAAAGAAATTGCTTTTGTCGCGGTGGCGGTTTCGGATTTCGCGAAGTCGAAGAAATTTTATCAAGAGACTTTGGAACTGAAACTGGAGTCCTCCCCGGAAGGTTTTCCGTGGGCGGAATTCGACGTTGGCGGCGTTACCATCGGCGTGGGACAGCATCCGAATTGGCAGCCCTCGCGCGACGGAACGACCATTTCCTTTGAAGTGGACGATATCGACAAAACGATCGCGACCTTGAAAGAGCGTGGCGTGAAGTTCGACATGGAAAAAACGGAAACGCCCGTCTGTTTCATGGCGCAATTCCGCGATCCGGATGGCAACAAACTTGTCGTCCACAAGCGCAAGTCAGCCTAACGATGTCCGTCCTGGTCGACAAAACTACCCGTCTCTGCGTCCAGGGAATCACCGGCAGCGCCGGCGGTTTTCATGCCCGGCAATGCATGGAGTACGGGACGAAGGTCGTGGCCGGCGTGACGCCGGGAAAAGGCGGACAGACGTTTGACAACAAAGTTCCAGTTTTCGACACCGTTTGGGAAGCCCGCGAGGAAACCGGCTGCAACGCGTCCGTGATTTTCGTCCCCGCGCCCAGCGCGGCCGATTCGATCCTGGAGGCGGTCGATGCCGGCGTTGAGCTGGTCATTTGCATCACGGAAGGCATTCCGGTGATGGACATGATGCGAGTGAAAGCCCAGATGGCCGGAAAAAAATCGCGGCTCATCGGTCCGAATTGTCCTGGGATTATCACGCCGGGGGAATGCAAGATTGGCATTATGCCCGGCTACATCCATAAGCCGGGCAACGTTGGCGTGATTTCGCGGAGCGGCACGCTCACTTACGAAGCGGTCTGGCAACTCACCTCTCGCGGTTACGGACAATCGACCTGCATTGGCATTGGCGGCGATCCGATTAACGGCATGTCGCACCTCGACGCAGTGAAGCTTTTCAGCAGCGATCCGAAAACCGAAGCGATGATCCTGATCGGTGAAATCGGCGGATCGGCCGAGGAAGAAGCGGCGGCGTGGATCAAAGACAATTGCAAAAAGCCGGTTGCCGCCTTTATCGCCGGTGCGACCGCGCCGCCAGGACGTCGGATGGGGCATGCCGGTGCGATCGTCTCTGGCGGCAAAGGAACGGCGGCGGGAAAAATTGCGGCGCTCAAGGCCGCAGGCATTGCAGTTGCCGATACACCGGCGACAATGGCGGACACGCTGATTGCGCAGATGAAGGAGCGAAGCTGATGCCCGTAATAGCAAAGGGATTGGAAGGGATTGTCGCGAACACGACCGCGTTAAGCGACGTCATCGGCGACAAGGGCCAGCTCATCTACCGCGGCTACGATATCAACGAGCTGGTTGGCAAAGTTGATTACAAGGAGGTCGTTTTCCTTTTGTGGAAAGGGCATCTGCCAAATCGCGCTGAGCTGAATGATTTTGTAAGGAAGCTGCGCGCGGAACGCGAGCTGCCCGGCGGCGTGATCGATTTCATCAGGACCGCACCGAAAACCGCAAACCCCATGGATGTGATGCGCACTGCGATTTCGATGCTCGGGCTTTACGATCCAGAGATGGACAAGCAAGCGACACGTGAGATTAACGAGCGGCGCGCGCGCAGCATCACGGCGAAGATCGGAGTGATCGCGGCCTATTTTCATCGCGCGCGTCAGGGGAAAACTTTGCCGCCGGTGCGTGATGATCTGACGGAGGCGGAGCACTTTCTCTATTTGATCAACGGCGAGCCACAGCCGAAGGACGCAAGCGACACCCTTGATGTCGCATTTGTTCTGCATGCGGATCACGGCATGAATGCGTCGACCTTCAGCGCGCGGGTGACGATTGCGACCCTGACGGATTTTTATTCCGCGATTACATCAGCCATCGGCACGTTGAAAGGGCCATTGCACGGCGGTGCGAACGAAGGGGTGATTCACATGCTGGAGGAAATCGGCAGCGAAGACAAAGTGGACGCTTATGTCGATCGCATGTTGGCGGAAAAGAAGAAAATCATGGGGATTGGTCATCGCGTTTATAAGACGCTCGATCCGCGCGCGCCGCATCTTCAGCGCATGGGCGTGAAATTGAGTACGCAATTGGGTGAGCCGAAGTGGATCAAAATGTCGGAGCGCATCGCCCAGTTGATGAAGGAAAAGAAGAATTTGAACGCGAACGTCGATTTCTATTCGGCGACGGTTTACTATTCGTTAGGCATACCGACCGATCTATTCACGCCGGTCTTTGCCATCGCCCGCTGCTCCGGTTGGTGCGCACACGTTCTCGAGCAGCTTGAAGATAACCGTCTCTACCGGCCGTTGAGCGAATACATCGGCGAGCCAGTGGGAAAGAAAGTCGTTCCGATCGAAGAGCGCGGGTAAAAGGTGCCGGCGCGCACCTAACGACAGTCCGGCCGCAGGGCGAAGCTTGATTCGCCTAACGATAACGTCGTGCCTTTCACTCGAGGGGTGTTGCCTTTGTCGAAGCGTTCTGTTCCAATCGCGCCGGGATCCGGGAAAGAACAATGTTGCGCAAAATCCTCCTGCGACTTGCGGCCTCGCTCGCACTGATGGGCCTGTTTCCGGGTTGTTTGCCAAATAAATCTTTTCGACCGGGCAACGCTGCAACCGAGCCTCGGTTGCGTGGCGCGCGCGATTACGATCTTGGCTTTATTGAGTTCGACGAGCAGGGAGACTTCTGGGATCGGGCGCAGCTTGCTGCGGCGGTTGGTCTCATTAAACAAACGCGCAAACCACTTCTCGTCGTTTATGCGCATGGCTGGCAGAACAACGCCAGCGACGAGGTTTACGATGTCCCTCAGTTTCGCAATGTCCTCGAGAAGCTGGCTCGCACCGACCGCGTGCGAGAGCTCAACTATCAGGTTGTTGGTGTCTATCTCGGATGGCGTGGAAAACAGGCCTACGATCCTCTGCTAAAAGTTCTTAGCTTTGAGAATCGCAAGGACGCTGCGACCCGAATTGGAAGTAGTAACACCATTACGGAGGCAATTTTTCGCGTTGTTTACGAGGCGCGACATCGGTCCAGTGCCGCACGTACGATTCTCATCGGGCACTCCTTCGGTGCGCTCGTGGTTGAGCGAGCCGTAGAGCAGGCAATGACCGGTGGGATTCTCACCGGCAAACCGGTCGTGCCGGCGGATTTCATTTTGCTGATCAATTCGGCCGCCGAATCGATCTACGCCAAAGAGATGCGCGACATGATGACCGCGACTTTAAGCTTCGATACCGCACGGAAGTGTTATCAGGCGCCGGACGATTCCGGCTGTTATCTGAAGGATGAACCACGCATTATCTCGGTCACCTCGGAGACTGATTCGGCGACCGGTCTCGCGTTCCCGATTGGCGCGAATATTTTTGGAATTGGAAAACTTTATCGCGATTACGATGGCCCCGAAACCAGTGGGCAGAGGGTAAGCCAACGTCTCTTCTTCAACCACACCCCCGGACATAACGAGCGGCTGCTCGATCACGCGATCGTGCCTCTGACCGGCGAACTGCCAATGCCGCGGCGGCCTCGCGCGTTCGAGGAAAATCTCGAATTTCCTCAGGCGCTGCCGGCAAGCGGCGCTGATAATCAAGCAACACCCATCTTTGCCACTGGCGGCGAAGAAACGGCTGCCGGCAAAACGACCGTTTGGCGATGGTGGCGGCTCCAATATACCGGCGATGCAAAACAGCGGTCGCCATTTTGGATTGTGAAAGTGCCGAAGGAAATTCTCAACGGCCACGGTGGCATTTTTAATCCTAATGCCCGCGATATGATGGCGGCGCTTTTTCGCTTGAGTAATGTTTTGGATCGGGAGAACGCGGAGCTGCCGCGGATCGAAATCAAGTCCAGGCCGTCGAGTGCCGGTCAACCACTGGCAGAAGCAAAACCGCTCGCCGCGCCTGCCGTCCCGCAGAGCGAGTCTGAGACAACTTCTGCGGCGGAGACGACGGCGGCACAACTTTCGCCATCGCCGAGCAAGATACATCGCGCGCGAACCCACAAAGCGAAGTTTCTCCAGTTCAAGAGACGGGTTACCGGTCCTCCGTCTTCCGCCAATCAAGCAGTTCCCTAACGAACAAGGCAATGATTACGATTGGGGAAAGCGGTCGGAAAGCCACAATCCCTTCTCCCGGCGAGCATGCCAGGATTGGCCTGGTCAGGTACGCCGCTTCACTCGCGCTGAGGTCGAGACGAAGCTTCAGCGCATTGTTAGGCGAACGGAGAGGTGTTTCGACGATCTGGAGGCGGGAGAGTTGGCGCGTTCGATAATGCCACCGGCCTTCGTCCCGCGCTCGCAAGCTGCACCATGGCGGCAATGGGGCTCCGACCTTGAACCGTCGGCCGTGCAGCAAATGGAGAATGCCTGCGCATTGCCAGTGGCAGTCGCCGGCGCGCTGATGCCGGATGCGCACGTGGGTTATGGTTTGCCGATCGGCGGCGTGCTTGCGACGGAGAGCGCGGTTGTGCCTTACGCAGTCGGTGTGGATATCGCCTGCCGAATGCGACTGACGGTCTTTGCGACAAAGGCCAATCGCATTGCCGGGCAAAGAGATCGACTTGCCCATATCATCGAGCGGGAGACGCGCTTCGGAATTGGTTGCGTTTTCACTCGTCGCCGGGAGCACGACGTGATGGACGAAGATTGGACGGTATCGCCGGTCACCGAACGAATGCGCGACAAGGCCTGGTCGCAACTGGGGACGAGCGGGAGTGGTAATCATTTTGTCGAGTTCGGCGCTTTCAGTACAAGTGACGACTCGTTAGGCGTGCCCGCCGGGGAGCACCTGGCGCTGCTCACGCACAGCGGCTCGCGCGGAGTTGGTGCACAGGTTTGCCAGCATTACAGCCGGCTGGCGATGGAGCAGCACCCGGAGTTGTCGAAGGAATTGAAGCATCTGTCCTGGCTTTCGCTGGCCGAGGAAGCCGGGCAGGAATATTGGGCAGCGATGAATTTAATGGGTCGCTACGCCGCCGCCAATCACGCGCTCATTCATCAACACATCGCGCGTTCGTTAGGCGAAGAGGTTCGGCTCGCGGTCGAGAACCATCACAACTTCGCCTGGAAGGAACGGCATATGATCGAGGGGGTGGAGCGCGAGATCATTGTCCATCGCAAAGGCGCGACTCCGGCGGCAACTGGTGTACTCGGCATGATTCCCGGTTCAATGGCTTCGCCCGGATTTCTTGTCCGTGGCAAGGGCGAGCCGACATCGCTCGAAAGCGCTTCGCATGGCGCCGGGCGTGTGATGAGTCGCACGAAAGCACTGCAATCTTTTACCTGGAGCGATGTGAAAAAGTTGCTTGCAGAGCTGGGAATTACACTGCTTTCCGCCGGACTCGACGAGGTCCCTGGCGTTTACAAGGATATCGCCACGGTTATGGCGGCACAGACTGACCTTGTCGAAATCATTGGGCGCTTTGACCCGAAGTTGGTCAAAATGTGCCCGGCGGGGGAGAAAGCCGAGGATTAGGAACGGCGATTTTGGGTCGCAGGAGATGCTAACAGATCCGCTTCTGGCCCTCATTGCGACCCCTCATTTCCCCGCTTATCAGTTGCTGCGATGAAAACCGGCGCATCACCTTGGGGACGCGAGACGCTCGCTCTGCTGCGGCCCGGACCGTTTCGCCGCTACATCGTTGGCACGTCGATTTCCGATACCGGAACCTGGATGCAGATCATGGCTCAGGGCTGGGTCATGAGCACACTCACCGACAAGGCGATCATGCTTGGCATGGTCAATTTTGCCGCTGGGCTGCCAATGATTTTTCTCACCATGTTCGGCGGCTCGCTCGCGGATCAGTATGACAAGCGATGGATCCTGATCTGGACCCAGGTCGTTCAGATCGTCCTCGCTCTGGTGATTGGGGCGCTGATTTTCACCCGACACATCCAGATCTGGCACATCATCGTTGTTGCGGGATTGCTCGGAATCGCTTTTTCCTTCGAGCATCCGGCGCTTTCAGCCCTCGTGCCGGAACTCGTCAGGCGGGAGGAGATCGCGAGCGCGGTGGCATTGGATCGAGCCGTCTTTCATTGCTCGCGTCTCGTCGGCCCCTCTGTCGCGGGAATTGTTGTCGGTCTCTGGGGTGCGGCCAGTGCGTTTTTCATCAATGCATTTTCCTTTTTTGCCTTCATCCTCGCGCTGGTTTCCCTTCCGGCTCGCGCCCATGGCGGCAAGGAGGAAGAGGCGCAAAGGGCGAGCGGAATCCGAGACGGTTTTCGCTATATCGCGCAGGACAAGCCGAGCCTCGCCATGGTGGGAATGATGGCCACGATGACGATTTGTATTTTCCCGACTGTCTCTGTCATGATGCCGCTCTACGTGCGCAATGTGCTGCATTTCGGGCCGAACCAGCTTGGATATCTGATGGCCTTCTCTGCTGCCGGCTCGGTGCTGGGCGCGATCACGCTTGTCTCGATCCCCCGGCCGCAACGCAACACGGGCATGATGCTCGCGGCGTTGGGTGTGATGTTTTCCGTTTTCGCGCTTAGTCGAGTGCACGCTTTTGCTTTCGCTGCGGGCTCACTGGTTGTGGTTTCGTTCGGCCTTTCGCTCATTTTCGGACTTTCGAATACCATTGTGCAGGAACGCGCGCCGTCGACGTTGCGCGGCCGTGTTTCCGCAGTGATGGGACTGAGTTTCTTTGGATTGATGCCGGTCGCTGGTCTGGGTGTGACAAGTCTGGCGGACGCGATTGGCATGCGCACGGCGCTTGCTGCTTCAGCGATCGGCTATGGCGTGGTGGCGGTTCTTATTCTCTGCCGAATCGGAGGTCGCTTGAACGAAGCGCCCGCCGCCCTAACGAGTCCTACGGTACCGGAAGTGGCAACCGTGCCCTGATCGTTAGGCGCGCTATATGATCGCATTCTCCACCTGCTGGAACTCCAGCCGGCACACCGCCGGCGACGCAATGTTGCGCGAGATCAAAGATCAGCTCGGCTTTGATCTCATCGAGCTGGGACATGGGATCCGGCTTTCGCTCCTGCCCGGAGTGCAAAAACTCTTCGAGGATGGCGAGGTGCGTTTCACCAGTCTGCACAACTTTTGTCCTTTGCCGGTTGAAGTCATGAGCGCATCACCGGATTGCTACACTTTTTCCAGCAGCTCGGGGCACGAGCGCCAGCGGGCAGTGAAGCAAACTTTGCAGACGATCGATTTCGCCGCGCGCCTGGGCGCATCATTTGTCGTGCTGCATCTGGGTAAAATACCGATGAAGCCGGTGACCGACCCGCTCATCGCTTTGGCCAAGGCGGGCGAAATGTTCTCGCGCGAATACGTCCGCCGGAAGGTAAACGCCGTTGCAAAAAGGGAGTCCGCCGCGCCGGCGTATCTCGCGAATGTAAAGGAATGCCTGAAGCCAATTATCGAGCATGCCGCGACGAAAAATATCCGGCTCGGAATCGAAGGCCGCCGCGGCTATGAAGAAATCCCGAGTGAACGCGAAATTCCTGCACTCCTCGATGAGATCAACGCGCCGCACGTCGGCTACTGGCACGACTTCGGTCATCTTCAGATCAAGGAAAACCTCGGCTTCATCGATCATGCAGAGTGGCTACGCGCGATCGGACCGCGCACCTTCGGTTGCCATGTCCAGGATTGTGTTTGGCCGGCGCAAGATCACCAACCACCCTTTGCCGGTGGGGTCGACTTGGAAAAACTAGTTCCGCTTCTGCCTCCATCCTGCTTGTTTGTTTGGGAAATGAGCCCGCGAAAAACGACCGAAGAAATCCGTCGTTCCGTTGTCATCTGGAAAGAACGCTTCGGCGAATGAAAAAATTTTACGCGGGTCTATTTCAAATCGCCGTCACCGTAGCGGTCCTGGTCTGGGTATTTCACGACCCGCACAAGCGTGCGCAAATGCGCGTGGCTTTGGCCATGGCCGATTACCGCTGGATTGCGGCGGCTGTGTTCGGTTATTTCCTGGTCGAATTCGCCGCCGGTGTGCGCTGGCACATTCTGCTCAAGGTGCAGCGCATTCATCTTAGTATTTCACGCGTCGCAGGGCTTTTCCTCATTGGGATGTTCTACAATCAGTTTCTCCCCGGCGGAACCGGCGGAGACCTCATAAAAAGCTATTTACTCCTCAAGGAGACGCCGGGCAAAGCGACCGGTGCCCTGCTCGCGGTTGTTTTCGATCGCATGGTAGGGTTGGTCGCCCTCATTACGATCACCGGGACGCTGATCGCATTACGTTATGACTGGCTCACCCAACTCCCGGAAACACGGCGGCTTGTTTGGATTCTGCTTGCCGTTCTGGGCAGCGCGGTGCTCATGCTCCTCACTTCGTTTATCGTGAGCGGACTGAATCTTGCCCACCGGTTGCCGCAGCGTGTGCCGGCTCGCGAACGACTGATCGAACTTTCCGCCGCCTATCATCTCTATGCCCATCATTGGCGGGCAACGTTAGTCGCGTTTGGCGCCTCGATCATCGCGCATCTCGCTACCTTTGCGACTTTCCTTTGCGTGGCTTATGCCTTCCGCGCGCAGGTTGCGGTGCTCGATTTCTTTGCCATCATGCCGATCGAACGCACGATTTCATCCCTTCCCATCAGCTTTGCCGGTGTCGGGCTGCGGGAGAAAATTTTCCAGATCATGCTTCATGGTTTGTGCGGTGTGCCTGAGGCGGTCGCCATCCTCATTGGCTCCATGAGTTTTCTCGTGATGCTGGTCTGCTGCGCACCGGGCGGAATTGTTTACTTGTTCTACAAACCGAGCGATCACGCCGGCAGGGTGAAGCTGAGCGAGATGCGCAAGGAAGTTGCCACTCTCGAGCATGAAATCGCCGAAGCGGAATAACGGCCCTTTCACTTCTAGCGGATCAAAGAAACGGGCGCGGCCTTTTGTCGCCGCAACCTTTGCCATGACCGTGGACGGCAAAATTACCACGCGCACTTTTTCGCCGGTTGATTTTACCTCCCGTGAAGACAAACGGCATTTGCTGCAGCAACGCTCGTTAGGAGATGCCGTCCTTATCGGCCGCAGCACGCTCTCACACGATAACGTCAGGCTTGGGCTGCCGGACCCCAAGATGCGCGCCGCGCGCGAAGCGCGCGGCCAGTCGCCATATCCGATACGCGTCATAGTTTCGAATGAAGGCCGCATCGATCCGACGCTGAATATCTTTCAGACCGATTTTTCGCGCATTGTCATTTTCTCGACGACGCGCATGCCGCGCAAGTATCAGCTCGCTCTGCGGGACAAGGCGACCTTGCGTTTGAGTGAAAGCCGCGCGGTCAATCTGCGGCGCATGCTGGAAATTCTGCGCAGCGAATACGCCGTACGCCGTGTGGCCTGTGAAGGAGGCGCGGAATTATTTCGCGGACTGCTCGCCTTGCGCCTCGTTGATCAACTGAATCTGACCATCGCGCCTTATATCTTCGGCGGTAAGGCTGCGCCGACCTTGACCGGCCGCAGCACAATATTCCTCCCGAAGAGCGTTCGCTGTTCGTTAGGCGAAATGCGCGTCGTAAAGGACGAGTGCTTCGTTACCTATCGACTTCGCTATTGACCTTTTGACCAAACGAGCCCGGAACGGTTTCCGCGCGTTAGGAAGATGGCCGTAAACAACACACCAGCGTCAGCTTGGCTGACATTTGCCTACTCTTCAGTAGCTCGCGCCGCGTTTGCAATTTCCTGGGCTCGCAAAAATTCCACTGGAAATAAGGTGGAGTCGGTAGTGCATTCTGGAATGGATAAAGGACTTAGCCTGGCCGCCGCGGCAATTCTGGTGACGTGCGTTTCGGTTTCGGGGCAGGAACGGATGACCTTGGAGCCAATTAGCGTTGTCAACGCCAAGCTCGCTTCGGCGCCACGACGGGCCCAATCCAATTCGAGTCGCCCCCTCAATTTAGCCAAGACATATGCTGCGCCCGCTCCGCTCAGTTTGATCGACAATGATCCTTTTACGTTCATGGACGCTTTTGCCTGGACCGCGCTGACGCCCACATTAGTCCTCTCGCCACTCTCGGCCCCTAATCCCGTCCTGCTGGCAGCTTCTGCTCCGTTGGGAAGCCCAGCGGAAGGACAATCGGTCGCGGTGCAGTCCAATTCTAATTATGCCTGGGGCGAGCTTGGTGGGTTGTACGGAACGACCGTTGGTGGCAAGTCGAGCCTCGAAATAAAACAGGGTTACATCACTGGCGGTTTCGGAAACGAGAAGACCCAAGTCACCGTCGGCGCTTCCTATTCCAACTGGAAGGGATCGCTTCCAGGAAACTTTCGTTAGCCGCAGGCATTAAGTCTCGGACCGATTCCCCCTAAGTGTCGCTTGATTTCTGCGAGCGGATCGCGGGTATCAGTCTTGTTACGAATTTCCCGCCGAAACTTTATGTCCATTCGTTGCGCCAGATGAGCCGCCGCTTATCCTGACGCTCCCGTTAGGAGACGATGCAGACCGGCAACTCAATTATCATGCAGGCGCCGATCCGGACCGTTTTTGAAACAGCGGCTGACCTTGAAGGCTGGCCACGAATTCTCCCGCACTATCGTTATATTCGTTTCGTCCAGCGTGGGCCCGAACGCGCAATCGTGAAAATGGCCGCCGTTCGTTCCGGCATTCCGATCTCCTGGACCTCGGAGTTTGTCGTCGATCGCGAACGAATCGAACTGCACTTTCTGCATCTGAAAGCATTTACGCGTGGAATGCATGTCGTCTGGACGTTCAAGGAAACGCCTGCCGGTGTACTTGTGGAGATCATCCACGCTTTGCGTTTTCGTGTGCCCTTTCTGGCTCCCATCGCCGAGCCAATCATCGGCGATTTTTTTATCCATCACGTCGCCGCTCAAACCCTTCGTGCCATGAAAGAGCACGTGGAAGCGTCAGGCGTACGAGTTTCGGTTGCCTAACGAATGACCATGGAGTCGGCAAGACGTCGCGCGGTGATTACCGGTTTGGGCCCAATTACCGCAGTCGGGATTGGTCGCGCGGATTTCTGGAAAGGAATGCGTGCCGAGAAAAGCGGCGTCCGCCGCGTAGAAAGCTTCGATAGCTCGATCTTCAACGCCCATTGCGCCGCAGAAATCCCGCAGTGGGCTCCGGAAGTTTTTTTCCCGCCGCATCGGCTTAAGCGGCTCGATCGTTACGCTCAGTTCGCCGTGGGTTCGGCAAAACTTGCCCTTGAGGATGCGGGTATCGAATGGTCGCGCGAGAATCCACAGGAACGCATCGGTGTAAGCTTCGGCACCGCGTTGGGCGGAGTAGCGAACGCGGAATACGAACACGCGCACTTTTTGAAAAAGGGCACGCGCGGAGTGAATCAAACACTCGCTCTTCAAGTCTTCGGTGGCTCCGCCCACACTAACATCGCAATCGAATTTGGCTTTCGCGGCGTCGGCACGACGAATTCGAACAGTTGCGCCAGCGGTACGGTCGCGGTGGGCGAAGCGCTGCGTTATATCCGGGACGATTTCGCCGACGTGATTGTCGCGGGTGGCGCGGAAGCTCCGCTCAGCCCTCTAACTTTCGGAGCGTTCGCTTTCATAAAAACGATGAGCCAGTTCACCGGCGATCCGGCGAAGTCCTGTCGGCCGTTCGACCTTTTGCGCGACGGTTTCGTCATGGGCGAAGGCGCAGCTTCATTGGTCATTGAGGAACTGGAGCACGCTCGTGCGCGCGGCGCCCACATCTACGCGGAGGTGCTTGGTTACAGCCTGAACAACGACGCTTTTCATATGACTTCTCCGCTTCCCAGCGGCGCCTCCTGCATTCGCGCCATGCGTGAAGCACTGGGCGACGCGCAGCTTGCGCCTGACGAAATCGATTACATCAACGCCCATGCCAGCTCGACACAGCTCAACGACAGCACCGAGACCTTGTCGGTCAAGCAAGTGTTCGGCGAACACGCGAGCCGGATTCCGATTAGCGGAACGAAGGCCTACACCGGTCATCCCCTAGGCGCGACCGGCGCGATCGAAGCCGTGATTTGTGCTCTGGCGATCGAGGGAGGATGGGCGCCGCCGACGTTAAACCGCGAAAATCCCGACCCGGCCTGCAACCTCGATGTCGTGCCGGAACATGGCCGCGACATGAAGATCAACCGGGTGCTGAGTAATTCATTTGGCTTCGGTGGCATCAATTCCTGCATCGTGCTCGGGGCATTGTAGGTTGCCCTCTCCCTTGGCGATCGATCGTTAGACAATCTGGACTTGGCCAGGCGAAACGAACGGTCGAGAATTCCGCTCGTCGTTGACGTCGCCCGTGCGCGCTCCTAACATGCGCGCGTGCAAGTCGAGTTGGAGCAACTGCTCATCCTCCAGGATCGCGCCCAAAAAATCCGACAAGTCGAAGCCGAACTACGCAACATGCCGCTGGAGCGAAAGTCGCTCGGTGAGCAGTCGGCCGCTGCCTCTGCCAAGTTCGAGGCCTTGAAAGATCGTTCCAGGCACGTCGAAGTGGAGCGCAAAAAGTTGGAGCTCGACGTTGGCATTCGTAACGAGAGCATTGCCCGCCTGCGCACCCAGCAATTCGCGACGCGGAAGAACGACGAGTTTTCCGCGATGGGCCGCGAAATCGAGCGTTATCAGGAGGAGATCACAAAGCTGGAGGATCAGGAGTTGGAGTTGATGGAGCAGACGGACCAACTCAAAGCGCAGGTTGGTGCGGAGGAGAAGCAGACCGCAGCGGTGAAAGAGGCACTCAGCCGACAGGTCGCCGATTTGGATTCGAAGGAGAAAACACTCGCGAGCCGGCTGGAGGAGTTGAGAAAAGAGCGGGAAGAATTAGCCGCGAGAGTTGATGAGGATTTGCTGGATCGCTTCGATCGTCTCTTCACCAGTAAGGGCGATGCTGCGGTCGTTGCTCTCGAGCACGATTTTTGCGCCGGCTGTCACATGAAGGTAACAACCGCAACGGCGGCACGGGTCAAGGCCGACAGGGAAATTGTCAGCTGTGAGCAATGCGGGCGGATTCTCTACGCGTCGGAATGACCTTTGGGCTCATGCGCGGGCTTTGGCACACGATTCAGTCTCTTGGCCTCGATAAAACTGTCTGCGGTTTTAAACATTGAATCGGAACTCGACCACGTCGCCATCCTTGACGACATAATCCTTTCCTTCGATCCGCAGTTTTCCTGCTTCGCGCGCTTTGGCGAAGCTGCCTAGCGAGACAAGATCGTCGTAATGCACAGTCTCCGCCGCAATGAATCCGCGCTCGAAATCGGAATGAATGACGCCCGCTGCTGCCGGTGCCTTGTCTCCTGTGTGAATCGTCCAGGCGCGCGTCTCCTTTTCGCCGGTCGTGAGATAAGTGCGCAAGCCCAATAAATGGTAAACCGCGCGAATCAGGGCGCCGACGCCGCTGCCCGCGACGCCGAGATCGCGCAAATATTCCTGCGCTTCTTCCTCGGAAAGATCGACCAGCTCACTCTCGATCTGCGCGCTGATTACGACCGCTTCTGTCGCGAAATGATTACGCGCGTATTCCTCGACCGCGCGAACATGCGGTGAATGCGATTCGCTCAGCTCGCTCTCCGCGACGTTGCACGCGAAAAGGGTTGGCTTCGCTGTGAGAAGGAAAAAATCGCGAGCGATGACTTTCTCTTCATCGCTCAAATCCAATGTTGTCGCCGGCTTTCCCGCGTCGAGATGCGGCAGCAACTTCTCAATCACCGCATTCTCCGCCTTGGCGCTTTTTGATCCGGCGCGGACTTCCTTTTGCAAACGATCCCTCCGTTTGCCTAACGACGCCAGGTCGGCCAGAATCAGCTCGGTATTGATGACCTCGATATCGCGCACCGGATCGATTGAGCCGCTGATGTGATGTATATCGCCGCTCTCGAAACATCGTACCACCTGCACGATCGCGTTCACTTCGCGAATGTGACTGAGGAATTGATTGCCCAGTCCTTCGCCTGCGCTGGCGCCTTTCACCAGCCCGGCGATATCGACAAACTCAATCGCGGCCGGGATGATTTTTTGCGAATGCGACATCTTCGCCAAAACTTCGAGTCGCGGATCTGGCACGGTAACGATGCCGAGATTTGGGTCGATTGTGCAGAAGGGATAATTCGCCGCCTGGGCTTTGCGCGTTCGGGTAACGGCATTGAAAAGGGTTGATTTCCCAACGTTAGGCAACCCGACAATTCCGGCACTGAGCATAAAGAAAGCAAAAAGGCTGACGACGGAGTGAAGAAATGGATGGCGGCGTTCACTCTTCCGCCGTCCTCTTCACCGGTAAAAATCGGGCCGGCGAGATTCGAACTCGCGACCTCTTGAACCCCATTCAAGCGCACTACCAAGCTGTGCTACGGCCCGAAGTGCGAACTATTCGCCGCAGCACCTGCGGTTGCCAAATGTTTTTCCGCTCCGTCTCGATGCGAACGAGTCGAGTTGAACGAGGTCAAGCGTCCCACGTGCTGAGAAAGCCATCAATCAACTGCGGCAGTTGATCACTGTATCCGCCCTCCAGGACCGCGCCGGCGGCGACGCCGCATTCTCGCAGCCATTCCCCAAAGAGTGCGAAGTCGTCGGCTTCGAGGCTCATCTCCGTGATCGGATCATTCCGAAAAGCGTCGAAGCCGGCGGAGACAAGGAGCAGATCAGGTTTGAAATTCAGCAGCATATCGAGCGCGTGTCGGGCCGCGGCAGAGTGCTGGGCGCGCGAGGTAAAGGGCGGGACAGGAAAATTGTGCACGTTACTAAACGAACGCGTGCCCGTTCCAGGGTAGCCGGGAAATTGATGCACGGAGGCAAAGGCAATGCGTTGATCGTCCCTTACGATCGCCTCTGTGCCATTCCCGTGATGCGCGTCGAAATCCCAGATGGCCACTCGCGACACACCGCGCTCGAGCGCATCGAGCGCCGCCAGTGCGATGTGGTTGAAATAACAAAAACCCATTGCCTGCTCGCGCGTAGCGTGGTGCCCCGGCGGCCGCATGAGACTGAAGGCGCGTTCCCCGCCTAACGAAGCCTGCGCGACCGCGCACGCCGCTCCGGTCGCGCGCGCGGCGTGGGCGAAGATGCCTTCATAGGCTGGGGTGTCGGCATCGAAACCTTGAAGGGCAGCGCGAACTCGCATCAGATGGGCTGGGCTATGGCCGCGAAGGAGCATTTCTTCCGAAGCTTCGTTAGGCTGGCGCCATTCCCAGTCGGCATGTGCTTTCTTTAGATGATCGGCGCTTGCCGTGACGCGCGCCGGCCGCTCCGGATGCCCAACTGCGGAATAATCGGCCGCTCGTGGATCGTGAAAAACGATCACAAAACGGGTCGATCGAACAGAGGGCGATAATGTCGCCAATATGCCCAGACGAGATAAAGCGCCAGCAATGCCACGACGAGTGCCATGGGAATACCGCTCGGCGCCATGGTGAAGTGGAAAAGCACAATGTTGAAAATCACCGGGCACAGGATGGTGAGTCCCAGCACTGGGAGAAGATTCAATAGCAGCAGCAATCCGCCGATGAGCTGACAAAGAAAAACCACGTGCATATAGCCGGTAGTTGTCACGGCCGCGAAAAACTGTCCAGCGGGGCTATCAGGCGGCGGTGGCGCACCCATCGGAATGAAATGGAGGAAGCCATTCAAACCAAAAACAACAAATGCGATACCAAGCAGCGTGCGTACAACGATGGTCAGGATCTTCATGCGCCAAAGGTGAGCGCACGCGCGGCGGAAACAAAGAGAAATCGCGGAGCAATCAGCAATTCAGGGCTCCGACTATTCGGGGTCAATGGTTAGTGAGGGCGAGGTGCCCGATTCACTTTCCAATGAGGATGAAAATTCCCGCGAGCAAAGCGAGAATGCAGAGAATGGCGATCGCGCCCATGCCAAGGAGACCATTGATCCCGAAGGCAATAAGAAAGATCGCCAGAAGCAGCATGCCGATGTTTTTTGTGAAATTCATTGGGGCATGATGACGCTTCCGGTCGGCGATGCACACACAATTTTACGAGCGTCCGTACCATTTGCAGGCAAATCGGGATCCTGTCTTCTGAACAAACCTCAGGGCGGGCACCGGCAAGAATCCGATACTTGTTGACAGTAGCTTGGCGATCTCAATAAAATCGGGGATTAGGCGGAACTCAAGCGCAACGCCGGTCGCGGCTTGGGGCATCTGTCAACTTAAGACCCATTCATGGACCGATGCATAAAACCCCAGCTTGTTAAGCTCAGGAAGATCGAAGCCGCACGACGTCAGATAGAATCCGCCGTCTGGCTTTGGTTTATGGACGGAGATATGGTCTCCGTTCATACGCTTGCCTCTGCTGCCCGCCGAACGCTGGTTTCTCTCGCTAATCTCTGGGGCGCCCAAGCCTGGCCTTCCACCGCCGCATATCTGCCCAAGCGCGCCCAGAATGAGCGTCGCATTCGCACGGACAACGCGGTCATGTTCTTCAAGGATGCCAAAGAAGAGGAGAGTTATGAGGTAAGTCCGCAGTGGACTGAGCTCTATCTTTTCGACGCAGTCATGGCTTACACTAACCTGGCAGCAGATCGTTGCGGCAGCGCACTGATGTCAACTTTCGTGGTCCGATTTGCCGTGGAGAGACAGGAACTCTTTGTCCCCGACGCTTTTTCGCTGCTCGAGAAACGTGTAAGTAAGACCTTTAACTTGGGAAGGTTAGAGCAGCTTTCCAGGATTGAGTTTCTCAAGGAGTTCCTGGGATTTCTGGCTCCTGGCAAGTAAGCCGACAGACAGACTTAAATCAGCGAAATCATCCGCTGCGATTCATCAGTGGGGCGGATCATTGGGGGTTGCTTGTCTTGACCGGTTTTGAGGCCAATTCTACAATGCTCACTCACCGCGCCAGCTTGGAGCTCGGCATCGACTTTGCCGGTTTGCACGTAATATCGGCAGCGGATTAGCCAAGAGAGACTTACAAAAAAATGGATTTTGCCTGGTCGGATCAACAACGCGAGCTGCTCGACGCCGTCAGCCGTTTCGCGCGCGAGCAACTTAATTACGAAGTGATCGAAAACGATCGCAAGGCCATATTTAATCACGAGGCTTGGAAAAAGTGCGGGGATTTTGGCATTCAGGGTTTGCTCGTGCCGACGGAGTTTGGTGGCCTCGGTCAGGATCCTCTGACGACAGTCGC
The DNA here is from genome assembly GCA_963801255.1 of uncultured Verrucomicrobiae bacterium. Lineage (GTDB taxonomy): Bacteria > Verrucomicrobiota > Verrucomicrobiia > Chthoniobacterales > UBA10450 > JAICXG01. Next base: position 262,185 of record CAWDEC010000012.1, on the reverse strand, counting down.
GGCGCTCGAGCGGCTCGGCTATCACTGTAAGGACAATGGTCTGCTTTTCTCCATCAACGCCCATATGTGGACTGCGGTAACCCCGCTGGTCTTTAACGGTACCGAGGCTCAGAAGCGGAAATTTCTTCCTGGGCTTTGCGATGGCAGCCTCATCGGTGGCAATGCGATGAGCGAACCGAATAGCGGATCCGATGCCTTCGCCCTTGCTACGACCGCGACCAAGCAGGGCGAGAAGTACATTCTTAATGGCAGCAAGATTTTCGTCACCAATGGTCCCGTTGCCGACCTGCTTGTCGTCTTTGCCAACGTCGACAAAACGCGCGGGCAGGACGGGATTACCGCCTTTATTGTCGAGAAGGGAATGCCCGGTTTCGATCCCTCGCACAAGATTGAGAAGATGGGTGTGCGTACTTCTCCGATGGCGGAAGTCTTCCTTGAGAACTGCGAAGTCCCCGCCGAAAACCTGCTCGGCAAGGAAGGCGGCGGCGCATTTCTCTTCACCCGTTCCATGACTTGGGAACGAGGCTGCATTCTGGCCAGCGCGGTCGGGGCAATGCAGCGATTGCTGGAGAAATGCATTCGTTATGCGAACGAGCGCAAACAAGGTGGACAATCGATTGGCAAATATCAGCTCGTCGCGAGCAAGATCGTGGACATGAAGATGCGCGTCGAAAGCGCGCGACACATGCTGTATCACTACGGCTGGGTGGCGGGGCATCGTAAAGCGGTTTACCTCGAAGCTGCCATGACGAAGCTCCATCTGGCGGATGCCTGGGTGAAATGCGCCGAGGACGCAATTCAAATTCACGGGGGTTATGGCTATATGACGGAGTATGAGGTAGAGCGCGAATTGCGCGACGCGATCGGCGCCAAGCTCTATTCCGGCACGAGCGAGATCCAACGTAACATCATCGCCTCACTCATTGGCCTGTGAGGTTCATGCTTATCTGGAGCGGAACATGTCTTCCGCATCCAAGCTGAAATTTACTCTCAACGCCCGCGCATGAAAATTCTTGTCACGTTCAAAAGCGTTCCCGATCCCTACGAATCCGCCGCTCCCGGTGGATCGCTGGCGACGGCGAAATTGGTCATCAATCCTTTCGACGAGATTGCGATCGAAGAAGCGCTCCGCATTCGTGAACGCGGCGAAGCCAGCGAAATCGTTGGCCTGACGATCGGTCCGCCAAACGTCGACGAGCAGGTGCGCGCGGCGCTGGCGATGGGAGTCGATCGTGCCATTCGCGTCGACGATGCGCGTCCACTCGACCCTTATGCGATTGCTCGTATTCTGCGCGCAGCCGTGGAGAAGGAAACGCCGCAGGTCGTGCTCATGGGCAAACAGGCGGTGGATGACGATTCCAACCAGGCCGGGCAAATGCTCGCGGGATTGTTAGGCTGGCCGCAGGCGACATTTGTTTCCAAGATCGAGTTTACCGACGATAAGGCTCGGGTTCGCTGCACTCGCGAGACCGATGCCGGTCTTGAAATCGTAGAAGTCAATCTTCCCGCCGTCATTACCACTGACCTGCGCTTGAATGAGCCGCGGTATGTTTCGCTTCCCGGACTGATGAAAGCGCGCAAGAAACCAATCGAGGTCCAGACCTGTGATCAGCTTGGGATAAACGTCCAACCGCTCACGACCGTGCTCGCCACTGAGCGTCCGCCAAGACGCGCTGCCGGTGTGCGCGTCGAATCGGTCGAAGAATTGGTCAAGAAACTTAAGGAAGAAGCCAAGGTGCTCTAATGACTGCGAACACGCTGATTCTTATCGAGCACGATCGTCGCGAAGTGAAACGAGCTTCGCTGCACGCCGTCACCGCGGCACGACAACTCGGCGGTAGCTTCGCGCTTTTGCTGGTTGGTCAGGATCTGGAGGAAATGGCGAAGTCGTTAGGCTCTTTAGGCGCAGAGACTGTTATTCTGGCGGACGACACCGTCCTGGCGGAGCCCTTGGCGGACCGCTATGCCGTTGTGGTGGCAAATGCCGTCGAGAAACTGGGAGCGACGACCCTTCTCGGCACCTCTTCTACTTTCAGCAAAGACGTCCTGCCGCGCGCCGCGGCCCTGCTCGACGCGCCGATGCTGACCGACGTCCTCGCGATCAAGAAAACTCCAAACGGGAATACCTATCAAAGGCCGATCAATGCCGGCAGCATGCTCGCCACGGTCCAACTCGCAGGCGCGCGCCAGGTTTTGAGTATCCGAGCTTCCGCCTTCGCCGCGCCTGAGACTAATACGGCAGTGTCTCCGATCGAACGTCTTCAAATTGATTCGAGTGCCCTGCCTAACGGAACAAAGTTTGTTTCTCGTGAAGAACGCATCTCTGAACGCCCCGACCTCACCGAAGCCCGTGTCGTCATCGGCGGCGGCCGTCCCTTAAAGGACAAGGATACCTTTGATCGTCTCGTAGGTGGTTTGGCCGATGCCCTGGGTGGCGCGATTGGTGCCACGCGCGCGGCGGTTGATACGGGGTTAGCGCCTAACGACTATCAGATTGGACAAACTGGCAAGGTGATCGCTCCCGATCTCTATATCGCGCTTGGTATTTCCGGTGCCATTCAGCACCTTGCGGGAATCAAAGACTCACGCATCATCGTGGCGATAAACAAAGACCCCGACGCACCGATTTTTCAGATGGCGACCTATGGTCTTGTCGGTGACCTGCATCAAATCGTGCCGCAACTCATCGAGGCGCTGCAACAGAGTTGACCGCCGCTCTAAGCTTGCGCCATGGATAACGCGACGCGGCAGGTCTTCGGCAACATCGCTCCATGGATGCAGGTGGTGTTTTTCGCCATGATTTTCGCCAGCTTTGCCTGGCTCGCGTGGCAGTTGGAACAGCATCGCCGGCAATGGCGAAAAGGACGGCAGCCAGGATTCACACGCGATTGGCGGGTCTGGCTCGAGCGGCTCATCGTCTACGCACTGGCGCAAAAGCGGGTGCACAAGAAGACGCTTGGGGCGCTGCTTCATCTTTTCCTCTTTAGCGGATTCCTTGTTCTCACCATCGGCACCACGCTACTCGCGATCGCGCACGACGGGCCCTACAACTTTCATCACGGCTGGTATTACCTCATCTACGAGCTAACGATGGATGTCTTTGGGGTGGTGTTCATCCTTGGCTGCCTGCTCGCGATGTATCGCAGGGCATTTCGCAAGCCGCCGAGCCTTGGGCATAACTTCAGTGACTGGTGGCTGCTAAGTCTCCTTTTGTCGTTAGGCGTCACCGGATTTGCGGTGGAAGCACTGCGCCTACACTACACGCAGGTGCAGATACCGATCGAATACTGGTCAACCGTCGGCTGGCTCATCGATCGCACCGTCCTGCGCGGCCTGAATATTCACACCGCGCAATCGATGCATCTTGGCGTCTGGTGGCTGCACGCCATCCTCGTCGCTCTGCTTTTTGCGACTCTCCCTATCAATCGTTTCCTTCATATCATCACCGGACCCCTCAACATCGCGACGCGTCCCGATCGGCCCATGGGTGCGCTTGCTCCCCTGACAATGGAAGAGGTGGAAGCAACCGGCCGCACCGGTGTGGCAGAGTTAGCTGACTTCACTCAGTCGCAATTACTCAGCCTTGATGCCTGTATGGAATGTGGTCGCTGCGAAGAAGTTTGTCCGGCGACCGCTTCGGGTAAACCGCTTTCGCCCAAGGCAGTGGTGATCGACCTGCGAGACTTAATGTCGTTAGGCGGCGGCAATGTGCATCAGACGATCAGGGATGAAACCCTCTGGGCGTGCACCATGTGTCAGGCGTGTGTGCAGGAGTGCCCGGTGCTCATTGGGCATGTCGATTTGATTGATGATATGCGGCGCGATTTGATTGGCGAAGGCAAGCTTTCCGGTCCGCCCGCGCGCGCGCTCCAGCAGATTGGAAATCAGTCGAACCCCTACGGCCGTCCGAATGCCGAGCGACTGGCCTGGGCGGAGGGCTTGGACGTGCCAACGGTCGAGTCGAATCCAAACTTCGATTATCTTTTCTGGGTTGGCTGCGCCGCCTCCTTCGATCCACGAGCGCAAAAAGTTGCGCGGGCGACCGTGCAGTTGCTGAAAGAAGGCGGAGTAAACTTTGCCGTGCTAGGGAAGGAAGAAACCTGCACCGGCGATCCTGCGCGACGGATTGGCGATGAATTTCTATTCCAGGAGCGCGCACAAACCAATATTGAAACGCTGACTCGCCGAAAGGTGCGCAAGATTGTGACGCCCTGTCCGCATTGTCACAACACACTGAAGAATCAGTACCCGCAGTTTGGCGGCAACTACGAGGTCCAACACCACTCGACGCTCCTCGCAGAGTTGCTTGCCGCCGGCAAACTGCGCCAGGGGGCTAGTGATGGTGAGCCGATCACGCTGCATGATCCTTGTTACCTGGCCAGGGTGAATCAGGAAACGGCGGCCACGCGGGCGGTACTCAACTCGCCTAACGACGATAGCTATCGCGAAATGCCGCGCTGCGGGAAGAAGACATTTTGCTGCGGCGCCGGCGGAGGTCGGATGTGGTTTGATGAAGCACCCGAGCACCGAGTTTCCCACCTGAGAGCAGAGGAAGCGGTTGCCACCGGCGCTAAAACGCTCGCCACGGCCTGCCCCTTCTGTCTCAACATGATGAGTGACGGCATGGCAGGAACGAAAGGCGGCGAAAACATTAAGGTGCTCGATATCGCTGAGGTGCTGCTAAACCGCAGCGGCGCATTGTCGACGCCTAACGAGTAAAGGATTCGAGATCGCCGAATCTCGCGAAAGATGATCAAGCGGTTCGGCCTTCTCTTGCTGCAGCTGCTCGTCACAGCCGCCGGCATTTACTATGTCCTTCATGATTCCGCGCGGCGCGCCGAAGTTCTTGATGCGCTCCGTCGAGCCGACTGGCATTGGCTGCTCCTCGCCTGGGCCTCTTATTCGTTGGTCGAGACGCTGGCTACGATTCGCTGGCAAATGTTGCTACGCGTGCAAAGCGTGATCGTAGCCTGGTGGCGAACGGGGGCGATCGTGATGATCGGTCTCTTCTTCAATATGTTTCTGCCCGGACTTGTCGGCGGCGACGCCATGCGTCTCTACTGTGTTTTCAAGGAAGCACCGCGCCAAAAAATGCGCGCGGCTCTCTCGGTCGCGATCGATCGATTAATTGGATTGGTCTCCCTTCTCCTGCTCGTTACTCTCGTGGTCCTCAATCGCTTTGAGTGGCTCAAACATTCACCGCAGACCCTTCATATCACTTACATTGCGCTCGCCCTGCTCGGCGGCTCCGCTCTTTTCCTCGTCCTCCTCGCGAGCGCGGTCGCCTTGGGTTGGCTCGATCGACTGCCAGGGAAATTCCCACTACGCTCCACGATTTTGGAGTCGGGCAAAGCTATTCATCTTTATGCTGCGCGACCGTGGACCTGTCTGGCGGCGGTTGGCCTGACGATCCTTTCCCACCTCTCCTATTATCTCACCTACTATTGTGCGATGCACTCGCTGCATGCCGCTTCCGTGAAGACCGCCGGGCTCTTTGATTTCATCTGCGTTATGCCGCTCGTGAACACCATCACCGGTGTTCCGGTTTCGTTAGGGGGAGTGGGCGTGCGCGAGACCCTTTTCCAGAAACTGCTTGGAGACCTCGCAGGAGTGCCGGCCGCCCCGGCCGCATTAGCGGCCTCGCTTGGCTACGCCGTGCAGGCGTCGTGGGGATTACTGGGGGGGCTGGCTTATCTCCTCGTGCCTTTCGGGAAAAGGCGCGTCACGCGTCGTCGTTAGGCGAAGAAGGATCGTACTCAGATGCCTCTTCGCGTCTCACCTGCTGACTGAACGCTTGGTCGGTTCCGAGGAATACTGAATACCGTTCTTGAAAACCATTTTGATGTCTGAGGTGTTCCCAATGTCCTCGAGCGGGTTGGAATTCAGCACGACCAGATCAGCATAGTGCCCAGGCGAGACAGTTCCCATCTTGGCTCCCATTTGGCCTCCGAAAGCTTTCGCGGCCGTGCTGGTCGTGCTCCGCAAAATCTGCTGATTCGTTAGGCCGGCTTCCTTCATAAGCTGGAACTCGCGAAAGAGCGCCGCTCCATGAATGGTGCCGATATTCCCGGCATCGGTTCCGGCCGCGATCGGGATACCGGCATCCTCAAGGGTCTTCAGGTTCTTGAAAGCGATGTCGTAGGTATTCTTGATCTTGCCCAGGACGTCGTCTGGATGCGCCAGGGCATCTTTGATTCTCTCCGGCACTTTGTCCGGGGGAAGCTTGGTTACATCCAGGGACGCGATCACATCCGGGCTGCCCCAGGCGAGTTCTTCTTTGGTCAGATTTAGCCTGTGGCAAAATGTCCGCCCATATCGCTCGAAGACAACGAGGGTGGGGGTGAGCATGGTGCCGTGCTCTTTCATGAGCCTGACAAATTCGTCGTCCACGGGTTTATCGGTCACGCTGTGGACAAGAAGATCCGCGCCTTCTTCCACCGCCGCGCGAGCTGCTTCTAACTCTGTGGCGTGCACCGCGACCCGCAGCTTTCGCGTGTGGCTTTCCTCAATGACTGCGTGGACAACGGGACGGAAACTCGAGGCGGGTTGGTCGGGCGTAACGATGTACCAAATCTTGACGTAATCAGGATGCTTTTCCGCCAGCTTGCGCACAAAGTCGCGACCTTTATCCGGAGTATCGATCTTCACGATCGGCGGATCGCCGAGGTCGAGTTGCGGGCGCGCTACGCTGGAGATTAGTGGACCGGCTGCAGCCATGCGAGGCGCACTCGCGGTGGAGTTCGCGCGTTCGCGCACGGCGAAATTCCACATCGGGCCACCGACATCGATGACTCCCGTGATGCCGCAGCGTAGATAGCGCGCAAAAGTATCCATGAGATTGCGTTTGATCCAATTCACCTCGTCGGGATAGGGCCGCACCTTGGTGAGGTCGACCACATCGGGCCGGGTAAAGAGATCGGCCGATTGGAAGAAATGCACATGGGTATCGATGTATCCCGGCACGATGAATTTCCCACTGCAATCGATCCGTCGCACTTTCTCCGGCAGCTTCACGTCCTTGGCCGGTCCGGCGGCGGCGATCATGTTGCCGTCAATGAAGACGGTCCCGTTCTCGATCGTTTTGCCGTCTTCCGGATTGATGACGGTTGCGCCGGTCAGCGCGATTTTTTCGGCCTCAAGACTCGTTAGGCAGAGAAAGGAGGTCAGGACGGCGGCGGCGACTGAGCGAATCATGTGAAACGAATAACCGATTTCCCGCCTCTGCACAGAGCGGAATGTGCGGCCGATTCAGGGCAGCAGGTCGGGCCGGTTTTCCCGGGTACGACGTTCTGCTTCGCGTTTGCGCCAGGCGGCAATCTCGGCGTGATGACCGGAGAGGAGAATCTCCGGCACTTTCCAGCCGCGAAACTCGGCTGGACGGGTGTAGGAGGGCGCCTCGAGCCAGCCGCGACTGAAGCTGTCGTCGGCCGCCGATTGTTCGTGTCCGAGCACTCCGGGAAGCAGCCGGACAATTGCATCGACGAAGATCACCGCGGCAATCGCGCCGTTCGTTAGGACATAATCGCCAATCGAAACCTCGACATCGATCAGATGTTCGATGACGCGATGGTCGACTCCTTCGTAATGCCCGCAAATGATGATGAGATGTTCGTGACCGGAAAATCTTTGCGCCATTGCCTGATCGAAGCGCCGGCCTTGCGGCGTCATGAGGACGACTTTACTCGCGTGACTGCGAAGCGATTCGACCGCGGCGAAGATCGGTTCCGGTTTCATGACCATACCTTGGCCACCACCAAACGGCGCGTCATCCACCACATGGTGACGGTCGTTAGTCCAAGTTCGCAAGTTGTGGATGCACAGCTCGAGCGCGCGGCTGCGTTGCGCCCGGCCCATCATGCTTTCGCTCAGAGGGACGCGGCAGAGCTCGGGAAAAAGTGTGATGATGTCGATGCGCACGCTTTAATGCTCGTCGTGTTCCGCTGGAACGGAGGGCGCGAGCTCGTTGCGGAATTCGCGATGGCGAACCTTGCCGCCGGCGTAGGCGATATAGCCACTCATTCCCAGCGCGACGAAAGAAAAGAGCAGCGTCACCACGGCAAGAAGGGTAGCGGTCTTAGGCCACATCAGTGGAGCAAAGATCGCGAGCGCGGCGAGCCCCGCCACGACATAGAGCGACCAAACCAATTTATCCGCGCGATGCATATGCGCTTTGAGCCAAGCCTGTCCCTGATCGTCAGACATGGAAAGAACACGGTCGTATCCTTTCTCGCCATAGGCGGCCACCGGCCAGGCGCTCGCGCCGCTCAGGAGGATGAGCGCGAGCGTGGCGATTTGTGCTGAACGGCTGCGCAGGATCAACGCCAGGATCAGGCCGATGATGCCCATCGTTAGGCCATAAGTCGGCAACGGGTTGATCAGGACGTGGATGTATTCGGGTTCACTGAGCGCTTGGCTGAACGAGGCGAGCATGAGTATTGGGTGTCGAACGCGGGAGGAAACTCGCGTCATCGATTTAACACTTCAACGCTCCAATTCCTTGGCCTCGCGAATCGGCGCGTACTTTTTCCAATCATAGGCTATGAAGTGCCACCATTCGGTGCGCATCCCATAGAAACCGCCGTGCTTCATCGCGGCTTGCAGGATTTTGAGATTGCGTCTCACGACCGCGTCGTCGCCGTCGTAATGCAGACGCGCCGCAGGCGTGAACTCGTCGAACTTGCTCGGCATTTGCAATTCGCGGCCCCGATCGTCCACCAGGGTTGCGTCCACCGCGACGCCCCAGCTGTGAAGCGACCCGTTGCCATTTTCGGGATCGGCCACGAAAGAGCCGTCGTGGGTGAGCTTCCACAATTCAATCTGCGCTGCCAGCGGTCGGTAGGCGTCCCAGATTTTTAGGCCGTAATGATGCCCCCGTAAAAATGCCTGCGCCTTGGCGAGGCGACTCGCGGTGCTAGGCCTAACCAGCGCCGGCATGTCCGGTGGATAAAGTGCGTGGCCGGCGATGTTCTCTGCCCGTGCATACTGCAGGTCCACTCGAATGGTGGGATCGACTGACCGGATGTCGACGAGATTATCGTAATGCGGCGCGGCCCAGAGCGAGCTGGCGAACAGACAGAGCAGCAGAGCGCGCGGAATCGAGCATCGCATGCTCAAGCAGCCTAACGATAACTTCACGGCGAGACAGGGGCCGGCGGAACCTTTGCCAGACGTTGCAGGAGCAGGCGAGACGCGCCTTCAGGGATTTGGAAGTCGAGAGTCAGGATATCGTTTTTCTGCTCGACCTTCGGCGGCTCCGTCGTAAGAACAAAATCAGATCCCGGCAGCGCGAGCCAGCGAGCTGCCTCATTTTGGAGTGAGGCCGCCAGGTTCTTCGCTTTTTCCGGATCACGGGCCCAAACGATGAGACGGGCTTTCGATGGGACTTCCAGATTCATGCTTAGACCAAGCCCTCGCGTGGCCTGGGTCAGGTCGGGTGAGAAAAGTTGGCCGAAAAAAGAACCGGGCTCGGAAGAGGTGCGGAAAACCAGACGGAGCACACTGCTGGCTTCGAGCGCCTGGAAGCGTTGCAGGAGCGGGTCGTCGATTTTCAGATCTGGTTCGGTCCCAAGGCGGACGTGGACAAGATGCTCAACTTCTCCTATCGACCCGACAGCGAGCGTGCGTGGTCCGACTCGGGCTACGCTCACATCTTTGCCTTGGAAAACGACAAGGCCGGTGACAGTGCTGTTGGTAAAGCTTTTGTCCTGGGCGATCGAGCGTATGACGGGCGCGAGATCGCCCTTTGATTCCACCAGGACATATTCCTCCTGGTGTCCGAGGTCGTTAGTCGTTAGGGCGCGAGTCACGCGACTGGCGTCCTGCGCGAGGTTGAACCCGGGGGTATGGGCGGCTTCGCCGAACAATCCAATCACAACCTTTTGCCAAATCTCGGGTTGTTCCTTGCTCCAGCGTCGTGCGAGCGGACTTTTGTTGAACTGCTCGATGTCGAGAGAAAGAATGGCCGAGGTTGCCTGCGGCAACCAATCGCGCTTGGCAGGCGATTGCGAAACCAGCGGAAGGATGATGGCGAGGAGCGCGAGGAGCGAGAAGATCGTGAAGTAAAATTTTCGGAGTTCTTGCTTGTCGATTTTTTTCGAGAGATCGGCCAGCTCAGCCTTGTGTTGCGCGTGGTGATCGACTGCGCCGCGGCGGCGCTGCACCTCGACGAGCAGATGTGGCGCACTGGGCGGCGCAATGCCCTGCGACGCGAGGTGCCGACCGATGTTGAGATAAGCCGGATTCTTTTTTTCCTCCACCGTCTGATGTTGCTGTCGCGCCTGCCGCACTTCTTCCTCCTGGACGCGAGCGCTTTCATTCAACTCGCGATCGCGCGCTTCGAACTCGCCGCGGACTTTGGCGATCTTCTTTTCCATCTGCGCGAGTTGCTCGTCGGCCGCGGCCAGCCGTTGCCTCGCGTTACGACAGGCTTCCTCACTGCCAAGTCGCGCCTTTTCCATCTCGCCGCGTTCGCGCGGAAAACGCGCACGTTGTGTGCTCAGTCGAGTCATCTGATCCTGGAAGTCGTTAGGCGGTGGCTCGACGGCTTGCAGCGCTTCGACCTTCTTCAGGAGGTCGCGATCGGCGCTATCGTGATCGCTCAGGCGGCGATCGACGGTTGCGAGTTCATTGTCGCAACGGTCGGCGACCGTCTTCGCGTCGTTGCGCTGGGTGAGAATCGGACGTTTTTCGTCTTCGAGTTTGGCGAGAGCGGCGGCTTGCTCGCGGGAGTTGGCCTGCCGTTGCGCGTCAATCTTCTTCAACGCTTCTTCGATTTTCGCGATGCGGGCGGCGACTTCTTTTTGTTCCTGCTCGAACTTTTTCAGCGCAACAATTTCGTTGCGTACCTCAGGAAACTTGGCCGCCTCCGCCGTTCCGGCGCGGCCGAGCGCGATCTCGGACCTTTGCAAAAGTCTCTTCTCGTGCCGGAGCGCAATGCGCGTGCGCTGGCGACGTACTTTGAGCGTTAGCTCGCGAAAACCAGTGGTGATGAAACTCACAGCACCAATCTACTTCATTCCTCGGCGCGGCTGAGTTTGGCCAGCACGCTGAAATCTTCCAAGGTGGTGGTGTCGCCGGTGACGGTTCTGCCGCTCGCGATTTCCTTGAGTAAACGGCGCATGATTTTTCCGCTGCGCGTTTTCGGAAGCGCTTCAGCGAAACGCACTTCGTCCGGTCTGGCGATCGAGCCGATATGCTGGCTAACATGGCCGCGCAGTTCTTCCTTCAGACCGGGGTTCGGGATGACATCCCCTTTGAGCGTGACAAATACGACCACACTCTGGCCTTTGATCTCGTCGGGGCGACCAACCGCTGCCGCCTCCGCGACTCTGGGATGACTAACGAGCGCGCTTTCGATTTCCGAAGTGCCAAGCCGATGACCGGCCACGTTGAGGACGTCGTCAATGCGACCGACAATCCAGAAGTAGCCATCCTTGTCGCGCCGCGCCCCGTCGCCAGTAAAATAGTTACCCGGGTATTGGCTCCAATACTGTTTTCGATAGCGCACCTTATCGCCGTAGATCGTGCGCAGCATGGAGGGCCAGGGGCGCCTGATAATTAATTTTCCTCCCACGTTCGACGGCACTTCCTTGCCCGCGGCATCGACTACCGCGGCATCGACGCCAAAGAATGGCAGCGTTGCGCTGCCCGGCTTGGTCGGCGTCGCACCGGGCAATGGAGTGATCATCATCCCGCCGGTTTCTGTCTGCCACCACGTATCGACGATTGGGCAACGCCCACCACCGATCGTCCGGTGATACCACATCCAGGCCTCGGGATTGATCGGTTCGCCCACCGTGCCTAGCAATCGCAGCGACGAAAGGTCGTGCTTTTTCACCCATTGGTCGCCCCAACGTATAAACGCGCGGATCGCAGTCGGCGCCGTGTAGAGGATGCTGACCGCGTAATCCTCGATGATGCGCCAGAAACGGTCAGGTTCAGGCCAATTTGGTGCGCCCTCATACATGAGAACGGTCGCACCGGCGGCGAGCGGTCCGTAGACGACGTAGCTATGCCCGGTTACCCAGCCGACATCCGCGGTACACCAAAAGATGTCGTCTTCGCGCAAATCGAAAACGTATTTTGTCGTCGCGTGAATTCCGACCAGATAACCACCCGTAGTATGGAGGATGCCTTTCGGTTTCCCCGTCGATCCGCTGGTGTAGAGGATGTAAAGAGGATGTTCGCTGTCGAGTGCTGCTGGCGGGCAATTCGCGTCGACGTATTGCAGCTCGCGATGCCACCAAACGTCGCGCCCTTCTTCGATGGGAATATCGTTCCCGGCGCGCCGAAAAACGATTACGCGTTTCACCGTGGTCTTGCCTTTCAGGGCTTGGTCAACGTTGTGTTTGAGCGGAACAAGCGCGCCCCGGCGGTAACCGGCGTCGGCCGTGATGACCGCGGTCGCACCGCAATCGGCGATGCGGTCGCGAATGCTATCGGCGCTAAAGCCGCCAAAGACGACCGAATGAATTGCGCCGATGCGCGTGCAGGCGAGCATGGCAATGGCTGCCTCCGGAATAGCCGGAAGGTAAATGATGACGCGATCGCCTTTTCGAATTTTGTTTCGCTTTAAAACGTTGGCGAAACGGCAGACTTCGCGATGGAGTTGCTGATAGGTGAGGATACGCTTGTCCCCAGGTTCGCCTTCCCAAATGATGGCGGCTTTGTTGCGCCGAGCGCCTTGCAGATGACGATCGAGGCAATTCTCCGAGAGATTCAGTTTGCCGCCGACAAACCATTTTGCGGATGGCGCTTTCCATTGCAGAACTTTTTTCCAGGGCTTTTGCCAATGCAGTTCGCGCGCTTCGCGTGCCCAGAATTTATCCGGGTTGCGGATCGATTCGCGGTACATCCGCCGATACTGCTCAAGGCTGGAGATACGGGCCTTTTTGGCAAACTCGCGTGATGGCTTGAAGACGCGAGTTTCCTTCAAATGAGACTCAATATTTTCTTCCATGAGCGCAGGGCACGCTAACAAGCGGTCTAGACTAGCTCAATGCAAAGTTAGGGCGCAGCTCTTGCAGTTGTCATTCGCAGGTCGCCCAGCGAGTGTGCGCGATGAGCGATCACGTTTACAAAAAGCTTGAGCTGGTTGGTTCTTCCCAAACCTCAATTGACGACGCGGTTAAAAATGCGATCGGCCTCGCCTCGAAAACCATTCGCAACATGCGGTGGTTTGAGGTGACCGAGATGCGCGGACATATCGAGGATAATAAAATTAATCACTGGCAGGTGACGGTGAAAGTTGGCTTCACCCTCGATCGTTAGGCAAGCCTCACCGGGACCAAGCCTTGACCGCTGGGAAAGGAGAGCGCGCCTAACGACCTAACGATCGTCCTCGCTGATCAGGTGGTAGAGCTTGGTTGCGCCGTAAATGAGAATGGCCGGCTTAAAAGCCATGAAGCAAAGCCGAAACAAGCCACCCAGGATGCGGAAGATGGGCAGTCGATCCAAAACGAATCCCGCTGCCACTCCGTAGAGGAGCGACTTGGTTGGGTTGGCGCGAACGTAATCCTCCGTTTGCGCCATGATCTCGTCCCATTGCTCTTTAGTGTATTGGAGGCCTCGGGCCGCAATGTCGCTGCTCATTTCGTCGCTTTCCATATATGTCCTCTTCGCATCGCAATGCTCGGTTGCGCGTCAGGAAAAAGCTAGCGCAAGATCAGCCAAAGGGAACGCGCCGCGGCCCCGATGGGAAAATCGGCCAGTCGCGCGGGGCGCTGGAAAGTGCCGGCACGGCGTGTGGCTTTGAGGCAAAAGCGGCCCATGACCTCAAGGGCGCGCTCGTCCAGACGGGTGCAATTGGTTGAAAGCATAATTTTCGCGTCTCGCTCCGCGATCTCGAGGGCGTTGAAGAGAAGCTTTTCGAAATCATGTTCTACCTGCCAGGCCTTGCCCGTGCGCGAGCGGGAAAAGGTCGGAGGGTCGAGAACGATCAGATCGAAGCGTTCGCCCTTTCGCGCAAGCCGTGGAAGGAAAGCCATGACGTCGGCAGCCAGGAAGCGGTGACGATCGGTCGCCAGCCGGTTCAGCATGAAATTATCGCGGCCGCGATTGAGCGATTTTTTGGAAAGATCGATGCTGAGGGTTTCCGCTCCGGCCAAACCGGCGACGACTGAAAACGAGCAGGTGTAAGCAAAACAGTTCAACATTCGGCGCGGCGCCGCTCGCCTAACGAGTGAACGATTCTCGCGTTGGTCGAGAAAAAGGCCGACCGAGTAGCCAGCGCCAAAATCGAGCGAATAACAAACATCGCGCTCCAAGACCGTGCCTTGCAACGGCGCTGCCGGATCGCCGAAGATGAGCTGCGGCACGTTACGCTCCGCATTTTGTTTTGGAAGATGGCGACCAAAGACGCGTCCAAACCGCGCGCCGGTGAGCAACGCCCATTCATCCAGCTCGTGCAGAAGAGTCTCCCGCGTCGCCTCGTTTCGGTTTGAAATCAGAACGTCCGGTCCGTAGCGTTCGATCCAACCGTCGGGCTTGGTGCAGAGCCGGTAAGCCTCGGTTTTTTCCGAAGCGAAATGGCGCACCAGTTCGAGATCAATCCAGTCTTTCATTGGCGTTCGCGCCCTCGCCTTGCCGCGGGAACGGCCCAAGCTACAATCCTTGCGGCGGCCCCGGCTCTTCGCTCTGTATTTTTGGGCGACATCCTTTGAACAAGCAACAGATCACAGTACGCGTTCCCGCCACCACATCGAATCTCGGCCCTGGGTTCGATTGCCTCGGCGTCGCGCTGCAAATGTATAACTTTGTGACCGTCGCGCGCGCCGGGAAAATGGAGGCTGGAATGATGGCGCAACAGACGGCGCGCCATTTCTTTCACGCGGTGCAAATCGAGCCATTCGCCTTTTCCTGCAGGATCGAGGGGGACGTGCCGCACTCGCGTGGACTGGGAAGCAGCGTAACGGTGCGGCTTGGAGTTTTGCACGCACTCAACGCCCTCCTCGAGGAGCCCCTTCAGCGCGAACAGATTTTGGGACTTTGCGCAGAGCTGGAAGGTCATCCCGATAACGCTGCGCCGGCGCAGTTCGGTGGCTTTGTCGTCGCGCGCAACAATCGACACCAGCAGTTCCCGCTCGACGCCCGCTTGCGTTTTGTGCTCCTCATTCCAGCCTTCCAAGTCAAAACCGCGGAAGCGCGGCGCGTTTTGCCTCACGAGATTGATCGATTGCGCGCGGTCGAGTCTTGCGGCAATGCCTGCGCCATTACGGCTGCCCTGGCCAGCGGCTGCTATGAAAATCTCCGCGGTATGTTTAGCGACCATTTTCACCAGCCTTTTCGAGCAAAGTTCGTTCCTTTTCTCGAGCGGGTGATTGCAGCGGCGGAGAAAGTAGGAGCCCTGGGCGGCTTCCTGAGCGGTTCCGGCTCGACCATCGCCTGTCTCACCCTGCAACGACCCGACGAAGTGTCTGCGGCAATGCAGGAGGCAAGCGGATTACACGACGCTGAAACTCGCATTTTGTCCGCCGATAATGCCGGGACACGCACAGTGATCTCGATTCTGGCTCCCTGATGCACCGCTGGCTGGAAAATCTCGAACAATTCGCGATCGACGTCATCCTCGGACGCCGTCACGGCGCGCGCGCGGCGCTTCTGCGTGGTTTGCTTTTTGCGCTCTCGTTCGTCTACGCCCGGCTCGTGCAACTGCGCCTGTTCCTCTATCGCCGCCGCGTTCTGCGCGAGCGCGCGCTTGGTTGTCTCGTTATCAGTATCGGCAACCTTACGGTTGGCGGCACGGGCAAGACCCCAATCGTGGAAAAGTTCGCACGTGCCTTGCAGGCCGGCGGACGGCGCGTCGCGATTCTCAGCCGCGGCTACAAGAGCGTGGCGAAACCTTCCAAGCGCACCTTGTTCGATCGAGTGCGCGGCATCGCGCCCGATCCGCCGCGCATCGTTTCCGATGGCCAGTCACTCCTTCTCGATTCGCGCACCGCGGGCGATGAACCCTACATGCTGGCAAAGAACCTGAAGGACGTCATCGTGCTCGTGGACAAGGATCGCGTAAAGAGCGGACTTCACGCCATTCGCGAAATGAAAGCCGACACTCTCCTGCTCGACGATGGCTTGCAGTATCTCCATCTGAAGCACCGCCTCGACATTGTGCTGATCGATCGTCAAGCGCCCTTCGGAAACGAGTTTCTCCTGCCGCGCGGAACCTTGCGCGAGCCGCCGCGAAACCTGCGCCGCGCCAGCTATATCTTCATTACCAAAAGCACTGGCGAAGCGAACGACGAATTGATCGCACGCATTCGGCGCTATAACCGCACAGCGGAGATCATCGAATGCTCGCACCAGCCGCTCTACCTGGAGGATGTTTATTCCGGCGAACAGCTTCCGCTCGATAACCTGACAAACGCTTACATCGGCTCTTTTTGCGGCATTGCCGCCCCGGAGAGTTTTGAGGATGGACTGCGCAAGCTCGGGGCAAAAATCGAACTGGCGAAACGCTTCGCCGATCATCATCGCTACAGCGAAGCGGAACTTCAGAGTTTCATCAACCGCTGCATTCGACGGGACATCGATATGATCGTGACCACGGAGAAGGATGCGGTGCGTTTCCCGCGCCTAACGAAGCCGGAAGTGCGAATCTATTTTCTGCGAGTGGAGATTCTCATTCTGAGCGGGCATGAGACCTGGGATCATTGCGTGGAGCGGATTTGTCAGCCCCAACCAATGCTGTCGCCGGAACGCTTTTTTTCCTGACAAGGAAACTTGGGTGCGGAGAAGGCGAATCCCATTTACTCAAACGATAGCGACAAGGGCGAAGCGCTTTTAGAATCAATTGCATGAGTAACCGCGCGGAGTTGATCGTAGGAGGTCAGACACTTTCCGTCTCAAACCTGGACAAGGTTCTGTACCCGAAAGCGGGTTTCACCAAGGGGCAGGTGATCGACTATTACATCCGCATTGCCGACGCCCTCCTCCCTCATCTGAAAGATCGCCCGCTGACGATGAAACGTTATCCCAATGGCGTGGAGAGTGAATTCTTTTACGAAAAGAATTGCCCGTCGCATCGACCCAAGTGGGTCAAGACCGCCAAAGTCTGGAGCGAAGGCAACAATCGGATGATGAATTATTGCCTCGCGCAGGATCTGCCGACGCTCGTCTGGGCGGCTAATCTCGCCGACCTCGAACTGCACACTTCTCTTTCGCGCAAGAATGCCGTCGAGCGTCCGACGATGATGGTCTTCGACCTCGATCCCGGCGCACCAGCGGACATCGTGCAATGTTGCCAGGTAGGGATTTGGCTGCGCGAAATCCTGCAGGAAATGAAGTTGCAGAGCTGGGCTAAGACTTCGGGTTCCAAAGGTCTGCAACTCTATGTCCCGCTCAACACGGCGGTGACGTACGACGAGACGAAAGCGCTTTCGCATGCACTCGCCGAATACCTCGAACGCGAGCATTCAAACCTTGTAGTTTCGAAGATGTCGAAAGCATTGCGAAAGGGAAAAATCTTTGTCGACTGGAGTCAGAACGACGAGCACAAGACGACGATCTGCGTCTATTCGCTGCGCGCGAAGGAAGAGCCGACTGTTTCTACGCCGGTGACCTGGGAGGAAGTGGAGACCACGCTGAAAAAGAAGGACGCGAAGCGGTTGGTTTTCCGCTGTGAGAAAACGCTCCAACGAGTGGAGAAAATGGGGGATCTCTTCGAAGAGGTCGAAACGAGGAAGCAAAAGCTGCCCAAGAAATGGAATCTTTAGCGCCGGCGCTCTTTCATCTGCTTTCTCTTGTGAAATGCTAGGCAATGACAGTTGATCCTTCCGCTCCGTTGGTCGTTGGCGCTGGACCGGTCGGCCTAACGATGGCGAGCGAGCTGGCGCGTCATGGCGTGCAATGCCGGATTATCGACCGCGCCGCACAACGTGCTCCAACTTCACGAGCGCTCGGTATTTTTCCACGAACGCTGGAACTCTTCAGCATAATGGGAGCAGCCGACAAGTTTATCGCGGCCGGCCATCGCCTCCAGGGTCTGTCGATTCATCACGGCGATAATCGATTGGCGAAAGTCGATATCACCTCCGTCGCCAGTCCTTACCCGTTTATCCTCAGTCTTCCGCAGGCGGAAACGGAGCGATTGCTCATCGAGCAGCTCGGCACCTTCGGAATCGAAGTCGAACGCGCGACAACACTGTCGACTCTTCAGCAGAGCGACGAAACGGTCCGCGCTACTTTGAAGCACGATGACGGTCGCGAAGAAGTTGTTGAAACACCATGGCTCCTCGGCTGCGACGGCGCACACAGCGCAACCCGTCACGCGCTCGGGATGGAGTTTGCGGGCGCGCAATACGACGAGAGCTTTATCCTCGCTGACCTGCGCATCGGAGAATCAATCGATCCGGATCGGGTACATCTGTACCTTGGAACAGATGGGATTCTTGGACTCTTTCCCTTCGGGGGGGATCGCTGGCGAGTCGTTGCAAGTATTCCGCCGGACTCGCGCGATCAATCACTCCCTGAGCTGACGTTAGGTGACGTGCAGGAGATGGTGGAACGGCGAGGACCGGCAGGCCTGAAATTGGATGATCCGGTTTGGATGTCGCGTTTCCACATTTCGCATCGCATTGTGCCGCAATTCCGCCAGCGGCGCGTCTTCTTGCTAGGCGATGCCGCACATATCCACAGTCCAGCCGGCGGCCAGGGAATGAACACCGGTATTCAGGATGCGATCAATCTGGCTTGGAAACTTGCCCTTGTCGTCAGGGGCCTCTCCCCCGCACAACTGCTCGCGAGTTATCACGACGAGCGCGCGCCGGTCGCGCGCGGTGTGCTTAATCTCACCGATCGCATCACGCGCATGGCGACGATGCGCAGCTCCCTCGCGCAAAGTGTGCGCGATTTTCTCCTGCCGGTGGTGACGGGCATTGACCTGGTCGGAGGAAAAGTAGCCGATCAATTATCAGAGCTGGCGGTGAATTATCGTCGCAGTGGATTTGTCGAGAACGCCGGTGGCGGCCGTTTACGTGCGGGTGACCGGGCTCCGGATGCGGAATTGCGCAACGAAAGCGGACAGGCGCGGCGGCTTTTCGAGCTCTTTCGCGAGCCACGCCACGTTCTCCTCCTCTTCGTTGGTCCAGGCTTTGGTAACGCGAGCAAAGCGGAACAGCTGGCCTCCGAAGTCCATGCGTCCTGGTCCCAATTAATCGATACTTATCGCGTGACACGTGGATTCTCCGACTTACCGGCAGAGTTACGCGACCTGAGCGGCCTCGCTCACGCGGCTTATGACTTAAGCGAAGGGGGCGTCGCCCTTGTTAGGCCGGATGGTTACCTCGGCTATCGCAGTAAGGACTTCGAGCCGCCACGCCTGCGAGCCTATCTCGCCCGCCTCTTTACTTCCGGGGACAATCGGTCAGCCTAACGAAGAACGTAGTGACCGTGGATCCAGACGCGGTGTCCATATCGATGTGCCCAATGCCCCGACACCCAAACGTAATGGCGACCGCCTTCGACGTAGTAAGGCCCGCGCACGTAATATGGTCGGTCCTCGACTGCAATAGTCACATTCGCCGGTGGAGGTGGTGGTCCAGGAGGACCGACAACTGTTGTGGTGCACCCGCAAATAAGGAGGACTGCGGCTGACAATAGAGTAAGAGATACTTTCATGCTGATTCCTTTGCGCACGGGATATTCCTTGCGAAGAGTTATTCGAAGGAGGCACTGGCAAAGGATGGGTCAAATTGCCGGCGCCAGCGTTTTCGTACCGTTCGGCGCAGGATGGAAAGAGTTAACTGAAATTCCACCCGGCACGTTCCAAACCTTCGCGCGTTCTTCGATTAGCGTTGAGCGATCTCGGCCAGCGGAACGCGGATGTTTGTTCGGAGACGAGCTGCGTCCAGCAACGCTTCCTTGAGGTCTCAGGATGCGCCGTCTTAAGGCGCTGGCGGCGGGGGTGGCGGTCCAGGCGGCTCAGCGAAAGGATGATGATACCTCATGCGTTGGCGATGTTCTTCTTCCATCTGAGT
Source organism: uncultured Verrucomicrobiae bacterium (assembly GCA_963801255.1). Lineage (GTDB taxonomy): Bacteria > Verrucomicrobiota > Verrucomicrobiia > Chthoniobacterales > UBA10450 > JAICXG01. The sequence continues at coordinate 242,215 of CAWDEC010000012.1, read as the reverse complement.
AAACTTCTTCTGTTGTTCGGGTGTGAGAATGGCCGAAATCTCTCCATTGGTTTCTGCGACTCGTTTTTGCACCCGACGCGTTGTTGCGCTGTGGATCTCCTCGAGGTCGGCAGTCGTTCTTTCGATGATCGGCTTGATCTGCGCAGCCTGCTGGGAAGTAAGTTGCAAGCCGGACTCGAGTCTCTCCATCATGTGATGAGACATCTCGCGGACGTTAGGCGGCCGTATGAAAGTACGTCCGATTCGGGGCGCGACGAACGCACCGGTAATCGCTCCGCCGAGAAAGATGAGCAACGCGTAAACAACTACACGCAGTGTGCGTGACTTACTCATATCCGTAGCCGGCAACCAGCGCGGAGTCGGCAATGCGCGCTTCGGGATCATTGCGGCTCCTGAAGGCGGCTAACTCGTCGCTCGCCATCGTTCCGGCGAGCAGGGCTATGGCGCAGGCCATAAGCGCCGCCCAACGCAGACCACGCAGCAAACCGGCGGCGGCTTTTCGTCGCGCGATCGATTCCCGCCAATGGGCCAGAATACGGGTTTCCCAACCGTAAGGTGCTTCGGGAATTTCCTCAGGCGGCAAACGACGCACGACTGAGAAGAGACGTAGCAAGAGTGCTTCTGCATTCATGATGTAAAGATGGGCGCTAGCTTCGGATTGTTACTCAACATCTTTTTCATCTTCGCGCGTGCGCGAAAAGCGCGGACCTTGATCGCAGACCGGCTCCAACCGGTCAGCTGATGAATTTCCTGCACGGAACGCTCCTCGAGATGCAGCAGGGTGATAAGAAGGCGGTCCTCCGGCGCTAACTGAGCCAGAAGTTGGTAAAGAATATCTTTCGCCAGCCGCGCGTCTGCGGGTGAACCGAGATCAGCTTCGGTTCGTGCCCCCTGTTCGATGGCGGCGGAAGTGTTCTCGTCGAAATCGGAAAGACGCCATTCCGGCCTGCGTTTCTCCGCCCGCAATTCGTTGAGACAGGTGTTTACGGCGATACGCGATACCCAATGCGCCAACGGGACCTTGCCCGAGTATTTGTCGAGGTTTTGAAAAACTTTGATGAAAATCATCTGTGCAAGATCCTCTTCACTCACCCGCCGTGGGAGATGGGAGCGCACAAGGCGGAGAACAAATGGACGAAATTGTTGCAGAAGCTCATGCGCCGCAGCCTCATCACCTTGTGCGATTTGTTGAAGGCATGCTTGCTCGTCAAAACTGGCATCGGGCATGGGCGGTCGGGCAGCGGATCCACATCGCAATCAAGACACCCGCAGGTCGATTGGGTTACAAAATTTAATACCAATTCCTGTAACCAAGTCCCTGCCAGGTTGTCTTTATCAGCGAGCGACAATACCGCGGAACCAGAGAGAAGAAATGGAAATCAATTGCCCGCCATCGTTCGCCAGCGCGGTTCGCCGCGTGCAGGCAGACCAGGCTAGCCACGCTGCCGAGCCAGAATGCATAGGAATCGTCGCGGCCCTGAAAAAGCTCTCGCAAAGTGCCTGTAACCGATCGGCGACTGGGGTTGTCTCTAAGTCCAACAACATCTGCAACCACAACTCAGTAACCTAACGAATAAAGCAATGAAATATCGGACGTGTTCGCTTCTTACTCTCGGCTGTGTCGCCTTTCTCGCTTTGGCGCCCATTGCAAATGCACAGGCACCGGAGGATCAAATGCCGTTTCATCATCATGGTCCGCCCGATTTGACCCTGATGCTGACGCGGCTTCTCAACCTGAACGATGCCCAGCAGGCCCAGGTCAAGCCTCTGGTGTCAGAAGTGCAACCTCAGCTCGATGCCATTCACAAGCAGGCTCGGGAGGCGGCGGATGCCATTATCAAACAACTGAACGTAAAGATTCGCCCGCTGCTTACCGCCGATCAGCAGAAACGTCTGGACGCTTTCGAAACGCTGCACGCGCCTCAGCCGGAGCCACCAGCTTCCGGTGCGGCGACGCAATAACTTTTATCAGGTAGGGTGGTCAATGGGAACGAGGGTTGCGACTTTGTCGTGGCCCTCGTTCTTCTTTTTCGCTTGGCTGGTCCGAACCAGCGTTGCCTAACGCGATCGGTTCGAAATCAGCGCGGCTGGGTTGACCATAGACCTTTTGTCACGGGCCCCCGGACGCTACATCGCACCAACGAGAGGCGAGTCGCGTAGAGTTTACCAACTCCGCTCATTATGATCGTCACAGGGTTATTTCTATTACCCGAATGGGTTTGAGCCCTTGAAAGAGACGAGAACAAAACGGGAATCATTCCACCGTGCAAGCCGCGACAAACATTTGAAACCTGCAAGCAACGCCACTAAATCAGACCTCCAATGCGCCGACGGAAAACGTCTCAACCGGTAAGGAATATCTCACTCTTTACCGCGACATGCATTGTCGTGGCCAATATGATCGGCACCGGAATCTTCACCAGCCTTGGTTTCCAGGTTGGCGATCTCACGACAGGCTTCGCTATCCTGGCTGTCTGGATGGTAGGCGGCGTTTGCGCGCTTTGCGGAGCCCTCTCGTATGCAGAGCTGGGTGCAGCCTTGCCTCGCTCGGGAGGGGAATATAATTTTCTGCGCGAAATCTATCATCCCGCGGTTGGATTCGTTGCTGGCTGGATTTCCGCGACCGTCGGCTTTGCGGCGCCGGTTGCCATTGCCGCCATCCCTTTTGGCACTTATCTGGCCGGGGTTTTTCCTTCGCTTAATCCGCTTGCTCTCTCGTTAGGCATTGTCGTCCTGACAACCCTCGTTTTGCTTTGGGACCTACGGCTGGGGAGCGGGTTTCAGAATACATCAACCCTGCTTAAGATTGCTTTGATTCTCATCATCGTTGTGGCCGGGTTTGTTACCAAGAGCAGTCACCCGATTTCGTTCCTCCCGTCGCATCGCGACCCTACGCTCATTGTGAGTGCTCCGTTTGCCATCAGTCTCTACTGGGTCATGTATGCCTATTCGGGCTGGAATGCTTCCACCTACATCGTGGGGGAAGTGCGCAATCCTTCTCGCACCATCCCATTCTCGTTAGGCATAGGTACCCTGATCGTGACCGTGCTTTATCTTGGAATTAACGCCGCCTTTCTCCGCACCACACCCGCGACCGAGATGGCCGGCAAGCAGGAGGTCGGTCTTATCGCCGGAATGCACATATTCGGCCAGGCCGGCGGCAAAATCATGGCGCTCTTTATCGCCCTCGGGTTAGTCTCAGCGGTCAGCGCCATGATGTGGATCGGCCCGCGCGTCACCATGACCATGGGAGAAGACTTCTACGCTTTCTCCTGGCTCGCGAAGCGCAACCCACGCGGTATACCGGTGCGTGCTACGCTTGTCCAATGTGTCATTGTCATCCTTCTGATCGTCGTCACGAGTTTTCAGAAAGTCGTGAACTATGTCCAGTTCAGTCTCGCCCTTTGCTCGACTCTGACTGTCTTGGGTGTCTTTGTCCTTCGCTGGCGTAAACCGGAGCTACGACGTCCATACCGGACATGGGGTTATCCAGTCACGCCAGTCATCTTTCTTGGCGTAAGTCTCTGGATGCTATGGCATCTGCTTGAAAACTCGACCACCCGCACGCCTTCGCTCTGGGGGCTCGCAACCGCCGCGCTTGGGCTTGTCGTATACTATCTGTCGCCCAGAGAGAAAGCACAAGGAGTCTAGGGCGTAAATTTCGCCAAAAAGACTGCTTCCTTACTATCGAATGACAGATATCTCACGGCGTGAAGGACTATCGCGCGGAAGTCGATGAAGCCGGGCGGCTAGCAATAATTTGTACAGCGTTTTCGTTTTTTGTGCGGAGAAAGAGTCGTGGCAGAATGCTTCCCGGCGCCTTGCCTAACGATTAGAAGAAAGTCCGAAGCACAGAAGTATCGCCGGCCTAAATGCTTCCACGCCAAAGCCTTCACCCGTTAACCTTCTCGTAAGAAGAACGCAGCGTGTTTTGACTCGACAAAAGGCCGGAAATTTGCCCGAATCGACCCGCTCCGAGTCTGTAAGCGCTGTACGAGCAGATTGTTCCCGGCCTTCAGATCTCTGGTCGCAGATCGCGTGGATCCGAAAAGATAAACCCACCTATGACGAAGCCGACACTTAAAGAGATTGAGAGGGCTGAGCAGCGATTACAGCGCCGGAGCTAACTTAACCAGGGGCGATATTCAGATTTACCAGTCCAAACACTCAACCTGATCCAAGATGAAAACTATGACCTGCCTGTTAAACGACAGTCCTATAACAATGCTGCGCGTGAAAACATCTTCGCGTATTCGATCGGCCTCCGTGATCCTCAGAAGAGGAATATGCGGCTCCCTTATAATAACTGGTGCGATGGTCCTGCTCGTCCAGACTGCGGTGGCAAATCCAAATCAAGAGCAAGCCACCAATAGCCTTACCAACCCCGCGGTAGTCGACGATAATGAGTATCCAACCATCGCCGAGCTCTACGATTCCACGAACGGAACCTGGGCAAAGGCAGGCCACATGAACAACGGGCGCGCTAATCACACGGCGACCTTGCTACCCAGTGGGCTGGTGCTCGTGGCAGGCGGCTTCGATGGTAGTGGGATTATAACAAGTGCGGAGCTCTATGATCCATCAACTCGTTCCTGGACTCTCACGGGCAGCCTGAACAATGCCCGGAATGGGCACACCGCGACGTTGCTGCCTGACGGGCGGGTGCTGGTAGCCGGTGGCGCGCCTTCGTCCCCTCAGGATGTACGTAGGTCAGCGGAACTTTATGATCCTGCAACCGGTACTTGGTCTCTGACTGGAAGCCTTCATTCCAGGCGCGCTTCGCACACTGCGACCCTGCTGGCTAGCGGCAAGGTTTTGGTAGTGGGAGGTCATACCAGTGGAGCAAGCGGAGCGGAGCTGTACGACCCAGCGAGCGGGACCTGGAGTGCCACAGGAAAGACGAATATCCAGCGCATTGATCACACAGCGACGTTGCTGGCTGACGGCAGAGTGCTGATTGTAGCTGGACGCGATGCGCTTCATTTCCGTGGCCTCTCGAGTGCGGAACTATATGATCCGGCAACGGGAGTCTGGAGCCTCACAGGCAGTCTTAACAACATCCGTGGTCTTAATACGGCAACGCTGCTGTCTGACGGTAAGGTTCTCGTGGTAGGAGCAGGCATCACGGCAACTGGTTGGTCGAAGTTTGCGGAACTCTATGACCCCATGACTGGAACATGGAGTCTCACAGGTAATCCTTTCGGAGGCGGCGGCGCACTAACCCTGTTGTCTGACGGCCTCGTGTTGGCAGAGGGCGGAATAAATATTTTTGCACCACGCGACACGGCGGAACTCTACGATCCAGCGACTGGGATTTGGAATCTTACCAGCAGTCTTCATCGCTCTCGCGGCGCTCAAACTGCTACTTTGTTGCCTAGCGGCGAAGTGCTTGTCGCCGGCGGTCGCCATGTGAACTAATTAGCGAGCAACTACGACGTAGGGCTCGCCGTTGCGCCTGACAACGGCGAGCCCCAATTGCCTCACATAGCCGTCTCACCTAATCATCAGAACAGAATGACAGGGCACGCGAGGCGCGTCCTTCGCTCGGGCGACTTGGTGTGACACTGCTACACGGCTTGTTGTTACCCATACGCCCCGGTGGCAACTCCATGAGTAACCTCCCACAAGGCTCTTTAACCTTCGCTCGAACGACGCTTGCACCCAAGGGCTATTTTGAGAGCAAGAGCCTTAAGAAGTGGCTATCGGAAAACTTCCCGCCATTGCCTTGCCTAACGACAATAAGATCGAGCGAAGGAATGACGTAAAGGCGCTGATAACCTGAGCCGATGCAAGCCACCAGATCGCTCGGAGCGTCGCGGCAGAGACAGGCATCATGCCAATCCTGGCCTGACCATTTTGGCGCCAGCATCTCTTCGAAATCGAATTCTCGCCCGCCGGGCGCAGCGCGATTGTTCCACCAGCCTAAGGAGAAAGCGCGATTGGCCGGCGAGCCACGCCAGGATTGGGCAAGAGTTTCCGGCCTAACGACTGGTTTGCCTTTATCCAGCACGAGCTGACCCATCCTCGCCCATTGCCGTGCGGTCATCATAAAGCCGGCAGCGAGCAGGGGATTGCCCGCGCGATCGTCAAGATAACGTTGCGGCCCGAGTTTTATTCGATGCAGGACTCGTCGCTCGAGATATTCGGTCGGCGTTTGCTTTGTCAGCTTCTCCTTCAGGACCTGGTGAAAGACCTGCAAGGCCGACGGTCCGTAGATAAATGCTTTGCCCGCCGCGGCAACCGCTGGCAAGCGCAGGGCGGTTTTGTCGCGGTTGCCATATTCATTGACCTGCAGTTCGAAACCCGGTGCTAACCCGCAAGAGAAATCGAGCAGTTGCCGAATCGTGATCTGTGATTTGCGCGCATCTTTACGCCAGGCGGCAAGGGTATCTGCCACGCGTGCGTCGAGGTCAAGAATGCCGTCATCGGCCGCTGCGAGCGCAGCCAGGTTCCAAAAGGCTTTTGTCCCACTGTAGATCCGTTGCGGCGTTCCGGCATCGGCCTTGCGGTGGTATTCTTCGAGCAAACTTTTTCCATTTTGCATCACCAGAAGCGAGAGCTCACGATGTTCCGCGGAATACTTCTCCGCTCTTCGCACGGCGGCCAAATCGAGTGTTGCGTCAGCGCCATGCGCGACGAGGAAAAGCGGCAGAATTCCGCAAGCAATCGTCACGTAAAAATTTCTTCTCCGCATCATTCGTTGACTAGTTTACGCTGCCATCTTGTTCGCGTATTACCTCGATAATTTCAGTCCGTTTCTGGTCAAGTTTGGACCGACCTTCGGAATTCGCTGGTATGGGTTTTCATACCTCCTCGGATTTCTCTGCGGATTTCTTCTTCTCCGCTGGCTGGCAGAGCGGCGTTATTGCGCGTTACCCGCGGACAGAGTGGGTGATTATATTGTCGTCGCTTCGTTAGGCGTGGTGATCGGTGGCCGTATCGGCTACGCCTTCTTTTACCGCCCTTCCCTAACGATGAGCGATCCATTTTTTGTCCTTCGGGTTTGGGACGGCGGAATGTCGAGTCACGGTGGCATGATCGGCCTCACCCTCGCGACCTTTCTTTACGCGCATTGGCAAAAGATCTCCTGGGTCGGGCTGGCGGATAACATCGCGGTAGTCGCGCCGGTCGGTTTGTTTTTTGGACGCTGCGCCAATTTCATCAACGGCGAGCTTTATGGACGTGCTTCCTCCGTCACCTGGGCAATGCAGTTTCCAAAAGAAGCGCTCGATATTCCGGACGTTGGCAATCGCACTCTTGCCGCTGCGCACGCGATACAACTCTCGGCTGGCGATCTCGAGAGCATTATCACGCGGGCCCGAGAAGGCGACGCTGCCTTGCAAGGAGTCCTGCAACAAACGCTCACCCCACGTCACCCCTCGCAGATTTACGAAGCAATACTCGAAGGCGTCTTTCTATTTGGGTGCCTATGGTTCCTGCGCCTGCGTACGCGACAGCCGCGCGGGATGCTGGCGGGATTGTTCCTGCTTCTCTACGCCTTCGTCAGGGTGGTCGTGGAATATTTTCGTGAGCCCGACGCGCCGCTCACCGGACCATTCACACGCGGACAAACTCTCAGCGTGATGCTGATTGCCGGTGGGCTTTGCTTCATCATTTATGCCGTGAAGACAAAGTCGTACGAAGCGGCGCAAATCGGACGCAGGTAGTCGCCCCGTCAATACTTGCGGGTGCTCGACGCTCTACCAGTAGCGGCTAACGAACGCTTTATCAGTTCGCGCCGAACGTCTGTTTCCTGAGAACGAATGCGGCCACCAAGCCAGCGCAGAAAAATCCAACGACCTGGGTAGAAACGTAGGACAGGGTGTAACTCGTCGGAAAACCGTACCAATTCCAATAGGAGATGTTGGTCGCAATCGCCGCCAGAATTCCGGCACCAATCATGAACCCTAACCGCGCGCCAAAATTCGTCAGGCGCGTCTTGCTCAGCAGATAGACGGCAAGCAGCGCCTCCGCCACTTCGGTGAGAAATTCCACCCCAAGCCAGCGAACCATGTCTATCGGACGCGAGCCGGCTGCATTGTACATTAATATTCCCGAAGGACGGCGGGCGAAGTTATCCGCCATGTGCTTCATCGCCTCGTTTTTCTGTTCGCGAGTCGGGTTGGGCCCAAGCCCAAAGCCCGGAAAAATATATAATCCGGATTTTTCCGCGATGTTGTGCTGCATCGCGTCAAGGATGGTTTGCTCGTTAGGGATTTCACTTAAGCCCGTTTCGCCGAGTGGCAGCACCATGTGTGCAATCGAACTCCAGATAAACATCGCGATTCCGCCCAGCAGACCGGCTAAAAAGATTCGAGTCATAGGTCAATTTCTCGCGATCATGCTTTGGTTGTTTCGCAGAAGTCGAGTGACCAATGGTAACGGATCAGACGGATTCGTTCGCCGGATGATTTGAGTTTCATGCTTATCGGTCTGGCACTCGTGAATCGCTATCGATCAAAAATAGCGCGCGGTGCCGCTGGTGAAATTGGCGGGTGGTCGACGGCACCAAAGACCTGCCTCTTGAGCACGAAAGCCGCGACCACGCCGAGACAAAGAAATCCCACCAGCTGAATTAGCATGTAAGGGAGGATGTAACTCGCCGAAAATCCATACCAATTCCAATGAGGCACATTGGTCGCGATCGCCGCGATTACGCCGACCAGGACAATGAATCCAACGCGCGTCGGGTAACTCTTAAGCCGCGTACAACTGAGAAGAAAAACGGCCGTAAACGCTTCCACCAGTTCGGTCAAAAATTCGATCGACAACCAGCGAAGCCTCTCAATCGGACGGGAACCGGCGGCATTATACATCAAGATACCCGAGGGATAGCGCGCGACCTTTTCGGCCAGCTTTTCCGTCACGGTTTCGCTTGCCGCCGCCGGCGAATTTAGGTCCAACCTGAGGCTGGGAAAAATATAGACGCCGGATTTTTCGGCGATGTTGCTTTGCAGTGCACAGAGCACTGCAGTCTCGTTAGGCAATTTTTGCAGGCCAGTGTTGCCAATCTTGAGAGTGGTGTAGGCCAGGTGAGTCCAGAAAAAGGCGGCGATACACCCAAACAGGCTGGCAAAAAAAATCCGAATCATCATTAAGAGTTGCTTACAATAATGTTAGAAAGCTGATCGACTGCAAAGTCCAGAACGAAAATGGATTGAGGGCGCCGATCCGCAGAATGGCTGCGGTTCTCTGGCACAAACGAGCCTTTTCACGTCGCTGCCGTCTTTGCTCAGAGCCTAACTTCTGTCAGTATTAGCGCTTTCAATGACTGAAGCAGAATCCCATGTCGAGCTGAAGACATTTTTAGCCGTGGCTCCCGCATCCCATCGGACAGTGGTCGAGCGGGAAAGGAAATGAAGGCGAAGAAAGCGGCCAACCATTCGCTCTTGCGGGATTTTCGAACCGACAGCCGAATGCTGGTCTTGATTGGGCTGGCCATCCCGATTGGCGCGGTCAGCGCGATCGTGGCGAAGGTGCTTCTCTGGCTTATTGCGGAGCTGACCAATATCGTTTTCTTCCAACGCTTTTCCTCCGTTCTCCCCGACCTGCAAAATCATCATCTCGGAGCGTGGGTGATCGCGGCGCCGGTCGCGGGTGCATTGATTATCGGGCTCATGGCGCGTTACGGCTCGGAGAAGATTCGCGGCCACGGTATTCCCGAAGCTTTGGAGGCGATTCTGTTGGGCGGCAGTCTGGTCGAACCGAAGGTTGCGTTCCTTAAGCCAGTCTCGTCGGCTATCTCAATCGGAACGGGCGGGCCATTTGGGGCGGAAGGTCCGATCATCATGACAGGCGGTGCCTTCGGCTCGCTGATTGCGCAGCTTTTTCACCTTACGGCGGCAGAGACGAAAAACGCTTCTTGTCGCGGGCGCTGCGGCTGGAATGGCAGCGGTCTTTTCTACCCCGATCGCAGCCGTCTTGCTCGCGGTGGAGTTGCTTCTTTTCGAATGGCGGCCCCGCAGCTTCGTCCCGGTGGCAGTCGCATCTGTCGTCGCCGTTCTTCTTCGAGTACCCTTATTAGGCGCGGGGCCGATCTTTCCGGTCGCGCCTCATCCTGCGCTCACGGCGACGGTTGTTCTTTGGTCGGTCGCGATTGGTATTCTGGTGGGGTTCGGCTCGGGCTTCCTGACGATTCTGGTTTACTGGTGCGAGGACCTTTTTCTCAAGGTGCCGATCCACTGGATGTGGTGGCCGGCGTTAGGCGCGGTTTTCGTTGGCCTGGGTGGGTGGTTTGATCCTCGCGTTCTGGGAGTGGGCTATGGCTACATCGATGGGTTGCTCAATGGCCACATTCTTGGGGCGGCAGTTCTCTCGCTGCTTTGCCTGAAGGCCGTCGTCTGGTCGATTTCGTTAGGCTCCGGTACTTCAGGCGGCGTGCTTGCGCCGCTGCTCATTATCGGCGGCGCAATGGGAGTTTTCGTCGGACAATGGGTGCCAGCCGGAGATCCTGGTCTGTGGGCTGCGGTCGCGATGGCCGGCATGATGGGCGGCACGATGCGTTCTCCTCTTACCGGCATGTTCTTCATGCTCGAGCTCACTGGCGACATCAACACGCTTCCCGCACTTCTCTGTGGGTCGGTGGCGGCCTTAGCCGTAACCGTCTTGCTCATGCGCCGCTCGATCCTGACGGAAAAACTTGCCCGACGCGGTCAACATATTGCCCGCGAATACAGCGTCGATTTCTTCGAGCTCATGCGCGTGGCGGACGTGATGGATCGAAATGCTCTCGTTTTGCCGGGGACGGTTCCACTCACGCGCTATGCCGCTCAACTTGCCAAGGGGGATGTCTTGGTTTGTCGGCATCAGGGAACATTGTTAGGCGACGAGGATGGTGAGCTCGCTGGTATTATCACACGCGGTGATGTTGTGCGTGCCCTCGAGCAAGTTGGAAATAGTTCGATGACCGTGGCCGAGGCTGGATCGCGAGACGTGATCGTCACCTATCCGGATGAAACATTGCATGACGCAATCACAAAACTGCTTCGGCACGACATTGGCCGACTGCCGGTGGTAGAGAGGGCAAACCCGAGAAAGGTTGTGGGATATCTCGGACGCGCCGGAATCCTGAGCGCGCTGCAGCGCCATCATCGGGAAGAACATGTCCGGGAGCGAGGAGGGAAGATCGCTAATCAGGAAAAATTGGCGTCAGCCTAAGCCTGACGAGCATGCGCCGAGGACAGCTACGGTTGCTGCGGCCGTAGCGCGTCCGGATGGAATTTTTGCCAGTAGCGTACCGCCGCGGCCACAGCCATGTAGCTTGGATCGGCCCGTTCGTAATCGGCCAGTCGGTCGTTAGGCGCACCCGCGCTGAGAAGGTCGTTCGCTTCGTAGCACGCGAACTCCGGAATCAGCTCCGACTCCGTACGACCGAGGCGGAATTCGTCGCGAAACCAGTGCGCCCAGCGCTGCACCCGTTCTTCCAACTGGTCGAAATGATCGTCTAAGTCGCCCGCCACCAAACCGAAGTGCGGGAGATGAAGTCGCTTTGCGCCTAACGAACGCGCGCTCTGGATCGATGCGAGCCATGACTCCACATGAAGTTCAGGCGGGACGAAAGGCGGAATAGGCGGTCCACTATCGAGCCGCACACCGGCTACGTCGCCGCCAAACATCGCATCGTCCCAATAATAAATGTTGTGATGCGAAGCGTGCCCTGGTGTCGCGATCGAGCGAATCGCAAACTGTCCCACCTGCACCGCCTGCTTGTCATCGCTCACCTGCACCTGCTCTTTTGCGATGGGGCGCATCTCGCCCCAAAGACGATGCATTTCGTCGCCGAAAATGCGCCCGGCGGATTCCATCAGTCGTGAAGGATCCACGAGATGGGCCGCACCGCGCTGGTGGACGTGGATGGTTGCGCCCGCTTCGGCGAAACGCCACGCCGCGCCGGCGTGATCGAGATGAATATGACTGAGGAAGACGTGGCGCACGTCGTTAGGCGCAAAGCCGGCCGCGCGCATCGCCGATGCAACATTTTCGAACGTCGAGTCGGCGCCGGTATCGAAGAGTGCGAGGCCGTCTTTCGTCTCCAGCGCGGTGGCGGCGACGATTCCAGGCCTGTCGAGGTGTCGGGTGTCTAGAACGTGGATCATGCGGGACGGGTCATCAGCAATTGGCAATGGCAAACAGCCGTTGGCTCACTCCCACTCGATCGTGCTTGGCGGTTTCGTCGAGACGTCGTAGCACACGCGATTGACGCCTTTGACTTCGTTGACGATGCGACTCGAAATGCGGGCCAGAATATCGTAGGGGAGCCGGACCCAGTTGGCGGTCATCCCGTCCTGGCTTTCGACGATGCGTAACGCAACCGTGCTTTCGTAGGTACGCTGGTCGCCCATCACGCCGACGGATCGGACCGGGAGCAGGACAGGAAAGGATTGCCAGACGCGATAATACCAATCGCTGGCCTTCATCTCGCTGACGACAATGGTGTCGGCCTCGCGCAGAATGCGGAGCCGCTCGGGGGTAACTTCGCCGAGGATGCGTACGGCCAGTCCCGGACCGGGGAACGGCTGGCGGTGCACGATCTCGTTAGGCAAACCGAGCTGCAATCCCGCCTGGCGCACTTCATCCTTGAAGAGCTGTCGCAACGGCTCGACCAGCTCGAAGTTCATCTTCTCTGGTAGACCGCCAACGTTGTGATGGCTCTTGATGAGCGACGCGGGATTACCGCCGATCGCCACGCTTTCGATCACGTCGGGATAAAGCGTGCCCTGGGCGAGAAAGCGATAGCCAGCGTGCGGCCGTTTGTCGGCGCGATCCTGCGCGAGTAATTCTTCCGTCGCCTCCTCGAAGACCCTGACGAATTCGCCACCGATCACTTTGCGTTTCGTTTCAGGGTCGCTCACCCCGGCAAGCAATCGGAGAAAGCGCTCGGACGCATCGACGTATTTGAGTTTGATCTGGAAATTTTCCACAAACACCCGTTGCACCACCTCGGCTTCGTTTTCGCGCAAGAGCCCATTGTTTACGAAGATGCAGGTGAGTTGATCGCCGATTGCCTTGTGCAAAAGTGCGGCCGCGACCGAGGAATCAACTCCGCCGCTTAAACCGAGCACTACTTTTTCATCGCCCACCTGACGACGCACCCGCTCGCATGCTTCGTCGATGAACGAGCCCATCGTCCAATCCATTGCGCAGTGACAGATGCGAAAGAGAAAATTTTCGATAATCTCGCGGCCCCGCGGAGTGTGGGAGACTTCGGGATGAAACTGAAGCGCATACAGCTTGCGCTCGACATTTTCTATCGCAGCGAAAGTGGAATTATTTGTATGCGCGAGCGTACGGAAGTCAGCCGGCAAGGCGGTCACCTTGTCGCCGTGGCTGTTCCAGATGTCCATCTGCTCGCCCAGCCCGTGGAGCAGCGAAGCTGAGTCATCGATCTGAAGCAAGCCAGCGCCATACTCACGACGGCCACTGAACTCCACCTCCCCGCCAAGATGATGCGCCATCAATTGCATCCCGTAGCAAACGCCGAGAACGGGAATGCCTAACGAAAAGATTTTGGGGTCGATTTGCGGCGCATTTTTTTCGTAAACACTCGCTGGGCCGCCGGAGAGAATGATCCCGTTGGGTGCGAGGCGTTCGATTTCGGTCGCCGAGACATCGTGCCTAACGATCTCCGAATAAACCTGGCACTCGCGCACGCGGCGAGCAATGACCTGGGTGTATTGCGAACCAAAATCGAGAATAAGAATGCGAGAATGTGCCGAGGCTTTCACGTCGTCATTGCGGTCGGCCCTCGGGCGGCGGATTGGGTTGCCCGGGATTATCGAGAGGAACGAGATGGCCTTGACCGGAAAGGCCGCGTTCGAAATGTTCGCGCAATTCCTCGGCCGAAGGAGCGTCTTCGGCGGCGCATGCGCCCATGATGGCGACCAGCAACAGAAGCAAGAGGGGCTTCATCTGGAGATGTTAGTGAGCCTCGCTGCCTTTGCAAGGGAAGAGCGGACAGAGAGGCGTGTTCCTCCGATTGGAGAACGAGACCCGCGATGATTGAGCCCGACCTACTCCTGAATGCTTACCGGCTCGGAGTATTCCCCATGGCGATGGAGGATGACGAGATCCGTTGGTTTTCGCCCGAGCCACGCACGATCCTGCCGCTCGATGGTTTTCATGTGCCGCATGGGTTGAGACGCGAACGACGGAAGCGCAATTTCGAAATTCGAATCAACACCAATTTCGCGGAAGTCATCCGAGCCTGCGCCGCGCGCGAAGACACCTGGATCAATGACGAGATCATCGCGAGCTACGAAAACCTTCATTCGTTAGGCTGGGCCCATTCCGTCGAGGCCTGGTCGCCTAACGAACTTGTCGGCGGACTGTATGGGATCGCCATTGGCGGCGCTTTTTTCGGCGAATCGATGTTCCACCGCGCGACTGGCGCGTCAAAGATTGCGCTTTGGGCGTTGGTCGAGCGATTGCGTGAGAGACGGTTTGCTTTGCTCGATACACAATGGATGACGCCGCATCTCCAGCAATTCGGAGCCAGGGAAATCTCCAGGGCGATGTATTTGCATTTATTGAATGAGGCAGCGGAGCTGCCGCGTCGCTTTGTTTCCTAGATAGCCCCGGTGCGCCCGATGCCCGCCCTGCTTGCCTGCGGAAAAGATTCCGCCATAGTGACAGCCCGGCGGTCTGAGATTGCTTCGGATTTTTCCAGATTCGAACATCGTCGCCGTCTGCGGCTGGATAGCTCAGTTGGTAGAGCAGAGGACTGAAAATCCTCGTGTCGGGGGTTCAATTCCCTCTCCAGCCACCTCCCCGTTTTCATAGGTAAAACGGGCAAAAACTGCCTTTCCGAATCGCTCTCGAAACGCCGAGAATGAAAGAAAATACCACTCTTAGGAAGGACGAGTGTTCTGCAGGCGTCCTGCAATTTTGGGGTGGAGAAATGAAGGGTGATGAAAAAGGCTTGCCATCCGCCAACGTTCTTCCCAGCATAATGACTGGCCGCAGGGATGCGGTGTCCACTACACCCTTTGGGGACTGACGAAATCAGAACCCGGCTTAAACGAAAGGGAGGTGGTTTCGTATCGGTCTTGATTGATAGCACGGGTTTATGAAAACGCCCTCTCTCCTTACCCGCAACTTTCCATTGCTCGGTGCCAAGTTTTCCTTTCTCCTGGCGATTCCATTTGTTTTGGGACCGGCCTCGGTACCGAAGCACTCTACCGCCGATGCACCGTTCACATTTGGCAACACCGGCAGCCTCAACACCGCACGCTCTAGTCAGACTGCTACCTTGCTGCCCAGCGGTATGGTGCTGGTGGCTGGAGGACACGACAGCAGTGGCCTTCCTTCCGCGAGCGCGGAACTGTACGACCCGGCGAGTGGAACTTGGAGTGCCACGGGCAGCCTAAACACTGCACGCTTTAGTCACACGGCTACTTTGTTGCCCAGCGGTATGGTGCTGGTGGCCGGTGGAGATGATAGCAGTTTTAATGCTTCCGCGAGCGCGGAACTGTACGACCCGGCGAGCGGGAGCTGGAGTGCCACGGGCAGCCTAAACACCGCACGCTCTAGTCACACGGCGACCTTGCTGCCCAGCGGTATGGTGCTGGTGGCTGGGGGACGCGACAGCAGTGGCTTTTTTTCCGCGAGCGCGGAACTGTACGACCCGGCGAGTGGAACTTGGAGTGCCACGGGCAGCCTAAACACTGCACGCTTTAGTCAGACGGCAACCTTGCTGCCCAGCGGTATGGTGCTGGTGGCCGGTGGAGATGATAGCAGTTTTAATGCTTCCGCGAGCGCGGAACTGTACGACCCGGCGAGCGGGAGCTGGAGTGCCACGGGCAGCCTAAACACCGCACGCTCTGTTCACACAGCGACCTTACTGCCCAGCGGTATGGTGCTGGTGGCTGGGGGACGCGACAGCAGTTTCCGTGCTTCCGCGAGCGCGGAACTGTACGACCCGGCGAGCGGGAGCTGGAGTGCCACGGGCAGCCTAAACACCGCACGCTCTAGTCACACGGCGACCTTGCTGCCCGGCGGTATGGTGCTGGTGGCAGGTGGACGCGACAGCAGTAGCTTTGCTTCCGCGAGCGCGGAACTGTACGACCCGGCGAGTGGAACTTGGAGTGCCACGGGCAGCCTAAACACTGCACGCTTTAGTCAGACGGCGACCTTGCTGCCCAGCGGTATGGTGCTGGTGGCTGGGGGACGCGACAGCAGTTTTAATCCTTCCGCGAGCGCGGAACTGTACGACCCGGCGAGTGGAACTTGGAGTGCCACTGGCAGCCTCAACACCGGACGCTCTAGTCACACGGCGACCATATTGCCCAGCGGTGTGGTGCTGGTGGCAGGTGGATTCGACAGCAGTGGCAGCGCTTCCGCGAGCGCGGAACTGTACGACCCGGCGAGTGGGAGCTGGAGTGCCACTGGCAGCCTCAACACCGCACGCTCTTTTCACACGGCGACCTTGCTGCCCAGCGGTATGGTGCTGGTGGCAGGTGGACGTGATAGCAGTGGCAACGCGTCCGCGAGCGTGGAACTGTACGACCCGGCGAGCGGGAGCTGGAGTGCCACTGGCAGCCTCAACACCGCACGCTTTAGTCAGACTGCTACCTTGCTGCCCAGCGGTATGGTGCTGGTGGCTGGGGGACGCGACAGTAGTTTCCGTGCTTCCGCGAGCGCGGAACTGTACGATCCGGCGAGCGGGAGCTGGAGTGCCACTGGCAGCCTCAACACCGCACGCTCTGTTCACACAGCGACCTTGCTGCCCGGCGGTATGGTGCTGGTGGCTGGGGGGCGCGACAGCAGTAGCCTTCCTTCCGCGAGCGCGGAACTGTACGACCCGGCGAGTGGAGCTTGGAGTGCCACGGGCAGCCTAAACACTGCACGCTTTAGTCACACGGCGACCTTGCTGCCCAGCGGTATGGTGCTGGTGGCAGGTGGAGATGATAGCAGTTTTAATGCTTCCGCGAGCTCGGAACTGTATGACCCGGCGAGTGGAACTTGGAGTGCCACGGGCAGCCTAAACACTGCACGCTTTCGCCACACGGCTACCTTGCTGCCCAGCGGTATGGTGCTGGTGGCAGGTGGATTCGACAGTAGTCGCAACGCGTCCGCGAGCGCGGAACTGTACGACCCGGCGAGCGGAACTTGGAGTGCCACGGGCAGCCTAAACACTGCACGCGACGATCACACGGCGACCTTACTGCCCAGCGGTTTGGTGTTGGTGGCAGGTGGATTCGATAGCAGTTTTAATCCTTCCGCGAGCGCGGAACTGTACGATATTGGGCTCGGATTTGTCCGGCCTGATTGGCAGCCTCAAATTGTCAGCGCGACTTCACCTCTGACGCTCGGCAGCAGCCTGATTCTGACCGGATCGCGTTTCCAAGGCATCTCGCAGGCATCAGGTGGAAACGTTCAGGACTCATCAACGAATTACCCATTGGTCCAGCTGCTCAACATCGACAACAGCGAGGTCGCCTTCCTCCCGGTTGATCCAATGGCAGGGTGGTCCGATACTGGTTTTACCTCCGCCCCGGTCAACAACTTTCCTCCCGGTCCCGCGTTGGTGACCGTCTTTACCAATGGTATCCCGAGTGATTCGAAATATCTGGTTGTAGCAGCTACCCCAACGCCAACGCCAACGCCAACGCCAACGCCAACACCAACAGCTACCCCTACAACAACCCCAACCCCGACGCCAACTGCGACACCTACCCCAACGCCGACACCAACTGCGACACCCACACCGACGCCGACACCAACTGCGACACCCACACCGACCCCAACCGCGGTGCAGTTTGGCAATATTTCAGCGCGGCTCAGCGTCGGGACAGCAAATAACGTGCTGATTGGTGGTTTCATCGTTACCGGCACGCAGCCGAAGGAGGTGGTAATACGGGCAATTGGTCCATCCCTCAGCGGGTTCGGAGTATCAGGGGTGCTGGCAAATCCGACCCTCGAATTGCACGATTCCACCGGAGCGGTGATTTCAACGAACGACGACTGGGGGGACAGCGCCAATAAACAGGCAATCATCGACAGCGGGCTCGCACCGGCGAGCAATCTGGAATCGGCAATCCTGATGACCCTCAACCCGGGCGCTTATACCGCCATTGTTAGCGGGGTAAACGCCACGACCGGGGTTGCCCTGGTCGAAGTTTACGATCTGGACCTGACAGTTGATTCAAAGCTGGCCAATATCTCGGCGCGAGGTCTTGTGCAGACGGGCGACAACGTGATGATCGGAGGGCTCATCGTTCTCGGGACCCAGCCAGCGAACACGATTATTCGAGCCATTGGACCGTCTTTACCACTGGCCGGAGCTCTCGCCGACCCTACATTGGAACTGCACGACGGCAACGGTGCAACTATCGCCTCGAACGATAACTGGAAGGACACGCAGGAGGCGGCAATTCAAGCCACGGGGCTTGCCCCCACCAACGACGCGGAGTCAGCAATTGTTGATACGCTCGCTCCTGGGCCATACACCGCCATCGTTCAAGGGACCAACAACACGACGGGCGTTGCTATGATTGAGGCGTATCAACTCGATAATTGATTCGCAATAGGTTCGGGGGGAGCGGATAGGACTCCCGTCGCCCGCGCAACCGGCTGCCGGCATCTATTCTATTCAGCCTTGCTTCCATCTGACTGAGGAGGGTGATTTGTAATCGGAATTCGAATGCTCTTGCCGATGTCTGCTCAAATTGCCTGGCGTTGAAAACTCAGCCGGGCAAACAGCCGGATCTGGAGCCGAATCCAAAAACCGTCGGGCGCGTCCCACCTTTACTCAAATGTGCCCAAAAACGGCCTCGGGGTCAGCCGGGGCTGGTCGCGGCGCCTAACGAGCGTCTTTTAACGGGCGCCCAATTGCTGAACCTTACGATACACCAGGCTCGCCGCGGCGATGTCTTCCACCGCCACCCCGACCGATTTGTAGAGCGTGACTTCCTTGTCGGACTCACGTCCCGGTTTAATCCCGGCAATGACCTCGCCCAGCTCGGCAGAGATTTGCCCCGCCGCGATTACGTCGCCAGATTCCTTGCTCGCCGCTTCGCGTGATTCGACAAAGAGCTTTCCCCTAACGAGCACTTCGTTGTCCAACTCGCGCCAGTTTGGTCGGGTCGCGCCGACGGCGTTGATGTGAACACCCGCACTCAGCCATTCGCCCTTCAGGAGTGGTGTTGTGGCGGACGTGGCGACCACGACCACGTCTGCGCCAGTCACCGCTTGCTCAGCGGAGGAAGCGGCGTTCACCCCATGTGTTTTTGCAAACCGTGCCGCATTATGCGGGCTCCATACACGGACCTCACGAAACTGCCTAACGAGTCGCAACGCTTCCAGGTGACTACTCGCCTGCACGCCTGTTCCAAGGATCGCAAGAACGTTCACCTCCTTCCGGGCAAGCAGATCGGTGGCGACCGCCGAGACCGCCGCCGTGCGCATTTCGGTGATGAGGCGTCCGTCCATCGTCACCAGCGGCTCGCCCGTTTCGGGGTGAAAAAGCAGAATCATGGCGTGGTGGGTTGGGATTCCTTTATTGTTAGGAAAAAAAGTCACCAATTTCGCTCCAAGCGCGCCGCTGTAGGCGGGCATGACACCGAAAAATCCGTGGTGCTCCGGCACTGGCAGGACTTGTCGAAGCGGCTGTACAACATTACCGGCCGATAAATCCCGCATCGCTTCCGCCATCGCGGGAATCAACTCCTCCATCAGCAAAAGCGACCGGACGGCAGGTTCGTCGAGAAACATCTGAAGCGCGGTCGTATCCGTTTAGTCGTTAAGCAACGAAATCAGCCGGCAGAATTTCTCCAGGTCGACGTTGCCCCCTGAGACGATGCAGACGATCGGTCCATCAACTTTCACCTTTCCGCTCAGGACCGCGGCGAGAGGCAGCGCTCCCGCGCCCTCAGCGATAACGCGCGCCTTTTCCGCCATCACGCGCATGGCTTGTCGCGTCTCCTCCAGACTAACGACTAACGAATCGTCCACCAGCGGCTTCATCCGATCCCACATGCGCGGGAAGACGCTTTGCCCGCCAGCCCCATCGACGAAGGACGATTTCCAATCCTTGAATACCTGTGGCGAGCCTGCTTTGAGTGACAGAGCCATCGGGGCCGCCGTTTCGGGTTCGACTCCGATTACTCGCGTTTGCGGTCGCAGTGCCTTCAGCGCACTTCCGATCCCAGTTATCAATCCACCGCCACCGATACTCGCGATGACCGCAGCGGTGTGGGGTTCGTCTTCCAAAATTTCGAGTCCAATCGTCGCATGGCCGGCGATGAAATTGTCGTCGTCAAAGGGATGGATGAATGTGCCTTCGACTCCCGGGTAAGCGCGTTCATCAAGCGTTTTCCAAGCGATTTCGTAGGGCACCAGCACCAGCTTGGCGCCGAGTGTGCGCATCCGTTCCAGCTTGGATGCAGGCGCGGTCTCGATCGCGACTACCATGCACGGGACACCGGCCTGGCGAGCCGCATAGGCAACTCCTTGTCCGGCATTTCCAGCGCTGATTGTCCACACTCCGCGCGCTCTCTCCGACTCCGACAACATCGCAACCGCATTGGCTGCGCCGCGCAATTTGTAGGCATTAATCGGTTGAAGGTTTTCCAGCTTTAGCCGGATCTCGGGAAACTCTGAGCCAAGTTCCAGCCTGATCAGCGGTGTGCGGATGACAGTGCCGGCGATGCGCGTACGGGCCGCCTCAATTTCCGAGAGCGCGATCGGACGGACGGGCGATGGAGTCATGCGGGTTCTTTCAGGATTCCAAAGGACTACGTTAGAATGAAGCGATGGCAAAGGCACTTCTCCTTTTCGCTCCCGGCGCCGGAGCGCCTTCTTCACACCCGTGGATGCAACAGTGGAAAATTCGCCTGCGGGAAATCGGAGAGGTCGAGACCTTCGATTACGATTACATGCGCGCGGGAAGGAGCCGTCCCGATCCCTTGCCGCAATTAATCGCCGCGCATCGGGCTGCACTCGCGACCGCACGGGAAATGTTCCCTCGCGACACCGCGATTTTTCTCGTTGGCAAAAGCATGGGCGGACGCATTGGTTGTCATGTTGCCCTCGAAGAAGAAATGAACGGGGTTATTTGCCTTGGATACCCGCTTTGCGCGATGGGCGACCAGAGCAAGTTGCGCGACCAGGTTTTGCGATCGTTAGGCAAGCCGATTCTTTTCGTGCAGGGAACGCGGGATCCGCTTTGCCCACTCGAATTGCTGGCAGCGGTGCGCCGCGAAATGACCGCGCGCAACGAACTGCATGTTGTGGAAGGTGGCGATCATTCGTTAGGCGTAAGGAAACGCGATCTGCAAGCAGTTCGGAGAAACGCAGGAGAATGTCGATCGTCGCATCTTCGACGCGATCGCACGCTTCGTCGCTTCCGCTTCATGATGCGATCCGGCGCCTTCGCTCCGGGCCGCGTCGAGCTGCTCGGGAATCATACCGACTATAATCAGGGACTCGTTCTAGCCGCGGCGATCGACCGCGGGCTGCGGGTCAGCGGGGCACGACGCGACGATCGGCGAATCGCGTTGTGTTCGAATTCGGCCGGCGAATTCGAAGGTGATCTCGACAATCTGCGGCCGGTCGCGGAGCCAGCCTGGGTTAATTATCCGCTGGGAGTCGTTAGGGAGTTGCTCGGGGAAGGCATTAAAATCGGCGGCTTTTCCGCAAGGATCGAAGGCGATCTTCCGTCCGGTTGGGGACTTTCCAGCTCCGCCGCGCTTGAAGTTGCAACCGCATGTTTCCTTCTGCGACTCTTTTCCGGCGAACTACCGCGGCTCGCAATCGCGAGACTTTGCCAGCGTGCCGAACATCATTTTGTCGGAGTGCATTGCGGTTTGCTCGATCAGCTAACGTCAATCTTCGGCCGTGCCGATCACGCCATTTTTTTCGACGCTCGCAGCGACGAAGTGCGGCCAATTCCGTTTCCTGCCAACCTCGTCCTGATCGTTGCCGGGTCGGGCGCGAAACGTGAATTGACTAGCGGCCTTTACAACCAGCGCCGCCTGGAAACGCGCGCTGCCGCCGAGGCACTCGGGGTGAATTCCCTGCGCGACGTTTCGCCTAACGAACTGGCAGAAAGCGATCTCCCGCCGCTTTTGTGGCGACGTGCGGCTCACATTGTGGGGGAAAACGATCGCGTGCGACGCGCGCTCGAGTTGCTGGCAAGCGGCGACGGCCGTGGGCTCGGTGCGCTCCTGTTCGAGTCGCACGAAAGTTCGCGAGCCAATTTCGAGAACAGCACGCCCGAGCTGGATTTGTTGGTTGAGATCGCAAGGGACCTTCCGAGCGTACATGGTGCGCGCCTGACCGGGGGCGGTTTTGGTGGCGCAACCGTGACGTTGTGTGAAAGCGACGCGGCCGCGCAGGCGGCGGAGGCGATCGCGCAAGAGTATGCGCAACATTCTGGCCTAACGACGCAGGTTTTTATCTGCCGGCCAGCGGACGGAGCGCATTGATCCCGGGCGAGGGTTTGTTAGGATTCCTGCATGGCCACGGAAATGCAGCCGATCGAAATCGAACAACTCCGCGCCCGTGTGGGCGAACTGCGGAGGTTCCTTTGACCTGCCCGCGCTGCAATCTCGCCTAACGGGTCTCGAAACCCGCATGGCGTCGGGTGATTTTTGGTCGAACCGCGAGCGGGCTCAGGCCGACGTGGAGGAGGTGTCGCGCCTCAAGAGTTTACTTAACCCCATGCGCGAGCTGGAACGCGAGGTCGAGGACCTCGAAGCCCTGCAACAGCTCACGAATGAAGAAACCGATCTGGGTGCGCGAAGCAAAGCCGAAGAGGAAATGGTGGCCGAGCATTCCCGTATCGTCAGGCGATTGGAAGAGTTCGAACTGCGGCAGTTCCTTTCCGGCGAAAACGACGCCTCGAATGCTTTCGTTACCATCCACTCTGGCGCAGGCGGGACAGAATCGTGCGATTGGGCCGACATGCTACTGCGCATGTATCAACGCTGGATTGAGCGCGCCGGCTTCACGGCACAGACGATTGACATTCAGCAGGGCGAAGAAGTGGGAATCAAATCGGTCACGCTGCTGGTGAATGGTGAATATGCCTACGGCTATCTCGCCACCGAACGGGGAGTGCATCGGCTGGTACGGATTTCACCCTTTGATGCAAACAAGCGTCGGCACACTTCCTTTGCCAGCGTCGATGTCGTGCCTGAGATCACGGACGAAGCCCCAATAGAAATCAACCCGGCTGATATCGATGTGGACACTTTTCGTTCCGGCGGCAAAGGCGGCCAGAATGTGAACAAGGTCGAAACGGCAGTACGAATTCTGCACAGACCGACTGGTATCGTGGTGGCGTGTCAGGCGGAGCGCAGCCAGGGGCGCAATCGCGAGCTGGCGATGAAGATGCTGAAGGCGAAGCTTTACGAGATCGAGCGAGACAAAAAGCGCGCTGAAATTGATCGGCAATACGGCGAGAAAGGCGACGTGGCGTGGGGCAGCCAGATTCGTTCCTACGTTTTCCAGCCGTATCAGATGGTGAAGGATCATCGCACCGGCGCGGAAACGAGTAACGTTCAAGCAGTGATGGACGGGGACATCGACCTTTTTATCCAGGCGAAATTGCGCGGGCAGAAAGCGAGCAAAGGCGACGGGGCGATCGAGAACGAAGCCTAAAGCAGATGTCGGTTAGCGGCCGATGAGCAACTGAAGATCGACGGCGCCCAGTTCATTTCCTATAACGCCGAGGATGTGGCGTAGGATCGCAGTCGCGTTGGTCATATGTGTCGTCGTGCTTTTGCTTTGGGTCTTGAAGGGACGCTCGCTTTCGCTTGCACTCGATCGTTTGCACACAGTGCCGATTGAATCGCAGGCAATTCTGCAAATCGGTCTCCGCGATGTCAGCGGCGGCATGTTGCGCCTGAACGATATTCCCTTCAGCACCGTCGCGCCGGACAATCGAACTTATCCAGTCGAGATGAAGCTCGATACCGCGGGTAGCTTTGTCGTGCAAAGCCGCGATCGCGCCATCATGCTCGGGCGCACCGAGGATTCGTTAGGCGCGGTTCTCAAGCCGGCAGGCGGCGACATGGCGCGACTCCAGATTGACCGTGGACTTAGCTGGCCAACGCCTTTCGAGACGAATTTCATGACCGGAGCGACGCCATCGTGGCGGCGACACCTCTACTATCGATTCCGCTGGAAAAAGGCGGATGGAAGAGAGCTGCTGATGACGTGGTGTTACGAGCAACCGTACTATCAGGGATGGGCGAGCGGCTTCATGACCCACGAAGGCACGACTGGACTCATCGGCGTAGACATCCGGCCATGAATCGCACACTCGTTAGGGGGTTGCCTGATGACCGGTTAGTCTCACGCCGTCCGATCGCCGAAGTTTTCCGACACACCGCGCACTGGGCGACGCATCTCTGCGTGCGTTGGGGTATTTCCGCGGACGCAATATCCTACCTCTCTGTCATCGCTGCGGCGGCGGCTGCTTTTTGCTTTTGGCGGTCGGCGCGAGATCCATGGTTGCTCTTCGTCGCGCCGTTTTTTTGTTTTCTTCGCCTGTGGTGCAACATGCTGGATGGGATGGTGGCGCTCGCAGCGGGCAGTGCGAGTGCTCGCGGCGAAATTCTGAATGACCTGCCAGATCGCAGTTTCCGATGTAATCATTTTCACCGGTGCCGCCCACAGCGGCTGGATGCATCCGCTAATCGGTTACTGGGCGGCCATCTTTTCGTTAGGCACGGCTTACATCGGCATGCTCGGCCAAGCGGTCGGGGCGCGCCGCGAATTCGGCGGTCTGATGTCGAAGCCGTGGCGCATGGTTGCGCTCAGCATCGGTGCCTGGGTCAGCTTTCTTCTGTGGAATTTGGACCGCCAGGGGCGCTTCTTTGGCCTAACGACGCTCGATCTGGCTTGTCTCGTGGTGGTGGCGGGTTGCTGGCAAACGAGCGTTTATCGCCTGCGGCGCATTTTGCGTGAGCTGCGCACACCTAACGAATAATGTCTCCGCACGCGGCACTGCACGATTTCGTCTTCCAACGCTACGTCGTCATTGTCGGATCTCTCCTCCTGCTCGCCGGCCTGATCCTGGGCCTCCTACTGGTCGTGTTTCGAAAAAGGCTGGAAGCGGTCTGGACGACTTATCTTTCCTGGCTTTGGCTGGCTCCGCTCGTCGCTTTTTTCATCTTTGCTGGGCGCGCAGTTTTCCTCGCCGGCCTCACTGTGATTGCCGTCCTCGGGTTTCGCGAATTCGCGCGCGCGACGCGAATGAATCGCGACCGATGGGTCATGAGCACGATCTACCTCGCTCTGCTTGGATGCGGAATTGCGTTACTTCTGCAGGTTCCTTCAGTTCTCATTCTCCTCGTTGCGATCATCGCGCTGGTGGCAAACGGAGCGGTTCGTTCACTCTCGTTAGGCGCGATCGCTCTCATCTTTTTTGCCGGGATGCTGGGTCGAATTGGGTCGCTGGCCAACAGCAACCATGCCTATGGCTATCTTTGTTTTCTTTTCCTCGCGACGGAATTGAACGATGTGGCCGCTTTTGTTTGCGGCCGAATCTTTGGTCGTCATCCGCTGCTGCCGCGAATCAGTCCAAAAAAGACCTGGGAAGGGTCGTTAGGCGCCCTTGCTTTTTCTCTGCTTCTTCCCTGGCTGCTCCGTTTCTCTTTTCCGTTCTTTGGCACGCGTCAATTGATCTTGACCGGTCTGGCGATTGGCGTTGGCGGACAACTCGGTGATCTCACCTTCAGCGCGCTCAAACGCATGCTGGGAATCAAGGATTGGAGCTGCGCCATTCCGGGGCACGGCGGCATTCTCGACCGAATTGACAGTCTGGTCTTTACCGCGCCGCTGTTCAGCTTGCTGGCTTGATACTAATATCCGGACGCATGAGCAGAATGGCGACGACAATGACGCTCGAGCGTCGAGCAGTGGATCGCTTGCGCCGTTTTCCGCGCGAAGCCCGACCGTTCGAGCATGCGGTTCGCATCGGCCTCGCGCTCGTGATTCGGGCACTACTCCGCCTTTACTGCCGCTTCGAAATCGTCGGTGCAGAAAATTTCCCTAACGACAATGAGTCCTTCGTGCTGGTGGCAAATCATACCAGTCACCTCGACAGCGTTTGCCTTCTCGCGGCCCTCCCTTTGCGCAGATTACATCGCGCTTTTCCGGTGGCGGCGGAGGATTATTTCTTTCGCAGCCTTGGGCGCGGCTGGTTTGCCGCGGTGGTGATGAACGCACTCCCTTTCGCCCGCCAGCTGCGCATCCGCGAAAGCCTGGCAGTCTGTGCGCAGCTTCTGCAAAAGCCCGGCAACGTCCTGATTATTTTTCCGGAAGGCACGCGGTCTCGTAACGGCGACCTGCAACCTTTCAAACCGGGCATCGGCGCATTACTGGCTGAGCAGGCAGTGCAAGTGCTGCCCTGTTACCTCGATGGCGCCTTTCGCGCCTGGCCTAAGGGACAACGGCTTCCGCGACCGCATAAGGTGCGCTTATTCATTGGCACATCGCTTTGTGGCAAGGAGGAAGCAGCCGGACCGATTGCGCGCGAACTGGAACGTGCGGTGCAAAAGCTGGCAGTGAAAAATGGAAGCCGTTGAAAAGAACTTTCCCACCTGGGATGGGGCCGAGCTCTTTTACCGGGCGTGGTTGCCTAACGAACAGAAAGCGACAAAGGCACTCCTGCTTTTTCATCGCGGCCATGAGCATTCGGGGCGATGGCAGGATACGGTTGACTCGTTAGGCCTGGAAGAGGTGGCGATTTTCGCCTTGGACCAGCGCGGGCACGGCCGCTCGCCGGGGGCGCGCGGTGCAGCGCGCGAACTGAGGGAGGTGATTAAGGACGTAGACGCGTTCGTTAGGCACATCGCAGGCCAATTCGGCATACCGACCGAAAACATGATCCTGCTTGCACATAGTCTGGCCGCGGTCACGGTCGGCGCCTGGGTGCACGATTATGGCCCGCCGATTCGTGGGCTCATTCTCGCGACGGCGGCGCTGGAAGTGAAACTCTATGTGCCGCTGGCGATTCCGGCGCTCCGCCTGCAACAACGGCTGTTTGGCGCCGGCCGGGTAAAAAGCTACGTGCGCGCGAGCATGTTGACGCACGACTCGCAGGAAGCAGCGCGCTACGACGCCGACCCGTTCATCTTTCGCCAGATCGCCATCAACGTTCTGCTCGACTTACATGACACTGCCCGACGGTTGCTGGCAGATGCTGGCGCCATCCAAGTTCCGACGCTCATGCTGGCGGCCGGACGGGACTACGTCGTTAGTCTGGAAAGGCAGCGTGAGTTTTTCAATCGCCTCTCGTCGCCGTTTAAGGAGATGCACGTTTTCCCTGCGATGTATCACGCCATTTTTCACGAACGCGAACGCGCGGAGGTGATCGCGCGGGTACGGGCCTTTTGCCATGAATGTTTCGCTCAGCCGCGGCTCAACGGTTCGCTGCGTCACGCCGATCGCTATGGCCACACCTGGGAAGAATTCGAATGGTTGAAGCTGCGTGGCAGCCCGCGCTTTTTAATCGCAAAGGCGGGCGTAAAGCTGGCGGGCCGCTTGAGTAAAGGGATCGAGCTGGGATGGCGAACCGGTTTCGATTCTGGTCAATCGCTCGACTACGTTTACAAAAATCTGCCCGAAGGTTCGTCGCGTCTCGCGAGACTGGTGGATGCCAGCTATCTCGACAGTCCTGGCTGGCGCGGCGTCCGCGTGCGCAAGGCAAACCTGGAAAAAGCTCTGCGCGAAGTGATCGAGAGATTGCGCAATGACGGCCGGCCGATCCGCATTCTTGACGTTGCCGCAGGTGCGGGACGCTACGTTTTAGAAACGATGCGCGAGCTGCGAGAAATTCCGACGAGCGCGACGTTGCGCGATAACACTCCGGAGAATGTCGAAGCAGCGCGTCAGCTCGCGTGCCAGCTTGGCCTGGAGAATGTCGCGGTGGAAATTGGCGACGCTTTTGATCGCATCGGCCTGGCGAACCTCGCCCCTCGCGCGACGATTGGGATTGTTTCTGGTCTCTACGAACTCTTTCCGTCGAACGAAGCGGTCGCAGATTCGTTAGGCGGATTAGCCGCAGCGATCGAACCGAGCGGGTTTCTCATATACACAAATCAGCCGTGGCATCCGCAACTTGAGTTCATCGCGCGCGTTTTGCGCAATCGCGAAGGAAAACCCTGGATCATGCGGCGACGCACCACAGCGGAGATCGACGAGCTGGTGCAAAGCGCCGGGTTCGAAAAATGCGGAATGGAAATCGATCGCTGGGGGATGTTCACCGTCTCGATCGCCCGTCGTGTTCAAACTTGAGCATTCCCCGATCTGTTTCGCGTTGGCGAGCCCTGGCAGTGTCGGTTGGCCTGTCGCTTTTGTTTCTGGTGGTCTACGGCGGCTGCATTTGGATTACCTCACGGCGGAGAGACGTTGGCGTTTTCTATTTTCAATGGGAGCGCTCGATTCCGTTCCTGCCGTTCATGATCCTGCCCTATCTCTCGATTGATCTCTTTTTCGTCGTCGCGCCATTTCTCCTGCCTGACGGAAAGGAGCTTGGTCTTTTCGTTAGGCGGGTTGGATCAACAATTCTCGTCGCCGGCCTTTTCTTTCTTGTTCTCCCTTTGCGTTTCGCTTTTCCGCGCCCTCCAGCACCGGGTTGGCTGGGCGTGCTTTTCGATTCCTTTCGCGCCCTGGACGCCCCTTATAACCTTTTCCCGTCACTGCATGCGGCGTTGCTCGCGTTGCTGGCGCCCGTTTATGGGCGACATCTGCGCGGTTTCTGGCGTGTCGCCGTTCTCGCCTGGTTTATCCTCATCGCCTTCTCGCCGCTGCTGACCCATCAACACCATGTACTCGACATCGCCGGCGGTTTCGCCCTCGCAGCCGCCTGCTTTCTTCTTATTCCTGCAAGAAATCCCTAGCCTCGGCAGGCCCCAAAGCATCATGATGTTGCCTCGATGCCATGAATTACAACGAACTGATCCAGCTTTATTTCGAGCGCGGGACGGCGATGCAAAATTACTGGAACCTTTACGTCCTCATCGTGGGAGGGATTCTTGCTTTTTCGTCGCTGCGCAAGCAGCCGGCCGGAATTACCACGCTACTCGTTTGCCTGCTTTTTGCTCTGTTCGCTTACGAAAACTTGGGCGCGATGAAGGACTGCACGGCGCAACGCTTTGCAGTCTTGACTGAAATCAAGCAATTCGACGCCAATGGCGGCGCGACAATTAATCCGAAGCCAATCCGGGACCTCCTCGAACCGACTCTGACTCCGGCGACATGGGGAAGCGTGAAGATGACGCATCTGATGAGCGACATCCTGACGGTTGCTGCTCTGGTTGCGATGGAATTTCGGCGACGCACGTTGCACGCCGGCGTTTCGCCCGCGAGGCAGTCGGTCTAAGCGGCCCATCGTTAACGAATGAAGAAGTTTCTCGCGAGCGCCCTGCTGCTCGGGCTCGCTTTTTCCGGTCCGGTGGCGGAGGCGAACGGAGTCGGCGATTTTTTTAAGAAGATCGGGCAGAGCTTCTCCAAACTCGGCAAGAGTCAACCGTCGCCGAAAAGCACTCCACATAAGAGCGGAAACGCGAACGAGAGAACCGCGCCGACACCCAGCCCCACGCCGACGCCCAACCCTCTCGTGCAATCGACGCCCAGCCCAACGCCGACACCATTCGATATCCGACCGGCGGCACTCGCTCCGCACGCTCACATTCGACGTGATGTGCCGTTTGGCGTGGCCGTGCCCAACCGGCCAGGCCTTGTCACCAGTCCCTATGCACCAAATCAGGGTTACGTTGACGTCCGCGCTTTTCCACCCTCGACCGAGGTGCTTGACCCGTTTACCGGCAAAATTTTCCTCACGCCCTAGGCACTGCGAATAAACTGCGACGAGGTCGGCCTGAGTCTTGCTCTTTTGATCGGGCAAGATGAAGAATGGCGTGCGAATCCTCGCGGTTGAAGACGAAACCGCCGTCGCGCAACTGCTCGCGCTCGTCCTATGCGGTCCGAAATGCAAGGTGACGACCGCGGGCGACGGAGCGGAGGCGCTGCTCAAAATCGACCAGTCCGGCCCACCTTTCGATATTGTGATTACGGATCACAGCATGCCGCACGTCACCGGACTCGAGCTTGTGCAGCAGCTGCGGGCCCGTAATTTTGAGGGAAAGATCGCGGTGCTCTCCGCGCATCTAACGGAGAAAAATGTGCGCGCTTACGAGGAGCTGCACGTCGATCTCATGCTTTCGAAACCTTTCGATGTCGATGAGCTGCGGCGTGCCGTCGATATACTCACGGAACCGACACCGGCTCTGGCTGGCAGCGGAGTGCATTCATTTTCTGTGCATCGCTGATGGCACGACGGCGACTCAATCGGCTGGGCTTCAAGGCATCAGTCGTCCCTGAGAATTCTCTTCATCGACGATGAACGCCGGTTGG
This sequence comes from uncultured Verrucomicrobiae bacterium, assembly GCA_963801255.1. Taxonomy (GTDB): domain Bacteria; phylum Verrucomicrobiota; class Verrucomicrobiia; order Chthoniobacterales; family UBA10450; genus JAICXG01. The sequence goes on along the minus strand of CAWDEC010000012.1, from coordinate 211,849 downwards.
CGCGCGCTTAGGATAAACTCGCTGCGCACAACATCGATCAATTAGTGGCCTAACGGAAAGCTGGCGAAACCACTCAGGCGATCTCGTTAGGCTGCGAAGGCGCGCGCATTCCGGCGAGACCGAGACGTGCGGCGTCGGTTTTGAGCGCTGTAATCACCTCACCGATGAGCTCATCCAACGGCATCTCCAACTCAGCGGCGCCGCGCACAATGTCATCGCGATTGACGGCGCGGGCGAAAGCCTTGTCCTTCATCTTCTTTTTCACCGCCGCGACGTCGACTTCGTGAATACTTTTGTTCGGGCGTACCCGCGCAACAGCGACGACAAATCCGCTTAATTCATCGACTGCGTAGAGCGTTTTCTCGAGCGGCGTCTCCCGTTGGATTCCGGAATAATCGGCGTGCGAAAGCACTGCCCGGCAGACTTCTTCGCTCCAATCTTGCTCGCGCAGCCAGGCTGCGCCAACAAATGGATGCCCTTCACTTGGGCTGCGATCCAGGTTTGGATGTCGTTCGTAATCCAGATCGTGCAACAATCCAACCGCTTCCCAGAGCTCGGCATCCGCTCCCTGCAAATGGGCAAAGTGGCGCATGGAATCAGCCACCGCATAGCAATGTTTACGCAGGCTATCCGATTGGACCCACTCATGCAGAATGCCTTCTGCGCGCCTAACGAGTGCGGACATTCCAGTTAGAGGTTGCGGCTCATGATAACCGCCCCTTCGTCTTGACGTGCGATATCAAAACCGAAGCGCCCAAAAAGCCGCACTGCCGGGCTGCCAGCCCTTACTCGGAGAGAAACGGCGGCGAGCGTGGGGTTGGCACGAATCATTTGTGTAAGGAGCGAAGCGCCGATGCCGCGCTGTCGATGGCCCGGCCGGACGACAAAAGGCAGTTCGACTGGCGAATCAGCCTGACCGCTGCCTAACGAAGAACGAAGCCAGACCGCGCCGAGCAAAATCCCACTTTTTTCCGCAGCGAGAAAACCCTGATCGCCTTCTGCGCCCCAGTCGTCGACATAACGCGCGTATTGCGGCTCCCGCATGATCTCCCGCGGCGGCGGCGCGCTTTCCGCCGGAGTGAGGGCAAGGTAAAGCATTTCCCAGAGAATTCCTTCGTCGTTAGGCGTGAGTGGCCGGAGGACGTAGTCGGAGGCGGTAAACATTTTGATGCTTACATTCTTTGGCTTAGCCGTCTTGTCCAGCAGCTGACTTCCAATCGGAACTCAGTCCCGCGCGGCGAAGAGTGAATTTAGCTCGACCGACTTTGCTCCGTCGCCGAGTAATGTGAAATCTCCTTCCTCTGCGATCTTGCGCGCGGCACGAATGAAACTTCCCCACGCCGCCAGCGCCAGACCGGAGCCGACAGAGATGCGGCGCACCCCAAGGTCCGCTAGTTGGGCGAGTGAAAGCTGAGCGTTGAAGCCGGTGACCAGGACATTAACCGGTCTCGGGGCGACCGCTTTCACGATCTGAGCAATTTCGTCAGGCTCGGTCGCGCCGGGAGCATAAAGGCAATCCGCGCCGACCTCGGCGTATGCGACCAGTCGATCGAGCGCGACTTGCAACGGTCGCTCCTGCCTAACGAGAAACGACTCGCAGCGGGCGGTGAGGATGACGCCGGAGCCTAAGTCGTCGATCGCCCGGCGGGCGGCTGAGATCCGCTCGAGGGCGAGCTTCTTCTCGTAAAGCGGTTGGTCGGTGCGGCCAGTGGAATCTTCGATGGAAAGGCCAGCCACTCCGGTGGCGACACAGTTCGCGACATGTTCGGCCACTCGGTCAGGGGTATCGGCGAAGCCGTTCAAAAAATCCGCGGTTACCGGCAGCGAAGTCGCAGTGACCACCTCGCGAATGTGCGTGAGCATCGCGTCCAGCGGAACGCCGCCATCCGGCCGTCCGCGACTAAACGCAAAACCGGCCGAAGTGGTGGCAAGCGCTTTGAAGCCGAGATGTTGGAGGTAAACGGCGGTGCCGATATCCCATGGATTGGGCAAGACGAAACAGCCTTGCGTGTGCAGATCGCGGAATCGCTCGATCACGGCATCTCGCGCATTGGTCGCATTGTTCATGCTGTAGGTTACAACCCTGACCACAATCACGCACGAGCCGGCCCACGAAGTGCAACTCTGGCTTGCGAGCAGCGGTTTTTTCCGAATGATGCCGTAGATTGGGTCTTCAAAATGCTGAAGCTTTTCGTTTCACTTCCGGCATGACCCCTCTCGTCAGCATTATTATCCCGACTTTCGATCGGCCTCGTTTCTTGAAGGAGGCGATCGAAGCGGCGCTGGCCCAGACGCACCCCAATATCGAAGTCTTGGTTTTCGACAATGGGACGCTTGATGAAACCCTCGCCGTTGTGGAGGAAATTGCGCGGCTCGATTCACGACTCATCTTCCGACGCCACGAGCGCAACATCGGAATGTCGGCTAATTTCAACGCGCTCGCTGCCGCCGCGCGCGGCGAGTTTTTGGTCGCAATCGGCGATGACGATCGGCTCTTGCCGGATTTTGTCGCTCGCCTTGTTGCAGAGATGACGCCAGAGGTGAACGTCGTTTTCTGCAACCACTACCTGATTGATGCTGGTGGTCGGCGTCTGGAAGAAGATAGCCGCGCCTACAATCGTCAGTATGGACGCGAAATGCTCCCAGCCGGTATTCTGGCCTTGCCCGAGGCGGCCGTCTGGCGGCAATCAGTCGCGATGTCGGCTTCGCTCTTGCGCACCTCGGATATGCAACAGCTGCGTTTTCGCGAAGATTTGAATACCCCCGATGCGGAATTTTTTATTCGGTTGGCATCGTTAGGCGCGCGCTTTGTTTTCGTGCCTGAGTATCTCATGGAATATCGCGTGCACCTCGGTGCGGTAACGGTGGGCGGGCTCTGGAGCGAGCAATTGGTGGAATGTCTCACGCCGATGGCTGTGCGACCGGAGGTAGAGCGTTACAAGCGCCAGTTTCTTTCGCCCATGGTGGTGAATGCCGTCAGCCGTTGCCTGCAACAAGGCGATATGGAGCGGGCGAAGAAATTCTTGCGCAACAAGTATTATCCGCGTCGTCGCCAGGCGAACGGCGCTTCAGTCTACTCCGCGGCCTTAGACGAGGATCATGGATTTAGGCAAACGGTCGGCTCGCTTTTGCAGAATTTTTGCGCCAACCTTCCGCCGTCAGTTGGTGCGCCCATTTATCGTACGATCCGAAAAATGGGTGGTGCCAGTTTCGCCCGCAAACATGTTCACTAGGCGATGGCGTTGTTTGCAAAACGAATCTTTCTTGTCACGGGCGCAAGCGGCGGAGTAGGGGGAGCGATCGCACGCCGGCTTGGAGACAACGGAGCAACCGTCTGGCTCTCCGGGCGAAATCTCAAACGTCTCAACCGGTTGGCTGAGCAAGTTCCGTCGAAACGCGGTCGGCCGCTTCCGGGTGATCTCACAGTGGAGCACGAATTCCAGGAAGTCGTCAGGCAAGTCTTGGCGAGAGGAGAGCGCCTGGACGGCATTGTCCATTGCGCGGCGACGATCTCGCTGGCCTCCTTTGCCACGGCCTCGAAGGAAGATTTTGAAACACAGTTCGGGATCAACGTGCTTGTTCCTTTCCGCCTTACGCAGCTTTTACTCCCGGCGCTGACCTCTTCGAAAGGATTGGTGGTTTTTATTAACTCGACCGCCGGCCGCACTGCCCTTGCTGAAGTTAGTCAATACGCCGCGACCAAATATGCGTTAAGAGCACTCGCCGATAGCCTGCGCGAGGAATGCAACGCCGCTGGCGTCCGCGTCTGCAGCGTTTTCCTTGGGGCTACCGCAACTCCGATGCAGGCTGCTGTGCGGGCGAAACAGAAGCGGCCTTATTACCCCGAGCGCCTGATCCAGCCCGAGGACGTCGCGGAAATGGTGAGCGGGATTCTCGCGTTGCCTCAAACTGCGGAGGTGACCGATATCATCATGCGACCTACTGTGAAGGCCTGATTGCTGCTACGGCAAAAGTCATATCGCGCTGAATCATGAAAATTCTGGTTACCGGCACTGAGGGTTATCTTGGCTCTCTTTTGGCTCCGCTGTTGATCGAGCGCGGACATGAGCTTCGGGCAATCGATGCCGGCTTTTATAAGAGCAGCTGGTTTTTTCATGGTGTATCGGTTACGCCATTGACCCTCACCAAGGATATTCGGCAGATCACGGCAGGTGACTTGGAAGGAATCGACGCAGTTGTGCACCTGGCTGAGTTATCAAACGACCCCGCCGGAGAGTTAGCTCCGCATATCACTTATGAGATCAATCATAAGGGCTCTGTCCGTCTCGCCCAGCTGGCGAAGCAGGCCGGGGCGAGACGCTTTGTCTATACTTCGTCCTGCAGCGTTTATGGCATCGCGGATGAGAGCTATGTGACAGAAGAGTCACGGCTAAACCCGCAAACAGCCTACGCCATTTGTAAGACGCTTGTTGAGCGCGATCTCCTGGCGATGGCAGACGACAACTTTTCGCCCACTATACTGCGCAATGCCACCGCCTATGGCGCCTCTCCGCGGATGCGGTTCGATATTGTTCTTAACAACCTCGCCGGTCTGGCTTGGACGACGAAGGAAATCAAAATGATCAGCGACGGAACGCCGTGGCGTCCGCTGGTTCATGCCCTCGACATAGGGCAAGCGGTCGTGCGTGTTCTCGAAGCTTCGTCCCAGGCCATTCATAACCAGATTTTCAATGTGGGCGAAACAAGTCATAATTATACGATCAGGGAAATTGCAGAGGTCGTAGCGGACGTCTTTCCCGGTTGCATGCTATCCTTTGGCGAACAAAGCGCGGACCAGCGGAGCTACAGAGTATCGTTCGATAAGATTAAGAAAGCTTTACCCGACTTTGCGTGTGAATGGGATGTGCGGCGGGGCGCCGAGCAATTACGCGCCGTCTTCGAGCAAATCGACATGACTCCGGAGATCTTTGCTGACCGGGCTTTCACCCGATTAAAACAGTTGGAGTATTTGCGTCGGACCAGTCAGTTGGATCAAAATTTTTTCTGGAAAAATGGCTACGTGCCGAGGGCCAGTGTCGCGCAGTGACTTTTACTGAGACTCCACTCAAGGGCGCGTTTCTTATCGATTTGGAAACGCATCCAGACGAGCGTGGCTATTTTGCCCGTACCTATTGCCGAAAGCAATTCGAAGCCCATGGCATCGAGCTATCGATCGTTCAATCCAATCTTTCGTTTAATCGAAAGGCGGGAACATTGCGAGGTATCCACTTTCAAAAGGAACCCAAGGGTGAGTCCAAACTTGTCCGCTGTACGCAGGGCGCGATCTTTTACGTCATCCTCGATCTTCGCCCGCGGTCCTCGACCTTCGGTCGGCATTTCACGGCAAAACTCACCGCCAAGAATCATCGCGCGCTTTTTATCCCGGGGACGTTCGCGAACGGTTTTCAGAGCCTGGCTGATGACACGATCGTCGAGTACCAAATGGGCGAATACTATGCCGCAGAGCTTTCCAGTGGCTATCGTTACGACGATTCGGCCTTCTCGATTTCCTGGCCGCTGCCGACAAGCGTGATCTCGGCAAGAGACCTGGCATGGCCTCCTTTCCTGCAATGACTAGCGCCGGCCAGGAGATGCATGCTTTAGTGGCGCGGCTTTACCCGATTTACCGAAGTATTACCGGTGCCGGCCTTCGCCAGACCTTGAAAATTATTCAGGAGCAACTTCCCCTTGAAATACATGAAGTAGCAAGCGGGACAAAGGTGTTTGATTGGACGGTGCCGAAGGAGTGGAACATTCGTGACGCGTGGGTGAAGAATGCGAAGGGCGAACGGGTGATTGACTTTCAAAGCCACGGTCTTCATGTCGTGAGTTACAGTGTTCCGATCCATGTGCGCCTCGGCTTCGCGGAGCTTAGAAATCATCTTTTTACCGTCCCAGAGCATCCGGACTGGATTCCCTATCGCACGTCCTACTATAAAGAGAACTGGGGCTTCTGCCTAAGTGAGAACCAACTCGGGCAAGTTCCGGAAGACGAGAAGTATGAAATCTACATCGACTCGTCCCTCGAAGATGGACATTTGACCTACGGAGAATTGCATTTGGAGGGTGAGGAGGATGAGGAGATACTTATCTCATGCCACACTTGTCATCCGTCCTTAGCCAATGATAATCTTTCTGGCGTTGCAGTGGCGGTCCAGCTGGCGCGTAAACTGGCCAGTGTTCCGCACCGTTATTCCTACCGGTTTCTCTTTGTTCCTGGCACTATCGGCGCCATTACATGGCTGGCGCGAAACGAAAGTGTGACCCATCGGATTAGACACGGCCTCGTCTTGACATGTCTGGGTGACGGGTCGCATCTCACCTACAAACGAAGCCGGCGCGGTGACGCAGAGGTCGATCGTGCCTTTGCTCACATCCTAAAACATTCTGGCGAACGCCATGACGTCATCGATTTTTTCCCCTATGGCTATGACGAGCGCCAGTATTGCTCGCCGGGCTTTGACCTCCCGGTCGGCTGCGTGATGCGAGGCCGTCACGGTCAGTTTCCCGAGTATCATACTTCGGCTGACGATTTGAAATTCGTTCGACCGGAGGCATTGCAGGACTCATTCGAGAAAATCGGCGCGGTTCTGCAGCTTCTTGAGGAGAACAGAACCTATGTGAATCAGAATCCAAAGTGCGAGCCGCAGCTAGGTCGACGTGGATTGTTAGGTGGTTCCGATGACTTGTCTTTGTTGTGGGTCCTGAACCTCTCAGATGGTAGACACTCGCTTCTCGACATCGCGGAGCGGGCAAATCTTCCTTTCTCAATGATCAAGGATGCCGCAACAAAATTAGCAGGGAGCGATCTCTTGAAGGTAAGATGAGAGTCGATTGCGCGGTGATCGGTGGAGGGATTGTTGGCCTGAGTGTCGGTTTGCACCTTCTGAGGAAACAACCCGGCCTGCGACTCATTGTCCTTGAAAAGGAATCGGAGTTGGCCTTTCACCAATCTGGGCGCAACAGTGGAGTAATTCATTCCGGTATTTACTATAAGCCTGGGAGTCTTAAAGCGCGCTTCGCCCGTCGAGGAAATCACTCGATGGTCGCTTTTTGCCGGGAGCATCGCATCCCCCACGAGGTCTGCGGGAAAATCATTGTTGCGACCGACGCACGCGAACTCCAGTTACTGGAAGATCTCTACCAGCGTGGCGTGGCCAACGGCTTGGAGGTGATGAAGCTTTCACGAGAAGAGGTCTTGGAGTTTGAACCGCACGTGGCGTGTCAGGCCGCACTTCGGGTTCCTTCAACCGGGATAGTTGATTATCGAATGGTCTGCGATGTATTCGCGAAGCTTATCCGGACGGAGGGTGGGGAGATTCGTACTAAGGCCGAAGTAAGAGAGTTTCGATCGTCAGGTAATGGGTATGTGTTGGAAAGTGCGCGTGGTAGGGTCGAGACAAAGTTCTTGATCAATTGCGGCGGTCTTCAAAGCGACCGGATTGCTCGCCGGACCGGTCTCCAACCGCAGGCGAGGATTATGCCCTTCCGCGGTGAGTATTACCAGCTCATTCCGGAAAAGCGGCATTTGGTGAAAGGTCTGATTTATCCGACGCCCGACCCCGCTTTTCCATTTCTGGGAGTCCATTTCACGCGCATGATAGATGGTTCGGTTCACGCGGGACCTAATGCAGTGCTCGCTCTACGACGGGAAGGTTATCGCAAAAGTGATATTGGACTGGGGGCTTCACTCGAGATTTTGACTTATGGCGGGTGTTGGAAACTCGCCCGGCGACATTTTAGAGCGGGCGTGAAAGAGGTTTGGCGGTCGATAAGTAAGAGAGCATTCACAAATAGCCTGCGACGACTGATTCCAGAGGTCTGCGAGAAGGACCTGATTCCGGCAACGCCAGGTGTCAGGGCGCAGGCCTTGCTGCCGAATGGCCAACTCCTGGATGACTTTCTTATTCAGCATGGTCCGCACTCCCTCCACGTGTGTAACGCTCCTTCGCCGGCGGCAACGGCTTCTCTCGAAATTGGGGAGGCGGTCGCGGCGCTTGTGCCAGAGTTACGAATGGCAGCAGCAGTATGCTGAAGGACGCGTCTGCTCTGTATCATTGTCGGTTTTGTAACCAGCCGCTAAGGCATACCTTTGTGGATCTTGGTCTCTCTCCACTCTGCGAGAGTTACGTCGGCCAAAGCCAACTGTCCTCTCCGGAGAGCTTCTATCCCTTACACTGCTTTGTTTGCGAAAAGTGCTTTCTCGTTCAGTTACCCGAACATGTTTCTGCCAACGCGATCTTCGAGGAGTACGCTTATTTTTCCTCGTATTCCGATAGCTGGCTGGCGCACGCGAGAGAGTACGTTGAGGCAATTACGCCGCGCCTCGATCTGGGGCAAAAATCTCTGGTGGTGGAGTTGGCCAGTAACGACGGTTATCTCTTGCAATACTTCAAAGCCAGGGGGATTCCGGTCTTAGGAATCGAGCCGGCGAGAAATATTGCGCGCGTGGCAGTGGAAAAAGGGATACCGACGATCACAGCTTTTTTCGGGCGCCGGCTGGCGCGCGAGCTGGCGAACGGAGGTCAGCAGGCGAATCTGCTCTTAGGCAACAATGTTTTGGCTCATGTCCCGGATATTAATGACTTCGTCGCGGGAATGAAACTGCTGCTTCATCCACTCGGAGTCATTACGATGGAGTTCCCGCATCTCATTCGACTGATTGAGGAGAATCAGTTCGATACCATTTATCATGAGCATTTCTCCTATTTGTCTTTTACAACCGTAGAACGGATTTTCGCAACTCACGGTCTGGCTCTCTTCGACGTCGAGCAGCTTCCCACTCATGGTGGCTCATTGCGAATCTATGCGCGACATAGCGAAGATGACTCGCGTCCGATCACAGAAGAGGTGAAAGCTTTAAGGATGCTGGAGGCAAACTGGGGGATTGATCGGATAGAATGCTACGACGCCTTTTCGCGGAAGGTAGAAGCCACCAAGCGTGATATTTTGCGTTTCCTGATCGAGGCGCGCGACAACAGTCGATCGATCGTGGGTTACGGCGCGCCTGGAAAGGGTAATACGCTGCTAAACTATTGCGGCATTCGAACAGACCTTCTCGATTACACTGTGGACCGCAACCCCTATAAGCAGGGGAAGTTCACCCCAGGGATGAGAATCCCGATTTTTCCTCCGGAGCGGATTCGGGAGACGAAACCCGACTTTGTTTTGATCCTGCCCTGGAACTTGAAGGAAGAAATTGTCGCCCAGAATAGTTTCATCCGGGAATGGGGCGGTCAGTTTGTGGTGCCCATTCCCGAGGTGCGCGTTTGCTGAAAGCCGATCTGGGTAAGACCGGCATGAAAGCAGCTAAAATAACTTGTTTCATCTCAAGCGTGGCATTAGGCGTTAGTTCCAAGTCATGAAAGTGGTCTTATTTTGCGGTGGTCAGGGAATGCGGTTGCGCGAAATGCCGCAACCCGTTCCAAAGCCCATGGCCATGATCGGATATCGGCCCTTGCTTTGGCACTTGATGAAATATTATTCCCACTATGGGCACAACGACTTCGTTCTATGTCTCGGTCACGGAGCCGATGTGATCAAGGAGGCGTTCCTGAGTTACAATGAATGTGTGTCCAATGATTTTGTTCTCTCCGACGGCGGAAAGAAAATCGAGTTGCTCCGCAAGGATATCGAAGACTGGCGAATTACTTTTGTCGATACCGGTCAGAACACCAATGTAGGTCAGCGGCTCTTGCGAGTGAGAAGATTTATCGGCGATGATGATGTCTTTCTGGCCAATTATGCCGATGGACTGACCGATTTGGTCCTGCCGCAACAGATCGACCATTTTATCGCGAGCGGGAAGATCGCCTGTTTTGTGGGAGTTACTCCGACAGCCAGCTTTCATCGCGTGACGCTTCAACCCGACGGGGTGGTCGAAGAAATCGCGCATATTGCCCGCTCTGGAAATCTCATCAATGGCGGGTTCTTTGTTTTTCGGCGTGAGATATTCGATTACATCAAGGAAGGGGAAGACCTTGTTGATGAGCCTTTTCATCGGTTGATTGCGAAGAAGCAACTCATTGCCTATCCCTACGAAGGCTTTTGGGCGTGCATGGATACCTTCAAGGAAAAGCAGCATTTGGACGACCTGCATGCTACCGGTCACGCGCCATGGCAGGTTTGGGATCCAGGCGTAACCGTCTTCGACGGGAGATAGCATTGTGCTTAAGCTCGGCCTAAGAGACGCGCGGAAAGTCCTGTTCCTAGGCGCTCATTCTGACGATATCGAGATAGGCTGCGGCGGGACGATTTTAAGCTTGTCGAAGAGTAATCCCAGTCTTGATATCTTATGGGTTGTTTTCAGCGCGAAAGGAAAACGCCGTCAGGAGGCGCGATCAAGTGCACAGCTATTTTTGAAAAGTGCTGAGCGATCGAAAATCGTGATAAAGTCTTTTAGAGAGAGCTATTTTCCGAGCGAATATGTCCGAGTTAAAGAATTCATTGAGACACTGAAAAGCTTCGCACCGGACGTGATCTTCACTCATAGCCGCGATGACCGTCATCAGGATCATCGAGTGCTTTCGGATCTAACCTGGAACACATTTCGAGATCATCTCATCTTCGAATACGAGATTCCGAAGTATGACGGCGACCTGGGGCAGCCGAATGTTTTCGTTCCGTTCGAGCCTGAAATGGCGCGGGCAAAGGCGCGAACTCTTTGTGAGGTATTTCAGTCGCAAGGCAACAGGCATTGGTTTTCGACGGAGACTTTCCTCGGCTTGATGAGACTGAGGGGCGTTGAATGCGCGTCGCAATTTGCGGAAGGGTTCCGCTGCAGAAAGATCGTCTGCTCGTAGGTATGAAAAGAGAGCTCTCGCCTGAAAAACAGCTGGCGGCCCGCGATCCGAAATTGGCGGCTCTGATTGAACGAGTCGGTCCTTTTCGAGTGCAACCGGCCGCGATCGTTCGCGCATTCGATGCCCTGGCGGAATCGATTGCCTACCAACAGCTGAGCGGTAAGGCGGCAGCGACCATTTTCGGACGAGTGCGAGCGCTTTACCCGCGACGCAAATGGTTTTCGCCGGAGGCGATTTTGGCAACGCCGGACGAGACTTTCCGGGCCGCTGGCCTTTCTCGAAGCAAGACGGCTGCGCTCAAGGATCTGGCGGCGAAAACACTCGACGGCACTGTTCCCCGCCGCGCGGCGTTCGACCGCATGACGGACGAAGAAATCATCGTTCGCCTAACGACCATACGCGGTATTGGACGCTGGACGGTGGAAATGTTTTTGCTCTTCGATCTGGGCCGGCTCGACGTTTGGCCGGTGGACGACTACGGAGTGCGAAAAGGTTATGCACGCACATTTGGAAAGCGAAACCTTCCCACGCCGAAGGAGCTTCTGAAGATCGGAGAACGCTGGCGGCCATATCGGTCCGTGGCAGCCTGGTATTTTTGGCGGGCTCTTGATTCGCCGGCGGGCCGCGCCTAACGAGTGGTTGGGAGCGCGCGTCCGACCTCGTCATCCGGCGCTCCGCGATGCTTCCGCAGGAAAACGCTGGGATTCAGCCAGCCGCGCGTGTCTTTGCGATAACCTGCGCCGATAAGAGGCGTGTCGAACTCACGCATCTCGAAATGAAGATGGGCGAGATATTTTCCGCCGCCAGTGCCGACGGTCGCAATTTGCTGGCCGCGTCGGACGCGCTCGTGTGGCGCGACGAGAATCGTCTGCACGTGGCCATAGAACGACTGCACGTACTTGCGTTCGCCTTTGTCGAGATAGGCGTGGAGAATGATAATGACGTTGCCCCAACCGGGTCCGCCGTCGCGAGCTGTCGCGACTTCGCCGTCGGCTACGGCAAAAACCGGATCCCCGAGATCGCTATTTTCTCCTCCGATGCCATTGAGATCGTCGCCGAGATGGCGGTTTTCCGTGAAGGGTTGCGCGTTGTAGGTCATGGCGCCGTGCTCGCTCCCGATTGGAAAATCAAATCGCGTCGCCGTCGGAAGCGAAGCAAGCTCCGTGGCCGAGAACATCGTCAGCCGTGGATCGAATCGATGACGGTCCAGCAGCTCGGGTCCCACGCGAAAGCCGAGATCGCCAAGCAAGAAAAGAAGAAAGGCGAATGTGACGGCCAGGCAGAGGAGGAAGCGGTTCTGCCTGCGTTCTGGCGAAGTCGTCTTCATGAGAAGTTCGCGCCTTGCTCGTGCGACGCTTCCTCCTTACCGTCGGCGCGATGAAAATTCTCGTCACGGGCGGCGCCGGTTTTATCGGGTCGCATCTTGTCGAGAAGTTGCTTGCTGATGGTCATGAGGTCGGGATTCTTGACGACTTTAACGATTTCTACGACCCGCAAATCAAGCGCGGCAACATCGCGGCCTTCGCCGGTCACGTTATGGTTCATCAGGTCGACCTGCGCGATGCGCAGGCGGTGAGGAGCGTATTTCATGGCGAAAGATTCGACACGATTGTGCACCTCGCCGCGCGCGCGGGGGTGCGGCCTTCCATCGCGCAGCCGCAACTCTACTACGATGCAAACGTGAACGGCACGCTGCATCTGCTCGAAGCGGCGCGGGCTCTTGGCATCGAGCGGTTTATCTTCGCCTCGAGCTCGTCCGTTTATGGCCTGGAGAAAACGGTCCCTTTCTCCGAAGACCTGCATTTGACACAGACCGTCAGTCCTTACGCCGCGACCAAGATTGCCGGTGAGTTTTTGTGCTCGACCTATTCGCACCTCTACAAAATGCGAGTGGTGGCGTTGCGCTTCTTTACCGTTTACGGACCGCGGCAGCGGCCAGATCTCGCGATCCACAAATTCACTCGCCGCATTTGGAACGACCAGGCGATCGACCAATTTGGCGACGGCACGACCCGGCGCGATTACACTTACATCGACGATATCATTCAGGGAGTGGTGGCATCGTTAGGCTATGAAGGGCCGCTCTTCGACATTTTCAACCTGGGCGAGAGCGAGACCATTCAGTTGAAGGATCTGATCGCCGCCATTGAGGAAACGGTGGGTCGGAAGGCGAAGATCAATCTTTTACCCGAACAGCCGGGCGACGTCCCACTTACCTGTGCTGATATTTCGAAAGCGCGGCGTTTGCTCGGCTACCGTCCAACTACGTCCCTGCGGGATGGTTTACCGCGCTTCGTGGAATGGTTTCATCGGACGCGCAAGATCCCCTAACGAGCGCGCTTCCGCAGCTGTTGATAGATGGTCCCTCCCGCAGCCTGTCCTTCAGACTTGCAAAAACGTGCCTCTCGTGAATAATAAGCGCCGGTGCTGGGAACCCAGGCGCGAGTCTGCTTCCGGCGATCGTCCAGATTTTTGGGAGAAATTGATGGCCCACTTGTTCTCGCAATACAGTCGGCCGCCCAGGAGATCGCACACAGTCAGATCCTTGTCTGTCTTCCCGCCCGCCGAGGTGGAGTTTCCTCCGGCTGCGCAGCCTGCTCTCGAGCTGCTGGATCGGACCTTTCGAGGTCCGCGCGCCGTGAACCGTGCATCCCTTGATGCGCTCTACCCACAATACAATTGGCTAAACACTGGAGATCACTATGAAATCTCAATCCCCCGGGAGAACTTCACGTCGGCGACGTCGTGGGGGATCCCGCAGGCGGTCCGAAGCTCGCGGCGAACGCGAGGCTTCGAAGGCTCCCGCAAAAAAGAGCTTTTGGCAGAAAATCACGGCCCTCTTCGGAGGCGCCGATAGTTCGGCAAAACCTGTTCCTGCGTCCCCGCGCAACGGTTCTGTCCCGGGACGCAACGGCGCGCCGGCCCGATCGGCCCGCGTTGCGCGTAAACCCGAATCTGTTGAAGTGACCACGCCGCGCCTCTACGTCGGCAACCTTTCCTTCGAAGCCACGGAGAGCGATCTTTACGAACTCTTCAATGGAGTCGGTCAGGTCCAGAATGCAGAGGTCGTAACCTACAGGCATAACGAACGCTCGAAAGGTTTCGCTTTCGTTCAGATGCAGACGGTCGAAGAAGCGAAGCGGGCGGTCGAGGAGTTGCATGACAAGGAATTCCTGGGTCGCAAGCTGGTGGTGAGCGGAGCAAAAAGCGAAAGCCACTCGCGCGAATAGAACAACGAAGTTTTCGCAACCGGGAGATCGTGCTGGCGAAAGCCGCGCGTCTCCCGGTTTTGTTTTGTCAGCGAGATCTTCCAGATTGCGCGCCGCTTCAAATCGGCTGGAACGCTACCCACTTTGAAAAACGTTTTCTTCATTGTCGGACCCACCGCGAGCGGTAAGTCACAAATCGCGGCAGAAGTCGCGGCGCGCGGCGACGCCGAGATTGTGAGCGCCGATGCCTACCAAGTCTATTGCGGCCTCCCGATACTAACCGCACAGCCTAACGAGGCGATGCTCGGGAAAGCTCCGCACCATCTCATTGGCGTCGCACCACTCACCGCGGAAATGAGCGCGGACAAATTTCGTGAGTTGGCGCTCGCCGCGATCGAAGATATTCATCGCCGCGGGAAGTTGGCGCTGGTCGTTGGCGGGAGCGGCTTCTATGTCAAAGCGCTGACGCACGGACTCACCCCCCTTCCCGAGGTCGATCAAACTTTGCGCGCGGAATTAAACCTTCTCTCGCTCGACGAACTGGAAAGTCGCCTGATGGCAGTCGACCCATTAAGCGCAGAAACGATTGATCGGCACAACAAGCGTCGCCTTGTGCGCGCGCTGGAAATTTTTACCCAGACCAAACGTCCGGCCTCGGAGCAACGCAGGGAATGGAAAGAGGAGGCAAGCAACGCGCGCGGAGTTTTTGTCTTGCGTGATCGAGCAGAGCTCAATGCAAGAATAGACCATCGAGTCGAAGAAACGTTTCGTGATGGTGTGACCGAAGAGGTGGCCGCAGTGAGCGAAGTGAGCGCAACTGCGTCGCAGGCGCTCGGATTTTTTGAGGTCAGACAGCTGCTTGAGAACCGAATAACGCAGGCGGAATGCATCGCCGCGATTCAGCAAAAGACCCGGCGCTATGCTAAAAGGCAGTTGACCTGGTTTCGGCGGCAACTTAATTTTGAGGAGCTGAATTTATCTCGATTGAAGGATCACCACGCCGCCGCCGATTGGATCCTGCAAAAGGTTCGCCTTTTGCGACCCTCTGAATGATCGAAACGAATCCGCACCGTCGACAGGAGCGCGCGCTTCTCATCGGCCTCGAGAAAGACGGAATTTCCAAATGGGATCTGCGCGATTCCCTCGAAGAACTGCGCGAGCTGGCCAGTTCCGCGGGAGCACAAGTCGTCGACACAGTTACGCAAAAACTGCCGAAGCCGACCGCGCCCTTCTACATCGGCAAGGGTAAAGCGGAAGCGATCAAGGATTCATTCCAGGAACAGCAGGTTACGTCAGTTATTTTTGATAACGAACTCTCGCCCGCTCAGGGCCGCAATCTGGAGAACCTCTTTTCGAGAAAAGTAATCGATCGGACCCAGCTCATTCTCGATATCTTTGCCCAACGCGCGCGCAGCCGCGAAGGCCGTTTACAGATTGAGCTGGCGCAACTGCAATACCTTCTCCCGCGCCTCACGAGAATGTGGACGCACCTCTCGCGCCAGACCGGCGGAATAGGAACGCGTGGCCCGGGTGAGACACAGCTCGAAGTCGATCGCCGTCGGGTGCAGGAGCGAATTGCGCGACTGGAGCGTGATCTGGAGGAAGTGCGTAAACATCGCGCCGTGCAAAGACAGGGACGCAGACGCCATCAGTGGCCGGTGGCAGCAGTGGTCGGCTATACCAATGCCGGCAAATCGACGCTGCTGAATCTTCTCACCGGCGCGGACGTTCTTGCGGAGAACAAGCTCTTTGCCACGCTCGATCCAACCACACGCAGCCTGGTGTTGCCTAACAAACAGCGGATCTTGCTCACCGACACGGTCGGTTTTCTCAGAAGGCTGCCCCACACCTTGATCGAGTCGTTCAAAGCCACGCTCGAGGAAGTGGTCGAAGCCGACCTGCTCATCCACGTTGCCGATTTAAGTCATCCGCGGCTCGACGAGCACATGGCGGCGGTCGATGCCGTGATCAAGGAGATCGGCGCTTACGGCAAACAGACGCTCATCGTCTTCAACAAACTGGATGCACTGCCCGATCGCGATGTGGCGAAAGTTTACCTCGAGAAATTTCCCGGCAGCGTGGCAATTTCAGCCCGCGCTGGCGAAGGTGTGACGGAATTGATTTCGGCGTTGCAAAACGCCCTCGGCTCATGGCGACTGCGCTCTCGTTATTGTGTCCCCCAGAGCGAATCAGCTCTCCTCGCGGAAGTGCATCGCGTGGGTCATGTGCTTGAATTGCATTATGAACACGAATTTGCGAATCTCGTCGCGCACGTTCCTCCGCAGCTCGAACAGAAGCTCGCGCCGTATCTCGTTCCATTCGCCGAAACCAGCGTCGCGCCAGCCTGACGACCGGTGAATTGGTACGCGCGTTGGGTGGATCGGCTCGGTCTCACCAACCGGCCGCGAGTGCGAAAGCTGATCGTGGGAGTGATCGGCGGCACCGTCGTATTGTTTGGGCTCGCACTGACCGTTCTGCCCGGACCGGCGGTGGTTGTTGTGCCCCTGGGTTTGGCCATTCTCGCGACCGAGTTTGCCTGGGCGCGCCGGCTCGTTAGGCGCGGGCGCGCCGTCTGGGAAGACGCGCGGGGTCGGTGGTGGCGAAAAAAGAAAAACAAAGCAGGAGCATCGTTAGCCCATGACCAGGACTGAACGCGCCAAAGCACTCGTTGCTGCTTTTCCAAAAGTGTATCCGGATGCGCACTGCGAGCTGAATTTCAAAACACCGCTCCAACTGCTCGTCGCCACCATTCTTTCTGCGCAATGCACCGATAAGCGGGTCAACATGGTGACGCCTTCCCTTTTTGCCCGCTATCGCTCGGCGGCTGATTTCGCCCGGGCCAGGCCGGCCGAATTGGAGAAAGCAATTCAATCCACCGGTTTCTTTCGGAACAAAGCCCGAAGCATTCGGGCCGCCGCGGCGGCGATTCAGACGCAGCATAAAGGCAAGGTGCCTCAGACGATGGAAGAACTGCGCGCTCTTCCCGGCGTGGGTCGCAAAACTGCCAATGTGGTCCTCGGCAACGCCTTCTCAAAAAACGAGGGCGTGGTTGTCGATACGCACGTCGCTCGGTTGTCGCAGCGACTTGGCCTAACGACGCACAAGGATCCAGAGAAAATCGAACGCGATCTGATGAAGCTGATTCAGCAGAAGGATTGGACCAACTGGAGCCACTGGCTTATCTGGCACGGCCGGCGTCGCTGTTTCGCGCGCAAACCCGATTGTCCAAATTGCGAGGTGTTGAAGCTGTGCCCTTCGGGTCCGAGATTCATTCGCCGCGGCGAGGCCCGCAGCTCAACCTGACCCGGTTTTTTCGCTGCGTTCTTCCATTTTCTCGGCCGCTTGCTCCGAACGGTTGCGCAGGCGTTTGAATTCCTTTTGGAACTTATCGAGATCCGCGTCAGAGAGGGTCTCCAGGTCCATCAGCGTGTTGCGCGCGCCGTGAAGACTGCGAATCAATTCATCGAGTTTGAGCTGAATTGCTTTCGAATCGCGGTTCTGGGTGTTTTGAATCAGGAACACCATGAGAAAGGTGACAATGGTGGTGCCGGTATTGATGATCAGTTGCCAGGTATCGGAGTAATGAAAAAGATGTCCAGTCAAACCCCAGACGACAATGACGGCGATGGCCGCCATAAAGGCCCAGGCCGAGCCGAGGGCACCAGCCGTCCGATGAGCGATGATGCGAAAAGTGTCCTGAACGCGGCAGAAGAAGTCGCGTTCCTCTGATTTTTGCTTCCGATTGTGCTGGCTGGTTTTCCTGGCGATAGCAACTAATCTTCGCGTCGCGAAGCGCGGCTGCGTGCTTCTTTCGGATTCTTGAAGGCCAAACGTGACCCAGCTTCTGCATCTCAATCTCGACGACGCATGGGAAATCGGCGCGCTTGCTCTGCCCACGATGGATCTCCGCGACTGGGGACCCCGGCTGCGATTTTCAGCGCCGGCACGTGAAATCGAAGACTTCTTCCAGGCGGTCGCGAACGAGTTGGCACCGTTTCTGGTTTACGGTTCGGGCGACTTTCACCACCTCAGCGCGCTTTGGCTGCGAATGCTCGATGGGCCCACGACGCTCGTCTCGTTCGATAATCATCCCGACTGGGACATTCGACCGCCGCGCTGGGCTTGCGGCAGTTGGATTAATCGTGCGCTCGAATTGCCGCAGATCGAGAAGGTGAGTGTGTGGGGGTGCGGCAATTTTGAGTGCTGGTGGCCGACGCGCCTTTTTGGAAACCACCTGGCGGAGCGCAGAGGACGACTCGAGGTTCATCCCTGGGCGGACGGTCGCAGCGCGAGCGACCAACAGCGTCGCGGTGCGATTTTGCGCCAGAATTGGCGGGAGAAATTCAGCCGTTTTGTCGAGCAACTTGGTGCCGGGCGCGTTTATGTGACGATCGACCTCGATTGCTTGCGCGAGGAAGACGCAATCACCAACTGGGAAAGCGGCCGCTTCCAGTTGGACGATGTGGTGTGGGCGCTCGACATGCTCGCTCGAGGAGATCGTATCGTGGCCGGCGACATCTGCGGCGCGTGGTCACCGGCGTGTTATGCGCGCCGAAAGCAGCGCTTCGTTTCAGAAATGGATCATCCGAATCTGCCGCCCCGCAATCCGTTAGTCGTTAGGCAAACAAACCGCGCTGCCTTGGAGCGTTTGCTTCCCCGCCTAACTCATCGAAACCAGGATAACGCCAAGACTGATGATGATCGAGCCGATCGTTAGGCGCGGCGTAAGTTTTTCTTTTAGGACAAACGCTCCGGCGAGAGCGATCAAAATGACGCTCAGACCTTGAAAAGGAAAAAAGTAGCTGAGATCGAAACGCTGCAGCAGACCGAGATTGAGAAAAAAATTCACGGCGAAGACGGCGATCGCCGCCGCGAAAACCATGGCCGCCTGCGTGCGCGAATAGTTTTCGCGTGCCGTGATGTCCATCGCGTGTTTAAGCAAAATTTGGCCGGCGACGAAGCAACTCAGAGTGACCAGAATGAGCAGCGCGGCGAAATAGGTCACAAGCGTTCCTCCAATTTGGCAGCGGGCTGGGCAACGATCAGAAGCCCGAGGAGAAGCAACGCAATGCCGGCCCAGCGACGAGAGGAGAGGGTTTCACCGAGAAAGATCCAGCTGCTCAGCGGGACAAGAATGTGAACCACATTTGCGGCCGGAAAAGCGACGGTCAACGGTAGCCGGCGGATGGTGGCGAGCCAATTGAAGAGACTAACGATTGACGCAAAAACTCCGATCCAAACCCAGTTGGAACGCAGACCGCTTAAGCCCGTCCACGACCAGGAGTTGGCGGGGTTGGCGGTTTGGCGCGCGCCGATTTTGAAAAAGATTTCCGCGATCGTGCCGAGGAGAACGCAGATCGCAAGCTGCAACCACGGATTGAGAAACCAGCGTCGAATCGATCCGATCACGAGGCAGCAGAATAATGGCGACGCAGGTGATCGGAAATCTACAGTTCGTGCGCGTTCGCGAAGCGCCTTAGCACCGGATCGTGTTTCGTTGGCTGGAGAAAGTGCAGCGCACGCCGAAAGATGGGATTAAGCAACGCGCCAGTGTGCATCACGTAGAGATCGAGCGGTACCAAATGACAGCCGAGGTGCAGCTTCGGATCGTAGTTAAGCGGGCTGCTGTAATAGGAGTGCAATCCCTGGGCCAGCGCCCAGCGGAGGATGTCGCGCAAGGTATAGAAATAAAGGTGGAGATCGAAGGCGACGCGATAATCGAGACCGAGATATTCGTCGTAGACTGCGCCATCGTGCACCAGACAAAGGCTGAAGGCGATCGCCTTGCCTTCCATTCGCCAGACAAAGAAACGCACCCGGTCCTTCATCTCGCGACCGAGCCGGCAGAAGTACTCTGGAGTCAGCTTTTCAAAATGCAGTTTCGACCGTTCGAACACCTGAAGATAAAGCGGGTAAATCTCGTCCACGACCGAGGTGACATCCGTCAGCACCTCAAAGGTGATCTGGGCGCGTTCATCGGTTTTGCGAAGTTTTCGACGCAGGTTTTTGCGGGTCGCTTTGCCTAACGACGCCAGGTATTCCTCAAACCCTCTATACCGCAGGGACAGACCGGTCATCGGCATGCTCGCGACACGGACGTATCCGTTGGAAGGGAAATTCTGGAGCGGCTCACGATAACGCGAGGAGAAATCCTTCAGGACGACGAGGGGCGCACCAGCGGAGCGGGCAAAGTGCCTTAGGCAGGAATGGAGCGCATCAGCCACCCAGGTCGCATCCTCCGGTTCGCAGACGCCAAGATGACCTTCGCCCGCCGTGCAACCGACCATGAGCGTCTTCATTGTGAGAAAGCGCGGAAAACGGCGGCGAATTCGATCGATGATTGAACGAACTGAGCCGGTCACCCCTTCGGTCAGGTTTTGCTGAACAAAAAAGAGCGGCTGGATCGCTCGTACGTGCCGGTAATCGTCTTCCAGTACGATAAAAAAATAGTCGAACCCGTCAGTGAGCGTGGCGCTGATGATCTCGTAAAAGCGATGATCCTTGCACTTATCGCGGAAGGCGGCATGCCAGGCTGGACAATCCTCCAGCGCATCGAGGGTGACCATCGTGGCAAAACCCTGCGGTATCCGGACCGTAGGGCCAGATGGCTTGCGTTCTAATCGCGGCGGAGAAAGAAGGAGAGCGCTGCTAGGAATGTATACTGACTAGCCGCACCTAACGGTTTTTCAAGTCGACGCGGGTGCGCGGACACGATCATTTTCCGCAACCCCGGCGGACGTGCTCTGTTTGATTTGCGCTAGGCTTCGTCAGGCTGCGCTTCGTCGACTTTTTTCTCGCGCGAAACCATTTTCACCGGCACGACGTTCGTACGGAAATTGATGTCGCGTTGTGGGAAGGGGATTTCGATCCCGGCTTCCCGAAATTTCTTGTCGACCGCGAAGTTCAAGTCACTGCGATAGCGGCGCGGACGATGGCTCATCTCGTCGCTCCAGGCGACCAACTCGAAATTGAGTGAGCTTTCGCCAAACTCGACAAAGAAAACGCTCGGGGCCGGTTCCTTTAAAGTATGGGGATCCTCACTCGCCGCCTCGACCAGCTTTTCCCTGACCAGTTCTACGTCGCTCCCGTAGGCCACGCCCACTGGTATGCGAAAGCGCACCTTCGGATCACCGTAGGTCCAGTTCGTCACTGGCGAGTCGATAAACTTTTGGTTAGGGACGATCGTCGTGATGTTGTCGTTCGTGACGATCACGGTACTGCGCGCACGAATTTTCGTCACTTGTCCGGTTACGCCCGCGACCTGCACTCGATCTCCAATGGTGATTGGCCGCTCCGCCAGAATGACCAGGCCGCTGATAAAGTTGCTCGTGATGTTTTGCAGGCCAAAACCGATGCCGACGCCGATCGCGCCCGCGAAAACGGTCAGCGCCTCGAGGTGAATGCCGGTGTTTTGCAGGACAATGAAGACGCCGACGACGAGGACGACGTTCGCTGCGATCTGCGAGATGGCGTATTGCAGCGAGCGATCAAGCCCGCTGTGGACGAGAAAGCGGTTAAAAAGAAATCGCTTGGTGCGCGATGAAATCCAGAAGACGACGACCAGCAGCCCGACGAGGAGGAAAATTTGTAGCAGGCTAATCGAGATGCCGGGCAGAGGCGAGCCCCAGGCGAGGGGAATACCGAGACCGTTGATTGCGCTGACAAAAAAGAAAACCAGTGCCGCCAGGCCCAGGATAGTGGTGATGATGGCGGCGAGGTTACTGTCGATTTTGAAACGGCTGAGCAGCCGCCTCACAAAGCTGCCTTGGAGGAACTTAGCCACGATCAATCCGAGCGCGATCAGGCTGAAAAAGGCGATGAGGCCAAGGACCGAAATCTGGTGACCCGCGAAATTAAAAATCGGGTGGTTCAGCCACGGAATATTCACGCTGGTTAATCTTTCCCGGGAAAAGCCGTCTGCGAAAGGGGAAACAAAAAACACGGCCGAAGCCGTGTTTTGAGTCGCACTAAAATTCGCGCTGCACGCAGCGGACGGTTATTCCTGCTTGTTCGATTTCTCCTCGATGTACTTCACGACGTCGCCCACCGTCTGCAGCTTCTCCGCATCTTCATCCGGCACTTCCACGGAAAATTCTTCTTCGAACGCCATCACCAGTTCGACGATATCGAGGGAGTCGGCACCGAGATCCTCAATGAACGAAGCGTTGGGAGTGACCTGTTCGGGATTCACGCCCAATTGCTCCACGATAATGTCTTTTACTTTTTCTTCGATCGGTTTGTCCGACATAAAATTTGTTCTCCTTAATTGGCTTCTGTGGGTCACCGCTTAACGGCGGCGAGTCACGTTGGCAACTAAAATAATCGGCTTTGTTGTCAATATATTTCGCCGGTTAGCGCGACCAACAATCGCGTCCTGCATTTTACATCCGCCCGTCGTTGGGTACAAGACATTCATGTCCGAGGAAAAAGAGGCGCCAGATCTATTGGACCTGAAGTTTTTGCCCGCCTGGGTGCGGGAAGCGCCTAACGAAAACGCCTACGCAGATTATGTCGGGGAAGACGACCGTTCATCTCGTGAGCGTGGTGGTTCGGAGCGACGCGGCGACCGACGGGATCGTGGGCCGCGGCCGCAACGCCATCGGGAAAAAGATCGGCGGCCGCCCAAACGAGAACGCGAACATGCCGGCGATGCGCGGCCGTCCATGCCGCATGGCGCGCGTGCCTCGCATCCTGAGGCGCCGACAACCCCGGCGCCGCCGGTCACCCTTCGATTTGTTCCAGACGCGCGGGTTCTGGCGAGCGTTCTGGCGCAGATCAAGTCAAGCCATCTGGCCTATTCCGTCTTTTCTCTCGCGCGCATGTTTCTCGATAAACCGGAGCGTTATGACGTCTGGCTGAAAAGCGAGACGGTAGACCTTTTCCAGTTGGGCGAGAACGGATCGGTGGCGAGCGATCAGCGCGTTCTCGAGAACGGCGCCTTCCTCAGTGAAAAGAATCGCTTCTATCGCACCGAGGTGACACAAAGCGAGCCAATCAAAGGTAATTTTACCTCCGTCGCACGTTGCCGCTTGAGCGGAACTTTGTTGGGTCCGACCAACCATCACGCCTACCAATCGCAACTGCGCAACCTTTACGAGCAGCGTTTCAGTCGCCGTATGAGTTTCCCGGAATACCAGCGGCAAATCGAGATCGTGAACGACCCGGATATCGTCGAGCGCTGGAAGGAAGAAGCGCGCAGCCTCACGACCTACGTCACTTTGCAGGAGGATCCGCCGATCACTTTCAACAGCGTGGCCGAAACAGAGCGACATTTCCGGCAGACCCACCTTCCCACTTTGCTGCGCAGCGGAAAGGAGTTGACGATTGATGGCGTGGTCAGCCGACGTTTGCCAGACCGGTCGTTAGGCAGAGTCATCGAACAGGCATGGGCGCAGGAATTTCGTTCACCGGCCAAGATGATGCAGGAACTAAGCAACGCCTTTCGCCAGGGTGCGCTGCAGATTTTCCGGCATCGCAAAAGCATGCTTTTTGTCTCCTCGATTCGGGCGCGGCCCTTCAACCTCTCTAGTTCTTCGCTCTCCTCTTCCATCGCCGGCGTGCTCGCAGCCCTCACGGAAGCGCCGGGGATCAATCGCAAGCAACTCCTGGAAAAACTTCAACCCGAGACCGACTCAGATCCCGAAGCGCGCGAACGAAATAAGCGCGCCCTCGTTTCCGACCTCCATTGGTTGATCAGCGAAGGTCATGTCATCGAATTCAATGACGGCTCGCTCGACGTGCCGCGCCCAAAAGCGGCCATCGCGCCGACCGCCGCAGCTCCCGAGAAACCCGGTCCGGATTCAACTAATGGAATCACGGAACCAGTTTCGGCCAACGAATCGGCCGGCGCGGCGCAAGCTGAGCCTAACGAGCAAAGCCTGCCGGAAGAGGATCGTTCCGCCGTTACTGAGCCCGCTCAAACAGCTCCGGCTCCAGCCGAATCGCTTGCCGCGCCTGAGCCGACGCCTGCTTCCGAAACCGAATCGTCCCTAGAATCCGAGTTGCCTCCTCCCGCCTAAGTGCGTCATGCTCGAGAGGGCGAGATAGTATCTCGCTAGATTTCCCGGCGTTACGTACGTTAGCAGAGCCTCGGGAATGGCCCGAGGCTCTAACTGTTCGATTACTTGTTTCGCCTCCAGTTATAGAGGTCCGGCACGCCGGATAAGTTATGGCGCCAGGAACGCTTCAACGAGCTGTTCCGGCGTTTACAACAACCTTGAACATTTCGATCCGTTGGGTCGGGTTAATGCCCCAGCCGTAGATGGTGTTGCCGTCGGACGACACGAGGCTCGCAACGTTCAGGGTCCATCCATCCGGAACCACCGCGCCATGGGCTCGTAGGAATTGTCCGAAGTCCTTTAGTCCAGTACCCTTCTGCCAGATGAAAGCATGGTCGTTTCCTGAGAAACCTACGACAATCCTTCCGTCATCGCTAATATGAAGCGCAACGAGACGTCCGTGACCCGGTAAGCCGATCGGCTTTACGCCGACACCTTGCTGCCAAATCCATGCGTCATTGGTTAACTTATAGCCGCCGCCGACAATCGTCTTTCCATCGGCGGTTACCGCCTGGGCTTCACCATTGTATCCGCCATTGCGAGTCAGAATGAGTTCCTCAACTCCATTGATCCATTGGGCGGCCACGCGCACGCCCGTCTCAAGATCCTGCCAACCGACGATGACGCTCCCATCAGCGTTGACCGCGTTGGCCCGCGTGGATCGGCCATCAACAAGGTTCTCCAGCACCATTGCCGGGCCACCGTTGACGAGATCCCATGTACCGGCATTTGCCTGACATTCGGTCGCTCTCCAGAGCAATCCGACTCCGAGCGATCCGTCCGCGGTTACTCCCCAGGCTCCGCTAAGCAAAGTACCACACGGGACAGCGCCTGCTTCCGAACCGAGATCAAGCCAATCCGTGCCCCCGAGCCAGCGAGCGGCGTTATCGTCGCCATTGTTATCCACGTGACAACCCAGGACCGTGCGTCCATCGAGCGAGATGGAAGGAAGGCCACTGGAACAGCCGTCACCGATAACCGTGGCGCCGCCAGCCTCTGTGTAATAAAGATTCGGAACGCCGAAGGTACCGGTGCCGACGACAATGGAGGCGTCTTTAGACATTGAAGTAGGGATCATGTCGAGGACGCCAGTCGGGGCGAAGATGGCGTCGCAGAATGCCGGCACTGATCCTGCCAACAGGAGGAGAGCCGTTAAGATGAAGCGATTGTTTTTCATATGAAGTTCCTTCTGAATTTTCGATTTAGCCCCGTAGGGGATAAGGTCTTGTCGTCATTGCACTTCAGCTACACCTTCGTGTCAACCGGAGATTGACGGTGGCGTGTTTTTTGAGGTTGGACGAACTTGGACGTGATCGCGCACTTGGCTTATGGTGCGCCGGTAACCGGCCTTTTCTAAGAAAGGCTCTCTGCAAAGCTAACCATGAGCGCGGCTCGCGGTTCTCTGCATTCAGACCTTTCCCTTCTTGCTTGGCTTCGGCTTGAGTGAGCTGACATACTTGTAGCTCAGATCGAAATACGGTTTCAATTCCTTCGTCTTCGGAAGCAGCTTGTCGGGAACCATCGCATACTCTTTTTGTACGACGCCATATTGTTGACATAGGCTGGTCTTATATTTCTTGAGAAAGGCTTGCAGCGCATCCGCCGGCAGACGCAGTGCCAGTTCTCCGGTCTTGCCGAGATAGCTGAACATGTGCCCGTTGAGCGACGTGTAGGGAACGGTCGCGCCTTTGCGTTGCACTGCGGGATTTGTTGCGACGAGCTTGTCATAAAGCTTTAGTCTCTCGGCGTATTCTGCGGACGATGTTTTCTTCATAGGTATTGTCTAAGCTCTAACGGCGCGGAGCCATCGCTGTCGAGGCTCGAGCGTGCAAACATGGAGAGTGTTTCATAAATCGACGCCGACTTCACGGCGGCCCTCGGTCGGTTACAGCGATTGGTTAGTCGTAGCAGTCGCTCTGGCCCAGCGGATGGTCTGAACCAGCGGGACAAGCACACTAACTAAAACAACGCACACAACAATAGTCGCGTAAGCCGAAAAAAAGCGCAACGGCAGCAAGAATCCAACAAGACCGGCAACGATCATCAGGCAACTCCATCGCGCAAAGAGGCGGCCACCGTGAGCGTTGACGGCGTACCACCGCTCCGCGGAAGCGAAGGCCTGCGGAATGCGAATGCCATAGAAGTGGTTCATGGGGATCTTTCGGTAAATCAGAGGCAGGCAAACACCCAACGTAACGAAGCCCACACAAAGCATCGCACATGCTACACGCAACTGATCGGATACAATCATCGACCTAGCGAGACAAGGCGCAGCTAACTAAAGCGGACGTTCGCATAATAGCAAAAACTAGACAGAAGGACGGTCGCGTCGGTGCAGCGAGTGGTTATGCGCCAGGGAGCGCGCTGATCGTGAGATAGTACCCGTCCGGATCTCGGAGTGAGAACTCGATGGTTTCAGTGTTCGGATTCACATGGGGCTCCTCTTCAAGCCGGGTAGCGAGTGTGCGAGCTCTCTTCAGTGCCATCTCGAAATCGTCGACCCGGAAGAACAAAAGGAGCCCGTTACCTGGTGGCGCCTCGTCCGGACTCATCAAGGACGGATGCTCGTGCGCGCCCCATTGGTGGAGGCAAAGCAAGACTGTTCCATCCGTATCCAGGATTTGACCAAAGTAGTCATGACCGGGAGGTGTCTCAGGTTGATCAAAAAGCGCCTGGTACCACCTGAAGCTGCCCGGGACGTCGCTTACGCCGATGATTGTCCATGTGCGCTTCATCGCATTTCCATTGTTAGCCTAACGAAGGAAAATGAGCTGCCGCGAGGGGGTGTGGGTGCCGCTGCTTGGATAGGAAGCGAAGTCATCGCGAAGTAAAAATGTAACATCAGGTCGCGGTCAGTTCCATCGAGTGGTTAGGCCGTTCGATCTTCTTGAAACTTCGCAACCAGGCTCTTATTCCGCTCCATGATCAATATGCCTGCGTAAAAAACGCCGAAGGCAGAAACGCCAACAATAGCCCAAAGCCATGCGAGTGAGCGGATCCGATAGTGACTGGCCAGATATGGCAGGACGACTCGCGTGGTCGTTTCGGCGATCAAGGCGGCACAAAGGCCCATATAGGAGAAGCACATCCACTTATAATGCTGTGAAAGCCATCCGCGCCGTCGGTTAAATGCCGCGGCGAACCCGAGAACGAGAGGCGGAAACGAAACGATGGCAAGAAAGTGAAGCAAGTTAAATGACTTGGTGAGGTGGTAAATGAAGAAGGCCGTAACAAGCATCACCGTCATGGATATGGAATAGACATAGCCTAGGGTTCGGTGGAGAAAGGTGGCTTTGGGGCGGGTAAAAATTACGATGCCGATCAACAGGGCACACACAGCGGCAAGCGTGTGAATTAAGCCTGTTGTGCTTTGAATCATGGCGTGCCGCGGCCTAACGAGATCAAGGTAAGCCACCTTTGTTGAGAGCGAGGCAGGCTGCGGAATACAATGTTACAGTCATCTGCAAGGTAGTCGCAACAACAGGCCTCTCGGACCCACGGTCTTCTCCCGGATCCGCCGGCACAACAGTCGTCAGCGCATGACGAAGTAGACCCAGGGCGACCCGATCAGAAGGTAAATTGCCAGGAATGCCAGGGTGATGATGAGCCCCAGTTTGTAGAGTTCGCGTTGGGTCAGGTACCCGCTGGCCGCGAAGATGATGTTCTGGCTGCCCCCCTGCGGAGTGATCACCGAAAAATAGCTGCTCGCAAAAAGGAGACCGAAGGTCATCAACGGCAGAGGCACCCCGCCGCGTGTGCCGACATCGAGGAAAACGCCGAACAATGCCAGCACCTGCGAGGTCTGGCTGACAAACATGTAGTGGATGAAGACGTAGAGGACGATCAGAGTCACGTAAAGAGTCGTCCAGGACAGCCCGCCCAGACCCGCCGCGAGGCGCTCGCCGACATAGCCCATAAAGCCAAGCTCGTTCAGCTGCCCGCTCATGGCGAAGAGGATGGAAAGCCAGAGGAACGTCGCCAGGGTGTCGCCCTGCTTGGCGATGTCGTCGGCTGTGATCACATTCGCGAGCAGGAGCACGCCGAAACCCATGAACGCGACGCTGGTGGTGTTGAGGTTCAGTTTGTGACCGAATATCCAGCCGGCGACCATGAAGATGAAGGTCACTGCCGTGATCCATTCGTCGCGCGACAACTTTCCCATCTCGGCAAGCTCCCTGCGCGCCGCCGCGGGAGCCTCAGGTGTCTTGCCCACGCCTGGCGGGAAGATCTTGGCGACGATCAAAGGCAGGAGCCCAATCGCAATCAGCGAGGGCACCGATGAAGCCAGGAACCACTTCGCGAAGTCGATCTTGAGCCCGGCCTTCTCTGCGATCTGCACGGCAATCGGGTTGGCGGAGGTAGCTGTCATCCAGAGCGCAGAAGAGAGCGCGAGGCCTGCCATTCCGCAGAACATCAGGTAGCCGCCGAGTCGTCGTCCTTCAGGTTCCTCCGGATTGGAGCCTGCCCCTTTGGCCACGGACAGCACGATTGGGAAAAGCACGCCGCCGCGCGCCGTGTTGCTGGGGAAAGCAGGTGCGATGGCCGCGTCGGTCAGGACAATGCTGTAGGCGAGACCGAGCGAGGAACCGCCGAAGCGGCTGACCATGAAGAGGCTGATCCGGCGGCCGAGACCCGTCTTCACCACCGCCTGCGCGACGATGAACGCGATGACCACGAGCAGCACACTCGAATTGGCGAAGCCCGAGTATGCCTGCGCCGGTGTGATCGTTTCGGTAAGAACGATGGCGCCCACGGCGAGCATCGAGGCCGTGAGAAGTGGGAACGCGCCGATAAGCACCGATGCGATCGCCGCAGCGAAGACCGCGAACAAGTGCCACGCCGGAGCTGTAAGTCCGGCCGGGACTGGGCAGAACCAGATCCCGATCGCGATTACGAAAGGCACCGCCTGCTTGCGATTCAATCCTAGTTTAGTCATTTGGCAGGGAATGCGGGGCCGGGTAGAACCCGGCCTTTCAATTCAATGGCGCGCCCCTGAATCGTGCCATCTTCGGCCTCCATCACCCATTCCCAGGAGAAGCCGTACGAGCCCGTCGCACCGGCGTATTTTCCGGTGCCGCCCAGGAATTTTCCTGTGATGCGGTTCCGGTCCCCCGTGCCCTGGCCTTGAAGTTCGCTGAACACCTGTTCGCCGCGCTCGTCCGTCCAGACGCTGCGGCCCATGAGCCCCGTCTCGCTATCAACCAGCGCAATCACCTGGGAGCGGAATCCTACGCCGGGCCGCGATGGGCCCGCGAGCAGCATAGTCCCGCTCAGGTCGATGATTGAGGCACGCCGTTCGCCGCCCAAAGAGATGGTTCGACGACTACCTGCGGCGTTCCAAGAGCCCGTGAATTCCAGCCATTCGCCGGACGCTCCGTGAGACTTCTGCGATTCCGACACCGGCCCACAAGCCGTTACCGCGATCGCCCAGGCAAGAATGCAGGCCGATGCGAGGCGCGGCCCGGTCGATTTTCGGTGAGATTGGTTTGTGGCAGGATTCACGCGCTCACACGTTTGTTGTGGAGCATGATCATCCGTTCCGTTTTGCCAAGCATTGTTTTTTTTGGCGCGATCTTTGCAGCGAGGGAGCAAGCGGGTACCACAGCCTGAGGGATGGAAAAGGCCAGGAGGCCTAGCGAGACAAAGATGAGTTACTGCGCCGAACTAGCCGCAGGCCGCAGATGGTTGGTGGAACTACGGGCAAGCTAATAACCAAGTTAGGCGGCGCTGACTCCATGGATGGCTAGGCTTCAGCCGTGTCGATGAGGACGGCGACAGGATGACCACGTTAGAGAACCTGCGGTGTGGAAATGTCCTAGGCCGCTACAAGCGAGAGCGATTTGCCGGAAGCCCTCCTGACTGAGAAAAGCAGAAAGCGTCATAAGTATGAGGCCTAACGAGAATAAGATGAGCAATGTCGCCGATCACGCGGCGGACTCCAGTTACTTATTACCTTCGAAAAGCGGAAGATATTGTTCGTAGCCTTCTTCCTGCAACTTCTCCACCGGCACGAAACGCAGGGAAGCCGAGTTGATGCAATAACGCAGTCCACCTTTGTCCCTCGGCCCATCTTCGAAGACATGGCCAAGATGGGCGTCACTCGTCTTCGTCCGAACTTCCGTGCGTTCTCGCCTGCCGGTTAGGTCTGGCTTTTCTGCCACGTTATCTTTGCCGATCGGCTGGGTGAAACTGGGCCAGCCGGTTCCGCTGTCGAATTTATCCAGCGAAGTAAAGAGCGGCTCGCCGCTGATCACGTCCACGTAAATGCCGGGTTCGTGATTGTCCCAATATTCGTTCTGGAAGGGCGGTTCCGTGCCGCATTGTTGGGTGACGTAATACTGCTCTGCGGTTAAACGCTTACGCAATTCAGTGTCGTTCGTTTCCCTGTCGTTGGTCGCGCCTTGCGCAGCGCCAGTTTTCGTTTCGTTATCTTGTTGAGCCATTGCGGAGCCAAGAATGAACTTTGTCACGACGAATGCAAGCACTGCGAGGAGCGCTGGCGAAGGGTAGTATCCAAATACTCACGGCCACGATACGATGGCGTGCGAACATCCTGGTAGGATATCGATTCGATCATGAAAATACGGTTGCAGTTCAATTCGGTGCGATTGCGTTTGAAGCGGAGCGAAGTCGAACAATTCGCGCGCACGGGCCGCGTGGAGGAGAAACTCACCTTTGGCGAAGGCGCCGGGAATAGCCTTTTCTATATATTAGAGACAGCCGACGTCCCGGCCCCGCAAGCCCGGCTCACGGCAAACGGTGTCATCGTTCAAGTTCCCTTAGACGCCGCTGCGTCGTGGGCCGCCGGTAGCGATGTCGGCATGGAAGGCACTCAAGCAGTAGGCGAAAAAGGATGCTTGCACGTGCTTATCGAAAAAGACTTTGCCTGCCTCGATGGCACGGACGACCAGAATATCGATACCTTTCCGCATCCGCTGGCGGGAACGAAATGTTAGTCAGCAAAATAGACCTTTAGGGTGACGAGCCAGGACGCGGTTGGTCTTGCGCAAAAGTTGCGCTTTTCGCTTGCGCATTTCGTCGGCAATCGTCCGGGCGTCGCCGCCCCCGGCGCCAAAAATTGCGCAGGTGCATCTGGTTTTTCTTGCCGGAGCGGTCGGGATGTGTTCGAGTGAACATATGCGATACCTCAGGCGGCTTCTCAATCTTCTTCACCGGGCTCGGCCCCGGCCTCAGCAGCTCGAGCTACCATTCCACGTCAAAGCCTCGCGTCGCGGCGCCCTGCTGGAGAGACGCGACCGGGACCGTTAACCCGATGGCCGACGATCAGTTGATTGTTCCGCTACGTCAGGCGCTCGAGCAGGTGCGCGACCGGCTCGACACCATCATTAGCCGGCTCAGGACCCGGGAAGAACCGCGCTTTATGCGTTGGTGCTGCACCACCTGCGGTCACATCAAGCACTTCACCCGCCCCATGCCGGCCCACGTCGCCCCGCCTTGCCCGAAGTGTAAAGGAGCGGAGTTTCAGGCGATGCCATGACTGATGCCTGATGTTGGCCGTGGCGGGAACTTGCCTCCGGGCTGATTAGCGGATAAACGACCGGAATGAACCGCGTCGGGGCGAACCTCAGTGGCTTCGCGAAGGGATAACACTATGAAGGAAAGCATTCGTAACGGTCTGCCGGGCACAATCAAGAGCATCGTATCCGACAAGGTAATGAGCGAAGTCATCATAGACACCGGAGCTGGAGAAGTCGTGGCGGTCATTACAACTCGTTCTGTGACAGAGATGGGGCTGCGAGAGGGTGACAAAGTGTTCGCTCTCATTAAGGCCACCAATGTCTCCGTCTCGAAGTAAGCGAGCCAATTCCTGACTACCAAGTACAATATATGAAGAGATTAGCTATCCTTGTCGTTGCAATGCTGGTCATGGCCAGCGCGCGGGCTGAACAGCTCACCGTCCTTGCTGCCTCCAGCCTTACCGATGCGATGAAGGAGATCGCCCCACTTTACCAAAAAGAGACTGGAAACGAGATGCGCCTTAGTTTCGGCGCCTCCAGCATGCTGGAACGCCAGATCGAGGAAGGCGCGCCGGCGGATGTCTTTCTTTCCGCCGATGAGCTGAAGATGGATACTCTGGAAAAAGCCGGACTACTCGTACCCGGGACCCGGCGCACGCTGCTTAGCAATACCCTGGTCATCGTCGTCCCATCCGATAGTCAGTTGCAGATCCATTCCGCCGCTGACCTCGCGAGTAACAACGAGATTAAGAAGATCGCCATCTCACAACCCTCGACGGTTCCCGTAGGAGTCTATTCCAAGGAATACCTGACCAAGCTCGGCCTGTGGGACAAAGTCGAGAGCAAAGTCGTTCCGACGGAAAACGTCCGCGCTTCCCTTGCGGCAGTGGAAAGCGGCAATGTGCAGGCCGGTTTCGTTTATAAGACCGACATGCTCATTTCCCACAAGGTAAAGTCTGCCCTTGAGATTCCCGCGAGCGAAGGACCAAAGATCAGCTATCCCATTGCCGCGCTCAAAGAAACCCGCGACTTGGAAGCGGCTAAGAAGCTTGTCGAATACCTCAGAAGTGACGCGGCCCTGAATGTTTTCAAGAAATACGGTTTCAAGGTGACGGAGTAATCCGCCCAAAGTGCAACGGAGCGGACTTCCAGGCGATGCCAAAGAAATGCGATGATGCCGAGAAAGACATCGCGCAACCGCCTTTCTCAGCACTCAACCAATAACTCTCAACCTTCCTAGGCATCGCCGGTAGGAACGATGTTGGCGGTTTCGACCATCAAGATGACCGCTCGCTCCGGTGCGCGGGTGCGGTGGACGACGCCCTTTGGCACCACGAACCCTTGCTGGGGTTGCAAATCGACCGACCGATTTTCGAGATCGATAATGAAGTGCCCCTCCAGGACAAAGAAAAACTCATCGTCATTGTCGTGCTTGTGCCAGTGGTACTCGCCTTGCATCACCCCCAGGCGAACAACCGAATCATTTACCGTGCAGAGCGTCTGGTTATACCATGCGTCGGTACAGGTTTTCACCAGTGAGGGAACGTCCACCAGGGTAAGGGCCGGAAACTTGATATCCAGGCGGGTCGTATATGGGAAGCTTTGTGGGTTACTCATGGTAAGTTTAGATGACACACCTAACGAGAACAAGACGAGATCGGCGAGCTGGAGCGCAATACCGCTTTCTCTCAACACTCATCTGGTAACTCTCAACCTTCTCAGTGCCGGACGAATTCTTCCGCTGTCTTGAGATAGGTGTCCCCGCCAGTTTCCGTGTGATCGACGCCAGCGGCGATCAAGACACTTCCGTCTGGCAATGGCACGGCCGAGTGTCCGTGCCGCGGAATGTTCAGTTGGGCGGGCGAAGTAGTCCAGATGCCGGTAGCCGGATCATAAACTTCCGCGCTCGCCAGGGAGTTCTGGTCGCTCCCCGCCCCGCCGGCCGCGAGGACGCGACCATCTGCCAGCAAGGTAGTCGTATGTATCACCCGCGCCTCGGTCAGGCTACCAGTGGTGCTCCAGTCACCGGTGTCGGGGTCAAATACTTCGGCGCTGGCCAGGATGACGGTCTGAAACTGAGAATCGAGATACGCACCGCCGGCAACAAGCACACGGCCGTCCGTTAGCCGCGTGGCCGAATGGAGAAAACGCGGATCGGTGAGGCTACCCACCGCCGTCCATTGGCCGGTCGCCGTGTGGTATACCTCAGCGCTCGTCGTCGCCAGAAGCAGGTGTGTTAACCCTGCAACCACTAACACGTCTCCATTGGGAAGCAGGGTTGCGGTATGAAAAGCCCGGGCCTCAATCAGGTTTCCAGTCTGGCTCCAGGTGCCCGTCGCCGGGTCATAAAGCTCCGCGCTCCCTAGATCTTTCGTCGCGTCAGTTCCGCCAGCGAGCAGGACTTTGCCATTTGGCAACAGGGTCGCCGTAGCGCCGGCGCGTTTGGTTACAATAGGATTGCCTGTGAACGTCCAAGTGTCAGTGGTTGGGTCGTATAACTGTGCCGTCGAGTTAAATGGGGGATATTCGCCTCCCCCGGCCACAAGGACCTTTCCATTGGCGAGCAAAGTTGCGGTAAAAGAGCGGCGGTGGTGGCCCATATTGGCAGCTGGATTCCAGCTTTTGGTCGTCGGATCGAACAACTCGGCATTACCCGTAGCCCGGAGACTCTTGTCCTGTCCGCCGGCGAGAAGCACCCTGCCGTCGGCGAGCAGGACCGCCTGCTGATCCAGACGCGGAGTAATCAGGTGGCCGGCGCGAATGAAACGCCCGGGAGCGGCGACGCCCGGTTGCGCCGCGCAGAGCACGCCGCCCAGGCAACAGATCACGATCCACTCGCGAGAAGAGAACAACGAAGTTGTTTTCTGCATAAGTTGTTGTGCTTTCATCATGCGCGCAGCGTGTGGGCGCGCAGCCGGCGGAGTCAATCTTTTATTGTTCCCCGGGGCCAGTGATACTCGCCGCGAAGTCATCCCAGGCGAACGACCGAATCATTTCACTCTGCAGAGTGCCTGCTGATAACACGTCCGCGTTAGGCTTTCACCAGTGACGGAACGTCCACCAGGTTAAGCGCCGGAAACTGGATATCCAGTCGAGTCGTATATGGGAAGTCTTGCGCGGTAATACCGCTTTCTCTCAACACTCGTCTAGTGGCCCTCAACCTTTTCGTTACACTGGCTCGGGTCCGGTTGCATGGATTGGTTAGGTCTGGCTCTTTCTGAGTCACCAGTCGTAGCAAATGTGGCGGTCAATTCTTCCGCTATTTCATGTGTTTAAGTTGAGCCTTTAACACATTTGTCAGCGCTTTTTTTCGTGAAGTAAGATCCTTAAGGTTTGCAAAATGCGCCAGTCTCCTGCCGTCGGGATAATCTCCTTCCAGAAGCCCCGATTTATCGTTGGCCCCAGCCCCCTGCCAAAATACGAGACGAAGGCAGTCTTTCCGGTAGAAATTGAACACCACCAGATGCCGACGATATTCCTTCGGGTCGAACGGCTTCATAGGGCCGACATAAAAGAACGCCGGGGCGTTCCATTTGATCTCTTCACCAATGGCTGGGTCGGCGGCCAGGATTGCGCGCCTTAGTGCTTGCGCCAGATCAGCCAGCGGGTGCTTCAGCGCCTTCATGAAGGCGTCGACTGTCGCGGGATCAGATGGCTTTGTCGTTTGGTTCTTGCGAAGCATGACCTCTCACTCCTGTTAACGCCTAACAAGACACAAGGTCGCCGGCCGCGCCACTGGAAAGGACTGACAAGCTGTAACATCCATGGGAAGGCCGGAGGCTTTCGGATCAAGGTGTCACTTGGGGCATTTTGAATTGCTGCCACCGCCGCTCTTGCTCCTCGGGTGGCACATCTTCGACGTGGGTGGCCACCCACCAAATGTTACCGGATGGGTCTTTGACGCCGCCATACCGTTCCCCCGACGGCAAGGTCATGATCGGAAAAACCGAGACTCCGCCTGCGTTGAGCGCGGACTGATAAACGGCGTCGGAGTTACGCACGTAGAGATAGATTGAGCCGGGCATCGGCCCGAAGGGTGGGGTGGCCTCGGCCAACATGAGCATCGAATCTCCGACTCGCATCGTCGCATGCATGATTGTGCCATCGGGCCGCGTTTCGCGGGAAGTCAGCTCGCCCTCAAATGCCGCGGAGATGAACTCAATCAACCGCGCAGCGCCCTGGGTGAATAGGTAGGGAGTAACAGCGTGGAATCCGTCAGGAATTGGTTTTACAGACATATGTCGCACGGTTGTTTCGCAGAATAGAACGGCTTAATGGCCTAACGAGACTCAGGATTAGCGACCGCGCAAATGGAGTGGACTGGGAAGCCGCGACATAGATGGGAGCCCGCAGGGTCAGCGAGTACGCGATCGAATCAATTAGCAATGACGTCAGCGGGCTCTCGAAGCGAAGCGTAGCGACGGATCGGCAATGGAGGTATAGCGCGATTACATTGGCGAAGTTCGCCGGAAGCGAAGTCGGTCCGGCGGGTTACCATCGAAACAATCCCCCAGCGTCGTTAAAAAGTGCCGGCGCTCAAATTTCCCTGGCTGGCATCCCGCCTTGATCTGAAGGAATACCGCTTTATCGTCGAAGCTGTGATGGCAGGGGTCGGCAGGTTTGGGTTCATCGGGGCGTTGGTGCTGGCGCTTCTTTCTCTGGGCTATCCGGGAACGGTGGCGGCGGATACGCCCATGCGGCCGATGTCGTGTTGTCAGGCTGATGGAACCTCGCACCACAACCATGATGGCTCTACGCCGATGCGGCCAGCGGGATCACCGTGTTGCCCGGCCTGTTCGTTACCCCTGAGCGTGTCCACTCCGGCAAGCTCGCCGCTGTATACTTTAGGTTTTGGCCGGAAGTTGCCGGATTTATCAGTCATGGCAACGAGCCGCCCTGAGCGTCCACCTGTGCCACCGCCGCGTCACGCGATCGCTTGATTCGCGTCGGCTCGCTCGCATCGCGGGCGGGAAAGAACGGAAATCTAACAGGAGGATTTTTCATGAAATACCTATTGTTGATTCTTGCGGCGACAGCTTTCGTCAGCACAGCCAGCGCGACCTCGCGCGCGGCTGACTGCTGCACGGGCGGCGCGTGCTGCATGTTTCAGTTGAGTTGCTGCGGAGAATAAGCCAGCAGCGTAGTTAAATGCGAGACCCCGTCGGAGACCGCTCCGGCGGGGTCTTTGCGTGCCGGGAAGGGATCAACCCTTCTGGGCATCCACTACTTCTGGCCATCACTGCTTAGTCGTTTCCGCTATTATAGATATGGCCTAACGAATAAATGAGGACATACGACTTAGCTCGTTAGGATGCGAAAGCGAAGGCCAGGTTTGCAGCCGAACTGCTCCGGTTTGATGAAGTGCTCGATCAAGGCGCCTCCATTCGCTTCGATGACGCGCTGTGACGCGACGTTATCCGGGTCGGTGGTGATTTCCACGTACGGCAGGCCCACTGCCCTGGCTTCTGCAAGTATGAGCCGCAACGCTGACTTTGCATACCCAAGGTGTCGCTTCCACGGTACGACCGCATAGCCGATATGCCCGGGACAATAGGCTGGGAGTACCGTAGTGCCAGGCTGCCATCGCAACCCGATGCTCCCGCAGAACTCGCCGTCCCAGAGCCAGCGCCGGAAGCCCGGGAGCCGCTTAGCCGCCGAACCGTCTGGAAGGGTAACAGGAGGACCTTTCCCTTCACGGTCTTCCAGGCTGGCGAGAAACGCCCCTGCGTCGACCTGAATGAGGGAAAGCTCTTCGCGTGCGGCCTCGACACCGCGCTCGTTGTCGGCAGACCATCCACGCTCGAGCGCGGCAACGTAGCTCGCAAGGTATTCGGGACCGGGACGGACAAGGTGCATGCAGACCGCCTAACGGGAATAAGATGAGCTGCCGCGCGTGAGCCTTGTCTTTGGGCGGAGCGCCTTAACCGTGTAAAACTGCAGCAGCTCAGCCGGTGCTCCATCACTAAGTATGAACTGCGGCGTCTGGTTAGGCGTTTTCATCTCTGTTCCGGCGAAAAGCAGGCCGACTCGGATCGAGCTTTACCCACGGGAGTTTATCTTCCGTCCATATCGCGGCCACCGGCGGAAATGCTTTAGGGTCATCGAGCGACACTACCGTGACGTCAATTAATTCAGAACTGACTTCGTCCTGAAAAAACAGAGGGGTGCCACAACAAGAAGCGAAGGAACGTAATCGGGTTGCATAGGAGACTCTGCGCAGTTCGCCGCTCAGAATCTCAATCGCCTTGCTGGGAACGTTACACCAGGTCACATACGGAGCAGCACTAGCCCGCCGGCAATCTTCGCAATGGCAGTCGCTCCCCTGCTTTGGCCTAACGTGTAGACGATAGCGGACGCCTCCGCATAAACAGCCGCCTTCGATTGTGTCTGTCATACGCTAACGAGACTCAAAATCAGCGACCGCGCGAGCTAGTAATGATGTTGGCATGGTCTCAAAGCCAGCAAAAAGACGGCCCGCGGTTCGCCGCGCGCACAGTTAGGCCCTTGCGGAGCATTAGGCTGAGTGTAGAACGATAACCTTTCTCGTAACAATGTCGTTACCGATTTTGTGTTGCGCTCGTAATCGTTCGTTCCTACGGGAGATAAGAAATAAATAAAGGACGTCCATGAAAACTCGAAACGCCGAGCCTGAGATGGCTGCTCAACGGATCTTACATTTGTTCATAAGCCTTATCGTTAGACAACGGTTCAGCTTGTTCGCCCTGGCGCAGGCTTGTCTTGCGCTTGCTGCGGCAATGCCCACCACAAGCAATGGTTCACCGGCGCTCTCAGGCGACGCCACCGGCGAGAGTGACATCACATTTCCTGCCGCCGGAAAATGGCGGCCTACTGGCAATCTCAACGCTGCACGCGATATACACACGGCGACATTGCTTCCGAACGGGCTAGTCCTTGTCGCCGGTGGCCTTAATAGTCGTTCTGTCGAATCGCAGAGCGCTGAACTCTACGATCCGGCGACCGAGACATGGACTAGGACGGGGAGCCTCAACGAGGGGCGCTTCTATTATCCGGCGACTTTGCTGCCCAACGGCAAAGTCCTTGTCGAAGGTGGAGATGGCCTGAGCGGCGAGCGCGCGAGCGCCGAACTTTACGATCCAGCCACTGGAACCTGGACTCTCACGGGGAGTCTCCACGTCGCACGCCAATTACATTCGGCGACCTTGCTCCCCGACGGCAGGGTGCTTGTGGCCGGAGGGTTTGATAGCAATAATCTGATTACTAGCAGCGTGGAACTGTACGATCCCGCAACGGGGATTTGGACCGTCGGAAACAGTCTCAAGACTCCACGCTTTACTCACACGGCGACGTTGCTCCGTAACGGCAAGGTCCTTGTGGCGGGGGGATTCGGTGGCAGCGGCACTTTAGCGAGCTCGGAATTGTACGATCCGACGACCGGAACCTGGACGGACACCGGCAGTCTTAACAGCCCGCGCGTTACCTACACGGCGACGAAGCTGCGCGACGGCAGAGTATTGGTTGCAGGTGGAATTAACAGCGACGGCATTATCTCGACGACGGAGCTCTATGATCCGACGACTGGGACTTGGACCACGACCGGCAGTCTCAACACCGCACGCTACGCGCACACGGCTACCCTGCTCCGCAACGGCATGGTGCTTTTGGCCGGAGGACTCGGTTTAGACGGCCAGACCTCCAGCGCAGAACTGTACGATCCTGTGAGCGGGAGTTGGACTGCCACCGCTGATCTTAACACCAAACGCTCGCAGCACACGGCAACATTGCTGCCAAACGGCGTCGTCCTTGTCGCGGGGGGACTCGAGGACAGTTTCACAGCCCTGCGGAGCGCGGAACTGTTCAGACAGCGATGACTGGGTGAAGGAGTATTCAGGCAGGCAGAGCCAGCGCGAAGCGCAGACAAATGAAGCCACCTAGGGAAAGGATCTCCTGGCCCGCCAGGGCCGCTGCGTGGCTGATCTGACGTCCGCCCTGCTTCTGCCAACAAGCTTTATCAGCGTAAAGAGACAAGCCGCACCGCCTGATTAGGCCTTTGGGTCGTTGAGCCGCCACAGCCTGTAGCCCCACCACGTGGCATATATCAAGTAGCAGCCGTAGCAGAGGAACAATGCAGCGCCAAAAGGGTACGTAGGAACGAGCAGTATCACCAGGGCAACGACGACAAACGCATAGGGAACGAACGCGAGAAAGCTGAGACGAAGATCGCGCCAACGGAAGAAAAAGACACTCCACAGCGCGTTCGCAAGCAGGACCACCATTAGCAGACAAAGGGTAGCGGTGATAGATGGACTAGATGTGGTCCGTAGGAGATACCGGAGGACAGTGAAACAGATGGTGTAGTAAGCTGCGCCGATGACAAGCCAGAGCCCGAATGGCGGAGAATAAGGTGGCATGCGAAGCTCGGCGAGCCGCTGCCGAACACCGCCGCCAGCCAATACGCCCTCTAACGCTGCTGCCGCTAAGCAGATGATGAGGGCGAGAAGCGTTGGGTTCACGCGGCGCTAGACCTAACGAGACGGGGCTGAGCCACCGCTCGCGCCGGGCGTGGCACACTCTGGAAACTGTTTCATAAAATCAAGCGAGGGCGGACGAATGGAGCGGGCAGGTACGCCGCGACATAGACCCTGGGCCAAAGGCTGAATGAGTCGCGCGAGTAAATCAAAGGGCGCGTCGGTCGATATGAAGGTGTGGAAGTCATCTCAAAAGTCGAGCGTACACCGGTCCGCCGTTCGCTCCATCGCATGGTTAGGCGTGGACGCTGCTGCGGCTGCGTGGCCGGGTAAAAAACACCACGACCAGAAGAAGGATCGCAGCCGGAAGCTGGTAGAAGGGCACGAGGAGAAAGACCAACCCGCTCATCGAGCCAGGATTGAGGAAGATAAGGTCGCCATAAAAGAAGATCGCGCAAGCGGTGGCTAAAGCGCAAACGACGAAGGTGGCGATGGCTCGGCCACGGCTGCTGCCGGCAAGAAAACAGGCGCTGCAGAAGACCGCGTAAGGGCTGAGTGCCAACAGGCTAAATCTACCGAGCAGCGCGAAGAAGCCGGCCGCCTGCACCAGGGCGGCGCCGGTGGCCAACGCACCCATGCCGAGCGTTGCCAGGCTGGCGATGGTTATTCTCTGCAAGGTCATCGCTTTCGCTGCTCGAAGCGGCTGAGAGCGCCTAACGAGAGCAAGATGAGCGACGGCGGACGAGGGCGCGTCGCTCGGAGTGAATGGAACGGACTGGCAAGCCGTGACATAGGCCTTAGGTCGAAGGCTGAGCGAGTGCGCGAGCGAACCAATGGAAATGGACTGTCAAGCCACGACATAGACGTTAGCCCAAAGGGTATGGCAGCCGTGCGCATATCAAAGTGTGAAAATCATCTCAAAATGTGGGCAGAGCGGTCCGCCGGTCGCTCCATCGCCTGGTTAGGCGTTGGCGTGGGCAGCACCCACACTGGCCGCAGCAATTCAGGCTTGAAGAACCTGCTCGCAAGGGCCGCCAAGATGAGCGGTGTGAAACCAATCAGGACGGCATAAGCCACCAAGACCGGAGGAGTTATCACCCCGGCCTTGAGAGCCCCGTAGCCCATGAAAAGCAATGCATGGGTGACGGCTCCGCAGACGAATGACACGGTCACGACCTTACCGCTGTATGGGCCGCTAAACACCAGAGCGTAGATGACCCAGAGGGACAACGGAATAAACAAAATGGATCCAGTTAACAGGCCAGGATTGTAAATGTGCTGCGTCACGACTCCCAGCGTGTGCACAAGACCATTGGCGAAGATCAATCCCCAATAGCTGAAGCCAAGAACGAGGTTTCGCTTGCAAAGGTAGGCCGCTAGCGGGGCCCCAAACCACATTAGAGTGATGTTCACCACGGGGTAGAAGACCATAGGAACTGGACACTCCGGATACGGCGGAAAGCCGATGTTCTTGGCTACCATGTCCGGGAGATTGTAGTCGAAGCCCAGCAACGGCAGGCTGTATTCTTCGAGCTGATGTATCCAGTACAGCGGCGCAGCTAGCCACGCCAACCACACTGCATCACGCCAGCGC
The DNA here is from genome assembly GCA_963801255.1 of uncultured Verrucomicrobiae bacterium. Classification (GTDB taxonomy): domain Bacteria; phylum Verrucomicrobiota; class Verrucomicrobiia; order Chthoniobacterales; family UBA10450; genus JAICXG01. The sequence goes on along the minus strand of CAWDEC010000012.1, from coordinate 170,261 downwards.
GATACTGCAATGTTGCTGCGAAATGTGTCGGTCAACAGCATGATGGCGACCATCACGATCGCTCCACCCCCGCCTAGGAACGGCCAAACGGTGTAGAACCAGTGTGTTTGCATGTTGTCTGCCGATTATTGTAGTCGTCCGCTCAGTCGCCTAACGAGTATTCGATCCCAAAAATCTGCCTTTTAAGGCAGATAAAATCTGTCTAATCCGGCGTTGCTGTTGCAGCACGCGGTTAGGCGGCGCGGTCATCATCAGAAGCACGTTTGAACCGCTCCACCATCCACCCGGAGCGCGGCACCGTTGGTCGCGGCGGACAGTGGGCTGCACACGTAAGTCACTAGATTGGCCACCTCTTCGGTCGTCGCAAACCGCTTCAGGAGTGAAGACGGACGGACGGTCTTGAAAAACTCCTGTTCAAATTCTGCAAAAGGTTTGCCGCCGCTAAGCTGTCCCGCGAATTCTTCCACACCGGCGGTATGGGTTGGACCAGGCAACACTGCATTCACGGTAACTCCTGTGCCTGCACATAATTGGGCAAGGCCGCGCGAAACAGCGAGCTGCGCGGTCTTCGTCATACCGTAATGGATCATTTCGGCAGGGGTATTGATCGCACTCTCGCTGCTGATGAAAACGATACGTCCCCAGTTCCGCTGCTTCATTCCGGGCAGATACGCGCGGCTCAGGCGCACGCCGCTTAGCACGTTGACCTCGAAGAATCGCCGCCAATCCTCATCAGGAATATCCTCAAACGGCTTTGGCTCGAAGATGCCAAGGTTGTTTACGAGAATGTCCACGAGCGTGAAACCGCTGCAGTAGCGTCTCTGTCGCCGCTGCCGTGGAGAGGTCGCCCGCGAAGGTTTCGATTATGGCATCCGGCACAGCCTGTTCAATCTGCCCCTTCGCCTCAGCCGCCGATTTCTCCGAGCGACCGTTCACGATGACTCGTGCGCCTTCGCGGGCCAGTTCGGTGGCGATGGCAAATCCAATGCCTTTGGTCGAGCCCGAGACGAGGGCTGTCTTGTCAGTTAGTTTTAGGTTCATAGATTAAAATGGCGATGCGTTGCATAGACCTAACGAGAATAAGAGAGCGACCGCGCGAGCGAGAAACGATGTTCGCATGCTCTCAAAATTAGGCACAAGGACGGTTCGCGGTTCGCTGCATCGCTTGGTTAGGTATTGGCACGGCACGGAAGCAAAAGGTGGGGCAACAAGGTTACATGCATCAAAAAGCAGCGCTCATAGTTGGCGATCAACGAGGACAAGCACACAGCCTGTTTCGACAAAACCGTTTTCATAACAGGCGGTGCCAAAAACCAAGTGAAAAGGCACACCACGGTACACACCAGAGAAAGAACACGTTCGGAGCGCTACATAGTGGTCGCTGCGAGGACCGCGTGAGTTAGATCGATCGCTAATCACTTCAAGTTCGGCCTAACGTTAAAGGCTCTGACGACTGGTTAGGCCCTCTTGACATAACTGAGCACATTGATGATGACGCCATTTGGATCTACGGCGAAGAAGCGACGAACACCCCACGGCTCAGACGTAAGCGGATAGACGATCTTGATGCCTTGCTCCGCAGCCTTGGCGTGCACCGAATCAACGTCGACTACCTCGATGGAGATCGCAGGCATCTGCGAGGAGGGCTGCGCTTTTAAGACCGTAAGCTGCGCTGTCGGATTTTGTGGGGACACAAACGTCATGATCCAGCCCATATCCATTCCGATATTGAAGCCAAGAAACTCGGTGTAGAACTTTCGGCTCTCCTCCATCTGATCGGAGCTTATGTCTGGCACAACTCTTTGAATCGACATGGTACTCTTTTTTTGCCTAACGAGAATTGGGCCGAAAGATCCCGCCTTTTATTGCGGGATGTTTCGCCCTAATTCGAGCTTGCTGCCTCTGACGGACGACAAAAGCGGAATCCCTCAGCGACTCTTAGAATCAACGGCACCGGGTCGGCAAGCAAAAATCTGCTGCACAGATGGGCGACGTCATGCGTCTTTGGACTGCTGGGAAGGCGTCGCGATGGAGGCGCTGCAAGGATGATGTTAGCCTCCCGCTGTATGAAGAAAGTCATGAGCGTGCTTCTGTTGATCCCTTTTCTCGCCATGGCGACGGCGGCGGAAAAGGCTGAGCCGGATTTTGATGTGCATGCCGCGGAACGTTTCGCGCGTCTCGCGCTTGCCTGTGTGAACAAGGAATATCCCAATCACATTAGTCATGTCCTGAACAGCGAGGCCGACGTGGCTGCGCCGTGCAAGTTAACGCCGGCTTTTTGCGGCTGCTACGACTGGCATTCGTCGGTGCACGGTCATTGGCTGCTCGCGCGGCTGGCTCGCACTTTTCCCGACGCCACCTTTACGCCTGCGGCGCGCGAAGCTTTGGAACGGAGCCTAACAAGTGAAAAGATCGCGCAGGAGGTCACTTATCTGAACGGCAAAGGCCGGAGCAGTTTCGAACGGCCTTATGGGCTCGCCTGGCTGCTACAACTTTCCGTTGAGCTACGGGAATGGGATGATCCGCTGGCGAAAAAGCTGGCGACCAATCTGCGCCCGCTGGAAATGGCGGCGGTTGGCCGGCTTTCCAGCTGGCTGCCAAAGCTCTCGCATCCGGTGCGCATCGGTGAGCACGACCAAACGGCTTTCGGTCTGGGTTTGATGCTCGATTATGCGCGGAGCAGCGGCAACGAAGCGTTCGGCAAACTTGCCATGGACGCGGCCCGACGGTTTTTCCTGGCCGACAAGAATGCCCCGCTGGCTTATGAACCGTCCGGCGAAGATTTTCTCTCTCCGGTTCTCGGCGAAGCGGACGTGATGCGGCGCATTCTTCCGCCTAACGAGTTCGCGAAATGGTTGAGTGATTTTCTGCCGCAGATTCCGCACGAAGCGAAGACGGATTGGCTACCGGTGGCGATATCGCCTGATCCAAGCGATCCCAAGCTGGCGCATCTCGATGGTTTGAACCTGAGCCGAGCGTGGATGCTGGAAGGCATCCTGTCGGGATTGCCGGCGGACGATCCGCGACGACCCGCCCTGACGGCGACGGCGGAGGTGCATCGGCGCGCGGGTCTGGCAGCCGTGACCGGAGAACATTACGAAGGCGGGCACTGGCTGGGTAGCTTTGCCGTTTACCTGACGACCCGGCGTGGCATCGCGGCCGCGCCGAATGCAGGTCGTTAGGCGAGGGCAGGCAGGAGAGGGATGCTAGAGGTGCAGTGGAGAACCCCAATCGCCCTTGCGCCAGCTTAGCGACGTGGCGGTCACGAGCTTCTGCGAGTCGTTAGGCAAATGCGCCAGGAGTGCGTTGCGCCGTGTCTCGTCGAGTTCTCCGAAGATGTCATCGATGAGGAGCAACGGCGGATGCATCGTGTTGTCCTGGGCGAAGATTTTCGCCTGGGCCAGCTTGAGCGCCAAAGCCGCGGTGCGCTGTTGCCCTTCGCTGGCAAACTGGGCCGCTGGTCGTCCTTCAACGAGAAGCTGGAGATCGTCCCGGTGCGGACCTACAGTCGTTAGGCGGAGGCGTGTTTCATCGACCCGTGAGCGCTCGAGGTGGGCGGCGAAATTCTCTTCGTTTCCGGGCGCGTATTCGAGACCGAGAGTCTCCTTTTCTCCGCTAATCGCGCGCTGGCTTTCCTCCGCGCCGGGCGCAAGTCTCTGCACGATTTCCGCTCGCATTTCGTGCAGCAACGTTCCCGCGCGCACGAGCGGCTCCGTGTAAGCCACCAGCTCGCGCGGTCGCGGGTGAGCTGACTTGAGGAGTGCGTTGCGCGAACGCAGCGCTCGCTCATACGCGCGCAAAGCAGGTCGATAACGCACATCGATTTGAGCACCAATGAAATCGAGAAAACGCCGTCGCAGTTCGCCGGGTCCGCGGACCAAATCGAGATCGGCATTGGCAAAGGAAACGACCGGGACGAGTCGCAGGTATTCCGCGAGATCGCGCTGCTCGACGCCATCGAAAGCAACTTTGCGGCGGAGCTGGCTGTAAAAGAATTGCAACAGATGGCCTTCGACCTCGCCCGAAAGAACAAACGAGCGCTGACCGATCCGGATCGCGGGTGCCAGGGTCGACGAGCGCTGTGATTGCAAACGCAGGAGGACGCAGGCGGCTTCGAGCAGCGTCGTTTTTCCACGACCGTTTGGCCCGACGATGAAGTTAAACCCGGGCGAAAATTCGACCGCGAAAGACTCGAAGCAGCGGAAGTTGCGCAGTTGCAGAGTGCGCAGCATCACGCCTTCACAGGTTGATCAGTTCGAGGCGGCTCGCCATCTGTGCATCGGCGGCTTGCGGGGGATAGAAGTGCCCGGCGATTGGTGTGACGTCGCCCGGCGAAATTCCAACTGCGGCGGGGATGAAATTATGATTGGCGAAAATGCCATTGGTCGCATCCATCCCGACCCAGCCGGCGCCGGGAAGGTAGACTTCCGTCCAGGCGTGGAGCGAACCTTCCGCCCGACGCTCCTTTGCATCCTGCGCCTCGCGCAGGTAGCCACTCGTTAGGCGAGCAGCCAGCCCGAGCTGCCGCAGCACGGCCGCGAGCAGGACGGCGACATCGCGACAAGCGCCGCAGCCGGCGCGCAGAGTCTCGCCCGGAGGGCGGGCCGGCCCATCTTCGCGCCGTTCATAACCGATGCACTCGTGAAGTCTGCGGTTCAGGTCGGCAAGCGCGGCGACGGTCGGTTGTGGCGAAGCGGTAGTCGGGAATTTCCAGCAGGGGATCTCGAGTGGCTCGTCGGTTTCCAAGGCTTGAAACGGCGCGAGCAGTCGATGCATCGCGGCCGGATAGGTAAAGGGCAACATCGCTGCCTCGTTCGCGAGCAGGAAATCGAAGGGGTTCTTTTCCTGCAGCTCCAAATCCAACTCGAGCGCGAAGCACAATTCACAGGCAGGTTTTTCGTAGGTGCAGGCGGCAACGCAATTATCGAAGACGTCGCGGCCGAAACGGATGTTCGCATCTTTGTTCGTCTCGAAGTTCATCCTCTGGATCCGGGTGAAAAAATCTCCGCGCGGGAAGAGCCGAATCTCGTGGCGCGAGAAGTTGACCGGTTTCGAGTAGCGATAGGTGGTTTCGTAACGCACGCCGAGTTTCACGAGGCAAAGGGTAGAGCCGGTGCGAAGTTTTTTTCAACCGCGCCTGTGAAAATTTCTTGCGCCGTGAGGTTAGGCCGCTTATCGCGACACTCGAATTTGAACGATTGTTCTGGGGGGAACAGCCGCCCTTCATACCCATCGGGTATGGGGGGCGGTACCTTTTTGGGGTGATGGAGTTGCAACCAGAAAGTAGACCGGAAGATCGAAGGCCACGGCGACTTGGATGCCCCCTGGCCCTCTTGCTTGTCGTCCTCATTCTCGCTCTTCTTGCCGGTTTCGTTTTTTATCGGCTGGAGACCTGGCCGCGGCGCACGGCGAATCAAAGCGTAGCGGAGCTGGAAAGGCTGGGACGCGAGGCGCGCGACAGCTTCGTTAAGCTGGCGCACCTTCAGCCGCGCGTGACGGTGAACAACCGCGTTTATCTTGAACAAACCAGCACTGTGACGGAGCTGGCAGTGCTGGCGCGCAAAGTCGAGGTCGAGCACGAGATGATGCATACCTGGGCCGGGAGCACGAAACGAATCAAGCTGCATGGCACTTTCCTGGTCAAGGCCGGCTTCGATCTGCGTAAACAATTTGCAGTGAACCTTCAGCCTAACGAAATCATCATCCAGCTTCCGCACGCCCAGATTCTTTCCATTGAAGAGGAAAGCGTCGAGGTGAAGGCGCTGGAGAACGGATTTTGGAACCGCATTTCACCGGCCGATATCGAGAGTGAGCTTGGCGTTTTACCACAGCTTGCTCGCGAAAAATCGTTCGGAATGCCGGCGGCAGCAGAGGATTCATTCAAGCGCGAGCTCCTGGAAAAATTTCACCCTCCGCAGCCGGTTCGTGCCATCTTTCCGGCGCCCTCGCCCAGCGGATAGGTCTCGTTAGGCGTGGCGCGTTCATTTGAAGTCGCTTCGCAAACGTTTCCTGCTCCTAAGCGCAGGCCTGCTAGTGCTGGCCGTGCTCGATTTTTTTCTCGCGCCGGTATTGGTGCCAGTCGGGATTCGCCTCTGGCTGCAGTGGGCAGCCCGGCAGGAAGGCTTGAGCGCGGAGATCGGAAAAGTAGAGGCGCCTTTTCTGCATGAGGTGACGATTGCAAGCTTGCGCCTCAAGTCCGCGCCGGGATCGTCGCGGGAAATTTCCGTCGACGCGCAAAGCATTCGGGCAGATCTGAACTTTCGCGGTCAATTTTTCGCGCACAGCAGCGCCTTCCTTCGCTCGATCGAAGTCGATCGTCTGACCAGCAAGATACATACGGCCGCGCCCGCCAATCCGAAGTCGAAGCTCGACTGGCGACAGTTTTCGCGTGTGCTTCCGGGCAATTTCCGCATCGGTTACGGCGACTTCGATGTCTCGACCGGCGCAACGGAAATTAGCTTTCGCGGCGTCGCTTTGTCAGCGAGCGCGATTGAGTCTGGTAAATTTTTTGCGCAACGGCTCTCCGTCAGCTCGCCTGTTCTACGACAAACTTTTCTCGACTTGCGCGGCGCGACTTCGTGGGAAGGCGAACGCCTGACGATTGCCGCAATTCCGCTCGTGCGTGGTCTCGACCTGGAGGCGCTCACTCTCGATCTCTCGCGAGTGGGCCGAGGGCGGATCGCGTTCGACGTGCAGCTCGACGCCTACGGTGGAACTCTGCGCGCCAGCTTCCAGGGGCGCGAGCGGGAGAAGTTCGAATTCGATGTTGCCGGCTCCGCAGCCAACATTTCCCTCGCACAAGTCTCAAAGGCGATCGGCTTTCTGGAGCCGGTTTCCGGCGCCGTGCGCGCGTCGAAATTTACCTTTCGTGGAAATCCCGGGGAATTTCTGGATGCGACCGCATCTGTCTGGATGGAGTTGAGCGACTTCGCCTGGCGCGCGCGGCGGGCCGACAGCATGATGCTGGGCGCGACTTATTACAATCGCCGTCTGGAAGTCGATCAGCTTTACGTGCGGCAAAGCGAGAACGCGCTGACAATTAATGGCGAGCTGCTCTGGCCAAAACAGCGTGATTGGACGCAGCTGCCGTTTCGCGGGCAGGTGAACGCGACCATTCCCGACCTGGACAGCTTTTCACAATTGTTTGGAGCAAGGATTGGCGACTTCACCGGCGCGCTTATCGCGCAGGGCGATCTCGATTCGCGCGCGCCGCAAGCGCACGGCCGTCTGAAAATTGAAGGCAAGGATGTGAAGTTTCGCGGCGTCACAGTGGGTTCGTTAGGCGCTTCGCTCCAACTTAAGGGGCGCGAGATCACGCTTGAGAATTTGGACGCGCGCCACGTCGAAGATTTCTTGCGCGGGAGTGGCAGCATCGAACTCGCTGCGCCGTATCATTTCGCGGGACGTCTCACCGGCGCAATTAACGACCTTGAGACTTATGCGTCGCTTCTTCCGCGAGCGATGCGCGGAGCGAAAATCGCGGGCGGCGCGACGTTCGACTGGCAGGGCGACGGAACGCTCGCGGCGCATTCCGGAACCGTGCAACTATTTGCTCATGGTTTGCAGTTGCCGGTGGCGCCACTGCGCATGCCGCTCGACGTCACCCTCGAAGGCAGCTACTCGCCGCAGGACATTTTTTTTCGCAACTTCCAGCTGGCGAGCGAGCGGTTGTCGTTAGGCGGGTTCCTCATGCTCGGCCGCAATTTCACCGAACTGCAGGCTCTCCGGCTCACTCTCGACGGTATGCCGCGCGCGAGCGGAACGGTTTTTCTTCCGCTTGGGATGAATCAGTGGCGCACGAGCGGCAGTTGGTTATCGGCGTTCGATGAGGCGCAGAAGTTCGACGTTGACCTTGCGATCGATCATCTCGATCTCGCTGCTTTTGCCGCCGCCCTTGGGGAAAAAGCCGCTGCCGGCGGAGTGCTGACGGGAAAGCTGGCCGCATTTGGTCCGCTGCGTTCGCTACAGGTCACGACGAACTGGCGTCTGGAAAATTTCGGCAAGGCGTCGCAGCCACACGCCATCGACTTTTATGCCCATTATGCCGGGGGGAAAATGGACGCTGAGGCCACGGCGACGTTCGGCGTCTCGTCTCCAATCACGATGCGCGCCTGGCTTCCTTTGCGGCTGGAAAAGGCTCGCCTGGGCAACAGCACAATTCTCGATCGCGACGTTCCCTTTTCCTTCAGTCTCGAATGGCCCGCGCTTTTCCTGGAAACATTGCCTAACGACTGGCGATATGGCGCGGAGCGCGGACTGCTCAGTGGTGCGATTTATTTCTCGAAAAATCTCAGCAGACCGGAAATCACCGGTGAAACACAACTGCTCGATGCGCAGGTGAAACTGCCGCCACCGTGGCCCCAGGTGGAGGAAGTGAATGCGCAAATTCGATTTGGAAATACCGCCGCGATCATCGACCCGCTGCGTTGCACGCTTGGTTCAACTCCGCTGGAATTGCGCGGCCAGTTCAGTGTCGGCCCGGGCAGGTTTCATCTTAGCCTCGTACCGCAGGCGCAAACGATGCAGTTGGCGAATGTGCCAACGGAGGGCGGTAATCTCTCCACGATCCGCGTCCTCGGCGGCACGAACGAAACGGAAGGGGAACGATTGACGAACCTGTCGGTGCAAGGGACGGGCTGGCCAGCGACGCTCGGCCTAACGATCTCGAGCGAGGAAAATTCCCTGCCGCGTCAACGAACCTATTTCCTCGATCCAAAGACCATGCGGAGTGATCCGCTCCTTTTGCGAGTCGTTCTGCCAAAGAAAGCGGAAGGATTTGATTTGCGTGTCGGGCAACCTGCCGTGCGGACGGAAGACATTTGGCCCTGACGAGCGGCGTGAGGCCCTTTGCGGGCCCGACCTAGTGATAGACAAATCCCGTCGCGGTCACAACCTGGCCGTCGCGCAGGAGCGCGGTGTGTTTCTGTGCGCCGGTGTAGGCGCCAAAGATGTTGCGGGCATTGACGGTGAAGTCGACTAGGAAACCCGAAACGACCTGGCTCTTGCTCACATTTAGCTCGCCGGGGTGGGGTTCCCCTAACCAATTGATCTGGGCGCTGCGCGGATCGGTGAGGTTGGCGTTGAGCCAGGCGGTAATAATCTCTTTATAATTCGAAGGATAAGCTCCGTAGACCGAGTTCGGTGGCGGCGGAGATTGTTCGGCAAAGACAAACGCGGGAAGCAGCGCACAAAAAGTGGCGAGGAGGAGGAGTTTTGCTTGCCGTCGCACGCGAGAGGGTAATTCTGTTCCTCGAAAATGAAAACCGCCTTTCTCGCTTTGACTCTTGGCCTAACGATGATCGCGAATGTCGTTAAGGCACAAGCGGATCTCACTCCGGCAACGAGTCCAACTCCGCCAACGAATCCCGTTTCCCTAACGAACCCGGGCAACGCTTCGCTCGATCCTGCCGTCGCCACGCGCGGCTGGATTGAGACCGTTCCGGCAGAAAAACGCGCTAAGTCCGATGCCTACTTTGAAGGCGGTTATTGGATTCTGCTCTGGGATTTTCTGGTTGGCGCGGCGATCTCGATCTTGCTGCTGGCGAGTGGCCTCTCGGCGCGGCTGCGCGATTTCGCCGAGAGAACAATCGGTATTCGTTTCCTGCAGCCAGTGCTCTACGCGATTCCTTACGTGCTGCTGGTCTTTGTCCTCTCTTTTCCGTTCGACCTCTATGTGAGGTATTTTCGCGAGCACGCCTACGGTCTGGCCACCCAGAGCTTTGCTCCGTGGTTTCGTGAGCAGCTTATCGGTCTTGGCGTCACAGTCATCGGAGCCAGTATTGTCCTTATGCTCCTCTATGCCGCCTTTCGCCGCGCCCATCGAACCTGGTGGATTTGGGGCACCGGCATCGGAGTCCTCTTCATCGTTCTTTCCATGATGATCGCCCCGGTTTTCATCGAACCACTTTTCAACACTTACAAGCCGCTGGCGGATCCGAAAATCAACCAGTCAATTCTGACCATGGCGCGCGCGAATGAGATTCCTGTGCGCCAGGTTTTCCAAGTCGATGCCTCGCGGCAAACCAACCGAATCAGCGCGAACGTTTCCGGCATCTTCGGCACCGCCCGGATCGCGTTGAACGATAATCTTCTCAAGCAATGCTCGTTGCCCGAAATCCGCGCGGTCATGGCGCACGAGATGGGGCATTATGTGCTCAACCACGCTTTCAAACTCATCCTGTATTTCAGCCTTTTTGTTCTGGGAGCATTTGTCTTTTCCCGGCTGCTCTTCGATCGCGCGGTGGCGCGTTGGGGCGCGCGCTGGGGTGTTCGCGGCATTGCCGACCCAGCGGGATTTCCGCTGCTCGCTCTTCTCTTTAGCGCTTACTTCTTTCTTATCACGCCGCTCTCGAACACTGCGGTCCGGATCACGGAACGCGAGGCCGACGCGTTTGGTCTCAACACGGCGCGTGAGCCCGACGGTTTTGCGAAGGTCGCGCTCAAGCTGGCGAGCTATCGCAAGCTCGATCCAGGTCCCTGGGAGGAGGCCATTTTTTACGATCACCCCAGCGGCCGGGCGCGGATTCGCATGGCGATGGATTGGAAAGCGGCGAATCTGCCTGCAGGCGAAACGGGCGGGGACAGCACGGCTCGTTAGGCCGGCGGCCACTTTACGCAGGGCGAGACCTGCCTAACGAGTCAGCGCGACTTTGTCGGCAGACGCTTCTTCCAGATCGAGCGAGCGTTGGGGCGGCGCAGCCTCCGCCGCCGGCGCGCTTTCTTCCGCCGGTTGCGCTTTCGTTAGGCGCATGCCCACCAGTTTGCTGATGCCGCGTTCTTCCATCGTCACGCCGTAGAGGATATCGGCTTTGGCGATTGTCCGTTTGTTATGCGTGATGATGATGAACTGGCTCTGCCTAACGAATCGGTCCAGCATTTTGATGAAGCGATTGATGTTCGACTCGTCCAGCGGCGCGTCCATTTCGTCCAGGATGCAGAACGGGCTTGGCCGCACCATGTAAATGGCGAAAAGGAGCGCGACCGCGGTCATGGTGCGTTCGCCGCCGGAGAGAAGCGAAACGCTTTGCAGTTGTTTGCCGGGCGGTTTGGCAATGATGTCGATGCCGCAGTTGAGCGTGTCGCTTTCGTCCAGGAGAACGAGGTCAGCCCGGCCGCCGCCGAAAAGCTCGGCGAACATTTCGCGGAAGTTGATTCGCACCTGCGCGAAGGTTTCGCTGAACAGCTTGTCTGTCGTCTCGTTGATGCGGGCGATGACGTCGAGCAACTCGCGGCGTGAATTCGTCAGGTCCGTGTTTTGCGTCTCGAGAAATTTGAACCGTTCTTCCAGCTCGTCGTATTCGGTGACGGCCTCGAGATTTACCGGGCCCATGGCGTCGAGCTGTCGGGTCATCTGCTCGATCATTTTGCGCAGTTGCTCTTCGTCGAACGCCGCAGCCTCGTCGACAGGTTCGGTCAGTCCGCGCTGTTTTATCTGTGCGCGATAGGTTTTTGTAAAAGCGTAGCGATCAGGCGAGAATTGGCCCAGATCGACCTGATAACGCCGCATGACGTGTTCGGCGAGATTCTCCATCTTGAGCTGCATTTGGGTCTGGCGCACTTCCTCCTTGCCGCGTGCGTCGTGCAGGTCGCTCAGAGCTTTGCGTTGGCCCCTGAGGTCGGATTCGAGGTTGCTGAGGGTCGTTAGGCGCGTGAGGCGTGCTTCGGCAATTTCTGCGACAGCGGCTTCGGCGGTCGTTAGGGCAAGATTCGTTTTCTCGATTTCGCGTTCCGCTTCAGCGGTCTCCACGCTCTGCTGTTCTTTGCGGGCCTGGTAAGTTGAAATGTCAGAACGTCGGCTCGCGATCAGCTCAGCCAGCTCTGCCTGACGAGCAGTCATCGGCTGGCGTTGGCTGCGTAGTCCTTCGTGACGCTGCCGCTCGGTCGCCACGGCGAGCCGCAGTTCGCCCAGTTGCTCGACCAGTTCGTCATCACGCAGACGCTCGGTTTCGGCGGACGATTGCAAAACGGTCTGACGTTTGTGCGCTTGTGTGAGAAACCCCCGCTGCTCTGCAGCGTCCTTCTCCAGTTGCGCGATCCGTTCGGCTGAGGCCGTGAGCTGCTGTTCGAGTGTCGTACGCTCCCAATCGAGAGCATCGAATTTGCGGCTGGCCTCATGCCATTCGCGATCGAGCGTAGCAATCTGTGCGCTGGTGGCGGCGTGATCGCCGCGCGTCGTCTGATGTTGCTCGCGAGCTTGTTCCAACCGATCGGTGGCTTCGTCAAGAGCGCCTTGGACTTGGTCGCGTTTGGTTTGCAGGGTGACGCGCTGCTCGAGCAGCGCCTGGTGTTCGCTTTCGAGTGCGGTGATCTGCGCTTTGCGAGCAAAGAGCGAGCTGCTCTCTTCGTTCACGCGCCCGCCGTAAATGACGCCTTTGCTCGAAACCACTTCGCCGCGCAGAGTGGCGAAAGTGAGATGGGACGATTTCTCTTTGCAGAGCAGCGCCTGGGCGAGATCTCTCACCAGGACGACGTCGCCTAACAAATGCCTAACGACTGTTTCGAGCTCGGCCGGCGCCTTCACCTTGTCCGATGCCCAGCCGAGCGTTCCAGGCGGAAGTTTATGTGCAACGTCAGGCGCGGTACTCAGTTCTAATGCAATGAGCGCTGTTTGGCCCAGCTTCCTGGCGTGCAAGGCCGTGATCATGTCGTTCACCAGCGCCCGATCCTGCAAAACGATCGCGTGCAGGTTGCGCCCGAGCGCCGCCTCGATCGCGGGAATGAATTCTTCCTCGACTTCGATGAGAGAGGCGAGCGCACCTTTCAGAGCGGGCAAAATCTTGCTCGGCTCGTCGAGTCCACGCAGAATGGCTTGCGAACCTTGGGCAAGGCCTTCGCCTTCCGCGTTGAGCTGTCGCAAGATTTCGAGCCGCGACTGACGTTCGGCGATCGCGCGATCGCTGCTCAGGAAAGCAGCCTCGGCCTCGCGAAGTTTTTGTTGCTGCGAGGCCACTTCTTCTTCCGCGGCGTGAATTTGGGAGACGAAATCCTGCAAGGTTTCCTGCTCGCGTTCGCCGGTCGCCCGCACATCGGCCAGATCTTTCGCCACTCGATCGCGCGCGAGAGCAGCTTTGCCTAACGAGCCTGACAGTTCATTGAGCCGCGGCTCAGTCGCAGCACGACGGTCTTTGGTTCCCGCGATTTCGGTTTCCAAATCCTTCAGGCGATGCTCCGCCTTCGCAATTGCCAGCTCGAGCGATTGCAGCTGGCGCTCGCCTTCTTCTCTCGCTCGATGGACATCCTCGGCGCGCTCGCTCAACGCGCTCAACTCATCTTGTTTCGCGGCCAGCAGGCGCTCGGTTTCGGCAAGATGCAAATCGGTATCATGAATCTCGCTCTCCTGTTGTGCGTGTTTGGTTTCCGCGGTCGCGACATCAGCCTCGTAGCGCGCGATCAAGGTCGAGAGTTCCTCGGCGCGTTCGCGGTTGAAACCGATTCGGTTGCGATGCGAGGCGATCTGATTTTGCAAACGCTGCACGTCGGCCCGCGCGTCATTCACTCGCGCGTCGACTTCGTCGAGTTGCGTGCGCCCGGCGGCAATCTCGTTTTCCTGTTCTTCGATCTCGCGCTCGACTCTTTGCCGTTGTTCATCAAAGCGCGAGGAGGCTGCGTGTGATTGTTTAAGTTCTGTCGTGAGCGATTCGACCTGGGCGTGCGTATCGTGCGTGTCGAGAACCTGCAGATCGGAGAGCAACGCCTGATAGCGCCGTGCCTTCCCGGCCTGTCGCTGGAGCGAGCCGATCTGCCTTTTGACTTCTTTAATGATGTCACCCAGGCGAAGGAGATTCGCCTCGGTCGCGTCCAGTTTGCGTAGCGCCTCGCGCTTCTGCGTCCTGTATTTTGTAATCCCGGCAGCTTCTTCGAAAACAGAGCGCCGGTCCTCCGGCCGCGAACTGAGGATTTGATCGATCCGGCCCTGCTCCATCATCGAATACGCCGCTCGCCCGATTCCGGTGTCCGCGAAAAGCGCCTGGATGTCTTTCAGACGGCAGACAGTCTTGTTGAGCTGATATTCGGAAATGCCATCGCGATAAACGCGGCGCGTCACACGCACCTCGTGCCAATCGACGCTCAGCTCGCTCGCGCAATCGCTAAAGGTGAGTGAAACCTCCGCGTAACCGACTGGTTTGCGTGAGTCGGTGCCGTTGAAAATTACGTCTGCCATTTCGCCGCCGCGTAACGCCTTGGCCGATTGCTCGCCAAGAACCCAGCGGACGGCGTCGAGGACATTGGATTTTCCACAGCCGTTAGGCCCGACGATCGCGGTTACGCCCTCGTGAAAATTGAGGACCGTTTTGTCGGCAAATGACTTGAACCCGATCAGTTCGAGGGATTGAAGATGCATGTGGCGATGGAATGAACCTCGGGGCTAATTACTACTTCCTGCTGCGGCTGACAAGCGCGATCTCCACAAAATGCAGCGGTGCGAGGCAGGCTCGACCACAGGATGTTGGAGTCGGTCGGGCTTCCCGCCAGAACAACTATGAGGTTCGACGGGGTAGTTTAACCCGAACAAGATAAAGGATCGAGGCGGCGGCGAGAATTGCGCCGATGCGAATCATCTTGTCCCACGGCTGGGTGAGCCAAAAGAGCCAGACAATCCCCACGATTGCTAGCGCGGGAATGAGTTGCATGCCCGGAAAGCTCATCGGGCGCGCCTCGGCAGAACTCGGTCGTCGGATTAACGGCCAAATGCCAGCGAAGCAAAGCAAGTACATCAACAGGACAGCCACGTTGGAGAGGACGACCAGACCTTCGAAACTTGAGCAGACAGAGAGGAAAAAAGCGATCGCGGTATAAGAGATAATGGCGACGTCGGGCGACCGGTAACGAGGGTGCACATGGGCAAACCATTTCGGGAGAACGCCGTCTCGCCCGACGGCAAACAACATGCGTGGGGAGCTGAGGATGTCGCTCGTGATAAAGCCGAAAGCGGAAACAGAAGCACCCACAACGAGAAAAGCGCGACCAAAACTCCCAAGGAAACGCGATGCCGCCTCCGCCAGCGGAGTGTTCAGATTATTGCCCAGTTCGGGTCCGAGTGTTCCCTGCGCGACAACTTGAATCAAAAGATAAAGTATCGTCGTAATCGCAAGCGAAAGATAAATCGCCCGCGGAACGGTGCGGGCTGACTGTTTTACTTCGCCGCTGGGAATGAGCGCAACCTCGATCCCGACAAAGGCGAAGAGTAACTGCAGGACGGCATCGCCTAACGACTTGCTGGCTGGGAAACCCTGCCAGGCGAAGGCACCCGGGTGGATGAAGAATATTCCCACGCCGACGAAGACGAGCAATGGAAGGAGCTTGGCCACGGTTACGATTCCGACGGCTGCCGCTCCGAAACGCACGCTGCGGATATTTATGACTGCGAGGGATCCATAAACCAGGAGCATGAGAAGCACCCGAATGACCGGATTGCCTAACGACGGAATAAGCCCGGCAATGGAGTCGACAAGAACATTGCCGACTCCGGCGACAGCAGAAATCGCTGTGATCGCGTAGAGGACTCCCGCGAGATAACCGGCGTAGCGTCCGAACGCGACTTCGATATAAGCGTAGAGGCCTCCGGTAAGTGGAACACGACTACCGGCGATGGCGAAACAGGTAACAAAGATCACCATCGCGGCAGCGCAGACGAGAAAAGCCAGCGGCGCAGCCGGGCCCAGATCTTTCGCCACCAGAGCTGGAAGAACGAAGATCCCGGCGCCAATCGTCGAATTAACAATATTTGCCGTCAGCGCCGGCACGCCCAAGGCGCGAATGAGCTTGGCTTCTACAGCGGGTTCGCCTGCGCCGTTCATGCGCCGCAGGCTGCGCGAAGCGCAGGCGGGCAGCAAGTCGTTAGTTGTCCTCACGACAAGCTGCTCTAATCTTCGCCATGCGCGATTCTCATCTCGACGATTATTTCACCTTCCTGAGGTTCCCCAGCATTTCGACCGACAAGTCCTACAAGGAAAAGGTCGCCGAGTGCGCTCATTGGCTGGTGGAAAAACTCAAACGCCTCGGACTTGAAACGCAGCTCATCTCCACTGCAGGTCATCCGATCGTGTGGGCGAAAAACAAACATCAATCTGGCCGCAAGACGGTCATGATCTATGGCCACTACGATGTGCAGCCGCCCGACCCGCTCGAGCTCTGGGATTCGCCGCCTTTCGATCCGGTTTTGAAGAATGGCTACGTTTACGCCCGGGGCGCGACTGACAACAAAGGCCAGATCCTGGCGCACATTCTTGGAATTGAGGAAACGCTGGCAGAGAATGGCGATCTGCCCGTCAATCTCCATCTCATCGTCGAGGGCGAAGAAGAAATCGGAAGCGGGAGCCTGCCTGCATTTCTGGAGGAACATCGCAGCTCGTTAGGCTGTGACATTGTCGTTGTCTCCGACACAGGAATGGTGGCGCGAAACACACCGACGCTGAGCTACGGCCTGCGCGGAGTGACGGCCTGCGAAGTCAAGGTGACAGGCGCAAAAATGGATTTGCACTCCGGTGTTTTCGGTGGCGCGGTGGCGAATCCGATTACTGCGCTGGCCCGCCTTCTCGCAACTTTGCATGACGAGAATGGTCAGGTTGCGATCGAAGGTTTTTACGACGACGTCAAGCCACTGGAAGAGTGGGAGCGCGAGGCCTGGCGCAAGCTACCGATTGATGCCGATAAGGAATTCCTGAACGAAACCGGCGCACCGGCGCTCTTTGGCGAAAAAGATTTCACCACCCTCGAGCGCATTTGGGCGCGACCGACGGCCGAAATCAATGGTATCGGCGGCGGTTATCAGGGTCCAGGGACGAAGACCGTCATCGCGAGTCACGCCATGGCGAAACTCACCTTCCGTCTCGTGCCCAACCAGGATGGCGACAGGATTCTTAAACTCGCCCACAAGCATCTCGAGAAACATTTGCCGCCGGGCGTGACGATGGAGATCACCGATGGCCACAGCGGCCCGTGGTATCTGACTGATCCGGACTCCGCTTTTGGCAAGGCGGCGCAAAAAGCGCTGCGAGAAGCCTTCGGCAAAGAGGTCGCGCTCATTCGCGAGGGCGGGAGCATTCCGATCGTCTCTCAATTTCGCGACATCCTCGGAGCTGAAACGCTCCTTCTCGGCCTCGCTTTGCCCGATTGCCGGGCGCACTCGCCGAACGAGAACTTTCCTCTCGAGAACCTGGAGAACGGGATCAAGATGAACAAGGCGATCCTGCGCGAAATCGGCGGGAAGTAAGCCTTCGCAGGAGCGGCAACGGTGATGTTGAGAAGGCCGCGCCTAACGAGATGGCTGGCTTGTGGTTTGCTGGCGCTAATCCTCGGCGCCCCGCGTGGATTGCCGGCGGACGAATCGGTCGGCGATAAGATCAAAAAAGTCTTCTCGACGCCCACCCCGACTCCGAGCCATCACCATCACAAGAGAGAAGAGCAGCACGCCGACACCGAGTCCTAGTCCATCGCCGACAGCAAAGAAAAAGCACAAGTCTTCGCCCAGTCCGACCCCAACTCCGCAGGAAGAGGAAACGCCCCACCCAAAACGAAAGAAGAAATCGTCACCTTCTCCATCGCCGACACCCCGCGAAACGCCGAGTCCGTCACCCCAAGAGTCAGCTTCTCCTTCGCCCAGTGCGACATCGGAAGCGAAAGTCGCGACGGTCGACCCTAACGAGATTAAGGATTACGAGAAAAATCCCGAGCCGGTGCGCAAGCTTCTCGACGACTCACTTGCTCTTACCACTCACTATCTCGATTACACCTATGGTTCAGCCGATCCGGAAAACGGCGGGATGGATTGCTCTGGTTTCATCTATTACGTCTTGCGCAAGAACGGTGTGAAGGACGTGCCGCGTAGCGCGAGCGAGCAATACGTCTGGGTTCGCAAGGCAGGGAACTTTCGCTCCGTTCTTAGTCGGGATCTCCATTCATTTGAACTGGACGAACTGAGACCGGGCGATCTTCTTTTCTGGACTGGCACTTACGATGTGGAGCGAGATCCGCCTGTGACCCATACAATGATTTATCTGGGGAAGGAGAAGAAGTCGGGCAAACCGATCATGGTCGGCTCGAGCGATGGGCGGACTTACGAGGGGGAGAAGAAGTTTGGAGTCAGTGTGTTTGACTTTAAGGCTGCTCCTGCAAAAAACGGCGATGACTCGGAAAGACATCCGCGTTTCGTGGGGTATGCCAAAATTCCCGGACTGGGTGAGTAACATATGGACCTTGTCCGGCGATAAGATGTGCGGACGCAAATTGCATTGAAAAGACTAATGCGTTTCTCATGCAATCGAGGTCGCGGAAAGCGCACGGCTATGAATGCGTGATCGTCTGTGATTCGTAGCTCGGCCGTGCTATGATTTGCCCGAACTGACCGTTATTACGATGGACCTTACGCGAACTGCCTTTGGAATGTGGAGTGGCGGCCGTTTTATGCATTTCGGCGAGCCACTGTCCGACGATCGCTTTCTTGCGCTGATCGATTTGGCTTACGAAGAAGGCGTTCGCACCTTTGTCACCGCCGACGTCTACGGTGCGGGAGAGGCGGATTCATTACTGGGGCGTGTTCTGGAGCGAAAGCCACGGCAGAGTTACTCTTTGGTAGGTGCGGTAGGGCATGACTTTTACGAGGGTCAGCGCGCGGGCGCGAAAGGTTTTCCGCGTTTTACCGATCCCGAATCTGCGCAAGCCGGCCGAATATGCGAGCTATCTCCGCGCCGCGACGGAAAAGTCGCTCGCACGTTGTCACTCCGATCGCTTCGATCTCTTGCTTCTCCACAATCCCGATAAGAACGGCTACACGAGCGACGCAGTCTGGAAGGGAATGGAAAAACTCAAGGATGCCGGCCTAACGAATCAGCTCGGTATTGCTCCGGGGCCGGCAAATGGGTTCACTCTCGATCTCATTCTTAGTCTCGAGAGGTTCCAAGGGTTAATCGATTGGGCGATGATTATCTTGAATCCGCTCGAGCCATGGCCAGGTCATTTGGTGCTGCCGGCGGCGGAAAAGACTGGAGCTAAAGTGCTGACACGCGTGGTCGATTACGGCGGCTTATTTCACGACGACATTCGGCCGGGGCATGAGTTTACGCCGCGAGACCACAGAACGTTTCGCCCCGCGGGCTGGGTGGAGGGGGGAGTCGAAAAACTCGAGGAGATGCGCACGATTGCCCAAAGGCATGGCATAACCATGCTGCAATTGGCCTGCTTGTGGAACCTACAGCATCGGCCGGTCGCGACGGTTGTTCCCACTTTGATCCAGGAAGCGGGTAAGGACGCAAAGAGCATCGAAGCCAAGGTGGATGAGCTGGCGTCGCTACCAGATATAAGTCTTACTCGCGGGGAAACGGAGGAGATTGCCAGAATGGGCGACAATCGAAACTGCATGAGTCTCAAAGGAGGCAGTGCGGAACATAGCGGCGATGTCATGCCTGATCGCTGGGCACTTAATCCAGAGCTAGAGGCCGTGGCTGCTCGTTGGCAGATCGATCCATGGCGCGATTTGAGTTACAACATGCCGCCGGCTGCAGACTCCTCCTAGCCAGGTCCAATCATTTCTGGGTGCGTCATGATGGCTTTCGGGTCTTATCTGGCTTTGGCGAGCGCGACGCGAAATCCGACAGTACGATCGCGCGGGGAGTCTTGGGCTAAAGGTAGTCGCTGGCGGTGCGATAACTCTGGCCGAAAAGCAGACGAGGATTCGGCTCTTTTTCTGGTTCTGTCAGAATTATGACGGTTTTCTGACCTCATCCTTTCAGTTCTGGCTCGCGTCATTACCCCGCCGAGGAGAAGGCGATTCGGGAAAGGAAGTACAAAAAATTACCGCCCCCCACGCCCGAAGGGCATGAAGGGCGGCTGTTCCCCCCAGAACAAGCCCAGTATGCAACAACCACAAATTTTGACAAGAGAAAGATTGGCAAAACTTTTCCAGAATTGGCCGTATTGCGGGGCTTCCTTAGGGTTACCGGGGAAGCCGTCATCGGCGCAGGACAACTGAGTGAGGCAAATTAGTCCAGTTGCTCGTTAGGCGATTTATTCCACGTTTTTCCTTTTTGTCTTCGTCAGCAGCCGTTGACCTATTCGGTCAGAACGCTAACGATGTTCCATGGTCACGAAGTTTTTTTCGCATTCCGTTCGGTTCATCATTGGGTGCGTTGCGACGGCAGTCATTTCTTTGCTCACTTTCGATTTGGCGGCGGCCGGCACGCCCATGGTGCAATTGGTCAAGGACATCAATCCGGGGACGAACGGATCTGATGCCTCCGGCTTTGTTTTGCTGAACGACGTCGCCTATTTTCGCGCCAACGATGGGACGCACGGCTACGAGCTGTGGCGGAGCGACGGCACAACCGAGGGCACGCAGTTGGTGGTGGATCTCAACCCCGGTTTGCCTAACGGATTTCCCGACAGCATCACCGCGCTCAATGGCGCGCTTTTCTTTAATGCTTTTGACACGCCCGATTTCACCGGTTCGAAGCTTTGGAAGAGCGACGGCACCGCGACCGGAACTATTCTGCTGGCCGACACATTTCCCGACTTAACCGGTGGCGGCACTTTCGGTCCGCCGCTGCCCGGCACTTTGGCCGCTCTCGACGCCTCGACAATCCTCTTCACCGCACTCGATCCGGAGGGCGGTCTTGAACCTTGGAAAAGCGACGGCACAGCAGCGGGCACGAATCGCATCATCGATTTGCATCCTGGAGCCGAGTGGTCGATTCCGATCGAATTTACTTCGCTGCGCGGCGTCGCCTATTTCGCGGCGGACAACTCGGTCGTTTATCATCACGACGGCACGGCGACTTACAACCGCGAACTCTTTCGCACCGACGGTACAGCGGGAGGAACTTACCGCGTAAAAGATGTCTTTCCCGGCGCGCGACCTTCCACGCCGACTGATTTCATCCGTTACAACCATTTCGTTTTCTTCAGCGCGGACGACGGTATTCACGGCACAGAATTGTGGCGAAGCGATGGCACAGAAGCCGGCACCGTGGAAGTCGCCGATTTGAACCCCGGCCGATTGGGTTCGGGGCCGCAATACCCGATACTTGCGCGATTTCGTCCGGACACGACCGGCGACGTTCCCGATCGCGGAGTCGCGCGACAGGTTCTCGTTTTTCTGGCGGACGACGGGACTCATGGGCTCGAACTCTTTAAGAGCGACGGCACGGAAGAAGGCACGCAACTTATCAAGGACATTAATCCAATGGGCGACTCGGTTCCGCTGGGTATGACGGAATACAAAGGCCGCGTCTATTTCAGCGCCGACGACGGCGTGCATGGAATCGAGCTTTGGGTAACGGATGGAACGGAATCCGGCACGCAATTATTCGCCGATCTCAACCTTGGTCCGCTGCGCTCTTCGCCGCAAAGTTTCAAGGTTGCGGGCGGACTCCTTTTCTTCGTCTCGATTGTGCCTGACGACGAACATTTCACCGTGCGCACGCAACTTTGGAAAACCGATGGCACGGCTGCCGGCACGCAAATGGTTTACGAAGAGCCAGGCAACAATTTCGGATATGCGATTGATCACCTCACCGTGGTGAGGAACCGTTTGCTTTTCACGGCCCCGACCAGCGTGGACGGCGAAGGGTTTAGCACCGATGTGGAGCTGTTTTCTGCGGCGATGGATTGATGCCGCATGTGCACTGGTTTGCGGTGCGGTGAAACGCCACACTCCAGATCCAAGGCGAGGGCTTTAACATTAAGTAAGTCACAACAAGGCAACTTAGAACCGTGTGATCCGTGTGATAAGAAGATATCTGCACCTGACTATAGTTTCGCTCCTGAGCGTCATGCCGGCAGGTTGCGCGACTCATCACCCGATTTCGTGGCGCGAAGCGGCGAGTCAATCGCATCCATGGGGTTATTATTCCGGTATTCCCCTGACTCAATGGAACTCAGATGGCCGGAGCATGACGCTGTTGCGCGATCTGCGCTATGTGGATCCGCAGGGAACCGAATGGGTCGCACCGGCGGGCTCAGTCGTGGACGGAGCATCAATTCCGCGAGCTCTCTGGTCTTTCATGGGTGGACCGTTCGAAGGCAGATATCGGAATGCATCCGTTCTTCATGACGTCGCCTATACCATTCAGGATCGACCAGCCGCTGAGTGCGACCGAATGTTTTACAATGCGATGCGTTGCAGCGGTGTAAGCGCGCTCGAAGCCAAAACCATGTATTACGCGTTGCTGCGCTTCGGCTGGCACTGGAACTTTTCCATCAAGCGCGCCAAACCGGTGAAGATTGGGCGTAAAATGGTGGCGCGCGCGCAACCGGGATCATCCGAGACGGTCGCGGCCCAGCAGGAGATCCAGGGCGCGCGCACTTGGATTAGCTCGTCCGATCCGAGCATTGGGCAAATCGAGCAACGCGCTGCCGAGGGCCGACCTTGAGCCAACTCTCCAGGCAACAAAAGCATCCTTCCCTCATGTCGCGGGGTACCAGGATCGCCATGCAAATCAAGATGCATTTTCGCGGTGGACCAGCATAGTCTTGGCCAACCAATGCACACGCCTGAGCTACCACCGTTCGATCATGCGCCGCAGCCCTATTCAGGTCCCTTTGCTGATGAGGTTCTGCGCCTGCGCAAGGAATTTCTCAACCCGGGAATTTTCCTCTACTACAAGAAGCCGCTCATGCTGGTGGAGGGCAAAATGCAATATGTCTGGGATGAATCGGGCCGCCGTTATCTTGATGCCTTAGGCGGTATCGTCACGATCAGTGTTGGTCATTGCCATCCAGATGTCGTGGCCGCGGCGGAGAAGCAAAATAGCCTTCTCCAGCACTCGACCACCATCTATCTCCACCCGAACATTGCCGAGTACGCCAAAGCTCTGGCGGCAAGGATGCCAGGTGAGTTAAAGGTTTGTTACTTCGTTAACTCCGGTTCCGAAGCGATTGATCTCGCGCTGCTTATGGGGCGAGCTTATACCGGTAACTATGACATGATTGCTTTGCGCAACGCCTACCACGGCGGCAACGCCTCCGGCATGGGACTCACTGCGCATCACACGTGGAAATACAACGTGCCTCATAGCTTTGGGGTGCACCATGCCATCACGCCCGATCCTTATCGCGGCATGTGGAGTCACGATGACCCAAATGCCGGAAGGAACTATGCCGCTGATGTCAAGAACTTGATCGACTATGCGACGCCTGGACGCATCGCTGGCTATATTGCTGAGTCAATTCAGGGTGTCGGTGGCTGCGTCGTTTTCCCTCAGGAATATTTAAAGCACGCTTATGAGCATGTCCGCGCCGCGGGTGGAATTTGCATCGCCGACGAAGTGCAGGCGGGTTTCGGCCGGACGGGCAGTCATTACTGGGGTTTCGAAACTCAGGGCGTCATTCCGGATATAGTCTGCATGGCAAAAGGCATCGGCAACGGCTGTCCTTTGGGCGCAGTCGTGACCACGCCGAAGATCGCAGCGGCCCTGGCCCAGCGAACACACTTCAATACCTTTGGCGGAAACCCGGTTGTCTGCGCCCAGGGCAAGGCAGTGCTTGAAATTATCGACCGGGAGAAGCTACAGGCTAACTCTCTTGCCATGGGCAATCGTCTTCTCGCTGGCCTTGAACGCCTGAAGGAGAAGCACAATATCATTGGCGATGTGCGCGGCAAAGGCCTGCTCCTGGGCATTGAGTTGGTGAAGGATCGCGCGACGAAAGAGCCGGCCAAAGCGGAATGCGCTCAGGTGATGGAGATCTGTCGTGACCTGGGTTTGTTGGTAGGCAAGGGCGGCCTTTACGGTCAGACGGTTCGTTTCTCGCCTCCCATGTGTGTCTCCCAGGCTGACGCTGATTTCATCCTGAACGTTTTGGACCAGGCTCTTGGCGGGCTTTGACGAATGCCCCAGGAATGGCGTGCGCTGCCGCTTTCTCCGCCGACGGCAGCGCACACTTAGCTCACAATCAATCAGTCGTTAGGCACAGCCACATAAGCGGTGCGTACGCCGGTATCGTCACTAATCGCGCGACCGGTGATCTCGCCTCGATTGTTGATGTCCTTTGCATTCTCCAGCCGGTCGGTAAAGTCACTCTGCTTCTCCGTGTTCAAGTCAGTCACGAAACCGTTGTCCCAGCGGACGCCACGGCAATCGGCGAAAGCGGCGTCACAGGAGCGTCCGACCACCGTTCCTCGGTCGTTAATCCCATAGGCCTCGCTATCGACGTGGCCGGGTAAGGCTGGAAGAAGCAGGATGCCCTTTTCGGCCGTCCAAATAAAGGCGTGCACGATGTCGCCTTCCGGGTAGGCCGGATCTCCGGCGAAACCGACGATGTCGCCCCGGCGATTGATAGCCTCAGGCGTGTTCCAAAACTCCGCGCCCAGGTTACCAATATCGGTGACGGTGTTATTCTGCCAGACAACGGCATGCTTGGCCGTGTAACGCCCGACCGCCTGATCGCAAATACCGGAGATACCGACGGCGACATGACGATCGTTAATCGCGGTGGCAGCGCCAGAAGTATCCCCGGGAATAAGCGGTAGCTGACGAATCGCGCCAGATTCGGGTCCGTATATGACTGGGAGAAACTGAAGGACCTGAGGCGGCACACAGGTGCTGTCCTGGCAGGTCGTTTCTGCCCAGCCCACAACTTCTCCGTGGTTATTCCCACCGGCCGCGAAGCCATTGTTACCGCCGAGAGTAGGAAGAACTTGCATACGTCCATTTTTCCAGGTGAATCCCAGATTGATGAACCCAACATTATTAGGTCCCGGGTAAAAAGCCGCGCTGCTCCAGGCTTCGCCCAATGGGTCTGGGATATCTGTCTGGGCGATACCGGCAACGAGTCCATGATCGTCTTTCACGTTCCAGGTGACGCTGCTATTTGGGCCGCCGAGTGTGCCAAGGTCGATCAGGGTATGACTCGCGTCCTTTCCCCAGACGGCGGCGTGCCGGCTCATGTTATCGGGTTGGTTGGAATAACCGGCGATGAGACCGCGGTTATTGACACTGTTTCCGCCGCTTGATGCCCCGCCGAAGGACGGTAGCGTCGAGACGGTGTATTGCGGGTCAGCCGCAAAGGCCGGAATTACCGGAAGGCTTGCGGCCAGGAGAGTGAGTAATGTTACTCGCAGACTGATCCAGACTGGCAATGTTTTCATGATTTGTGGTTCCTTTGGTTGATGACTTATTGGAACCAGCTTGCCTGGACCGCTCTGACTCGAAAATAGCCACTTGCCGATTGTGGCTAAGGCCACTTGGCGTGGTCCGAGGAAACAACAAAGTAATTTCCCGAGTTATCTGGCGGCGTTCAGGCGGTTCGCGAGCTTTTGCAGCCCCTGGCGAATTTGCGCCTCAGTCCAGGCGGCGAAACCGAAAGTCAATGCCGGCTTCATTTCCGCCTTAATGAAGCAGGAGGACAACGGGGAGGGCCGCAAACCCAGTGCGGCACAGGCGCGGGTGATGCAGGGCAAGTCTTCGTCGCGTCGCAACCAGGCAACAAAGTGTAACCCAGCCTCTGGTATTTCGAGCCTGAAGTATTGGCCAACGAGTTTGTTAAATTCCTTGATGAAGAACTCCCGCCGGTCCGCATACAAGCGACGCATGCGTTTGATATGACTTAGGAGGTAACCTTCGGTGATAAAGCGGGCGAGGGTGGCTTGATCGATCGCCGGCGAGTGTTGATCCATGACCGCGCGAATCTTGATCATCGGCTCGACGAGTTGTTCAGGTGCCAGGATGTAACCCAGGCGCAGGGAAGGATAGAGGATTTTACTGAGCGTGCCGGCGTAGATTACTCGTCCGCAGTCATCCATCCCCTGCAAGCAGGGCAGGGGCGGGCCGGTAAACCGGAACTCAGAGTTATGATCGTCCTCAAAGATGTAGGCGTCCCGCTGGTGGGCGAAGTCGATCAGCGCTCGCCGCCGCGACAGACTCATGGTCGTGCCAAGTGGAAATTGATGAGAAGGAGTGACGTAGATAATCTTGGGAGTCGGTTTTGATCCGCGGCCGATGACGATCCCTTCTTCGTCGACCGGCCTTGGGATCACTTTCGCGCCGGCGAAGCCAAAAGCCCGGCGTGCCTGGTAAAAGCCCGGGTCTTCGATCCAGGCAACGTCGCCCGGGTTAATCAGCGCCAGGGCGCAGATCATCATTGCCTGCTGAGTGCCTGCCGTAACTATGATCTGCCCCGGATGACCGCGCGCGCCGCGATGATCACAGAGATAGGCGGCGATCGCTTTGCGTAAGTCCGGGTCGCCCCTGCTCGAAGCGTATTGAAGCAAATGCGCCCCCTTGCTCGCGAGAACTTGTGCTCGGAGCCGCTCCCAAATTTCGATTGGAAATTCATCGAGCGCAGCCAGGGCCGGGACGAAGGAGACACCGGGCGCGCCGGCGATGCCATAGTCAAATTGCTTTCCCATTCGCGAATCAGGAATGTTCTTAACTCGCTTGGAAAGACGCGGCGGCCGTTCACTTAGCTGAGGCATCTTCGCCGGACGCGAACGAAGGAAACTCTCGGGCAATGACTCGGCGACAAAGGTACCGGAGCCAGGCTTGGAGCGAAGATAGCCCTCTTCATGTAACTTGGCGAAAGCCAGGTTCACAGTTAGGCGAGAGATACCCAGGTCAATGGCCAAGGTGCGTGAGGAAGGAAGACGCGAAGAGTGGCGGCCGAAGTGTCCGGCTACTAACTCATCCCTGATCTGACGATAAAGTTGCAAGTGCAACGGCTCGGTGCTGGCGCGGTCGAGACGAATCAGTTCGAAAGCAATGATGGAGCGCCGCCGTCGCTTTTTGTCAGGCAGGCATTCCTTCTTCATTTCAGGACAACTTCTCTTCTTCCAACTCGCCGTTGACACTTTATCACACGGCCAGAAGCTTTTCGGCATGCGACCGCCGTGCAGTGACTATCAGGAGACGAAAGGATTAATCTATTTCGCGCGCATGCTCGATAAGATCCGGCTGCACGCGGCAGGCGAACTGCCACCGGATTACTTCGTCGGAGTCGATCCGCCCGATGTTTTCGACGCGCGTTGCACGCGTTTCCTCGGGATCAATTACGACGAGCTGACGAAGCGCACACTCGAAGGCGGAACAGACGAGGAAATTCTCGATTGGTGCTTCGAGAATGGCCGGCACCCGAGTGAGGAGGAGGTCGAAATCTGGAATGCATTTCTCGCCAAGCGTGGCTGGCGAGACGGCGGCAGCGCTGACTTGCAGGCTGCCAAGGAACGCGCCGGCTGGGGCGAACGTGACGACATCCAGACCTGGGTCGACTTGCACGATGCCGAAGAAGGCCGAACACCGAAAAAGCACCTCGGAAGCAAAGATTGATTCAGTACGACTACGTCTTCGCCCGCGGTGGTTGAACGGTCGGAGGCGAAAAGCCGGATCAGCCTCAGCCTAACGACTCGAATCGTCGAGGCGACGCCGACTATCTGGCCTAACGAGCCCCGAAACAATTCCCGCAAGAGCAGCTTGGACTTCAGATCGTTCTTCTGACATTCTCGAGTCATGCTCTCCAGAATCTATTCCGCCGCCGTTTATGGAGTCGACGCCTACGAAGTCGAGATCGAAGTCAACGCCGCCGGTGGCAATCCCCGGATCGTGATTGTTGGCCTGCCCGACACCGCGGTAAAGGAAAGCCAGGACCGAGTCACGACTGCGATCAGTAACAGCGGTTACTATTGGCCTCGCGGCCGGACGACGATCAATCTCGCACCAGCCGACATCAAGAAGGAAGGGCCAAGTTTCGATCTGCCGATTGCGCTTGGCATGATCGCGACCGAGCAGGAATTGGGTGACGACTTATTTTCCAGCTTCAGTTTCGTAGGAGAGTTAGCGCTCAACGGTGCGGTGCGTCCTGTCAAAGGCGTGCTGCCGGTGGCGCTGGAAGCTCGGCGCAAGGGCAAACGCGCCATCATCGTCCCGCAAGCCAATGCCCGTGAAGCTGCGATGGTGACAGGGATCGATGTCTTCGGCGTGCAAAACCTGCGCCAGACTTATGAATTCGTTAGGGGAGAGAAGCAGCTCATGCCGGTGCGCGACGACATGAGTGAGTTTTTCGCACGCCACCAGAACTACGAGGTCGATTTCTCCGACGTCAAAGGACAGGCGCACGTGAAACGCGCCTTGGAAGTGGCGGTTGCGGGCGGACACAACATTCTCATGATTGGGCCGCCGGGCTCTGGCAAATCGATGCTCTCCAAGCGTGTCGCAACCATCATTCCGCCGATGACCCTGGAGGAAGCGATTGAGACGACCAAGATACACAGCATCGCAGGATTGTTAGGCGGCGATGGCTCCTTCGTTGCCACGCGTCCTTTTCGCGCGCCGCATCACACCATTTCCGACGTAGGATTGTTAGGCGGCTCGACCATTCCCGCGCCGGGCGAAGTGAGCGTAGCGCATAACGGTGTGCTCTTTCTCGATGAACTGCCGGAGTTTAAACGCTCGACTCTCGAGGTCTTGCGCCAGCCGCTGGAGGATGGGCACGTCACTGTTTCGCGCGCCGCTGGCACGATCACCTTTCCTTCCGAGTTCATGCTGGTGGCGGCGATGAACCCTTGCCCTTGTGGCTATTTTGGCGATCTGAAACGCGAATGCCGTTGCAGCGCAGTGCAGGTGCAGCGTTATCGCCAACGCATTTCTGGGCCTTTGCTCGACCGGATCGATCTGCACATCGACGTGCCCTCAGTCGACTACCGCGAAATCGCGAGCGAGCGAGCAGAGGAAGCGTCGACAGCAATTCGCGATCGAATCGGGCAGGCACGCGAACGACAGCAGGCGCGTTTCTGCAAGGACAGCAAAATAACCTGCAACGCCCGCATGTCTTCACGCGCCATCCGTCAACACTGCAAGCTTGGTAACGACTCGCAGGATTTGATCCGCAGCGCGATGACAAGCCTGAGCCTGAGTGCGCGGGCTTATGATCGCATTTTGAAAGTCGCGCGTACCATCGCTGACCTGGCTGCTACTGAGGCGATCGGCCCGGAACACGTCAGCGAGGCGATCCAATACCGCACTTTCGACCGAACCCTTTGGATATAGGTGAGTGATTGCGAAAGGCCGGCATTCCGGCTGCGTCTGAACTCGACATTTCAGCGCGACGCGCGATAACGAAGCATGAAAGTGTCGTCCCATGCTCGTGTCTTCCTGATTTGCCTGGTGGCTGTTACAGGTTGTTCGCGCAAGTCGGCGCAGGTCGCGCCCCAGCCGGCGGAAGTGCTGGTGACGACAGTGCGGCCCCGCGATGTCCCGCGCGTGCTCGAACGCGTGGCCACGCTTGATGGTTTCATCAACGCGAACATCAACGCGCAGGTGCAAGGCAACATCATCTCGCGGGATTACCTTGAGGGCAGCATCGTGAAAAAGGGCGATCTACTTTTCCGAATTGATCCGCGTCCGTTCGAAGCCGCCCTCGCGCAATCCAAAGGAAACCTGATGAAAGATAAGGCGGCGCAGTCGAAGTCGGATGCTGATGAGAAACGCGCGCTGGATCTATTCAGGAAAAAAGTCATCAGCGATCAGGAGCGCGACACGGCGACTGCTGCGGCGCAATCCAGTCGAGCGAACGTTGAGGCCGACGAAGCCGCGGTGGAAACCGCCGAGCTAAATCTTGGCTATACCAAAATCATTGCACCGATCGATGGGCTGGCGGGATTCGCGAATAATCAAGTGGGCGATCTTGTTGGTCCGGCATCAACGACTCCGCTCACGACGGTGTCGCAGATCGATCCGATCAAGGCCATCGTGACGGTTGGCGAAGGTCCATTCACGGATTTCTTTTCGCGTTACCCGGATGCGGAGAAACGCCAGGCCCTTCTCAAGAGCCTCGACTTCGAGTTGCTTCTGGGCAGCGGCAATGTCTATCCGCGGAAAGGAACCTTTTACGCGCTGGATAGAAACCTTGATCCAAGAACCGGTTCGATTCACTACTACGTGACGTTTCCGAATCCGGGAGCTATTTTGCGGCCGGGGCAATTTGGAAAAGTGCGGTTCGTTCCCGACGAGGTGAAAAATGCGCTCGTTGTTCCGCAGGAGGCGGTGACCGAGTTGCAGGGCAGTTTCCAGGTCGCAGTGGTTGATCAAAGCAACAAGGTAAGTATTCGCCCTGTGAAAGTGGGCGAGCGTATCGGCGCGATGTGGCAAGTGACAGACGGACTTAAGCCGGGCGATCGCGTGATTGTTCAGGGAACCCAAAAAGCGCGCGAAGGTGCGACGGTGGCGGTGAAAGAGTGGACCGCACCCCACGAAACAGCCGCCTCACCCGCGCAAGAAAGCCCCTGATTCGCCATGTCCGAATTTTTCGTTAGGCGGCCGATTGTTGCCATCGTCATCGCTGTTTTGATGACGCTCGTGGGGGCCATCAGCATTTTTACCCTACCGATCGCGCAATACCCAAAAATCGCGCCGCCTGAGATTCAGGTTCAAACGCATTACACGGGCGCGGACGCGTTAACGGTCGAGCAATCGGTCGCGGCTCCGATCGAGCAGCAGATGAGCGGGGTCGACAACATGAACTACATGTATTCGATCAACGCCAACAGTGGCGACATTCGACTGATCGTAAATTTCGACATCGCGACCGACCCGAATATCGATCACGTGCTGACGCAACTGCGCGTCTCGCAAGCGCAATCACAATTGCCCGCGGACGTGAACAACTACGGCGTGACCGTTAAGAAATCGACAACAGCGCCGTTGATGTTGATCGCGTTGTATTCGCCGAAAGGAAGCTACGACGGCGTTTTTCTGGCGAACTACGGCTACATCAATCTGTTCGATCAACTGACGCGCGTTCCTGGAATTGGCAACGTGCAGATATTCGGCGCCGGTCAATACGCGATGCGGTTGTGGGTCAAACCGGACCAGCTGGCGAAGCTCGGAATCACCGTTCCCGACATCATCACCGCAGTGCAGAAGCAGAACACGGTAAATCCCGCGGGGCAGATCGGCGGCGAGCCGATTCCGAGCGGACAGAAATTTACCTATACGGTGCGGGCGCAGGGCCGATTGCAAACGCCGGAGGAATTCGGCGAGATCGTCGTTAGGGCAAATCCCGATGGCTCATTCGTTAGGGTAAAAGACATCGCGCGCATCGACCTCGGCGCGCAAACTTACAATTTGAAGGGACGACTGAACGGCCAGCCTGCGGCGATCCTCGCCTGTTACCAACTGCCGGGCACCAACGCCGTCACAGCGGCCGAAGGCGTTCGCAAAGTCATGGCGGAAGCCAAGCAACGTTTCCCGGCGGACATGGATTTCGCGGTCTCGCTCGATCAAACCCTCTCGGTAACTGAAGGATTGCACGACATCGTTAAAACGTTGTTCGAGGCGCTCGCGCTGGTCGTTGTCGTCGTATTTATTTTTCTGCAAGGCTGGCGCGCCACGCTGATTCCGCTGTGCGCTGTTCCGGTATCGTTGATCGGAACATTTGTCCTGTTCCCGTTGTTTGGATTCTCGATCAACACCCTTTCTCTTTTCGGACTCGTGCTCGCGGTCGGTCTGGTGGTGGATGACGCAATTGTCGTTGTCGAAGCGGTCGAACGGCACATCGAAGAAGGAATGTCGCCGCGCGACGCGACATTGCAGGCGATGCGCGAAGTTTCCGGGCCGGTCATCGGCATCGCGCTTGTGCTTTCCGCCGTTTTCATTCCGACCGCATTTCTTCCCGGAATCACCGGGCGTTTGTATCAACAATTCGCCCTAACGATCGCGATTTCCGTCATCCTCTCCGCGTTCAATGCGCTCTCGCTTAGCCCAGCGCTTTCGTCGTTGTTGCTGCGCCCGAAAAAGAAGGCCCGTGGGCCGCTCGGCTGGTTTTACGATCGCTTCAATCGCGTTTTCGGCAGCGCGACCCACGGTTATGTGAATTTGTCGCGCCTGGCCATTCGCAAAGCAGTGCTGAGTTTCGTCTTGCTCGCTGTGCTCGGGGTCGGTGCGGGACTGTTTGGGTCGCGCCTGCCGAGTGGATTCCTACCGGAAGAAGATCAAGGTTACGTTTATCTCGCGCTTCAGTTACCCGACGCATCGTCGCTTGAACGGACCGACCAGGCTGCCCGCAAGATCGAAGATATTCTCAGCAAAATTCCCGGCGTTCAGTACACGACCAGCGTCGTCGGATTCAGTTTGCTGAGTCTCGTGCAAAATACTTACAGCGCGTTCTTCTTCGTCACGTTCAAGCCGTGGAGCGAGCGGACCAAGCCGGAAGAGCAATACACCGCCATCAAGGCGAACATTAACAAACAGCTCGCTGGTCTAACCGAAGGTCTCGCTTTCGCTTTTCCGCCGCCGGCGATTCCGGGCGTTGGCACTTCCGGGGGATTCCAATTCATACTGGAAGATCGCTCCGGCAAAGACGTCGCCTTTCTCGCTCGAAATGTGAAGACGTTTCTGGACGCGGCGCGTAAGCGACCGGAGTTCGCCACCCTCATTCCGACCTTTCTGCCAAATGTGCCCCAGGTATTCGTGAGCGTGGACCGCGACAAAGTGTTGAAGCAGGGAATCGATCTCGGTCAGGTTTATCAGACGCTGCAGACATTCATGGGCGGATTTTTCGTGAACTACTTCAATCGCTTCGGCCGCACCTGGCAGGTTTATGTCGAAGCGGAAGGCGATTACCGGACCGACGCAAAAAACGTCGGACAATTTTATGTCCGTAATTCGAGCGGTACACCGGTTCCGCTGGACGCTATCTCGAGTATCAAAGACATCGCCGGGCCGGAATTTACTTTGCGCTACAACGAGTATCGTTCGGCCCAGATCAATGGCTCGGCTGCGCCGGGCTACAGCTCAAATCAGGCGATGGCCGCGCTCGAAGATGTTTTCCGGCAAACCATGCCTAACGAGATGGGCTACGATTACCTCGGCATTTCCTATCAGGAAAAGAAAGCGCAAGAAGGCGTTTCTCCGACGCTGGTGTTTGGAATGTCGCTCATTTTTGTTTTCCTCATTCTCGCCGCGCTCTACGAAAGCTGGTCGCTGCCATTTAGCGTCCTGCTTGGGACACCTGTTGCGGTGCTTGGCGCGTTCGCGACACTTTGGCTGCGCGGAATGGAAAACAATATCTACGCGCAGATCGGTCTCATCATGCTCATCGGTCTCGCGGCGAAAAACGCGATCCTCATCGTCGAGTTCGCGAAGGACGAATACGAAAAAGGCAAACCGCTTCTCGATGCCGCACTCGAAGGCGCGCGTTTGCGCTTGCGACCGATCCTGATGACATCGTTCGCCTTCATCTTTGGCTGCCTGCCGCTTTGGTTCGCCAGTGGTTCCGGTGCGGTTGCTCGCCGTGTGCTAGGATCGACAGTGATTGGCGGAATGATTGCCGCCTCTGGCATCGCTATTTTCCTTATTCCAGTAACGTTTTACGTTATTGAACGACTCTTTGCCGGCCGAAAACCGGAATCAGAACAACAAGCCGGAAGAACGGAATCGCCAGTTGACAGTCCAATAGATCCTGGTTGGCGAAAGCGTATATGGCCAGTACTCAAGTTTGTCTTCACCTTGGCGCGATCGAAAATGTGCGCCAGGCAGAGCGACTTGAATGTGTGGAATGCGTGAAGTTGGGAGATGCGTGGCTGCATCTCCGGACTTGCCAGGAATGCGGCGTGACATTGTGCTGCGATAGCTCGCCCAATCGTCATGCCAGTAAACACGCTCACGCGACCGGTCATCCAGTTATTGCTTCCGCGCAGCCGGGCGAGCGCTGGCTCTATTGCTATCTGGACGACCTGATGGCTGGCTATTGACTTTACGCCGATCCCTAACTCCGTGAAAACAAGGCGGTCAAAACCGCACCGCGTCGTGAGACGGCGGAGTAAGAATTGGAAGATGCCGTTAAATACCGTTTATGTCGGACGACCAACGGTCTGGGGAAATCCATTCGTTGTCGGGTCGGAATTGATCGGTGGCCAGAAGCTAACTGCCGCCAAAGCCGTGATACTATATCGTCAATACGCCGAGGACGCGTTTAATGAACGGGATCTTCGCGCCTGCTTGCGGGGAAAGAATCTGGCTTGCTGGTGTCCGCTTGATCAGCCGTGCCACGCCGACGTGCTAATTGAAATGGCAAACCGTCCCTAGCGAATCGCGGCGACCACGAATTTCCAACTGGCCATGTTGCTGCTCACTATTTCTCGTAGAGAAACTGACCTGGCTTTGCATCCGCTGTAGTTACAACATAGTCATAGCCGAGGAGAAGAAAGCGAGAGAATCGTTTCAGGGCATCGATGCCTTTGGTATCGAGCGATTGACGGATCGGCTCGAGCGGGACGAGCGCCCAGCCTTCTTTCGGCAACGCCGTCGCATCTAGCCCGATAGCGGGAAAGAACTCCTTCGCCTCATCGCTTTCGTATTTTTGAATGGTTGTCGGATTACCCGCTTTTGGCGCGAAGGCGACGTTCTGTCCGCCCATTGGCAGAAAAGCGATGCGCAGCGCGCTTTTGTCGTTAAGACGTGCGATCGAAGTTACCAAAGTCCCAAGGTCGACCGTGTTGACCGTGGTTGTGCCTAACGACACGTGCTCGATTCCCATTTTAAAGACGACTTTGGGATTTGGCTCCGCCGCCGCGCGATAGTTACTGAGAAAATTCTTCGCCAACAGGCGCGCCCGTCGGGTGTTGTTTTCGTAGTTATGACCGCTCATCCACGCCTGGTAAATGGCCGCGCTTTCCTGGAGCTCGCCGACGATCTGTTCCGCTTCTGTCACGCCGGCGAATTTCGCCGCAAGTTGGCGGAAATCCGCCTCGTGATAACGCGAAAGCAGAAACTTATCCTGCGCCGCGGTGGCGGCCGCATCCTTTTCCTGCGCGAGCAGATCCTCCGCCGCCTTGCGCGCAGGTTCGTTGGGCGCGAGTGCGATCAGCTTTTGCAAATGGAACGGCGACGAGCCGATGAATTCCTGATCGATTCCCCAGAGGAATGGCTGCCCTTTCGCGTCCTCTCCCAGAAAATCGCTCGCCAGATCCGCGTCGTCCTTTAGGGAGAGAAACGGAATTCCGAGCGGGACTTCGCGCACGAGCTTCTGCAAACCCGAAAGCCCATCTTTCGTCAGCGTCTGACTAATCATCCGCGTCGAGAGCGGACCCACTTCGACGACATGATATCGGAAACCGAGCGGGCGCGCTTCTCGCGCGATCGCGCGGAGAACGATCGGCGAATCAGCGAACCCGTGATCTTCGCCCCAAAGAATGAATTGGGCGTTCGCCAACTCATGGCGGATCACTTCCTCGCCCGGGCCGGTCAGTTTGCCGTCCTCGATCTGGATCGGAAATACTTTAGGTGTCTCCTTTGCCAGCGCTCGTGACGGGAGCTGAAAAAGGACTGCGAAAGTCAGGGCCAAAGAAAGTGAGCGCATCTTTTTCATGCCCTTAAGATGCGGCAACCGATCATTTGGATTCAATGACGGAAAGGTCCGACGAAGTCAGACCTCTTTTCTGACCGCCAGTTTGCGATGGCACGATGTGTCCGAACTTTGGCATTGGGACTTCCTTGCCTGGAAGCCTAGAGTGCACCGGTGAAGCCGCTGCGCATCGGGATCGTCGGGTTCGATCAAGTAAACGCGCTCGATCTGGTCGGGCCGGCAGAAGCTTTCGCCAACGCTTTCGTCCCGGGCGCGAAGGACTGCCCAAAGAACGCCTACTCCGTGACGATTCTCGGCCTAACGAGCAAACGATTCACTGCCGAGTCGGGCATCGTTTTCCATCCGCAGGCAACGCTGCGCACCGCGCCTGCACTGGACACGGTAATTATTCCGGGAGGCGCCGGTCTGCGTCGGCCGGAGATAAATTTCACGCTGTCGGATTGGATCCAGGGCCAGGCCGAAAGAACGCGCCGGATCGTTTCTGTTTGCACCGGGATCTACGGATTAGCCGCAAGCGGGCTGCTCGACGGACGACGAGTAACAACCCATTGGCGCTTTGCGGCTGATGTCGCGCGCCGGTTTCCAAGATTGCGTGTCGAGTCTAACCAGCTCTTCATTCGCGACGGTAAATATTACACCTCCGCAGGCGTCACAGCGGGGATTGATCTCGCGCTGGCGCTGATTGAGGAAGACCTTGGTCGGCAAACCGCTCTGACTGTTGCGCGTGACCTGGTGGTCTATCTGAAACGCGCGGGTGGTCAGGATCAATACTCCGAGCCGTTGCGTTTCCAGACAATGGCGAACGATCGATTGGCAGAATTGGCAAGCTGGATTGCGACAAACCCAGAGAAGGATCTCTCGATTTCCAAGCTGGCGGACAAAGCCTGCCTTTCCCGACGGCACTTTATCAGGCGATTTAAGGCGGCCTTTGGCCAATCACCCGGCTCGTTCGTGCAAGACCGCCGGCTGGATGAGGCGCGCCGACGCTTGTCCGCCGCGAACCTATCGATCGACACGATCGGAGGCTCAGTCGGTTTTCAAAGCGCGGACGCGTTTCGACGCGCTTTTCGCCATCGCTTTCGCATCACCCCCGCGCGCTATCGGCGCGAGTTTGGCTTACCTCATGACTCTTCAGAACCAAAGAAACAACAGAGAAGGAGAAAATGATGAAACGAAGAGATTTTATTGGCACAGCTGCGCTAGCCATTGCCTCTCTCCCGGGCGGTAACACGCTCCTGGGCGCGGAAACGAAATCTGAAACGGCGAAGGGCCTAACGATCGCAAAGGCGAAACTAACGCCACCAGTAAAAGGTCGCATTCCCGTCGCGGTTCTGATCTCGGAAGGTGTGACGGTGATTGACTTCGCCGGCCCGTGGGAAGTCTTCCAGGACACGATGATTGGTGATGAAATGCCCTTTCAGCTCTTCACTGTCTCGGAAAAAATCGAAACCCTTACGGCCAGCGCGGGCTTGAAGTTAGTTCCCGATTACACCTTCGAGAACGTGCCGGAATGCAAGGTGATCGTCATTCCCGCGCAGAAAGGATCCGACGCAATGCGCGCATGGCTTAGGAAGGTTTCGCCGGCAAGCGATGTGACAATGTCGGTTTGCACGGGCGCATTCCAGCTGGCCAAGGCAGGACTGCTCGATGACAAGGAAGCAACGACTCATCATGATTTCCTGGATAAGCTGGAAAAGAATTTCCCCGCGGTGAAAGTGAAACGCGGCGTGCGTTTCGTCGAGGGCGAGCGAATCTCGACGGCCGGAGGGCTTTCATCCGGCATCGATCTCGCCCTGCGCGTCGTGGAACGCTACTACGGCCGCGATGCGGCGAAGAAAACTGCCGCGTACATGGAATATCAGGGAACCGGGTGGATCGTCTGACGGCAAAAACCGATTCCCGCCTAACGACGGATTAGTCTGACAACTGTCTGGCAATTGGAAGCCATCGAAGCCTTACCTGACAACTGGCGGCTTTTATCCAAGTCGGGGAATCCCGACTAATTAAGAGCGTAAATCTCGACCAGAGCGACGCCGGTTGTGCCATTCGCGCCCTGCACGATCGCCGTATAGGGTTCGGGCATAAGAGTCGCCACAATGGCTGACTCGTTGTCGTTCGTCGGCGCCAAAGTGGTGGCTTCGATCTCGGACTCCTGATCGGAACGCCAGTTATCATTACTCGCAATCAGTGCGCCGTTTTGGTCATGCAATTCAAGAGTCGGATCGGCGAGCGTATTCGTCACCTCAAGCGACGGACCAAGCGCGCGCGCGATGACTGTTTGCGGCTGGACGCCGTGCACAATCACACCGCCAATCATGACTTTGTCCTTGGTTTCCACCATTCCGCGAGTCGAGATATTCAACAGGTTAGGTCCGATACCGGAATCGAGATCGTAAACTTCGAGCAGGCCGACCCCTGTGGTGTCATTGGCTCCGCGCATGACGGCGGTATAGGCCGCGCCTTCCTCCGTTGCGGGTAATTGCATGAGAATGACCGCTTCATTAGGCGAAGCCGGTGCAATACCGGTGTCGATGATTTCCTGCTGATTGGCGTTATCAGCCCAGTTATCGTTGGTGGCGATAATATTGCCCGTGGCATCGTATAAATCGACCACCGGATCAGCCAGAGCGCCGGAGACATTCAGATCGGTGAGCGCCGGTCCGATAGCGCGAATCATCACTCGCTTATTTTCGGTCCCCTGAGCGATGAAACCGCCAATCACTACATTGTCTCCTGAGCCAACGTCCACGCGAGTCGAGACGTTAGCGAGCCATTTGGGACTCGGATCGGGCTGAGCGGCGGCAGCAAACGTAAATTGTGAGCCGAGCCAAATGGTGTTGGCCGACGTAGCCGTATCCTGAACGTCGTTCACAGTTAGTGTGTAGGTCTGATTGGAAACCAGCGGAGAAACAGTCAGGATAACTGTATCGGCGTCCGCGCCCATCACCGCCTGAGTTACTGTGGCGCCCTGATCCAGCACGTAATGAGTCGGATCCGTGGCGATCGCAGGATCGACAAAGCTGTTAAAGCGGACCGCGAGATGGCTCGTATCCTGATTCAGATAGACGGATAACACTTGAAGGGGGCTGGCGATCCACTGGCGCAAGACTTCCATGGCCGCTTCATGCACCAGATTCTTGGCGAGGGGCGGCATTTTCGTCGCGTCCAGAGCATCATCGCGCTGATAGAGAAGCGAGCCCGCCAGGTCGCGGAACTGCACGACAGTGCCGATGAGGTTCTGCTGCGGCAACGGCGTATAGAAGCGACCGTCATAAACCGGTCCATAGCCGCCAGGGCGATGGCATTGCGAGCAATTAGAGTCGATCCAGGAACGCATGCGCGTTTGAATCGGCTGAGTCTCATCGGTGACGATGACGGAGTGTAGATAATTAGGTATTTGCGCTTCGTCGAGCGTCGGGTTGAACATTCCGAGATGATTAAAAGTGCGTAGCTGGTTGTCCGTTACGCCCGTGCTCGGATACGCAAAGGTGCCATTGAGTTGATGAGTCTTTAAGCCAAGGACATAGCTCGCCGGAGGGTTATGACAATAGAGACAGTCCGAGCGGCTTGGATAAGTCCAGGTTTGCACCCGGGTCGTGCCATCCGCCTGGGTTATCGTGACATCCTCGTTTAGCCCGTCGGGCAAAAGATCCGCGTCGCTGTTATCGTCCCGCCACTTATAGGTCACGCCATAAACTGCGCCATTTGCATCACGCACGAGGAGCCGTGTCTCGAGACGTTTCCGGGCTTGGGTTTGTTCGTTAACCACCAGATCG
This sequence comes from uncultured Verrucomicrobiae bacterium, assembly GCA_963801255.1. Taxonomy (GTDB): domain Bacteria; phylum Verrucomicrobiota; class Verrucomicrobiia; order Chthoniobacterales; family UBA10450; genus JAICXG01. The sequence continues at coordinate 131,202 of CAWDEC010000012.1, read as the reverse complement.
AATTCCTTAACGAACACCGTGCCGTTAGGGAAAGTCCATTCCCCCGTGGGAACGAAGTTAATCTGCTCATCCGGAGTGTAGGGTGCGCCGTCGTTAGGCAAGGCCATCCATCGGCTCTTCAACGCATTATCCGACCAAAGTGGCGAATTCGGGGCATAAGGGATTAGCCCCGGCGTCGTCACGACATTGGTTACATCGGTGAAAGCGCCGGTGGCGGATAGAGTCGTCGGGAAATCAAACTCGCCATCAAAAGATGGCATGTTTCCGTTAAGGTAAGGCCCAATAGGGTCGCGACTATTCAAGCCATAGGGATCGGCTGCCAGAAGGGGCGATGCGCTTAAGGCCGCGAACAGCAAACCCAGACCTACCCGACCGGCACGACCGTTCCAGCTTCGCATCCTGTGACGATTACTAAGGAGTCAGGCGGTAGATTTCCACCAGGCCGACGCCGGTCGCACCGTTCTTACCCGATAACGATCGCAGTATAGTTACTCGGCGGCAATGTTCTCAGAATAGCAGATTCCAGATCGTTAGTCGGCGGAATGCCGGTCGCGATAATCGCGTCCTTTTCAGGACTGTCCTTCCAGTTATCGTTGCTTTCGATCAGGTCGCCATCGGCATCGTGCAATTCGAGAACCGTATCGAGACAGAAAGTCCGAAACGTTCTGGGCTGGCGAGGGAAGGTCCAATGGCGCGCATCAGGACTGGCGCATCAGGCGCGCCATCAGGTCCGAGGATAAAGCCGCCGATCAGGACATTGGTATCAGTGCCGACAAAGCCGCGCGTACTGATGTTGGCCAACTGCGAACCGTCAGTGCCGCCTAAGTCGTATGCTTCCACCAAACCGACACCGGTGACGCCGTTCTTTCCACTCATGATCGCGGTGTAACTACTGTTGGCGATCGAGAGTGCGGATGATGGCAGACTCAAGCGGGTTCGTAGGAGCTGCTCCCGTCGCCTCGATATCTGCCTTATCCGGGCTATCCATCCAGTTATCGTTCTGTGTAAGGAGAGTGCCGTCGCCGGCATGCAATTCCAGAACTGGATCCGGCAATGCATTCATGATTCCAAAGGGAGTCAGCGCAGGCCCAATGGCGCGGAACAAGACTCTCTTAGGCGTGGTGCCGGTAATGATGATACCGCCAATCGAAACATTATCGCCCGTGCCCACATTGATGCGGGTAGAAACGTTCAGAGACTGCGCTGGCGGGGTAGGCGTGGGTGTAGGAGTTGCTGTCGGCGTCGGAGTTGCGGTCGGAGTTGGCGTTGCAGTCGGAGTGGGCGTTGGGGTAGGAGTAGCCGCTCGGAGTCGGAGTCTGGAGTGGGCGTGGGTGTCGGGGTTGGAGTAGGAGTGGGGGTTGGCGTGCCGGCTGAGACAGTCACTGAGCCAACCATGCCCATAAAACCAGTGAGGTTCGCAGAAATATGAGAACGTGCCGGGTGTGTTGTAAGTGTGGGAGAACGTAAAGGGCTTGCTGTTGAGAACGCCGGAATCAAATAGCCCTCGGGTATTCCCGGAGTTCCTGAAGTAACGCTATGCTGATTCGAATTCCAAGTCCATTGCACGGTATCGCCGGCGTTGATTGTGACAGTTTCGGGTTGAAATACGTGTGCGCCACCTGGTCCGACATGACGTGGAACGGTGGTGGCGGCGAGTGATTCGCCACAGTGGAAGCGAAAGAAAAAGTCCCGTGGAAACAAAAGCAAGACGGCGAAAAAGGCTCTGACGGACAAAAGTGATCATGTGGAAATAGGTAGCTATACGCATACGGAGACGGGTCGCCCTAGACCCGGTGTGGTTGGTCCAATTGCGTGGAGATCGTATAGTTTTCACGGAACAATCGTCAAGTCAAAGTTTCATATATTTCGCGGCCTCGCAAAAGGCCGTCGGGCAGACGCGCTTATGACGGACTGCCATCCAATTATGAGTAGTCATTGGCACCAAATTCGGCCCCGATCGCCCCATGCCTGGTGAGAAATTGGCGGGGCCAACTACTTTCGTGCGGTCGATTTCCATGTAGGCTCCACGCCACCTGAGTCCAGCCCTTTTAGTTGAAACTCCATTGCCTAACGAAATATGCACCTGCCATTCCATCCACCGATTATGATTATGCGCGCCGCTGCGGGCTTTTTGTCGATTTTAGTATTCTCTGCCTCGGCCGCGGTTGAGTCTCCAACCTCGACCTCAGGCGCCAAGCCGATGACTGATAATCCGCTCCTCAAGGAAAGTTCGCTCGACTTCCACTACCCACTTTTCGACAAGATCACGGACGAAGACTTTGCGCCCGCCTATGAGCAGGGGATGGCAGAGCAATTGAAAGAGATCGAGCCGATCGCTTCCAATCCCGAGTCGCCGACCTTCGAAAACACGATTGTTGCTTTGGAAAAAACCGGTCAGCTCCTCGGCCGGGTCGATCGTGTTTTTTCCAATCTGACGAGCGCAAATACCAATCCGCAGTTACAGAAAATTGAGACCGACATGGCGCCGAAGCTTTCTGCTCAGCAGGATGCAATCTTCCTCAACGGCCCGCTCTTCAAGCGCGTCGAGACTCTCTACAACAAGCGCGCCCAGCTCGGGCTGGACGAAGAATCGAACTGGCTCATCGAGCGTTATTACAAGGATTTCGTTAGGGCGGGTGCCAAGCTGAATGACACAGACAAGGCGAAGCTCAAGAAGATGAACGCGGAGATTGCGGAGCTGCAAACCAAGTTTTCCCAGAACGTCTTAAAGGAGAAAAACGCGGAATCGATTGTGGTCGATAGCAAGTCGAAGCTGGATGGTCTTTCGCCTAACGAAATCACAGCCGCCAACGCCGCCGCAAAGGAAGAGAAAAAAGAAGGCAAGTTTGTTTTCCCTCTCCAGAATACGACCCAGCAGCCGCCCTTGACGAATCTCAAGAACCGCGACCTTCGCGAACGGATTATGAAGGTTTCGCTGGCACGCAACAGCCATGGCGGCGAATTCGACAACCGCGATGTCGTCCTCAAGATGGTGAAGCTACGGGCAGAACGGGCTGCCTTGCTCGGCTACCCCAGCCACGCGGCTTATCAATTGGAAGATCAGACGGCGAAAAACGTTGAGACAGTGAACAAACTGCTCGCGCAGCTCGCACCTCCCGCCGTCGCCAACGCGCGCCGGGAAGCGGCTGACATGCAAAAATTGATCGACCAGGAGCATGGCGGATTCCAGCTCGCGTCCTGGGATTGGGCTTACTATTCCGAGAAAGTCCGGCAAGAGCGTTACTCTTTTGACGAGGCGCAAATCAAACCCTACTTCGAACTCAACCACGTCCTGCTCGACGGGGTGTTTTACGCCGCGACGCGCCTTTACGGAGTCACCTTCAAGGAGCGGCACGACCTGCCAGTTTACCAACCGGACGTGCGTGTCTTTCAGGTCTACGACAAAGACGGCAAACCACTCGCTATTTTCCTCGCCGATTATTACGCGCGGCCCTCGAAACGTGGCGGCGCCTGGATGAACGAATACGTCAACCAGAGCGAATTGTTAGGCATGAAACCGGTGGTGGCAAATCACCTCAACATTCCCAAACCCGAAGCCGGCCAGCCCACCCTGCTTACCTACGATGAAACACGCACCATGTTTCACGAGTTCGGTCACGCCCTTCACGGCATGTTCTCCAATGTGAAGTATCCGCGCTTTAGCGGAACGAGCGTGCCGCGGGATTTCGTCGAATACCCATCACAGGTCAATGAGATGTGGGCCATCTGGCCGGAAGTCCTGGCGCATTACGCGAAACATTACAAGACCGGGGAGGCGATGCCGAAAGAGTTGCTCGGAAAGGTCCTGGAGGCCGAAGAAAAATTCGATCAGGGCTTCAAGACAACCGAATATCTCGCCGCCACCTTGCTCGACCAGTCCTGGTATCAGCTCAAGCCTGACGAAGTGCCTAACGACGTTGTCGCCTTCGAGGCGAGCGCGCTGCAAAAGGCCGGAGTCGACTTTGCGCCCGTGCCTCCACGTTATCGCACGACCTATTTCTCGCATGCCTTCGCCGGGGGCTACAGCGCGGGCTATTACAGCTACATCTGGAGCGAAGAGCTGGACGCCGACAGCGTGGAATGGTTCAAGCAGCACGGTGGTCTGAAGCGCGAAAATGGCGACCATTTCCGCGACACCCTGCTCTCCCGCGGCGGCAGCCAGGACGCAATGAAACTCTTTCACGATTTCACCGGGCGCGATCCCTGGATCGAGCCGCTCCTGAAACGCCGCGGACTCGATCAACCTGTCGAACCGAAAGCCCACGGTGAAGCGCCACCGCCCGGCAAGTAGCGGGTCTTTGGCAAACACTCAAGCGGCGGCGGCAAGTCAGTCAGCGTATTGCGCGGAAAAGCAATTTGAAGTGCGGCAAGCCGACGTTATTACTCCGAGATGGCAAAGAAAAAGAAAGCGCTGACCCTGCTTGGTCGCAGCGAGACGCGCCTTCCCACTTCGCCATCCGCCGACATCCTCGAGACTTTCCCGAATCCAGCGCGGCGCGCGTTTTGGATTCGTTTCGAATCGGCTGACTTCACCTCACTTTGTCCGATCACCGGCCAGGCCGATTTTGCGCAGATCACGATCGACTATTTACCGGGCAAGCGCTGTCTCGAAACCAAGTCGTTGAAATTTTATCTCGCCTCCTACCGTAACGAGCGGGCCTTCAATGAGGAGGTAACAAACCACATTCTGGATGATCTCGTTAGGGCTTGTTCTCCGCGGCGGATGATCGTGCAGGCCGAGTTCGCCTCTCGAGGGGGTATCAGCCTAACCGTCACCGCGACTCACCCGGAAAACCTTGAACGCAAGGCGCAATGAAGCGCGCTGTCGTCGCTCTGAGCGGCGGACTCGACTCCGCGACCGCGCTTGCGATTTGTCGTCAGGAAGGCTTCGAGCCCTACGCTCTCTCTTTTCGTTATGGGCAGCGCCACGCGCGCGAGATCGAGGCAGCGCGGCAAGTTGCACGCTCGTTAGGCGCGATCGAGCACCGCATCGCTGAAATCGATTTGCGCGTGTTCGGCGGCTCGGCTTTGACGGCAGAAATCGAGGTTCCAAAACAACGTTCCGAAACAGAAATGGGCACTGGAGTGCCCATCACCTATGTTCCGGCGCGAAACACCATCTTTCTCTCCTATCGCTCTGGCCTGGGCCGAAGTGCTCGGCGCGCAGGATATTTATATCGGAGTGAACGCGATCGATTATAGCGGCTATCCCGATTGCCGACCGGAATTCATTTGCGCATTCGAAAATCTGGCCAATGTCGCGACCCGCGCGGGCTCGGAAGAAGGCGCACGATTTCGCATTCACACTCCGCTGATCTCGCTTGCGAAGGCGGAGATTATTCGCAAGGGAGTTTCGTTAGGCGTGGACTATTCTCTCACTCACAGTTGTTATGATCCGACTCCCGATGGCCTGGCCTGTGGGCAATGCGATTCCTGTCAGTTGCGGCTCAAAGGCTTTCGCGAAGCGGGGCTGAAGGATCCGATTCGTTACGCAGAATGAACTGGCGGGATAAACTCGGGGTGTTCGTGCTGACGCGCGAAGAGCAGCGCACCATCGCTTTCGTCATTTTTGCGCTCGTTCTCGGTCTGGCGACGATGCACTACCGGCACACGCACCCACGCGAAACGCCTAACGAAAAGCAAGGAGCCGTCGTCACGCCCTCGCCTGTCCGCTCTCGTTAGGCAACTTGCTCAAGGGATGGAAATGCCCGGAGACTCGCCCAATCGAGAAACGCATCTCGCTTGCGACAGCCAGTCGCTCACCGGCCGCTTGCGCTCGCGCAATCTGTGCTAGGTTCGCGATCCTGTTATGCAACTTGAAGTTTTGAAGTCGAAAATCCATCGCGCTTCTGTCACCTCCTCCAGTCTCAATTACGAGGGCAGCCTGACGGTCGACAGCACGCTGATGGAAAAGGTGGGGTTGCTACCCTACGAAAAAATTCTCTGCGGCAACCTCCGCAACGGCGAACGATTTGAAACCTACGTGATTCCGGGTGAGGCGGCCTCGGGCGCGATTGTTTTGAATGGGGCGACAGCGCATCTCGGGCAAGTGGGCGACCTCCTTACGATCATGAACTTTGCCATGATCGATGAAGCGGAGGCGAAGTCCTGGAAGCCACGCGTAATCGTGCTCGGCGAAAAGAATCTTCCCATCAAAGAGCGAGAGTTGGAATCCCTGGCGCGCGGGGAATAGTGAAGCCGCTTTGGCAAATGCGAGTCCAAATCGCGCCGAGAAGAACAAAAAAAATCGTTCTGGCGGCGCCGTCGAGGTTGCGGATGATGGGTGGGAACGGCTGCTGGTTGACAATTTTCCAGCCTCGTCTCTTAGTTTAGCGCGTTAACTAATGGGAGCTACGGTCGCACTTTTGCCTAACGAGACTGACGATTTACGGGTCGATGCCGAGAAGCTCGCCCAGATCGTTATGGAGATGCAGCGCTGCTTTATCCTCCGTCTTTCCAAAGATCTCGCGCCCGGAAATGTCTCCTTTCCGCAGTTTTTTCTCCTGACGTATCTCGACAATCAGGAACTGCTCACGATGTCGGCCATTGCGCAGAAAATGGGACACACCACCGCCGCCGCCAGTGGACTCGTCGCGCGGCTTCTCAATCTTGGTTATGTCATGCGTTCACACGCCTCGGACGATCGACGCAAGGTAATGGTTGCCATTACCCCGCGCGGGTCGGCGCTAGTCCGGCGCATCCGAGAGGAAATGATCTGCAACCTGATGAAAATGATGTCGCACCTGTCGCCGGGTGAACAGAAATCGTGGTTGCAAATCTATACCAAGATATACGATTACTGCCGCAATAAATGAGTCGTGACCCGGCGGGGGCAGTAACCGCTTTCCAGCGCATCCAGTGCTTCTGCCGCACGCGCAATTTTTCAACTTTGCTCTGCGCCCTGATCCTGGGCCCGCTGCTTTTTGCCATCTATTCCGCGGTCGCCGTGGAGTCTGGCATGGAAGGCTACGCTTCGGATGAATCTGGGGCGCGAAAGTTCACTCTCGAAGAGGCGCTTTTCTTCGCGTTCCAGCATAATCCCGACATCCTGACGGCGCGCCAGGAGATCCGGCGGACCAAGGGCGTGCAGATCGAGGTGAGGGCGCAGGCGCTGCCTCACCTTGACGCAGACGCTTTCTACAAAAAGACGGATCCAAACCTGATGGGCGGCAACTCGTCGACCATTATCACTTCCACCGGTGCGACTCAGCCGACGATCCCACCGGGGGGAACGCCCGCTCCAAGCGCCACTCCTGTCACCACGATTAGCTCTGTCAGTGTGAGTGATAACTCGTACGATCTGACGCTCACCGCGTCGCAGCTCCTCTACAACGGTTCGGTCGTCCCGGCGATTCGCGGAGCAAGCTATGCGCGGGACGCAAGTATCTTTGCCCTTCGCGACGTGATCGATCGGGTGATCGCGACCGTTCGCCAGCAATTCTATCAGGTCATCCTGAATCGTTCGTTGATCGGAGTGCAGGAGGAATCGGTTCACCTGCTCGAGCAACAATTGCAGGATCAGCAGAACCGCTTCGAAGCGGGAACCGTTCCGCGCTTCAATGTTCTCCAGGCGGAAGTCGCGTTGGCCAATCAGCAGCCGGCGCTGATTACGGCGCGCAATAATTATCGAATCGCGCAGCTCCAGCTCGCGAAAACGATTGGGCTCGATTACAACCCGGAGCGGAGGGCGAAGGCGCCTTTGCGTTGTGTCGGCGAGCTCAATTACCAGCCACGCGAGATTCCTCTCGCACTCGCTGTGGAGTTGGGAAAAGAGCGCCGCCCATTGCTGAAACAGCAACGCGCCAATGTCCTCGTGCAGTTGGAATCGGTAAGCGGTACCTACGCGGGATTTCAACCGATGATCAGTGCGAACGCCGGTTACGAGTGGAGTAGCTCGACTTTTTCTGATTCACTTTCCGACCTCAACAAGGGCTGGTTCTTCGGACTTACGGGAAGCTGGCCAATCTTTGACGGTCTTGCCACGGTGGGACGACTGAAACAGCAGAGAGCCCTTTTGAGCGAATCGCGAATCAGCTACGACAACGCGGTCCGGCAGGTGGAGCTCGAAGTGCAACAGGCTTATTCGAACTTGCAGCAGGATCGTGAGCTTTATTTCAGCCAGTCCAAAAACGTCGATCAGGCGCGTGAAGCGCTGCGGCTGGCGAGCGCTCGACTCGGTGTCGGCGCCGGGGTCCAACTCGATGTCCTCAATGCGCAGGTCCAGCTGACACAGGCGCAGTCGACCCGACTTTCGGCCCTCTATTCTTACAATGCCGACCTCGCGGAATTTGATCGCGCGACCGCTACCGACACCATCTATCATGCCGGCCTCGGTCTACAGAGCGAGACGCGGATGATCCGGACGGACGAGACAAAGCACCGGGTCGAAACTTCGGGCAAATAGACGCTGAGATGCAGGTGTCGTCGTCGACGGCCACTTCGGCGCTGGAATTTTTTCCCGGCCTGAGCCGGATCGAATTCGTTAGGCACGGCTTTATCGGGCGTATTCCCGGCATCGATGTTGCGACCGATCGCGCTTCAGCGCTCGTGCGACTCGACGCCAGTCATGCCTCCCTGCGAGCAGAATTGCACTTGGCGCGTGCGCCCCTTGCGACGGCCGAGCAGGTCCACGGCGACCGGATTGTGATTGTGGATCAGCCGCTTCGGTCCGATCACGAATTTGCCGGAACCGATGCGCTGGTGACGAACCAGTCCGGCGTTTCGTTAGGCATTTATGTCGCCGATTGCTGCGCGGTTTTTTTGGTTGATCCGATCCGGCGCGCGATTGGCCTGGCTCATTCCGGACGCAAAGGCACCGAGCTCAACATCGTTAGGCGAACGATCGAAGCCATGCGCGATCGTTTTGGGACCACGCCGGCCGAATTGGTCGTGCAGCTCAGTCCTTGTATTCGATCGCCGCACTACGAAGTGGATTTCGCGGCTGAGATCGTTAGGCAAGCGCGGGCAGCCGGCGTTCTTGAGGTCCACGACTGCGGCGTTTGCACCGCCTGCGACCTTTCACGTTACTATTCCTATCGCGCGGAAAAAGCGCGCACCGGTCGCATGCTTGCGCTGCTTGCGCTGGACGATGGTCTTTCCCATTGACGTGTGACCGCTTCCCGAATTATTCGTTAGGCGATGAGACGCTGGCAATTTCTGCTTTTGCTCGTGCTCGGAATTGTCTGCATCTGCCTCAGCGTGGTGGCGATCGTCTTCGCCGGCGAGAACCAGAAACTCCAAAACGAGATCCAGGTCCAGCAGGCCACGATCAACAAAGGCGCACTCAGTCAGCAGATCGGCGCCAATCTGTTGCGCGAAATGGCGACAGTCGCTCAAAGCGACGAACGGATGCGCAATCTTTTGAAAGACAACGGCTACAACCTCGCGCCGCAACCCGCTGCCTCACCAAGCCCGTGAACGTGGAACCCGAACCAGCAACTCCGTCCGTTGTTCACCCGCGGGAGGAACGGTTTCATGGTTTCTGGCCCTTGCTGCTCATGGGAACAAGTCTGCTGCTCATTTTGTCCTGGGAAATTTTGGTTGGAATACGGACTCGCGAAACCGCGCAGCAAACACAGCAACAGCAAATCCGGCTCGTCGATCAGGCAAAACAGGTGCAGGTCGGACTGGAAAAACTGGTGCGCACTCTGGTTGATCTTTCCAAAACGGACGATGACGCGAAACGGCTCGTGACAAAATTCGGCATCAAGATAAGCGAGCCGGCCGCCCCGAGCCCGACACCCAAGCCGTAATTGTCATTCCTCCGGCTTGGATCGTGCGCGCAATGCGCCGCAAACTCCGCGGCCTTTTGCCGATGCGACAAAGTCGAAAAACTCCTGTCCGAGGGCGGACCATTCGTGCGTTCTCGCCCGCTCGAGAGCCTGGCTAACATTGAGGCCGCTCTCGTAAAGGAGACGAAAGGCAGATTTGATCTCCGCCCGTTGCTCCGCGGTCATGCCGGAGCGTCGCAGCCCGATTACGTTCAAGCCGGCGATCTTGCTACGACTCGAAGCGAGGCAGAAAGGCGGAATATCTTGCCCGTGTTTCGAGCCTCCCTGCGTGATGGCAAGCCGTCCTACGCGGATATGTTGATGGAAGATGCAGGCGCCGCCAAGAAATGCCCCGTCTCCGACGGAAACATAGCCGCCAAGGAGGCAGTTGTTCGCGACGATGATTCTGTCGCCGAGCGAACAATTGTGGCCGAGGTGCGCGCCGGCCATGAGAAAGTTATCGTCGCCGATGCGCGTCGCCGAACCGGGCGCAGTGCCGCGATGAATCGTGACATGTTCGCGAACGGTGTTCCGGTTCCCGATCTCCACCGAGCTGCGCGTCTCAGGCTTGAAACTCAAGTCCTGTGGCCAGCCGCCGATGATCGCGCCGTGTCCGATTCGATTGTCTTCGCCGAGCCGGACAGCGCCTTCGATGACAGCGTGCGACTGTATGATGGTACGCGCACCGATTTCCACTTCGCCGCCGATGCACGCGTAGGGACCAATCTCGACTCCCTCACCCAGATGCGCGCCAGTCTCGACGAATGCAGTCGAATGAATCCGATTCACAGCGCGCCCATCTCCTTAAAGCTAAAATAAGGCGGGCGATCCTGCGCGGGCGCGCCGATGATGACGTGATCAAGCAGTTTGATTTGCAGCAGTTCAGCGACTTCGCGCAGTCTTCTGGTCAGGCTCTGATCGGCCTGGCTCGGCGAAGGATCGCCTGAAGGATGGTTGTGGACCACAATCACGGCATAGGCAGCATAGATAAGCGCGGGGCGAAAAACATCGCGCGGATGGGCGATGCTTTCATTCAAACTGCCGAGCGAAACATCCTCCACCCGAATCAAGTGATAGCGGGTATCGAGGAGCACCACGCGAAGAGATTCCTTGTGCAGGGCCTGCATTTCTGCGGAGAGCAACTCGTAAATCGCTTCAGGAGTTTCGATCTTTTTTCCGGTGCGATTTTCCTTTGCCAGGCGCTGACCGAGACCGAAGGCGGCCGCGAGCTGCGTTGCTTTGGCCAGCCCAATCCCCTTGATTCGAGCCAACTCACGCACCGAACAACGGCTAAGTGTGCCTAACGAACCAAACTCTTTGATCAGTTGCCGCGCGACATCCACCACGTTCGCGCCTTGTCGCCCGGTGCGGAGGAGAATCGCAATCAATTCCGCGTCACTCAGCGCGCTCGCTCCCTGGCCCGCCAGCTTTTCGCGCGGGCGTTCGTCGCGGGGCATCTCCCGCATTTTCAACTGCGCTGTCATGCTATTTCCGGGGAAAACTTCCGCGCCGTCAGGCCGCAACATCAAGTTCGCAGTTGTTCGAGCAGTTCCTGCAGCGCTTCGCCAAGACCGAAGAGAGAATCGACATAACGATTCGCTGGCAATGGTGCCAGCTCGGCCTGCGCTTCGCGTATCCATTCGGTGGCAGTCTCAATCGACTCACCAAGGGCGCCATCGGTCGGCGAGCTTTGCAGAAGTGCGGTCACTTCCTTCAGCTTGCCCTCGAGCACGAGCGCGCAGCAGCGCTCGCGGTCGAAAGCCGACGCGGACTCCAGCAGGGTGAGGATGGGCAAGGTCAGCTTACCTTTGCGCAAATCGGTCCCAAGAGTCTTGCCTGTCTCGGCTTCGGTGCCGGCAATGTCGAGACAATCGTCGTAGATCTGGTAAACGGTTCCGATCTTCGCACCGAAGTTTCGCAGCCGCTGCACGTCCTCGTCATTGGCGCCGCTGATCAATGCGCCCAACTCTGCCGCGCAAGCGAAGAGCGAGCCCGTTTTCATTCCGATAATCCGGAAATAATCTTCGCGCGTCAGTTGGAGATCGAAGCGCCGTTGCGTTTGAATGATTTCACCGGAGCAAACCTCGGTCGCGGTCCGCGCAATCGTCCGGCTAATCGCGGTGTCGTCGAAATCCGTTGAGAGATTGAGCGCATGAGCGAAAAGCACGTCGCCGAGAAGAACGCTGAGCGAATTGCCCCAGCGCGCGTTCACGGTCGGCTGGGAACGCCGCCGCTCGGCATCGTCCATGATGTCGTCGTGCACGAGGGTCGCGAGATGGATCAGTTCAACGATGACTGCCAAATCCAGATGCCCCGAAACGAGTGTACCCACGGCTCCACCGCTCAAGAGCGCAACCAATGGACGCAGGCGTTTGCCGCCACCGCTGACCGCATAAGTAACATAACCCTCGATCGCTGGATCAAAGGCGGCGGTTTGGGCTTTGATTCGGCGATCGACCTCGTCGAGCTGCGTCTGCACTGGGGCGAAAACGCGACTCAACGGACCGGCCACCATCGTGGCCGCAGCGGCTGAATGCGCGGAAATTTTCACAAGCGCAGGATAGAAGGTCGGCTTTTAATGTCAAAGCTACAGGAGGGCAGCTTACCAGAGGCGCAGCCAGCTTTCGGTGCCATATTTTTCGCGGGCCAATTGCGCCGCGCTTTGGAGGATTGGAGGCGCGATATTTTCTTCCCTGATTTCCTTCCCGAGCAAAGCGGCAAAACGCTGCCGGAAGCCGTCCGACAAATGAGGCAACTGAATACTTCCCTGGTGGAGGAAGCCGGCCCGCGTTCGGCGTTGGGCGGCGCCCGCAATCTTGCGGCCGTCCAGCATGAGATCATGCCGGACTGGATTTGCGAAACAAGCCTCCGAAACTTTAGGCGCGGGCTCGGAGGCCAACTGCGCCACGTAACCTTCGACGGAAAGAGCGGCCCGAATGGCTTCGTGGAGCGCGGCGTAAATGGCGACTGGTCCTTCTTTCGCAACTGGATCGCAGGTTGGCGTGACCAGCGAGTAAGTCAGGTCTTCGCCATGTGGGACAACGCCGCCGCCGGTCCAACGCCTAACGAGTTCGCGCAACCTCGCCTCGGGAGCGACCTCAGCGAACTTCCCAAAATAGCCGAACGAGAGTGCCGGACGTTCCCAGCGATAAAATCGCAAAATCGGCTGCTGCGCTTCTGCGAAAATGGCTTCATCGATTGCCATGTTCAAGGCCGCGCCGGCCGGAACCGGATCCTCGAACACGATCAGTCGTTCAAACAGCATCAGCTGCGATTTGTTCCAAGGCTGCCCGCGGATCCTTGGCACTCGTGATCGGTCGACCGACGACGAGAAAATCCGCGCCTGCGCGAATGGCTTCCCCGGGAGTGAGAGTGCGCTTTTGATCGTTGACCGCAGCACCCGCGGGACGAATGCCAGGAGTTACAATTTTGATTTTCGTACCGAAGGCATGGCGCAGTGATCTCAATTCGAGTGGGCTGGCCACGATTCCGCCGATTCCGTTCTCCACGCCGAGTTTCGTTAGGCGTAACACCTGGTCTTCGATCGACGACGAGACTCCGGTTTCGCGCAAGCTGATTTCGTCCACGCTCGTTAACACCGTGACTCCGAGCAAGAGAAGCCCTGGGGGCGCAGCGCGCACCGCGGCTTCGATCATGGCGCGCCCGCCATGCAAATGAAGCGTGAGCATTTCCACGCCTAACGAACCAGCGTTTTCCACCGCGCGCGCCACCGTGTTTGGGATGTCATGCAGTTTGAGATCGAGGAAAATGCGCGCCCCAAGATCGCGCAAGGCGCGAACGATCTCCGGTCCGGCACCCGTATAAAGCTGGAGGCCGATTTTAAGCGGGCTCCGGTGCGGCGCTAGTTTTCGAGCCAGCGCAAGCGCTTCTTCGCCTGTCGAGACATCGAGCGCGACGATGATCCGTTCCAGTGGGTTTATTTCTGTGGCTTGCCAGTTCATGCAGTCCCCATAAGGATGCGGCAACGTATGCGGTTTTTCGCTCCTGCGAAGATCAATTTGTCGTTCAAAATCCGGCGCCGGCGGGAGGATGGCTTTCATGAAATCGACACCCTCATGACGCCCATCTCGTTGAAAGACGAATTGACGATCGAGCCTGACGAATCGGAGGGAGCGCTTATTTTTTCTTCCGACGATCCCACGCTTCCGCAGGATGAAAGCAATCTGGTCGTGAGGGCGGCACGAGCTTTCTATCGTGAAATTGGCGCGCCACCGCGTGCGCGAATTCTCCTGCACAAGCGAATTCCGCATGGCGCGGGATTGGGTGGGGGAAGTAGCGACGCCGCGAGCACATTGCTTGGACTAAACGAATTGCATGGTGCGCCGATAGCGACTACGCGCCTAACGACTATCGCGGCCGAATTGGGATCCGACGTTCCCTTCTTTCTCGCGGGCGGTCCGGCCCGCTGTCGTGGGCGAGGGGAGATCGTCGAACCGGTGTCGACTCTGCCTCCACTCTCACTTTTGCTCTTCAAGCCGGAATTTGGTGTGCCCACGCCGTCGGCATATCAGCAGTGGCGTGATTCGCTCGAGTTGCCAAATGTCGATTACAACCCGCAACAGGTCGCGGGGCTGGACTTGGTGAACGATCTCGAGCGACCAGTTTTTGAAAAACACATTTTCCTGGCGCGGATGAAAACGTGGCTGCGTGAGCAACCCGAGATTGCCGCGGCGCTCCTCTCCGGCTCGGGTTCAACCATGTTCGCGATTCTGCGTGATGCATCCGCAGGAGATGCGGTCGCCTCGCGCGCACGGGCCGAGCTCGATCCCAACCTCTGGACCTTCGCCGCGGATTCGTTAGGCTAAAAGACGATCAAAATGGTCGAGGCAAATTTGCGACCAGGTCTCGAGATTTTCGCGTCGTTCTTCCAACTCGCTTTTCGTCAGGAACGCGAGGTTTGTGATCATCGCTTCCCGTTTTTGCACTTCCGGCTTTTCGAGTTGAAAGACGTGCACCACGCCAAGGTGCACGCGTCCCACCTCGGTCGTGTCGTCATTCAAAAGGGCGACGATCCGATCTGCAAAGGGTGTGTCGATTTGCACTTCTTCATTCACCTCGCGCTCAACCCCTGCGCGGTATGCCGCTTCGTCCCAGGCGAAAAGTGACTCGTCGTTATCATTCAGGTGTCCGCCGATGCCGATCGAGCCCTTGGCCACGAGACGCTGTTCACCTGCTTTTTTGCCGCGCACGTAATGCAGGACGCGATTGCCGCAGGCGAGAATGGCGTACGGGATGATCTGCTTGTGAGTCGGGTCGTTCTCGGCCGTGGCGCGGGCGAGGAAGTAATTGTTACCGCGCGCCAGCATGGCCTCGAGGTAAGGCTGGGGCTCGAAGTTGAGCCCGTGAAAACTGCCCAGTTCGTCGAAGAGATTCCGCCTAACAACAAGGACGTTTTCGTCAGGCGCGCTCATTCAGTTCCTGTCCCTAATTTTGCTTGGAATTTCGAGCGGAAAAAGAACTGGCGAAAGAACATGACAACAGTGGCGAGCGTCAGAACGAATAGGTGAGACCGATCTGCGGGCCAATAAGGTTAAGACTGGGATTTGGATCGGTCTGGCCGCCATTGGAAAGATGTTGATATTGTGCCCCGACGCTAATCTTCCAATGGTCATTGACCAAGTATTGCACGCCGATCGCGCTCAGAATATTGAAGGTAAAATCCTGACCCTGGCCCTGACGAAACGCGTCGGTGCTATCGATGAAGCCGAGTCCGACTCCGCCGGAGGAGTAAGGCTGCAGTCTCCAACCCGGCCTAACGAACACGTAACGAAAGCCGGTCGAGATCCCGAAATAGTGGTTTTCCGGGCCGCGGAAAATCGGCTCCGCCATGGCGAGAAAGTAAACCTGGTTGTAGCCGCGAAAGATGCTCGCGTCGTTGCGATACACCCCCCAGCGCAGCCGGGCAGTGAGAAATTCCGCGCCGATTTCGTAGCTGTTGGGATTGCCGATGAAGCCCAGCAGGTAGGCAGTTTCGGAGGCGAACTCAAAATGCGACGGCTCCCATTGTTCAATTGCATTCGCGTCGCTTGGCGCGTTCGGGGATGCTTCTCCCGCCTGAGCCGGCAGTCCGCAAATCAGATCGATTCCCGCGGCGGCGAGAAGTCCCAACAGCACTTTTTTCATGGAAGGGGCGGAGCATATTTCGACTTCCTTGGATTGCAATCAGTGTCGGCAATCGTCATGCTGCCGTCATGAGGACTCTCTTCGTTCTTTTTTTCACGGCTTTTGTCTTCGTTCCGACACTCGCTTTCTCTGGCGAGAAAAACGACAACGCTTCACCGTCGACCGAAGCCCTTTGGAAGGCCAGCGGCGGCGAGAATTGGCCTAACGTTAAAACGATCGACTTCACTTTTTCGGTCGTGAAAGGGGGCAAGACCGTTGCTTCCGCCGAACATCACTGGGACGTGGCGGCCTGGACTGATCACGTGAAATGGAAAGACAAGGATGTGACGGTGAATCTTGCCAATCCCGCATCGGACGAAGATTCCAAAACTGCTTATGCGCGCTGGGTGAACGATTCTTTTTGGCTTCTCGCGCCCTTAAAGTTGAAGGACCACGGCGTGCAGGTGAAGGATGAAGGGAGGAAGACGATCGACGGGGCGGAGCGTGAGGTTTTGCACCTGAGCTTCGACAAAGTCGGCCTAACGCCTAACGATCAATATCGACTCTATCTCGATCCTGATACGCATCTTGTCAGCTCCTGGGATTACATGCCCGAGCCAGGGAAAACGATGCATGCCAGCTGGACCGATTATCAACGCTCGGGTGGTCTCACCCTTGCGACAAACCATTTCATGGATAACGGCGTGCAGATTCGATTTTTGAATCTCGACGTGAAAACAAAGTAGAGACCTGGGCTCCCCCTTTTTAATCGCAAACGAAGCGAGCCAGATCGTCGGGTAACGGATTCTGGCAGTCGAATTCGTCCATTACGCGAAGGCGAGCCGAATGGAGAGCGTGCCGCGGCAGAAACAATTCGCGCTCCAACTCCTCCGTCCAACCCTTTTCGATGAAGCGAAGGTAGAGCTGCTCGTTAGGGCCATAAATCTTGTCGCCGACAATCGGATGACCGAGATGCGCAAGATGCACTCGGATCTGGTGCGTCCGGCCGGTGCGGGGGAATGCGCGTACGACGGCAAACTGGCCACCACCGGCTCCGTGCCTAACGAATTGTTTCTCGACTCGGAAATCCGTTACCGCCGGCGCGCCTTTTTCGTGAATCATTTGCTTGAGCCAGATGTCCGAGTGCTGGAAGTCACCCTGCCGCAGGAGAGGCGCGTCGACCGTTGTTGCTGGCCAGTCCGGCCATCCAGCAACGATCGCGAGATATTCCTTGGCGATCTGGTGTCGTTCCATCGCGCGACCAAATCGCCGTGCGGTCGAAAGGTTTTTGGCAATGAGCACGAGCCCGCTGGTCTCCCGATCGAGCCGGTTCACGATCGAGACCTGACCGCCGTTGACCAACTCAAATGCGAGGAGTTCGCGTAGCGCGGCCCAAAGCGTTGGCGTGCCGTCCGGCTTGCTCGGATGAATGAGCAGGAAAGGCGGCTTATCGACAACGAGATAATCCTCGGTTTCGGCCACGATTCGAAATCTTGGCGGAACCGTGATGCGAGAAACTGGAGTTAGGATTGGGGCTGCGGTCATGAATGATTCAGGAAGGGCGATCATTGCGGCGGAAATCGATCGGCGATCTTGCATCGGCTATCGCGCCGGGTAGATGAGCGGTCGCTGGCATGATTTCGCTACAAAAGATTAGTCGTTATTACCAGACCGGCGAGCGTTCGGTGCGTGCTCTGGAAGATATTTCCCTCGAGATCGAGCACCATGAATTTGTTGCCATTGTTGGTCCGAGTGGTTGTGGCAAGAGCACGCTGCTGCATCTCATTGCCGGGCTCGATCGGCCAACGACAGGTGAGATCGTGGTCGATAACCTCGACCTAACGAAAGCGGATGATGCACAATTGACCGAGTTTCGCCGGCGCCGGCTCGGACTTGTTTTTCAGTTTTTCAATCTTCTTCCCACCATGAATGCTCTGGAAAACGTGAGTCTGCCGCTTCTCCTCCAGGGTGTAGCGCCTAACGAAGCCACAACGAGGGCGGAAGAACTGCTGGAACGCGTTGGCCTGACGAATCGCGCCAATCATTTTGTGCATCAATTAAGCGGAGGCGAACAACAACGTACGGCGATCGCGCGCGCCTTGATTCATCGCCCGCGGCTCCTCATCGCGGATGAACCGACTGGCAATCTGGACAGCGCCGCAGCCAAACTCGTGCTGGATCTGCTGGAGAAAATCGCTCATGAGCAGATGGCTACTTTAATTCTTGTTACCCACAGCTCCGAAGTTGCGGCCATCGCGACTCGAAAGATCGAACTGCGTGATGGCAGGATCGCGGCCGATCGACCGATGGCACTTCGTCGCTAACAGAAGCATCCAAAAGCCATTCCTGTTGGGCGCCAGCGTCGCCAGCAGGACTCTTTTCATTATTCGTTCCGGCCTCGTAAGTGAGATTTTTGACGATACCGCGCGCGTTCAAGCTAAAATGGTGATGTTGATATTTCGTCATTGGAGCGGCTCCCGGCCCGGGCGCGCGAGCGAAGCACCGGCTTGACCCCGCTCACAAAAACGCTTTACCTAACGTCCTCACTAACGCGGAAAGGAAGCGCCTTTGGAACTCAAGGATATTAAAGCGATCATCGACTTGATGAAGAAAAACGACCTCTCTGTTTTCGAGATGGAGAAGGATGGTTTTCGTCTCAAACTGCAAAAGGGCGTAACCGCGCAAACCGTTATTACCGCGCCCGCCACGGCACCGATCGCGACGATGCCCGCACCTGTTGCGCCTGGTGCACAGGCACCTTCCCTGCCTGCGACGCAGCCCGCTGAATCGGCGGCTGCGAAGGAGATCGTCTCGCCGATGGTCGGCACTTTTTATCGCTCGCCTTCACCTGAATCGCCACCCTTCGTCGAAGTCGGCAAAGAGGTGAACGAAGACAGCGTCGTCTGTATCATCGAGGCGATGAAAGTCATGAATGAGATCAAAGCCGAAGTCAGCGGTGTGATCGCTGAGGTCGTGGCGGAAAGCGGCAAGCCGGTCCAGTTCGGACAGGCGCTTTTCAGGGTTCGTTAGGCAAGGCGTCCCGGCTATTCGTTAGGCGAATGTTCGAGAAAATCCTCATCGCCAATCGTGGCGAGATCGCCCTGCGCGTTATCCGCGCCTGCAAGGAATTCGGCATTCGCACCCTGGCGGTTTATTCGGAGGCGGACGTCGATTCGCTCCACGTGCAGCTGGCCGATGAAGCGATCTGCATCGGCGCGCCACCGAGCTCTGAAAGTTATCTTAAGATCGATCGCATCATGAGCGCAGCGGAAGTTGGCGATGTCGACGCGATTCATCCCGGCTATGGTTTCCTCGCGGAAAACGCGCATTTCGCCGAAGTCTGCGAAAGCTGCAACATCAAGTTCATCGGCCCACGGGCCGAGGCGATGCGCGCGATGGGCGATAAGAATTCTGCTCGCACCGCCGCGCGCAAAGCCGGCGTGCCGGTGACTCCGGGAAGCGACGGTATCGTCGAGAACGAAGCGGAAGCAATCCGAGTTGCCAAGCGAATCGGCTATCCGGTGATGATCAAAGCCGTTTCGGGCGGCGGCGGCCGTGGGATGCGCGCCGCTCATAACGAAGTGAGTCTTGTCCAGGGTTACCATGGCGCGCGCATGGAAGCGGAAAAGGCGTTCGGCAATCCGGAGGTTTACATTGAGAAGTTACTCATTAATCCGCACCACATCGAATTCCAGATCGTGGCGGATGAACATGGCCACATCGTTCACCTCGGAGAACGTGATTGTTCCATTCAGCGTCGGAATCAAAAGGTTATCGAAGAATGCCCGTCGCCGCTCCTGACACCGGCGTTGCGTAAGCGCATGGGTCAGGCGGCAGTGAAGCTCGCTGAATCCGTCGGCTACACCAATTGCGGCACGATGGAATTCCTGGTCGATGAGGAGGGCCATTTCTATTTCATTGAGATGAACACGCGCATCCAGGTCGAGCACACGATCACCGAAGAGGTTTACGGGTGCGATTTAGTGAAAGAGCAGATCCGCATCGCGGCCGGCAATAAATTGTCTCCGCATGTGCAAAAGCCACTGCCTCGTTCTCACGCCATTCAATGCCGGATTAATGCCGAAGATCCGGCGCGCAATTTTCAACCCTCAGCAGGACGAATCAATTTCTACTACGCGCCTGGCGGCCGCGGGGTGCGCGTCGACTCCCATGCCTACAGTGGTTACACCGTGCCGCCTAATTATGACTCGCTGATCGCGAAATTGATTGCCGTCGGCGCAACACGCGACTCGGCTATCGCGCGCATGCGTCGGGCGCTCGGCGAGTATCTCATCGCTGGAATCAAAACGACGATCCCCTTTCACAACGCCATCATGCGCAACGCCGACTTTCGCCGCGGCAACTACGATACCGGCTTTGTCGACCGGATCATGAACTCGGAAACCTTCGAGCTTTTTCACTCGAACAGCCGTCTGACCGATTGAGCGTGGTCGCGCCTAACGAAGTCCTGGCGCGCGCCCGGCTCTATGCCATCCTCGATCTCGGCTACGTCAAGCCCGCGCGCGCGCTCGCGGTTGCCGACGAATTGCTGCGCGGCGGGGCCGACATCATTCAATTGCGAGGGAAGAACCAATCGGTCGCCGAACTGGCAAAGCTCGCGGAAGAACTTCATTGCCTAACGAGCAAGGCCGGCGTCCCGATGATCATTAACGACCACGCCGAAATTGCGCGCGATCTCGCCATCGAAGGTTTGCATCTTGGTCAGGGCGACCTCACGATTGCCGCCGCGCGGGCAGTCGTTAAGCGCGATTGCGCGATCGGCAAATCCACCCACACCCTCGCTCAAGCGATCGGAGCGATCGAGGAAGGCGCGGATTACATCGGCTTTGGCCCGCTCTTTGCCACGCCGACCAAGCCGGACTACCAGCCGATTGGCCTCCGCGACATCGGTCGCGTCCATGAAATCGTTAGGCGACCGATCTTCTGCATCGGCGGGATCAAGCTGAACAACCTTTCGCAAGTGATGGCGGCTGGCGCACGGCGCGTCGTCATCGTATCTGGTTTGCTGCAAGCGGCCGACATCGCCGCCGCCACTCGCCAAGCGAAAACACTGCTGTCCGAAAATCAAAAACCAGAAATTCGAAACTAGAAATTGCAATGTCCGTCCTTGTTGTTGGTTCGATCGCATTAGACACCGTCAAAACTCCTGTGGAAGAACATGCTGATCAGCTCGGCGGTTCGGCCTCCTACGCTGCGGTCGGCGCGAGTTTTTTCTCACCAGTCAATTTGGTTGGAGTAGTGGGCGACGATTTTCCCGAGCCGGAATTCGAATTTTGGAGAAAACGCGGGATCGATGCCGCGGGTGTGGAGCGCGTCAAAGGTAAGACGTTTCGCTGGTCGGGCGAATACGCCTGGGATCTCAATACGCGCGAGACACGATCCGTCGCGCTCAACGTCTTCGAAGACTTCAAGCCGGCCTTGCCGGAGAATTTCCGCGAAACCGAGTTCGTTCTCCTGGCGAATATCGCGCCTTCGTTGCAAGCGCACGTTCTGGATCAGATGCGTCGGCCGCGCTTCGTTGTCGCCGATACGATGGATCTTTGGATCGAGACCACGCGTAAAGATCTCGACGCGCTTCTCCCGCGAGTCGACCTGCTCATTCTCAACGATAGCGAAGCGCGCCAGATGACTGGCGACACCAGCCTGATCCGTGCTGGCCGGGCGATCCGCCGCAAGGGTCCGCGCTATGTGGCGGTGAAAAAAGGCGAGCACGGCGCGCTCCTTTTCGGTCCCGATGATTTCTTCAGTTGCGGTGCGTATCCGCTCGAAGACATCCACGACCCCACTGGGGCAGGGGACACTTTCGCGGGCGGATTGGCCGGCTATCTGGCATCGAGCCCGGCCGACGAGATTGACTTCGGCAGACTGCGGAAAGCGGTGATATACGGGAGCGTGCTGGCCAGTTTTAATGTGGAAGCCTTCAGCCTCGACCGGCTCCGTCGCCTAACGAGCGAAGAAATCGCCGAGCGCTACGAGATGTTTCGCGTCATGAGCCAGTTTGAGGTTTTGCCCTAACGATAACCCGCTGACCGCGGCGCGGGCTTGAGGGCAAACCGATGGAAGCGTCCGCGTTTGCCTTTCCCGGAAGAGCGCACCTATTGAAACGAAATGGCCACGCTTAGACTCGGTGTAAACGTCGATCACATCGGCACTCTCCGGCAGGCGCGCTACGCCACGATGCCGGACTCGAAAAACGCCGAACCCGATCCCGTCGTGGCGGCCAGTATTTGCGAGCGCGCGGGCGCCAGTGGCATCACTGTGCACCTGCGCGCCGACCGTC
The DNA here is from genome assembly GCA_963801255.1 of uncultured Verrucomicrobiae bacterium. Lineage (GTDB taxonomy): Bacteria > Verrucomicrobiota > Verrucomicrobiia > Chthoniobacterales > UBA10450 > JAICXG01. The sequence continues at coordinate 109,008 of CAWDEC010000012.1, read as the reverse complement.
GGCATATTCAAAGGCGCGATGTCGAACGTCTCCGTGCCAACATCATGACCAAGCTCAATCTGGAAATGAGCAATACGCCTGAAATCATCGATTTTGCGCTGCGGTTACAACCTGATGAAGTCTGTCTCGTTCCCGAGAAACGTGAGGAAATCACCACCGAAGGCGGGCTCGATCTTGTCAGGCACGAGCGCGCGCTGGCGCCGACGATCAAACGTCTTCACGCCGTGGGAGTCCGCGTCAGTCTTTTTATCAATCCAGAACCCGAACAAGTGAAAGCGGCCGCACGCCTCAGGGCGGATATTGTGGAACTGCATACCGGTGCGTTGGCCAACGCTTACACCGACAGAGTGGAACAGCAGGAGCTGGAACGTCTCGGCATCGCTGCGCGCCAGGCGGCGAGTTCCGGCCTGCAGGTCAACGCCGGTCACGGCATCAACTACCGCAACGTCACACTCATTCATCAAATTCCGCACCTGACTGAATTGAACATCGGGCACTCGATCGTCTCGCGCGCAATCTTTGTCGGGTTGGAGAAGGCCGTCGGAGAAATGCTGGCGCTCCTGCGAGATTACCCGGGATGAGAATAATCGGCATCGGTATCGACCTGGTCGATTGTGATCGCATCCAAAATTCGATCGATCGTTTCGGCGAGCGGTTTTTGAGACGCGTCTTTACGGATGGGGAAATTGCCTATTCGAACTCGATGAAATTTCCTGCACGCCATTTCGCGGCGCGCTTTGCCGCCAAGGAAGCACTTTCGAAGGCTTTCGGAACCGGCATCGGCAAATCGATGGCCTGGCGCGATCTCGACGTGCGCAAAAAAGAGAGCGGCGAGCCGTATGTTGTTCTGAGCGGCGGCGCGGAGAAGATGGCTAACGAACGCGAAGTTGGCCGAGTCTGGATCAGCCTAAGCCATACGGAACAAAGCGGAATGGCCACCATCATTTTGGAAGCGTTCGATGTAGAAGAGACAGCCGATCGACTCCCTTAACGAACCGAATAATAAATCGGCCTAACGACTAACGAGGGAGCTGGCCAGCCTTCGCAATCTTCTCTTTCTTCGCGATCAATCAGCCCTTTTCGTTGCCTAACGCCGTCGGAAATCGTAAAACCGTTTATGTTTCAAAAAGACGCGATCGTGCGGCTACTGCGCGATAATGACCCGGAGACGGTCCAGCTGCTCAAAGCGCAGTTGATCGACTCCGGTCGAGAGGGCATCGCCGCTTTGCGCGAGCTACTCACCGTCGATGACGCCGCCGTCGAAGCACACGTGCGCGACATTCTTGAACGAATCGAAACCGACGAAGCGCAGGATGAGATGTTGCTTTGCGCGCATCTCTTCCCCGAGCACGGCGACATCGAATCCGCCTGGTGGCTGCTGACCCGATGCTTTGAGCCCGAGGCTCCGATCGCGAAGTTGCGACGCCGGCTCGATGCATGGGGACGGCGGCTGCGCATGCTCGTCGATCAGGCCAGCTCATCGCGCGAACGGCTTCAGACTCTCACGACGTTCATGGCGGAAGACCTGTGCTTTCGCGGCAACGCGGAGGATTATTACGACCCAAAAAACTCTTTTCTGAGCGACGTGATGGAAACGCGCCGAGGAATCCCAATCTCTCTCGCGATGATGTATGTGATCGTGGGCAAGCGCGCCAACATGCCGATCGAGGGAATTAACTTGCCGGGTCATTTCATCGCCCGTTACGAGCGGATTTTGTTCGATCCCTTTCACGCCGGACGCATCCTCTCCCGGGCGGACTGCGAGGCGATTCTGGCGCGGCAGAAACTGAAAACACAATCGAGTTATTTCGCGCCTGCCTCGCCGCGGCTCGTGCTGATGCGAATGCTGGCGAACCTTGTTTTCATTTTCGAACGGGCGGGAGAGAAGCCGAAGCACGATATGGTCATGGGCTGGCTCAAAGCGCTGGATCGAGACTAGGGCGGGGGAGACATGCTTCGAGTCGGGCTTCGTGTCTGCTGGCCTAACGACTGAATATTTCGGTTAGTGTCCTCGTTTCGAGGACTGATTGGCCAGTATTCGTTCCAGCTCTCGTTGTTGCGCAGCCTCTTTGCGCTTTTGCGCGGTTTGAACAGGACGGTTTTGCAGTCGGCGTTTGATCTTCGCTGCCGGCACTTCACAGCCGAGTTGTTCGAGCGCATGGACCGCTGCGCCACGCAGTGAAGCCTCCGGCTCTGCGCAAATCTCCACTTCTCGGCCTAACGAATCGGCCAGCATTTGCAGCGAGACCGTCGATTGCACAACACCACCGGAAACAATGATCTTCTTGGCCCTGCCGGTCGCGGTTTCCAATTCACGCAGGACTTCCGCCAGGCGATGGAACGAGGCAGCGACTGTCGCGGCCAGCAAGTCGGCTGCGGTCGTTGCCTGACTTAGACCGATAACTGTTCCGCTAAGATCATCCGGCCAGGTCGGCGCGCGTTCGCTCACCCAGAAGGGAAGAATCGTTAGGCGAGCAATCTCCTTCCACTTTTGTCGAAGTAATTTTTCGATCTCGCGCTTTTCGTTAGGCAGGCGCAGCTCGCGCAAGCACCATGCGCGCAGACTTCCCGCGTTGCTGATCGCTCCCCCAAGCAAGCAGCGTTGCTCATCGACAACAAAGCGGAAGAGTCCGAAGGGGAGTGGAGTGCCTGGTGGCGCGATCGTGCGAACCGCCGCGCTCGTTCCCACGTTGATGGCGACCAAGCCGGGACGGGTTGCTCCAGAACCCAGATTGCCAGCCGCTCCATCTCCGATGGCGGTGAAGATGGTTCCTTGCCGATGCTGGACGCAGTCCTGCAATGGATTCAACTGGGCAAGCGTCAGGCCAACGGTGTCGAGCAGTTCTTCGTCCCAGGCGTGCCGTTCCAGATGGTAAAGTCCGGTGCCGCTCGCCATGGAATGGCTGCAACTCCGCACGCCGAAGAGTTGCTCAAAAATCCATTCTGCCGGCGAAACCCAGCGTGCCACGCGACGATAGAGTTTCGGGCGTGTCCGTTGCAGCCAGAGCAATTTTGCGGGCCAGAAGGACGCGCGCAGCATGCAACCGGTGCGCTGCTGAATTGCGCGCTCGTTCATTCGTCGCCTCAGAAGAGACGCATCATCCACACAACGAGCATCGGCCCAGGTGTAAATGGGCGTGAGCGGATTTCCGGCGCGATCGAGCCCGAGAAGGCTGTGCCAAAAACCGGACGCTGCGATCAGTTGCGGTTGGCGCTTCGTCAGGTGCCGCCGCGTCTCGTTCAGGCAATCCTTTGTTGCACGGAGAAGAAGCGCCGGATCGAGTTCGGCCGCATGATCGACGTCATGCCGGAGGGGATAGCTTCTGGCCGCCTTCGAAGCGCGAACCAGCCGCGCTTGCGCATCGAAAAGAGCGCTGCGCACAGAAGAAGTGCCGATGTCGATGGCGAGGACTTTCAATGATCGAATTAGTTTTAAGCTTTAGGTTTTGAGTTTTAAGTAGGGGCGACGGCGCGACTCTGCCAAAGTTAGGACTTGATGCCCAAAGCTTAAAGCGGATCGCCGGCCTAACGATGTTCAAGAAAATTCTCGTGGCGCTTGATAATAGTCCGACCGATCGGGCGATGTTTTCTCCCATTTGCGAATTGGCGAAGGTGCACAACTCGGAACTGCTTCTGCTGCATGTGGCGGATGGTTGGGCAGCCCGCAATTACAACCGGTTTCAACTCGCGGAATCGGAGGAGATGAAAGCGGATCGGGCCTACTTGGAAAAGGTGGCGGATGATTTGCGGCGGCAGGGCATCGAGGTGCAGACACATCTCGCGCTGGGCGATCCCGCCCTTGGGATTCTCAAGGCCGCGCAGGAATCGGACTGCGATTTGATCGCAATGACTACGCACGGACATCGCCTGTTGAAGGACCTCTTCTACGGCAGCACGATTACGCAGGTTCGCCATCGCGCGCAGGTCCCGGTTCTCCTCATGAATGTACCTAACGAAAGCCAGTGAGAGCGCGGCCGGTACTCGTGCAAGGATGAAGGCGCTCTTTTTCACCAACGAATACCCGCCGCATGTTTATGGCGGGGCCGGGGTACACGTTGCTTATCTTGCTCGCGAATTGGCGAAATCGATGGATGTCGAGGTGCGTTGCTTTGGCGATCAGAAGTCGTTAGGCACGAATCCGGCGGTGCGCGGCTTTGAGCTGGATGCATCCGGATATACTTGTCCGAAGCCGTTGCAATCGGTTTTCGGCGCGGTGCAGCGTTGTCTCAATTTCAACACGCTCAAGGTTGAGGCTGACATCGTGCATTGCCACACTTGGTATAGCCATTTTGGCGGTATCCTGGCGAAGTTGAACTATGGGCTGCCGCTCGTCGATCACCGTGCACTCGCTTGAGCCCCTGCGACCGTGGAAACGCGAACAGCTCGGCGGCGGTTACGACTTTACCGTTTGGCTGGAGAAGACGGCGCTGGAAATGGCCGATGCGGTGATTGCCGTATCGGAAGGGACGCGGGCAGATATCGAGCGGCTTTTCCAAATCGACTCCTCGCGTCTGCACGTGATCTATAACGGGATCGATCTCGAGGAATACAGGCCGACGGAGCGAACGGACGCGCTTATGCGTTATGGGATCGATCCGACCCGGCCATATCTATTGTTCGTGGGGCGGATCACGCGCCAGAAAGGGATCGTGCACTTGGTGCGCGCAATTCCATTCATGGACAAGGGATTTCAGATTGTGTTATGCGCCGGCGCGCCGGATACGCCGGAGATTGCCGCGGAGATGAAGACGGCAGTAAGCGCCGTGCAGGCGACGCGGAATGATGTCATTTGGATCGACGAGATGGTGGACAAGGAAACGGTGCATCAGCTCTATGCCAACGCGACGGTGTTTTGTTGTCCGTCGATTTATGAACCGTTCGGAATCATCAATCTCGAAGCGATGGCGTGCGAAACCGCGGTGGTGGCGAGCGCAGTCGGCGGGATCAAGGAAGTCGTGGTCGACGGCGAAACAGGGTTTCTCGTGCCGGTCCAGCAGATGAAAGAAAGTCCCTTTGAACCGATCGAGCCCGAGAAATTTTCCCGCGACCTTGCGGCGCGGATCAATGAGCTGATGTCGGATCCGGAGCTACAGACCAGGTTTGGGCGCGCCGGGCGGAAACGAGCGAAGGAGAAATTTGGCTGGGCGGCGATCGCGAGACAGACGAGGTCGCTTTACGATTCGCTGACACCGACTCGGTAGCTCCTGGCCTTGGTGAAATCTCACTCTCTGACAAGCGATCGTTCGACTGATGATGTGACATGGTTTCCCGCTACCGGAGCGCCTGCGCTATCCAGAGGCAATAGTTGCGTGTAGGCTTAGACGATGTTCGTCGATCGGATCAGGGTGACGGCGAAAGCTGGCAATGGCGGGCGGGGTTGCGTGAGTTTTCGCCGGGAAAAGTTTGTTCCAAGGGGTGGACCGGATGGCGGAGATGGAGGTAAAGGCGGCGACATTATTCTACGCGCAGACGAGCACACAGATAATCTTGTCAGTCTTTTTTACGAGCCCTTGATTAAGGGAAAAAACGGCGCACACGGCCAGGGGAAGCAGATGCACGGTCGCGGCGCACCGGCCAAAGTAGTGAAAGTGCCGGTAGGAACGGTAGTATTTCGATGCCCGACTCCGAATGATGCCTCACCGAGCGGCGCCGTGTCGAATCGCGATTCTTCGCCCACGAAGCAAATCCGCGGCGGACGAAGCGAGCCTGACGAGCCGACGTCGCAGGGCGATGGAGCGAAAACTCGTAACTGGCAGTCAGCAACTCCTTTAGCCGATCTTGCCCAGCCTAACGACGAATTCATTCTCTGCCGTGGTGGAACGGGCGGGAGGGGTAATGTCCATTTCAAGAGTTCACGCAATCGTGCGCCGCGCGAGTACACTGAGGGCGTCACGGGAGAGGAAGGAACTTTCCTGTTCGAGTTGCGGACGATCGCGGATGCGGGTTTGGTTGGTTATCCGAATGCCGGCAAGTCGACGCTTTTGCGGCGGATCTCCGCGGCTCTTCCGAAGGTCGCAGCTTATCCTTTCACTACTCTCCATCCTATGATTGGTGTGGTCGATTTCGATGATTACCGTCGCGCGACCGTGGCGGATATTCCCGGATTGATCGAGGGCGCGCATCGCAATCTGGGACTCGGTCATTCTTTTCTGCGCCACATCACGCGCTGCCGGCTGCTGCTTTTTGTGCTCGACATGGCGGGGAGCGAAGGACGCGACCCGATTGTGGACCTCCAGCATTTGCGGCGGGAAATCGATCTTTACGATCCGCGTCTCTCGCTCCGCCCGTGGCGGGTCGTGGCGAACAAGATGGATTTGCCTGGGGCGGCAGAACATTTGCAGGCGTTTCGGGCACGTTTTCCGGGTCGAGAAGTCGTGGCCGTGTCCGCGAAGGAGAATGATGGAATCGCGGAGTTGAGACGCTCTCTCGATCAGTGGTTACAAGAAGCTGACCCCGGTATGAATGAGCCGGCAGATTTAACGCGAAATGGAACTGTAGAGGCCAGTTGGGCCGATTACAGTTAGACAAGCGGAATCCATGCGCTAAGTGTTCACAACTTTTCTTACCAATACCTAACATGGGTTCCCCAAAAACTATGTCCAAACTGGTCGTCGCGAGTTACTGCACAACCTTCCTTAAATCGGAGATGCTGCACGTCTACCGTCAGGTTACTGGCCTCCGGAAAGTGAAGACCTTCGTGATGACGAAGAAGATCCAGAACAGTGACCGCTTTCCCTTCAACGATATTGAGCTGATCCCGGCGCCGCGGAGAAACCCGTTTCGTCATGGCTGGCTCAAATTTGTCGAGCGGCAACCGCCGATTGTTTATCGTGGTGAATATCAACTCCTGGACAGTTTGCTCGAACGGCGTGGCGCGGACCTGATGCACATTTACTTTGGCCATACGGGTGTCCATTTGCTGCCATTCATTCAATGCTGGGACAAACCGTGCATCGTTTCGTTTCACGGTGCCGACGTTATGCTTAAGGCGGCGAGTCCGGATTACGCTTCCAAGCTTCGCAAGGTCTTTCAGTCGGTTCCGCTGGTCCTGGCGCGATCACGGTCTCTGGAGCAGCGACTCGTTGCGCTGGGTTGCCCGCCGGAGAAGATTCGCATCAATCGCACCGGAATTCCGTTGGGCGAATTTCCAGTGCGTCGGCGTGAGGCGCCGTCCGACGGAGCGTGGAGATTTCTTCAGGCTTGCCGGCTCATTCCGAAGAAAGGCCTGACTACCTGCCTGCGGGCCTTCGCGCTTTTCTATCCGGCGAATCCGAACGCCCGGCTGTTCATTGCGGGCAAAGGACCGTTGCAGCCGGCCCTGGAGACGCTGGCTTCCGACTTGGGCATTAGTCGCGCGCTGCATTTTACCGGCTTTCTCTCACAGTCGGAGCTTCTGGACCTCTATCATAGTTGTCACGTCTTCCTTCACCCGAGCGAAACTCCGGCGGATGAAAATCAGGAGGGAATTCCAAATTCCATCCTGGAAGCGATGGCGACCGGCATGCCCGTGCTCGCGACGCGGCACGGCGGAATTCCCGAAGCAGTTGAGAGCGGTCGCTGTGGCGCGCTGGTCGCCGAGCGCGATCACGAGGCGCTTGCCAGGGAGATGAAAAAGATCACCTCAAATCGCCACTCCTTCGCGGAAATGGGAATCCTGGCCAGCGAATCGGTCGCGGCCAACTTTGAGCAGCGGATGCAGATCGCAGTCTTGGAAAGCCAGTATCGCGAAGCGGCCGACATCGTCGCCGAGGCATCGATGCGGGCGCACCCAGCGTCGCAGATCCTCGCTTCACCGCCTTTTCAGCAGCAAGGCGTCCCCGCGAAATAGCGACATCGGCCTCACGATTTTGCCTCGTTTTTTGTTCCGAAAAAAACCCGTCAAAGTCGCTTGTCAGCACTGGCAACATGCTCTTCTTTATGCGCGTCGTTAGCGGCCTTGAGGCGCAGGATTCGATCTGGATCCAGTCACGCTTCACCGGCAACCGGCAGCGCTGCTTTCCGACCCAGCACATGGTCCAACGCTATTTTCGCTTTTTGCCGCTGCTTCTGAGTCTTTGCGCGCTGCTCGCAACGAGCGGATTCGCGCCGACTGCTCAGGCCACAGAGGTTGCGCCTGCGACCCCTGCGACTGCCGAAAAGCACGAAGCGCTCTCGCTCAAGGCATCGCCGCTTTTTACAATCGGACAGTTCACCGTCACGAATTCGATGCTGGTCACGTGGGTGGTAGCGGCTGGAATCATCGTTTTCGCGCAGATGGCGACGCGCAAAATTCAGTCCATTCCAGGTGGAGCGCAGAATTTTTGGGAATGGATGGTCGAGGGCCTGTACAACTTTCTCGAAAGCGTCATTGGCCCCCACCTGGTGAAGAAGACGTTCTGGTTCTTTGCCACCATCTTTATTTTTATTCTATTCCTGAACTGGTTCGGTTTGATCCCGGGAGTTGGGACAATCGGTTGGGGACATCACGATCCAGTAACCAACGCCTTTCACGTCGATCGACCTCTTCTCCGGGGAGCGAACGCAGATCTCAACCTCACCTTTGCCATGGCGGTCGTTTTTTTCGCTCTCTGGTTGATTTGGGCGGTTCAGGAGGTCGGCTTCGGTGGATTCTTCCTGCACATCTTCGGACCGAAAGGGGAGTCGAAGGGCTTCCTCAGGATCATGATGATCATCGTTTTCTTTATGGTCGGGTGGCTGGAGGTGGTGTCGATCTTTTTCCGCCCGATCTCGCTGAGTTTTCGGCTTTACGGAAATGTTTACGCTGGGGAGAACATGCTCGAAGCGATGGCGCACCTGGTGCCTTCGCTTTCCTGGCTTATTCCGATCCCGTTTTATTTCATGGAAATTCTTGTCGGCATCGTGCAAGCGCTTGTCTTCATGCTGCTGACCGCGGTATTCACCCTTCTTATTGCGCACGATCCGAAAGCGGAAGGAGCGCATCATTGACTAATTTTCGGCTACGTTGTGGCGGAACACGACGAGCTGAAGCAAAACAACTACAGAAAAAGATATGATATTACCATTACTGGCAGAAATGAGCGGAAGCATTCACGTTGGCCTTGCGGCTCTAGGCGCGGCGATCGGCGTGGGATTGATCGGCATGGGCGCGTCCTCCGCGGTCGGTCGCAATCCAGGAGCGGCAACGCCGATTCTGGTGCAGGCGATTTTGGCCATCGCTTTCGCCGAAGCTATTGTCTTTTACGCTCTCTTCCTCGTCCACTAACTCGTTAGGCGCCGAGGCTGTGCGCTTCGGGGTCGACAACTTTTTCGGATGAGTATTCCTATTTTCATTGCGGCCAACCTCGTCACTGATGTAGCGGAAAGCTTTGGCTTCGACTTCAAGATTTTTCTCTCGCAGGTCGTCAGCTTCATAATCGTCGCGTTACTTCTGCGCCGGTTCGCCTACAAGCCGATTCTTGCCGTGCTTGAGGAACGGCGGCAACGCATTCAGGAAGGGCTCCTCAATGCCGAGAAGATTAAGCAGCAACTTGCCCAGGCGGAGCAGCGCTATCAGGAAACGCTGGCGAAAGCAAATGTCGAAGCGCAGAAGATGATCGACGAAGCGCGGAGCAGCGCAGGCGTCATCGCGGAGCGTAAAGAACAGGAAGCCATTGCGGCGGCAGAGCAAATTCTCGCCAAGGCACGGGAAGCGAGCGCGCTCGAGCACGAACGTGAAATGGCGCGGCTGAAGCGCGAACTCGGACGACTGGTCGTAGATACAACCGCCAAGGTGACCGGCAAGGTCTTGAATGCGGAAGATCAGAAGCGATTGCAGGAGGAAGCAAGTCGTCAGGTCGCAGCCTGACGAAATCGAAAAAAGCGTGAAGATTAGCAAGGAGATTCGACAGCAAGCGCGCGACCTGGTGCGGGCGACGTATGTTGATGGCACGCTCGATCGCGGCCGTGTTCAGACTTTTGTCGGCGCGATTGTGGAGAAGAAGCCGCGTAATTACATCCAGCTCTTGGAAGCTTATCAGCGTCTTCTGCGGCTTGAGTTGGAGAAACGGCGCGTCCGCATTGAATCGGCCGCCGAGTTGGATCCGGAAGTGAGTCGGGAAGTTATAAGCGGCTTGGAGCGGAAATACGGACCTGGTCTAACGACTGAATTTACCATTAATCCGGCACTTCTCGGCGGCATGCGCGTTCGAGTTGGGAGCGATGTCTGGGACAGTAGCGTACGCAACCGGCTCGATCGGCTGGCGCAAAAACTTTAAACGAACGAATTATCATGAGCAGCATTCTGGAAGAAATCGAAACGCAAATTGCGGGGCTAAAGACCTCGACCACGAAAAGCAATGTTGGCGTGGTGCGTGAAGCTGGTGACGGCGTAGCTCGCATCGAGGGTTTGAGCGAGGTTATGCTGAACGAAATGATCGAATTCCCGAGCGGTGAATTTGGTCTTGCGCTGAACTTGGAAGAGACCGAAGTGGGCGTAATCCTCCTTGGCGATCCGACAAAGGTTGCGGAAGGCGATGAAGTCAAGACAACCGGCAAGCTCCTCCAGGTCCCGGTAGGCAAGGGGCTCCTTGGCCGAGTCGTCAATACCCTGGGTCAGCCGATTGATAACAAAGGCCCAATCAATGCCGACACCTTCTATCCGGTGGAGAAGATCGCGCCCGGCATTATCAAGCGTCGCGGCGTAAGCCAGCCGGTGCAAACCGGAATCATGGCGATCGACGCGATGGTGCCCATTGGACGTGGTCAGCGCGAGCTGATCATCGGAGATCGCGCGACCGGCAAATCAACCATCGCAGTCGACACGATCATTAGCCAGGCCCGCCTAAATAAGGCCGCCGAAAATGGGCAGCTGAAAGATCATCGCCCGCTCTACTGTATCTACGTCGCGATTGCACAGAAGAACTCGAACGTCGCACGCACGCTTGCCGTGCTGGAAAAGAACGGTGCGATGCCTTACACGACGATCGTTTCTGCACCTGCCTCGGAGAGTGCCACGAACCAATACCTCGCGCCATTTGCCGGAGCGGCGATGGGCGAGTGGTTCATGGATAATGGCATGGACGCGCTCATTATTTACGACGACCTCTCAAAGCACGCGGTGGCTTATCGGCAAGTATCGTTAGTTTTGAAGCGCCCGTCGGGTCGCGAAGCTTATCCGGGCGACGTCTTCTACTTACATTCGCGGCTACTCGAGCGCGCAGCGCGCGTGTCCGAGGACGCCGGCGGCGGCTCGCTCACCGCGCTGCCCATCATTGAAACCCAGGCGGGCGATGTCTCGGCGTACATTCCAACGAACGTTATCTCAATTACCGATGGTCAGATTTATCTCGAGACTGACTTGTTTTTCCAGGGTATCCGGCCTGCGATCTCGGTCGGTCTCTCGGTCAGCCGAGTGGGTTCTGCGGCGCAGATCAAGGCGATCAAACAAGTGGCGGGTAAGATCAAGCTGGAGCTCGCGCAGTTCCGCGAACTGGCGGCTTTTGCACAATTCGGTTCCGACCTCGACGCCGCGACCAAAGCGCGACTCGATCGCGGTCAGCGAATTGTTGAGCTGTTTAAGCAGATACAATACAGCCCGATCGCAGTTGAGGAGCAGGTGGCGGTGCTCTGGGCGATACAGAACGGTTATTTCGATCCAGTCCCCGTCGATCGGGTGAAGGAATTTCAGTTGAAACTGCAGGATTACTTGCAAACACGGAAGGAAAGCGTGCTGGCGTCAATCCGAAACAAGAAGGCAATCGACAAAGACCTCGAAGCCGAGTTGGGTGCGGCGTTGAACGACTTTAAGGCAACCTGGCACTAGGCGCCTAACGAAATGGCCAATACGCAGGATATCCGGCGGCGGATCAAATCGATCCGCAACACCGCCCAGATTACGAAGGCGATGCAGATGGTTGCCGCGTCAAAGATGCGCAAAGCGCAGCAGCACGCGCTCGCTGGGCGCCCTTATTCGGAGTTGTTGAACCGCGTTTTGGTTTCATTGAAGAGCCGGACCGATCCGCTGCTGCATCCACTCCTGCAGGTGCGTCCGACAAAGAAGGAGCTGGTTCTGATTATTAGCACCGACAAGGGATTGGCCGGCGCCTTGAACACGAACCTTCTGCGTGAAGCCGCTGCCTTCGACGCCGAGAAAACGATTTTTGTCACGGCCGGCCGCAAGGCGCGCCAATTCATTGGGCGATCCAAGCGCCAACTGTTGGCGGATTTTGAGCTGAAAGATTCGCCCACGATTCTGGAGACGAAGCCGATTTCAAAATTCTGTATCGAGAAATTCCTCAGCGGCGAGGTGGACAAGGTAACGGTGCTTTACACGCATTTCGTGAACACCATCAACCAGAAACCGGTGGCGCAGACCCTTTTGCCGATCAGCCAGTTTGCTTTCGAAAGCTTGAAGGGAAGATCACCTGGCGACGTTGGGTCATCTTCCGATCCAATGCTGGCCTACATTTTTGAACCCAGCCCGGAGGCAGTGCTTGATTTTATGCTGCCCTATTATGTGCAGTATCAGGTCTTTCAAATGGTACTCGATGCGCGCGCCTCGGAGCACAGTTCCCGAATGGTGGCGATGAAAAACGCAACCGACAACGCCAATCAGTTCATTAAGGATCTGACTCTCGAGTACAACAAGATGCGTCAGGCCAGCATCACTACCGAACTACTTGAGATCGCCACCGCCCAAATGGCGGTCGGCGGTTAGGCGAACCAGCAAAAAGCAGAACGGCCGCTCCCTTGCGGGAACGGCCGCCAAGCCAAATGCAAAATCCGGCTTAATGCGAGCTCGAAGAGCCGGCTCGCAGATGCGCGATGCGTCGGCGCCGCAAAATCTGAGTGACGGCGATGGCGGCGATCAATCCAATGACTGGAAAGAGCGCACCCATCTCAGGGACGGCGGCCAATGTCGCCTGAAAGGCGACGGGCAAAACGCCGCCATTGAGCGCGCCGATCGACAGATATTTGTAACTCTCGACGTCGTCGACATCGATAAAGCTCAGGTTAGAGGAACTGGTGTAAACACCTCCGATTTGGTGACCGGGGTCGCCCAAAGTACTCGAGCCCCAGATCACGAAGCTGTCGCTGTTGTAGACGTTGCCGATTTGAATTTTACCGTCGGTGAGCCCCTGCGAAAGCAGCGAGCTAACGTCGATTTGGATGAATGAAGTCGGAAAGAAACTGTTCCCCTGCAACTGATGGTCGGATGTGCTGACAATACCCAGCCCTGGCAGGTCCGTTCCAGATGTCTTGAAATACAAACCCAGCGGCGTGTTCGGGAACCCAACGGTATATCCGGAAGCGGTGATGTTGTAGCCCGACGACGAGAAAGTGTGAGACGTGGAGCCAACAGCACCTTCGGTACTGTTCGGGTTCAGGCTCCAATTGACAACCGTCGCCCAGCCCGAGGATGTAATGAACGCGCAAAACAGAACTAACGCCGCGAGAATTTTTACCTGGCGTCGATTGGTGGATGTTTTCATGGGGAATATTGTTGATACCATTTTTAGTTTGTGTGCCTGTTCCGTGACAAGCCTTTTCTGTCGGGAGAATCATTTTTTGTCATAAATGAGACTCACGGTCAATCATCATTTTCATGGGAACTAGTTTTCCAGCATTTTTTATATAAACTAGAAGAACCCTTTGTCCCTCGGTAAACGCTCGTGGACAGTCAAGGAAGTCGGCAGAAGAGTGCCTGAGCAATCAAAAGGCATCTTTGTGGCACGATATTCGCTAAGCCGTGCCAAGGCTAAATCCAGCGGCTGACGAAGTTGAGACGAGACAAGAAGTTCTCCGAGAGAATCGAACTCGCTCGATTATATGTCTGGCGATGAAAAAGTTACGGCCACCCTCCGCCGCGAGAGTGGCCGTATCCAACCTTAACCAAACAAAATTCCTAATCCCGCTCGACGACCACGAGGGCTGCTAATTGCTCCAAGCGCCGCCGCCGCAGGAGCTCAGTGAGGGTGACCGCTGCGAGCAGTCCAATAATCGGATAAAACGCCGTCATCTCGGGCACCGGGGCGAGATTCATCGTGAATTTGATGCCGTCATTGAAGAAATGGCAGTCCGGATCGAGGCCAAATGCGATATCGTTTCCATTCCCAACGTACGTTGAGAGGGCCTGAAGGTGGCTGGTTGTAAAGTTGAGCGTGTCATTTACTCCACCGGCAGCGAACGACGGATCGGCAAGAAACGTGTCGCTCGTTCCGGCCTCTACGAGCCAGTTCGGATCGCCGTGATATCTCGAGCTGATGAAGTCGTCGGTCAGATCAGTCACGGGAACGCTGCCTAAGGAATCATCGACAAAGGAGGCCCCGCCCGGGCTAATCGCCGCGTCAAGGAAATGGAGGTGGAGCACATTTGGGTTGCTGTCCCGGTTCCAGATGTTGGTGATCGAAAGCGTGGCACCGGTGCTGGCCTGTCCGCTCAGGCCAATATTGTCGATCCGCCAAGTGTAGACCAGGTGGTGATCAAGATCATTCAGGTCCACCGGATTTGGCTGAAAGCTGAGCGTGGTCACCGTCGCCCCGGCCGAGACCGCGAAGAATAGTGTCAGCAAAGCGGCCGAGACCACGAAAAGACAAGACCGGAGGGCCTTGTTCGTGTGGAACGGATTAAGCTTTTGGCTGTCGGCGCGGGTAATCACTGGGCAAACGCGTTTCATGAAAATCATATTTCTCATAATTGACTCGCAGCGTCGATAGTTATTTTCATGCTGAGTATAATTTCCATACTTTCAAGCCGACTGAAAGGCGCGCACCACCGAACGCCTTGCGAGACGATGAAATTTTAAGAGCCCGGATGGCGAATCGGGGCACGTTCGCTGCTCTTGTTGACGCTACCGATATGGACTCAGTCTATAGCAACACCACTCTGCGGCAGGCGGAGCGAAGTGCGGGATTTACCTTGGTAGAGGTCTTGGTGGCCACCGTGCTTTTGGGCCTGGTCGCCAGCAGTTCTATTTGGGCGCTCACGCAGGCGAATAACTACGCCGTAATCGCCCGCCTTTATACAGGAGCTCAAACCGCTGCCCAAAGCCGTATCGACTACCTCATGACAGATTCCCCTTTCAATCCGCAGAGCAGTCAGCTCGGAACTACAAATGAATGGGCGACCGGATCCGCTATCCAGACGGTCACGATTTATAGCGATCCGCCGGATGCCAACGGACACAGCAATACGATGTCTGCGCAAATGGTCACCTCGGTCGCCAAGGTTACGGACGCGACTATTGCCGCTGGCACCGATCTCAATCTCTACACGGCCAAGGTTGTCGTCACCTACACTTTCCGAGGGAGAAACTATCGGGTGCAGCTAAACGCGATGCGCGCCTCCGACGTATGAGGCTACCTCGCGCGTTGGGCTTGCGCGGCCTCACCCTGGTCGAGTTGATGGTCACGGTCGGCATTTTCGCTCTCGTCGGGCTCATGGTGTTCCTCATTCTCAACACTGGAATGGTGCTTTACGCCAAAAACACTGCGGTCAATTCCGCTCACCAGCAGGCGCGCTCCGGCGTGAATCAAATGCTCACCAATCTCTACAGTTCGGTTTCGATTCCGCAATTGGTCGACACAAGTCTGCAGCCCGTCAGCGAATTGAATCCCAGTGGACAGCCTAACGTTGCCGCCGGCATTTCGTTCCAGAAGTTTGATAACGGACCATTTCCAGTCGTGGCAAACGCTAACGCCAGTGACGCTTTCGTTGTCCTTAACTGCCCAGGCTACACACCCGGCAGTGGCTCCCGCCTAAACATCCCTTCGCACGGCATTGAATACGACATTGCCTCCACAGTCGCGCTTGGCAGCTACCGTCGGTTCAATCTCAGTACTCCCGCCGGTGGCATTGGTACGGCGATTAGCATTTCCGGCACCGGCATCGAAGGGCAGGCCGGGGTCAGCTACATCATCACGGCCTTCATTACTCGCCGCGAAAGCTATGCTGTCGTCGGCACCGATCTGCGCTTCTTCCCGGATAATAATCCCGGTAATTACTCCGTCATCGCGCGCAACATTACCTCATCTACCCCCTTTACCGTTCCTCTTCTGCCGGGCGGCGGGATTCAAAATCAGTTTCTCGCCGCGGTTAACCTCTCCTCCGTCGAACCCAACTACAGCAATCGCGGTTACGCAGCGGTCAATCTTTTTATCAACTCGATGATCCCCTTCCGCTGCCGTCTCACCGATACGCAATGAAGTTTCGTAACTATTCCCAGTCTGCCGCCGGCAACACGCTCATTGTCACCCTTATGACCATGGTGGTCGTTGGCGTTCTTGTTGATCTCGCTCTTCAATATACCAACGCTATCGGACGCAACGTCGATCGCAGCCTCTCCTTTCGCCAGGGCATCGATATTGGCGACGGCGCGACCGAGATGGCTTTCTCTGCCTGGCGCGCCATCTGCCGTCAAAACCAAACCAAGGTCTACAAGCGCAGCGATGTCGACACCGAGATTCCGACACCGACTCCGGGCGACTTCCCAAGTTCTGACACCTTTACGATTCAAAACTACGCCATTTATCCGCTGGACTCCTATTGGAATACCAAGACCAGCGGCACTTCGACTCCAGCGCCCATTGCCGGTCCAAACCATGGCGACCTTAGCTATTACTATCTCGCTCAAGCCGACGTCATCGTCCCGACCTCGCATTCGAAAAATGCCAGCCTCGCAACCGACAACGGCAATGTCGTGGCTCGGGTCCGGCGGGTTCTCCAAAAAGAAACCCTTTCCCTTTGGCGTTACGCCGTCTTTTATAATGATGACCTCGAGATCCATCCCAGTCTCGACACCCACATGAACATCACTGGCGATGTCCACTCCAACGGCAGCTTATATACCGGCCACAACAGTCTCACCCTGTCCGGAAAGACCACTTATGCCGATACCTGGTCGATTGGATTCATGCCGGGCGATAGCACGCATCCAGAAACACCTACGGCACCGCATTGGGCTACTGGCCTTCCTCCGGCGAGTGACACCGCGCAGCAACCCTACGGAGTCGCGCTCGATGATTATCACCAACTAATTGAATATACCAACTCGAGTACGGCGCTCGATCCTTATCGCTTCCAAAGTCAAGCTGGCATTGTTGTAACCATCGATGCCTCGAACAATGTCAAGGTTTACAGGGGGAGTGACAGTAGCGATATCACCAGCAGTGGGAAGGGCGTGGCAATCAAGAGCGCCATTACTACCAACCAGACAATTACCGATAACCGCGAGGGCGCCACGACCGGCAACGGAACGGTTCGGCTTACGACGCTTAACGTGGGTACACTGACCACCGTTGTGAATAGCAGTACCCTCGGCAGCAACTGGAATGGCATCATCTACCTCGTTGATACGAGCGCGGATCCTGATGGAGTCACGGCCAAGCGGGCTATTCGTCTGACAAATGGCGGTGTGCTTCCGAATGGCGGCTTGACGGTCGTGAGTGGTAATCCAGTCTATGTCCAGGGTGATTATAACACAGGCTCGGTTCCAGGTGTAACATCGCCGCCTTCCAATAATAGCTCCAATCCTGATCCGACCAAGCCGACAGTTGCTGCTTATACCCGTCAGCCCGCCGCGGTTGTTGGGGATGCGGTTACAATTCTTTCTAACTCATGGCTGGACTCGAAGTCCGGCACTCAGCCGACGGCGAGTAACACTACGGTCAATGCCGCCGTGCTCTCCGGGATCGTGCCGAGCGGCAACGGCAACTACAGCGGAGGCGTTGAAAACTTCCCGCGTTTTCTTGAAAATTGGGATAATAAGAGTTTCACCTATTATGGCTCCATGATCGAGCTCTATAAGAGCCAGCAAGCCATCGGTCGTTGGGGGGCAAGCAACGTTTATAGCCCCCCCGACCGTGCCTGGTATTTCGACACGAACTTCATCGCCAATCCGCCCCCCGGTCTTCTCGCTTCTTTCGATTACAAACGCTCCCGCTGGTATTTGCAGTAGTTTCCCTTTTTGCTTCCCGAGCGCTCTCGGCGGGTTCGCGGGCTATAACTCTCGCCGTCATCGACTGGTCAGAGAAGGCCGGGACAAACTTAGGCTATTCGCGGGCGGGATCGACCATTTGCAACTTGACGCGGCGAAGCAAACTTGAAAGGCTCGCCCAATGAAACCAGGGCCAGGAATTTCACGGGCGCATTTTCAAATTAGAAGAAGCTGCTCTCATCCTGTAATCGCCATTTTCCTTTTCGCCCTGAGCACCACGAGTCTCATCGCGAAAAGTGGCGAGAAGAGGTCTGAGCTGAAGGCTGATCAATTCGCGGCAAATGTTCCGATTTTTACCGATGTAACAAGCGCGGTTGGAATGAGCACAACGGGTTATCCTTTTGGTAATCCTATCTGGGGGGATTACGACGGGGACGGCGACTTGGACCTCTTTGTCGATAATCACTACATTGACGGGCCCTACTTTTACAAGAATAACGGTGACGGCACCTTCACCGATATCTTTGATGACCTGGGTCTAAGGGCCCATGGCGATCGCCACGGTTCAGGCTGGTGTGACTTTGATAATGACGGAGATTTGGACCTGCATGTCACCTTCGGCGCGGACAAGGGCGGCACTCTGGGTATGAAGTCGGATGAACAACTTTTGAACGTCGGCGGAGATCAATTCTTTGAAGTTGCCGACGTGGAAGGAATAACAGACACGTTCGGAAGGGGTCGCAGCGTTGCCTGGGGTGATGTTAATAACGACGGTTACGCAGATCTTCTTCTCGGTAATCTCAAAACCGATCTTGTTCTGTATCAGAATAACGGCGACCAGACTTTCACTGATGTGACGGCGGCCGCTGGCCTTGGTGGTCTGCAATATAATGAGTGTGACTTTGCCGACTACAATAACGATGGCTTGGCGGATATATTCTGCACCGACGTGGAAGCTTTCGGTCAAAGAACCGAGCGCTTATACAAGAATAACGGTGATGGCACATTTACCAATGCGACGGCTGAGGCTGGGATTGCTCCCCTTAGTCAGGGACGTAGTGTCACCTGGGCTGACTACGACAATGATGGCAACCTTGATCTTTTCATCACCCGCGGCACCGATGTCGCGATGAAACAGACTCTGTATCATAACAACGGCGATGGGACCTTCACGGATGTGACGAATGCTGCCGGTTTCCGCGCGCTTAACAACAATCGAGCTGCATGCTGGGGTGACTTCGATAACGACGGATACCTCGATCTCTATGTGGTTAACTCAGGCATGGATCCGGCGGGCAAGGGACCAAACTTTCTCTATCGAAATAATCATAGTGGAGGCTTCAGAGATGTCGCCGCCCAGGCTGGTGTCCAGTCTCTCGTCCTCAGTCGGGGTCGCGGAGCGGCATGGGCTGATTACGATGGAGATGGCTTCCTCGACCTGTTTGTCACGAATGGCGAGGACAACACCGACTATCCTCAGGGTCCACAATTCCTGTTTCGTAACGGGGGAAACACCAGTCATTGGCTTGAGATCAAGTTGGTTGGCACCACGAGTAACCGCGATGCTCTTGGCGCCAAGGTTACGATTACCGTCCGGAGCACGATCCAATACCGTGAGAACAACGGATCGATGGGTCACTTTCTGTCGCAGCAGCTGGTGCCGCTCCACTTCGGCCTTGGAAAAGTGACAACAGTGAATCAGGTCTTTGTCCAATGGCCAAGCGGTAAAACCCAGACCTTGGTCGATGTGCCAGCCGATCAGAAGATGGTGATTACTGAAGACTAAGCTTTCGCTACGGAGTAATTCGACAACCGCCGCCCTGGTAGCTCAGATATTGAGCACGATGATCCCTAACGAGTAAACCCGCGTTTCCCAGGTTTCACGCTTGGGCACGCTGCCGCAATATCATGAATCGACTTCGGATTGAGCTTGTCAGGTTAGGTCACGGCGGCGCGCTTCTGCAATGCACTCGCATCGATGGTTCGGTCACCTGGCAGCGAAACGATGATCGACGGAGTGTCTTCTTTGCCATGCACGACCTTCGACACTATGCAGTGGAATCTGTTCTACAAAGTGAGAAGGGGTTCTATGGCCTCATCGCTGCGGGTTGGGAAATAGCCGACACTACAGGTAAGACTGCCCGTGGAAAGTTGCCGGAGGAGACACTCGCTATCGAGCATCTTGTCGGAATGCTCGATGCCGATGAGACGAATGGCAATCATGCCAACGCCTCCGAGCTTAACCAATATGCGGCCGAGTTCGCATTCAGGAATCAACTTCAGCCGCGAGACGAGTTGAGTGAAGATCAGTTGGCGGAAATTCGCGCTCTGACGACGGATCTTCACAGCCGATGGGGCGGCCTCGAGACAGGCGCGACGATGCGGCTTTGGTTCCCTCCGGAAGCCTAGCCGGCGGTCAGCTTCCAAGGCAGAGAAAAACTTCGCCGGGCCACTTGTCGCCGGGCACAACCTCGTTACCTTGAGGCTCCCGCGCGCCAGGCAAATCGCCCCGTGGGTCGCCCTTTTATGAATACTGGTAATATCGTCCAAGTGATTGGTCCCGTAGTGGACGTGGATTTTGCTGATGCCGGCGGATTGCCGGGCATCTACAACGCGCTCGAGATCGAGTACGAAGTGAACGGTAATCCGACTAAGCTGATCCTCGAAGTGCAGCAGCATCTCGGTGAAAGCTGGGTGCGTTCGATTGCGATGTCTTCGACCGAAGGTTTGCAGCGCGGGATGAAAGTGAAGGACACCGGCGCCCCTATCTCTGTCCCGGTGGGAGAAGGAGTTCTAGGCCGCGTGTTTAATGTTACCGGCGATCCGGTGGATAACCGCGGACCGGTGCATTACACGAAGCGGTATCCGATTCATCGCAAGTCGCCTGCTCTCACCGAACAGGATACGACAGCGCAAATTCTTGAGACCGGAATCAAAGTCATCGACCTGATTTGCCCGTTCTCGAAGGGGGGAAAGGTGGGCGCATTCGGCGGCGCGGGCGTGGGCAAGACGGTCGTGATCATGGAATTGATCAACAACATCGCCAAAGGTCATGGCGGTTTTTCGGTCTTTGCCGGAGTGGGCGAGCGGACACGCGAGGGCAATGACCTTTACACAGAAATGAGTGAAGCGGGCGTTATCGACCAAAAGGATTTGAGTAAATCGAAGGTCGCGCTCGTGTACGGTCAGATGAACGAACCGCCCGGCGCACGCTTGCGCGTGGCACTCTCCGCCCTTGCGATGACAGAGTACTTCCGCGACGAGCGCAACCAGGATGTGCTTCTTTTTATCGACAATATCTTTCGTTTCTCGCAAGCCGGTTCGGAGGTTTCTGCATTGCTGGGTCGAACCCCTAGCGCAGTGGGTTATCAGCCGACGCTTTCAGCCGAGATGGGTGACCTGCAAGAACGGATCACGTCGACGAACAGGGGATCGATCACGAGCTTTCAGGCGGTCTATGTCCCCGCGGATGACCTGACCGATCCCGCGCCGGCTAACACTTTTGCGCACCTGGATTCCACGATCGTGCTCGAGCGCTCAATCGCAGAGCTAGGCATTTATCCGGCGGTTGACCCTTTGGCTTCGACTTCCAAATCACTCGCCCCCGAGATCGTAGGCGAAGAGCATTACGCGGTCGCGCGTGGTGTCCAAAAGGTGCTGCAACGCTACAAGGATTTGCAAGACATCATCGCGATTCTCGGCATGGATGAGTTAAGTCCCGAAGACAAGCTCACCGTCTACCGTGCGCGCAAGATGCAGCGTTTTCTTAGTCAGCCGTTCCACGTTGCGGAAGTCTTCACCGGGACGGCCGGCCAATATGTCTCGATCGCGGAAACCGTCCGCGGCTTCAAAGAAATCCTCGATGGCAAACACGACGACGTGCCGGAGCAGAATTTCTATATGAAGGGCGGCATCGACATGATCAAGGAAGGATAGCTAAAGTCTGGCAGTCGTTAGGCGCGGCTGGTTTTGCTGAGGGTTAACTGAGGAGATGAAAACGTTACGTTTGGAGATCGTTACGCCGGAGGCGAAAGCCTATTCCGAAGACGCCGAAATGGTCATCTTACCAGGGGCCGACGGCGAATTAGGTGTCTATCCAAACCACGTGCCGGTGTTGACAACGTTGAAGCCTGGTGAGCTGCGCGTTATCAAGGGCGGCCGCGAAACCTCGCTGGCAGTTGGAGAAGGTTTCGCCGAGATCACTGCCGACTCTATTTCTGTCCTTACCGACATGGCGCTTCAATCGGCCGCTATCGACGAACAGGCGGCGGAAGATGCCGTCGCGCGCGCCAAGGCCGCGATGGAAGGAGATCTCGGCGCAGAAGAAGTCGCGGCGGTGCAGGCTTCATTGCAAAAAGCGATTGCCCAACTGCACGTCAAGCGTCGCCACCGCCACTAAGGAAGCGCGAGCTTCCGGCTTGCGCCACGCTTCGCCTACGATGCAAGCTTCCGCGCTCATGCCAACGCCAGATGCCCTCGGGATTATCGCCGGCAGCGGCGTTTATCCGCTCCTGCTCGCAGATTCGGCGCGCATTGCGGGAGTGAAGCGCATCGTAGTTGCGGCTTTCACCGACGAGACGTCGTCGGAAATCACCAATCGCGCCGACGAAATCGAATGGATGCGCGTCGGCCAACTCGGCAAGCTCTTGAGCTTCTTCCGCGGTGCCAACGTCAGGCAAGCCATCATGGCGGGCCAGATCGCGCCGGCAAATCTTTTCAATTTGCGTCCCGATTTCAAAGCCATGTTTCTTCTCGCCCGGCTGAAAGAACGCAATGCCGAATCGATCTTTGGCGCGATCGCAGATCAACTCGCCGCCAGCGGGGTCGAACTGCTGCCGGCTACGACCTTTTTGAATCATCTGCTTGCGCCGAGCGGTCACATCGCCGGCCCGAAGCTCAAGGAGCGCGAAGAGGCCGACGTTAGCTTCGGCTTTGAAATCGCCAAGCAGTTGAGCGCGCTCGACGTCGGTCAGACCATCGTTGTCAAAAACGGGACGGTGCTGGCGGTTGAGGCTTTCGAAGGCACGAACGAAGCGATCCGGCGCGGTGGATCGTTAGGCAAAAAAAACGCCGTCGTTATCAAGGTTACCAAGCCAAACCAGGACATGCGCTTCGACGTTCCAGTAATCGGAACCGAAACCCTGCGCATCGCGGCCGAAGCAAAGATTCGCGCCATCGCGGTGGAAGCAGGCCGCACGCTCCTGCTCGAGCGCGCGGCACTTGTCGCCGCCGCTGACCAGGAAAAGATCACGATCGCCGGTCGTTAGGTAAAAGCAGATAATCGCGCGGTTCCAGTGGACCACCTTTCGGATCTCCGAAACCCTTCCTGTCTGGTCCAGGATTCGCTTCCTTTCGAAGCATGACGAAAGGCCTCACTTCCCGTCGGCTGTCGCCCCCTTTGCCTCGATGGAATCCAGAAGCATTGAGCGCGGAGCACCGGTGCGCTCTGAATTGCTTGCGTGATTCCCTCCGGCAACCTTCGCCTTCCGCAAGACATTGGATCGTAACGTTAAAGTTTCGTAATATTCACTTGCTAATAGAATTCATCAATGGCACCATCGGTGCTTCCTATGCTAGAGCGAGACGGCAGCAGTCGGTTTTGCCGACGAAAGCAATGAGGTTTGCCGGTTTCGTAGAGCCGAATACCCTTTATGAGTCAAACGATTGATTTACCAGCGAAGCTGTTAGACTACCTAAACGAAGCCCGCGCTCCTCTGCCGCCGGTGACTGATCCGGATCAGCCTCTCCAAATCGATTCGCTCGGTCTTATTCGGCTGGTCTCATTCATGGAGAGCGACCTAAACATAAGGATCGAGGACGAAGAGCTGCTGGCTGAAAATTTCGCGACTGCACGCAAGTTGACGGAATTGCTTGAGAAAAAGCGGCAACCGACCAGCCAAGCCGGCATGCAGCCTGTCGAAAACAGCTAGGGCTTATTTTCACGGTATCAGGTGTTTCATGAATGAAGTTTCTATTCCTGGGCATGTCTTTGCACTGATGCTCACAAATCTAACAATTAACTAACCACCGGGCCGCATCTTTGACGGGATCCGTCCGTAACTTTCAGCTTTATGACAACTGACACTCAGCACGACGTAATTATTATCGGAGGAGGGCCGGCTGGCTCGACAATGGGAACGTGGCTGGCCCGCCTTGGCCACAAGGTCCTACTGCTGGAACGAGAAAAATTCCCGCGCGAACACGTTGGAGAATCGCTCCTTCCTTTCTGTTATTCGCTTCTAGAGGACTTGGGCGTAGTCGACGAGCTGCGGACCAATTTCGTTCGTAAGCCTGGCGTCCGCTTCATTGACCGGGACGGGAATGTCTCGACGACTTGGTGTTTTCATCATGTGATCAAGAATGAGACATATCTCTCTTTTCAGGTCATCCGAGGCGAATTTGACCATATCCTCTTGAAGAACGCCGCAAAGAACGGAGTTGACGTGCGGGAAGAAACGACGGTTGTCGAAGCGAATGTAACAGAGTCCCCGGACAAGGTTACGGTCGTAGTGGCTGACAAGGCTGGGGCTAAGACCACTCATCATGCCCGTTTCCTGGTAGATGCGAGCGGGCGCGAGGCTTTTGTCGGGGCGAAGAATGGCTGGCGCAAGCCACGCGAAGAACTGGATCGGACTGCTATCTGGTCGCATTGGGGCGATGTCGAGTTAGCGGGAGGCCTGGAGGAAGGTCTCTCCATTATCATTTACATGGGATTGGAACAGAAAGGATGGATCTGGGTCTTTCCCCTCGGCGAGCACCGTATTACCGCCGGCTTTGTCGCGCAGAACTCTTATATCCGCGATCAGCAACGCAAACTGAAGGAAAGTGGCTCCAAGGATTGGAAATATGATCTTTGCATGCAGGAACTGGAACGGTCCGGTTACGTTCGCGGTTTGCTGCAGGGAAGTAAGATGCTGATTCCGATGCAAATTAATGGGAATTACTCCTATGAAGTGAAGAACCACTATGGAACAAATTACGCCATGGTGGGAGATGCGCGTGGTTTTATCGACCCGATTTTTTCCAGCGGCGTGTTCCTTTCCATTAAGAGTTCTTCGTTGGTGGCTCCGGCCATCCATCAGGTTCTTGTGGGCGAAACCGATGCCGGGACTGCTGCGCTCGAGAAAGCCTATCGGCAAATCTCCGGGGCGTATAACTTCGTTCATCGTATGATTAAGCTGTTTTACGACCCACACAGTCTCACCTGGGCCCAGGCCGGTGCGGATGGCAAGGCGCATAAGGAGCACGAGAGTGCCATGGCGGCCGGGCATTACATGCTGTCGGGCGATTTCTTTGAAAATTACGAGAAGTTTAATGACTTCTTCGAGATGCTCGAACATCCGGATCACTTCCGTCGATATAAGAAACTGGTCATCGATCGAGATAACTTCGTGCAACCATCCTGCGACGGTCGCTGGGAAGACGTCTTTAGCGACATGGTTAAACGAGATCAGGAACGCACTCTTGCTCTGGCAGACTGAGTCAGCCTGACAATCAGGCGATCAGTGAAAAGCGCGAGTTAACGGCTCGCCAAGTGACGTCGACCGAATCGCCCTGCGGCTTTTCCTTCTGATGCCGGACGGTCTTTGAGGTCGCGGTTGAAAAGCTCGGCCAGCGTGAGTTTGCCTCGCAAGCGAGCCATTTTTAGCTGCTCATCTTTGAATGGCGCAATTCGCGAGTCGCTTTTTGTCGAACCGGTGCTCCGAGGCTCTGGCGGATTTCCTTGCCGCTGGTCTTAATGCGCGCATAATAGACGCCGTTCGATGAATAGCGGTAAGGATACTCGCCACTTTTTGAAACTTGCCGATTGGCTTGCAGACTTCGGGTTTCATGGTGCATGAAACCTGCAGCGGATGAAAAATCGGTGGACAATGAGAAATGTGGAAAGGTCCGGGCCCGCATTTTATAGGTAAACGGGGTCTTAGCTCAGTTGGTAGAGCGCCTCAATGGCATTGAGGAGGTCAGGGGTTCGAATCCCCTAGGCTCCAAGTCCTTTTGATCAGTTCTTCGAAGAGAGGGGATAAGAGAGATCGGGCTTTAGCGAGCGAAGATTGCCTTAGAAAACGAACATTGCGGCGGCTGCGCTGAACATTACCACGATAGTGATTCCAACCAGGATGCGCGAGAACAACGAGCTCGCCTGGCCTTGCATCAATTTGCGATCCGATGCGGCAACGAGAATGCCAACGAGTAGGAACGGCGCGAGCACGCCGTTGATCACAGCCGTGTAGAAGAGCGCTTTCAAAGGATTGATGTGGAAAACATCAAGAGCGATTCCAAAGCATGTCGAGATAACTACCACCGCATAGAATGGAATCGCTCCGCGAAATGGCTCATCGAGTCCTTCCTGCCATGAAAAGGTCTCCGCGAAAGCATACGCAGCTGAACCAGTAAGTGTTGGAATCGCCAGGATTCCAACGCCGATTATGCCCACCGTGTAAAGTGTCGAGGCAAAAACGCCGGCGAGCGGACGCAGGGCTTCCGCTGCCTGACGTGAGGTTTCGATGTTTGTAATCCCGTGCCGATGAAGCGTGAGCGCTGTGGTTAGGATGATGAAATACATCACCATGTTGGAAAAGAATGTTCCAACACCGACATCGAGTCCTCTTAAGCCTAATTCGCGACGCGTTGCTCCCAGTCGATCGGCTAGCATGCGCCGGCCCATCGATTTCTCTTCTTCTACCTCCTGTGAGGCCTGCCAGAAAAACAGGTACGGACTGATGGTGGTGCCGAGGATTGCGACAAGGCTTTGCCATTGATCATGACCCGATGGCAATGACGGAATAAAGGTATCATGTAACACACTGCGCCAGTCTGGACCGACAATGAACGCCGTGATGACATAGGCGAAAAGAACGAGCGCGAGCCATTTCATGATCCCAGCAATCCGATGGTAACGAAACCGGATCGTAGCCAGTGCAATGGCAACACCGAACAAGACTACATAGATATGCGAGCTAATGCCTGAGAGCATCTCTGCGGCATCTGCCATGCCGATAAGATCGGCGCCAACATTAATGCTGTTTGCGACAAGGAGCGCGATTGCCCCGATTAAGAGCAGCGAGCGCGGCCCTTTTCTTCGCAAAGCATCACCAAGACCCATACCGGTCACCATTCCGATGCGAGCGCACATGAACTGCACAGACGCCATGAGCGGCCACGTAATAAGCGCCGTCCACAAAAGCGAGGGGCCAAGCTGCGCGCCAACAATCGAGTAGGTCGCGATACCTGAAGGATCGTCATCTGCCGCGCCGGTGATTACTCCTGGACCGAGTGCAGAAAAGAAGCGCCGGAGAATGCCGGGCTTGGATTGCACAAGAGCGTCCATTTCTCCAGCCTGATCGCTCATTATTTTGCGACCGATCGTGCAGGATGAAACAGTTCGACGTCGAGCGATTTTTTCCTTCGGATTACCTCCGCAACTGGCGTTGCAGCAATTCGTTCGCGCTGCATTGCGATAAGAATCCCTTTTTTACCCGCGAGCAATTGATCAACCGCATCAGCACCGAGGCGGCATGCCTCCCGGCGACGATCACGGACAGGACGCAGATGATTTGGCCGATCTCAATGAGGATTTGAACGACGATCACCCAGATTCAACATTTTCGCTAACTCTCCTCACCGGAGAAGCCGTTACCGGCACCCTTACCTTCGGACATGGTGCGCAACTTGGCGATTTCGACTTGGGCGGAGTTACTTATTCCTTCCGCGCTCCGCAAGAGTCTTCAGAGAATCACTTGGCGAATATCTCCACCCGCGGATTCGTGTCCACCGGCCAGGGACAATTGATCGGTGGTTTCATTATTACCGGCGGACCGAAGTTCGTTCTCATCCGCGCGCTTGGGCCTTCACTGGAGAGTCAAGGCGTAACTCCTGCACTGCAGAACCCGGTCCTGAAGCTGATGAGTGGGACGACGGACTTAAGAGACAACGATGACTGGCAGAGCGAGTCGAATTCGGACGACATTGTCGCGACTACTATCCCGCCCGCGAATCCTAACGAAGCGGCAATTCTCGTGCGACTCGAGCCCGGTCCTTACACCGCGGTTGTTACCGGAGCTGATAATTCGACCGGGATCGCGTTAATCGAGGTTTACGAGATTGATCACGATTAGCGGAGAAAGCCTGGTGCTACTGGCGCGATTACTTGCTTAACCAATTCCTTTGTTAGGAAAGCCCGAAACAACGCCTGCCTAACTGTTGATTGAAAACTGACAGCTTTCCAGGTCTTGCCGACTCAAACCATATGGCTTCTCGGTTTCCGTGACAAAAAGGTTTATGCCACGCTATAGGCAGCATCCTTGCAATGCCGCTTTGGACATTGGACACGCGGAGACAGCTCAAATATTCCGCGGATGTACACTTTCAGGAATCGGGACCTCTGGCGCGAGTTGTCGAGAAAATTTGTCAGGTGATGCGTGCCTGGCGGGCGATCGTCTTGATCTGACCCGTCAAACGCTGGGGTTCCGGCACCATATAAACAGGCGCTGTTGGCCGTACTGATGCGTGCTGACCCGAGATCAGCGGATACTGCGGCCTGCCTGGTCGACGATCTGCAAATACGTTTTCAGGACAGACGACGGATTTTTGCCGTTCCACGCGATACAGGCTTCAGTTCTCACGGTGGGGTTCAGTGGGCGAAAGACCACTTTCTCGTGCTCGAACTTTTTGACTGGCTCGGGCACCAAAGCGACACCCAGTCCGCTCGCGACCGCGTGAATCATGGTCCTTTCGACCTCGACATCCTGCAAGACCCTCGGGGTGAAGCCAACACGTCGGCATGTCTTGGTAAG
The DNA here is from genome assembly GCA_963801255.1 of uncultured Verrucomicrobiae bacterium. Taxonomy (GTDB): domain Bacteria; phylum Verrucomicrobiota; class Verrucomicrobiia; order Chthoniobacterales; family UBA10450; genus JAICXG01. The sequence goes on along the minus strand of CAWDEC010000012.1, from coordinate 80,343 downwards.
CCAATCCCTGTAGGAGGGGTAACTCGCTTCCGACATGCCGATGAAAAACATCGGCGCAAGGTCTTTCAGGTTGACCATGGTTTTGCGCGCCAAAGGATGACTGTTTGGCAGCGCAACCTCGGTCGCATAAGACGCGATTGTTCGAAATTGGAGGCCGCGCATTTCGATTGGCTCATGTAGCCCAACGAAGCCGAGGTCAATTTTTCTGGCCTCAATCGCGCGAAATTGGTCGCCGCATGACATATCGAAAAGATTGATCGACACACTGGAAAGCAACCGCCTCAAGGAGGCTAGCGTCGTCGGTAAGAGATCATAAAAGAGATTACTAACGTAACCCACATTAAGGGTAGATATCTCGCCGCGGGGTGATCGCCGCACTGATTCCACCATTTCCCGCGCATGGTCCAGGAGTCGCCTCGCATCGACCAGAAACGAATGGCCCTCATCGGTCAGGCTAACCATTTGTTTTGTGCGATTGAGTAGCCGCACGCCGAGCTCCTCTTCCAACGTCTTAATTTGGCGGGAGAGCGACGGTTGTGCGAGGTGCAGCATTAGCGCGGCCTTGGTAAAACTAAGCGCTTCCGCAACGGCGACGAAGTAGCGCAGGTGACGAATCTCCATAGTGGTCGATTCGCAGAATACCAACTGAGGAGACGCTTGACGATACTTAAAAGGTATCACGTTTGGCCAACGAGGTATTGGCGGCTGACGAATGAGGGACGTATCTGAGTGCCACGCTGGCACTACGTCTACCTGCAGCGGATCAATTCATGCACCGCAACGCATCAGCTGTCTGGAAAGGGACTCTCCGCGAGGGAACTGGCACAATGACCACGGAGAGTGGAGTGCTCTCTAATACCCGATATTCGTTTCATACGCGTTTCACCGAAGGAGTCGGAACCAACCCGGACGAACTGATTGCGGCATCATTAGGCGGTTGTTTTTCCATGGCTCTCGCTAACGAGCTTAGTCTTGCCGGCTTTCACCCGGAGCGCATCGAAACTACGGCAACCGCCACCTTGGAAGAGCTGGCAAAGGGATGGACGCTTACGCGCATTGACCTTGATGTGCACGCGAATATTCCGGACGCCTCCCAGGCATCCTTTATGGATGCCGCGCTCACCGCAAAGGCCAATTGCCCTATCTCGCGTCTACTTAGGACCAATATCTCAATGACCGCGAGCCTGACTCACAACCCAAAACGAGTTCAAAAGCCGAACGGAGCTAAGGCCCGCCGGCCGCCTGTAATCCCAGCAAAACGGAGAGGTTTCTCTAAGAAACACAATTCGAAAGGCGATGAGACCCCCTCGAAGATGAAAAACAAAGTACTAAGGGCGCCTGTGCGGACTGACGCGTTTTCCAGTGCGCACTAACGGAGAGCTTATGAAAACACTGACCGTGCAGTTATTTGAGGTGCCGCATATCACTCCTGGCTCTACGCCATCGATATCGGTACGCCTTAGCACCAAGTGGAGAGCACAAGAAATGGGCCAAGTTTCTCAAACGGTGGTTAGAAGCGCTAACAACAATTCAATAACCTAAACGCATTAAAGCAATCCTTATGAAGAACAAAATTCAATTCTACATCGGGCTTATTGCCTCCGGTTTTCTAGCCTCGAGTGCTCTTGCGCAGTCTTCGTCAGTCCTGCCGTCGGGTTTCCTTCCGCGCGACGCTTCCCTGGCTGCAACCCCCGCTTGGAAAATCTACACAAACGCGGACACTGGTCTGCCCGGCGACTACATCTATTCGATAGCGATCGACGCGCAGGACAACAAATGGATCGCGGGTGACGACCCGATCTGGGATGAGGGCGGCCTTTCGAAGTTCGACGGCGTGAAGTTCACCGACTACACGAACGTCGACGCGAAATCCCCCGGCCATAACCTTGGAAACGTCAAGTTCGACGCCCAGGGGAATGCATGGATGGCGAGCGACGTCGGGCTTTTGATGTTTGATGGCACTCGGGTGACGACCGTCTGGAACACCGCGAATGCCCCGATCTGGCCGACGAACATGGTCAGCGACTTCGCATGGGACAGCCTCGGGAACCTCTGGGTCACGCTGGACGATCTCCAGACCGTGAAGGGTGGGCTCGCGAAGTGGGACGGCTCGACCTGGACCCTCTGGACGACCGCGAACGGCATTCCGTGGGGCCAGCCATGGGACGGCGTGACGTCGATCGAAATCGACGCGCAGAACAACATCTACATCGGCTCTGAGGTGCTAGGTGTTGCGAAGTTCAACGGAACGGCCTGGACTTGGATCGTCCAAAACGGATGGGTCAACGATCTGCAGTTTGCCCCGAACGGCGAACTTTGGATCGCCTTCGCGACAGGCGGCGTCAGTGTCTGGAACGGGTCGCAGGTCATCGACCGGACGCCCCCCATCTTTACATCCGGCTTTACACTGTTGACGCTCGACCGTCAGGGTCACATCTGGGTCGGAACATTCATCGGCTCGGTCTGGAAATGGAACGGATCGAGTTGGAAAGGTGTTACTGTCCCGACGCTCTCGCACGTATATGCCCTCGCATTCGATTCGCAGAACACGATGTGGGCCGGCGGGATCGGGGGCATGGCACATCGGCTCGCGAACGGATCGTGGGTCGGTTACAACACGTCCGGAACCGCACTCACGTCGCGATGGATCGACGGCCTCTACTCCGCACCCGATGGGACACTATGGATCGGCGCCAGCGGTGGCGGCGTCTGCCGGTACGATGGAACGACTTGGGTCGGATATAACCCCTACAATCTTGGTGCGGCGCCCTGGCCTTTCGCGACGGACTCCGCGACCGGATCCGTCATGGACGGTCAGGGGCGGCTCTGGACGACTCCGCTTTTCCACGGCCTCGGCGCTTGGGACGGAACACAGTGGACCGGGTACCTTCCCTCCTCCAGTTTCCAGGATCTCGCGGTAGACGGCTTGGGAACCGTCTGGGCCTCGGGGACGGCCGGTCTCTGGCGCTTCGACGGAACCAGCTGGGTAAGCGCGAATATTCCGGCCGCGAACGACGTGGGCAACCTCGCTATCGACCAGCAGAACAACGTCTGGGTCTGCTCCATTACGGGTCTCTACAAGTTCAACGGCACGTCGTGGACGGTCTATACGAAGGCGAATTCGGGGATTCCTTCGGAGTTCATCAATGATGTTAAGCCCGACCCGTCTGGGGCCGGCATATGGTTTACGACCGACGTTGGCGTCGTCCACTTCGATGGAGCCTCGACTTGGACGCTCTATAACAAACTCAACTCGGGCCTGCCGGCCAATGTCTGTAGCCCGCTCGACTTCGCTCCCGATGGTAAGCTCTGGGTCGGCTGCTTCGACGGCCAGACGTTCCCGTATCTTGGCGGCGTCGCGTCGTTCGACGGAGCGACCTGGTCGACCTACACGACCGCCAACTCGCCACTTCCACATAATCAGATCTACTCGCTCGCCGCCGACGCCACCGGAAACGTTTGGGTCGGCACGGCGAGCATGGGCCTCGCCGAGATCCTGGCAGGCGTGAATCCCCTCCCACCGAACCCGCCAACGGCGCTCGCCGCGACCTCGGTTAACTCTTCGACAATTAGTATCTCGTGGGCGGATAACTCGCCGAACGAGCTGGGATTCCAAGTCCAGCGGTGCGACGGCACACTGGCGGCCTGCAACGCTAACCCATCCTTCGTGCCAATCCTCGAGGTAGGTCCGAACGTGACGAGCTTCGCCGATACGACGCTCTTCCCAGTCACGACCTACACTTATCGGGTGCGTGCGTTCAACCTGGACGGTTACTCGTTCTATTCAAACTCCGCCGCCGCAACGACCTTACAACAGGGTCCTCCTCCGGCACCGACGAACCTCGTGGCCAAGTCGCAGTTGGTCGGGGTCAAGGCCAAGGTCAAGCTCACCTGGCAGGACAACTCGACGAACGAGAACACGTTCGAGGTCGAGCGATGCAAGGGATCAACCTGCACGAACTTCGCGGTCATCGGAGCGGTCTCAGTGAATGAGACTCGCTACGTCGACCAACAGGTCGTGCGCACCACGACCTACCGTTACCGGGTTAGGGCCACGTCGAACGTGGGCTATTCAGGCTACTCGAACATCGCGACGACGACGACGCCGTAGGAATGAAGCATTTAGAAATCAACGAAGAAGTCTCATTATGATAACCAAAATTCCTACCAGCGTGAGATGATGCCCCTTGAGAACAGCCGGTCCCCCAACAGGTCGGAAAGATTCTACCTTGGACATTCGTCGTTACACATCGAGGTAGATAGAGTTAGGACTTTGATCCAGCTAGACTTCGAAAAGAGAAAACAAATAATCCCGTTCCAGTAATCCAATCAACTATTAACGGGTAGAGACTATCCAACAGAGGAGGAAGAAGCATGAAAGCACCTAACGAACATAAGATGGAGATGACGTCCCTTGAGAACAACGCGCCGATTTTAAAACAGACAATTAGGTGGAGGTTGCGGACGGCAAAGGAGACAGTCGTCGCCAAGGTGCGCGGTGTTACGCTGGTCACAATCGTCGGCCTGAGCGGTTTATCCGGCACGAGTAACGGACAGCTATCACCGGAATGGGTTAGTCGCGTGCCAGTCGGCACCTCCCTCTCCGCCGGGACCGCCGGGATTTACGTCGACCCGGACGGCGTCTCCTACATCACAGGCACGTCAGGTTCGTCCAATACCGACATCACGACCGTTTCGTTTGCGCCAGACGGATCGACCCGGTGGACGCAGACCTGGGGCAGCCCGAACTCCGGTGCGGATATCGCAAGCGGCATCACGAAAGGATCTAACGGCGTCCTTTATGTAGTGGGAAGTACGCCCGGTCCCAATCAGTTTGCCAACCTCCTTGTCCTGGCTTACGACGCGGCTACCGGCTCGCTACTAAACAAGATCAAATACAGCAGCGGTCCTGGGACGTCGGAGTTTGGCTCCGCGATCGTGACTGACGCGGCTGGTAACATTTACGTGACGGGCGGCACAGTAGGGGATGGACCGGATGTGATGACGGTCAAGTTCAATTCCAGCGGCGCCTTGCAATGGCGCCAGGTTTACGATGGTCCCGCCTTTGCGCCGTTTTCCCTTGACTCGGCAGTCAAAATTCTGCTCGACCAGAGCGGCAACGTGCTCGTCGCCATCACAGGCTACCAAGGCGACAATCACGCCGACTACGTGGTGAACAAATATGCCCCGGGCAATGGCGCGCTGCTCTGGAGCAAGAAGTGGGGAGTGACGGGCGACGATTTCCCCGTCGACATGGAAATCGATAGTGCGGGCGATATTTATGTGACCGGTACCGGGATCGATTTCATAAATAAATACAGCACGATTAAGCTGCGCGGGACGGACGGCCAGTTGCTCTGGCAATTCTACGATGCCATCGGTCAGCGCCACAGCGCGAGTGGCCTTTATCTCGATGGCGCAGGCGGTGTCTTTATCACCGGCACAAGCGATCCGGACGGTGATGTCTCTAACTTCAACGACGATTTTTTCACTGTAAAACGCAATGCGGCCACGGGGGTGCTGCTTTGGACGAATGTCTACGGCCAACCCTGTAAGCAGTGCTTCGACACGCCATCGGACGTGCGGGTTGATCCCGAGGGACACGTATTCGTCGTCGGCCGGACCAGCTCGCCGCCTTACGTCAACGAGGTCATTCTGCTCGTGCTCGACACCGCTACCGGGCTCGAGACCAATCGAGGGATCGTCTTTAACGTGGGATCCGAGATTCCCTCCCCGGGCGCATTGCGCTTCGACGCTGCCTTCAACCTCTACGACGGTGGCGGGATCTATAACGCCGACACCGGCGCCAGAGATATGAGCGTGACGAAATGGGCGTCGTTAGTCTCGGGGGGCGGCATTCCATGTGAAGATCTGGTTTCCTTCCAGGCGCGTTGCAAGTCCAATGGCGGTGGCCACAAATTACAGGCCAAGCTTACCCTTACTGACGCGAGTCACTCCGGCCAGCAGGTCACCATCACAGTCGATGGCGACCCTACTTCCGTGACTATCAATGGCAACCAGGCCCAACTCTCGATCAACAACCCGCCGCTCGGGGAACACACGATTGAGCTTACTGATCCGGCTGGCTGCTTTCCGCCGAGCATACCGTCATGTCAGTAGCGCACTGTTACAGTGAAAAGAATGGCCTAATGCTCGTGCTCGAGAGATTCACCCTGATCGCAACGGGAGGCTATCAACCGGTTTCGGTAACAGGAAGAGCGAGAAAACCTTTCTAACTCTCGCGAGTGTTAATCAGCACTCTAAGCAACAAGCCAAGAACAAAGCAGTAAGTGTATGAACAATAACAGTAGAAAAAAAGAAATGGCTCTATTTATCGCAGCCATCAAACTGATGTTGAGCGTAATTCTCGTGGGTGGAACCGGAGCCTTTGCCCAAACGCTTACGACCATCCACGATTTTGGCTCCGGCAACGATGGAGAGAATCCGCAGGCCGGGGTGGTATTTGACCAGGCGGGCAACCTCTATGGGACTGCGGCCCTGGGTGCCCTGAATGGAAACGGCATTGTTTTCAGCTTGATTCCCGATGGAGGAACAGGGTTCACAGAGGTTATCCTCCATAAGTTTACCGGGCCACCGGACGGGTCGGTGCCCGTGAGCCCCGTGGTCCTTACTGGTCCGGGAAGATTGTTCGGTACGACTTTGGAAGGTGGGGCAAATGACATGGGGAGCGCGTTTGAGGTAAGATTTTCCATTAATGCTGATGCGCCGCCGGCGAGGGAGCGAGTGCTCTACAGTTTTGGCAGCTTCAACGGCGACGGAATACATCCGAACGCAGCTTTGCTCCCAGCGGGGCAAGGATTCTTTGGTGTGACTCGCGACGGAGGCGCTAATGGCCGTGGGACCGTCTTTCAATTGACGCCGCCAACGAGCGGAGATGATTGGACAGAAACAGTTCTCCATAGCTTTACGGGTTCGGGCGATGCAGCGTTTCCGTCGAGCGACTTAGTCATGGATAAGCCAGGGAACCTCTATGGAACAACCCTGGTAGGAGGAGTCAACGACCTGGGGGCGGTTTACCAACTTTCTCCGCCAGTCATCGAAGGAGGTACCTGGACCGAGACAGTAATATTTTCATTTAGCGGCTCGGATGGGACTCTGCCCTTCGGTGGATTGCAGTTCGACCAAAACGGCCTGCTTTACGGAACCACAAGTGGCGGAGGCGACCTTCAGGGAGGCACTGTATTTCAGCTTACGCCGCCAGCAGGGCCCGATACCTCATGGATTGAGAGTGTCCTTTACAGCTTTTCCGGAGGCAGAGATGGTGGTAGTCCCGTAGCGGGAGTTATCATCAACAACAAGGGCCGGCTTTTTGGAACGGCGTCAACGGGAGGCAGCGGCGGACCGGACTTTGGAGGAGTGATCTTCAAGCTGACTCCGCCCCAGAACCAGGGGGACCCGTGGACCGAGACCGTATTTCACTCGTTTGGCGGACCTGACGGGTTTCGTTCGCTGGCGCGTTTGGTGCCGCGAGGGAATGCCCTCTACGGCACCACCTCCGCGGGCGGACTTAACGGAACTGGCACTGCCTTTGTGCTAACGACGCCCTAAGTCCAACGCTACTTGCCGCCGTAAGAAAATAAGGTCGGTCTTTCCCAAGAAATGCAGGCACAGAAAATAACGAGCACCTATTCAAAGACCATCAAATAGAAACTAACCACGCCCAGCCGACTAAACCAGAGCGTGTCAGCGACAAAACGCGAACCATTAGACACTCCTATGAAACTGAAACTAATGCAGAAACTGACGATGGCTGCTGTTGCAACATTTGTCTTGGCACCAGTATACGGCACAGTCAAAGGCCCCGGTACGATATCCAGTCTATCGGCCAACACACTCGACCGCAGTAGCTACTTGGAAATTCTCGGTGGCAACTTCGGCGGCAGGGGTGAGGTACTAATCGACGGCATCTCCGCACCCGTCGCCAGCTGGGAGAGAACCCGCATCGTCGCCTACGTCCCGGAGAGGGCCCGCTTGACTACGGTGCCTGTGCAAGTGGTCAACGATTCGGGCCAGTCAAGCAACACGCTTAGCCTCACTGTCAACACACGCATTGCGAATGATCGCGTGAAATGGCGCTTCCAGGCGGATTCGCCCTACATACTGCAGCGACCCGCAGTCGGTGCGGATGGCACGGTAGTCATCCACGACTCGAGCGGGAATGTTTATGCGCTCCGACCTGATGGGGGGTTGAAGTGGATCTTTACGACGCGCATCTTCGCCGCGGGACCGCCCAGTATCGGCATCGACGGCACCGTCTATGTTGCAGACAGTTCGACTATCACCGCGATCAAACCGAACGGATCCTTGAAGTGGACTTTTACTGAACCACCAGGCGGCCAAGGTGTGATAGCAGGTCCGACCGTAGGGCCGGATGGAAACATTTACGCGGTGACCGACATAGGGGGTCTGGGGGCGTTGGCCTTATCTCCGGCGGGCCAGTTGCTCTGGAGCAACACGGGCGATCCGGTCATGGCAGAGCAGGGGCAACTCGGGGTGGAAATGTCTTTCGGCCCGTCCCATCCCGCCGGAGCGGTGGACCAATTTTACGTGACATTCGACGATTTCGGCAGCTCGGAACGCAATCACATGTATGCCTTCAATCTGACCGGTGAACAGGTGTGGGCGATTCCGCTGTTCATGACGAAGAGCGACATGATGCAGCAAGAGCGGCCAATCGTCGGACCCGACGGCACGGTCTTTCTCTCGGCAACCGTGCCGACCGGCGGAAACTGGTCACTCAACGCATTCGATCCGGCAAGCGGAACGTTGCTCAGAAGTTATTTCCCAAGCCCAGGCCTCAGCATATCCGTGCCGACCGTCGGGCCGGATGGCAGAGTCTACTTTGGCCAGAGTCTGAGTTACCTTCAAGGGGTTACTGGCGATTTCATACCGCTATGGACCTTCTTCGACGGCAGCATCCTGAGCTATCCAGTCGTGAGTCCTGCTAACGACATTGTTTTCACCGGCGGCGCGCCAAACTTCGGAGTGCCCGGTTTTGTCAGGGCGTTCAGCACATCGAGCGGCCAGCTCTTGTGGAGTTTGGATTTGGGTGTCGAAAGTGGCGGGAACCAAAACATGCAATCCATCCCTCGTTTCACGCCGGACGGCAGCACGGTTTACTTCGGGACGGCAATTACCGGCGGCACGGCCACGTTTTGCTTCTTGTATGCCGTCGATGCCACCAGCTCGACGTCCGGCACGTTGCTGCGCAGCACCAGCATCAATCTTTCCACCAAGACGCAAGGCGATCAGGTCAAGGTCAAGGGCGTTGTTACCGTCAAAGACGAAAACGGGACAGTTATTCCAAGCGCAACGGTTGCTATCAAGTGGGAGTTGCCCACCGGCTCGACTCAAAAGAAGAGGGCTACAACCGACACAAGCGGCAATGCTACGTTCAGCACACAGAGCGGACACGGCACATACACCTTGACCGTCGCCGACGTCACGAAGACTGGATATACCTTCGACCCAGCCAACAGCGTTCTAAGCAAGAGCATCACCAAGTAGAACGCCAGCCGCTTGCCGTGGCATCGTGTTTTCGACTACGCCCCTAACGAAATGAACTTAATCACACTTACATCAGGCAATGGATAGTACAACCCTTAAATCTTATTAATCATATGACTTCGATACTTCAAGCCTTACGTCGTGTTCTTGCCTTTGGCTTCGTCTTCGCAGCGGTCACACTGCAGCCTTCTGCTTTCGCTCTCTCCGGCACACGCACCCTAACCGCGCCAACCATCAGCGCGTTGTCCGTTACCACTCTTGCGCAGGCTGGTCGTCTCAAAATCAGCGGTAGCAGCTTCGGCGCCGAGCAGGGCAGCGGTATTGTAACAATCGGCGGCGCGACGGCGCCGGTGAGCAACTGGACGGACGCCTCGATCACCGCCTACGTGTCCTGACTCCTCGCCGGTGGGTTCGGAGCCAGTGCAGGTCGTCACTTCCGGCGGCACGAGTAACACTCTGCCGCTGACAGTGACGGCGCGCTCGGCGGTCGGTCGTGTTCAGTGGCGCTTCCAGGCAGATGGCCTTTACATTCAGGGCCGCGCCGGGATCGGACCGGATGGGACCATTTATGCCCTTGATGTCGGAGGTCATCTCTACGCGCTCACGCCAAGCGGGGGCGTGAAATGGATCTTCAACACCGGCCCAGTTGCGATTCAATCGGTCGAGGTCGGGCCCGACGGCACCATCTATTTTGGTTCATCCGTCAACAAAATCTACGCTGTAAATCGGGACGGGACCTTGAAATGGACGATTACCGACCCGAGCGGCGCGCAGGTAGGAGCGGGGCCGGATATTGGGCCGGATGGCAAGATTTACGCCGTGACCGAGGACGCCGGACTCCCGAATGGTTTGGGCGAGATGACGATCTCACGGGCTGGGCAGGTGCTGGCTAATCGCCCCAATTACCTCACTGGAAGAGGCGCAGAGCTTCGCACTCGCGAAATCGTGTTTGGGCCGACCAACCAATTTTACTTTGATATGAACAACCTCGACAACAATAACGGACTGCAATTCTTCCGACTCGGTGGCACCTTTCTTTTCGCTCGTTTGGCCGGCGGCACGGACGATCAACCGGCCGTCGGTCCGGGCGGAAACATTTATTCGACCATAGCTAGCAATCAGCTCGGCGTCTTTGATTCGAGTGGTAACCTGCTGCGTTCGTCCTTCTTCAATACCTTGACCGCGCCGAACGTCGGTTTTGATGGCACGACCTATGTAGGTGAGAATTTTCCCACCAATGTCATGGCGCTCAATCCTGACCTGAGTGTGAAATGGAAGCTGGCGAACAGCATCGGCTACCTGGTGGGTCCCGTTGTCGATTCTTCCAACACTTTGGTGGTCGTCGGCGCTAACGGTATTGGCGGGCCCAGCGCCGTTCAGGGCATCGACGCCGCGACTGGCACCCTTTCCTGGCAAGTCGATCTGCCTGCGGAAAACGGTGGCTTCGTCCGACCCATATCGCGGCCCCGCTTCAGTCTCGATGCCGCCACGGTTTACGTCGGGATGGATGTGAATGACAATGCCGCCGACCCATACACTTATCTCTACGCGATCGACACCGGAGTGGACGGGGGAGGTAGCGGTATCCCATGTGGAGATCTGCTTTCTTTCCAGGCGCGCTGCAAGTCCGGTGGCGGCGGCCAGAAATTACAGGCCAAGGTTACCCTCACTAATACGAGCCACTCCGGCGAACAGGTCACCATCACAGTCGATGGCAACCCCACTCCCGTGACCATTAATGGCAACCAGGCCCAACTCTCGATCAACAACCCGCCGCCCGGCGAACACATGGTTGAGCTTACTGATCCAGCGGGCTGCTTTCCGCCGATGGTACCGTCATGTAACTAGTGCGATCTCCCATTGAAAAAAACGCCCTAACTTTCGCAAATACTGATGAAAAGGCTACCTACAATCAAGTAACGTAATCATATGAAAACAATCGCCGCTCCTAGGACAACCTTAAGGCCACGCAACAACGCTAGCCATCCACGACTTCGGCGCACTTTCGAAACCGCGATCGCGGCAGGTTTGCTTTTCGTGGCGAGCCCGCTGCGCGCAGGTTGTAATCTGCCTCCGATACCTGGACCCGGTGCGACCGTCACCTGGGCGGCCGCGAACAGTCCTTTTCAAATTTGTGAGGATCTCACTATCCCAAAGAATGGAACCGTTCTTGTGGAGCCTGGGGTTGTGCTTGAGTTCCAAGGACACATGGTCACGGTGGCGGGCAAGTTGAATCTTCAGGGGCAATCGATCAACCACATTACGATTACCGCGCAGGACGTCTTTCCACCGGTAATCATGGTGGAAAAGGGCACTGTCACGATGGCGTTCACTGACGTGGGCGGTCAATTCCGCCATGGGCCGGGGAAGGTTACCATCTCTGATTCAACCTTTACTGGTCCTGACGGAATTCTTTTTACCCTGGACATCCTGTCGGGTGGCCCCGGTGTCATCACGCTGACGCGGTGCAACTTTGTCAACAGCTTGATGCAGATTACGGATTCGTATCTGGCACTGAGGGATTGCATCTTCACCAACTCGACTGCCAGCATCTTACGCGGTTACACTCGCCTCCTTGGCGCCAATACAGTGGACGGACAACCGTTCACTATCTTTCGCGAGACCAATCAGGCAGTTCAGCCAATGATGGTGGATGGCATGCGCGCCAGCAACGTAACGGCTGGTGGCGGTGTGAGCCTCTGGGGCGGAGACTTCCTACTGGGAACGAACAATGTGCTCCAGGGCAATCTTTACCCGGTGGACGTTGAAGGCGGACTGTTACCTACCTCGGTCGTCCCGCTCACGGGAAATACAAATAATCTTATCTGGGTCCACGACGGCGCCGGTGGCCCTGTCGCGCGCTGGGCCAATCTTGGAGTGCCTTATCTGGTGGATGGATGGGTCAATGGCGGTGGAACGCTCACTATCGATCCTGGTGTTACGGTCCTCTTCGATTCGACAAAGACCGGCTTTGCAGGACTAAACTTCGTTAGCACGCGCCGGCTGATCTCAAATGGACTTCCCACCGCTCCCATCACCTTTGACGCCCTCAATCCCGGCATTCCATGGACTGGGTTGATCTTCCAGACTAACGGGACCGAAGGCAATCACCTAGACTATGTTACGGTGCAGCGCGGAAATCTCTTTGGCGCTTCAATCAGTGACAGTTTTCTGGATATCACCAACTCGCTTTTCCAGAACAATCTCGCTGGAGTCAACGCCAACACCTTCGGTATGGCCAATCTCAGCAAAACCCGCCTCTTCGACAACGAAATTGGTGTGCAGGCAACGCCCCAGGGGAGTTTCCGGCTAAGTGCTTCCGATCTGTTACCGAACTGGTTTGAGGGAAACGGGACGGGCGTTTCTAACAGCGGGTCCTCGATGCCGGCCCAAAACAACTATTGGGGCTCACCGACTGGGCCAACCAACTCTGGGAACCCTGGGGGCGAGGGCGACTTGATTGTTGGTCCGGTAAATTTTAAACCATTCCTAACTGCGCCGCCCGATATAGCAAAGAATCCACCGGTAGTAAGGATGACCCCCCTGGGAAATAGTTGGTATGGTATTAGTACCGATTACCCGCCCACCGGACTTCTATGTTACCTCAGGCGAAAAACTGATTTTACGGTGGACCGTCTCTAATAGCACAACACTGGCGAGTCAGCGTATCCTGCTTTCCCCTGAAGGCGCTGATTTCGATAATCCCACGCGCCCACCGATCATCCTTGCCGACAACGTGCCGGCATCAGCTCGTTCGCTTGAAATTACGATTCCAAATGTTGGCTTCGCGTTCACGAACCTGCCTCAGTTCCTTCGGATTGTGACCATCGACGCGAGCGGCCAACAAGGATGGGATCAGACCCCTATCATTGTGAGCACCGGGAATATCACCGGCAACATTCAGATAACGTCCGACTACTCAGGTCAGACCTTTATCGGGGGCCGTAACACACCCGCAGAGACTTGGACAGGCAACACCAATGGCGTGATAGAAGGTAATCTTTTCCTCGAGGCGGATGGTGGGCTTTTTACCACGATCGTTACGTCCATTGCTTTGCCGATCGTGAGCACTGACAGCGTTCGGCAGGTTGTCTTGTCACATATTAACTCCAATGATCTAAAATGGTTCTTTTCGCCAGGATACTTCTCGATCCGACCCGACCCGGCGCTCGGAATTAAGGCGCCCAAGGTGCAGCTCACTTCGCCCACTACAGGGCAGTCCTTTGCCGGTGGAAGCATTGTTCCGATTAAGTGGAAAGCTTCGGCGCAGGAAGGCCTCCATTCATTCGATATCCAGTACTCGACCAATGGCGGACAAACCTGGCATTTTGTGGTTAAGGACCTTGCCGCCACTAACAAGAATTTTAAATGGGAGCTGCCTGCAAGTTCTGGGATTCCCGACGTGCGAGTGCGGGTGATTGTGCGCGACAAGCTCTTTCAGAACAGCTCCGACGGAGCTGGAATCGTATTTTCGATTACACCATAAAAGAGAACTGAGAAGGAGAATCCTATGAAAAAGATAACACTGTTAGCTGCCTTCGTAACCGTCGTTGTTACTCTCGTCGGACCGGCTACTGTCCTGGCAGCGGACCCCGTCAGTATCGAATCCAAGAGTCCCGAAGCCATCGCGTCGATCTACGTCGTCGATCTCGTGGCCACCGCAGCGTTCGGCGCCGCGATGAATGACGCGGGAGACGTCACCGGAAACTCGTATCCCGACCCGGGCTGTGGGTCCTCGTGCCTGCCCCCCCTCGAGCCAGTCGTGTGGAAGGGTGGAGAGAGAATTGTTTTGCCTAACGTTCCGGGGCTCAGCGGCGTCACTACCTCTGACATCAACAATCTGGGCTGGATCTCTGGATTCGGAGGCCTGTTAGGTTTTGGTCACGCTGCGGCGTGGAAGCCCAGCGGTAACACCTATATGCCAATCGACATGGGCTTGCTACCGGGGACCCACGACTCGATCGCCATCGGGATCGACGACAACAATCGGGCGGTCGGCTACGCCTCGACGTCGTCCGGCGCTCAGACTCCGTTTCATGTGGACTGAGGCTGGCGGTATGGTCAACCTCGTCACGCAGGGCTTCCCTGCGGAAACCCCGCTCGGGATCAGTCCCGCTGGAACGGTGGCCACGGTTGGCCATTGGTATCACCTCGGTGATCCGGGCAGCGTGATCGCGCTGGCACCTCCTCCCAGGGATTTCCTTTTGCAGAACTCTACGGTAGGCATCAACGACGCTGGCGACGAGGCTCGCTTCCTGGTGAACACAGGAGCGGAGAACCTTGTTTATCCGTTCCGCTACCACGACGGGACCTGGCAACAGATAGGGTTTGCAGGCACGGGCCACTTGAGCCTGGCCGGCATCGGTTCGATCAACGACGCGCAAGATATCACAGCCACGGTTCAGTCGACGGGCATGATCGCGGGCGGTCCTAGCGGTCTCTTGCAGGACCTCGCTGCTCTCGTTTCGCCGGCCTATGCCGGAAGCGTCCTCACTAACGTCGGACCGATGAACGTGAGCGGACAGGTTCTGGCCCGGATGATCATTGGCCAATCCGGCCAGCGCCTGGTGAAATTGGTTCCTGGTCAGCCCTGCACCAGCAATTGCATCCAGGTGACCAGTATCCAGATGAAGGGGAAGGGCTCTGACCGTTGCGATCAGGGGTCCGATCAAGCGCAGGCCAAGCTAATAGTAAAGAACGAGGCGGGCGTGCCGCTGTCGGGCGTAAGGGTTACCGGTCACTTCTTCGACGATTACTGGCTCGATGAGACAGTCGTCGGTCAGACGAATTCCAATGGCCAGGCAACGTTCAAGCACGTTGGACCTCCTTGCGTGGGAGCGATTGCGTTCCTTGTCACTAACGCAGAGGCCAGGCCGGCCAGAACCTTCGATCGAACGCAGGGAATCCTGACTACCTACATCATCCCTTAACCCCGATCGGCAGGTCGAAAATAAATCCCGGCATTACTGAACCCGGCCTTGAAGTGGGCGAAGCTCCTGCCACGACAGTTAGCGAGCATTGCTCAATTAGCTACCTTATACTACTGGTCATCGAAACGATGACGCTACCGCGATTGGTATTCCAGCTGATACAACGAGTATTCCGCTGTAACAGTGGAAGGTTCGAGTGCATCAGACGAAGCGCGCGACCTGAAAGTAGCAATCACTCCTTGATTGGTGACTCCTCGGTTAACGGCCAAGTTCATTGATTGCTCGGCCAAGTGTTGTCGCGCCGATTATTAGTACGAAGATCAACACAACTCTTCGAAAATATTTCTGATCAATGTTACTGAGGACGATCTTGCCGATATACGAACCGACAAAGGCGATGACCAACAAGCCGAGCAGGTAGCCCAACGAGTTTGCCGAGAGATAGCCATTCCGGAGATAAATTACCATTCGGCTGAAATCGACGCCGGAATCGACCGCGGCCGAGGTCGCTACGAACACTCCTTTTTCCAGATCAAAGGCCGCCAAAGCAAGTCCGCGGATCGCGCCGCCGGTGCCAATGAGTCCGGCCGAGAATCCGGCAACACCTCCGGCACTGATGGCATTGAGTTTCGACGCGGATACCTTGGCTTTCGGTCGCCAAAGAAAGAACAGGCTGAAGCCAATCAAAAACAGACCAAGAATCAATTCATCGAATTGAAATTTAAGCCTTGTGCTGAGGTATGCACCGACGATCACTCCCGCTATGCTTGGGACGCCGAGTAAGATCAGCAATTGGACGCGCACGTGCTTCCCAAACAACACCAGTTTCGCCGCATTGCTGAATACATGCAGGATGCTCGTTAAGGCAAGGACCTGGTGAAACTCGAAGAAGAAACCCGCAAGAGGAACGAAGAAAACCGACGAGCCAAAACCGGCGATGGTTCCGATAATCTCGGATAGCAGAGCAATTAGAAAAAACAGCGCAGTAAACATCGGGACCAGTGCGGTTCGCGAGGTCGGCTATTGTTGCGAGGTAGCTCTGGAGTTGCAATCCTGCTATTTGCCTCGCGCGAAAAAAAGCCGGTCTTTCGCGACACCAAAGAATGGGGAGCCTCCAGGGACCAGAATCGCGTCGCTCGCCTTCGATCGGCTTGATCCTGGAAGCGCGTGGAGGCACCTTACATCCCGATCTGGCCTTTGAACCTGCAGCCCAGCCGGATACGGTTATTGAGCTCTGCGTATTCCGGGCAGCTGGTTACTGTAAGTTATAAACTTCCATTAGTCCGGCGCCGGTCGTGTTATTCTTGCCACGGACGATGGCGGTGTAAGCCGCGGGAGTTAGCTTCTCGCAAGTGAGGTTGATCGTTGGGGAACCCCTCGAAAACAGTTACTTTTTACCTCGTAATTTGTGTTCGTAAGATTATCCCGAGACCACCTTGTTCGCGCCGTGTGAACATTCCTCCTAAGCCGTAAAAGAACAACGCAGCGTCCTTATTTTGAGACCATTCACTCACTGTCTGCGGGTCTCGCAACCTTTCAGAGAACCATTCTGTCAGATCTGAGCTTCCAGTGTTAGTGTAGGTTGTAGGCCTCAACGAGACCGACGCCGGTGCTGCCGCCAACTCCGCTGACAATCGCGGTATAGTTTCCGGGCGCAAGTGTGCCGAGGATGATGGACTCCTTGTCGCTCGTCGGGGCGATACCGGCGTCGATGAAGACTTGTTTGTCCGGGCTGTTCTTCCAGTTATCATTGGAAGCGAGCACGGCGCCGTTGCTATCGTGCAACTCGAGGAAGGGATCGACCAGAGCGCCAGTAACGCCGGCGGCTGAGAGCGAAGGTCCGATGGCGCGCAGAGCAACGCTGGAAGTGTTTCCCCCGACAATAAAGCCCCCAATCATGACGTTGGCTCCCGTTTGCACGAAACCGCGCGTGCTAATGTTGGCCAACTCGGAGTCAGCTGTGCTATCGAGATCATAAGCCTCGATCAAGGCTACACCGGTGCCGGCGTTCTTGCCACTCACGATCGCGGTGTAGTTACCTGGATCGAGCGTTGCCACGATGGCCGATTCCAAGTCATTCGTGGGCGGCACAGTCGTCGCGATAATGTCCGCTTCCTGGGTGTCTTTCCAGTTATCGTTGGTGACGATGGTGCCGTCGGGTTTGTGTAACTCCAGGATGGTATCAGCGAGGGCACCGCTCACACCCGCTTTTGCCAGGGAGGGTCCAATCGCGCGGAGGATAACCTTCTTAGGCTGGGTCCCAGTGATGATGAATCCACCGATCAAGACGTTGTCCCCGGTCTGCACATCCAGTCGGGTGGAAATGTTTAGGAGCGTGGGCTGGGGAACGAGGTTGATCCGATATACCGTGCCGCCGCCGCTAGCGTTGCCGCCTGTGGTTGTGCCGACGAGGTTGCCGTCGCTGGTCTGGAGTAATGTCCCCCGGGGCAGGGAGCCGGTTATGCCGGCGCCGCTCATGCCTGTGTTGGGAAAGCTGTAGATCGTGGTGTAGACGCCCGCAGGTGTGATCTGAAAAACGCTGCCGAGGTTGCCGTCACCGCCTTCGGAAGTCGTGCCGTAGAAATTGCCGTCGCTGGCCAGGATCATTTCGCCAAAGGGTTGCGCCCCATCAGTCGGCCCGGTGGGCTGAGACCCAGTGAACTGGTGCAAGACTGTAAACTCGCCCGCCAGGGTGACCCGATAAACAGCGCCTAAGTTTGCAATGCTGCCGCCTTCTGTGGTGCCATAAAGGTTGCCATCGCTGCCCTGGACGACGCCGCCCTCGGGCTTGTCGCCTTCGGGGTCGGT
Organism: uncultured Verrucomicrobiae bacterium; assembly: GCA_963801255.1. Classification (GTDB taxonomy): domain Bacteria; phylum Verrucomicrobiota; class Verrucomicrobiia; order Chthoniobacterales; family UBA10450; genus JAICXG01. Next base: position 62,077 of record CAWDEC010000012.1, on the reverse strand, counting down.
GAAGCCGTGCAACACCGTCACCACGCCTCCGGGGGTAAACCGGAATACCGTGCCGCCAGAGTAAGCGAGGTCGCCTCCCTTGTAGGAGACGCCGTAGAAATTACCATCGCTGCCCTGGATCAGCGGTACTCGCGGAAATTGGGGCTCGGCACCCCCGTGCACGGTGACCGACATCAGCAGTGTTCCAGTAGTCGACATCTTGAAGATCGTGCCATAGCCCAAGCCTTGGCTGCTATTCGTTCCACCGTTAATCGTCGTGCCGTACAAGTTGCCGTCCGTGCCTTGGACGAGCGCGGCTTCCGGGTTGGCGCCGTTCGGGGTGAGGCCGGTCACGGCGTCGAAGGTAAAGGTAAAGATCGTCGTCAAGGTCCCGTCGAGCGTGACCCGGAAAACAGTACCGTAATGGGTAGCGCCTCCGCCGCCGCCATTCGCCGTGCCGTACAAATTGCCGTCACTGGCCTGGATCAGCCCACCGATAGGGTAGGAGCCGTTGGGTCCGGTGAAGTTGACCAGTGTCGTTAGTGTACCCGTGGGCGTTAGCTTGAAAATTGTGCCAAAGTTGGCGCTGCCGCCGAATGTCGTGGTGCCGTAGAAGTTGCCGTCGCTGGCCAGGATTACCCCAAAATTGGTGTTGGTTCTTCCCCCGGCTTGATTGGGGAGGGTGCCGAGATCGGCCAGCACGGTCAGGGTGGCGGTCTCGGCCGTGGCAAGCCGCGGGAGGGCGCCGACGCTTACCGCGAACATCAGTGTTATGGTGGCGAAGCGCCGAGCAGCTAGGACCGCGAGATGGGAGCTGGCGTTATATTGGTGGGTGTTTTTCATTTTTATTTTGCCTTCACTGAAGCATGTGCAGCAGTGCCGCCGGAACGGACATCGACTTTCAAAAAACTTCCGCCTCGGCTAGTTTGGAGTGGTGGCTTTTAGGCGCAGGAGCGATTAGAAAAGAGAAATCCCTGCGGAACCTTTTCTCGCAAGGAATCGACCCCAGCCCGCCGAGCAGGAGCCAGATAGATGGCTCCCGCTGGCGAGAAGGTGATAAGAGTTAGGGCAGGAAGGTCCCTTTCTGGCGCTTGACGGCCTGGACGTCGGAGCTGTTGATCGTTCCATTCGCATCCACATCCTCCCGAAAGTTCGTCGCATCCGTCCTCTGTCCCAGGTCGGCGCTAACGAGAGTAGCGTCAGCCTTGGTTATGGTCCCATCGCCGTCGACATCGCCAAGTAAGAGGCCCATGGTAACAGAGGCGGAAGCCAGGGTATTCGATTGGTCGTCCTGGACGTTAGTTAGGGTAACGGTGACGTCCTCGGCATTGCACGTAACACCCGCGAGGCGCACGGTGAATTGATGAGGATTGGTGTTATTGATTCTACTGCTGGCCACGGTCCCGCAGCTCGAGGTCACGCTTGCGACTGACGCCACGTTGTTACTAAAGGTCATGGTGATCGAATAAGCGCCTTGCCGGCCTCCGCTTCGGTCCTCGACGCCAGGTGTGCCGGTAAGCGGTAAGTCTATGGCGAAGCCATGCTTCACCGATGCCGCACTTGCCAGGTTAAACGTGCCTGGAAGACCGAGGTCTAGCGCGAAGACCGCTCCTGTGTTGTACAAGCCGCCGCCCTGAGAAGTGCCGTAGAGTCGGCCGTCGGCACCTTGAACTAATGTCCCCTTGGGTTGGGCTCCATCTGTATCTCCAGATTGGCTATAGGTGAAGTTATATACCGTCGTCAGCACACCGGCGGGGGTAAGCTGGAATACCGTGCCTTGGAGGTAGCTGCCACCGCCCACAGTTGTCCCGTAGAAGTTACCATCCGTGGCCTGGATCATTTGACCGAGCGGCTGGGCGCCATTGCTACCGTCAAAGCTAAGTAGCTCCTCGTATGTGCCCCCTTCGGATATCCGATAAGCAGTGCCGAGGTGACTCGTTCCGCCAAACTGGGTGGTGCCGTAGAAATTACCGTCGCTGCCAAGGACAAGTCCGCCGTTCGGCGTCCCACCGTCGGGAGTGTCATTAAAGCCGTGCAGCACCGTCACCACGCCCGCAGCGCTAAACTGGTAGACGGCGCCGGCGCCGACCACGCCGCCTGAATTGTAGGACGTGCTATAGAAGGCGCCGTCGGTCCCAAGGACAAGCGGCGCGTTTGGGATAGCAATATCGAGAGATCCATAGACCGGGAACGAACCCAGTAGATCTCCCGCGGGGGACATCTTGAAAATCGTGCCCAGGGCCGAGCTGCCGCCATTCTGCCTCCCGCCGCCCGCTGTCGTGCCATAGAGGTTGCCATCTGGTCCTTCCACAAGCGCAGCCTCAGGGGCGTTGCCGTTAGGGAAGGTGTCGGTTGTCGGGTCGTAGGTAAAGACAAAGAGCGTGGTCAAAGTTCCATCAAGCGTGAGCTTGAAAACCGTGCCGTATGCAGGGGATACACCTCCGGCGGTTGTGCCGTATAAATTGCCGTCGGAGCCTTGGATCAGTGCCGCCAGCGGGTTGCCCTCGTCGGCTAACCCGCTGAAGCGGTAGATCGTGGTCAGTGTGCCGGTGGGCGTGATCCGAAATACCGTGCCATTATCGGCCCCGTAAGCGGGCGTGGTGCCGTAAAAATTCCCGTCGCTGGCCAGCAGCAGCCCCTGGGTGGGATAGTGGCCATTGGTGCCGTCAAAGCTGACCAGCGTGGTCTCGACCGCTTGGGCGGAGGCCAGCCGGGGAAAGGCGACGATGATTGCAATAAAGAGCCCCGTGGTGGCGAGGCGACGAGCGGCTCGCGCCGCGATCTTTGTGAAGATGGTAGTATGGCTGGAATATTTCATTTTTTTATGCCTTCACTCAGACATGTGAAAAAAATCCGCTGGAACGGACATCGAGTTTGACGAATTCACTACCGGCTACGGGCGCGATGTGTCAGTCTGGGCCGAGCGAACAAAGGGACATGCGCGTGAATTCGGAACCATCAGAGGATGTCACAGCGCTGTTGCTGAACTGGCAGAGTGGGAGTGACGAGGATGTCCCGGCCAAGTTAATGCCGCTGGTTTACGAAGAGCTGCGGCGCGTGGCCCGAGCTTACCTGCAACGGGAACGCGACGACCACACCCTCCAGGCGACGGCGCTGGTGCACGAGGCTTATTTGCAGCTGGTTGATGACACCCAGGTGACCTGGAAAGATCGCGCCCATTTTTATGGCATCGCCGCTCGGCTCATGCGGCAAATCCTCATCCAGCACGCGCGGGCGCATCACGCGGCCAAACGCGGTGGACCCGGCCAACAAAAACTTTCGCTGACCGAAGCAAGTGAACTACCGACCGATTCGGCGGTGGAATTATTGGCGCTCGATGATGCGCTGGAGGACCTGACGAAAATATACCCGCGCAAAAGCAAGGTGGTGGAGTTGAAATTCTTCGGCGGGATGGAGGCCAGGCAAATATCCGAAATCCTCCAGGTCTCGGAAAAAACGGTCTTGCGCGATTGGAATTTTGCCCGTCTCTGGCTCGCCCGTGAGTTACGAAAAGATGCAGCCTGAGCGCGCCGAACGGCTCGCGGAAATCGTCGAGCACGCCTTCGAACTGGCGGGCGCCGAAAGGGCTGCTTTTCTTGCTCAGGCCTGCGGCAGCGATGGGGAACTGCGTGCCGAAGTGGAAGCGCTTCTGCGCGAAGAGAAGGGTGCCGCTGGGCTAATGTCCGTGCCGGCCGTCGAGTTTGGAGCAAAGCTCTTGGGCGACGACACTACTACCGGCGAGCTGAGCGCGGGCGAGATATTGGGTGACTACCGAATCCTTTCTCTGCTGGGCGAAGGAGGCATGGGCGAAGTCTATCTCGCGGACGATACGCATTTTGGCCGTCAGGTTGCTATCAAGCTAATCAAACAGGGTTTTGGGACCAAAGAATTCGTCAGGCATTTCCGGCAGGAGGAGCGCATCCTCGCCGCGCTCAATCATCCCAATATCGCCCGGCTTTACGGCGGCGCGGTGACTCAGAAAGGTCTGCCTTATTTCGTGATGGAATACGTGGAGGGCATTCCGCTCGAAGCCTATTCCGCTGAGCATGCCTTGAGCCCGCGCGCGCGGCTAGGTCTCTTTCGCAAGGTCTGCGCGGCAGTTTCCTACGCACATCAAAACCTGGTCATACATCGGGATCTCAAGCCGGCTAACATCCGCGTCACGGCGGAAGGAGAACCGAAGCTTCTGGATTTCGGGATTGCACGGCTGCTCGATCCGGAAACAGCCGAGACGGATAACAGAACGGTGGCAACCATGCGCGCGATGACTCCAAATTATGCCAGCCCCGAACAACGGCGCGGCGACCGCATGACGACGGCGAGCGATGTTTACAGTCTTGGAATTGTCCTTTACGAATTGCTGACCGGAAAAACGCCCGGAGTCAGGAAAGACGGCGAACCCGAGTTACAAAAACTGGACGCCGATCTCGATAACATTGTCTCCAAGGCGTTGCGGCCCGAACCGGAACGCCGTTACTCATCGGTCGGGCAATTCTCGGAAGATATCCGGAGATACCTGGAAGGATTACCGGTTATCGCGCGGAAAGATACCTTTGCCTACCGGACATCAAAGTTCGTGGGTCGCCACAAGATCGGTTTAACCGTAACCGCGACCGTGGCGCTTCTCCTGATCGGCGCGACCATCGCTGCCCTATGGGAAGCGCATCGCGCCAACGAAGAGCGCGTTCTGGCCGAGCGGCACTTCGCCCAAGTGCGCGGCCTGGCCAATTCTCTGATGTTTGAGATTCACGATTCGGTGAAGGACCTGGCCGGTTCCACACCGACACGCCGGCTGATTGTGACTCGCGCCCTCGAATATCTCGATAGCCTCGCACACGACGTCGCTGGCAACTCTGCGTTGCAGCGCGAGCTAGCTACCGCCTACGAGAAAATCGGCGATATCCAGGGCAATCCTTATTCCGCCAACATCGGCGACACAGATGGCGCTCTCACGAGTTATCGCAAAGCCCTTCAGATTCGAGAAAACTTCCCGCCAGCCGCGATTACTACTGATACGCAAATGGAGTTAGGCCGCACCTACCGCGCGCTTGGCGATATTATGGACCAAAAGGGAAACATCGGGCAGATGATTCGCGATTACCGGCGCTCCTTACAGATATTTACCGACCTCGCTAAGAGTCAGCCGAAGAATCCCGCCGTCGAGGACGAACTCGCTCGGGCTTATGAGACGCTGGGCGACGGCCTGGGACGGACGGCGAATGCCGAAGCCGAGATCCTGTCGAATTATAAAATGTCGCTAACCATTTGCGAAGAATTGCTTCGCCAGGACAGCTCAAGCGCCAAGCGAAAACGGCCAGTCGCGATTAACCTGATGAAAATCGGCGGCGCTTCCGATCCACACCAACCCGAGGCAATCGCTTCCCTCCGCAAAGGAGTCGCCGTGCTCGAGTCGCTCGCCACCGCTGATCCGAATAACGGTCGTGCCCGCCGCGAAGTAGGGTGGGGTTACAAGCAACTTGGGACCACTCAGGTGGCCGCAGAGGATTATTCCGGTGCGGTCGAGAGCCTCCAAAAATCGCTCGCGATTAGGGAAAGCTTTGCCGCGGCCGATCCGCAAAATGCCCAGGCGAGGTTCGATCTCGCAAGCGGGCATGTCGATCTCGCGGAAGCCTTAACCGCCAAAGGTGATCCCCTGCCAGCCGTAGGCCATGCGCAGCAGGCAATTACAATCGTGACTGCTCTCTTAAGCGCTGATCCCACCAACGCAATCTATTCACGCAACCTCGCCATTTACGAGGAACGGCTCGGCGACGCCTTTGCACGTTCCGGCGGCGACACCAAGGCGCCCGTCGCAGAGCGAACTCGCGCCTGGTCGGAAGCGCGCGGGACCTATGAAAAAGCAGGGCAGATTGTTTCCACTCTCCGCGATAGTGGCACCTTGGCGCCGGCTGACGCGGATCAACCGAAAAAATTCGCCACGCGCGTCGCCGATTGCCAACGCGCCATCGACCAACTCACTTCCGCGAGTAAGTCGCGCTAAGCTTCAGACGCGGTGGTCTTGGCAGCGAAAGAGTAGCTGCCCAAACACGCTGTGGCCAAGTATGGGGAAGTGCGCCGTGTTGAGCGCCATCTTGTCCACGATTCAGATCGCGAGAGCCACAGTAAGACCGCCCCAAAAAAACGTCGCACGCCCGACCTGGCGAAGATCCAGGTGTTGGTCGGCTCTGCCGGCACGCTTGGTATACGTCACTAGTTTAGAGAGCCTATCTCTTCATGGATAAATCGGTGGGACAAAGGCTCTGCCGACCGAACGAGCCTATTCCGGCCGAGACCACTGCTTTGCTATCAAGTCCCGTTTATTCCGACAACTGGTTACTGTAAGTTATAAACTTCCATCAGTCCGACGCCGGTCGTGTTATTCTTGCCACGCACGATGGCGGTGTAAGCCGCGGGAGTTAGATCTGCCAGGATGGCTGCTTCGCGATCGTCGGTGGGTGGAATGGTGGTGTCGATGATTTCCTGTTCCTGGGTATCTCTCCAATTATCGTCGGACGCGACCTGTACGCCATCTGCGTCGTGCAATTCAAGAGTGGGATCCTGCAAGGGATCATCGACCCCGATAGCGCCTAACGATGGCCCGATGGCCCGAACCAGGACCGTCGTGCTGTTATCTCCTCCAACGATGAAGCCTCCGATCATGACGTTATCGCCGATATCGACGAAGCCGCGGGTGCTGATGTTAGCCAGTTGGGAATTGGCCGCCTGATCAAGGTCGTAAACTTCGACCAATCCAACGCCGGTGCCGTTGTTCTTGCCCCGCACAATCGCGGTGTAAGGGTTCGGATCGAGGGTGGCGACGATGGCCGATTCGAGGTTGTTACTCGGCGGGACGGTCGAGTCGATGATTTCCTGTTCCTGTGTATCGCGCCAATTGTCGTTAGTCACAACAGAGCCATCCGACATGTGCAGCTCGAGGATCGGATCGGCCAGTGCATCCGGCACGCCCATATCTGCCAGAGAAGGTCCGATGGCGCGGATAATGACTTTCTTCGGATCGGTCCCCACGACAATAAAGCCGCCAATGAGGACATTCTCGCCCGTACCGACATTCATCCGGGTCGAGATATTAAGCAGTGGGATGACGGCGCAGCGTTTCTCCCAGACCGTGAAAATGTAGGCTGCGCCCGCGTTTTGCGCGGTATTATCAGTCTTGTCGCCGTCGATCCCGGTCGCCCTGCTCGCTTCCAACAAGGCTCCAACCACGCGGTGTCGCCCGTAGAGCGCGACGAATCACCAAACCTGTCCCTGGGCCGGTGTTTGAAGCTTTCAGATAAGCTTGTTGGCTCCAGATGGAGCCGTTGCGCACAAAAACATAAGCGGCCCCGGCGTGAGCGCGCTGTTATTATTCTGGTCGCCACCGATCCCGGTGGCGTTGCTGCCTTCGAAATTTGCCCCGACGACGACGTTATCGCCGGAGATCGCGACCGATTCGCCGAATAGGTCGTTAGCATCGGTGTTGGAAGCTTTCAGATACGCTTGCTGGCTCCAAGTAGTATTGTTGCGCACGAAAACGTAGGCGGCGCCGGCGCCGCTAGCACTGTTATTGGTCTCATCACCATTGACCCGGTGGCGCTGCTGGCTTCCGAGAACGCCGTGACCACCAAGGTGTCGCCCGCGAGCGCCACCCTGGCCCCGAAAAAGTCACTAGCATCGGTGTTAGAAGCTTTCACGTATGCTTGCTGACTCCAAGTGGTGCCGATTGCGTACGAAAATGTAGGTCGCGCCAGCCTGCCCGGCGCTATTATCGTTCTGGTCGCCGTTGATGCCGGTGGCGTTGCTATTTTCACGCGCGGCCCCGACGGTCACGGTGTCGCCGGAGATGGTTGCGAAGCTACCGAAATTGTCGCCGGGATCGGTGTTAGAGGCTTTCAGATAAGCTTGCTGGCTCCAGGTGGTGCCATTGCGCACGAAGATGTAGGCCGCCCCGGCGCTAAATGCGCTATTATCAGTTTCATCGCCGTTAACCCCAGTGGCCTTACTGGCCTCGAAAGGTGCGCCGACCACAACGGTATCGCCCGAGACTGCCACAGTAGCGCCGAAAGCGTCAGCGCCATCGGTGTTTGAAGCCTTCAGCAAGGCTTGCTGACTCCAGGTGGTGCCGTTGCGCACGAAGACGTAGGCTAACCCCGTATCCTCAAACTCCGGCTCCGGCCGCACCGACGACGATGGTGTCGCCCGAAATCGCCACAGAAATACCGAAAACGGCCCCTGTGTCGGAATTGGAGGCTTTCAGATAAGCCTGCTGGCTCCAGATGGTGCCGTTGCGCACGAAGACATAGGCTGCACCTGCACTAGAGCTGTTATCACTCTGGTCGCCATTTTCCCCGTCCGCGTCGCTCGCCTCGCCGTTCGAGCCGACGACCACGGTATTGCCGGAGATCGCGACAATGCCAAAGGTATCGCCCGAATCAGTGTTGGAAGCTTGCACATAAGCCTGCTGCGCGATGGAATCCGCGGCGAGGGCGTCGGTCTGGCGTGCTCGTCACTCGCCAGGCGAGAGCTCTTCCGCGCGGCCTCATGCGCGGCGCGAATGCTCGTCCAGTCCGAGGTGCTGAGCCCTTTGGGCACAGCATCGGTAGAAATCAGATGCTGGGTTGACTGAGCGAGCGAAGAGTGCCCGGCTCCTTCCCAAGATAATACGACTGTGATTGCGACCAAAACTAACGAGTGCTTCATAAAAAAATCTCAGCTGTTCATCTGTGGTATTGCTTTCTTTTAGGGATTGTTTCGGGTTAAGCGTCGCGCTTGATTTATCGATCGCTGACCTGCGCACTCACTTTTTGAATCTGCGCGGCCTGCTCTTTGAGGATGGCGGTGAGAGTTTTGATTTCCGCTTGCTGCTCGGTGAGAGTCGCGTCAAGCTTAGTGATACTGGCTTGGAAGTCATTGCGTTGCTGCGCAATGGCCGTTGCTTGTTCCTCCACCTTACGATGTTCCTTGAGGAACTCATTGAGCAGCATCGCGTTCACGGCTTCATAACGCACAGAGTATGGTTTGCCTTCGTCGTCGCGCGCCACCAGGTCGGGGCTAACTTTTTCGACTTCCTCGGCCACCAGGCCAAACTGTGGGACACCCTCCTGATCAAACTCGTGCTTGTATTGAAAGGTCACGGGCTGGAGCGCCAGGATCGCCTCGCTCGCTTTATCCATTGGCCGAATGTTCCCTTTGAAACGCGCCGAGGAAGTGGTCGTGCCAAGATGACCAGCGTTATCTATGAGCACCGCTACGCCGGTTGGCACCGGCACGCCGAAAATGCCGGCGATAAAAGTGTTCTTGTGAGTTGGTTTCGTGCCGATGCGGATCCTGGCGGAATCACCAGCCGCACCGTTGCTGCCGATATCGATATTATTACTGCCTGTGGTGAGATTGAAGCCGGCGTTAAGGCCCAAGGCGATGTTGCCGCTGCCGGTGGCGTTGTTTTGCAGCGCACCAAGACCGACGGCTGTGTTGCTGTTGGCGATGGTGTTGTCATAGAGCGCATCAAAACCGATGGCCGTGTTGTTGGCGCCGGTGGTGTTGTTAAAGAGCGCATAGGCGCCGCTGGCGACATTGGAGCTGCCGGTGGTATTGGTATTGAGCGTATTGAGACCGTTGGCCGTGTTGTTGGTGCCGGTAGTGTTGCTTTCCATCGCCTGATAGCCCGTCGCGGTGTTGTAGTTACCGGTATTGTTGAAAAGCGCATTTACCCCGGTAGCGGTATTATCAATCCCAATGAGGTTGCTGTAGAGCGCGTCCGTCCCGAGGGCCACATTTCTGCTCCCGGTGGTATTGAGAAAAAGTGCCAGATAGCCGGCGGCCGTGTTATCGTTCCCGATTGAATTGAAGGCAAGCGTGTCAGCGCCGAGACCGGTGTTATGGTCGCCGGTCGTATTAGCACTAAGTGTTTCAAAACCAATCGCGGTGTTATGGTCGCCGCCATCGGTCCCGAATTGCAAACTGCTAAGCGCTTCTGTGCCCTCGGCGGTATTTTCGTTAGTGTAACCGCCATCCGGTGGCGGATCCAACGTCGCGCGCGCCGCCGGCGGCAGTGTGATGCACGCGATGCTAAGCGCCAGTGTTGGAACTATATTCTTAAGTTGAATCGCATTGTTCATAGAATCATAACTCTCACGGCATGGCTTTTACTTTTCACTTACTACCAGCTGGGACGGGGGTTGTTTGCTCCTAACTGCGTCGTTACCTCTTGAATCTGCGCCGCCTGATCCTTCAACGCAGCTTTCAAATCTTCTATCTCCGCTTGCTGTTCTCCGAGTTGGCGATGAGCCTTAAGGAACTCGTTGAGTAACATCGCGTTGACCGCTTCGTAGCGCACGGTGTAAGGCTTACCTTCCTCGTCGCGCGCCACGAGGTCAGAATTAACTTTGGCCACTTCCTCAGCGACGAGGCCGAACTGCGGAACGTCTGCCGGATCAAGCTCGTGCTTGTAACGGAAGGTCACCGGTTGAAGCGAGAGAACGGCTTCGCTCTCCTTGTCCATCGGTCTCACGTTGTCTTTGAAACGCTTAGAAGAAACGACTGTGCCGAGGTGGCCGTTGGTATCTATGATTACCCCGACGCCGCTGGGCACGGTGACCCCATTAACGCCGGCTATATATGTGTTGGTCTGGGCTCTTACCGCGCCAATGCGAATGGTGTTGGCTTCGACTGCCAGTCCAGGGTTACCGATGTCGATATTGTTGCTACCGGTGGTCAGGTTATAACCGGCATTATAGCCCAGCGCAATATTGTGGCTGCCAACCGTATTCTTATAAAGCGCCTGGTAACCGTCCGCTGTGTTATATCCGCCAGTATTGCTATAGAGCGCATAAGCGCCGCTGGCCGCGTTGAAACTGCCGACAACATTATTATTAAGCGCATTGAGTCCGCTGGCGGTGTTATTAGTGCCGGTGGTGTTGCTTTCGAGCGCCTGATAACCCATCGCAGTATTGTAATTGGCAGTGTTATCGTGGAGCGCATTCACACCGGTAGCCGTGTTATCGCTGCCGGCGTCGTTACTATTAAGGGCGCTAGAACCGAGGGCCACGTTTCTGCTGCCGGCTTTATTGTTAAAGAGCGCACCGAAACCGGTGGCCGTGTTATCGTTGCCGGTATTACTATTGAGCGCAGCATAGCCGACGGCCGAGTTGTTGCTGCCGGTGGTGTTGGCGAAGAGGGCAACGTCCCCGATGGCGGTGTTGTTGTTGCCGCTCGTGTTTTCCGCGAGCGCGAGAGCTCCGACGGCGGTGTCGCCAAAGCCGGTTGTATTGTTCACGAGCGCATTGAGACCAAGGAAGGTGCCGGCGAGGGGAAAATCACAGCCTTCTCGACAAGCGTCTTGCGCGCGAGCCGCCGACGAAAAGGCAAGCCAGCCGACCAGGGAAAGCGGGATAAGAAGAAAACTGGCTCGCAAGGGCGACGGGTTGATTGAATTTCTTCGGAATTGAGTAGTCACTTGTTTGCTTCCTTTTGTTTAGATGGATTTGTTAGGTTACTGATTGTTAAGGACTAATTGCGGCGCACGTCCGCCACCGCGGGCTCGCCCTGTGGCGAACTTGGTTACTTCGGGCTGCTGGTCCGAAGGCGCTGGAAATGCTCTCCTGGTAAAAAGGGTCTCCGCCGATTCCAAATCTTTGTTAAGACGACCACTTAAGAAGGACTAGTGGATGAAATTGGCCCACGGTCGGGTAAGAATAAAGTTTGCCCCTGGTGATTCGACACTGGCATTGGTATTGCCGGGTGCGATGTCGTAGTTAGTGGTGTTATTACTGGAATCGTTGCGCACAATCAGGTTGCCGCCCGCGTCTACGTCTATTCCGCGGTGGTTACTTGTAGCCATGTTACCATCGACCCGATTTTTCCTTCCGGTGACGTGGATTCCGGCCCCGTCGCCTCCCGTGCCATTGCCCTGGCAGATGTTTCCTTCCACGCGGCTAAGGTTGTCGACCTGGATGCCATCGGTCGTGTTGGCCGAAACAGTGCAACCAGTAACAGCGCTGCCCATGGAGGCAAAGATTCCAGGACCCGTATTGCCGCTTGCGTTGCAGTTACTAATCGGTACTGGAGGCGGCGGCGGAAATCCCACCGGCTTTATTCTCCGCGGCTGTGGAGCTGGTAATGAATGCTCGGTTTGGCCCGGCGATGCCCACGCCATTGTTAAGGTGAGTATTACAATCGATCACAGTGAGACTGTTTATCCCACTGGGCGCGATGCCGGCTCCGCCGTTGCCGCTGGCAAAAGATGACTTGATCGTGCAGGCGGTGCCAAGCTGGAATCCGTGACCGCCATTTGAGCCGCTCATGCAGCCGGTGACTAGGACGTCATTGCTCGTCGAGATGCCCACTCCTCCGTTTTGACCTGCGATACAATTGGTGACCTGACTGCCACTATTGATGATCAAACCGATCCCCGCATTGTTCTCAGCTCGCAGATCATCGAGCCGAGACGCACCCGCGGACGTGCCGTCCAGTCCATTACCGCCCCAGCCGCTAATCGAGCCGTTACGAACCGCGATTCGGAGATGATTATTAATTAGAATACCATTGAGTGAGCCACTGACGCCGATCATGGCATAACCCGCGAGATCCAGGGTGACATCGTCGGTATCGATCCGGATCCCGTTTTTGCCGCTAACACCTGCTACGTTATCCGGCAGACAATATGAACCCGGCTTAACAATCACAAACGACGCCGTGGCGTCGCCCGGCGTGTTGATGCTATTAACTTCAATACATGCAGCCTGCGTGGCGCAGGTTAGTAGCAAGGTGAGGCCAATGATAAGCGTACTGATAGATGTCTTTTTCAATGGTGGAGTTTTTCTTAGTTGTTTGGTTTTCCGGCTCTCAGGATCAGCGCTGAAACGGTGTGATCTCGCTTTTCAATGATGTAAAACGAGATCGGGTCGGAAAAGCGGCCATCGGATTGCAAATATCTTTTGCGGAGGTTAGGCGTCCCGGGGAGAATTTTCTTGTCTTTGCAAGCCAACGCTGCTCAGGATTCGTTTCGCATGAGCGCGCAATCGGACGCTACCAATGCAAATGGCAGCCTCGCGTCAGAGCAAAATACGTCATTGCCTCAAGTGACGGACCTGCTGGCGAGCTGGAGCAGTGGCGACAAGGAAGCGCTCGAAAAACTGACTCCGCTCGTTTACGACGAGTTGCGACGACTCGCGCATCGTTACATGGGCGGAGCGCGCGCGGGCCACACCCTGCAGACGACGGCGCTGGTCAACGAAGCCTACCTGCGTCTCGCTGACCAGGCGCAGCCGCGCTACAATAATCGGGCCCATTTCTTGGCGGTCGCGGCGCGAGCGATGCGGCAAATCCTGGTCGATTATGCGCTGAGTTACAATGCGCTGAAACGTGGCGGTGGCGCGCAGAAACTCCAACTGGATGAGGTTGCAGTGGCATGCGAATCGCAATCACAAGAACTGATCGAGCTTAATGAAGCCTTGGAGAGACTGGGGCAGCTTGACTCACGGAAAGCCCAGGTCGTAGAGCTAAAATACTTTGGAGGATTAAACCAGGACGAGATTGCCGAAGTGTTAAGCATTTCGCCTAAGACCGTGCGGCGCGACTGGAGTTTTGCCAAAGCCTGGCTGCACAACGAGCTTTATGCAGCATGAATAACATTGATGGCCCTAATGAAAATAGGTTTCATCCTGGGCGGAGAGCGTCGGAGGAGAAGAATCCGGCCCTGACACCTTAAAGATAACATTCCCGGATCCCTCGGTTTCACTCGGGATGACAATAACTAACAAAGGCCAAGCCGCCGATGAGGCGGCGGGGTTAGACAGGCTCGAAACCATCTTTCACGCCGCGTGCGAGTGCGAGCCCGACAAAGTAAGCAGCTACCTTGATACGGCCTGCGGCGGCGATGATCTGCTACGTGGACGAGTGGAGTCATTGCTAAGATCTTATCAACGAGCCACTGATTTCATTGAAACACCACCGACTGTTCTAGCCACCGGGGCCTTGAAGAGGGCCGCGATCAATTCCCCGATCGGGCGCACGATTGGTCACTATAAGGTGATCGAGCTGATTGGGCGTGGCGGAATGGGTGAGGCTTATCTCGCGCTCGATACGAAGGGAGGACGCAGAGCCGTTCTCAAACTCCTACCCGCGCATTTTACCGCCGATCCGGCGCGGGTAGGGCGTTTCCAGCAAGAAGCGCGTGCAGTCATTGCGCTTAATCATCCGAATATTGTCACCATATACGAGATCGGCGAGGAAGACTCCACCTATTATATCGCGAGTGAGCTAATCGAAGGGGAGACCTTGCGTCAACGGTTGGGGCGCGGACGAATGCCATTGGACGAAGTTATCGAGACCGGTGCGCAGGTAGCCAGCGCGCTGGCGGCAGCACATAAAGCCGGTGTCGTCCACCGCGATATCAAGCCCGAAAACATCATGTTGCGCGAGGACGGCTATGTGAAGGTGCTCGATTTCGGCATTGCCAAGCTCATCCAATCGGGGGTTGCCGAAGTGTGGCCTAACGACCAGAGGATCGCAGACGCGCAGACCATTGTTGGAGAAACCATCGGTACCTTGCGCTATATGTCACCCGAGCAGGTTCGCGGCGAACCTGTGGATGAACGCAGCGACATCTGGAGCCTGGGCGTTGTTCTCTATGAGATGGCGGCCGGGATGGCACCGTTTAGCGGTAACACGGCCGAAAAGATAAGCCGGGCAATCGAGCAAACCCCGCCCCCCGCATTGCCTGCCAACTCGGCAGGGCTGACAGCTGAATTTCCGCGCCTGGTTCTTAAGGCGCTGGAGAAAGATCGAGCCCAGCGCTACCTGAACATGAGCCAGTTGTTGGAAAGCCTGAAGCAGCTTCGCCGCAACGTGGAGTTAGAAGCGCAAGCTTTCAGTAAGTGGCGTTGGGCTGCTGCGCTTGCGGGAACTGCTCTCATCCTGGCGGCGGCGAATTTCCTCCTCACTCACCACAAGACAGATGAAGCGCCCGCGATGCGGGAACTCAGGTCGATCGCGGTACTCCCATTCGAAAGCCGGAACGGGAAAGAAGCAGAGCGTTACTTTGCCGAAGGAATCGGCGACGAGTTGGTCAACCAGCTTTCGCGGATCGCGGAGTTGAAGGTTATCTCGAACAGTTCGACAGACCGTTACCGAGCGAGCAACCGGAATCTGGACGTTATCGGACAGCAGCTTGGGGTAGTGTATCTGCTCGAGGGGTCTCTGCAAAGGAGTGGCGAACAGGTGCAGCTGGAGGTCCAGCTTAATAATTTGTCCACCCATTCCCGGCTATGGGCAAAGAAGTATCTGCGATCGCGCGACGATATCTTTGCTATCGAAAGCGACATCGTATCGAAAGTCGCTGACACCCTTCACATCACGCTTAGCCAAAACAACCGCAGCGCACTGGCTGCGCCAGCGGCGCGGACCGCGGAAGCACATGAACTTTATCTTCAAGCTCGCTATCTTTCCGCCGGGCGTGACGAGCAGGATCTGAAGAAAGCCATCGGCTACTTTCAACAGGCGATCGGCAAGGAGCCAAACTTCGCATTGGGCTATGCCGGCCTGGCAGAAGCTTATGTCATGCTGCCGGACTGGGGAACCGAGACAGCTAGCCAGCATTACTACGCTCTGGCAAAAACAGCGGCGGAGAAAGCGGTCGCCTGCGATCCCACGCTGCCCGAGGCGCACATCGCGCTCGCCCTGGCGGCGCGATATCAAGATCGCGACTTTTCCCGTGCCGAACAGGAGCTGGAACGCGCGATCGAGCTATCGCCAAGCTCCGCCACTGCTCATTACTATCTGGGCTATGTGGTTTACACTCCGCAGGGAGACTTTGAGCACGCCCTGCCCGAGATAAAGTGCGCGGCGGATCTGGACCCGCTTAATGGGATCACCCAGGCTAATTGCGCGACCTGTTACCTGCTTGCCCGGCACTATCTTGAAGCGATTGCGCAATCACAAAAGGCCCTGGAGCTGGAGCCACACTCGTCCGCTGCGCTCGATTGCCTTGGCATGGCTCTTCTCCTAAACGGCCAGACGAACGAAGGCATTGAGACATTCAAGCGAGCTTATGGCATCGGGAATCGCTATCACTCGCTCGCTTCGCTCGCTTATGCCTATGCAAGAATAGGCGACCGCGCGCAAGCATTACAAGCGCTAGGACAACTGGAAGACCTGGAGAATCAGGGGATGCGCGCCTGCCCGCTAGGTCATGCCATAATTTATGTAGCTCTCGGCGAAAAGGACCAGGCGATGCAATGGCTGGAGCGCGGCGCGACCGAGAACGATAGCAGTGTTACTAATAACCTCAAGGTTCTGCCGATGCTCGATCCTTTACATGGCGATGCGCGGTTTGAGCGTTTGCTAACCAAGCTTGTCCCCCCACCGCACAGAAAGAGCGATAGCCAGACAGTCGCTGTTCTCGCTTCGGCGCTCGAGGCAGGCGCTGCTTTTCGAAGACTCCAATCTCCGGCTTACGGCGTTAACCTCCTCGTGAATGGCGGTGCTGAAGATGGACCAGCGTCTGTTATGGCCGCATCAGTTCCTGTTCCGGGCTGGAGGACAAGCGGTGGGTTTACCGTTGTGCCATATGGCGCGCCGGAGGGTTATCCGACGGTTAGTGAGGCGCCCCCGAACGGAATGAAGCGATTCTTCAGCGGGGGACGCGATGCTATCAGCACTGCCATTCAGGAGATCGAGGTTTCCAGCAATGCGAGTGACATCGATGCAAGCAAGGTCATCTGTGATATCTCGGCCTGGCTAGGAGGTTATTTTGACCAGGACGACCAGGCAAGACTTACAGTAGAGTTCAGGAATAACGTGGCGAGGAGTCTGAAGACTGTCATCCTCGGACCAGTGACAGCATTAGAGCGGGCTGAGAGAACGGGGTTGAAACTCCGCAACAGTAGCGTGTCAGTTCCAGCGCAGACAAGAAGAATTCATGTTGAGCTCGTTCTAACGCGCAAGCCCGGCGCTGGATCCTGCAATGATGGTTATGCCGATAACCTGAGCGTCATTTTGCTCCGCGCCGCTGGCAGTTAGTGCCAGTCCAAACTTCGGTTTGGGAACGCGCATGCATACGGTATGGAGAGTACTTTCTGTAAAGCGGCGATGGCGCGGTCCGGCTTACTGCCACCCGGACGAGGATCTCGATTGGAGCGGGACTATGCGGTGCATTTTTCTCTGCGCCCGCTGCGCGATGGAAGCCTTGTCGCGCTTGGCTCTACGAAAAAAACTGAAACACCAGGTAGAGGACTGCCAGCCCGAATACAATGCCGGCAGCTCCCAACGCAATTTTTGCCCAGCTTGGAGTTGCACTACCTGGGAGAAGCATTCCATCGTCAGGCCGATTGTCTCTTGCTTCGCGGTTTTGCTCGCGATCTTTCAGCCGACGTTCAGCCTCGGATACCGCGAGCGAATGATCGGGATGTGAGGGAAACCTGCTAATGAAAGCATTGAGGGCCCAGTCAGTATAAGTGCGATAATCGCGCCGAGGATTCATCGAGCTGATATCGGAAGATTTGAGCCGGGCCAATGGAGCCACTTACAACGCCAATATCCGGGCGGGCCCCTTTCAGGAACTCTCTGGCACTACGGATGGGGGAGGCCATTTCCTCCGGTCAGAAATAACAGTCCGCCGACGCCGGACCGACAGGATTGAAAACCTGGCTGAACTTAGGTTTCGCGACTCTCTCGGCTTCCTCATGCGAGGGATTCAACGAGAGGCGGGTGTGAGATGCGACGCAAAGAGCGCGGTCGCTGGACTCGGACCGCGCGAGATGAGGCCACGGGTTTTTTCCCAGGCGGCAAGGAACGAGTGAATAACAGCTGCCGCGGGCAACACCAGCGCCCAAAACAAACTCACTACAATGATCGAGATGGTTTCACTCAAAAGCGATTTCATATTAAAAGTTTAATGTCTACTGATTTAGTATGGATTGATACTCCACTGGAGCAGTAGAGATGGCAAGCAATTTTTTCAACAATTTTTCGATCATCCGACGTAATGGAGATCGCTGGCCTCGGCCGCGCCCTCGAAACTGGCCATTCATTCGCGAGCGATCGACGGCACAAAATGGACGTGGCTGCAGCGAGATGCTTGCCACTCGGCCGCGGGGTTTACAGTTGCGCTCAGGGAGTAGAAGCTTCCCTGGGTAATGGATGAATTCAGCTACCTTTCAGTCTTGCTTTCCGTCATTCTCGGGCTGGCGGTCACGCAAATTCTGCAGGGTTTTCGCGGGTTAGTCTTATCCCGGGCGAAAGTAAGAGTGTATTGGCCCGTGATCGCCTGGGCGATTCTCTTGCTGCTTATCTGCGTGCAGCATTGGTGGTCAATGTTCGGAATGCGAAACAGGCATAACTGGACTTTCCTCCAGTTTGCCGTTGTCCTGCTCAACACCGTCTTTATCTATATGATTGCGGGTTTGGTGTTCCCGGATATCACGGCCGAAAAGGATATCGACTTGAAAGCCAGTTTCTATTCCCATCGGACCTGGTTCTTTTTGCTCGCGTTCGGAGCAGTCGCCGTAAGTATAGGCAAGGACTTTGTTCTCGATAACAGACTGCCGGATCCGCGCAATCTGGCATTTCAAGCTGTCTTTGCAGCTACTCTGATTATCGGTGCTCTGACACGAAGCGAAGCCTACCACAAGGCGCTGGTCGTTCTGGGAATGGCGGGTTTCATCTGCTACATCGTCGTGCTCTTTGCCCGATTGGACTAACTTAAAGCTCACCGCGTTAGCGGCCGTTGGTCGCCTCTCTAGATAAAGCTTCTCAACCCAGGAAAGTCCGCGATAGCAACGGTGGTGACTTAAACGATCAAGTTGCGACAGCCATTTGGATCAACGTTCTTTGTCCTTGTCCCGAACATCACATCGACCATAGCCTGATTTGTCATTGGCATGAAACCGATTGTCCTCATTCATGGTTATAGCTCGGAAAGTCCCACGCCTGAGCCGGTCTCGATCGAAAACATCTATGGCGATCTGCCGCGCCGCCTACGGGAGAGCTATGATGTAGTCGAAGTCGACGTCTCGCGTTATATATCGCTCAACGACTCGGTTTCCGTCGCCGACATCGCTCGCGGATTTCATCGCGCCCTGATCGAACAACATCCGCAACTGCTTCAGGGTGGGTTTCACGTTCTCATCCACAGCACCGGCGCCCTGGTCATTCGCACTTGGATCCGCCTTTTCAGCCCGAAACCGTCGCCGGTGAGAAACGTGGTTTACCTCGCGGGGGCAAACCTCGGGAGCGGTTGGGCGAGCATCGGCCAGGGACAAGTCGCGCGCTGGGGCCGATTCGTTTTCGAGCGCGGCGCACAACGCGGCGTGAAAGTGCTCGGCTCGCTCGAGCTTGGCTCGTCGCCCACGCTGGATCTTCACCTCTTCTTCACCCGCGCGGGATCGCGCATGCTGGAGGATTACCAGGTGCAGGAGTTCATCGTTATCGGAACACAGGCCGATCCGGAGTGGTTCACTTTCCCCATTCGCTACGCACACGAGGACGGTTCCGACGGGGTGGTTCGCGTCGCGGCGGGAAATCTGAATTTCAATTATCTCGTCATCGCGCCTAACGAGTCTGCTGCCTTACTCCCCTGGCCGGAAATTCAAAAGGCGATTCAGGCCGCTGCCGTGCAGGGAAATTTCACCCAATATTATTCGGTCACCGCGTCCTCTTTCGCAGCCAAGGACCGGCCGATGGTGCCCTGCGGCATTCCGTATCGTTGCGCGCATTCGGGTGAAAAAATGGGTGTCGTCTACGGGTCGATTCCGCGCGAGCAGGTCGAGCGCATGCTCAAGCTTGCGCTCGAAACACCGGAGCGAACGCCTGCCGCTTATCAGCGCGTGGCGGCTGCTTACGATCGGGAGACCGCACTCAGCTTCGATACCGCCCGCACCATGCAGCGCCCGGGACTATTTAATTTTCTCGACGATCCGCGCAACCAGTACGACCCGCATGCGCAAATCATCATTCGATTGTTCGATCAGGATGGTCTGCCCATTCCAATCGCGAACACGGACATTTTTTTCGTTTCCGAGCAGGGAGCGAAGGGAACGGTGCCGATTCAAACGCTGATCGAGCACACTACGGTTAGCGGGGTGTCAAATAATGTCATCGTCTTTTACCTGCGCACTCAGCGCTTTGACCGTCGGGCTAAAGACTGGCTCGATTCGTTAGGCAACGTCGCCGATTTCGCGCTCGAGATCACGGCCATCGAACCCGCTGCGCCGGTGCAGAATCCGCTCGTCTCTTATTTGCCATTGCGCATTCCGCTTTCCGGGAAGCAGGTGAAGAACCTCATCCAGCCGCATCGTAGCACCATCCTGGACGTCACGCTGCTGCGGTTGCCTTCTCCGGACATTTTGCAGTTGATCAAGTCCTAAACTCGTTAGGCCGCAATTGTTTGCAGTCTGCTTCGATTTGACTCTGGCTTCAGCCTCGTATTGTCCAAGGCAAACATGAAATCATCCATTTTTTGTCTCGCAGCCACGGCCGCGTTGACGCTCGCGAGTGTTTCCGCTCTGCGCGCCGCAGAGAAGCAAATCCAGTTCCCGGCCCCCAGTCAGCACGCCACGATCACCCAGCGCATTGGTCTGACGGATGTCTCGATCGATTACTCGCGACCGGACATGCACGGCCGCGAGATTTTTGGTGGTCTTGTTCCTTACGACAAGGTCTGGCGCACGGGTGCAAATCAGCCGACCAAAATCAAGTTTAGCGACGCAGTCAAAATCGAAGGGCAAGACGTGCCGGCGGGTGAATACGCTTTTTACACCATTCCGGGCAAAGACGAATGGACTGTCATTCTTTCCAAGAACACCAAGCTCTGGGGCGCCTACGGTTATAAGCCTGACGCAGATGAGATGCGCGTGAAAGTGAAAGCGAGCGCCCTCGCTGAGCCGGTGCAAACGTTTACCATCGGCTTCGACAACTTGGAAGATACCGGAGCGACAATCACTTTGCAGTGGGACAAGACCCGCGTGCCTGTCCAGTTGACGACGAACGCGGTGGAGAAAGTGAACGCAGAAATCACCGACGCGCTCAAGGACCCGAGTTCACTCAAGCCGACCTTCTATTATCAGGCGGCCAGCTTCTATTACGACCATGACAAGGATCTCGACCAGGCCGAGAAATGGGTCGATACCGCGATCGCGCAACAGAAAGAGCCGCGCTACTTCATGTATTACAAGAAGGCGCAAATCGAGGCCAAGCTAGGTCACAAAGAGCAGGCAAAGACCGCCGCCGAAGAGTCGATCCGCCTCCTCAAGGCCGAGCCGGCACCGGACGAAACGGCGATTCGTAACAGCCAGCTGATTATCGATTCTTTGCACTAACAACCTGGTGCCCAGCTGATCATTGCACCTTCGTTGTGACATGGCCTTTTCCGTGTGGTGGGTGAGAGTGCTCGCACTCGTTAGTTGTGTCGGCGTGGTGCAGGCTGCAGAAGCGCCACGGGAAATGGATTCGGCGCACATCCGACTTGCCCTCGAAAAGCTCAATGTGCTCGGGCGAGTTCTCTACGTTGCGGCTCATCCGGACGACGAGAACACCAACCTCATCGCCTATTGGGCGAACGGTGCGCTCTACGATGCCGCCTACCTTTCGCTCACCCGCGGCGATGGCGGACAAAATCTCATCGGGCCCGAGTTGCGGGATTCGTTAGGCGTTATTCGCACGCAGGAATTGCTGGCCGCGCGACGCATTGACAACGGTCGACAGTTTTTTACGCGAGCGAACGACTTTGGTTTTTCCAAGTCGCCGGAAGAAACGCTCCGCATCTGGGATCGGGAAAAAATTCTTGCCGATGTCGTCTGGGTGATGCGCCAGTTTCAACCAGATGTGGTGGTGACGCGTTTTCCAACCGAAGACAGTGAAACGCACGGTCACCACACTGCTTCCGCGCGGCTGGCGGCGGAAGCCTTTCGTCTGGCGGGCGACCCGAAGCGTTTTCCCGAGCAACTTAAGTTCGTTAGGCCATGGCAGCCGATGCGTTTGCTTTGGAATTCCTGGGCTGCCTTTCGCGCGCAGATGCGGCACGAACCAGTCGATGTCACCGGCCTGATTCCATTGGAAGTTGGGGGCTATCAGCCGCTCCTAGGCAAGTCTTATCCTGAGATCGCCGCCGCCAGTCGGAGCATGCATAAGAGCCAGGGTTTCGGCGTCGAGATTAGTCGAGCTGAGCGCAAGGAGTATTTTCAGTTCCTCGACGGCAAACCCCTAGCAGGTGGCAATGATCTCATGGCCGGGATCGATACGACCTGGTCTCGTGTGCCCAATGGCGGCGACGCAAGCGCCAGGATCAAATCGATCCTGCAAAATTTTGACGACTCAGAGCCGTGGAAATCTGTCCCGGCCTTGCTCGAATTGCGTCGGACAATTCGCGGCCTGGGTGAAAATTCGTGGGCGAAGGAAAAGGTTGCCGCTCTCGATCAGATCATCGCCGCGTGCGCCGGGCTGCATCTCGAGGCCGTCGCCGAAAAAGCGAACGCGCAACCGGGTGAAAAGCTCGGCTTTCAGATTGAAGCCATCAATCGCTCCCCGGTCGAAATGAAGTGGCAATCGCTGAAAATACTTCAGGAAGGGAAGCCCACTGCGATTGAGAAGCCGCTTCCGCCTAACGAGCTCCAAACGGAGAAAGCCAGCATCGCTTTGCCTAACGACCTTCCGTTTTCTGAGCCTTATTGGCTGCGCGAACCGGGTACGACTGGAACCTACAAGGTATCCGACCAAAGACTGATTGGTCGACCGGAGAGCCCGGCGCCATTCCCGATTGAAGTGACCTTGAAAATCGGGGAAGAGGAGATCGCTTATGCGCTCGAGCCGCGGTTTCGCAAGGTCGACCGTGTCGCGGGCGAAGTCAGCGAGCCGCTCGTCATCACACCGCCCGTTTTCGCCGAGTTGCCGCAATCGGTTTTTGTTTTTGGAAGTTCACAGCCGAAGACCGTCAATCTGCGCGTGATCGCAGTGGCGGAAAAATTCAGCGGCAAAGTTGCCCTCGAAGCTCCCGCAGGTTGGCAGGTGCAACCGGATTCTGTGGCGGTGAATCTTGAAGGTGCGGCGAGCGAAACGAATTGCAGTTTCCAACTCACGCCGCCGGCTTCGGCAGGAGAGGGGACCTTGCGCGCCGTGCTCATCTCGGATTCGGGCCAGCGCACGCCGGCCTTTGGTCATCAGCGCATCGACTATCCGCATATCGAACCGCAAATGCTGATCTCACCCGCGCAGGCCAAGCTCGTTAGGGCGAAGATTGAGAACAAGGCTCTGCATGTGGGTTACATCACTGGCGCAGGCGACGCCGTTCCCGAAAGTCTGCGCGAAATCGGCTCGGACGTGAAAATTGTGGCCGACCGGGAGGTGAAGGCAGCCAGCCTCGCGCAATTCGACGCCGTCGTTCTGGGAGTGCGGGCTTACAACGTGCATGCCGATCGCATGCCCACCTGGTATCCGGAATTGCGCTCCTACGCCGAAAAAGGTGGTGTTGTGCTGGTGCAATACAACACCACGCCCGGCCCTCAGCCTAACGAATTGCCACATCCACTCCACGTCTCGCACGATCGCGTCACCGATGAGAATTCCGAGGTTCGCATCCTCGCGCCGGACCATCCGGTAATGAATTCACCAAATAAAATCACCCCGGCCGACTTTGAAGGGTGGGTGCAGGAGCGCGGGCTCTATTTTCCGGACCAATGGGATGCCGGCTGGACGCCGATCCTCTCGAGTCACGACCCTGACGAAAAGGCGCTTGATGGCGGTTTGCTCGTCACCCGCGTCGGCCAGGGCTGGTTCATCTATACGGGTTACTCCTGGTTTCGTGAGCTGCCCGCCGGCGTGCCGGGCGCCTACCGGATTTTCGCCAACCTCATTTCGTTAGGCAAAGCGAGCCCATGATCGTGTCGTGGATATTTCGAACCCGATGTCGTCGCGGTCATGAGGCTTGCTGGTGGCGTTCCTATGGAAAGTAGCCCGCCTCCCGAAGACGAAACTCGGCGCCTGCCACTTTTTGGTTCCTGGCGAAATGCCTACCTTGCCATCGGCGTAATTTTCGTTCTCCAGGTAGGGTTCTTCTATCTGGTGAGTCATTATTTCGAGTGAGCGGGCTCGATTACACCGTCCTTTTCGGCACGCTGCTCGCGATTGCCATTTACGGCTGGTGGAAGACACGGGCCCATCACGATCTCGGGCATTACCTGCGAGGCGACTCGAGCATTCGCTGGGGCACAATCGGTCTTTCCGTCATGGCGACGCAGGCCAGCGCGATCACGTTCCTTTCCACGCCAGGTCAGGCCTACGAGAGCGGGATGAGTTTCATCCAGAATTATTTTGGACTGCCCTTCGCGCTCATCGTCGTCTGTGCGGTCTTCATTCCGATCTATCACCGGCTCAAGGTCGTGACCGCCTATGAGTATCTCGAGCAGCGCTTCGACCGAAAAACGCGATTGTTAGGCGCGTTCCTTTTCCTCCTGCAACGTGGACTCGCGGCGGGAATCACAATCTACGCGCCGGCCATCATTCTTTCGACGCTTCTTGGCTGGAAACTCAGCCTAACGATCGTGCTTTCCGGTTTGTTTGTGGTCCTTTACACCTCCCTGGGCGGCACAATTGCCGTCAGCCACACGCAAAAGTGGCAGATGGGTGTGATCCTTGCCGGGATGGCGATTGCTTTCGGAATGATCGTCCATCGGCTTCCGGCGGACGTTTCCTTTTTCGACGCCATGTCGATTGCGGGGAAAATGGGAAAACTGAACGCCGTCGATTTCTCGGTCGATCCCCAACGCCGATACACTTTCTGGTCGGGCTTGCTCGGAGGGTTCTTTCTCTCGCTTTCTTATTTCGGAACCGATCAGTCCCAGGTGCAGCGTTATCTGGCCGGCGGGTCGCTCGTCGCCGGGCGGTTCGGCCTGATCTTCAATGCGATCCTCAAGCTGCCGATGCAGTTTTTCATCCTCCTAATCGGCGTCATGGTCTTTGTCTTTTATCAATTCGAAAAGCCGCCGCTGTTTTTTAACCAGCCCGCGCTTGTGCGCGCGTCCGCCGCCGAACCCGCGAAATTCGCTGCTCTTGAAGCACGTTATGAAACTGCCTTCGACCGCAAAGAGTCCGCCGTTCGTAGCCTAACGAAAAGCCTGCACTCCGATGGACCACCGGCGATCGCCGCCGCCACCGCAGTCGCACAGTCTACCCAGCGCGAGGTCGAACAAGTCCGCACTGCGCTGAAGCACGAGTTGAAAGCGGTCGATCCGCGGATGGAGACGAACGATGCCGACTATGTCTTTATCGGCTTCGTCCTTCGCTATCTTCCGCATGGCATCATCGGCCTGCTTGTTGCCGTGATTTTCTGCGCAGCGATGTCTTCGAGTGCGGCGGAATTGAACGCGCTTGGTTCGACAACCGCGGTCGATTTTTATCGCCGGTTGATTCATCCCAGCGCGAGCGAAGAACATTACCTTCTTGCCTCGAAGCTCTGCACCGTCCTTTGGGGCGGCGTGGCCATCTCTTTCGCCCTCCTGGCAAACCTGGTCGAAAATCTTATCCAGGCGCTCAACATTCTCGGCTCGATTTTTTACGGAAGCATCCTGGGCATTTTTCTTGTCGCGTTTTTTCTGCGGTTCGTCAGGGGATCGGCTGTCTTCTTTGCCGCATTGCTTTCGGAGGCGTTCGTTCTCGCTCTCTTCTACAGCACAAAGATTGGGTATCTTTGGTACAACTTGATCGGCTGCGTCGCGGTCCTGTTGCTCGCGAGTCTCCTCCAAAAGGCGGTCTTCTCTCGCCAATAGCACGCCGTTCCGCGGCGTGATGAAGGCCGGGACTTGCGACACACAGACAGAATCCCTGTGCTACGGTTCGCGTGTGGCGTCGCCGATCATCTGTTTCGGACAACAACCCTGCGGGATTTTTCCGCGCCGCTTCCTCTACGCGAAAATCCAGACGGCGCGCCGGCTCCAATCAGAGATTGGCGGTGAGATCGTATTCTTTTGTCACGACAGCGATCACGACCCCCGAGAAACGATGACGATCCTGCACGACCTGCGGAGCGGGCGTGAGCATCGAATCAATTTTAAGTTCGAAAACAAACTCCAGCGCGAATTCTCGCCCCTCTTTGCCAAGCGAATCGTTCCCGGTTGGCAGGCAGAGACCGCTCGGCAACTGCCGAATCTCGTTCCGCGACGATGGGTCGACGAATTCAAAACGGTGCAGGCCGATAACGTGGCCGACTTTTGTCTCGAGATGTATCGCCGCTTTGGCTTGCTTGAGGGTGTACGTCTGACGCGCTCAGGCGATCCCGAGTTTCGCCGACGCGCCTGTCCGATCGACGATTTCTTCGTCGACGTAAAGTACGAAGGGGAATTGGTTCGCGCACGGATCGGCCCTAATGAACTTCTTTTGCACAAGGGCGGCGATTCGTACCTCAGACTTCCGCTCGAGAAGTTCGACGTTTCCCAGGTTAGTCCGACGCGCGATACCCGTCTGCGCTGGATGCAATCGGTTATCGGTTGCACGCATTACGTCGCGGGCGCAAGCGAAGTCAAATATGTGAACACGGCGGAGGCACCGGGGGTCCAATTCATCGCTCGGGACTACATTTCCGAGTCCGATCTTGCGTATATTCCCGATGCCTGACTCCCAACTGACGCTTCTCGTAATTGGCGCGCACCCGGACGACATCGAATTTGGCTGTGGCGGTATCCTGCTCGCGGAGTCCGACCGCGGATGCGCGATCGCGCTCGGTATTTGTTCGCGGGGCGAAGCGGGAACGAACGGCACGCCTAACGAGCGCGAAGCCGAGGCGCGACAGGCCGCAAAACTGATCGGCGCGACGATTGAGTTCCTCGACTTGGGCGGCGATTGCCGTCTCGCTCTTTCCGCGAGCAGCGTTCTCGCGATCGCGCGGATGATTCGAAAAGTCCGACCCGAGGTGCTGCTTTCTCCCACCGGCGTCGGTGATCAACATTCCGACCACACGATCGTCAGCCAGCTTTGCCGCAGGGCGGCTCGGCTGGCCCGCTATGGCGGGGTCGAAGAGCTGCGCGAATTGCGCGCGCACGCAATCAATCATCACTTCGAATATGCGATCACTCCCGGAGCCGAACTGCCTAACGATCGATTGAGAATTTGTGTCGATATCAGCTCGCAGCATGCGCGCTGGGTGGAATTGATGAACTGCCACCAGACCCAGCTTCGCACCCGTCGTTATCTCGAGCTGCAAACCGCGCGCGCGCGCTTGCTTGGCCTAACGAGCGGTGTGGAGTATGCGCAGGCGCTTTTTCCCGGCAACGATCTCCTGGTCAGCAATCTCGCCGAGTTACCGGCGTCCGTTCGTCTCTTTTGAAATGGGAGATCGGGCGCTCAAGATCGGCATCACCTGTTATCCCCTGATCGGGGGAAGCGGCATTCTCGCCACGGCCCTCGGGTCGGAGTTGGCGCATCGCGGGCACGAAGTGCATTTTTTCAGTTCCGCTTTGCCAGTGCGGCTTGACCTCAGTCAGCCACGCATTTTTTTCCATGAGGTGGTGGTGAATGAATACAGCCTCTTTACCTATCCCGACTACACGCTGCCGTTGGCTGTGCGAATGGCCGAGGTGGCGCGCACGCAACAGCTCGATGTCTTTCATGTGCACTATGCCGTGCCGCATGCGACCGCAGCCTATCTCGCGGTCCAGATGCTGGAGTCGAATGGCACCCGGCCGCCGAAAATCATCACTACGCTGCACGGCACCGACACGACCCTGCTCGGGCAGGACCCGGGTTATCGTCCCGCGATCGAGCATGCGCTTTCGCATTCGAACGCGATCACGACGGTGTCGAAAAGTTTGCGCGATGAAACGCTCGCGACCTTTGCGATCGATCGGCCGGTGGAGGTGATTCATAACTTTTTCGACCCGACGCCGCGCGCGCGCACTCGGGAGGAAGTGCGGGCTGAACTGGGTCTTGCCCCTAACGAATTCCTGGCGGTGCACATTTCTAATCTGCGTCCGCTCAAACGCGTCGACCTGCTCTTACGCGCGTTCGCGGCGGCGAGAAGCTCGCGACCGATGCGGCTTCTGATTGTGGCGGGCAATTCTTTTGCGCCCTACGAATCGTTGCGCGACGAATTGCAGCTGCGCGAGCGAGTTCTCCTGAGACAGGGAGCGCGCGAAGTGGAGGATTACCTTCTGGCGGCCGATGCCGGTATCTACAGTTCGGAACACGAAAGCTTCGGCCTGAGCATTCTCGAAACGTTTTTCTATGCGAAGCCGGTGGTGGCTTTTCGGATTGGCGGCATTTCGGAGGTGGTGGTCGACGGCGAATGCGGATTTCTCCACTCGTTTGGAGACACGGTGGCAATGGCGAAATCGATCGGGTTTCTGGCCGACACGCCGGAGCGTGCGAGCGAGATGGGTGCGAACGGGCGTCGGCGCGCGGAGGAATATTTCACCGCGGCCCGGATTGTGCCGGAGTATGAGGCGCTTTACCGTCGCGTGATTCGTTAGGCTCGTTCACCGCTTGTTCCGTTCGTCCGCCGTTGCCTTCCATGAAGTAGGTGGTCCTGCCTACTCTCGTTAGGGTAAGCGTCTGGCGCCAGGATCCCTTGTGTGCTTCGAGAGTTTGTGACTTTGATGTCGGTGCCGGTTCTTTTGCAGAAAAAGCTTCGGTGAGAATGCGTCCATCGCATTCGTTAGGCACTTCCAATCCGAGAATGGAAAGAATCGTGGGCGCGACGTCGACATTGCCGGTCGGACTCTCGTCCGTCCAGCCGGGACGGAAATCGGGCCCCATGGCGAGCAGGGTATTGTGCATATCGTATCGACTCAGGCTGCCGTGATTGCCCTGGTCGACCGTGTGCCCGATGTCAGACGCAATTTTGCCCGGCACGCCAAAATGATTGGGTTGATCGTTCCAGCGGCAGGCAACCAAAACATCCGGAGCATCGCTCGTATCGATCAATGCCTGCGCGAAAGTGAAAGTGCCTTGAGAGACGGAACGGGTAAAGATGACACCGGCGAAATCGGAACTCTGCAGAAATTCGATCAGGCGCTGGATTGTGTTGCTGTCGTGATCGGCGACATAGAACGCGACGCTGCCGCCAAGAGTGACGACCAGGATTTCTCCCTTCGCCGGACGATCGCTCCGGGCGCGGACGGCATTGAATCCAACCGCGCATAAGCGCTCCGCCACATCGACCGCGAGATCGATGGTGGAAAAACCGTGATCGGATACGACGAAAAGATCGGTGCTCGTTAGGGCATTCTTTGCCTTCAAGGCAGTGACGACTTTGCCCAGGTTGTCATCGCTGCTCCTGATTGCCGCGAGCGAGGTTGGAGAGCCTGGGGCGTTTTCGTGTTGCGAGAGGTCCGGTTCGCTTAACCAGAGGAGGGAAAACTTCGGAACGTCCGTTTTCCAGAGTACGTCCGTCAGCGCTCGGGTAGACCAGGCATCCTGACTGTCGTTAGGCAAACCATGCCGGGGAGGGAAAGGACCGATCGTGGTGTTAATCAGGCCGGTTTCCTCTTTCGGAAGAACTTTGCCGCGGTAAACGACGAGAGACTTTCTCGCGGCCTCACCTTCGCGTTGCCGGGTGCGATCGAATAACTGCGCGACCGGCTTCGAACCTGAGATGGCGGTGCGCTGGCCAGATTTGCGCAGTAGTTCCACCAAAGTCGGTACCGCAAGGTAGTGTGCCAGGGCAGTTGCATCGATCTGAGTGAAGTCGGGATATTCCGAGGTATCGAACGGCTTATGGGCATCGACCGCCGGGCGAAATTCCATGTTGCCGATGATGCCGCTGCGTCCCGGCTCTGCACCGGTGGCGAGCGCGGTGCCATTAACGTTCGTCAAGCTCGGATAGACGGGGTGATTGTTGGCGAAGAAGACGCCGTCGCGGCGCAATGCGGCGAGGTGCGGCGCGTATTTCTCGGCCGCAAATTCAGGGCGCATTCCATCCCAAACGACCAGGACGACGTGTTGCGCCTTGCCCCGGGCTTCGACGTTACAAGCCAACAGAGCAAAGAGGAGGACGCGAACCGCGAACGTGAACCAGCTCGAGCGCATGGCAGGCAAGAATTGCACGGCGTGCGGGCAAGTTCGAGGGAGCTTTCGTGACGTTCCTGTAACAGCGCATTAGAATCGCGCCGCGATGAGGAGCGAAGTTTTGAGCTTAAAATTTCCTGCGAAACGACGGTTGAAGCTTGCTCGGCAGTTCAAGCAGGTGCGAAGCGAAGGGAAAACAGTCCGCGGAAGCCTCCTCACGCTGGGTGTTCTGCGAGTGGACGGAGAGGAAGCTTTTCGGGTGGGGTTTGTTACCGCCCGACGGATCGGTGGAGCGGTCGTGCGGAATCGTGTGCGGCGAAGGTTACGCGAGATCGTGCGGCGCCGGCAGCGTGAATTGATCTCCAGCGTTTGGATTGTGGTCATCGCTCGACCGGCGGCGGCAGCCGCAGATTCGATGATGCTGACCAAGGAATGGTTAAAACTCGCGCAGCGCGCCGGAGTTCTGCGCGAATCGGGTGTCTGAGCCGCGAGGGAAATTGCGAACGGTTGCGCCTTGGACGGCGCTCCCCTATCCTACGGCCCTGACGATGGTTTTGCTTCTCCGCTTTCTCATTCGGACCTATCAAATAATGTTCTCGCCGGTGCTCGCCTGGCTTGGCGGACCGGCTACCGGCTGTCGTTTTCACCCTACTTGCTCGCAATACCTGCTCGAAGCGGTGGAGCGGCACGGCGCGCTTCGTGGAAGCTGGCTGGGCTTGAAGAGGGTGGCCCGTTGTCATCCCTGGGGCGGCGAAGGCGAAGATCCGGTGCCGGCGTCGGGAGTGCGATGAATTGGCCAAGGGCGATGTGCAATTGGCAATTCCAGCTCGCTAAGTAAGCGGAAAATTTGCTCCGATGGACCGACAAGCCTGGATTGTTGTTACTCTTTGCATCCTCGGATTGGTCGGCTGGCAGATCTATGTCGCGCGCCAGGCGCCTCCGCCGCCGCGAACTATGACTGTTTCGCCCACGCCGGCAGCCGCCATGTCTGTCGCACCGGGCGCTACGCCATCCGCGACCACAACGCCTTCGATCGCCCCTAACGAATCGACGCCGAGTCCAACACCAACTTCTGTGACGCGGTCGTTTGT
The DNA here is from genome assembly GCA_963801255.1 of uncultured Verrucomicrobiae bacterium. Classification (GTDB taxonomy): domain Bacteria; phylum Verrucomicrobiota; class Verrucomicrobiia; order Chthoniobacterales; family UBA10450; genus JAICXG01. The sequence continues at coordinate 31,025 of CAWDEC010000012.1, read as the reverse complement.
CGAAAAGACCGTCACCCTCAAAAACGATGATCTCGAGTTGCTCCTGACCAATCGCGGCGGCGGCATTGCGGAAGCAACCTTGCCGAAGCACATCGGCGAGAATGGTCAGGCGGTGAAACTCAATTCCAAGCAGCCGGTGCCGATCGGCGCTTTGATCGGAAAACCCGAAGCGCCGTCGCTGGAGGAATTCAACTTCGTCCCGGGCAACGGTGGAGTGGAATTGGAGCGCGCCTTGCCTAACGATGTCACGCTGCACAAGAAGTTCACTCTCCTCGCGCAGCCTAACCAAAAGGACAACTATGTCGCGCAGATGGAAGTCGATTTCCAAAATCGCGGGCGTGCGCCTTACCTGAACCCTGCCTATTACGTCGCGCTCGGCTCGGCGACGCCAATTCACCGCAACGATCTGCCGAACTACACGCGTCTAACCTGGTGCATCGACGGCAAGGCCCGAACGACTGACGTCAGCTGGTTTGCGGAGCAAAAGTATCCGTTTATTGGGACGCAAAAGCGAGGCGCACTGCAGTTTTTCGAGGAGAAGACCGCTAACGCGGAATGGGCGGCGGTGAGTAATCAATTTTTCGTCAGTCTCATCACGCCGTTAGGCGTAAAAGCCGATCGAGCCTGGGCGACTCGCTACGAAGCAAGGAAGGATAGCGAAGGGAAGATCGATTACGGAATCGAAGGCGCAATGGGTATGCCCGGCTTCGCGGTAAAGCCCGGCCAAACCGTCACGGTGCAGTTCCAGCTTTATCTTGGTCCGAAGCTTTATCATCGCCTCGCGCAACTGACGCACGACGAAGCCGAGATCATGGATTTCGGCCTTTGGAAACTGGTGAGTGAGGCGCTCCTCAACCTGATGAATCTCATCCATGGATTCGTCGGTAACTACGCTGTCGCGATCCTTATTCTCACCGCCATCGTGAAGGGTCTGCTCTGGCCGCTCCAGACCAAAGCCAACAAGTCGATGCGTCGCATGTCTGCGCTCTCGCCCAAAATGCAGGAGCTGCGCGAAAAGTACAAGGACGATCCGACAAAAATGAATGCGGAGCTGATGAAGCTCTACAAGGATTACGGGGTCAATCCGGTGAGTGGATGTCTGCCGATGATGATCCAGATCCCGATCTTTTTTGGCCTCTTCACCATGCTGCGGCAAGCGGTTGAGTTGCGCAATGCCAGCTTCCTTTGGGTGCATGATCTTTCCCAGCCAGACACGGTCGCGCACATCCCTGGTCTGGGTTGGCCGATCAACATCTTTCCGCTCGTCATGGCCGGAACCAGCTTTTGGATGACGCATATCACGCCCAAAAGCGGCGACGCCACCCAGCAGCGCGTGATGATGTTTATGCCGCTGATCTTCGTCGTTTTTTGCTACAACTTTGCAGCCGCACTTGCTTTGTATTATACAACCCAAAACCTGTTTACGATCCTGCAGTTGTATCAGAACAGGAACCAACCGTTGCCCAAGCTGGAAAAAGTGAACCAGCCGGCAAAACGAAAAGGAAGAGCACGCTGATGAGCAATGAGGTCGAGACCAAGGTCGATGCGAAAGAGCTCCTCGACACCATGCTCGGCTACCTTGGTTTCGTCGTGCAAATCGAGGAAACCAGGAGCGAAAGCGGCAATCCAACTCTGCAGATTTATACCGAAGAAGCCGATCGCCTCATCGGGCGCGATGGCGAAATTCTTGATGCCATTCAGTTCCTTCTCAATCGGGTCCTGCAGGCGAAAAATCCTGAGACGCCGAAATGGGTTGTTGATTGCGAAATGTATCGCTCGATGCGGCAGGACAAGATCGTGCAGCACGTTCGTCAACTGGCGGAACGCGTGCGCATTTCCGGGCGGCCGCTCCAGCTGGAGCCGATGAATTCCTACGAGCGGCGCATCGTGCACGAAGCCTTCAAGGACGACCCGGATGTTGGCACGTGGAGCCCGTCCGACTCCGCGCGCATTAAGCAGATCACGCTCATCCGGCGACCGGCAAAAAAGGAAACTGTCCCGAGCGAGAAGCCCTAACGAACCAGGCGGCTGCCACGATACCCTTTCAGTGAAGCTGGAAGATTGGGAGCGCGTTCTACCGGACCGCGAAAGTTACTGGCTTACGCGATTCGTCATCCTGCGCCTCCTCGGAATCGTTTACGCGATCGCGTTTCTTGTCGCGGCCAATCAGATCCTGCCGCTCATCGGGTCTGACGGCCTTCTGCCCGTTGGCAATTTCGTCGAGCACGTTCGCGCCGCGCTTGGCGGTTCGTTAGGCGGATTTCTTCGTCTGCCTTCAATTTTCTGGTTTAGCCATTCCGACACCATGCTTGTGGGCACGGCCTGGGTCGGTTTTGCCCTCTCCTGCATCGTTGCCTGTGGCTACGCAAACGCGATTCTTCTCGCGCTTCTTTGGGTTCTTTACATGTCGTTTGTCCACCTTGGCCAGGATTGGTATGGCTACGGTTGGGAAACGCAGCTGCTTGAGACCGGCTTTCTCGCCATTTTCCTTTGCCCGCTTTTCGATGGCCGGCCGTTTCCGCGCCGCCGGCCGCCGCTCATCGTCTTCTGGCTTTTTCGCTGGCTTACTTTCCGGATCATGTTTGGCGCCGGCATGATCAAAATTCGCGGCGACGAAAGCTGGCGGAATCTCACGACACTTTTCACTTATTACGAGACGCAACCGATTCCGAATGGACTCAGTCGCTGGTTTCATTTCCTGCCGCGCGCGGCTTTGCGCGGCGGCGTGCTCTTCAATCACCTTGCCGAACTCGTCGCGCCCTGGTTCGTTTTCTGGCCGCGACTCGCTCGTCTTGTGGCGGGGAGCATCATCATCGTTTTCCAGCTCGCGATCGCTCTCGGTGGGAACCTTTCTTTTCTAAATTGGCTGACCATCATTCCAGCGATCGCCTGTTTCGACGACCGCGCTCTCTCCAAAATTCTGCCGGGTGCCCTAACGTATCGAGCGGTTGCCGCGCAACGCGGCGCGGTGGTCTCGCGATCAATGCTGGGCGCGGCCTGGGCGGTCGCGTCGCTCGTCGCGATTTTGAGCATTCAACCGCTGCTTAACATCGTTTCCCCGCACCAGATCATGAACACCTCGTTCGATCCGCTCGATTTGGTGAACACTTACGGTGCTTTCGGAACCGTGGGAACCGAGCGCCTCAATGTCGTCTTCGAAGGCACAAACGATCGCTCGTCAGACGACAGCGCCACCTGGAGATCGTATCCTTATAAAGGGCTGCCGGTCGCGCTCAACGAGCGGCCGCCGCAGATCGCGCCGTACCAGCTGCGGCTCGACTGGCAAATGTGGTTTGCGGCCATGGGTTCGCCTAACGAATACTCCTGGACACTCAACCTCATCTGGAAACTCCTGCATAACGAGCGGAGCGCGGTTTGCCTGTTTCGTTCCAATCCCTTCCCCGACCAACCGCCTCGCTACATTCGAGCGGTTCTCTATCGTTACACGTTCGTTAGGCCAAATCCGCAGGGCACCTGGTGGAAACGCGAGCGCCTCGGCCTCTGGCTTCCGCCGCTCGCGAGCGACGATCCGCAATTCAAACAAATCCTGCGACGCGCCGGCTGGCTGCATGACTACTGACCAAGCCCGGGCGTTGTCCGTTTCGCTGTGAGCGCCGCTCCCGCCGCCATCTGTTGCTTCTTTGACTTTGCTGGCATACAAGTGCAACGCAAACGGCCCCGTCCATGGCCTTCCTCCCCTCGAGATTTATAATTACTGGAATCTTTTTTTCTTGTCGCGGACGCTCAAATATCTAATACTCCGGCCCATGTTCGGATGCGCCAGAGCCCTAGCGGTTGTCACCCTGTCCGTCGCCTTGTTTGCGACCGCACAGGCCGCTACTGATTGGCAAATCGTCAAACTCGCTGGTCGCGAATATCTCACCATCGACAACGTCGCGAAGTTTTACGGCCTGCCGACTGGTGTCACACCAAGCGAGAAACGTATCCGCCTTGATAATGGCAAAACCTCCGTCGAGGCGCAGCTCGACAGCCGGGAAATTCTGATCAACGGCGTGCGGAGCTGGCTCTGTTTCCCGGTGGCGGAAAAGGACGGCCAGTATCTCCTCTCACGGGTCGACCTCGCCAAGACCCTTGAGCCGCAGCTGCGTCCGCAGATGATCACCAATCTGGGTCATTTCAAAACCGTGGTTCTCGATCCCGGTCACGGCGGCTACGACAAGGGCGCAATCAGTAGTTACGGCTACGAAAAGGATTTCGCTCTCGACGTGGCGCGCAACATCAAGCCGCTCCTGGAAGCCAAAGGTCTCAAGGTCATCATGACCCGCGATAGCGACATCTTTGTGCCGCTGGAATTGCGGGCCCGGATCGCGAACGCCGCCAAGGACGCAGTCTTTGTCAGTATCCATTTCAACGCCACCGATTCGAACCCGGCGGCGAACGGGTTTGAAATTTTCTCACTTACACCGCGCGGCGCGCCGTCTACTGCGGACGACGCGCTTGCGCTTCGGTTTATGAACATGCAGGCGGGCAGTCCAGTCGACGCGCCCAGCCTCGCGCTCTCCATGAGCGTCTATCATTCCGTGGTGGGGCACTTCTCGGAAGTCGACCGTGGAATCAAGCGCGCCCGGTTTGCAGTCCTGCGTCTGACGCAAATCCCCGCCGTATTGGTCGAGGGCGGCTTCCTCACTGAACGCGGCGAGAGTCGCCTTATCGCGCAAAGTTCATGGCGGGCAAAGCTCGCGAATTCGATCGCTACCGGCATTCTGGGTTACAAGGAATTGGTCGACAACAAAACTCGCCCGATGATGGTGGCCGATTACCGTCGTGAAACCGAAGGCGCGTTAGTCCTAAAGGACGCCGCCGCACCGGCCAAGCCGGAGTCTTCGCCGGCGCCAGCGGTCATTCCCACGAGCAATTAGTTCGCCCGACCAGGGCGAGCTTTTCCTTCTACGTTGCAGGCCTTTTTTTTGGCCTCCGAAATTGGATTGACCATTCCCGGTCGAATCCTCAGCCTTCTGCTCGAACAGACCAACCAACCAAAGGAGCAATAATGAAAAAACTACTCAGCTACATGATGATGGCCTTGATCGCGACCAGCGCGATTTCCTTCGCCGCCGCGCCGACCGAGGAGCAGATGATGGACAAAGAGAAAGGGGCTTGGCAGGCCTTCAAAGACAAGAACGCGGACGCGTTCAAGAAATTCGTGTCCGAAGAGATGGTGGGTGTTTACGATGATGGTGCGTCCGACATGACGAAAGAGCTGGCCGACATGCAGAAGTGGGATATGAAATCGTTCGAGATCAGCAATTTCAAACAAACGGCTGAGGGGCCTAATGGCGTCGCGGTAACATACGTTGTGAAGATCGAAGGCACCTACAATGGTAAAGACGCCTCCGGGACCTTTAACGCTGGATCTGTCTGGGTGAAGGAAAGAAGCAACTGGAAGGCGATCTTCCATACCAACGTGAAGCAGGCGGCCGGCGGTTAGGCCTATCGTTTCTCTCGATTCGAAAAATTCGGCGGCGCGCTCGAACTGAGCGCGCCGTTTTCGTTGATAACTCCCGGCCATGATTGACGGATGCAACACGGTCGATGGCAGGCGATTTTCCACGGCGAAACGGAAATGGCGCCGGTTTCGACGTCAGCGTCGCATTGACTTCCCACCCTCCGGTCCTATTCTGAAAAAACAGAGCGGGGGAGCCATGGGCTGAGAGTTCGGTTCCGCGATTGCGGAAACGGAGACCCCTTAAACCTGATGCGGGTAATGCCGCCGTAGGGAGCAAGGAGTTCGTTAGGCCATGCGTGATCTCGCATGGCTTTTTTGTTGGCCGAAAAACTTAACGAATCAGGAAAACAGGAAATGAGGAATCGAGGAATCGGGATTTCCGAGATGGACGGCAAAGCCGCTCGGGGAGCGGTGCGAAGCGCGGGAGCCCGCAGCATCAAAAGAGACTTCGTGATTTCTTCTTATTCCTGTCGTCCTGTTTTCCTGATTCAAACCATCCGCTCCTGATCATGATCGCGACCAAAGACTCTCTCGAACCGCAAAGCTCCGATTACGTAATGCCGAACAGTCGGCGAGTCTACGTAAGCGGCAAATTGCATCCAGACGTACGCGTCCCATTCCGCGAAATCGCGCAGGCGCAGACGAAGACACTCAATGACGAAATAAGGCCTAACGAGCCGATCCGCGTTTACGATTGCAGCGGTTCCTGGGGCGATCCCGAGCTGTCATCCGATTCGGCACACGGTCTGTCGCCGATCCGCGTCGAATGGATCCGAAGGCGAGGGGATAGCGCAGAGTACGAGGGTCGCGAAGTGAAGCCGGAAGACAACGGCTATCTCACCCGCGGCCACGAAGAGTTCGCGAGCAGCGCCGAGCGCCGCAACCGCCTTGAGTACTTCCGCGGCGTGAAGCGCAGACCACTACGCGCCAGCGCCGATCATCCCATCACGCAGCTTTGGTATGCGCGGCAGGGAATCATCACGCCGGAAATGGAATTCATCGCCATCCGCGAGAACGGACGTCTCTCAACTCTCAACTCTCAAGTCTCAACTGAACGCCAATCGTTAGCTCACCAGCATCCGGGTAACTCCTTCGGTGCCGCGATCCCAAGCGAGATAACTCCCGAATTCGTTAGGCAGGAAGTCGCCCGTGGTCGCGCCATTATTCCGGCTAACATCAACCACCCCGAATCCGAGCCCATGATCATCGGCCGTAACTTCCTCGTGAAGATCAACGCCAACATCGGCAACAGCGCCGTCGCCAGCTCGATCGAGGAAGAAGTCGAGAAGATGCGTTGGGCGACCAAGTGGGGCGCCGACACCGTGATGGATCTGTCCACCGGCAAAAACATCCACGCCACGCGCGAATGGATCATTCGCAATTCGCCCGTACCCATTGGCACTGTGCCGATTTATCAGGCACTCGAAAAAGTCAGCGGACGTGCCGAAGAGCTGACCTGGGAGATTTATCGCGACACTCTCATCGAACAGGCGGAGCAGGGGGTCGATTACTTTACCGTCCACGCCGGCGTCCTCCTCAGGTATGTACCGTTAACTGCTAACCGCATGACTGGCATAGTTAGTCGTGGTGGAAGCATCATGGCTAAGTGGTGTCTCGCTCATCACGAGGAAAGCTTCCTTTATACTCATTGGGACGAGATCTGCGAGATCATGGCCGCCTACGACGTCAGCTTCTCCATCGGCGATGGACTTAGACCTGGCAGTATTGCTGACGCGAATGACGAAGCCCAGTTCGCGGAGTTATACACCCAGGGCGAGCTTACTCAACGTGCCTGGAAACATCATGTTCAGGTCATGAACGAAGGCCCGGGCCATATCCCCATGCACATGATCAAGGAGAACATGGAGAAACAACTCGAGTGGTGTGACGAGGCACCCTTTTACACGTTAGGCCCGCTTACCACCGACATCGCCCCCGGCTACGATCACATCACAAGCGCGATCGGCGCCGCCATGATCGGCTGGTACGGCTGTGCCATGCTTTGTTACGTCACGCCGAAGGAACACCTGGGGCTGCCTAACAAAAAAGACGTAAAAGACGGAGTCATTGCCTACAAGATCGCCGCCCACGCCGCCGACCTGGCCAAAGGTCATCCCGGTGCCCAGTATCGCGACAACGCCATCTCAAAAGCGCGCTTCGAGTTTCGCTGGGAGGACCAATTCAATCTCTCGTTAGACCCGGAAACGGCGAGAGAGTTTCACGATGAAACTCTCCCTCAAGAAGGCGCAAAGACCGCCCACTTTTGCAGTATGTGTGGGCCTCATTTTTGCTCCATGAAAATAACGGAGGATGTCCGCAAATACGCCGCCGAACAAGGTCTCTCCAACGACGAGGCGCTAAAAAGCGGAATGGAGCAGAAGGCGCAGGAGTTCGCCGAGGCTGGCGCTGAGATTTACTCGAAGGCGTAGTCTGCTAATGAACGAGGGGTCTCCAGCCATCCCGTTGGCCGATGTTCTTCGCGCCGCCAATGAACTTGTCGCTGCCGGTCTGACATTGTCTTTGTCGCGGCCGAGAAAGGACTAACTGCTGGCATTCCGGCTATCTACTCGCATTTGCAGAAGCGCGGCTGGCGCATCGAGCGCGAGTATCTCCTGGTCAAAGACTTCCCGGTTCAATTTCTTGTCGCGACAGGACTCACCGAAGAAGCGGTCCGTCAAGCTCGCGAGATCGAATACGAAGGAGTGCCCGCGAAGGTCTTTAGCCCCGAGTATATCATCGCTATTGCCGCGAGTGTCGGCCGACATAAGGATCTGGCGCGAATCGCGCAATTACTTGAGCAGGCCTCGATCGACAGACCACTCTTGGAGGACGTCTTGCGCCGGTATAAGTTGCAACTGCCGAAGTCATGAAGATCGAAATGCGCCGCACGCTGGCTCAACAGCCGTTTGAAGAGAAGATCCGGAAGATTGAGCAACTCCTCCGACTCTCGGCAAAGCTGAAGACTCAGCGTGGAGCTAACAATGGGGCCTTAGGCGCGCGAGTTCCGCTCATCATTTCTGCCATTCAACGAAAAGCAGTCCTGGAATTCAGTTACAACGGAAAACGGCGCATCGTTGAACCTCAAACATATGGGCTTAGCACAACCGGTCGCGAGGTTCTCCGCGCCTACGAACGATCGGTCAGGAAAGATGCGAAACGCTCGGGTATGGCAAAGCTCTTCGACTTGGCGAAAATTTCCGGGCTCGAGGAAACTGGGTTAAAATTTCAACAGGCCCTGCCGACCCATAATCCGGATGACAGTGCGATGGTCGAAATATTCGCCACCTTACCGCGACCGAGGTCGCTTTAGGGGTTCTCTGTGCGATTGATGGTGGCGCCACGGAAAATAAAATGCTGCCGTTTTCGCGACTCACAGGCTATTAGACGAGCATGAGCAAATTCCTTTTAGGTCTAATCCTCGGAATCGCCCTGCTGGTGGCGGCCGAATATCTCTTCGTCGCGCGGGGCGGGCTTTATATGGGAACGAAAGGCAGCCCTTTGCCGATGGAACAGCACTTGGCGAACAAAGCCATTGCAGCCTCGATCGGGCAGAGTGCGCGGGAAGAGTCGCCGGTATCCGCGGATGAGACCAATCTTCTTGCCGGCGCTCACATTTATCAGCAGGGCTGTGCCGGTTGCCATGGCAGACTCGATCAAGAGTCCGGCACGATGTCGAAGCGGTTTTACCCACCGCCGCCGCAGCTGCTTCCTCCTGGCAAAGGCGTGACCGACGACCCGGTGGGCGCGACACATTGGGTGGTGAAGAACGGCATTCGCTTCAGCGCTATGCCAGCGGCTGGAAAACTAACCGACCAGGAGATCTGGCAGGTCAGCCAGTTCCTGCACAACGCCGACAAATTGCCCGCATCCATCCAGGAGTTTCTGCGCCAGAAGGAATAGACTCTTAAGATTCGGACGGACTGATGCAACCCGCGTGGCGGGTCACTTCGCCCGACCTGCAGCCTTCTCGCAGCGCTCCACCAGCCGCGGCGCTTTCATCCGATCCGCCCAAGCCGCGAAATGTCGGGCGTCGCACCGCGCCAGCGCAGCGTCTCGACTTTCTTAAAAAGCGGCGCATCCGTGCGCAGGGTCGCGAGCTTTTTGAAGAGCAACGCAAGATCGCGTTGTTTGCTGAGAACGTCTGACGGGAAGTTTTCGATCGGGCCATGGCGATTCAAGAGCTGGGCCGCAGTCCTGGCGCCGATCCCAGCGATGCCCGGGTAGCCGTCGGCCGCATCGCCAACCAGCGCTAGCAGGTCTGGAATGAGCGGCGGATCGACCCCAAACTTTTCGCGTATTCCAGCCGCATCGCGAATCGTTTTTCGCCGGCCGTCGATTTGCACGACGCGCGTACCTCGTACGCATTGCGCCAAGTCCTTATCGGGCGTCCAGATGGCGACTTTCTGGACCTTCTTTTCCTTCATTGCGAGATGCGCGGCGGAAGCGAGCGCATCATCGGCTTCGAGCTCGATCATCGGCCAGATGACAACGCCCATCGCCGCGAGCGCCTCCTCAAGCGGGTGGAATTGCGCGAGCAACGCGGGCTCGATGCCGGCGCCGGTCTTGTAGCCCGGCCAAAGCCCATTTCGAAACGACTCGATCACATGATCGGTAGCGACGCCAAGGTAGGTGTCGCCGTTCTCGTTTTCGATTATTTGGAGAACAGTCTGCAGCACACCGACGACGGCGCCGTAAGGCTTGTCCACGCCTTTCGTAAACCGGCGCAAGCCGTAGAAGTGACGGAAGATCTCGTAGGTGCCGTCGATAAGGTGAACGATCATTTTGGGAACGCAGGAAAAGGCGACAGAGCTTATAACAGCACGCGGCGATCTTTATACCGAAGGCCTGATGCGCATGTCGAAATATCCGCTGGGAGAACGACAGATTGGGTTTGCCACCATCGCTCCGCGCCCAAGGAACGTATTCATTGAAGGCGTCCGATTCGAAAAGACTCTAAGAAACGGTCTCGATAATGAATGCAAGAAAAGAGGACTAACCCAACCTCGTTCCAAGGGAGGTGAAACTGTCGCTTCCGATCGCGCTGGCACAGCTTGCACCCCAGTAATTCTTCCGTGCGCATGTAGTGAAAGTTCCTGCTTGACCATCTGACACAATTTTCTCCAGACTGCACATCTCTAACGGATTCGAATCAGGCGGAAGACATTTTCCCGCTGGGTTCTTCGCCCCTTCCGAACCCGTGAACCGCAGAAGCAACCTAGCGGGAAAAAGAAAGGAAGAACCATGGATCCGCTTACTCGGTCCAAAAACGCAACAGTTCTGCCAGCTCTCATCGCACTACTGCTCGCCTGCTTCGGGCTTTCGCCGACAGCGCTAGCAGCGACCCCGGGCAGCGACACAGGCTATCCAAATCGGAATACCGCTGAGGATGAAGATACGCTCTTCAGACTCACGACTTTGGTGCCCAACGCGGCGATCGGGCTCGATGCGCTGGACAGTAATACTACCGCCTCTGACAACGCTCCCCTGGCAAGTTGGACTTGGAGGCCCACAGGCAGTCTCAACACTGCACGCGCTTACCACACGGCGACGTTGCTACCAAACGGCATGCTCCTCGTTGCAGGAGGAAGCGCCCGACGTGTTTCCGCGAGTGCCGAACTGTACGACCCATTGAACCGCACCTGGACTGCCACAGGCAGCCTCCACACCGCACGCGGTTCCCACACGGCGACGTTGCTACCAAACGGCGTCGTCCTTGTTGCAGGGGGAGATGATGGACACAGTTTTTCCGCGAGCGCGGAACTGTACGACCCGGCGAGCGGAAACTGGACTGTCACCGGCAGCCTCAACGCCCCACGCGTTGCTCACACGGCGACGTTGCTACAAAACGGCATGGTCCTTGTTGTAGGAGGATTTGACATCAATGGCGGTGTTTCGGCCAGCGCGGAGCTGTACGACCCGGCGAGTGGGACCTGGACCGCCACCGGCAGCCTCAACACCGCACGCGCTGCTCACACGGCGACGTTGCTACAAAACGGCATGGTGCTCGTTGCAGCGGGACATCCCGTTCTCGGCTTGCTCGCCAGCGCGGAGCTCTACGACCCGGAGAGCGCGAGCTGGGCTGTCACCGGCAGTCTCAATACCGCGCGCGACCTCCACACGGCGACGTTGTTACCAAACGGCATGGTCCTTATTGCGTCAGGAATAGGCGAGAACGACGTTCTCGCGAGCGCGGAACTCTACGACCCGGTGAGCAGGACCTGGACTGCCACCGGCAGCCTCAACGCCCCACGCGTTGCTCACACGGCGACGTTGCTGCAACACGGCATGGTCCTTGTTGTAGGGGGAATTAACGATCTCATTTATTCCGCGAGCACCGAACTGTACGATCCGCTGAGCGGCACTTGGACTCCCACCGGGAGCCTCAAAGTCACGCGCAGTAATCACACGGCGACTTTGCTACATGACCGCACGGTTCTTATTGCAGGCGGAGCTGACACAAACGACTACCTGGCCGTGGCGGAACTGGGACGTCCTCAGCCCTAAAATCCATCTGGGCCCGGACTGACCCCCCCTGGGGATGGTTCGTGTTCCGGATTGACCTGACTCGGTCTTTGCGCTGCGATTTGGTATCGTGGCGGTGGGCTATCTCTTGCCTCCGGCCACAGTCCACACGGTGAAGGATCTATCGGCCCAACTGTCGACTAATTTCTCTTACCTGATTCATTCCGCCAGTTTCCTGAATCCAAAGCTTCCCGCCCGCGCATCTCATGTGCGCAGGCGCGAAGCGGAGCCGACGCGTCGTCGGGGTTCTCCGGCAAACCCTCGTGTCCTGTCGCAAGCATGGAACGACTATTTCAGGACATCCGCTTCGGCCTTCGCCAACTTCTCCGAAAACCGGGATTCGCCGCGCTTGCCATCATCTCGATGGCGCTCGGCATCGGCGCGAACACCTCCATCTTCAGCCTGCTCGATACCGCGCTGCTGCGCCCGCTGCCGGTGCATGAACCATCGCAGCTGGTTGAGCTTTACGGCACCTTGCACAACGGCGCGGATGTCACCCTGCAGTCGTATCCGAACTACAAGGACTACCGCGACCGCAACACCGTCCTCTCCGGCCTGTCCGCATATCGCATCGTTGTCAGCGCGTTGAGCCACGGCGGACGTAACCAGCGCGTCTGGGGCTATCTCGTGTCCGGCAACTACTTCGACGTCCTCGGCGTCAAACCCGCCCTTGGCCGCGCGTTTCTGCCGGAGGAAGACGCGACCCCCGGATCGCATCCTGTCGCAGTGCTCAGCTACGGCTGCTGGGAACGCCGCTTCGGCGCTGATCCCTCGATCATCGGCCACACTGTGCAGTTTAACGGCCGGCCGTACACCGTCGTCGGTGTCGCTCCGAAAGGGTTCATTGGCACCGAGGTAGCCTATCAGGCCGAGATGTTCATCCCGATGATGATGTCGAAAGAGATAGAGCCCGGTAGCAACTCGCTCGAGCGCCGGATGAACGACAACGAATTCGTCGTCGGCCGACTGAAACCCGGCGTTAGCACCGCGCAGGCGCAGGCCGAACTGCAGACACTGACCGCGCAGCTCGCGAAAGATTATCCGGAAAACGCCGGGCGCGGCATTCTGCTCGCGAAACCGGGGCTGTTCCTGCCGGAGATCCGCAACGCTGTCTTCGGCTTTTCCGGCATCCTCACCGCGGTCGGCGCGCTCGTCCTTCTCCTGGCCTGCGTCAACCTCGCGAACCTGCTCCTGGCCCGCGCCACCGAGCGGCGGAAAGAAATTGCCGTCCGCCTCGCCGTTGGCGCCAGTCGCATGCGACTCGTCCGGCAGTTACTCACCGAGAGCCTCATCATCTCCTGCGCGGGCGGGCTGTGCGGTGCCGGGCTCGCCGCGTTTATCAACCACTCCGTGCGTAATCTCCGCCTGCCCGTCGACGTTGACCTCCTCTTCGACCTTCGGACGGATTGGCGTGTCCTCACCTTCACCCTCGTCCTCTCGCTCGCCACCGGCGTTCTCTTCAGCCTCATTCCCGCGCTGCAATCGTCGAAGCCGCAGCTCGTCCCGGCGCTCAAAGACGAGAGCTCCATGGCCGGCTTTCGCCGTTCACGCCTGCGAAACTCGCTCGTAATCCTGCAGGTCGCCCTCTCACTGGTGCTGCTCATCAGCGCCGCCTTGATCGTGCGCGGATTGCAGGCCGCCCAGAAAGTGCGTCCCGGGTTTACGCCCGAGAACCGCGTCGCGCTTTCCTTCGATCTTCCGTTGCAGGGCTACGACGAAGCGCGCGGGCGCGGCTTTTACGCGCAGGCGCTGGAACGCGCCGCCGCTTTGCCGCAAGTGGAGTCCGTTTCCGTGACCGATAACCTCCCGCTCGGCCTCAACTACAACTCGACGACCGTCTACATCGAAGGCGCCGAGTTCACCAGCGCGAGCAACCTTCCGCAGGCCGTCCCCATCACCGCTGGCCCCGGCTATTTCGAAACGATGGGCATCCCGCTTCGAGGCCGCGGTTTTCGCATGGACGAAAAAACCGCCGACAGCCGCGTCGCCGTGGTGAACGAAACGTTCGCCCGGCGCTTTTATCCTGGGCAGGACCCGATTGGCAAGCGCTTCAACTTCCGCGGTCCGGATAATCCGTGGTGGGAAATCGTTGGCGTCGTGCCCGACGGGAAATACAACTCGCTGGGCGAAGATCCGAAAGCCGCGGTCTATCGGCCTTTCTTCCGCGATTACGACGGCGGCGCCACGATCGTCGCGCGCGTCCGCGGTGACACGCACGCCGCACTCAATGCCCTCAAAGGTGTGATCCAACAGCTCGATCCCGCGCTCCCGATCTACAGCACCAAGACCCTCACCGAACACATGGGCGCCTCGCTTTTCCCAGCCCGCATGGCCGCGATCGCGCTCGGCAGCTTCGGCGTCCTCGCGCTCATCCTCGCCGCAGTTGGCATCTATGGCGTCATGTCGCACGTCGTCGCCGGGCGCACCCGCGAGATCGGGTTACGAATGGCCTTGGGCGCGCAGCTCTCCGATGTGCGAAAACTGATCGTCCAACAAGGGATGTGGCTGGCCGCGATCGGCTCAGTTATCGGCCTTTCAGTCGCACTCGGTGGTGCGCGACTTCTTAAGAGCTTCCTCTACGGCGTCAGCGCGACCGACCCGGTCACCTTTACCTTCATAGCCTTCCTGCTTCTCGCGATCGCCTTCCTCGCCTGCTGGATTCCCGCCCGCCGCGCCAGTCGCGTCGATCCCATGATCGCACTAAGGGCGGAGTGATCGTTCGGCGCACCGCGGTCTGCCCGGATGCGGATTGGCGCAGAGAGTTTCAGAGAGGATGTAATCGCGCCGGCGAAGATCTTGACACTGAGGACGGGCATCAATTTACTCACACCCCATGAAACTTTACGCGATCGCTGCAGTTCTCAGTTTTTCGATATTCACGTTGGCCAATGGCTTCTCCGCTGGCAGGGGAGCCGTTGACCAGGGCGCGGGCGAGGCTCCAAGTCGATCGGAAGAACTCAGGGACATCTCCGCCATACCGGAAGACCTGCGTATGGAATTCTACCGTGCAGCGGCAAGCGAGATGGCCGGTCGCTATCAATTCAATCATGGCGGCGGCGCAATGTTGCCTGGCAATCGACAGCCGATCTGGATGAGCCCGGCCGCCTTCGTCGAACAGGAGCTCACGGCGAATGATGGTCAGGCGAATGACCTTTTCGGGTTCCGTGTCCTGATCTCCGGTGATACAGCCTTTGTCAGCGCGCCTGCTCCGATCTATCGACCGGGTTCGGTGTATGTGTTCAACAAGGTAAACGGCACTTGGACTCAGACGCAGAAGCTCATTGCGAGTCCTGACTTCAACCCTCCGCCTAACTGGTCTGATTTCTTCGGCTGGTCACTCGCGCTTTCCGGCAACGCCCTGATCGTCGGCGCCCCGTTTACCTTTGACGTGCAGGGTCCTACCGGTGCGGCTTTCGTTTTCACTTTATCAAACGGGGTCTGGGAACAGTCACAACAGCTCAAGGCTTCGGATGCGGTGGCGATTGATTACTTTGGCCAGGCAGTTGGTCTGGTTGGAACGACCGCAGTCGTGGGCGCCTATAACAAAAACGGGGGCGAAGGAGCAGCCTATGTGTTTGATAACTCCGGCGGTGACTGGAGTCAGACCCAGGAAATTTTCGCGAGTGACGGCAGTGGAGGCGACAGTCATCAGTTCGGCGAGGCGCTGGCCTTCGACGGAAGAGCCATCCTGATCGGCGCACCCGGGCCGGACTATGTTTCGACGAATATCTATCCCGTGGGGGCGACTTATGTCTTTAGAAATACGACCGGCACTTGGAGTGAGGTTCAGCGACTAACGGCCAGCGATGCGGCGCCGGGCGATCAATTCGGTTTCGCGATCGAACTCTCTGACAAGCGGGCATTAATCGGTGCGCCGGCGGCGAATATTGGAGCTAACCTTCACCAGGGAGCGGGATATGTCTTCGGACGCAGCGAGGCGATGTGGACGCAAACTCAGAAGCTTACGGCCAACGACGGAGTGGCCTATGATCAGTTTGGCCAGTCGGTTGCGTTGCAAAGCCGGACGGCGGTGATTGGCGAGTGGAGTCACGATGACGACCCGACTCATATGTCACCTCCGCCGAAGCAGGGGGCCAGTTATGCTTTCAGGTTAGCCAGGGGATCATGGAGTCAGACACAGGAACTTAGCGCAGGTGACGGTCAGCCCGGTGATTCTTTTGGCTGGGATGTGGCCCTGGACGGGGAGATATTTTTGATCGGAGCGCAAGGCACGGTGAATGGCAATATGTATCAGGGTTCCGCTTACTTCTTTGAACGAACGAACGATAACTGAGGTGTTTCGACACAACGCGGCGATATCCTGACCCCCGCGCTTTCCTCCCGGCCTCAGTAACTGGGCCGGTAGATCGCGATGCCCGCGGGTGTGCCCAGTGACGGGATGTTCAACGCCACAGGATTCTTTCCATCCGGCAGATCCGCCTGAGTCACAGTGTGGGAGGCGGAAATGTACATCTTACCGCCGACGAGATCGAGTGCCATGCAACACGGGAATGGCCCGGCGACAACGCCCAGATTGACGACACCATTCCCATTGAGGTCGGAGCGGTAGATGAAGCTGCTAAAATCAACCACATACAGATTGTTACCTGCGGCATCTGCTTTAACGTCCAGTGGAGCGTAAAGGTCTTCTCCAACGTCCAAAGCCACAGCATTCGCTCCGTCGGCCAGGTCGGCTTCCACGACCCTCGTAATCTGACCCTCAGGACCGCTATTGGCGGTGACGTAGATTTTCCCGTGCACCGTATCGATGTCCATGCCCGCAACTTCAAGGCCCGTGAAGAGACCACCGAAACCGCCCAGACCCTCCGCGCCGGTTCCATCGAGGTTTGCCCTGACCACGGCGCTAGCGCCTGCATCCACCGAGACATAGATCTTTCCGCCCATTACATCCAGTGCAATGCCAAACGGAGCCCCGTGGAGCAGACCGTCGAAGGTTAAGTTCACCGGATTCGACCCGTCCAGGTTCGACATTACGACTGAGGCGGCGCTTTCATTGACGACATACAACTTACCTGAGGACGCATTGACCGCGATCGCGTTTGGGTTGGCCAGGAAGCCGCCAATGTTACCGAGATCGATAGCATTGCTTCCATCCAGGTTTGCCCTGATGACGCTATTGTCGTCCTTATCTATCACAAACATCGCGGGGCGAGCGGGAGGCAGGAAGGTGCCGCGCTGTGCTTTGGCGGTCGTGACATCACCTGCGTCAATGCGGCGGTTCGTGTTGATATCTTCGCGGAAATTGCTGCTGTCGGTGATTTGTCCGCGGTCGGCTTTGATCTGATCTCCATCCAGGTTATTCACGACGCCATCCCCGTTGACGTCGCCGAGGAGCAGCCCAAGCTTTGTGTCGACCGAGGGCAGGCTGTTGCCTTGGTCATCATGCGCGCCTGTCACTGTCAAAGTGACAAATTGGGCGTTGCAGGTGACTTCGGTGAGTCTGAGGCAAAGCTGGCGAGAATCCCTTGGATCGATCAGAAAGCTGCTCACGTTTCCGCAGGAAGCCGTGACGTTGTCAATCGAGGTGAGGGGATTGTTAAAGATGAAATTAATCGTCAAATTGCTCTTGGAGCCGCCGCTGCGGCATTCGATTCCCGGTCTACCAGCCAGGGGCAGATCGACCGCAAATTCACCCTTGAGCGAGTTAGCCGCGACCAACCTGAGCCCGGCCGCCTGGCCACCGTTCGTCGCTCCTGAATCCACCGCCGACCACTGGCTCTCGGCCTTCAGGCCGGTAAAAAATAACAACGTCAGTAGCAGTCCGATTGGCTTCATGATGTTCCTCATTACTTTCCAGGTTCTTGCCTCAGCGCTCTCGCCGACAGACTAGGCGTCTTCGCTTTCGCTCAGCTTTTCGAGCCTGCACGGGCCTGGCTCCGGTAATCAAGCCAATTGTGCGAGAAGCGTCGGTAAGTGGTCTCAGCGGTCACAAGGGGAAGCGTTGTCGAATTTGTGGATTTTCGAATCGATGTGAGCGCGGAGCTTTCTATGTTGATATATCGAATATCAATATAATACTTGACGATAATCGATAAATAAATTATCGATATTCAATGAACAAATTCCCAGCTGCACTGCCGATCGCCTATATCACGCTCCGCATTCTCATCGTCATTAACTGGGTGTTTGGCGCCATGATCCTCGCTCTGCTGATTGCCAGCGCGAACGAGCAATGGATCATGCGCGCCTTCCACCTGTCGACCGCGCCCAACCCAGCCGGGCTCATCATGGGGCTGCGTGCGGTCGCCGTCCTCGGCCTCGCCGCCATCCCGCTCAACTATGTTGTCCTGAAGCGACTGGTCGCCATCGTCGAGACCGTGCGCGAGGGCGACCCGTTCGTCGCTGTCAACGCGACCCGTTTGCTGACCATCGCCTGGACGCTGCTCGCGCTGCAGGTTGTGAGCCTGATGATCGGCACGATCGGCAAGATCGTCTCGACTCCGGAGCACCGGCTCCATCTCGATGCTGGCCTTTCGGTGAACGGCTGGCTCGCTGTCCTCCTCACGTTCCTGCTCGCTCGCGTCTTCGCTGAGGGCACGCTCATGCGCGAAGACCTGAAAGGGACGGTGTAACATGGCCATCGCCATTAAGCTCGACGACCTCCTTCACGATCGACGGATGACGCTGACCGAACTCGCGGATCGGGTTGGTATGACCCTGGCCAACCTCTCGATCCTCAAAACCGGCAAGGCCCGCGCGATCCGCTTTTCGACGCTAGATGCGATCTGCACGGCCCTCTCCTGCCAGCCTGGCGACATTCTGCGTTTTGAATTAGACCCAGAAGTCGAGCCCGAGCCTTAGAAAGCAGAATCTGAGATGATTAAAGCTGCGTCCATCGCCCGGCCTAAAACCTCGTAGACGTGGTTATCGTTCAAATAAGAGCGAGATCAATCTGCCGCGGCCCGTGCCGAGCTTTCCATAAATTGACTGCAGCTGCGTCTTCACCGTCAGCACGCTCTTCCCCAGATGTGCTGCAATCTCCTTGTTGCTTTCGCCCTTGCAGACCAATTCCGCCACCTCCCGCTCGCAAACGCTCAGCCGCGCGAACTGCGAAAATTCTCGCGTGCCCGCGCGGGGGAGATGAGTCAGGTGCCCGTTTGTATTTTCGAAGAGGACCACGAAGAGAGGCATTCCGAGCCCGGGCGGGTCGAGATTCACCACACGGACCGATGCTTGAAAACCGGGCAAAGTGCGGTGGGCAATCGCGACATTGTTTCTTTCTGACGAGTGTCCCCCCCGATCGCCGGACCGGCTCCAAGCCGTTTTTCGTTCGCTGCAAAGAGCAGCCACGTCGGCGGGCATCTCAAAACGACTCGTCGGCTTGAGGCAGCGCGCAGCCGCGTGGCCGCGCCTCCAGAGCACGGCCGACTCGTTGGCCGCGCGATTGTGGTAGAGAACTTCCAACTCCCAATCGAGCGCCACGATCGGAAGCGGCAACGGCGCCAGCACGAGTTCGAGGACGCCGTGAGCGCTTCGTTCGCGTTGCAGTTTCCGCACGCTGTTCAAAGCTTCGCCGAGATGCCAGTGCAACGACCTAAGAGTCCGCAGCTCTGCCGGTGAAAAGTCGCGGTCGTTCTGCAAACGATTCAGACCAATCAATGCGCAGAGCGAGGTCCGGTGCCGGAAGGCGAGGATGACCGAAAAGCGCTCGTGCGACGGCGCCATAAACTCGCGATAGAAGCTCGACCTCAGCAGCTGCGCATCAGTCATCACATCGCTAAATGTCGCCAGATGCTTTCGAGGATTCGCCAGCAAGAATGCTCTCAACGGGTGACGCTCCTGAAAGCGCTGAAACTGCGAATCGGTTTTCAACGCTGTCTCCGCCCGGAAAGTCGCGCTCGGCGCCATCCAATCCGGCGCCGGAGCAAACCAGGCGGTAGTACCCGGCAACGCCAAGTGAAGGAGGCGTCGCGCGCTCTGCCAAAACTCCTTAAATCCCTGCGCCGCATGCAACTCAAGCAATGCCTGCAGTTGCGCGTCGAACGCGTTCGTTATTCTCCTGGGGTGCATATCTGCTCTGCAACTACGCAGATGAATACGACGTTTCTTGAACGAAGAGCGAGAACTATTTTCCCAGCCGCCGATTAGTTCTTTTGGACTACTCCACCCCCGAATAAGCGGGCCGCGATGAACGGCGAATCTTTACTCCGTACAGCGGATAGACGGCAATCGCCGGGATTCCCTACGCTTCCACAACTCAAGAAAGGCCACGTCAGACAAAGTGTCCCAGCCGCGTAGCCCAGAAAGGCAAACAATGAATAACTTAAAGTTCAAGAAATCCGCTATCCAGAACAAAAGGCAAACCACTCGTAAGAGGGAACCGTTAATCTCCGTCTCCAGAAAAGCCGCTCTTACGGTCGCGATATTGGGTCTGTTGCTATTCGGAAGTCAGCGTGCGGATGCCACGATACTCTACGCGACCTCTAGTTCTAATAATGTGATTTACCAGGATAATTCACTTATACCGAACTCCGCGACGCCGTATTTTACGGCACTACAATCTCCCGACAGTCTTATGTTTGATACGTTGGGAAATGTGATTTATACAGCGCTCAGCGCCGGGACGGTCCGATCCTACAATCCAAACACAGTGGTCGACTCAGTGATAACGAGTGGCTTGAGCGGCCCGGCCGACGTCGCGTTGGAACCGGGCGGAAATTCGATGCTCGTAAGTGAATTCAACGGCGGGAAAATTGACCGGATCAACTTAACGACCCATCTGGTAACGAATCTCTACTCGTCATCCGGGACCAATCCCGAGGGGATAGCCTATGACAATGCAGGCAACCTCTTCGCAAATCTGGGTGTCCGGAGCGGCACCGCGCTGACGAAGTACCTGGCTAAGATCAACCCCGTCACGGGCGCCATTCTGGGACAGACGGCTAACCTTTCCAGTCTCGACGGTCTGACTTATGACTCATATTCTCATATGCTCTTTGCCGCGTCGATATTTGGACCCCCAAGCGGCCCAGGCGGCACAGTTTACCAGATCGATCCGAACAATCTTAGTAACGTGGTGGATATAGTCCAAGCTTATGGGGGAATTATACGAGGCGCGGACGGAATCACCTCGGACGGCCTGGGACATATCTTCGTGGCTTCTGCTCCGGGCGGTGGAGGCGATGGCCACATTTATGACATCAGCCTCATTAATCACACCGTCACTCAGGGAGATTTCATTTCTGATGGGCTGGACGACCTAGCCCCAGCCTCGGGCTTGGGCGCGCCGAAGGGCGAACTGTTTCCCGCGCAAGCATGTTGCGGTGAGAAACCGCAGTTCACAGATCCTACCTACGCGAGCGTATTCACTGGCCAGGTGGCGGTCGCGACATGTTATGCAGACCTTGGAACCGACGCAGTGCTAGTTGTGGAGGATCTTAAGAACCAGGCGACTGCTCCGCTTAATACCAACTACGCGCCTCCATCCTACCACGGCCCGGCCTCGTCCTGGACCCGAGATAAGCTGGGAGATATTTTTGGACTCACGCTCGATGACTCCGGCAATATCTACGTCACCGCCACCACTGCCTACAGCAGCGACATTTATCCTGCAAATAGTGCCATGGCCATTTACAAAGTCGCTAGCGGCACTGGGGCAATCACACTTTTCAAAACCTTGCCCCAAGCCCCCGCTACCCTCCCCGGAGCAGGGTTGGGAAATATCGCCTATGACTGCACTCACAAGAACTTCTATGTGAGTAACATTGACGATGGGCTCATTTATCGGCTGGATCTCACCGGCAACACTTTAAGCACGTGGGATCACGGCCTTAATCTTCCGACAGCACAACCACCTTCGTCGGCGTTTCCCGATGACCCCACCATGGCCTTTACGCAACTCGGCCGTCGAGTCTGGGGACTGCAGGCGCACGACGGGCGCCTTTACTACGCCGTATGGTGGGAAGATGTCGGACGACCAGACCCGCTGCACGCAAATGAAGTTTGGTCCATTGCCTTAAGTAGCAGTGGTAGCTTCGTCCCCGGCACCGATCGTTTGGAAATCAGTGTCCCTCCGATTGACACTCTGAACTATTCCAATCCCGTTTCGGATATCAGTTTCGGCCCGACGGGTACGATGTTGCTGGCGGAAAGGGGCATGGAAAACGATACGTTTCCCGCTCCACACCTATCGCGCGCGCTCGAGTACACCCAGGTCGCTGGCATATGGACGCTCCTTAACCCCACCAAGTTTCAAATAAGCGCTATCTATCCGCCCGGCAGTTCTGCCGGCGGGGACGACTACGATTTCGGGGCGGGAGGGCGTGTCTGGGTTACCGGCGATGCGTTGCACGTGAATAGTCCTGACAATATTTACGGCCTTCAGGGACTTCCCTCCAGTGGAGGTAGTATAGTGAATAGCATCTTGATCGACCTGAACGGGAACGTCTCCGAACAGAACAAGACGCAAATCGGCGACGTCGAAATTCCCTGTCCTGACTGTGAGATAAACGGCACCGTCGTCACACCCTCTATGGCCGGCGCCCCCTATACCTACCAATTCACGGTCACTAATCATTCGAACCAGGCTGCCAGTAACATCGTGATACTTCCGGTGAGTGGTGTTACTTCGATCACTCCGCAAACAATCCACCTTTCGCCGCCGCTCCTGCCGGGACAGACCAGTCAAACGTTCACTCTTACCCTGAACGGCGCCCAGCCCGGGGTGCAAGCGTGCTTTAATATCGCCTTGGTCAGTTCAGATGGCACTAAGTGTTGTTCGCGACAGGTATGCGTCCCGATACCGAGCTGTTTCGAACTGCTGTCGCAGATTGTCACATGCCTGCCCAACGGCCAGGTGCAGGTGACGGTCACACTTAAAAATCTGGAGGCTTACACGCTTTACTACGTCGCGATTCTCCCTTCGGATCCCACGAAAACGGCGACTCCGTCCTTTATCACTCTGGGCACTCCGGTACCCCCATTCGGTACCACAACGATATCGACGGTCATTTCACCGGTCGCGAACGGCGAAACGGTCTTTTACACGCTCACGATCCACTCATCCGATCTGGATATCTGTTGTTCCAGAGACCTTTCTTTCACCGCGAATTGCAAACGCATGATAAAAGGTGCCAGCTCGCGTCTGACCCACAGTGACGCCGGTTCCTTTGACATCGATATGCCGCTCACAGGCACTTCCGGCGTCGAAGACCGCGATGGCTCAGGCAGCTATCTGGCTGTCTTCACCTTCGACGATGCCGTCACTTCCGGTGACGCGGTGATTGTCAGTGGCTCGGCTACGGCAGGCACTCCGACCTTCAGTGGCAGCGAAATGCAAGTGCCGCTCACTGGAGTGGCTGATCAACAGACCGTGACTATCGAGGTTTCCAATGTGAATGACGATGGCGGGTCCGACGATGTGGCGTTCGGCTTCCTCATTGGGGACGTGAACGGCGATCGCAGGGTCAACAATACCGACGGTAACCAGGTCAAGGCTGACAACGGTCAGCTGGTTACAGGCTCCAACTTCCGCGACGATATCAATCTAAGCGGTCGGGTCGACAAGCCGGACAAAAATGCGGTCATTGCCAACAAGACTCACCGCCTCCCGTAATCGGGTCGAGTAACTATCGCCTCCGGGAGTCGTTCCATTCGACTCCCGGAAGGCAGTGCGGTCGGATTGGGGAATTACGGGTTCGGGTTCATGCTGGTGCTGTCCTTATTCACCGCGATCTTGCCAATCGGGCCCACTTAGCGTTAGCAATCTCGCTTGTGAAACTGATTTCCGTGAATGTCGGCTTGCCGCGAGAGATCAACGTGAGTGGAAAAACGGTGCGGACATCGATTTGGAAGTACCCGGTGCAAGGCCGCGTCCATGTCTCTACCCTGAATCTGGATGGCGACCAGCAATCCGATCTCACGGTCCACGGAGGAGTGGACAAAGCGGTCTATCTTTACCCGACCGAGCACTACTCCTATTGGGCCGCTGAGCTACCCGAAGTTGAGCTGCCCCTCGGAGCCTTCGGCGAGAACTTCTCTGCCGAAGGTATTCTGGAAGATCAGATCCGAGTTGGCGATCGCCTTCGCGTTGGCTCCGCAGAGTTCATAGTCACGCAGCCGCGGCTGCCGTGCTACAAGCTCGGCATTCGATTCAATCGTCGCGACATCGTGAAACGTTTTCTGCAGAGCAAACGCACCGGGTTGTATCTCGCCGTCCTGCGCGAAGGGGAAGTAGAAGAGGGCGACGAAATTGAATGGATGGAAAAACAGGAAAGCGGCGTCACGATCACAGAGATTGTGAACCTCTACTCGACCGATTCGCAAAACCAGGAGCTACTCCGTCGCGCATCCGAACTGCCGGCCCTACCGCAAAGCTGGAGAGACTATTTCCGAAAACGTCTTTTGGATGCAGATGCTTAACTCCGCAGAGATGCGGGAACGAAGCCGGTTGGGAGCGGCGCGACGTAGATTTGTCGAAGGCCCAGATTCCACGGAGAGTGAGCGCTACATGATCGGAAGGCTCCTGAGGAAACTGCGCCGACCAGTCCCTCCTGTGGTTGTGAAATGTAAACACGTCCTCAGAGACGGCCTATTTACTCTCCATAATGATCATTGTCTGAAGGATCCTACGTTCCTCGCCAACTACGCGCGGGGTGTAGAGGCGAGTCATGGCATGGATCCGGGAATCCATTGGCGCGTGCATGTCGCCTTATGGGCGGCGGCGACAGCCGTTCGACTTCCCGGCGATTTTGTGGAATGCGGCGTCAACGCTGGATTTGTCAGCTCCGCTATCATGCACCGGCTCGACTGGAAAAATATTCCCAAACGCTTCTACCTCATCGACACGTTTCGCGGACCAATCACGGCGCAATATTCGGGTGAGGAAATTGAAGCAGGGCGGCTCAAGCTGGCGGAAAACGCGATAGCGAGCGGCGGATACGTGACTGACACGGAACGGGTTCGCAGCAACTACGCGGAGTGGCCGAACGCCGTTGTTATTCAGGGTGTGGTTCCTGAAATATTGCCGGAAATTCCGGTCGATCGTGTGGCATTTCTGCATCTCGATATGAACTGCGCTTATCCGGAAAGGGCGGCTTTGGAGTTTTTCTGGACACGTTTAACTCCTGGCGCGCTCGTGTTGTTCGACGACTACTCTTTTTACGGCTGTGAACAGCAGGCCGAGGCGATTGACACAGCCACCGCTAACCTTGGAGTGAGTGTCCTGTCTTTACCTACCGGACAGGGATTAGTCATCAAGCCCTGAGACATCGTGCAGTGGTTCCTGTCACGCAGTTGTCGCACAGTTGGAACTTTACTTTCCCGCGGCGGGTCGGACACTCCTCAGCGCCAGGTTCGCCAGACGTCTCCCAAAAAAGAGCTCCGCCTGACCCACTTATCGCTGGGAACGCGCGACGTTGCTCGCTCGTGCAACTGGAGATTTTTATGAGAAGTAACTCTACTTTCGGGTCTGTGATCTTCATTGCAGCTGGTATCGCGTCGGCGATCGCGAACCAAGCGTCAGCCGCGGCCTCCGCCAGTGCGGCGCAGGATTCAACCGCGATCCGTCCCTTCACGGTTCCGATCGTATCGCAGTCTGCGCTCGATGATCTCCGGAAACGCGTCGCAGCCACGCGTTGGCCCGAAAAGGAAACGGTCAGTGATATGACCCAGGGCGTGCAGTTGGCTACGATGCAGAAACTCTCTCGCTACTGGGCGACGGACTACGACTGGCGCAAGTGCGAGGCGAAGCTGAAAGCGCTGCCGCAATTCGTCACCACGATTGATGGCTTGGAAATCCACTTCATTCACGTGCGTTCGAAAAATCCGAACGCGCTTCCGGTCATCATCACGCACGGCTGGCCCGGCTCAATCGTTGAGCAGCTGAAGATTATCGATCCGCTAACTAATCCTACTGCGCACGGCGGGAAAGCAGAGGACGCGTTCGACGTGGTGATTCCGTCACTGCCGGGCTACGGATATTCGGGCAAGCCGACTACGACTGGTTGGGACCCGATTCGCACGGCGCGGGCCTGGATCGAGCTGATGAAACGCCTCGGCTATACGAAGTATGTCGCGCAAGGCGGCGACTGGGGCAACGCAGTCACCGAGCAAATGGCGTTGCTCGCGCCGCAGGGATTGGTTGGCATTCATACCAACATGCCTGCCACTGTTCCGCCCGACATTGACAAGGCGGCTTTCGCCGGTGCGCCAGCGCCATCAAGTCTGGTGGGCGATGAAAAACACGCCTACGATCAGTTAGCCTTTTTCTACAAGCATGGCCTGGGCTACGCCAATGAGATGGCTAACCGCCCGCAGACACTCTACGCACTGGCCGATTCACCTGTTGGCCTCGCCGCCTGGATGCTCGACCACGATGGAGTCAGCATGGCGCTGATGTCGCGCGTCTTTGATGGCCAACCCGAGGGACTCACGCGAGATGACGTGCTCGACAACATTACTTACTACTGGTTCACGAACACAGCGGTCTCGTCGGCTCGTCTTTATTGGGAAAGTAAGCTGGCCTTCTTTGCACCAAAAGGCGTGGCCGTTCCCACAGCGGTAAGCGCATTTCCTGACGAGCTCTATCAGGCTCCCAAGAGCTGGACGGAGAAAGCTTATCCGAAGCTTATCTACTATAACAAACTCGACAAAGGCGGACACTTCGCGGCCTGGGAACAGCCAGAGTTATTCACGCAGGAGCTGCGCGCTGCGTTCAAATCACTCCGCTAACTGCGATGGAGGATAATCGTAAGACCGCAATCGTCACGGGCGCATCGCAAGGCATCGGCGCAAGTGTCGTTAAGGCCTTTCTCGCGCGCGGTTATAACGTCGTAGGAACCGCCCGCAGCGCGACGAAGTCAAAAGAGCTGTCACCTTCCGATCACCTCGCCTTAGTCGATGGTGATATAGGTCAATTTGAAACGGCTCAGAAGGTTGCAGAAGTCGCGACTGCCAGGTTTAGCTCGATCGATGCCGTGGTTGCGAACGCCGGGATTTTTCTGGTGAAGCCGTTTACCGAATATACGGCAGACGACTTTCGCGCTCTCGTCACGACCAATCTCGCGGGGTTCATTTACATAACCCAGCTTGCGGTTAAACAAATGGTGGCGCAAAAGGCTGGCGGCAGCATTGTGAGCATCACCGCAGCGCTCGCTGATAACCCAATCGCCGGCGTTACTGCATCGGTTGCCATGATCACAAAGGGCGGACTCGAAACCATCACCCGGCACCTTGCGATGGAATACGCGAAACAACACATTCGATTCAACGCCGTCGCTCCGGGGCCTGTCGATACGCCGCTTCACGCTGGCGCCTCGAAAGACTCACTGCGAAGCCAGGCGCCGATGGGGACCGTCTCAACCGTCGAAGACATAGCCAGCGCGGTTGTTTACCTGACGGAAGCTCGCCAAATCACAGGGGAGGTGCTGCACGTGGATGGCGGTGCGCACATAGGAAAATGGTAACGCGCGAAAACGATCAACCGGCCACTGCCGAGCGGAGGTTGAAGGAACTGGGGATCAAACTCCCGGCGCCGCCTGAGCCGTTCGGCACTTATGTGGAAGCGGTGCAGACAGGCAATTTGCTTTTCCTAACCGGGATGCTTCCGACAGAGGGTCGCGTTGCGAAATTCGTTGGACGTGTCGGCGCCGAGCTCGATGCGGAAGCCGGGCGCAATGCCGCCTACCTCGCCGCACTCAACGTCCTTGCGGTCGCGAGAAAATACCTGGGATCGCTCGACAAAGTAACTCGAATTGTCCGGCTAGGTGTATCTGTAGCCACTTCGGGAGACGTTCGCGATCACCCGAAGGTGGCCGACGGCGCTTCCGAGCTGCTGCAAAGTGTCTTCGGAGAAGACAAGAACCCTTGCCGACTGGTTTATGGCGTTGCCAGTCTCCCACTGGGAACACCGGTGGAACTGGAAGTGATTTTTGAAGTTTCTAACTAAGAAAAGCCCGATGCGACGAACTAAGGTAGCGCGAATCTTGACACAGTTATGCTTGACCGACCATTCCAATGGGTCGCAAGCTAACGCCGCGCTAAGTCTGGCAAACGATTGCCCTGAGTCGCTTGACGCACTTCCTGCCGGGAAACCGCGAGGCTTGGTCTGCTCGCACAATTGGAGGAAACAATGAAGATACTGATGGTGCTAACTTCCCATGATCAACTGGGGAACACTGGTCGCAAGACTGGCTTTTGGCTGGAAGAATTTGCCGCGCCCTACTTCGTCTTTAGAGACGCCGGCGTTCAACTGACTCTCGCTTCTCCGAAAGGCGGCCAGCCGCCGATCGATCCCAAGAGCGACGAGCCGGAAAATCAGACGGACGCGATGACGCGTTTCAAAAATGATCAGGCTGCGCAGCAGGCTCTGTCGCAGACAATCAAGCTGGCCGACGCGAAGTCGGAGGATTATGACACAATCTTCTATGTCGGCGGACACGGCCCGATGTGGGACCTGGCCGATAACCCTGTCTCGATCGCTTTGATCGAATCCTTCTATAACTCCGGCAAACCGGTTGCCGCAGTTTGTCATTCACCGGGCGTTTTGCGTAAGGTCACCTACAAAGGCGAGCCGCTGGTGAAGGGTAAACGCGTCACGGGCTTTACCAACGGGGAAGAAGAAGCGGTTCAGCTGACTCACGTCGTTCCGTTCCTTGTCGAAGATGAACTGCTACAACTGGGTGCCGTCTTTGAGAAGAAGGCGAACTGGCAGCCGTTTGCCGTCGTTGACGGCCGGCTCGTTACCGGGCAGAACCCCGCTTCATCGACCTCGGCGGCTCAGGCGCTTCTGAAACTCATGACAGGATCGGAGTCGTCAACGGACAGCGTCCAAGTCGGGCAGAGGAGTTATGAGATGCCCCCGCGGGAGGGAATCAGCATCGCACATTTTCTCACCGTCGCCGATATCGAGCGATCAGCTCGCTTCTATGAAACCGTCTTCGGAGGCCGCATTCTGAGCAGAGGCGACAGCTCCGGCGCACCTGCGTACATTCAGATCGCGAATACGTGGCTCCTCGTCAATGTCGGCGGCGGCCCGACGCCTGACAAGCCGTCTGTAACTCTCAGCGTCCCCGATCCGAATCACATCAACAGTTTTATGAATATTCGGGTCGCGGATATTCAAGCGTGCTACGAATCGTGGAAGAGTCGAGGAGCCGAATTCATCACCGAGCCGATCCCCAAGTACGGCGAGACGCGCTGCTACATCCGCGATCCCGACGGTTACATTATCGAGATCGGACAGAGCACCGACCTCACCTATGGTTAAGGGTCGGCCCGGATGGAATGCGAATTTAAATGCTTACGGATGTCAGTTAAATGGCTAATGAGTAGCTAACGCGAACAATTGAAAGGATAAACCATGTCACACCATTACTCAGGTCCCAACATCGGATTCCCGCGCGGAGATGCGCGACTCGACTTGACCGATCTCTTTGCCTTTCCCAAGCCGGGAGACCCCGACAAGTCGATTCTCATTATGGACTTTCATCCGTCCGTCGGCATTGATCCGCCGGGACCTACGACTAGCGAGCCCTTCGCGCCCGAGGCTCGCTACGAGCTAAAGGTCGATACGGACGGCGATGCCGTCGCCAATATTAGCTACGAATTCCGCTTCTCGTCGCTTGCGGGCGGCGAACAGAGCGCGACGCTGCGCCTTGTGGAGGGCGCACACGGCGCCGGAACTGGCGGGGACGGGAAGGTTATCGCGGAGGGAGTGCCGGTCTCGAGAGGGGACAAGGCACACGTGGCGCAGGCTGGTGACTACCGGTTCTTTGCCGGTTGGCGGAGCGATCCGTTCTTCTTCGACGTCCTGGGCGTGCTCAACAAATTTGAGTTTACCAGTGGGGATTTCTTCGCAGACAAAGACATTTGCAGCATTGCGCTGGAACTGCCGAACTCCCTTCTTGGGCCGGGTGAGGTCGGCCTCTGGGCTCGCACGTTGATTCCAGCAGACGGCGCCGATGGGCGCTGGATCCAAGCCGATCGCGGAGCGCGACCCAGCCAGACTCCCTTTCTTACCGGCGAGCAGAACGACGCTTACCGCGCCGGGGAGCCCGCGGACGATGCCCGTTTTGTTCCGGTCTTCGCACACGCCCTGGAACATACCGGCGGGTATTCCCCGGAGGAAGCAAAGCGGGTGGCAGAAACGCTGTTGCCGGACCTTTTGCGGTATGACCCCAAGCGCCCCGCGTCCTTCCCGGACAACGGCCGCGCGCTGACCGACGACGTTTCTGACTTCTTTCTCGCTATTCTCACGAACGGGAAGGTGACGACAGATAAGGCCGGGCCGCACAACGATTTCCTTGATGACTTTCCCTACCTGGGCCCACCGCACATCATCCGAAACAAATAGCCGGACAGCTAACTCGGGACTCAAATTCCTTCTCTCCGATCATGCGATCGGAAATCGTGAGATGGAAGTAGGTTAGTTATACCGTTGCGCAGGCTCGACGCAGGAGGAGGTCGCGGCTACGATAGCGGCATGAACCGCCTTTCGGGATTCGTCAGCCTTCATCCTTACTTCAAGGTTCCTCCGGACAAGTTGGCGTCTTTGAAGGCGATCCTGCCTGAATTTGCTGAGAAGACTCAGGATGAAGCCGGCAATCTCTTCTACGAGTTCACGATCAACGGCGACGAAGTGTTCTGCCGCGAAGGCTACGTCAACGCGGAAGCGCTCCTGGAGCACCTGGACAACGTCAGCGCGATGCTTGCGCAGGCGCTGACGATGGCAGAGCTCATCCGCCTTGAAGTCCACGGACCGGCCACCGAGCTCCAGAAACTCAAAGAGCCGCTCGCGCATCTGAATCCTGCCTGGTTCGTCTTACACCGGTAAAAACCTTGGATTCGGTAACGGTGCGGCCGTGATCGTGCCCCTGAAGCGTAGATACTTCTTCAGGTGGTCTTCGGCAGAGGCTCATGAACTCCCAGTACGCAGGCAATTGCGAGTCAATAAATCTGAATCAGCCATCTCGCGCTGAATGCCATCGACTTGGGAGCGCGGCCGCTAGCGGCATACAGACAACCTTTGCCTTAGAAAATTGCCTTGACATTCCCGCGCGAAAGTCAGGCACTGGCG
>CAWDEC010000011.1:0-71983 GCA_963801255.1 uncultured Verrucomicrobiae bacterium | reverse complement strand
GAAGTTAGTGCGGTGCGCAGTAATGATTGCGCCATCGGCGAGGTTGCTGAACGTGCCGGTGATCGGAGTTGCGGCGGTGTTGCTGATCACGGTCAAGACAAGGCCGGGCTGTAGAACTCCCTGCACATCCGGCTGGAACGAAAAGGCGGCGCCATTAATCGTGACACCGTTCGCCACCACCACATCTGTGCTCGCTCTGCCGTGTTTTGCCGTCGCAGTGCAAGTGTAAGTGGCATCCGCCTGAAGAGTGAGAGCGCTTTGCATGGTCAGGGTTGTCTGTTTAGTGCCGCGGGCTGCCGGAGCCAGGACCGCTCCGGCACCGCTCCCGGTGCCTACGGTGACAGCCCCGGTGATGAGTCCGCGTCCGCCCAGGGTCCCGGCGTTGACCTGAACTGGCCCTTTGCCCGTCGCCGAGGCAGCTTTATTTGTGACTACAAGCGTGCCGGCTTCGACCGTCGTCCCGGCTGCATAAGTGTTGGTTCCGCTCAGAGTCAGAGTACCAAGACCTACCTTAGTTAAAGAGCCAGCCGCGCTCAGATCCTCGATTAACCCGGAAAAAGCAGTGTTTTGGTCGTTAGTCCCGATCGTGAGATTATATTTGCTGAGCTGAATTGTGCCGTCGCCTTCAATCGACCCCACCGATATGCCGGGGAGGGTGTGGAGTTGCATATCAAAGGTCGCGGACCCCAAAATCCGAAAAACGGCCGTCCCTCCCGAGGAATTGGCGGTGATAGAGCCGTAGGAACCATCCTCGAGCACGATCACTGCGTTGCCGGCGCTGGAGTTATCATATAAGTCAAGTAAGCCACCGATGGTGATCTGTGCGTTTCCGGCGGTCGAGTCGCCGTAGAAGCGAAGGGCTCCGGCGTTGTTTCCAGTCTCCAAAGTGATCACGGCGTTTTCGGCCGTCGATTGATCCATGAAGTCTATCTCGCCCCAACTGTCGGCGCCGACGGGACCTGCGGTAGAGATCAGGTTGGCATTGCCGGCAGCCGAGGAATCATGAAAGATAGTGAGGCTGGGGCCACCATCGAGTATGTCGTGGTTGGGCGACTTACTCACAATCGTGCTTGAGCCCGCGCTCGATTGATCGAAAAACTCCGTCACTCCGCCGCCGGAAAAGTCCGCGAAAGGAGCAACGTTGATGAAAGTGCTCGTGCCGGCGTTCGAGTTATCGTGAAACTCCGTTGAAGCAACGTTTCCGGCAAAGGAACTGCCTCTATTGGTAAAAATGACTCCATCGCCTGCCGTGGCGGAATTGGTAAAAAGAATAAGCCCTTCTTTGCCGGCATGATCTCGTGTGACAAAGTTCTGCGTGGTGCCAGAGTTATTCACGATTCCCGCGCCGCTGATGGTCAGCGTTACCGGCGGAATGACTTCAAAAGTATAAGCGCTCGCGCCGGCATCGAAATTAATGCCATTAACCTCCGTTAGTGCGGAGAACGTGAGATCAGTCGTGCTTGAGACATCGAAGGTGGCCGTATCCGCCGGCCCGTTGGGCACCGTCGTCGGGACCCAGTTAGCGGCTTTATTCCAGATATTGCTTGTGGGGCTGGCGCTCCAGGTAGCGCTGTCGGCATACGACCGATTGGCGAAAACGAGAATACCGGTGATGAGAAGTGAAGCAGTTGTCTTGTTCATATATTTTGTTCGTGATTCGATGGAAATTACGGGAGGACCGTAAGTGTACGGTCGTTATGCGCAGCCGGCTCCATGAATGTCAAGAGTTTTGCGACATTTTCGGCACGCAGGTCCCGGGTAACACAAGCCGCCGACAAAGTTTCCAAGCGGTTAGAGATGCTGGGGTATGGGTAAGGGTGGGACACAAAGGAGTTGCCAGTGCTTTGATCAAGGGTCGTGAGCAAACGCGGTCGAGCGACAATGCCCGGCCTAACAAAGCGAGATTGGACGGCAGCGAGAAGTTGGAAGGTGAAAGCGGCCTTGGGGAAGGGAATTCATGATCGTAGGAACGACCGACATAGACAGTACGAAGCGCTGGGCAGCGCCCGAAGGCGGGGAACTCCTGAGAGTCAACTCACGGCTTTGAGCGAGATTCCGCTTTGAACGCACTTTGATCTTGGCGCGCGCCCTCGCGCGGCGTCCAGTCGATCGTGATGCTCTTGCGGACCTGTGACTAACTCCATGGCGATGCACAAGATCGGGGTCGAGCCTGACAATATGCGGTGCGCGCGATCCGCCGGGATGGGTTTAACTCGATGCAGAAAGACAAAAAACATGAACACATTAATTACATGGAATCAGCTGAGAGAGATGAACCAGGCGGAAAATCGCCTGACTCGTTTCTTCGGTGGATTGCCGAATATGCAGAGCAGAATGGGCATAGCCGAGCCCCACAGCCTGGCCACCGCAGATTGGTCACCGGAGGTTGACATCAGTCAGGATGATCACGAATACCTCCTGAAAGCCGACCTGCCTGAAATGAAGAGGGACGACGTGAGAGTGACGGTGGAAGACGGTATTCTCTCTGTTTCCGGAGAGCGCAAGAACGAGAAGGAAGATCATAACAAGAAATTCCATCGCATCGAGCGGTCCTTCGGTAGCTTCCGGCGCAGCTTCACGCTGCCGGACGATACCGATAGCACAACGGTCACGGCCGAGTTCCACGACGGAGTGCTAAAGGTGCATCTCCCGACAACGACGAGAGCAGGAACAAAAGCTTTCGAGGTGAAAGTAAAGTAATTCGCTAACACCGAAAACGGCGAGCGTGCGGAGAGTTCCGTGCGC
The DNA here is from genome assembly GCA_963801255.1 of uncultured Verrucomicrobiae bacterium. Lineage (GTDB taxonomy): Bacteria > Verrucomicrobiota > Verrucomicrobiia > Chthoniobacterales > UBA10450 > JAICXG01. Next base: position 69,238 of record CAWDEC010000011.1, on the reverse strand, counting down.
CCGTCTCAGTGTTGTTTAGCCGCAACAATCAGTCGATTCGTCCTTTACCCAGATAGCAAAACCTCTCGCCGCATTATGAAACAGAAACAGGTAAAGCCTGCCCGCTCCGAGCCCGTCGATTTAGACACCCGCAAGGTCAGGGACATCATTGAGCCCCTGCGAAGCATTTCCTCTAAGTCTTCGGTCAAGGCGGCTTTGGAAGAGATGCAAGCGTGCGCAACTAAGTCCTCACCAGTCACGGATGAGCGCGGCGAGTTATTAGGTACCCTCTCGCAGGACAAAACGAACCGGGACGTGGGTGGTCGGGGTCATGACCCGCAGACAGAGCCGCTCGATGCGCACCTGGATAAGAACAGTGCCTGCTGCCTCGCAGACCAGACTGTGGCGGAGGCGGAGGAAATCATGCTTCGGGCGAAGGTCAGCGACATTTCTGTTATAACCGCCGAAAAATTGCTCCTGGGAACAGTTAGCCTTAAAGCGATCGCGCGCGGGAAAACGAAACAACCGCCTGGAAACTCTGAAATGGCGAGCGCCTCCACGAGATAGCTGCTCTCGGCGAAACCCAGGGGAGCCGAAATCTTAACCCTGCGCCAATTAGCCGCTTTTTATGAACGCCGCAGCCTGGGAAGCGATTTGCGGAATTGCGTGGGAGATCGCCCGACAATTCGCCGGAAAGCGCGATTGAAGTTCGTCATGGATTGAAATCCGCTGCCGAAGGCAACTTCGCTCACGCGCGAATTGGGGTTGAGCAAAAGGGCCTTGGCTTTCTCCACTCGCACGCGGGAGAGGTAGTCGACGAAATTCACCTTCGTCGCCTTCTTGAACATCTTGCAAAAATAATGCCGGCTAATGTTAGCCGACCGGGCCACCCGTCCGAGCGAGAGCGGTTCTGCTTGATGCGTTTCGATGAACTGCCGCGCGCGCGCCATGTTAGCGGACTCATCCTTTTCGCGCATCACCACCAATTGATTCGACAAGATAGAAAGATGCTCCGCAAAAATATTGAGCAATCGCAACATCGCCCGGTAGCGGCGCGGCGATAAGACGCACGACCGAAAGTAAGCTCGTTCCAGTCGTTTCCAATCGGCCTTGTAGCCCCAGGCGCGGAGCTGCCGAGTAATTCCCGCAAAGTGTTTCTTGCTTGGATTCTTTAGCATCACTTCGCCCGTCTCCAGAAAGCCAAGAATGCGATCGCCCGCATACACGGGGACGGCACTTTCAGAAAGTCCGGCAAACCAGGTCACCGTGCGCCTGGTCGATTCCGCATCGCCTGAGGCATCGGTTTGGGCCTTGAGGCAGGCCGAGCGCGCCTTATTGAAGCGAGTCAAAATAGAGGCGAATGAGTCCTCGTCTTTTTTCCCATGATGCGACGGCGACCAAGAGCCGTGCGCGCGGATATTGAGCGGCAAACCCATCGCTTCGCTGAAAGCTTGTTCGTAATCTTTAAAGATCTGCGAGCGCGAAAGATGTCGGATTACCTCCTGATCCGACGATGGGGAAGCGAACCGTGCCCCTTTCGGAGTCACATTTCCCTCCAAGGGTTTCGGTCGGATGGCTCTGCGCATTCGTGAAGCTCTGGCCTTTTCCCGGTTAAGCAATCGGTTTCGGAAATGTGTAACTACGAGGCCCGCGAATCTCGGCGTTATCTGACACCCGACCCACACCGCGTGGATCGGGCTCGATATTTAACTACGCTTTAAGGCCATTCCGGCGACTTTATTCCGGCGGTCTCGATAAGCGAAGACGCACTCCTAGTTTCGGCTAAGTTGGGGTAGAAAAAGAAAGATAAACTTATGCGCAAGCAAAAACTCAAAGCCCAATTCAAGAGTAATCGTTCAATCCCGAATCGCGATACCGTGCAGGCCGAGAACGTGTCGAGAAAACAAAACAAGCAAATGGCTCATCAAGCGCCGGTGCGCCGTGCGGCGAGCAAAGCCCGCGGGTTTTAAGCAGCGTAGCATTTAGCGCGAACCGGCGCGCTGGATTCCGTAGATGCTGATGACTACCCGCGCGATAGCGCAGCCTAAATGAAAGGCAGCAGTCTCGGAGAGCCTGGGAAGGCGAATCGCCGAAGACCGCGCGTATCGGCGTCGGTCTTCTAGATCGGCGTGCCGGTGAATGGAGGAAAGTGGGACCGACCGACATAGACAGTGCGAAGCGCTGGGCGCGGGGGCAAAGGCGACCAAGCGGGCGGCGCGGGAGTCAAACCACTGATTGTCAGCGCCGCTGGTGTCGTGATCGTGAAAGGGCTCGCACCCGGATTGAAGGTAATGCCATCGCAAGAACGAGAAGACCGGTGATGAGAAGCGAAGCAGTTACCTCGTTCATATGTTTGGATCGTGGTTTGATTGAAATTACGGAACGACAGTTAGAGTGAGATCATTCCAATCGCCGCCTTCGTAGCTGGCCTGAAAGTTAGTGCTACCAACCGTAATGATTGCGCCGTCGGCCAGGTTGCTGAAGCTTCCGCTGATCGGGTTCGCGCTCGTGTTATTGATAACCGTGAAGACCGTGCCGGTCCGGAGCGTGCCCGAAATCTTGGGACGGAAGGAGAACTTGGCGCCGCTGATGGTCACTCCGTTTGCAACCACGCTGTCGGTCCGGACCTGCCGGCCCTTTGCTTTTGCTGTGCACTTATAGGTACTGTCTGCCAAAAGGATTAGCGTGCCTTGTGTAGTCAAAGTTGCCTGACTGATGCCCCCTACGGCCGGCGCGAGCACAGCACCCGCGCCGCTCGCTGTCCCGACAGTTACCGCCCCGGCAATGATTCCCGAACCTCCGAGTGTTCCGGCGTTCGCTTGCACCGCGCCTGTTCCCGTCCCGGAGCTGCTTTGATTGCTGATCAAGAGCGTGCCCTGGCTAACGGTCGTTCCACCAGTGTAGGTGTTAGCTCCGCTAAGTGTGAGTGTGCCGGTACCGGTTTTGGCTAGGGAACCACCCGCTGTGTTCCCGTCCTGAATTGTCCCGGAAAAGACCGTGCTCAATCCATTGGCGCCGATACTCAGGTTATGGGAGTCGAGATAGACAAGACCGTCACCTTCCAGCGAGCCGAAAGTCGCAGAGGCGAGGGAAAGGTTGAGATTGCCGTTGCCGAAGACTTCTACCCGTGGCTTTGCTTCCTCCCTCGGGGTGCCGAGGATCAACAACTGTGCGCCCAGACCCCCCTCGATGCCGCCGTTGACGATCAGAGTTGAACTGGCGGTTTGCCCGCTGATGAAGCTAATCAATCCACCGCCGGCTCCGCTGGTCGACCCACCTTTGGCAGTAATGGTAGCAGACGCCGCGCTGGCATTGTCAAAAAACTCAACGGCGCCTCCACCGGTCGATGGCGATGAACCTCCTTCACAAATAATAGTGGAGTTGGCAGCCGTAGACGATTTCTCGAACCCGACAACACCGCCACGCACATAACCGAGTGAACCTCCTTCTGCCGTAAGGGCCGCATTGCCTGCACTGGCCGAGTCAACAAACGTGACTGAGGGGATGTAGGTACTGGCAGTCCGGCCGGCAGTAATGGAGGCATCCCCTGGGCTGGAGCTATCACTGAAAACAATAAACCCAGCGTCGTCATCGAAGGTCATTGATGTCCCTGCCAGGTAGATGGAGGTGGGACCGCTGATCGTAGCGCTGTTCATCATCTCGATCTCGGCCACCTCGGTGACTTGCAAGTTCTGCTCCAAGCCGGACTCATTCACAATGCCCGCCCCAATAATATTTAGTGGCTTAATGGCCGCATCGGTAATCGTATAAGCACTCGCCCCCGCATCAAAGACTATGCTGTCGACGGTAGTGCTTTTGTTAATAGTCACGCTCGCAAGATTGGAAAAAGCGAACGTGGCGATATCCGCCGGACCATTCGGGACCGTGTTTGGAGTCCAGTTAGTCGCCGTGTTCCAGTCATCGCTGGTCGGATTGGCACTCCAAGTAGCGCTCCCGGCGAGAGTGAGCTGACTTACAAGGACAAGAAGGCTGACGATAATTAGTGTCGCTGTTGTTCTTTTCATAGGTGATCTTTGGGTTTCGGTCGAAGCTATCTTGCGTCCTTTTTATTGGGCGACGATACAAAGTGTCAACCCTAAACTTCGGGCAGAGAAGTAGCGTGACTGGATTCCAGTAGGACTAAGCGTCCGCCTGGAAGGCCTGGGTAAGCGGGCTGGCAGTGGAAAGCATGCGCTGTTCGCTTTCCAAAGCGAAGAACCAATAAGAGTTAGGCTAACGACTCAGTACTGCTCGCCTTCGTCGTTCGTTCCTGGTGCGACGCGGTCTGGTATGCCCCAGACGTGGACCATGACTGCGATCCAATAGATCGGGAGAAGGAAGAAACCAAATCCTGCCGTGCCGGTCGCGATGAGTAGTGCGATGCCGAGCGCCATGGGCGTGCCGATGAAAATGAGCAAGAGCCCGATAACTCGATAGCCCTTATAGATATGTCCAAGTCCGGGGACAACGCTTAAGGCGACTGCGACCATATCACTCGCCTGACCTTCGGCGGTCTCGAGTAATCCGGTCGCGGGCGTCGGCGTGCTGAACGGTTGATCGGCTGATTCGGCTTCGGGTTCGTCAGTGTATTCCACGGCAAGTTCCTCCGCTCGCTATCGTCAGCAGGGCGGGGGACTTCGTCAAGGCTCTTCGCATCCGCCTGGCAACAATCTCACCCTCACGGTTCAGAGGAAGCGCGAAGTCGTCCGCGTTCGCTCCGTTTCAGAACTCTTTCCGCTCCGCTGGCGTGAAGACAAGACATCGGCTTCGCGGGCTGGCTCCAAGGCGGGCGAATTAAGGTTTCCATTTTCGGAACGGATACTGCCAAATAGCAGGATGCCTGCGCTTTCCGACATTGTGCGTTATGCGGATGAGACTCTGCGGCTGACGGAAATCGAAGATTATCCGAATGCGCTTAACGGCCTTCAAATCGAGAACTCTGGCGAGGTAACCAGGATCGGCGCAGCGGTCGATGGATCGGGCGCAACGATTGCGCTGGCGGCAGAACGGGGGATCGATTTGCTGGTCGTGCATCACGGGCTCTTCTGGCCGGGACTACGAGCGGTCAGCGGTGCTTTCTATCGCGCGTTGAAACTGGCGTTCGATAAAAACCTCGCGCTTTACTCCGTTCATCTGCCGCTCGATCTCCATCCACGTCTGGGCAATAACGCGCTCCTCGCCGCCGCACTTGGATTCGAGAAGACCGAGCCATTTCTCGAACTGAAAGGACAACCGGCCGGGCTGGTCACAGAAACCACTTTGCGACGCGATGAACTGATCGATCGGCTCGAAAAGTCGGTAGGCGGAGCCGTCCGCTGCATCGGCACCGGGCCGATGGAGACGAAACGCATCGGCATCGTGACTGGAGCTGCCGGAGGGGAAATTTACGCGGCTGCGCGAGAAGGCATCGACACCTACATCACGGGCGAAGGGCCGCATTGGGCCGCGGTCGCGGCCGAAGAATTGGAAATCAACCTTTTCCTGGCTGGTCATTACGCGACCGAGACCTTCGGGGTCAAAGCTCTCGCCGCAGAGTTATCGGAAAGGTTCGGTGTGCCATGGGAGTTTCTCGATCACCCGACCGGCTTGTGAGTTGCCACTGCCGTTTCAGTAAAGTCGGCTCACCGGTGGGCAAGGCGCTGCTGACTCGTTAGGCAAAGTCATGTTCGACGCGCTAGTCCTCGGCTTTCTCATAGGGCTTTTGGCGGTCGCGCTTCTCCTCGGCCAAATCCGAAAGCTGCGTCAAACGCTCAAGGAACTGGGCGGACGCGTTGCGGAACTTGAAGCAAGGATGCGCGAGCCGGCAACTCCGCCGTCGGTTGCGCAGAAGGTGCCGGTCGCGGCATCTCCTTTACTCGTTAGGGATCCGGATTTGCACATACCAGAGGAGCCAAAGCTCGTCTCTCCGATAACGCCTCTGCCAATCGTAACTGCACAAAAGTCTGTCCCAGCGGTGCCGCCGCCTCTCCCAATTACGCCGCCGCCGCCGATCCCGGCGCCGAGCACGTTTAACTGGGAAGCGTTCATGGGAGTAAAGTTGTTCGCCTGGCTTGGCGGTCTCGCGCTCTTCCTCGGCGTTGTTTTCCTGGTCAAATATTCGTTCGAGAACAATCTCATCACGCCGCTTGGTCGCCTAACGATCGGTGGAATCGTTGGCGCGGGGCTCGTGGCAATAGGTTGGTGGCTGGCGCGCGGCCAGTATCGGGTTAGTGCCCAGAGTCTTTGCGCGACCGGCATTGTCATTCTCTACGCCGATCTATTCGCAGCGCATTCCTTTTACCTGCTCATATCCCTGGCGACGGCGTTTTTCGCCATGGCGGCAATAACTCTTTTCTCGTTCCTGCTCGCGGTGGCGCTCGACGCGCAGGTCATCGTTATTCTGGGATTGTTAGGCGGCTTTCTCACGCCGTTTCTCCTCGCCAGTGGGATCGATAATGCGCCTGCGCTGTTCCTCTACATCGCGCTCCTCGACCTCGGTGTCGCGGCAGTCGCGCTTCGTAAACGCTGGCTTTATCTCCTTTTGCTCGCCGCGATCGGCACGGTAGTCACTCAAGTCTGTTGGGCAGCCGCGTGGTTCAATCTCACAACCGGCGGGCGCGCCTTCTGGATCTTTCTCGGTTTTGAAGCGCTCTTTCTCGTTATCTATTTTTGGAACAAGCGTTTCGCGTCGGATAAGTGGGCGACGGCCGCGGCTTCGCTTGTCGGGTTAGTTGCGCTTGGATTTGGTTTTTGGATCTGCGCCTTCCCGCTCCTGGCGCGCCAGGCGCTCTTTTTCTTTAGCTTCATCTTTCTTGCTGATGCAGGTCTGCTCGCATTGCCAGTCATCGGTCGCGCCCATCGCGTGATCGCGGCTGGCGCAGGTGCGATCACGTTCGCGCTCATCGCGACCTGGATCGGTCTCTTCGCTTCCAAAGCACCGCTCAATGTGTCGCTGATCGCTATCATTATCTTTGCACTCCTGCACGCTGCGACCACGCCCGCCGAAGCGTGGCGGGGCAACATCCTGCCGTTTACGGCGACGGGAACAGTTACGCCGTATGTGCTGCTCATTATCCTGGTTGACCGCCTCGCGCTTTCCGATCCGACGCCCGTCTTTGCCGTCGCCTTTGTCCTGACCACGATCCTGCTGGCCGCGGCAATCGTTAGGCGAGCCGACTGGCTTTCCGCTTCTGCTCTATTCGGGATCGCGCTCCTCGAAGTGACTTGGCAAAGCGATCGCTTCGTAACTGAAGCGGCTGGCCAGACGCTTATTTGGTACGGGCTTTTTCTCCTCCTCTTTGTCGCTTATCCGTTTTGCTCCGCGCAGAAAGAAAAGGTCTGGTCGTGGGCGATCAGTGCGCTTGCCCAGGCACTTCAGTTCTGGCTTTTCTACCGCGCGATCACGCTTGCCTGGCCTAACGATCGCATGGGATTGCTCCCAGCCGCTTTTGTTGTGCCGGCCGCGATCGGAGTCATCGCACTGCTTCGAATCTACAACGCGGTGCCGGCGACCGGCGACGTGCGACTGGCCTGGCAGGGTGGGGCACTCTTACTTTTCGTTAGTCTGATTTTTCCGCTCCAGTTTGATCGGGAATGGATCACGCTTGGCTGGGCCCTGGAAGGACTTGCCCTGCTTTGGTTGTTCCGCCGCGTGCCGCATCGCGGTCTGCGCGTTGTCGGGGTGATTCTGCTTTGTGCTGCGTTCGTCAGGCTGGCGCTCAATCCGGCTGTTCTCCAATATCATCGGCGCAGCAGCGGGCGAATTTGGAACTGGTATCTCTACGCCTATGGCATCACGACCCTTTGCTTGTTAGGCGGTGCTCGTCTCTTTGGCCGCACAACAGAAAAATCGATCGATCGCTTCGGCCCGCCACTCTTAGGATCGTTAGGGGCAATTCTTGCCTTCCTTCTCCTGAATCTTGAGATTGCCGACTACTTCTCGATCGGGCCGACGCTGACCTTCTCTTTCACCGGTAACTTTGCCCGGGACATGACTTACTCGATCGCCTGGGCTGTTTTCGCCCTCGTTCTCATCGTTGCCGGAATGAAGATGAAACTGCGCTTCGCGCGTTACGCCGGGGTCGCGCTCCTCATCGTCGACGCTGGTCAAACTTTTCCTCCACGACCTGCAAGACCTGAGCGAGCTTTACCGGATCGGCGCCTTTGTCGGCGTGGCCATCGTCCTGATAGCGGCTTCCTTCATTTACCAGCGATTTTTGCTTCCCGGCCGAGACGAAGGCAATGCCGTCTCAACCCTCAATCAATAAGTCTCAGCCTTCCTCCTACGTTGCTTTATATTCGTAGGCCGTAGCACTTCCGATCCGGTCATTTGCAATCAATTACGTAGCGTCGACTGCCCTGGCCCTGCTCAGCAAAAACGGGCTTCCGCACGATGCCGTCCGCAGCGCGAATCACTACCAAGGCTTTTACTTTGAAGGAAAAGCGAACCGTCCTATCATGCAAACATGGAAGAAGCTGAAATTCCGATGGAACATCTGCACGAGCAAATTCAGGAGCGCGCGGAGCACGGAACTACGCAGTGGATTTCGTGGGTTGCATTGAGCACAGCTATCCTCGCGGTCTTGGCTGCGATTGCGGGTCTGCTGTCAGGAAGCCATGCCAACGAAGCAATGATGAGTCAGATCGACGCCTCCGATCAGTGGGGATTTTACCAGGCCAAGAGCATCAAGGCGGCGGTCTTGGAAGCGAAAAGTTCGCTGTCCTCGGCGACGATTGCAGCGGACAAGGAGAAAGCTGCCAACTATCAAGAGGAGGAGGTAGCGATCAAAGCCGAAGCGGAAAGGAAACAAGCCGAGTCCCGAGCACATTTCCACAAGCACGAAGTTTATGCGCGGAGTGTCACGCTGTTCCAAATCGCGATTGCGATAGCCGCGATATCCGCCCTAACCCAGCGGCGACTCTTCTGGGGCGTGAGTCTTGTGGCGGGTCTCATAGGTCTGGCTTTCTTCATTTTGGGGATAACGGCGCGCTAGGCCGTGACAATCCGATAAACTAGCGGTCCGGTTCTTGATGAACGGATGAAGGCATCCGCGAGTTTCCAACCGCTGTATGCAGCTAGTGGAGACGCCTGGCAAATCCTTGTTTGGGAAAATTAAGGACATTGCTTCCGAAACTATTACTGCCCCTGAAATGCCATCACAGGTGAGTCTCACAGCCAATCCCGGGCATTAAACTGGCACCCAGTTATCTTGGCAAAGAATCTAACTTCTGGTCTGCATTTTTCCGCATTTCGGCAAGGTGTGCCCGTAACCATTCGCCGGCAGGCTGAGTATGGCCATCCGGGAATTTTACCAGATAGGGTTTGCCAGAGAGATAACTCTTGGTCGCAATACCGTTGATGAAGTCATCAGTCGTCTTCACGCGGTCACCGGCTCTGGCCAGTTTATCGCGCAGATGCTCTGCGCCTTGTGCTCCGGAATACTCCGAGCCATTTCGAATGAAGCGAACGCCGGACATCTGAACGTAGGTTATCAACTCATCGATTTCCGCCTTTGTCCGCGGATCAAGCGCCAGCGCGATTGTGCCGATGAGCAGCCAGCTGAAAATGAAAGCGAAAAGCTGGCGCATGCGATCGGGGCGCGGTCTAGAGCAGGCCCTCGATCGGGAGCCAGCTCAGGACGCTAACCTTGATGCGCTTCCAGAGACTGGTCTCGGGCTCAGAGTCGTAGCTGACTTGTTTGTCGCCCTCGCGAGTTACCCACTCAAGGCGATTCCCCACCAGCTCGACGTGATATGCGTTGCGGTCGAGATCGCGCTCAGTCTTCTCCGGCAGGCGCCTGGCGAATGCCGGGCAATCGAAGAGCACACCCATCTCCGTGTTTAGTTTGCTTGAGCGCGGATCCAGATTGTAGGAGCCGACGAAAACAATCCGGCGGTCGAAAGCAAAAGTCTTCGCGTGCAAGCTTGCGCCACTCGATCCGCCCCCGCCGCTCGATCCGAAAAGGCCCCCGCCCGAAGACCGACCGCTCTCGCTGGTTGGAGTCGGCTTGATTTCGTAAAGTTCGACCCCGGCCTGGAGCAACGGTTTGCGGTAGAGCTTGTATTTCGAGTGGACCGGAACTCCGTCCGTTGAAGCCAATGAATTCGTAATCACGACTACCCGGGAGCCGCGTTGGCGAACGCCGGCCAGAAGTGCGACGCCACTGCTTTCCTGGGACGAAGTAAGGCGAGACAATAAACAGCTCGTGGTTTGTCTTATCGACCACCTCCCGCAGCTGCGGGGCGAGATGCGTCTCCGTCTGCGCAGAGGAAGTGAACACCTTATCGGGGTTATCGTTCACGATCATTGCTCGACCCCAGGAAAAGGAAATGTTCCGGCTCCGGAGCTGCCGGGCAAATTCGCTCTCACGCAGACTCTCCGCATAAGTGGATTGCCCTGCGGTCTCACGATATGCAACGAGCGCCGCGCGCTTCTCGGCAATCGCTTCAGGCGTCGTGTTCTGATGAGAAAGACTGGCGATCGGAATCGCGGCCGGGTGATTCCAATAAAGATCGAACTCGGCCGACACTTCCTTCACCACCGGTCCGATGACCGCCACGTCGAGGTCGGCGAAATTGGCCCCGGCATGAGCGGCGAAATATTCGTCGCCAATGTTGCGACCGCCGACGATGGAGACCTGCCCATCCACCGTGAATGACTTGTTGTGCATCCGCTTGTTGAGGCGTCCGATTTCGGCGACGACGCCGAGCACCCGGGGCGAACGCAGATTCGCGGGGTTGAACATTCGGACTTCGATATTGGGATGACTGTCGACCGCGAGCAGGACTTCATCCGAAGGCCTGGTGCCTATATCGTCGAGTAACAGGCGCACGCGCACCCCTCGATCGGCTGCGCGCAGCAGGTGTTCGATCATAACCTTGCCGATCAGATCCTCCTTCCAGATGTAATACTGCACATCGAGGCTTCGTTGCGCAGCATCCGCCAGAACGAGTCGCGCCGCGATGGCGTCGTGCGCATCCGCGAGCGAGTGAACGCCAGACTGGCCCGGATGCGCCGCGACGCGCGGCTGAACCAAAGAGGCCAACGCGGTACCCTGGTTGCCCTTCATCGCGGTGGAAGCAGTGCGTTCGCCGCCTTTGGGCAGACCACCGCAGGCCGCGAGTAAAAGTACAATGAGCAAGATGCCCGCGCACTGAATCGAGCGTTGGTAGATACCATGCATAGTCAGCTCGGGGCGGGCACCTTCACAAACTGTCTAAAGATCTCAGAAGACCACTCTTCTAGTGCCTGATCTCGTGGAACACAAATCTTTTACGCCTAACGAGAGAAGAGATTCGGGACCGCGTGACTGGAACAGACTCGCGGCGGCGCGCGGTGTCGTACGTGAATTCTGGTAATCAGGTGGCGTTGCCTGGTTCGTCGCTACCTCCTCGAACCTTGTAACAAAGCGCCACCGTGCCGCTCTTGTAGGCTTTGACCTCCGTCAGATGGAGGGCGACGTCTCTGTCGAGTTTCTCGAAGAATGGGATCCCGTCACCAATCAAGATCGGCAGAATGGAATAGCGAACCTCGTCGGCTAACCCGAGCCGGAGGCATTCGCCGGAGACTGCACCGCCTCCAACAAACCAGATGGATCGGAACTTGGGTCGCAGGCGCTCGTCCACGAACCGTGCAAGATCGCCTGAGTAAAACTCGACGGTATCCCGCGCCCGCGGCAGCTCGCGGCTAGTAAGGACGAACACAGGTTTGTCACCATACGCCCACCCGAACCCTTTGGCGTCAAACCTCAGCGCGGTCTCATAAGTCCTTGATCCCATGACATAGCAGTCGATCGTCTTGAGGAAAGCCTCGACGAAGCCCGGGTCCATGGTCTCACCGCCTGCGAACTCGTCTGAGGTCTCCATCCAGTCGACGCGTCCGTCCTTTCGAGCGATAAAGCCGTCGAGGCTCGCGGCCATGTGGATCGTTACGTGAGAATCAGTGTTTGGCATACTTTCTTAGCGACAGGCAGCAGCCACGGCGTGCTCCTTAGCGAGGCGTAAAGTTGAGGTCACGGAAAAAAGGAGAGAAATGCTTAGTCCTAGTTCACTTCGTCGGGCCAGCCGCTGTCTCCATCAGGGGAATGACTATCCTTTTCGTTGTGGACGAGAAGTGCCGCCGGGCCGACAAAATAGTTGTGCAAACCTTCAACCGACAAATTGAAGACCGGCTGTGGATGAGTTGTTCGAGTGACTCCCTGCAGACTTAGCCATTCGCCTGTGCGATTCAGGACGCGCTGCCCAATTCTAAGTTTGGCCGCGGCAGTCCATACTCCAGTATAGAAGCGGTGCGGAGCTGTGCAGCGGACGGTTTCGCTCCCGAAGTCGAGAGTAAGAATCTCAATGGCGTGATGCTCAAAGACGCGAAGGACTTGGCGCAAGACTGGCTTTTGGCTCGTTGTATCATAAGTCCAAACTCCCATGCCCGGGCGGACTGTCTCTATTCCTACAGCGCCATTGCTGGTATAGGTCTTTGTTCCACGAACAAAACAGCCACCACCACCAAAGCCGCCTTCGTCCCCGCCACCCGAGTCTCCGCCAGAGCCAGGGTCGCTATCGCCCTCGCTATCCGGACTGTCCCCCGAGCTGCTATCGTCCGATGTATCAGTATCGCCAGTGTCGTCGCCGGTGTCCGTGTCGCTCGAATCGTCATCGCTCGACGTTTGCGCCCAAACCAGCGCATCGACTATGCCTTCTCCGATATTGTCGATGATTGATGCTCCAGTCGTTGCGGTATAGCAGAGAATGCCGGCCCCGGTGGTAGAAGTCTGCACATCGCAACAACCAACCACGTATGGGCTGGCCGAATTCGTGGGACATTCCGCGGTCTCCTTCGACGCGAAAGGACTCTCATAGTCCATGAGCTTCTCCGGCGGCGAATTGAGATTGAGCCCGACCAACCCGAGGAGACGATTCCAGCGCGCCATGTAGCGAGCGGAGGCATACTCCATGAGTGGCCTGAAATGCTGGAGCCGTGGCAGTTCATCATGGAAAGCTTCTTCCATCCAGCGACTGAAAGGCGTTTCCGCGTGTAGCAGTCCTTTCTTGCGCAGATCGACGGTTGCTTCCAGTGGCTCACGAAAATGTGTGCCGTGATGAATGCCGCGCATCGATATAACTCCGTCTTTATTGGCGCGCGATCCGTCGCACATCAGTTGCACATATTTGGTGGCGGCAGCTCCATCAGCGCGAAAGGCCGCCGCTGCCATCCCGAGCAATTTGTCCGCCCGCGAAAAGGAAACACTGAAGCGAAAAATACGCCGGCCGTTTTCATAGACGCTCCACTTATTGATCATGTAAGGGAAACGATCCTTGCCCGGTGGCGGGCCCGCGACGTGCGCGACCATTTGGAAATGGCGGCGAACGCCATCGTGGCCGGTTCCTTCCACCCAGAAGCTATTGCGCTTGCGATTGGCGGCGACAAAGAGCGCCGACCCGTCAGCCGCAGTTACGGAAGCCAGCTTGAGATCGCGGCGGGTAAGACCCGGGGCGAGAACGCAGGCGAGTTGAAGTCGAGACAGATCTGTCATCGTGAATCCTCCTTGCCTGTGTCTTATGCCCCGAGATAAGCCTCGGCAAGACAAATCGCGAAGAGCAATCTGCTTCTCTAAAGAGAAGGCCGTTCACTCGACCGTGATGACGAGCTTGCCCCGCGCGTGGCCGGCAGCGAGTTCACGCAGAGCTTTAGACGCCTCAGCGAGTTTGTAACTCCGCTCGATGACAGGTTTGACCTTTCCCGATTGAACGAGGTCACACAGCATAATGAGATCCTCTTTGCTTACTTTGGTTATGTACTGGGCGAACCTTTGATCGACGAAGAATGACAATCCGCGTGCTATGAAAAGATTGCCAAGAATGCGACCCATGGCCTCACCCTGTTTTACCCCGGCTCCGCCCATGCCGGCCAAAACGCAGATACCTTTCGCAGTCATCACGCGACGGCGCTCGGAGAAGGAATGATTGCAAACGTTATCGAAGATCACGTCGTAACGCTGGTCGCTCCTGGTGAAATCTTCCTTAGTGTAATCGATGACGTGATCCGCGCCGATGGATCGGACAAGATCGACATTACGCGTGCTGCATACCGCCGTGATCTCCGCGCCAGAAGCTTTGGCGATTTGCACCGCGAACGTTCCTACACCTCCGGTGGCCCCGTTAATCAGAACTTTCTGCCCCGGCTGAATCTTTCCTTCGCGCAAGCCCTGCACCGCCGTAAGTCCGGCCAACGGGAGAGAAGCGGCATCTTCAAACGAAACGCCAGGCGGCTTTATGACGAGGGATCGTTCGGAAGTAACTGCATACTCTGCCAGTGAGCCGCGGCAGACGCCAAAGACTTCGTCGCCCGGTTTGAATTGCGTCACATTCTTGCCCACCGCTTCGACCACGCCTGCCACATCGCGGCCGAGCCGCGTGTCCCTGGGTTTGCGCAGCCCGAAAATCAGGCGATTAAGCCAGGCGTCGCGGATCATGTAAGCATCCAGCGCATTGAGCGAAGCCGCTCGAACTTTAATCAAGATCTGGTTGTCGGTCGGCACAGGCTTCTCAACATCGTCGAACCTGACGACATCGGGCGCGCCGTATTCGCAGTAACGAATTGCTTTCATAGGATTAGTTGGATGGACGTTGCTATCGCACTCATTCGTCGAGCGCCAGTAAGCGACGAACCCGACGATAAATGCCAGGACTAAAACGGCGAGGATCGCGCGTGCACTCCAGCTAAGAATACGCCTTACTTTCATTGGTCTTTAGTGGCTTGCTCTCTCCCTCGTGCAACGTTCGCGCCCAAGACCAGAAGCCACGGCCGCGGGAACTGGTGGCCAAAGCCAGGCGGCGCCAGCTTGTAAGGTTCTCGGCATCGTTCAAGGCAACGCATCGGACGGGGCGAGCGGAAGAGTCCGGGCAGGCTCGTTACGTCCGAGGACGCCGGGGCGACCAACCCGCGCTCGTGCCCTCGCTGGTCCTCGGTGTCACTTGGCGTAGTCGCCCTCATGCGGTGATATAGTCAACTATATCACCAAAGCGGTAGCAAGCGTTTTCTTCAATTTTTTCGGGCCGCCCCGCGACCGGACGGGAACGCCTCGGCAACGTCGTTTCCTTGCGCGGAGGAGCACCGCGTCAAAAACCGCAGATAGAAGCTCGATTAATCTCGGGCCGAGGCTTCACAAGAGAAGAGCAGCCGCGCGCAGAAAAGGAACTAACTTCATCGCCTAACGAGAATAAGATGAGTCACCGCTCTCGGGCCACCGCTGTGCTCTAACTCAAATATGAGGAGGTTATTGTTCGTTATCTATCGTCGCAGTGGTATGGACGGGTAGTAGTGAAGGCTGCTACATGTTAGTCATGCCTTGCCCGCCGCCGTCTGTCAGATCCGTTGTTCCCGCGACCGTCCGTTAGCGCGCCAGTTCCAGGAATAACTCACCTGTTCCTTGATAGCCGGAAGCCCAAAGTGATCCACTTCGGCTAAGGGAAAGCGCCACCAAACCCGCGCTCGGCACGACCGCTGGAGTTGGCACGACCGACCAGGCTGTTCCATTCCACCGTTCGGTGAGAGGTGTGCCATCGACGGTGCCAACAGCCCAAACATTGTGCGGCTTCACGGCGAGCACCGCGGAAAGTGGATCCGCCCCGGTGGTGGTCGCCGTAGGTACGATGGTCCAGGCTGTCCCGTCCCAATGCAGCGCGAGTGCACCGTTATCTGTAGGAGAGACACCGGTGGTACCTACTGCCCAGATATCGTTTGCAGTGGCCCCCGACACTCCCCGCAGCGTATTAATTGTCACCGGGTTATTCGGACTCGGGACGATACTCCAGATCGTTCCGTCCCAATGCAGGATATAGGTACTTTCGGTCACGGTATGACCGGATAAGACTTGATGTTCACCTACCGCCCAAACGTTGTCAGACGCGAATGCTTTTACGTCCAGGAGTGAGCCGCCGTCCGTCGCCGGAGTCGGCACGATCGTCCATGCTGTGCCATCCCAGTGTAGAGCCAGCGGGTTAAAATGGTGCAGCCCCAAGATCCTATCCGAATAGCCCACAGCCCAAATGTCGTGGGGCGACACCGCAGAGATCGCGAAGAGCGCGTTATCCTTGCGGCTCACATTGGGGCTCGGGACTATCTGCCAACTGGTGCCATCCCAATGCTCGATGAGGTTCGAAACGACAATAGCATCACTGTCAAGCGAATTGCCCACGGCCCAGACATTCCGAGAGCTTAACGCGATTGCACCATCGAAGAAGCTGTACGGTTGCTCCGCCGGCATTTGAGCGGGTATCGCATCCCAGGCGGTGCCATCCCAGTGCTGCGTCATCACCACGTTCACGCCGTCCTGTAACCCATAGCCAACCGACCACACATCGGTATCGGTCACGGCAGCGATGCCACTGCTAGAGGCGGGTGGAGGGATAGGAGCTGGCACTTCCACCCAGCTGCGGGCCAGCGTAGAGCTGGCAAACAAGGAGCAGCTGCAAAGAGCTGCAAGGATTCCGACTAATTTTGTTCTCATAGGTCTAAGTTCCCTGATTTTTCGGACGACTTTGATGAGATGGCGCGGTCGCCGGAAAGTCAAGACAATTGGGGGAAGATCCGTTTTTATGCGGGCAAAGGGGCTCGACTCTACAACGATCAACGGTTGGCTGCAGGGCATCGCTAGGCGACTTCACCGTCCTGACGCCAGGCTTAAGACAATGTAGGCATTACCAATGCCATGAATGACTGCGACGATCCATAAATTGCCGGACCGATTGAACAGGACACCAAAGAACAAGCCGATGGCGAATATGGAGGCAAACATCGGGAGCGCGATTGAGACTGGCGAGAAGAAATAATTCCAGTGCAAGGGGCCAAACGTGTAAAGAATATTAGCGGCTAAGATTCCAATAAATACCCCATATCGGCAGACCAACGCCGACTGCAGAATTCCCCGGTATACCACCTCCTGGTAGAAGCCGAAGAAAAGGTACGGAATAAAGATAGTTACCACCGCGCCCAAGGCGAAGTGGTGAGCAAAAAGCGCCCGCAAGCGGGGGCTGAAAACAAGCGGGAAAACAATGTTCGCGATAATCAACAACTGAACAAAGTAGGACTTCTCTGTCGTGGTCCATTTGTGCCATGGATAGAATCCGATCTGAGAGAGGTGCAACCCGGCGACAAAACAAACCAGCAGCAAGGCACAACCCAAAGGGAGCAGAACAAGGATCAAAAGCGGCACGCTCGGGTAGAGCCATTTGACGAGGCCTAACCGAATTGCCTCGAGAGCGCAGGCGATGAGTAAGAGACGAAGGTCGGCAGACGCCGACTGCTGAGGCATTGGCTTTGGATCGAAAAGGAGGAGATGTCCGCGCAGATGGGTAAGCCACCTCGAAGATCTCCCAAACGTCTGCGAATCCGGTTTGTCCATACGCTGCTTTACCTGCGTGATGAACAGCCTCTCACGTGCTTAGAAGAAACCGGGGAATCATTCTTTGTTGCCTAACGAGAACAAGGCTGCAACGCCAGGTAAGGCCTTTCGCATAAGGCTCACCTTTTTGTCAACACGCAAACGGAATGGCCGATATCACCCATCCCGGTCTGCACCCGCCCATCATCCCAGACAACCTCACCGTCAAATGGGATATGAGGGATACCTCCCGACCAAATGTCCTGGATTTGTAAATCGAGATAATGGGCGAAAGCCCGGATGGCGTCACGATCCATGAACTGGTTGAGGTGATCGGTGGCGGTACCATGATCGATCATCGCCTGGAACACAGCCCAATGGGCCGGGATCTTGAACTCGAGGAACGAAAACACGATTTTACCGTCGGCCCGCAAGACGCGCCTGGCTTCTCGTAAATAACGATAAGTCTCCTCGTGCTTAAGGTGAGTGAAGACCGAAAAGAAACACACGAAGTCGGCCACTCCGTTAGCACAGGGAATGGAAGTGCCGTCGGTCAAATGAAATTCCCAATCGGGCCGTTGCGTAATTCGCCGCGCTTGCTGCAGGAGTTCCGGGACGATATCCGTCCCTAGATAACGCAACTGCGGAAGGTGCGCTAGGTGGCACGCGAGGCGCCCACTGCCGCACCCGACGTCCAAAACAAAATCCTCTGCGCCTAAGCTCAGGTTTGCCAAAAGCGCATACTGAAGTTTGCCCGACGCTAGAAAGTTCCCGCCAACCGCGGCGCTGAACAACTCGTCGCCCTGCAAGGAGGCACTGAGTCGCGCAAAATGGGCCGGATATGTGGTGAGATAGGAACCTTTCATCCGGGAATTTAAGCCACGCGCGGTGTTGAGCAAGAAGATGGAGTCAGAAGTAAGCTAGAGGCCTAACGAAAGTGGCTGGCAATGACATAGCCGGTGGCGGGAGGGTGAGAGAGTGCGCGAGCGAATCCAGGCTCGCATCCTAGTAGAACAAGGATTCAAGCCACCAAAAAACAAGCCATAACACTTGCTCGCGGTTGGGTCTGGAAACTGTTAGATGGTTGTTTACCTGTCGTCGGAGAGTCATCGAAAGTAAGGCCCATTACCGGGGTCGATTGTCGCATGGTTGGTTTAGGCTTTTTCTACTGCCAATTTCTGCTCGGCATGGTCCTGAAACATCCGTCGAGCGCCGCGTAACAGAAAAGCGACAACGATAATACTGACTAAGGAACCCGAAGGAGAGTGAGCGCCGAACCACGTGTAAAGCTGCAAGAGCACAACCACCACCGCCATGGCGACGACGGCGAAACGACTTCGGCGAAAAATGAAGAAGGCAAAGACACCGGAAACGACTGCCAGAACAACGCTGAAGGTAACAGCGATTACCGTAATGAACGGTGTATGCTGAAGATATTGGTGGGCAGCAAAATTATCCGGGAGGACACTGCTATTGCCCGGACGATGGTAGAGGAAATACTGAATCCACGCCAAGACTCCACCGAAAAGCGAGATAGCGGCATAGGCGATCGCGGCGTAGCCTGCGTGCTGAACACTTTTGTCGGAATAATCGTAGAGTGACTTGCTGTCTTCCTTTGGATAGTCCATGGCGCGTGGTGTTGAGGTCTAAAATGAGAATCGGTCAGGCGCCACTAACGGGATCGAGCCCCGGTAATAAGCGTCCGCGCCAGATTCAGATCTCGTGTTCGATGGTTGTTCTAGTCTCTCAATGAGGGTTTGCGACAGCATCATCGTAGGGTGAATTCCGCCGCGACTCCCCCAAAACCGGCGCCAGCTCGCGAAGCTCTCACTCTAATTGACTTTCAGACCGGCCTCCTTTGAGTAGGTGGCGAGCTCCTTGGCGGAGTGCGCGTCGTAAATGACGATGCTCTTAAGAGCCGGTGCAGAGTGGCATTCCTCGAAAATGGTGCGAACGAAGTTTCCTTTGGCGTCCGCGTCCGTCGCCTGCCACAGGTTGGGATCTAGCCATGCTTTGCCTGCTTTGCAGTCCAGGCGAAGCTGTCCTGACAGCTGTAGCTTCGCGATCATGTCACTTTGCTCGGAGGCGAGGGCCGTGCACAACCAGCAAGCGACGAACGCTGCCGCGAGAAGGTATCGTATGGTGCGGTTGATGTAATGCTGTTTCATGATGTGTGGTTTGCGATCTAATGAGACTCAAGATGAGCGACCGTGCGAGCGAGAAATGGCGTTCTTATACGCTCAAAGCCAAACTTTCGAAGCAGCGCAATGCTGTCTTCATTTTGAGGAGTGGTCAGAGTCATGGGAATTTTGAGCGTACGCCGGCAAGTGGTTGGCTGAATCGGCTGGTTAGGCCTTTCATTGGATTGGCGAGCTATGAATTGCGAAATACGCAAAGACGCCCAACATCAAGAGCGGGAGAAGCCACTGCAACCATTCGGCTCGCAAGATAATGCCGATGATCGCGAGACTCAGGAGCGACGTGCTTAAGGGCCACTGCCACGACCATATCGAAACAAAGTAGTCGTGTCCTTTTAGGGCAGAGTCAGCGATGCCGAGGAGAACCGCCAGTCCCACAATGGCAAAGAGCCAGCGCCGGACGCGAGAGAGCTGTTCGCGCAAATCGACCTGACCTTCGCTCTCGAAATCAGGCAATAGGAGGTGCGTGGCGAAGTAAATCAGGCTCGGACGGATCGCTAGAAATCCGTACAGCGCGAAACCCCAACTCCTGTGAGTATGCCAACGGAAGATCACCCACCACTCCCAAGCGGCAAAGAAGAGCAGGAACGCTCCCCAGATGATAAACGGGCCACTCCATCGCACCGTCTGTCGCAGGTTTATCAACTCCGCGAATCCAGAGAAGACCCGAGTAATCGCAAGGCCGAGAATAATCGAATAGAAAACAGCGAGATAACCGAACGTCTCCATCACGTGCGCAAAGACCTAACGAGAATTCGGTCGCAAAATCCTGCCTTTTGGAGCGGAATTTTGCCGCCGAATCCAGTTTGGCCTTCTCTGGCGGGGGACGGTAGAACCCGAATCCATGAGCGCCCTTCTAGAGCGAACCCACCCAACCCGGCAAGCAGAAAACTGCTCGAGCAGATGGTCACACTGCGCCTCTCCCAGCGACATTTACCTTGACGGTTGGAGGCAACGCTGAAACACTCGACACTTTATGAACCCAGGGACTCGCATTCAGCCAATACTTCGCACTTCTCTCGCTCGGGCATTCGTCCGAGGTGGCATGGTGACATTGTTTTCTCTTGTCACCTCACTCGCCATCGCGGGAGGGAAGGGTGATCCTGACCAATCTTCGCAGCCGGCGCAGGGTGCCTTCCCCGTCTTTACCAATGTGACGACGGCCGCCGGCATGGCCACAAGCGGAACGCCGTTTGGAAACCCGTCCTGGGGCGACTTCGACGGAGACGGCTACCTGGATCTCTGGGTTGATAACCACTACAATGCCCCTCCCTATTTCTACAAAAACAACGGCAACGGAACCTTTACCGATGTCTTCGCTTCTACCGGTATGGAAGGAAAGGGAGACAAGCACGGAAACGGCCTCTGCGATTACGATAATGACGGTCTTCTCGACCTTCATATTACCACCGGCGCAAGGCACGGAACCACCCTTGGGACAAAAGCCGATCGGACAGAAAAGAACCTCGGAGGCTTCATTTTTTCCGATGTCACGGTCCTCGCCGGCACGGACGACACCTGGGGGCAGGGGCGGAGTGTTGCCTGGGGCGACTATGATCGCGATGGCTATCCCGACCTTCTCCTTGGCAACCTCAAGACCGACCTTGTCCTCTATCACAACAATGGGGACGGAACCTTCACCAACATGGCGATTGCCGCCGGGTTGGGCGGTTTGCAGTACAATGAAGCCGACTTCGCCGACTACAATAACGATGGCTATCCGGATATTTACCTGAGTGATGTCGAAGGATTCGGAGCTAACACCGACCGACTCTACAAGAATAATGGTGACGGCACTTTCACCGACGTAACCGCGGAAGCCGGCATCCAGCCGCTCATCGATGGACGGAGCGATGTCTGGGGTGATTTCAACAACGACGGCTATCTGGATCTTTTTGTCAGCCGCGGGGCGGACGTGATAACCAAGCAGACGCTTTACCAGAATAACGGCGACGGCACCTTTACCGATGTCACCGATGCGGCTGGACTAGGTGCCCTAAGCAATAACCGCGCGGCGGGTTGGGGAGATTTTGATAACGACGGCTACCTCGATCTCTATGTTGTGAATTCCGGAACCGATCCGGATGGGAAGGGCCCTAACTACCTCTATCGAAATAATCACGACGGCACGTTCAGGGACGTCGCATTAAGGGCAGGTGTCCAAGCCACGGCGCACAGCCGCGGTCGTGGCGCCTCCTGGGGCGATTACGATAATGACGGCTTCCTCGATCTCTTCACGAACAATGGGGAAGACAACACCGACTTTAACCACGGTCCGCTATTTCTCTTTCATAACCAACGCAACGCTAATCACTGGCTTAAGGTCAAGTTGATTGGCACGACGAGTAATCGCGACGGTCTTGGTGCAAGGGTGACGGTAACGGCGGGCCGACTGGTCCAGTATCGTGAAAACAACGGCTCGATGGGTCACTATCTCTCGCAACAGTCCACACCGCTCCACTTCGGACTGGGCACATTAGCCCAGGTCAAAACGGTCGTCATCACCTGGCCAAGTGGCATTGTCCAAACCATGCGCAACGTCGCCGCGGACCAGTTACTGGTGGTGACGGAGACTCAGTAATAAGGCGAGTTGCCGCTGCTGAGTGGTCGCCAGTCGGGCTCGAGTTCCAGGCCGGCTAAGAGGTGAAGAAGCCGGCCATGTACCTCAATCTGGATACGGGGCCGGTGCGTGGTTCACGGGACTTTGTTTAGGCGTTTGCGGTTGGTCGCCGTGAGGTGATGAACTCAGCAGGTGGAATGGAATAGGCCGCCTACCTGCTCTCCCGTTTCCGCCAGTCGATTGTAAAGCATGACCGCTGCCTTGGTCTCCTCGAGGTGAAATGGCACATCGCGACCCTTGAGCAGGTTGATCGTCTCAACAGCCGTCTGCAAGACCAAGTGCATTCCGCGGCTGAGGACTACAACAGTGCTGCCGTTGGCCAGAAGCTCTTCCACATCGGCGGGCTGGATTCCGGGAACGTGATGCGTGTTGGTCTCCTTCCAATCCCACTCGCGTCCGCCGCCGGGATAGAGCTTGAAGTCGCGCCCAACGCCGAGGCCATCGGCCTCGATGTGACCCCAGGAAATGTGAGTGATTCGCGGTGACTTCTTTGAGGCTATATTCATAGAATTTCGATTTCTACGGGGGTAAGTAACAAGCCTAACGAGAATTAGATGTCTCTATTGTCATCGGTGAATCGCCCGTGCCATGTGAGATACCAACGATGCAATCATAAGCGGGTCATTAGGGACACGGGATAATCGTATCTTGAGCCGCGACGATTTGCCATTGCCCCTTGCGCTTTAGCCACGTGTCAGTCCACACCTGACATCGCCTGGCGTCATTACCGTTTTCTGCCTTGCGGACGCGGCTTTCTGCACCGTACGCGATGGCAATGGAGTCTCCGAAGAATCGCACCTTGACGTCACCGATCTGACAGTCGCGAGATAGCGTCTTGGGATCGGTAGCAATAGCGTCTGCCTTGCCGTAGCGATGACCGTCGGTTGAGGTCCCTTGAAAGTCGTCTGCTATAACGGCCTTGAGGTCTGGTTGGGGACTACAGCTTGAGCTGGCCCATTTTGCCTCGGCGGCGATCATGAATTTTACGGTGGAGTCGTCTGGCGAACCCCATCTGCTATCCTGGGCAATGCCTCGTGTTGTCAGGCAGTCAAGAAGCGCGATCGTGGCAATGAAGAGCATGGTGCGTGACATATATTCTCCTAATAGAACCGCCGAATTCACAAAAGCCACCGTTTTACCGCGCCGCTGGCAAGAGCAAGATGCGCTATAGGTTCAAGTCATGAAAATATCGACCGTACAGGGTCAGCAGCTGGCTGCATTGCACGGTTGGATCCTGCTTACGGACACCACGCGTCGACCCGCGCAATCTTTCCGGTAGTTTCCGACTGAAAGACATCGATGCCACCTTTCTCGGCGAAGGTTACATTTCCACCTTCGCTGACAACAAAACCTTTATCCTTGAGCTTCGCACGAATGCTCCCGAACTCGGTCTCGGACGTGATATTGATGCCATCCACTTGGAGCTTGCCTTGGAAAAGACCGGATTTCATTTCCGTCCGGCGATCGAAATCGGCTTCGAGGTAAACTTGGAATTTGAATATTCTTCCCTTTTCTCTACCGCGCCAGCCGGTCTGAAGAGCGATTCCCAACTGACGCCATACGTAGATTGGCGCGCCCCAACTGTATTGGTCTGACGGAGCACCGAGTGCGCGCGTCGCCCATGGCAGCGAGATGTAGCCAGCTTGGGCCCGCCGCAGCTCAATGCCATTGATCCGAATCGAGCTGTCTGAAATGACGATCATCGGAGCGGCCTTCGGATGCATTTCAGCGGCCGGCGATAAGACGGGCGCGATGGTTCCGACGAGGGCGGTCAAGAAAAACGGGACTCTCATAGATCTAACGAGAATTCGGCTGGAATACGCGGCTGTTCTTTCGGGATTCTGCCCTCTCATTCGCCTTTGCTCCCTCTCGCGGCGGACGATAATAGCCGAATCCATGAGCGTCTTTCTAGAATCAACGCCATCGGCCCGGCGAGCAAAAAAGCTTGCTTTAGCAGAGACGCGAAACGACCCAGGTTTGTTTTCCATTAGATAATACGATTGCAGAGAAAGTATTATATGTAAGTGCCACGTTCGCTTATGGATTCTGTCAATTAGATCCGATCGTCTGGTTAGGGTTTGTACAGCGACTGGAAGTTGTTTCTTCCCTGCGGCCGGCCTCCTGCCGGTCCGGGGATCGCGCGGGTAGATCGCATCCAGCTCAGCTGCGTGCGGTGTGGTTCTACAGGTTCTCGGCAAACTCGCGGAGACGGCGATTGAAGGTTGCCGCGTCCTCCCAAAAAGGGGCGTGCCCGGCACCGTCCATGAGGTGGATTTGCGCGTGAGGGATGAGGGCTTTGTGCCGATCAACGGCAGAAGGTTTGACGACTGCGTCCTTAGTGCCGTGCGTGAGGAGGACAGGCTTCTGTATTTTCCGCAGAAGATCGTCGTTATCGATAACGCGAGAAAAGAGTGCTTGCCGGACGTACGGCGGCACGGAGGCGTTGTAACCTAGCATGAGATAGAGGTCCTCGGCCGAGGGTTCTCGCGGGAAGAACATGCGTATGAAGTCCTGGAGCGTGTGCACGCTCATCTCCACATCTGTGGCAAACAGGCCCGGTGCCGCTGCCAGGATCTCGGGAGTCAGAACGGACATTGCGTCGTCACTGCCGAACTTCGTCAGAGCGCCGACAAGGTGGAGACCACCGATCTCCTTCTCGCCATACTGTCGAATGTAATCGAGGGGCACGAGCCCATACGACCACGAGCAGAGTATCGGTTGATCCAAATGCAAAGTTTGTATGACCGCGTTGATGTCGTCGGCCCAAAGTCTGGAATCAGCATAGGCATCACGCGGCTTGTCGGAGAGGCCATGGCCGCGCAAGTCGAGGGCCACAAGTCGAAAGTCGGCCGCCAGGTCTGAATTCAGTTGCCGGCTCCACGCCAGCCAACACTGCGAGAAGCCATGAATGAACAGGATCGAACGCCCGCGCGCGTTTCCGCTTTCAACCACATTGATCCCGATACCTCCACCGCCTGTGATCTGATGACTTGTCATGATGTTCCTCCTTTATATGAAGTGTCGCCTAACGAAACCAGGATGAGCGGCGCCGGGCGAGGGATGCCCGTCGCCGCGAGAGAAGAGTTGTCAGCCACGGTAAAACCAAAAAGCGTGCTGTAAATCGATTCTTGAGACATCGCGTGCGGGACGGGCATGTTCAGGGCCTAACGAGATAAGGTGAGAGACCGCGGTTGCAGCGAGCGTGAATGGAAATGTGAATAATGAAGCCATGTCAACGTCAGGTAGCGGAACGGCCAGCGGTTGCCTTGAGCGCCTGGTTCGTTTTTTTGCGCCACTCGGATAGTGAACCGATAAAGCTTGGATCGGGTGTGTCATCCAGCAAAGCGATGAACTCGACCAAGTGCCCATCTGGGTCGCGGAAGTAAAGCTGTGCCGATGGCATCCAGCCGATGACTGACGGTTCGTCCGTTTGCTTTCCGCCGAAGTCTTGAGACATCACGCCGCTGCTACGCAATCTCTGGCCGGCAAGGAGCAGCTCTGCGAGAGACAACCGAAAAGCTAAATGCGATTGGTGAAAATTGAGGCCATAGGTAGTAGTCGGACCCCAGAGTCCCAACATCGATCGTCTGTCGTCGCCAGCCCAGAGAAAAACGATGTCACGGCGGGGATCGCGGTATGCGAACCGCAAACCAACCACGTCGGTGTAGAATGCCTGAGCAACCCCGGTGTCAGCGACCGGCAAATGTGCTTCATACAGATGCACAGAGGTGAGGCCTAACGAGACCAGGATGAGCCGTCGCGAGCGCGAACGCGCGTGGCTTCGAATGAGATATAAGTCATGGGAAACTTAGACGGACGACGGCAGAGGTTGTTGGGCGAAGTTACTTCGGCGATCTCGGTTTTGCGCTGAGGACTCGGTAAGTGGCGAGGGCGTTCAGGATCTCGGGGTTGCCCTGCGACCAGGCATTGTCGATCGCGATGCGTTTGAAGCGCCATTTCTGGCCGTCGCGTGCCAGCTCGCAATCGTAGCGGTTCATGAGAAGGGCGTTCTCGGCCCCGGGTCGCGAACCCTGCCGTGGCATGAAATGTTGCGACATGACATAGGCGGAGAGCGTCGCGGAATCGTCACTGATCTCGATCTGGACGTTGGTAACGGTGTGGCTTGTATCGAGCGGGCCGATGAGCGGAAGGACGGAATCGAGGATGGCCTGGCGCCCGGTGATCAGCGGAAAATTAAGATGGAGTTTCTTATCGGCCGGACGGAAGTCCAGGATGCAATCCTCGGTCAACGCGGAAGCGAGAGACTCGGCGTCGTTGTGATCGAGGCCAGAGGCGTAGCGGTGAAGGGCATCGGCGATTTCGTAACGGTCGTTCGCCAGCTGGGAAAGGTCGGTGCTCATGGCTACAACATAGCTCTGAGCGGCGTGCTTCTGCACGTCAAATTCTCATCTAACGAAGCCCAAAGATCAGCGTTCGCGTGAGGGGAGATGACGTTGGCACGCTCAAACCAAGCATAAGGACAGCCCACGGTTGCCGGATAGCCTGGTTAAGGCTCATTTCTTCGCCGGAATGTCTGCTCTCGTCGCTAGCGGACGAACTTTGCTGACCAGCTCTCTTAGAAAGTCGTTTGAATTCATGAACACGGCAAAGTGTCCGCCCTTAATCGAGACAAACTCCTTTTTCGGCGCTTTGAGTGCGGCCAGATACTCACGCGAAAGTGCGGGTGGAGTGGTGAAATCTTCGTCGCCTTCGAAAAAGAAAATGGGCGTGGCAAAACTAAGCCCGATCTCCTTCGGCCCCGCAGAGGTAGTCTGCGGGACGAGACGTTCGGCACTTAACTCCTGGCCGTCGGCCGAGTCGTAAAGGTCCTGCACGGAATTACCCGGAGCCACTAGCGTCAGGCCGATCGTGCCGTAGAGGAATTGATCTGCGCCTTCGAAGCGATTGGCCCATTTTCGCTGCACTCGATAACCTTCGCCAGACTTATAAGGTGGCGGACCGATCCGGCGCAGCTCGTCCTGCGCCTGATGGTCAGCTAATGCATCTGCCTTCTTTATTAATGCGTCGTAAGCCACCGCATAATTCCTCGTCTCATCCGCCACCTGACCTGTGCCGACGTAGGCGTAGAAGAGACTGGGCCTTAAGCGCACCATCCGAAGACCGAGGATCGTTCCAAATGAATGAGCGACCAAGATGACCTTCTCCTTCTCCAGGTGTTTAGTCAGATACCCCGCCAGTTCTACTCCATCCTGAGCCAGTCGATCGAGCGTCATAACCGAGGCATCACCGGCGCCATTCATTCGCAGTGTTCGCCCCGCGCCTCTTTCGTCCCATTGCACGATCGTGAAATGTCTTTGCCACGGAGCAAAGAGCGCGAAGCTCCATGGATTAGTCACATCACCCGGCCCGCCATGGACAAATAGCAGGACGGGGTTAGCTCGATCTTCACCACGAATGGTGACCCACTGTTCGATGCCACCAATGGAAACGTAACTCGCTTCGTCGATTCCGTTCGCGGTCTTGATCGCAAACTGCTCGGTGTTACGAGCACGGAGAAGCGAAGCGATCTTGTCGAGCTTGCCGTAGTCTGCCTCAACCGCTTTTGGCTGCGTTACCTGGCCTTGACGCTCGGCCGGAGTAGGCGTTGCGACCTGTGCCTGCCCAAACGCAACCGAACCGAGGAAGCACACGACGGTCCCAAAGAAAGAAACGGATCGCTGAAATCGCATTGTAGGAGCTAACGAGACGAAGATGAGCCACGCCGCCGAGGGCGCGGCGGGCTGAAGGCGAAGGATTCAACTGTGAACAAGCCCATAGTCAAATCGGAGGGCGTTCGTTGCGTCGGGTAGTTAAGGTTCCGAGCATAGCGCGAGCACCTAATTGTCAGCCCACGACCAGGCAGTAATCTGCCAACCCTTTGCCGCCTTGTGTAGCACCAAAGTCATCACCCCGGTGTCGTTAACGACCTCTGCCTTCTTCTTGAAACGGAAGGTTGTCGGAACAACCACATACGCGTCCGCGCCTGTGACATCGACATGCCTGGGTTTTCCAAAAGTCACAACAGCTTCGCTCATGCTGTTCGCCCTGGCGTAAGCCTCATAAGCCTTGAACCATTTCGAGACGGCTCCGTCCCCGTGCCAAGCGTGCGGCGGGAAGTCATCGATGATAAAGGCTTCCTCCGCGCAAGCGGCCTCGGCCATTTTAGCGTCGCTCTTGTTGAAACCTTCTATGAATTGCTGCACTGGGACCATCACGTCTGCCTGTTCAGAGGCAGCGGCCGACCTTCCGACCCCGATAAGGGAGATCGCAAGTGCGATAACTAGTTTGTGCATGTTAGTGTTGTTTCTTTGTAGATTGCTCAGACCTAACGAGAATCGGGCGGTAAATGTTGCCTTTTTGCGGGATTTTTTGCCATCTAAGGCTGGGAGTCCAAGCAAGTTCAAGCGCGAACTAACAGTCAGGTTAATAGGATCAGGTCGACGCTGCGGTCGTCTCCCATTTGGAAACGGCCGCAGATCTATCGGCACAGGGCGGCGCTTGGTCGCTGATTAACCCCAGCAGATCTAGTGGCCAGTGCGGATGTCGTCGAACGTGGTGCCGATGCGTACTTCGTCGAATTGATAGTCGCCGCCGGTGTCGGAATGGAGTCGCAGATCACTGAAGCCAGCGGCTTGGAACTCGGAACTCATGGCCAGTTCCGCGTCGGGCGTGCCGCCGAGCCCCGTCGGGTTGATAAACATGGACTGGTCGCCGTTGTCGAAGTCCATCCTGACCACGATCCACGTCGTTTCGGCGCTGGGAGCGATCGTCGTCTCTGCGAAGCCTGGGCCGTCATTATCGATGCCGAACACGTTCGGAGAAAAGGCAAGGACGCCATAACCGGGAAAGTCAAACGTGCCTGTGCCGGCGGTGAGGTTAATGACCGAGTAGCCGAAGTTCGGACCGCTCGTTAGGCGAATAAGGAAGCCGAGCCAGACAACCCCGCTGTTTACCGGCGTCAGATTGGCCAGCACGGTTTGCTCGCGTTCCGCCTTCATTCCAGCCGAGCTGCCGGTCGAGAACACGTGCAGAAAATGCAGCCCTTGGAACGTAACCACAGGATTACCCGTGAGCAGGCTCCAGCCAGTCTGCCCGGGAGGCGCCCCGGCGGGCGGCCCCTGCCCGGCGAGAGGGCCAAGTGGATATTTGAAACTATCGGAGAACAGCAGTTCCCCGCGAGCGCTGGGCTTGCCTAACGACAATAGGATCGTCAGGCAAAGCCCGAATAGAACCAACCGCCCGATTGGCCGGACTAGTTTGTTTTTCATGAAATGATTGCGAACTTTTATCTAGCCAAGTCAAGCGCAAAAGAAACGGCGAAAGCGCTTGGGCGGCGCGACCAGTTCACGCTTCCATTACAAAGGGGTTACAAAGGGGGTTAGCCAAAGGCCAGGAATCGAGGCTGCCAGGTATTCGCTCCGTCGGATGGTTGCTCTCTTGGTGACTTTCACCGTTGCAGTCTGGTTCGTCTCATCGGGATAGAGATGAGTCACACTGGGATTCCGGCTCGGCGCGGTATCGAAGATCCCGTCGTTGTTGAAGTCCCAGGTGTAGCGAACGTTGCGCTGCTGTGGTGACAGCGTGGCGGTCAGAGTGACGTTTACGAAGTCGCCGCCCTGACATTGCTGGTCCGGAACGCTCGCAGTGAGGGTTGCATTCGGCGCTGTGAGGGCGACCTGAGTCGGCGCGGCAATGAGCACCAGTCCTAGTCCTACTCCACTAATGATAGTTAGCCATTTCGTATTTTGCAGGATGTTGCTTTTCATATGTCGCAGGGTCGTTTTGCAACCTTGGATGAGCCATCGCTGAGCGGTTACGCGGTTGTTACCTTCGCTCGCTTACGTACGTCAGGCCTGGCTCCCGAAATTTATTGATTCCGAGCTGGTCTCGAGACGATGCGCCGCGGGGCGTTCTTGTTAGGGAGGAACTTGTGGGCTTGCGCTTCGCTCGCGACCTGCTGTTCTTTCTTCTCCATGTCGGAGCCGGAGGAAAAACGCGTCAGCACCAAGGCGACCAGTGTCGTCGGTCTCGCTGTGCTTTGCAGTCGCGTCCTCGGGCTCATTCGCGAGACGGTGATTGCTGGACTGTTCGGCGCGTCGCGCAACATGGACGCGTTTCTCACGGCCTTTCGCGCGCCCAACATGTTGCGCGATCTCTTTGCCGAGGGCGCGCTCTCGACGGCATTTGTCACCACCTTTTCGCGACGCATCGCGACTGACGGCGATCAATCGGCCTGGCGACTGGCGAGCAAGGTCGCGACCCTCACGCTCGTTTTCATGAGCGCGATCACGCTTCTCGGGATCCTCTTTGCGCCTGCGGTCATCACTATTCTCGCTCCCGGATTTCCGGCGGAGAAAGCCGCCCTAACGATCCAGCTCACCCGGATCATGTTCCCGTTTATCCTCCTCGTCTCTCTTGCCGCCCTCGTGATGGGAATGTTGAACGCGAAGAATGTCTTCGGCGTGCCGGCGATGGCTTCGAGCTTCTTCAACTTGGGCTCGATCATCGGCGGCGTCGGGCTCTGTTACTGGCTGGATCCGCAAACGAACTGGCGGCATCCGCACTTCGGCGAGCGTGGTCTGATGGGACTTGCGATTGGCACGCTGCTCGGCGGTCTGCTGCAATTGGTGGTCCAATTTCCCGCGGCGTCGCGCGTCGGTTTTCGGTTTCGTTTCGACTTCAACTGGCGCGATCCCGGCGTGCGCACGATTCTCGCGCTCATGGCCCCGGCGACGATCGCGGCCAGCGCAGTGCAGGTAAATGTGGCGGTGAACAGCGGGTTCGCGTCGTCGTTAGGCAACGGACCCATCAGCTGGCTCAACATCGCTTTTCGTCTCATGCAATTGCCGCTCGGCGTCTTTGGCGTGGCGGTCGCGACCGTGACCCTGCCGCTCGTTTCGCGCAGCGCGGCGCTTGGGAATACAAGCGAGTTTCGCGGCGCGCTCGCCCATTCCATGCGGCTCGTCATGCTCCTCACAATTCCATCCGCGATCGGTCTCATGATTTTGGCCGAGCCGATCATTGCGGTGATTTATCAGCACGGCCGCTTCACCGTGAACTCGACCCTGCAGACAGCGGCGGCCTTGCGTTTCTATTCCATCGGGCTGGCCGGATACGCGGGCGTGAAAGTGCTCGCGCCGGCTTTCTACGCGCTCGACAAACGGCATCTGCCGATGGTCGTTAGTCTGATTTCCATTGGAGTAAATTTCGGGCTCAACTGGCTTTTCACTTTTCATCTTGGGCTCGGTCATCGCGGCCTCGCGCTCTCGACCAGTTTGGTGGCGATAACGAATTTTCTTCTCCTTTACGCCATGATGCGTCGGCACACCGGCCGCCTCGAAACGAGCGCGCTCCTGACGACGTTAGGCAAGATAGCCATTGCCGGTGCGTTGCTCGCCGCGATTTGTCTTCTCGCGGAGCGATTCTTTTTTTCCGGGCAAACTCGCGGCAGCGAACTTTGGTTGATTGCTGCGCTAATCGTAACCATTACGGTGGGAGTGGGAGCCTTTTTCGGCACGACCTATTTGCTGCGCGTCCCGGAGGTGCACGATGTCGTGATGGTCGTTAGGCGACGGCTGGGAAGATAGGCACCGGGCGTTCTTCCTTACGCCTAACGACTGCCGATTGCCCGCGGAACGTCGTTAGGCGAGGGCCTGTGCGAGATCAGCGATCAAGTCATCGGGATGTTCCAGGCCGATCGAGATTCGCAGCAGCGTTTCGGGGGTGAGCGTGTCTGGCCCTTCAATCGACTGGCGATGTTCGATCAAACTTTCGACACCGCCGAGGCTGGTGGCTCGGGTAAAAATCCTGAGTTCGTTAGGCAACTGCATGGCCGCGGCGCGATCGCCCTTTAATTCAATCGAAAGCATGCCGCCGAACGAACTCATCTGCCGTCGCGCCAGCTCGTGCTGCGGATGCGATTTTAAGCCGGGATAATGCACCCGCGTCACTCGCGGATGCGTCTCGAGAAATTGCGCCACGCGCTGGGCGTTTTCGGAATGCGCGCGCATTCGCAAGGGCAGGGTGTGCATTCCGCGATGGACCAGCCAGCAATCGAAAGGTCCTGGGATTGCGCCAGCCAGCTTCTGCACTTCGCGGATGCGCTGGAAGAATTCGTTGTCTTCGCGCGCGATCAGCGCACCGCTAAGGACGTCGCTGTGACCGCCGAAATACTTGGTCGTGGAATGCATGACAAGATCCGCGCCAAGCGCGAACGGTCGCTGGATCAACGGCGTCCAGGTGTTGTCACAGGCGAATAGAGCTCCGCCGGCGTGCGCAATTTCGGCGACAGCGGCGAGATCAGTCAGCTTCAGGGTGGGATTGGAGGGCGTTTCCGCCCAAACCATTTTCGTTGCCGGCCGCATCGCTTGCCTAACGAGATTCAGATCGGTCATGTCGACAAAATCGACCGCCAGGTTCCAGCGTTGGAATTGGCTGCGGAGCAAACGCAGGATGCCATGATAAGCCTCGAGCGGAGCAAGAACGTGATCGTTAGGCTCGAGGCTCTGAAAGACCGCGCTCGCGGCCGCGCTCCCGGAAGCGAAAGCCGCCGCGACCGCGCCGCCCTCGAGAAGGGCGAGTGCTTTCTCGAGCGTGGCGCGATTTGGATTATTGCTGCGGGCGTAATCGAATCCGCTCGGAAACGAACCGTCGGTCGCGCGTTCAAAGGTGGTCGAGAGATGGATCGGCGCAGCGACCGCGCCGGTGGCAGAATCTACCTTGCGTCCGGCGTGGATAGCGACGGTCTCGGGATGCCATTTGGAGAAGTCAGGCTCGGACATGATTTACCGAAGAGTAGAACAGCGAATTCATGAGTGCCAATCGGCGAAAGATGCCGCCATCAGTCGATGTTTGGCGTCCGGAGCGCAGGTCTCTCGCGTTTTGGATTTGACGCCATCCTCGCTCCAGCGCAAAAACCACCTGCAGGAACGGCCGGTTCGTTATAATTTCACGGCCCTGCTTCATATGCATATCTACGACGACGAAGTCTTCCAAATGGCCTGCGATCAATTCGGGGTGATCGCCGATTACCTCAATATCGACAAGAACAATCGCGACCGCCTCATGTTCCCGAAACGTTCCATGGCCGTCACTTTGCCAGTGCACATGGACGATGGCAGCACCAAGACTTTCCAAGGTTATCGCGTGCAACATCATCTGACCCTCGGGCCGACCAAAGGCGGCACGCGTTTCGCGCCCAATCTTTCCATGGGTGAAACAGCTGCGCTTGCCATGTGGATGAGCTGGAAGTGCGCTCTCAATAATTTGCCCTACGGCGGTGCAAAGGGCGGCGTGGCTTGCGATGTGACCAAGCTTTCCCGACGCGAGTTGGAAGGCGTGTCACGGCGATACATGCAGGAGATGATTCCCTTCGTCGGACCCAAGACCGACATCATGGGTCCCGACATGGGAACTAACGAACAGGTGATGGCCTGGTTCATGGACACCTATTCGATGCATCAGGGATATGCCGTGAATGAGATTGTCACCGGCAAACCGGTTGCGATCGGTGGCACCGAGGGTCGGCGCGAAGCGACCGGTCGCGGCGTCGTCTATCTCATCGAGCGTGCCATGGACATGCTGAAGATGGACCCGGAAAAATCGACCGCCGTCATCCAGGGCTTTGGTAACGTTGGGTCGGTCGCAGCGCTGTCCTTAGCCTTGAAGAGCGGAGTGAAAGTGGTCGGAATCAGCGATCACACTTCAGCGATTTACAATCCGAAAGGGATTGATGTGAAATCCGCCGAGCAGCATGTAGCGAAGAAAGGCCATCTGCGCGCCTTTGACGAAGGTGATCGAGTCGATCCTAACGAACTCCTTGAATTACCGTGCGACATTCTCGCACCGTGCGCCGTCGACCGCGTCATCAACGAAAAGAACGCAGACAAGATCAAATGTCGCATCCTTGCCGAAGGCGCTAACGGTCCTACGTCGCCGGAAGCCGATAAGATGCTCGATAAACGGTGGGACGAAGTCTTCGTTATTCCCGATATCCTATGCAACGCTGGAGGCGTTATCGTTTCCTACTTTGAATGGGTGCAAGGTTTGCAGGCCTTCATGTGGAGTGAGACCGAAGTGACCGACAAACTCTTCCGTATCATGGAGCATTCCTTCACTCACGTGATCAGACGCGCACGCAAGGACAAGATCTCTCACCGTACCGCCGCCATGGCCATTGGCGTCGAACGCGTCATGAAGGCCAAGCACACCCGGGGTTTGTTCCCGTAGGCTCGCGGTCAATGTTATTCAGACGACCTGATCTCCTGATCGGGCAATTGGTCTTTGCTGTTCGCAGATAGGATTGGCATTCAGACGGCCATGATTAGCTATCTCCAAGGCTTCGATCGCGTTGCCCTGGACGTTAAGTCCTGGCCGTTGCTCATCGCCGCGAGTGCAGGGTTCGTCGTTTTCGGTTTCCTGCTGGTCGCAGTTATAACGTCTCTCGTGCGGAGTAACCGCCGACAGATCGTGGCCACCGGTCCGCTGGTTGCAGAGCAGGAGTTTGAGTTAAAGGAAGCGCAGCCACTGCTTCTCCTGGTCGAGGTACCGCGTCTTGGCTCCGGTTTTCGTAACCTTGAGTTTCAAGTCACCGAGACGGCGACAGGCAGAGTTACAAGCCTAAGTTACAACTTTCTTCGCGCGCAAGGTGCAGTCTATGGAGTAACAACCATGCGAGTACCGATTGGCCGGATTGAGATGGCGCCGGCCGGCCCTTATCTCGTGCGGGTGCTTGGGCTACAAACGGGCGCCGATTTGTCACGCAGCCGGATCATGCTCTCGAGACCTTATCTTGGGCGAATGGTAGCGCAGATCATTGGAATCGTGCTCTGCGGCATTGGCCTTCTCCTCAGCCTCTTGTTTGGTCTTTGGCAAGTGTTACCGCTTCAGCACGGCTAGATTTAGCGCTATCCTTTCTTATCGGAATTTGATAGCAAGGTTTCGGAGTAAATCTTGTGAACCCAATACCCGATTCGATCCCTCGTTTCTGTCGTCGTAGACTGCTGGCCACTTTCGTTGTTATCGCCACCGCTGTGTCGACTCAGGCACAAATCCTTTACGTGAAGCCCGTCGGCACCGGCGCACAGCAGGTTGGCCAATTGCGGCAAATCAATGCCGACGGCACCGGCGACACAGCGGTTAACGTTCCCTTTCCTGATGTTATTGGTCCGGTCGCGTCACCGGATGGGGTTCAGTTTGCCGTTTCGGCGGTCGATCCGGCGCGACCCAATCAGCTTAGCCGGAACGTTTTCACCGTTAACCGGGGAACAGGCGAATTCCATAATGCCAGTAATTTTGTCGATAACCTTAACGGTGACAACACTTACACATATGTCTACGCCTTCTATAAGGCATTCTCTCCGGACGGAACGAAGGTGGCGGTGAATTCGTATTATCGCTCGGGTGGCGGCGGCGCGAGCGAAACCGGTACGCCCGTTCTCCAGATCTTTCCGAGCGACGGTTCAGCCGGTTCGCTTGCTTTGGTGCATGCCGATCCTTTCCTCGACGGTACCCATCATGGCGGCGAAGGCGTTGATTGGTCGCCCGTGAATGCGGATTTGCTCGTTGCGCCGATCAAGTGGGATGCGCCGCTGATCAGTGGCGGCGGAGTGGGCGAGGCGACGGCGATCTTTACCGCTGAGCCCGTGACAGGAGCGGGCGCAGCGCACCAACTCACTTTCCCGCGCGCTGATTCGACGAGCAACATCGGCACGGGGGAAGTGCTTCTTTGGGGCGAGCACGATTATCAGCCGAAGTTTTCGCCCGATGGGACGCGGGTGGCTTACGTCCGATCGTTTCAGTCGGTCTCGAACCTGCGGATCATACCGGACCCTTTTGTCGAATCCCTGCGCATCGTTCGCCTTGATGGAACGAGTGACGTTGCGATTCTCAATTTCCAGCCCGGCTTTTACGTCACCAGCGTTGCCTGGTCGCCAGATGGGACGCAGTTGATTTTCGACATTGGACCGCAGGCTTTCAGTAACAGTTATCCGCTTGCCTATGCCGTGCCGGATACTAACTCGGTCTATGTCGTGAACGGCGATGGAAGCGGATTGCGTCAATTTCTCGCGCCGCCGGCCGGTCAGGTTTCGTGGGAAATCGCGCCACCGGCGCCGAATCTGGCCAACATCTCGACTCGGCTCAATGTCGGCACGGCGGATAACGTTCTCATTGGCGGATTCATTATCACCGGAACCGGAGACAAGAACGTGCTCGTACGAGCGATCGGACCATCGTTAGGCGATGCCGGGATTGCGGGAGCACTCGTCGATCCGGTTCTGGAGTTGCACGATGGCAGCGGCGCTCTCATCCAGACGAATGACAACTGGCAGGACACGCAAAAGTCGGAGATCGAAGCCACGACCATTCCGCCAACGAACGCAAAGGAGTCGGCCCTCGTGAAGCGACTTACTCCCGGGAGTTACACGGCGATCGTGCACGGAAAGGGAAATGGGACCGGAGTCGGCCTGGTCGAGGCCTATGGGCTCGACGGCACTGCGAAGCTGGCCAACATCTCGACCCGCGGCCTTGTGCAAACCGGTGACAACGTCATGATCGGTGGCTTCATCATCTTCAATACCGGTGTGCCAACCGATGTGCTGGTGCGCGCGATTGGGCCAAGTCTGACCGGCGTCGCGAACGCACTGGCTGATCCCGTGCTCGAGTTACACGACGGCAACGGCACGTTGGTCGCGAGCAACGATAACTGGAAGGACACGCAGAAATCCGAGATAGAAGCCACGACCATCCCGCCGACGAACGATAAAGAAGCCGCCATGGTGCAAACCCTCAATGCCGGTAACTATACGGCGATCGTAACAGGGAAAAACAACACAACCGGTGTGGCGCTGGTCGAGGCTTACAACCTCCAGTGAAGTTCGTGGGTTGCGGCCATTTTGCCTATCGACGCTCGAGAAGTTTCTCGCGGCTTTACTCGTTAGGCTTGGACGACAGCAGGACACCATGTGCTACGAACGATCCTGTTCCGATCCAATGGCCATCGCCTCGAAA
Source organism: uncultured Verrucomicrobiae bacterium (assembly GCA_963801255.1). Taxonomy (GTDB): domain Bacteria; phylum Verrucomicrobiota; class Verrucomicrobiia; order Chthoniobacterales; family UBA10450; genus JAICXG01. The sequence continues at coordinate 32,075 of CAWDEC010000011.1, read as the reverse complement.
ACTGCGCGCACCGCGCCCGTTCTTGTTTCACAGCCGATCTTGGAGAGGATTCGTTCCACGTAAAACTTCACCGTCCCTGGGGACAAGCCGAGGATGACTGCGATCTCGGCGTTCGTCTTTCCCTGGGCGATCCAGGCCATTACTTCCGCTTCGCGCGGCGAGAGGCGAAAACGCTGTCGCGCTATCGCGCGCACTTCGGTTTCGCTGGATAACGACCGCCAGCGCGCGCGCAATCGTTCGACCTCTCGTTGTCGCCGCTCGGTTTCCCAACCGCGATGCCAAACAGTCGCGATATGCGGTCGCAGGAGTTCGAGCTGAACACGATCGCGCTCCGAAAAATCCGGCGACTCGCGGCACAATGCTACCACCAGCGTGGCGCCCGGCGCCGTGGGGAGAAAAATCGTTAGCTGACGCACGAGCCGATTTCGGCGCGAAATCTCATTGAAAAAAACCGTCTTCCTCAGTTCACGCATGGAAACGATTTCGGAGAGCCGGCGTGCCTGGCCGTCGCCACTGCGCAGATAGTAGGCAGTATGCGGATGTCGCTCCGCGCTGGCGGCGAAGAAGGCGTCGCGCATCGAGGTAAACTCCGGAGCCCAGTGCGACATCATGCGCACGCCCACTTCGGCTCCCGCTGCAAACTCCGGCTGCCAGGATTGCTCCTCGAAAAGCCACGGGACGTTTCGCGTTCCGCCGCGATCGTCCTGGACACTTCCGCTGTCGAACGGAATCACCGCGCGCAACCCGCTCAGAATCGTTCCCGGCAGGTCGGCGAGGGCAGGCGCAGAATGCAAGCGCAGAAGGAATTCCTGCTGGCGCAGCCAGTCGCGTTTTCCAAGAGAATTCATCGCTGGCTCGAACTCTGTTGTCCCAGAGTAGGCGCGGATTGTCAAGATTCGCGCCGATCCCATACCTGCCGATCGGCAGAATGGTGAAGCCGGGGAATGTGTTCTAGAAAAATATCATGATCACGGAATATCGTTACCGCCAGTATGTCCGCCGTGCAGGCATCGGAGCAGTGCTCTGGCTGACATTTCTCCTACGCTTCCGTCGCTGTGCGCGCAGATCGGTTTCGTGCAACTTCAACCTGGCGGCATCCCGCAAATGCACCGGATTAATGCCGACGGTACGGGCGATCTCCCGATTTTCGTTCCATTTACGACCTTTGATTATCCCGTCTTCTCGCGCGACGGCACCCAGCTCGCGGTCACCGCATTAGATCCAGCGCTGCCTAACGAACGCAGCCAGAACATTTTCTCACTTAGCCTAACGACCGGCGCAATCAGCGAGCTGACCTTTTACGGCGATCTGGTGGACCAACACACCGGCACCGTGATTTACAATTTTCCAAACTACAAAGCTTTCTCCCCGGATAACAGTCAGTTGGCGGTTTTTACCTATCTTTTTACGGGCACAACCGACGATGTTGGAACACAAACCACCACGCCCTCACTCGAAGTACATTTCACCGACAGCAGCGCGGCGCCGCTCCAGGTCCATGTAGACAAGGGTCTCAACGGCACGCATCACGGGGGCGAAGGCGTGGATTGGTCGCCCGCGGCGAACGTGCTCGTGGCACCACTTGAGGGCACCACATCATTCATCAGCGGCGGCGGTCCGGGGGAAGTAACCACGCTCAATCTTATCGAGCCGAGCGCCGGCGCCGTCGTTGCCGGGCATTTCCAGCAGATTACTTTCCCGCATGCCGATGGACACGTCGGACTCGGCGATGGCGACGCTTACATCTGGGGTGAACACGATTACGCCCCGAAGTTTTCCCCTAATGGGCGCGGCGTCGCTTTCGTGCGTGCGTTTCAAAACTTTTTCACCCTCTCCAAGACCACGCCCGACCCTTACATCGAGTCGATTCACATCGTTGATGTGACGACGTTGGTTGACACTCAGGTCATCAGCTTCGCCCCGGGCGCCTACATTTCGACGGTTGATTGGTCCCCCGATGGCACCCAACTCATCTTCGACATCGGACAACAGGCGACGGGGCCGCTCGGTCCGTTGCACAGCGCCATACCCGAAACGGTCGAGATCGATGTCGTGAATGTCGATGGAACTGGCTTGGACAATGTGCGCGGGTCTGGCGCGGCTCGGCCAGCCTGGTCGCGCACCGCACTGCCGCCGCCGCTCGCTCCCGACCTCGGTAACATCTCTACCCGGATGAGCGTCGGCACAGCTGATAACGTGCTTATCGGTGGCTTTATCGTTACTGGCGAAGGCGACAAGAACGTCATTGTGCGAGCAATTGGACCTTCGTTGAGCGACGCTGGGATCAGCGGCGCACTCGCCGATCCCGTGCTGGAAGTGCATGACTCAACAGGGGCAATTATCGCAACGAACGACAACTGGAAGTCGACTCAGCAGGATGAAATTATCGCCACGACTGTTCCGCCGACCAACGACAAGGAAGCCGCGATTGTAAAACGACTCGTGCCCGGCGCCTACACTGCCGTTGTGCGGGGCAAGAACGGTGGAACGGGTGTTGGTCTGGTGGAAGCGTTCGCCTTGGACGGCACCGCCAGGCTGGCCAACATCTCGACGCGCGGTCTTGTCCAGACCGGCGATAGCGTGATGATTGGTGGATTTATTGTCCTTAACGCCGGGATGCCGACCGACGTCGTCGTGCGGGCAATTGGTCCGAGTCTTTCCGGGGTGGCTAACGCGCTGGCTGATCCAACTCTCGAGTTACACGATGGCAACGGCGCGCTCATCGCCAGCAATGACAACTGGAAGGACACGCAAAAATCCGAGATCGAGGACACTGGAGTTCCGCCGACGAACGACAAGGAATCCGCCTTGGTGCAAACGCTGAATGCCGGTAACTACACGGCGATCGTGACCGGGAAGAACAACACGACCGGTGTGGCGCTGGTTGAAGCGTATAACCTTCAGTGAGATCCGTGACGGCCGCGATTTTTGTCTCGCCTAACGAATCGCGAGGATTTCTTCGCGGCTTTACTCGTTAGGCGGCAAAAATCACTCACGACCTCGGCGACTCGCAGCTGCGATTAGGAGACGGATGAGTGACGACCAAGGGAAGAAACACCTCGAGATTTATTTGCGAGATCATTACGCGGGAGCGGTGGGCGCGCTCGAGTTGCTCGAGCACCTGGCCGGGGCGCACACGGACGATTCGTTAGGCGAATTCTTTCGTCAGCTACACGATGAGATCAAGGCCGATCACGAACAGCTTCACAATCTCATGCAAGCTCTCGGCTTCGAGGAAAGCAGCCTGCGCAACGCTGGCGCCTGGATGGCGGAAAAACTGAGTCGTGCCAAGCTTGGGTTGACCGTTGGCGATGACGCGAAGCTGCGACTCTTCCAGGCGCTTGAGACACTCCTGGTCGGGATTACGGGAAAACGGTTGCTCTGGCAGGCACTGATGGCGGTAGAGGATAGTTCGCCAATTTTGCAGCGAACGGATCTGGCGCGATTGCAAGCGCGCGCTATCGAGCAGGCCGAACGCGTGGAGACGCAGCGACTTTCCGCCGCGCGCGCAGCATTCGGAACTCGGACTTCCTAGCCGGCGATCGAAGAGCTCTGGAAGGCGCTCCGAATCAGGAAGCAAGACTTACTTCGGGAATCGCAAAACTCTCAATCGCTTCCTTGATGTGGTGCACGAAGCTGGCCGCACCGGCTCCGTTGACCACCCGATGATCGAATGTGAGCGAGAGCGTGATTACTTCCACGCTCTGCGTCTTCTTTCCGTTAGGCGAAAGTTCGTGATGCGCCACGCCAACGAACAAAGTTGCAACCGAAGGTGGCACGACAATCGGCGCGCCTGTCTTGACACCAAAGGCTCCCAGGCTGCTGATCACGACCGGTGCGTTCATCGCGTCCACGCGTCCGCCGCGCGTTGCCTCAACCGTTTTATGGTAGTGCCTAACGAATTCTCCCCAGCTGTGTGTGTTCGCCTTTGTTACGACCGCTGTGGCGAGTCGATCGCCATCGAGAGCTACCGCCACACCGAGATCGAAATCCTGACTCTCGACGATACGATCGTCATCCAGCATCAGACTGCGAAAGGCGCTGTGTTTCTCCATCGCCCTAACGACTGTCCAGGCGATCATGATCGAAGGAGAAGGCGCATTCTTGGCATCGCTCTTTTTCGCCGTCGCGCGTGCTTCGCGGATCGCATCCCAGCGCGCATCAATCTGCAGATTGGCTGGAACGACACGACCGAGTTTGCGCGTGATCGTCGCGGACAAGGCTGGCTCGCGTGAGACGGTCGAGATCGCTTCGACTGGCGCCGAGGGTTTCCTCTCGCGCGCCGAGACTTCGCTCGCAGCTTCCAACTGCTCGTCGAGATCATCCGCGTCATCAGTCAGGATCGTACCCAGTTCCTGGCCGATCTCGACGGTGTCGTCGACTTTGGTTTTCCATTCACCCATCGTCCCGGCAAAGGACGACTCGATCGGATAAACGGCTTTGTCCGTTTCCACTTCGCAAAGCGCGTCGTCCAGTTCGATCCGGTCACCCGGTTGCTTCAAGAGCGCGACAACCTTGGCGGAACGAATCCCTTCGCCCATGATCGGAACGGTGATCTTGCGCATTCCACCTTTGGCTGGAGCAGTCTTGGCGGATGAGTGCGTAATCGCCTGGTCATCTTTCAACGGAAGAGATTCGCGTGCGGCAGAGACCTGTGAACGCGACCGCTCCGCGCGCGATTCGAGCGCGCGCTCGATCGACCTAACGATGCGCTCGACATCCGGCAGCGCGGCATACTCGTAGATCGGATTATAGCCGATCATGACATTGCCTTTGCTCACCAGAATCGGAGGCGCGATCATCGCGTTCCACAATTCGGGCTGGCCAGCGATATGCGAGATGATCATCTGGCCGACGCTGCAGTTCTCCGTGTCTTCCTGCACAACGACGAGTCGGCCCGTCTTCCGCACCGAGGCTTCAATTGTCTTCTTATCCCAGGGCGAGATGGAGCGGAGATCGATCAATTCCACGCTCGCCTTCGCGTCCACCTTTTCGAGGGCTTCGATCGCTTTCTCCATCGTGTTGCCCCACGCCACCAGGGTCACGTCCGTGCCCGGCTGATGAAGGCGTGCTTTGCCTAACGAGACCGCGCGGATCGGTTCTTTCGATTCGTGTTCGGCCCAGAGTAGATGTTTTGGAATGAGGACGAAAACTGGGTCTTCGCAGTGCATCGCGGTCCAGAGCAGTCCCGCGGCGTCGGCCGGATTACTCGGGATAACAACATGCAGACCTGGATAATGGGCGAGGGGAGCCTCGTTTGCCTGACTGTGCCAAAGACTGCCGCCGGGGAGATAAGCGCCATAGGGAGCATAGATCACGAGCGGACAAGTCCACGTGCCAAAGGAACGCCAGCGCAAGTTGCACAAATTCGTCACGACCTGATTCCAGGCCGGACCAATGAAATCAATGAATTGCAGTTCAAAGACCGGTCGCTTGCCATAGGAGGCGAGCCCGCATGCCACACCGACGATGGTCGATTCCGCGAGAGGCGAATTGAAAACCTGATCTTTGAATTCGCTCGAAAGTTTTTGTGTAAGACGAAAGACGCCACCCTTGGGATCCTCGACGTCTTCACCGAAAATAATCCGCCCCGAGTCTTTCGTTAGGCCAAGACGAAGCGTTTGGTTGATCACATCGCCGATGCGGTACTTACCCGGTGGCAGAATCTCCTCGTTGAGTTTGGGCAACTCGCCCGTCACCTCGATTTCCAATTCGTCAGCCGATGGATCGCCGTCGCGTTCTGCGTCGCTGAACTCCTTCCGAATGCGCTCTTTCACTTCCTGATCGAGCTTCGTGAACTCCGCTTCCGTCAGCTCGCCGTCGGCGATAAGACGGTCGCGCCATTTCGTCAGGGGATCGCTCTTCGCCAGGTTCTCGATATCTTCCGCGCTGCGATAAAGTTTGTGGTCGTCGGAGCTGGTGTGACTGGAGAGCCGCTCCATTTGCACCCAGAAAAATGCCGGGCCCTGACCGGCGCGCATCCGCGCGATGGCTTCCCGCGCCGCCTCGTGCACCGCCGCAACATCACTCCCGTCAACCTGCTGCCAGTCGTTAGGCTGCAAGACGTCGAGAGCGAGCGGATTGATCTTCCGCGTCGGACTGCTGATGCCGTAGGCGTTGTCTTCGACGACGAAAAGCACTGGCAGCTTTCGTTCTTTGGCAAAGGCAATGGCTTCGTAAAAATCGCCCTGTCGGGTGGCAGCATCGCCGATCGTAGCAACGACAAAATTCGTTTTCCCATCGAGCTTGATGCCCCAGGCAATGCCGCAGGCTGGCAGAAGTTGCGAACCGGTGGGGGTGGGAACACTCCAGATGTTCCTGCTCGCGTAACTATAGTGTGACGGCATTTGCCGGCCGTGACTTTGCCCTTTGCGCTTCGCGAAATAATCCAGCGCCAGCTCAGCCGAAGTCACGCCGCGACCGAGGACGAGCGCGCGATCGCGATAATAACCGCAGATATAATCGCCCGGCTCAGATTGAATTGAGATCGCGGCCAGCGCCTCATGTCCCATCCCTGAAACGTGAAAATGACCTTTGCCCTGCCGATTCAGGCTTTGCTCGCGCAGATCGCCGTGGCGGCTTTCGAGAATAGTGGTGAGGAGTCGAAGTTTGTCTTTTTTGCTCAGAGCCATCGTCAGGGCCTATGGGTTGTCGTGAAGCGAGGACGGAAGCAGCCTCGCGGCGCACTTTCAACCGCTAAGCTGAGGTGGGCAAACGTAAAGCGCGGACCGCGACGATCGCGTTCGTCTTTGGAGCAGCGGCTTTTTCATGGCCTCCTCCCGACAGGGGCGTGCTCTTTAGCGCATTGCAGCAGGTTTGCCGCGCGATCAAAGACGATCCAGCGAGCTCCTGGGTACCAGGGGCGAAATGGATGTATCGCCAGCTGGGGGACGACTTTCGGAAATACTGAAGTGGGTTCGAAACCGACCGACATGGAAATCGCCTGGCGCTGTAATACGTGCCCGTCTACGTGGGCGATCGCCCTCGATTCGAGCGCCTAACGAAATGTAACATAGAGGTGCCGCGAGCGAGGACGCTGAGTCGCCGCCGCAGCGCCGATTAAGTAAAGAAGTCTCGAAGCAGGAGCTGGTTAGCCTTTGAGCTAAGGCAGCCTGCGCTCAATCAGCGTTTGTTGCTTTGGGAAGTGGAAAACGGTCCCGACTGACCACAGGGTGCCGCCTGGCGTCGCATCGACCGCGAACAACTCATTGTGATCCGTCCCAACGTTCGGGCTCGGAGCTACAGCCCACTTCCTTCCGTTCCAATGTTCGGTCAAAGTCTGAGATAAGCTACAGCTGGAGCACGCGAACTGTTCGCCCACGGTCCAGACACTATTGCTGGTCAGAGCTACCACGCTGAAAAGGGCTGTCGGCACCTCGTTTCCGCCTGCTGGCGTGGACACCACGCTCCAGCTAGTGCCGTCCCAATGTTCCGCCAGCGTGCCGGCGTCGGAACTGCCTATCGCCCAGACATCGTTAGACGAAATCCCGCTGGCGGCGGCTAAGTGGTTGCCCACTGTGTTGCCTCCAAAGTTAGGGCTAGGCACAATGCTCCATTGTGAGCCATCCCAATGCAGAATCAGTGTGTGCGGCTTGGTCATGGACGTCGACTGCTGCGTGCCAACCGCCCAGACATCATTGGAGGCAATTGCCGTCACGCCAAAAAGCGAGTTATTGACCTCTGGACCGACATTCGGACTCGGGACCACACTCCACGCCGTCCCATCCCAATGCAGAGTCGCTGTCCCTGCGTCGTCGTTGACCGTCCCGATGCCAACCGCCCAAATGTCATTGGCGGACACCACGGCGAGCGCAGTCAAATCTGTAATTGGGCTGGAGCTGGGAGGGTTAGGCACCACACTCCAAGCAGTGCCGTCCCAATGCTCAATCAAAATCGGATTGGACCCAACAGCAGCAAAGCCGACGGCCCAAACGTCATTTGTCGATACCGCCGCCACGGCGTTGAGCATGTTTTGCGTCGAGCTGGGATTCGGACTGGGAATAACCGACCACTGCGTCCCGTTCCAATGCTCAACCAGCGTAGCCGAGGTGACTCGCTCCGTATCAGTGGATTCACCTACCGCCCAGACATCATTCTCGGCCAGCGCTGAGACTCCGTGCAGTTCGTTAATTCCTCGTTGTCCATTCGGACTGGCAATAACCTGCCAACTCGCGCCGCTCGCGGCGTGAATTGATAGACAACAAAGACTTAGGAGAGTAATAAGATTAGTTTTCATAGTTTTGTAGTTTAGTGTTGCGAAAGGGAAATCACGTTCCCTGATGGCGAAAGTATTATCTCGTAACTACTTCGTTACGTTAGGGCGGCTGAAAAATACCGTCTTCCTGGACCCAAATCGCCGGGTGCGGAGTCGATCGCAGGCTAAACATGTTCGCTAAGAGAAATACTGACGAAGACGTGCGACTTGTGGGGCACAAGGGCCACGCGGGACTTATCCGCCAGACAAAGCCGTCGAGAACCATTCATCGAAGTTTTTGCGGCCGCTTGTGTGACGAAGTTTTGAACAGGCATCTCTTTTGGTCAGTGGAAGAAAATAGAGAGACACCGCCCTGGGGTACCGTTTTCGCCTCCGATTGCTTGAGCTTGTCGATGGCTTCGTGCGTCCGCTGATTGCAGCCGGTTATTTTCTCGAGCTTTCTGGGTGATCGTAACTTGGGAACGAAAGAAGGAACGCACACATCGCGTCCTAGCCGCAAAGTCAATTGTAAATGCTGTTAGGAGATTGCGAGTTCCGGCTGTAGCCTAGGTTGCTGCCATACTTGCAGCGTTGATCGACCGTCCCGGAAACGGCCCTTCTCTCTGCGCCGGACACACAGACAAAATGGGACCTATTTCTCAATGAGATCAGACGGCAAAAGAGTGCTCAGAAACAATTGCGGAAGTTTGCGGGTAGGAATGCAGCTCGTCGGCCCTGACGCGGTGTTTTCGCACCGAACTGGGAGGACGTTGCCGCCGTCAGCAATCGCATCGGTTGCCGATGCGATGGCGGGAAGCGTGAGCCATTCGGCAAATGAGAAATGGCGCAAGAAAGGTTTTGGAAAGCAGTTCGATGAAAACGAGGGGATAACTTATGGAAGCAACAATCACGCAGAATGGCGCTTTATATCGCCTGCAACACAGAATAACGGAAGAGCGCGGATTCTTTTTACACCGCCTGGGTCTCGCGGCGACCAAGCGGAACCCTCGTCGTGCGATGCGGATGAGTGGCCGGCTTCGGCCGCAGCGGAAGACAGATAACGGCAGATAAAAGATACGATGCATCGATATCACCCCCGAGAGAATAGTGTGGTGAGGGGTGTGCCCATGAACTCAAAGACGACGTTGGATAAGGAGTTGGCGAAATCAATATAGCGCGCGCACAAAAGGCCCTGCTTGCGGTCCAGCGGCGAGAGAGCCGGCAACTCCGGGTTCACCGACCAAAAAACGATTCAGACGTTCGCGAAATGGTGGAGGCGGGTCTGCTCAATGCGGAGCTGAGTGATGGCTCCCCCCAATCTGCGACCGTGCTCGGGCCACTTACCGATGGTGGTCGCAAGTTCCTGCAAATCTTTCCCGCGCATTATCGTTTTTGCGATCATTAGAGATATTACTTGTCTTCGGTCCGAAATAGGCGAGAGTGCGGCCGTTGGATTAAGTTCTGTTTCGGTTCGTTGCTTGGTAGGTCGTCAGTTGAGCTTGTCTCTTTGGTGATTCTGAAACCCGGTTCTCGGGAACGGCGCTGTAGCTCGCAGGTTTGCTCCACAAAATCACTAATGAAACTATACGTAGGTAATCTCTCTTTTGAGACGACGGAAAACGATCTGCAGGATCTTTTCGAACAACACGGCCAGGTCAGCGAAGTGGCCTTGATCAATGATAAAATGACCGGCCGCTCACGCGGGTTCGGTTTTGTCACCATGCCCGATCAAGTCTCCGCCACGGCAGCCATGAACGCGGTCAACGGCCAGGAACTGCATGGCCGCGCGTTAACCGTGAATGAAGCGCGGGCGCGCGAAGAACGGCCACGCCAGTTTGCCGGTTCACGCCGGTAATTTCGGTTTGCTTTACGGCCGGCGCCCGGGTTTGTCCGGGCGCCGGCTTAGCGAACAACAATTTTGAAAGCCGAAGAAGCTATCGTGCTGGAAGGCACAATCCGCTCCGTGCTAGCGGGAACCATGTTTCGCGTCGAGCTTGCCAGTAAGCACATCGTGCTGGCTCACATTTCCGGACGGATGCGCAAGCGCTTCATCCGTCTGACCATAGGCGACCGGGTACGGCTGGAGATGTCGCCGTACGACGTCGATAAAGCGCGGATCGTTTACAGACTCTGATGAATTTTTACTTCGGTGCACCTTCGCCGCCGCGCAAAGCGCCTTGCACACTGCGACGCCTCCTGGTTCGTTGTCCTGCAACTTCCAGGCTAATCGCGACGGGCGAAACCGTCGAAGAGCCGCTCTGGGCTGACATACCAAGTAAGACAGGAAAGGTCGCTTGCCCGCATTGCAATAAGGCGCACTCATGGGTTAAGAACGACGTCATTCTCGCCCGCTAACTCAGCGCGCATTCTTTAGATTTCCTATGCTCTCTCGCATTCCCTTTCATCGGGTTAACTGGACGACCAGTTCGTTCCTGATCGGCACCCTGGCTCTTACTCTCACTGCTGTGCCGCTCTATCTTTGGCACTTCGGGCTCGATTGGTTCCAGTTCGCGCTCTTTGCCACACTTTTGGTTATCACCGGTCTCAGTATTACGCTTGGTTATCATCGACTTTTCTCGCATCTCTCCTTTCGTGCTAAATGGCCCGTGCGGCTTTTTGTCCTAGTATTCGGAGCGGGTGCATTCGAAAACTCCGTCTTGCTCTGGGCAAGCGAACATCGTCGTCACCACAAACATGTCGACCACGAAGAAGACCCCTACGATATCAGCCAGGGTTTTTTTCATGCGCACATCGGCTGGCTCCTTTTCAAGCTTCTGCCAGAACCTCCATTCGATAACGTGAACGACTTAAAGAAGGACTCGCTCGTGATGTGGCAGCATCGCCACATCCATTTGCTTGCCGTGCTCGTTAGTCTTGGATTACCAGCGTTGGTGGGCGCAATCTGGAACGGTTGGAGCGGCGCCCTCGGCGGTCTGCTAATCGCCGGCGTGGCAAAAGTCGTATTCGTTCAGCATTGCACCTTTTTTATCAACTCCGCCTGCCACACGATCGGACGTCAGCCTTACTCGACTCGCTGCAGCGCCCGCGATTCTTCCCTGATGGCGCTGGTTACCTTTGGCGAGGGCTATCATAACTATCATCACGAGTTCCAACACGACTACCGCAACGGCGTGAAGGAATGGCAATTCGATCCTACAAAGTGGACCATCTGGACATTATCCAAGCTCGGCCTCGCCGACGGATTGCGCCGCGTGCCTGACGAGGCAATCATGGCCGCCATGGAACGTCACCGGCAGAATGACGCAGCTGAATATGCGATAGCGGTAACGGGCGCAGGGACGGAGAGCGCTTCAACCGGATAACCTCCACCGGCCCCGGCCAGGTCGGCAATTGCCTGTCTTCTCCCCGGATAAGTGCCGTTTAGGCTCGAGTTCCCATCCTGCGTGCGGCTTTTGACGTGTTCAGTGCCACGGCGGCACGAATAAGCGACTTCAACGCCTTCTCATCAATCTTGTCGGTCTCATGGATATCAATGGCACGCCTTACGTTGCCTTCGAGGCTGGAGTTGAAAAGGCCTGAAGGGTCCTGCAACGAGGCACCCTTGGCGAAGGTCAGCTTCACGACACTCTTATAGGTTTCGCCGGTGCAGATGATTCCGGAATGTGACCACACCGGAACGCCTCTCCACTTCCACTCCTCGATTACTTCCGGGTCGACCTGTTTAATAAGGTTTCGGACCCGAGCGAGCGTCTTGCCTCGCCAATCATTCAGCTCCTTGACTCTCGCATCGATCAGCTGGGAGGGAGAGGTTCCTTTCCCTTCTTTCGCGTCGCTCTTGCGCTTTTTCATGGTTGTTTTTGCATTCTTCATGGTAGTGGTCGCTCGCCCGTCGCTTGAGTATCGCTAGTCAGAGCGAGCAGCCATCGCAAGCTATTTCCCTCAGGTTTTGCGATGTCCAACCAGGCTATCACACTTGGAGGTTGGCTCGATGTCGCCGCGGGTTCCCGCTTACTTCTGTTCTTCGTCGATGACCGCGTCGGCTTCTAACTCAACAAGCCAATCCGGATCGATAAATCGCGACACCTGCATAACCGTGTTAGCCGGTCGAATGTCAGCAAAGAATTCGCCATGGACTGCGGCGACAGCCTTCCAATCTTCGATATGCACGAGAAGCGTGCGGGTACGAATGACCTGCTGGATCGAAGCTCCGGCTTTCTCCAGGGCTTCGGCAATTATTTCAAGACATCGTCGCGCCTGAATGCCGGCATCTCCGACTCCCACTGTACGCCCGTCTGGACCAAGCGGAGCAGTGCCCGAGACGGCAATAACCTTGCCCACGCGCACAGCTCGGGAAATCCCGATTTTAGGTTCATATGGACTACCGCTGGAGATTAGCTTCCGCATGGTAATGCCTAACGAGACTGCGATACGCTGTCGAGAACGGTAGCGCACGTCGCTCTGAGTTGAGGTAGCGAAGGTATCATAAACGAGATATAACACCAACTAGCGGTCGGCTTAATCGCCGGTCGGGCGCAGTCGTTTCCGCTAGCTCAACCGGAATGTATTGCAATTGGAACTGACTTTGTTCAGAATCGATTTATGAGCAAACGATGCGGCCAACAGTGGGTCATTGTGGTAATTGTTTCTCTGGTCGCCTGCATGCGCGCCGTCGGAGACGATTCCTATTCCTGCCAACCCCTGATTCAGGCACAGTTTGATAAGTTGATTCCGACATCGTATCCCACCGCGACGTCGAGATTTGATCGACTCCGTGAAACCACCTGGCCCTTGGTTGATCCCGGCGTTGCCACAATCCCGATCACCGATAATTTGGTTTATCCTCTCGAACACCCCCTATTGATTACAAGTGAATGCACAGGTCAATTGCCTCAAATCAGATCGATCCGGGAGACTGTTAAAGTGATTCGCCAAGAATCAAAAGCTCATTTGCCTCGGACTGGCGAAAGAGCCAATTGAGTCGCGCAAAGGACTTATCGGGTGTGGCGGTGGGCTCCATCGTCTGCCTAATCCTGCTGCCAACCAAGGGATCCGAGAGCGAAGCCCTGTGGTGACACGATTACGATGCAAACGTTGGGCCCGAAAGAAAAGCGTTGACCTTTTCCTGAAATCTTCGCTCGATGCAGAAATGAAAACCAAAACCATTGCAGTGAGCTTGGGATTAATCTTGGCCGCTGGGGCGTTATACGCGGCCGATCCTATGATGGGCACCTGGAAACTAAACGAAGCGAAATCGAAGCTAACGCGCGGCACCGTGAAGAACACGAAAGTCGTCTATGACGATCGTTTGATCCGAGACAAGGTGACGGTGACGACTGACGGTGTCGATGGCGACGGGAAGCCAGTCCATGCTGAGTGGAAAGGAAAATTCAATGGCAAAGACTACGAGGTCACCGGCGATCCCACTTCGGACACGCGTGCATACACGAAGGTAAATGCTCAAACCCTCGCGATGGTCGTGAAAAAAGGCGGCAAGGTAGTGGCCACGGGTCGGATAGTCGTGACCGCAGATGGAAAGAGCCGAGCCGTGACGTTGAACGGAACCACCGCGAAGGGGAAAAAGTTTACGAACACATCCGTTTACGACAAAGAATAATCCCCGTTTGGGTTCCTAGGTCTAACGAAACCAAGATGACTCGCAGCGAGCGCATTCAAGCGCGCGGGCGCAGCAGGATGACGCGTTTGCGGGAAGCTCTGCGCTCCACACTAACGCCTCGTCTTCTGGCCGAAGTATCTTATCGGACAAGTGCAGATTGAACTGAGTCGTAAGTAGACCTTCGAGCGCCTAAATCACCCAATCTAAGCTGGCGCGCATCGTGGTAGGGAGGCAGGAAAGATCCCGAATCCATCCGTATCTATCGCTCTGTACTCGCGCGGCTCCCTTCTGGGGATAACTCAATGCATTGCCGGAACCACTAATGTCCGACGCGGCCCTTTGAGAAAATCGCGGACCCAGTCGGCCATCGTATGGTAGCGAAGGTCGGTTAGTTCGCCCGCATCGAAGAAGACACCCTGGCAGGCTGGACACTGCTCCAGCCAGATATGCGGCTGATCGGGCACGGAAATCGGTGCCATCGTGGTGCCACACGCCGGGCAGTCAATTTTCCCGATCTTATCAAAATGCTTGCCGACAGCGGGATCTCCCGAGTCGACACTGTGGCTGTCAGACTCGGGCCAGAGGAACCAGTTCCGCTCCAGAAGATGCAGAGCGTTGCTACTGACAAACAGGCCCTGGCACGCGTCGCACCGATCGACGGTCTTGCCGTCGGACGCAATCACTCCCGTCATTTGGCCATCACACTTCGGACATTTCATGTTTCTCTCTACGTTGGTCGGCCGGAACCTATCCGCGGTTACGGCGACCTTCAATAAGCTATGCAAGGGCGCGGCAATCGTGGGCAAATGCCGCTTGGCACGACATCGTGGTTTGTGGTCCGAGGACTTGTGGGGTCAGAGCCATAGCATTGTTCTTCCGCGTTATTGTTTCTAGCATTGGCCCGCAGGTATCAACTAATCCTAGCCCGTCACGTCGCCCTTCAATGGCTATTGCACTTCGACTTTCCCAGAGTTGACGCGGGCAGCGGATGAGGTCAGGTCGTTAGCGTGTCGACTGAAGATGCGCCGGAGGGCGCGCCATCACTGCATCTCGGCTTTCTCCGCCGGCTCAAGTGGTGGGTTTGGTTCAAGGAAATCGCGCATCCCAGTGATCTGCAAATTACCCTGGCCTGGGCGGGCGCGATCGGCTGCGGCGGCGCGCTCACCTCGATCGGCTTCCGCTATCTGACGAGCGAGCTGCATAAGCTCATGACCGGCAGTGCGACGCCCGGACTTGTGGAAAGCTTTATCGCTCTCTCGTGGTGGCAGCGCCTAACGATTCCGGCGATCGGTGGGTTTCTTGCCGGTCTGGTTCTTTTCCTGGGGATGCGTTGGCACGGGGGAGTTACGACTTCGGACTATATGGAAGCGGTCGTGCTGGGTGACGGCAAAATCTCCGCCCGGCGCAGTGTGGTGAAATGTCTTTCGGCCATGTTCACCATCGCCTCTGGTGGATCGATCGGCCGCGAAGGTCCGTTGGTGCAACTGTCTTCGCTCGTTGCTTCAAGCGCGGGCCGCTGGCGCGGGTGGTCCACGCCGCGACTGCGTTTGCTCGTGGGGTGCGGCGCGGCAGCGGGCATCGCGTCGGCTTATAACGCACCCATCGCTGGTGCGCTCTTTATCGCCGAGATCGTGCTCGGATCAGTCGCGATGGAAATTTTTGGCCCGCTCGTTTTCGCTTCCGTCATGGCGACAGTGACCGTCCGCACTTTCATCGGGAATGAACCCATTTACGCCATTCCGCATTTTGAGGTCCGCTCCAATTGGGAATTACTGCCCTATATGGTGCTGGGCCTTTTTGCCGGACTGGTCGCTCCCTGGTTTCTGCGATTACTCAACGTAAGCCAACAGCTTGCAGGTCGTCTCTCCGTGCCGGTGTTTCTTAAAATGCTTGCGGGCGGTGCAATCGTCGGCGCGCTCGCTATTTTCTACCCGGAGGTTTGCGGCAATGGCTACAGCGCAGCGAGCAGCATTCTGGCGGGACAATGGGCCTGGCAAATCGTCGGAGTGATCCTGCTGTGCAAAGTGCTGGCTACGGCTGCGACTTTTGGCTCGGGCGCGGTCGGCGGTGTCTTTACACCTACGCTTTTTGTCGGAGCCAGCCTCGGCTATCTCTTTGGCGTAGCCAGCGGTCATCTTCCGCTCGGCCTAACGGGAAGTCCAAGCGCCTTTGCCATCGTCGGGATGGGGGCATTTCTGGCGGCGACGACGCACGCGCCAATTATGGCCATCATCATGATCTTCGAGCTCACTCTCGAGTATCAGATCATTGTGCCACTTATGCTGGCTTGCGTGATTGGTTATTACACTTCAGTGAGTATCGAGAAACGTTCCATCTATAGTGAGGCGTTGAAACGCAAGGGAGCAGGGGATTACCGTCACCAACTGGCAGAGCTGCATGTGCGCGATCTCATGAAACCCAATCCACTGACTGTATCTCCGACAGCGCGGTTTGCCGAGATCGGGGAAAAATTCATCGCGAATCGGTTCAATTATCTCTATGTCGCGGACGAGGGAAGATTTGTGGGCGCGGTCTCGTTACATGATATCAAGAACTATCTCAATGCACCGGAGCTGGCACAGTTAGTCATCGCGGGAGATATCGTGCATGAGGATATCCCAACCATCGAACCGAGTGCGACGTTGAATGAAGCGTTGGATCGTTTCACCCGCCATGCTGGGGAAAGATTACCCGTGGTGAGTGATCAGGGTGCGCATCGCCTGATCGGAACTCTTGCGAAAACCGATGTCATCCTTGCCCTGGCGGGAAGCGGCCGCCGCGGCGGAGCCGACAAGGTGACAATGACCTAGTCAGGCGAAAACTTGTGCCTAACGATGCCTAACGACTCGCACATAAAGCAGGGCAGGGGAGGGAAGAAATGAATCCGGCTGACCCGGCGCTCGGTCGCGGCGGCGTGATTGCCCGTTATCGACAGCATCTCCCGCTGACGCAAACGACGCCTGTAATATCGTTAGGCGAAGGAGGAACCCCGCTCATTCCTTCGCCGCGACTTAGTCAAAAGGTCGGTCGCGGCTGTGAAGTCTTCATCAAGTACGAAGGCTTGAACCCGACGGGTTCGTTCAAGGACCGCGGCATGACCGTTGCGGTTTCGAAGGCGGTCGAGCGCGGCGTGCAGACACTGATCTGCGCTTCGACGGGTAACACCTCTGCCTCGGCGGCCGCTTATGCCGCGCGCGCGGGAATCCGTTGCGCCGTCATTTTGCCTGCGGGCAAAATTGCGCGGGGCAAACTCTTGCAAGCTTTTGCTTACGGCGCGCAGGTCGTGGCAATTGAAGGGAATTTCGATCAGGCTCTCGAGATCGTCAGGCACCTTGGCCAGCGCAATGACTTCGTCATCGTCAACTCAATCAATCCGGATCGAATTGCCGGGCAAAAAACGGCCGCCTTCGAGATTGTGGATGAACTAGGTGAAGCGCCCGACCTGCACCTGTTACCGGTGGGAAATGCCGGGAACATCACAGCTTACTGGACCGGCTATCAGGAATACCTGACAGCGGGAAAAGCGACGCGGCGGCCGCGCATGATCGGCTTTCAAGCGGCCGGCGCCGCGCCGATCTTCCGCGGTGAAGTCGTCGCTAGGCCGGAGACGGTCGCGTCCGCTATCCGCATCGGCAATCCCGCCAGTTGGTCGCAGGCAAATCGTGCCATCGAAGAGTCCGGCGGCCTGGTCGATATGGTGAGCGACGAAGAAATTCTCGCTGCACAACTTTGGCTGGCGAGGGAAGAAGGCATTTTTGTCGAGCCGGCGAGCGCGGCGCCAATCGCCGGTCTGTTACGCGCCTGCGAGGGAGACAAGCGCGCGCGGTTTTCCACCGCACCGATCGGCGAAGGCTCTCGCATTGTTTGCACAGTCACCGGTCATGGCTTGAAGGATCCGGAGGTCATTGCCGTGCCGACGCCCGCGCCTGTTGCGGCAGACGAGGCGGCGGTCTTGCGCGCTCTCGACCGCACACAGGGTTGACAGTTTCCAGAGAATAGGGAAAACGGGGCGCGGCTCATCATGGGTTTAATCGTTCAAAAATATGGCGGCACCTCGGTTGGGACGGTCGAGCGAGTTCTGAAAGTCGCGGCGCGTTTGATCGCCACGAAACTGGCCGGACACGACGTCGTGGCAGTCATCTCCGCCATGGCCGGTGTGACCGATAACCTGATCAAGCTCGCACGCGAAATTTCGCCGCAGCCGAGCGAACGCGAAATGGACGCGCTCCTCGCCACCGGCGAACAAGGGGCGAGCGCTTTGACCGCAATGGCGGTGAACGCGCTCGGTGGGAAGGCAGTTTCGTTGACCGGGGCCGCCGCCGGTATTGTGACCGACAGCGTGCATACGAAAGCGAAAATCGCACACATTTCGCCGCGTCAAATTCATGAACTGCTGGCGGAGGATTTCATCGTGGTTGTTGCCGGCTTCCAGGGGCAGAGCCCGGGAGGCGCGACGACCACCTTGGGACGCGGCGGGTCGGACCTGACGGCAATTGCACTCGCGGCTGCCTTGAAGGCGGATGATTGCCAAATTTTCACCGATGTCGAAGGTGTCTTCACGAGCGATCCGCGCAGCGTGCCCGAGGCGAGCAAGATCGACGAGATCGCTTACGACGAGTTACTCGAGATGGCGGGCGCCGGTTCGAAGGTGATGCAATCGCGAGCGGTCGAGTTTGCCAAGAAATTCGGGGTCGGCTTTGAAGTGCGGTCGAGCTTGAATGATGAACCCGGCACCAAAGCGCGATCTGCTCCGGCCAACATGGAAGACGTCGTGGTGCGTGGCGTGAGCCTGGAACGCAACCAGGCTAAGGTAACCATCCAGGACCTGCCAGACCGGCCGGGTTGCGCCGGGAAGATTTTCTCCGCGCTCGCTTCGGCCAACTTGAGTGTCGATATGATCGTGCAAAATGCATCCAGCACAGGTGCAACCGATCTGTCATTCACCCTGCACAAGGACGATCTCGCGCGGGCGGAGGAGATGTTGCAACCGCTCCTCCCGGAGATTGGCGCAAACGCCATGGCTTCCACGACAGGTGTCGCGAAGCTCAGCGTAGTGGGCATAGGGATGCGTTCGCATGCCGGCGTTGCGTCACGGCTTTTTGCCTGTCTCGGTGACGCGGGTGTGAACATTCAGCTCATTTCCACTTCCGAGATTAAGATCGCTGTCGTGATCGGGGAAGAGGAGCTCGAATCCGCCGCGCGGGCAACGCACGCCGCCTTCGGCCTGGCTCGCCGCCAAAGCGCCCCACAATCAATTCCCGCCTAACGAGTGCACCTAACCTTGCCTAACGATGAAAACTCTGGAAGGTCCGCGACCCTGAGTAAATGCGCCGCGGGTTCTGTTAGGTAGCAATCAAAGATCCTTACGCATCCGGACATGCTTCACGGCGCCAAAGATGGTCGGCGCAGGGCCGACAACGCTGAAGCCATGCTTGTCATAGAACTGCTGGGCGTCCTCGCGGGCATTGAGCACAATGGAATTCGCACCTGCGTCGCGCGCGCGCCGCTCGAGTTCGTGCAAAATGACGCTGCCAAAGCCGCGTCCTTGCGCTGAGGGAGCGACGGCCATGAAACGGACCTGAGCTTCCGTGCGAGAATTGAAATGCAAACGGCCGATCGCCAACGGCTCCGCGCCATGTTCGTCGCAGATCATGAGGTGCTGACCATCCTTTTCGTGATCGTCTTTTTCAGAGCCGCGCGGCTGCTGCCATGGCGCGCGCAAGACGCGCCAGCGAAGATCAAAATAGCGCTCCCAATCTCGCTCGCTCCTCGGACTAACGATTTTTTTAAAATCCACCCAGGGCTAAGCTAAGACCGGATCGGGTAGAGCGAAAGCGAAGTCGGGGGTCGCCCTGAAGCCCAACCAATAACATCATACAATATATGTCATATAAAGTAGCAAGGTATTGGGCCTGATTCGTTATGGTAATTTTAGCTTGAGGCGTTTCTCTTAGCCGCTCGGAACTTCCGCTTCAGCGTCTCGCTCGAAACCAGATCTTCGCCCGCGCACCTTGCCGGTGCCGATCAATTTCTCAACGGCCTTGGGCTGCCTGCTGGTTCGGGTCGCGCTTTGGCACGAATCGATCCTGCGCCTAATTATCGTGATTTGCAAACTTCCGGGTGTTGGGATCAATCCGGTAGCTAAAGAGCAACGATGTCGCTGCAGTCACATTGACGGTCGCGGGCCCAGCCACAACCACGTTGGTCGGATTCACGGTAATGGCACTGTTTAGGATGTCTACTGGATACATAGCGGGCGTGCTCTTGCCGTCCTTGGTGACGGACATAACGCTGCCAGTCGTGCCCCCGCTGGGACCTAGGAAACTCAGCACTGTAAGGACACGCCCGTCTTCAACAGTAACAGTCAAAGGCGAGTCGCCTGCATTGAGAATTACGGTGCTAAATACATCCGCGAGCGTTGCCGAGGCAAGCGCAACGGTAATAACGAAGGTGAGAATCAGAAGTTTCATGCCTCTGATTTACTCAAACCAGGGAACAAAGCTCAATCCATAATCTCCATACTCAATCAGGCCCAACCCCCTTTACAGCGGAAGTTGTAGCCGCCTTGCACGACAGTTGCAAGATTCCCGCACGCGCCTTGCCTTCAAAGTTCTCGCCCAAGCTTTAAAATACTGATCGTACACCTTCGCCGGAGCGGCGCCAGATTGTCGTTGACCCGCCCTAGACGTTTTGCTCGACCAAGAGCTCAACGGCGAACTAACCTCTCCCCGATGTGGCAGCGATTTAAGATCACGAGCGAACTGCTTCGTGCATCCCCTCCAGACTGGCTTTACTGGATCTTACTTGCCTCGGTTTTCACGAGGTCGATTATACTTCGCGTCCACCTGCCACTGGATCCCATCGCCGACCCTGACACTTGGACCTACTTGTCCCCGGCAATCGGCACACTTGTCGGAACCGGGTGGGAACATCATTTACGGAGTTATATTTATCCGGGATTTCTCTTTCTGCTCCTGCGGACGACGCATGATTTTAGGTCGATTCCTATCGCGCAACATCTCGCCGGACTCTTGGCGGCGGCGATCTTCCTTCTAGTTTGGGAAGAACTGCGCGATCTGACACGCCCCTCGCCAGTTCCAAAGTTCGTGCATCGGATTATTGGGCTGTGTGGAGTAGCGATTTACCTGTTTACGCCACACGTGATGGTCTACGAAGCGTCAATCCGGCCAGAGGGCATAGTTTCTCTATTCGTTATACTCAACGTGTGGCTGACATTGAAGTTTTGTGGCCGGACCTGGTTGAGCGAAACAACAGGGCTGCCGGTTAAGCTCGGCGCCGCGCTCGTGACGAGCACCATAGTACTTAGTATGCTAAAGCCGAGCTTCGTCATCGCAGCGCTAGGTAGCTTGGTCCCAATCGCGCGCGCTCTGAGTCAACCTTTCCCGGAAAACCGAAAGAGAGTGCTGGTGTTGACCTGTTGCATCGTGACTGCTGGTTTGCTATTGCCAGAGCAAGTTGCTGCGCGCCACGATCTAGAGGGCGCGGTTATTCTTCCGACGCAGCTATTCATGACTCACGCCCCCCAGATGCATAACCAGATACTTACTGATCTTCAAAGTAACGGGCGCCCACCTTATGACAAAGAATGGCTCGCACGTATCGAAAAGCGTTTGGCCCATCACCTAAGACTGGCGCGGCGTAACTCGACTCCCCCGAACCTAGGGTTCTCCCCGGATTATCTGATGTTCGGGCCAATGTCTTTCAACGCGGAGATGCATGCTTTGATGCAAGGGGACCTGCGTGCGCTCGCAGCCTTTTATCGCCGTTATTATTTCAGAGTGTGGCTCAGACATCCCGTCGATATGCTCCGCAAGATCACAACGCAGATGAGCATCTTTTACACAATTCCATGTCCAGCGTACGGCCTACAGACGCGCTGGTCGATGAGCGAACAGTATGCGCACAGTCTCGCTGCTTTCCATCACGATCTTCCGGACGAGCAAACGTTAGCCAAAGAATATCCGCCACTGGGCAGCTTGCTTCAGCGGACTGCTGCACTTGCGCAGGCGGGACTGGTTCTGCGAACACCCTCGCACAATCGGGAAAGCCAAACCGTGCTAGCGAAAAGCTTCACAGGGACTGTGCTAACCACGTTCATATGCGGGGGTTTCGTTCTGTTGTATCGGCGCTCAAGTGGCCGCCTACAGCGAGTGGCAGCTTTGTCCATCTTCCTGTGTTGGTACAACTTTGCGAATTGTTTGGTTGTAGCCACGGTGCATTCACTCGAGTACGCCCGCTACTCGCGCGTCCAACTGATCTTCACCATTCTTGCCGAAATCGGCGCGCTCTGGCTATTCGTAGAAGTGCTCTTCACGACACTTCCGAGATTGCTCGCAAAGGGTTCAGTACCTCGCGGGGGGAATCGGGCTAGATCGGTCTTTCAACCCAGTGAATACTTTATCCGCGATCGAACCGGCCAAGCCCCCTCGCCGCTCGTTAACAATCGCTGGCTGGCTATGCGGAGTGTTGCTGGCACCATTCGTCCTTCTGTTCGCCGGCGCCTGGATCTACGGCGCTTTCCACTCTTCTGTGCTCGGCGCATTGCGTCATATAAACCATTTAGCCGTCTTCATCGCCAATGCGTGTGTTGTGGTTTTTGCTTTCCGCGCCTTCCTCCGGGCCAGGGATCGAGGTTTTTTTGTCTAGCTGCGGCTGCGCTTTGTTTTGGATGCAGTCCTTTGTATTCGATGCTTTTTAGTCTCGGCTCACGCGGTCCGGCAGCTTGGCACATGTCAAGGTCGCAGGCCTACTGGTATCATGTTGCTCAATATGTTGCCGATTTGGCCGGACTGTTTTTGTATGCTTACGGTATTGTTTCACTTGCGCGTCGGACCAGGCGAGAGGCCTAACCATGTGATGGAGCCAACGCCGCCCGATTTGTTTATGAGCTTGCTTACAGTTCAACCTTTCACCAGCAGCCCGCCGCGCTTTCGGCGTGGCTCATCTTGCCCTCGTTAGATGTTATCCGCGCTCGTTTTCATGATCGTTGGCGCTATCGGCTGGCCACTGCTTACCTTCTATCTATGTCGGTACCCGTTTCGACTCTCCGATCAGTGGGCGTCGCGTTGTGCGATTCTCGCGTTTGGAGTGGCGGGGTGTGTTGGGATTGGCTTTGGCGATAGCAGCATTTCGCTCGAACGTGCTGGACGATCGACCACAATGCTTTTCACGATCCGCAACATCGTATTCGCCTTTCCCTATGCTGCCCTAGCTCTTTGGCTAGCATTGCGCGCGTTTCTTCGACTTCGTCATGAGCGATCTACGCCAACCATCTAACTTATTCTCGTTAGATGACTGAAGGTGATCCTTGGATAGCGATTCGTTTTGGCTGCTACGCCGCCACTACGCACTTCTTATTGGCAACCTTCATCGCAATCCTCGTTGCGACAGGTGGCTCTTCTTCCCCGGAGACGTGGGTTTTCATTGGCGTAGTAGATATTCCGATGAATTTGCTGTTTTCTCCTGTTCTGGACCATTTGCCTCGTTTTGAGTTATGGCCCCCGGTGAGTTTCTTCTCGGGCCATATTGCCAGATGGGATTTCTGGTTTTGCGTCCTTTATTTTGTCATCCTCGGGACGGCGTTTTGGTTCTTGCTCGGCTGGCTATTTGGACGCATTACTCATCGGCTTCGCTACGGATATTGGAGATCATATGAAGCCATCTAACCAAGCGATGGAGCCAACCGCGAGCCGTCCGTATGCCTGGATTTCGTTGCTTATGAACGCCACTCGTAACTCGCGCGGTGGCTCATCTTATTCTCGTTAGATGCTAGCGCTATCGAATCGAGGCAAGCTAACGCGTTCACATCGTAGGATCCCAAAGCTCCTTGACTCTGGTTCAGCCGCCCGGCTAACATGGCCTATGCGCTGTTGTTTCGTCTTTCTTCTCACAATATTCCTCGGTGTTTCGGCGCGGCAATTAGCGGCGAAGGCTAGCAACGACAATGACGATGCTAATCGGGCCTTTGCCGCCAAATTGGATATCATCGCTGCGCCCATGCCAGCGTATCCTTTTGCGGCAAGGGTTGCCAGCCTGCAAGGACGCGGCATTTATCAAATCACCTTTGACCCTGAGAGCGGCCTGGCGCGCAAGGTGACCGTTCTTCATTCCACGGGTTACGCGCTTCTCGATCAGGCCGCGATAGACTCGCTCTCCAAGTGGCGAATCAAGGCGCACCGTGCCAATGCGATAAAGGTCCCGGTCAATTTCGGAATCGAAGGCGAAACAGCCGCTCGCTTGCGCGGAGACGACCCGAATGTCCTCTACGCGGTTCCGCCACATTTTCCCGTGCTAGCTGCGGGCTTAGGCGTAAATCATGCGTACCCCAGGCACGGGCGCTTTCAACTAAACATCGACCCGTCGACTGGGCGGGTGACGGATGTCAAAATTCTCGAAACAACTGGACTTGGGTCGTTTGACACCGCCGCGGTGCGAGCGTTCCGCCAGTGGCGTTTTCGCCCTCGCACCCTGACACAGTTCGTCATTCCGATGAGCTAGAAATGATTTAGCTTAGGCTGTTGGGTGTCAGACGAGATCATGAGCAGATATAGAGATTTCCTCAGACGCTGACGAGGCTCCCGAATCGCCCTCTTCTACCACGCGTGACTCGAATGCACCGGCATCTAACTAGGCGATGCACCTAACCACGGCCCGGTTTGTGTTTACGTTCGACGTAACTGCAACGTTCAAATCGCTGCGACGTGCGCTCTCGGCCGTGATAGGCGATCTTGTGTCTCGTTAGATGTAGCGGAGTCGAAATGTTTGCAGGTTGGTCGGAGATTTGTCCCACTTTGAGGCTTCCAGACGAGGTCGCCAACCAATTGAACTGGCCTAACGAATCACTGGGCTACCGAGCTCGGCGTTCGCAGGAAGTGTTTCGCGGCAAGTTCTCGCATACCGACGTGTTCCAGGCGCAAAGCAACCATCTCATGGTAGGAGCGCGTCGTTAGGCGTGGCTTCGTCCGCCTGTTTTTCGGGGATTTTTGGATTGACCGGGCCGGATATTCCTGCAAACGCTCGTCCTTTGGAACAACGTGCGAGTGGGATTGAAGAGCTTTCCGCTGAGTTCTTCTCTTTTCAGATCAAGTGCCGGGGTTGAGCCAGCGGGAGAGAAAGAGGTCCCAATGAATCACTCCCGAAATCTTACCGCTCCAGTCCGGGGAAACTCGGGCAACCAGGCGCGTCCGCGATCGCCCTTATTCCCGCTGGCGCTCTTGCTCGCCTTCGCGTTTTCGCCGGGAGCGCAAGCCGAAACGCCTGAGCCGAGCAAGGTGGATAAAGCGACCCTTGCCCGGGTTAATGAGAGTTACGGCAAACTTCCCCTCAGCTTCGAAGCGAACCAGGGTCAGCAGGATCAACCAGTGAAGTTCCTCTCCCGAGGCAGAGGTTACAATCTGTTCCTGACCAACCGCGAAGCAGTGCTGGTGCTGACGAAATCGGAGAAGCCGGCGCCGGCGAAGAAGCTGACCCACCCGACATTTGCGCAGAAGAAGCCGAAGCGACAATCGACCGTTTTGCGGACGCAGTTTGTGGCCGCCAACCCCGCAGCCAAAGTAACCGGCGAAGAGGAGTTACCGGGCAAAATCAACTATTTGATCGGCCAGGATCCCACCAAGTGGCGCACGGGCGTCGCGACTTATGCCAAAGTCCGCTACGAGCAGGTCTATCCTGGGATCGACCTGGTTTACTACGGCAACCAACGGCAACTGGAATACGATTTTGTGGTGGGGCCTGGAGGCGACCCGGCTCACATCAGGATGAAGCTGGCCGGAGCGCAGAAGATGTCTCTGGACGCGCAAGGTGAGCTGGTGGTGCAGACGGCGGGGGGCAGGGTGCGTTGGAAGCAGCCGGAGATCTACCAGGAAGTGGACGGTCAGCACCGATCCGTTGAAGGCAGATACGTTCTCCGGGCGGGCCATGAGCTGGGCTTTGCCGTGGCTGCCTATGATACGGCCAGGCCACTGATTATCGATCCCGTCCTGGTTTACTCCACTTATCTCGGGGGCAGCGATATCGATGAGGGCAACGGGATCGCGGTGGACACCTCCGGCAACGCCTACATTATAGGATACACGGAATCGGACGACTTTCCCACGACCGCGGGGGCCTTCCAGACGACCTATGGTGGTGGCCCTGATGCCTTCGTGACTAAGCTCAATCCTACCGGCTCCGGCCTTGTCTACTCTACTTATCTCGGGGGCAGCGATTACGATTACGGCGGTGGCATCGCGGTGGACACTTCCGGCAACGCCTTTGTTACTGGACTCACGTTTTCGGTCCAACTTTCCCACGACCCTTGGGGCCTTCCAGATGACCTATGGTGGTGCTGATGCCTTCGTGACTAAGCTCAATCCTACCGGCTCAGGTCTTGTCTACTCCTCTTATCTCGGGGGCAGCGGTTTGGAGGAGGGCAATGCCATTGCGGTGGGCGACTCCGGCAACGCCTACATCACAGGATACACGGGATCGGGCGACTTTCCCACGACCGCAGGGGCCTTTCAGACGGCCTTCCGTGGTCTCTCCGATGTCTTTGTGACGGAGGTCAGTTCCACTGGCTCCGGTCTTGTCTATTCCACTTATCTCGGGGGCAGCGATATCGATCGGGGCTACGGGATCGCGGTGGATACTTCCGGCAACGCCTACGTCGCAGGGTTTACGGAATCAGGCGACTTTCCCACGACCGCGGGGGCCTTCCAGACGAGCCCTTAGTGGTGGCTATGATGCCTTCGTGACTAAGCTCAATCCTACCGGCTCCGGCCTTGTCTACTCTACTTATCTCGGGGGCAGCGATTACGATTACGGCGGTGGCATCGCGGTGGACACTTCCGGCAACACCTTCGTTACTGGAATCACGTTTTCGGCCAACTTTCCCACGACCGCAGGGGCCTTTCAGACGACCTTGGGCGGCCAGGATGTCTTTGTGACTGAGCTGAATCCTGCCGGCTCCGGCCTTGTCTACTCTACTTATCTCGGGGGCAGCGATTACGATTACGGCGGTGGCAGCATCGCGGTGGATATCTCCGGCAACGCCTACGTCGCAGGGTCCACGTATTCGAGCGATTTTCCCACGACCGCCGGGGCCTTTCAGACGACCTTGGGTGGTGACGACGATGCCTTTGTGACTGAGCTCAATCCCACCGGTTCCGGCCTTGTCTACTCCACTTATCTCGGGGGCAGCGGTAACGATGAGGGCTACCCCATAGCGGTGGACACCTCCGGCAACTTCTACGTGACGGGACGTACGTATTCGTCCAACTTTCCCACGACCCTTGGGGCCTTTCAGACGCTCCCTGATGGCAGCGAAGATGTCTTCGTGGCGCAGTTTAGTCCGATGACTGGACCAACTCCAACGCCAACGCCTACACCTACGCTCACCCCTACGCCTACTCCGACCGCATCCCCTACTGCCACTCCTACCCCTACTTCTACTCCCACCCCCACCCCTCCACCGACACCCACTCCTACGGCGACCCCAACGCCGACACCGCAGTGTCAGATCGTGGTCGTGGCCCGAAAGCACCGCGTCAGCCGAGGCCAATTTGCGGTCAGGCTCTACTGGACTGGGGCGACGTCGCACGTGGTCGAGATCCGGCGCAATCCACCGAGGGGTCTGATCGCGACCACAGCACAAAACCCATATACCGACAGTATCACTAAGCGCGGAACTTACACCTACTCAGTGACCGACAAGGCCGGCAACTGTTCGAACCAGGTCACAGTGACCTTCCGGTAGAGTAGTGGGATAGCCGGAAGCCAGCCCTGTAGCGTGCGCTGTCTTCAGCGCATCGGGAAAACGCTCCCGGCGAGAAATCCGCTGAGGAGAGCGGACGCCAAAAAACCCGTGACGTGGCAGCGCCTACTCCGCCGCCATGCGTGGCAAGGTCTTTCGAGTAGCCAAGTCCTTTGCGCTGGAAACGCTTTAGTTCCTGCCGCACGGTCAGAAACACGCGCTCGATATGACTCTAGCGCGGTTGATTGAACCGGCCTAACGAATCACTGGGCTACCAAGCTCGGTCGCTTGCAGGAAGTGTTTCGCGGCAAGTTCTCGCATACCGACGTGTTCCAGGCGCAAAGCAACCATCTCATGGTAGAGCGCGTCGTTAGGCGTGGCTTCGTCCGCCTGTTTTTCGTAGGTCGTGGCTTCCTCCAATTTGCCCAGCGATCGCTCCGCACCTGCCAGAAAATTGCCGGTGAGTGCAAGACGCGGGTTGCGCTCAAGCGCACCGGTCCAGACTGCAATGGCCTCATTTTTGCGGCCCAACTGCCAGAGCGATTCGCCTTCTTGCTCGCGGGCGAGAATCAAATCTTCCCGCTCCGCCAGCGCTTGGTTGAGACTCTCGCTCGCTTCCTGGTAACGACCGAGCCGATTCAAGATCGCCCCGCGATAGTAGAGGCTCAAAGCTCGGGCCTGCGCCTTTTGGCGCTCGGCCGCCTGGCTGAGAAGCCGAACTGAGCGCTCGGCGGCGCCTGAGAGGTATTCAAACCAAGCCAGTTTGGCAAGGAGATCTGGATCGGTGAATAACCCAAAATTCAAAGCCGTTTGAAGATGACTTTCGCCCGCCAGCACATCCTCCTTTTCGACTGGCCCAAGCCAGGGAGCTGGGTTGATTTGCGCGAGCGCCAACTCATCCGGGATCCGGATATTCTGAAACGCCCGAGTGCCTGCAAATTCGTGATACCTAATCCAGCCGCTATGCGCGTTCAGGCCGATCCAGCCCACGGCGCAAATAAGAAAAGCCCATCCCGCAGTTTGAATCCTACCTCGGGACTTGAGCACGAAACGATGAAAGAAGACATCGTTCTTCCCAAGCAAGCGCCCGATCTTGAGAGCGAGAAACGTCGTGACCGCGGCGCAACCCAGCGCCATCAGAAATGGAACAAGCCCATAAACACCTCGCAGCGCGAGGAGACTGCCGAGAAACACCACGGCCCCGAGAATTTCTTCGGTCCACGAAATCGAGTAGTGCCTGGTAGACTTAGCCGACTTGGAAGCCGCGAAGGCGGGTTTTCCAAAACCAAGATAAAGAGCGTCGTTCGGGCAGACGCTGACGCAATCCATGCATTTCATGCAACCCGCATCGACCACCATCTTGTGCGCTTTCACTTCCGCATGGACCAGGACGTTCGAGGTGCAGGTCGCGGTGCAATGCCCACATTGATTGCAGGCATCGGTAACCCGGATCCTCAACGGCGACAGCTTATCGGCCAGGCCAAAGAATCCGCCGTAAGGGCAGGCGTAAGTGCAGAAACCCTTTTGCCCCAAAAAATAGACGATGAGGAACCCGCAGATAAAAAGAAAAGGGATCGCGACCCCGACGGAAGGGAAAGTCTCCCAAAAGTTATCGGTCGTAAGATGGTTCGTAAATTTCGGGATCAGCGGTCCCGGTTCCGCGCTGAATAGGAACCGCCGAACCGTAGGCCAAATAAACATGTAGAGGGCGGCGATGAGTGGGACATAAACCAGGAGCCGCGACCGAAAAGGCTGCGGCGTGAGGCCAATTTTCTTCAGGATCCAGCCGCAGAAATCCTGGAGAGCGAGAATGTGACAGCCCCAGCCGCAAACGAAACGCCCGAGGACAAGAGTCGCCAAGATGGCCAACGCGAAAAAGATAAAGCCGGCGTTAATCGCGCCCTGCTGGAGGGTGTAGATCGTCTCGGACGGCTCGATAGGTGAGATGGTCCGGCCGGTAGCGCGCCATTGAATGAAGTGAGCCACCATCAACAGATTCACGAGGATGAGCACGGCCGCGCGCCAACGGCTGGTTCTTGATTTGCGAATGGCGTTCCTCCGAGGGCCGGTTCCCTGGATTGCCCCTTGCAGTGCTGAACGATGGTCCTGGCAGCCGGTCTTCATAAGTCCCCAGTTTGCAATCCATTGTTCATGATAAAAACATCATAAAAAGCTCGACTACCACGAGATAGTTACATATCCAGCCACCCGAGGTTATCACATGGTAAGAAAAATATACGTTTGTATCGCGCTTCCGCTGTTGTTGTTCGCCCGCCAGACGCCTGGAGATTCTGTGGCCCAGTCTTCCAGTGGTAGTGGAGTTCTCGAAAAAATGATCGCGACGAATGGAAAAGTCTCGATCGCTCTTGACCTGAACAGTCTCGAAGGCGCATCGGCCAAAGAAAAGCCCGGATTAGAGACAACAGATTTCGGAGTCGCGTCCAGTTCCTTTTTCACAGTCCTGGTTTTTAACGATGTTTTCCGGACAACGTTGCCAGGTTCGCTTGGCCTTGTTCCGCAAAATTCGCCGAGCCTGGCAAAGCTGTTCGGCCCATCTTTCAAACAACTGATCGTCGAGAAGACCCCTCAAGAAAGAGTATTCGATCTAGTCATCCGTGATGGCAAAACCGGCTTCATCTTCTTCAACGTCGAAGGGGGCGACTACGCCTACGACCCTACTAACCGCTTGCTCAAGCTCGATGGCGGCACGCTGACGGTCTCGGAAGAATTTGCCAGAAAGCTTGGGCGCCCGGCGCAGGCCCCAGCGGTCGTCGGAAAGATCGCGATTACCGCGACGATGGACCCAATTGAAGTAACGAAGTATAACAACGACATCGTGGTATCGGACGAGCTACCCTCGGCTCGGTCGGGCGCCGGTGCAGGGAGTGGTAGTCGCTCCGCCTTGGTCGCAGGCCCTGATGTCATCGTGGGTGATTTGCCTTCGTTAATCCAATCCCATACCGGAAGCGTGAACGGTTTCGTAGGCCTGTCTCTAGGCACCACCTCCTGCAATAACGGGAATCAGCCCTTGGACTGGATGGCGTTACCCGACTCGAACGATCACCCTGTCATTCCGCAAAATCTTTATCGAATGAGTGGCGGCACCGCGAACAACGACCGCTTCGAGCAAATTGGGCAATCGTGGCTGAAGCATGCCTTCTTTGCGCTTGAGGACGACGAGTGCGATCTGGGTTGCAACACCCACGGATGCGTGACGGGTACGCACCTGTGCGATGGATGTTCCGATATTTATACGGCGAGCCTCAACGGAACCCAAAGCGCCCTGGGTTCACGGGCCTGGGTTAATCCCTTTACCGGCGCCTTCCCAGTCAACCCTAGTCCAGCCAGTCACACCGGCCACGTTCACGACGTCACTTCCCACCGGATTCTGGTGAGCATTGATGACCTGACCCCCTCCTTGAATACCGGTGCGACCTACTACGGCGAAGGTCAGTACGTCACTCCACACGAGTGGACGTGGTGCCAGGCTAACCCTGGGCAATGCAACATGTATAACAACGTATCGTATCGTCAGTTCACTGTTTCAGGCGATACTAAGTTTAGCTTTGCTCCCGTCGGCGACACGGTGCAAACCAGTCCCGCCATTTCCGCGTGGACGGGAGCGACCGTTAGTCGCCTCGAACCCGATCCGGGGAACGACGGCATCGGCTTCGTGGCTTACAAGGTGACAAACCCGAGCGCTGGCGTCTGGCACTATGAGTACGCGGTCTATAACCAGAACCTCGATCGCTCTATTCAGTCTTTCAGTGTTCCTTTGGGCTGCGGAATTACGGCGAGCAATCTGGATTTTCATGCGCCACCTCAACATCCCGGCTGGGCGAACGACGGAACGTTGAATAGCGCAGGTTACAGCAGTACCCCGTGGACTCCCAGCCAAACCACCAACACCCTCAGTTGGGCCTGCAAGACTTTCGCTCAAGACCAGAACGCAAACGCGATCCGCTGGGGAACCTTGTACAATTTTCGCTTTGATTCGAATCGGCCACCGCAGACGGCGAATGCCACCGTCGGCTTTTTCAAGACCGGAACGCCCATTACCGTCGCTATCCAGGCACCAAGTCCAGATGGCTGCGGCGCCAACCTGGTCAGCGCGGCGTCGCGCCTGACTCACAAGTCAGCCGGAGATTTCGACATCGATATGCCGCTCACCGGCATCTCTGGAGTAGAAGACCGTTCCTCGACCACTTATAGCGCTGTCTTTACTTTCGACAGTCCGGTCACCTCCGGTGAAGTGACGGTCCTGAGCGGGACAGCAACAGTCGGAGCAATTACCTTTAGTGGCAATGAAATGCGCGCCCAGATAACCGGTGTGACGAACGCCGAGATTGTAACTCTGCACACGGAAAACATAAACGGGGATGGACAATCCCATGGTGACGTTCCGTTTGGTTTCCTCACTGGCGATATCGATGGCAGTCGCATAGTTGACGCGCCAGACCTTGATGCAGTCACAGCCGATAAGGGACAAGTAGTTACTTCGGCTAATTTCCGCGTTGATCTCAACTTGAGCGGGAAGATCGACAAACAGGACAAAC
>CAWDEC010000010.1:0-24545 GCA_963801255.1 uncultured Verrucomicrobiae bacterium | reverse complement strand
GGCAAAGCCTTTACGCGGAGATAGTGGCGCAATTGAGCGCGTAGGAAACGCCAGTCGGACCCGCTCTTAAGGAATCTCTCTCGGCCCTCGGCGCTTCTCGCTCAGTATTGTCTTGACCCTCCCGCGCGGAAGTCGGGTACTGGCGTTTCATGCAAAACGGAACCCTGCAAATAGTCATGCTGTCGGCGTGTACTTTGGTTACTTCACTGGCGCCCGCGCAGGCGGGTCCGGCGCAGTTATCGTCCGCGGTCAAACAAGCTCAGGTTTCGCCCGTTACCCGGGAGCTTCCCTCGACACCGGTGGCTCCATCAATCCATCGGATCCCGTTTGCGGATTTTTATGGGATCGATGACGGCACTGCGGAAGATGCGATCGGTCTCCCCAATGGTGGTGATCTTATCGTGCTAAATGAGTTCCCGACCCCTCCCAGTCCACCGACGCTCGTTTCCATTAACATCGCCTGGGGGTCTCCGTTTTTCCCGGATCCGTCACTTAATGGGTTGAGTTACACCGCCGTGATCTGGAGAGATGTTGGAGGCGAAGGCGACCCCGCGAACGCAGTCGTCCTCGCCACCGCGCCGGGCGTTGTTTCACAGGCGGGCACGAATACCTTCATTAGCTCCAACTTTAACGTCATCATATCGAGTGGGATCTTCTTCGTCGGTTTCATCATTCACCACAGTGCCGGGCAATTACCAGCGGCCTTGGACGAGACAGCGCCGACCTTGAGCAATCGCAGTTACATTGCTGGGGGCGCAGTCGGGGATATCTATAACCTGAACAATAACGACCTTCCGGTCACCCCAATCGAGAATTACGGGCCGGCTGGTAACTGGCTGGTCGATGTCCAAACGATCGTAGCGCCACTTCCGCTTTGGTATAACGGGGACTTCAACGGGGTCAACGGCCTCGCCAACGAGCAGGACACTGCCCTTGGTGCAGGCCAATACGCTCGCACATACGATGATTTCATCGTTTCTTATCCCACAGGTTGGGATGTGACGTCGGTTTACTCGAACAACCTTTTGGACACCAACGTCATCGGAGCGACTTGGGAAATACGCCAGGGGGTGTCCGCTGGCAACGGCGGCAACATCATCGCCCAAGGTATGACGACGACTCCGAATGTCTTCCAGACCGGTCGCAGTGGCTTCGGCTACATCGAATATGAGGTAGAAGTCCCGGGCCTCAACCTTCATCTGCCGGCAGATACGAATCACTACTGGCTCAATGTCACGCCGATCGGCGACCTGACCGGTCTTTCGTTTGATTCGACCACCAGCGGCGGCTCTTGCCTTGGCCCGCCTTGCGGTAATAACCAAAATGCGTTTATCGACAGCAACTTCTTCGGGGCGTCCTTCGTCCCAACCGGAGACCCAGATTTTTACCAGCCCTACGACTTTTCCATGGGCGTCAAGGGGACCGTTTCGGCCGGCGAACCACTCGTGCTGCAAAGTGCCTTCTCGCGCAAGAGGCAGGGGAAGGCCGGCGAATTTGATCTCCCGCTCCCGCTCACCGGCACTGAAGGCATCGAAAGCCGCGGCGGTCGCAGTGATTCGATCTATCTCACCTTTAATCACAACCTGACGTCAACGGGCAGCGTCGCCACTAATTGCGGCCAGGCGAGCGTCGCGCTCGATCCGGACGATGCGAAGAACCTCATCGTTACGGTGGTCGGCGACTGCAATGCGACCAACATCGCGATCGGAGCGAATGGCATTATCGACGACCAGGGCAACGTAGGCTACGCTTCGCTAACCTATGGCAAACTCATCGGTGACGTCGATGGGAGCGGGATGGTGGACGTTCTGGACGGCCGCGCCATTAGGGCGGTGGTGCCGTCGTTCGTGGATAGCAGCAACTTCCGCGACGACCTCAACCACGATGGGACGGTGAACGCCAGGGACCATATGATCGCGAAGGCGCATCGTGGCGAGAAGCTGCCGTAGGAGGCGGACCTGCGTGCTTCCGGCCAGAGTTAGTCGGACGACGGGAGAAATCCGGGGTCAGGGGGGTCTGCCAAGGGGTCGGTCCTTGATATTGATAATTAAAGCGATGCGGACTAACCCTTGCGTGAATGGCCTGCAAGGTGAGAGTCGAGTATTCCGGTGCGATCTACCTCTCATGAGCCGCGGTGACCGGCGCGAGCCGATTATCGCCAGAGGAAATCCGGCCGGAAGTAGGCATTATCAAGAACCGACTCCTAGGACACCCCAGTTATTGGCATCGCTTCTCTTGTTAGATGACAGGCTCACGCGGTAAGATGAAGCGTCTATCTAACCTCGGCATGCGTGCGCGCAGTTAGATGATTGATTCATCTTGTTAGATGAAGCCTTTCTACGACTGGAGCCCGCTATTATTCAACCATCGAAGCCTTGCACGCAGTAAGTAAAGCGCTGCAACTAACCGCGGGAACGTGTCATGCAGTAAGCAAAGCCGATCATCTCACTGCATGATTGCTTCATTTAGGTTTATCGGCCGTTCATACGGTAAGAGAAGCGAGGCAGCAAACCACCGAAGCGCCGCATGAGGCCAGCAAAAGGAGCCCTGCGGCCGCGACAGCGTCGCATTAGCCCTGGCAGGTGTAGTCTCCTAGGATCGAAGAGCTGCCGAAAATGCCGAAAGCCTTGCTTTCAGGAAGCGGCGTGAGTGAAGCAATTAGAGGCGTCCGAGAGCCGGCTTGGGACCATGGCTTCGCGTGATTTCTTTGATCGCTCCGCGGCTCTTCATCCGGGTAAGAACAACCGAAATCTCGCTGGTCTTCATCACATGACCTTCCCGCTTCAGAAGGGCGGCAATGTCGCGGACGGTGAAATCGTCAGTCATCCGCTCGAGCGCCCACCGCACATACTGCACATGAGTCGCGCCGTAGCGTCCGATTTCCGCCAACTCTGGGTGAATGTAGGGCGGCTCCGGAGGCCGGGGCGGCAATGCGGCTGGTGCGGCTGGCAGCAGAGATACAGCTGGTTGCTTTAAGTCCGCAACGGACCGGGAAGGAACGATCGCGGTGACGAGGTTGCCGAGATCCATCGGTCTCGGGGCGTGGCCGCTGGCGGCGTACTTCTCGACCACGTCAAAGGCGGCGAGGAGGCCTTCGCGTTCCATAATCTCCTGCCGGAGTCGCGCGCGATGCGTAGCAATTCATCCAGGGTAGGGTTCATGCAATGCAAGACAAGCAATTGCAACTCTAGCAACGGAAAACGTTTTTCGTTTCTGATTCCCGTATGCCTATCCCGCCAGTCGCGTGAGGAGAAGCCTTTTACGGGGCCGTCGTGATGCGCGTTGTGGGCATGCAGCGAATACGTCATCGTCGAGAAGTGAATCCAATGCGGACCTTTAATCGGCCAGCTCGCAAAGCCAAGAGCTTCTCCGTCGCGCTATCGAAATCCTGGCGTCGCCGCGAACCAAAAAGGGTTTTCGGTCAACGGACGTAAAATGCATCGACGTAAAAGTATCTCCACGCTTCGGAAATTGCACTCGAGTTTACCGTGCTGTGGACATCCGCCACAGCGATTGATAAAACATATTCTGTGAGTTTTGAATCGGAGTCTGCGTGATCTGCGGGACATCTGTGATGATTCCGCTCAAAGGGCGCGTGAAAAGATTGCTGTGCCTTGGATCGAACGTCTCGATTGCTGCTGTGCATCACGCCATTTCGTCTGCGACATTGACTGCGCATCACAAAGCGGAAACAATCCGCAAGTGAATAGGGTTAATTTATGATTTCCGCGATAGTTGGTGTTCCGCTGGTCGCGTTTGGGTTTCGCTACGGCGTCTTTTTTCATTCTTTCATTTGAGAAAGACACGTTCGTTGCTTGTGGCGTGATCTTCACTGCGGTCATAGGACTGCTAAACTTTGGCTATATACTTCGAAACAACCGACGCGCCAGTTATGTTGCATCGGTGACCGCTAAGCGATTAGCCTGGATCAGCGAGGTACGAGATCACCTATCCAGCTACATCGCACTTAGTCACGAATATGTCATGACGCCGCCTGCCGATTCTGAGGAGCTGCGGAAGGTCTTCGCGCAAATAGTCCAGCATCGCACGCTGTTGCGGCTTCAATTAGCACCAGCCGCCCGTAGCTCACCTGTCCTCGCCCGCCTGGCATCATATGATGAGTGGTTCGAAAAGAACATCGATGAGGTGTTCGCAGTTGTTCAATCGGCTGATACGGCGCGACTCGCGACGCAGCTAGAATTATTGGTTGACGTCGGACAGAGGTTTCTTTGGGCCGAATGGCTGAAAGTGAAAGCCGAGGCTATTCACGGAGATCCATACGACAAACTTTGGCGCAAAGTTAAGCGCCTTATCGAAAGCGGAGGATAGTCGACAGTTAGCTATGACTCCGACAGCATACAGCTAGGGTCGCCGCGAACGCCTCATCGGCCTAGCGAGTGGCGCAATCCCAGGCGGCTTTGGCCAGGCGGGCAATGATCGCATCCCGCGTGTCATCATTGGCGGCGGAATCGGAGACGAATGCGGCCACGGCCAGGTGTCGGCCATCGGGCAGAGTGATAATGCCGATGTCGTTGGTCGCAGAGGTGATGCCGTTGCGAGTGCCGCCGGTGCCGGTCTTGTGTGCGACTACGGTTCCAGCAGGCAATTCGCCTTTGAGACGTTTCGCGCCCGTGATGGCTTCGGTCATCAACTTCAGCAGCAGGGCCTGGCTCTCCCGCGAGAGGCCACGCTGAGATTGCAAGGCCACGAGGAGGGCGAGCGCGCCTTTGGGAGTCGCCCAGTTTCGATACTGCGTTTCCCAGTCGCGGCCGATTTCCTTCTCAGAGTTAACCACCTGGATGTCCGGCACCTGAATTTCCTTCAGGAAGGCCATGACACTGCCCGGGCCGCCGATGAGTTTCATGAGCACATCGCTGGCGCTGCCATCGCTCTCGCAAATGGTGTAGCGGAGAAGTTCCGCGATGGTCAGCTCGGTACCGTCCGGATATTTATCGCGCACCGGGCTATACATTCCCGTTCGCACGAAATCGCCCGGCTCGACCTTCACTTTCTGATCGAGCTTCAGCTCTCCGCGATCAACGCGCTGCAAGACCGCCATCGAGATCGGCAGCTTGTAAACGCTATGCATCGGGAAATGCTCGTCGCCGTGCAGGTCCGCCGTTTCGCCGGACTCGAGGAGCTGGACCGCGACGCCGACGCGCCCTTTCGCCGCGGGAGCAATCTTTTCGAATTGACTTTGCAAGCCAGAGAAAGGGAGCGCGGCGGCGAGAGTAACAGCAAGAAAGAGATGTCTCATCCTCGCTAAACGCTAGCTGGGAATTGCGGTTTCAACAACGGTCAGAGCTTACTGTCGCTTCCGGCGAAGCATGGACTTTTCGCTGAACGCAGTCGCCAAGGGTCACTTCTTGGCAGGATCATCACGAGATTGTCTCCGCTTCCCAGGCAAGAATCGCTCAGTCTAAATCGCTGTCCGTTGGCTGGCGTTGCCACGCTCCTTAGCCTGCGGATTTTGCGGCGGCAAAGGCCCGCGCCACGACGCGTCGGGCAAAGGCAAATTCTTTCTCATAAGTCAAAGAGAGGGCAAGCGCGCGGCCGCGCCGGGCGATCTTCTCGGCCTCAAGGGGATGGTCACGGTAATAGCTCACGGTCTCGATCAAGTCGCCTAAATCGGAGCGGACCGAGACGAAATTTACCCCGGGAACGAGCTGGTCGTAATACCATTGCCGCCAGTCCTCGGGCGATTGCACTTTCAGGACCAGCCCGCCGGAGAGCAGCTTCCGAAACAATCCGCTGAAAGAAGAAGCGTGCCCATCGATGTCGATGTGGAAGCGATAATTGCTCAGCTCCCTCCATTTCACCTTCGCCTTCACCAGTTGCCGGCGCCGCAGCTCATCCGCGTCCGCCTCGGAGATATGGAAGAGCCTGGCCAGCCCGATATCGCCCCACGCTTCGCCCATCGCCTGTCCCAGCAGGCAGAGGCGCGCGCGCGGCATCTCCAGGATCGGATGATGCTTCTGCCCGACCGAGCTGCCCCGCCAGAAGACCTGCGGTGAGCGCTCCTCCCACTTTGGTTGATTGCGGGCAAAATACTGGCGCGCTTCGCAATAGCCGCGCGATTGCAGAAAGGCAAAATCCGGCAGGAGAATGTGCTGCGGAGCGTTTCCGCAAAAGGCGAGGCCGGGCTCGGCCGCGCAGTCGTTGAAGTTGATCACTGTCGAGCCCGCGCCTGGGCCTTGCTGCGCCACGGAGAGAAAGAGCTCAAAGAGTGAGAGCCAACGTTCTACCACGACCTCCAGTAATTGCCCGGGTCGTAGGATCGGAAAAATGAAATGAGAAGCGCCCCCGTGGGTGCGCGACCAGATGCAGCTCATCGGATGTCGCACCGCCCCGGCCTCGAAAGCTATCGTAACGCCGGCCCCGGCGGGGAGATACTTCGCCAGCGCGCACGCAATTGCCGCCCCGTCCTGCACGCAAAAATACTCGCAGAGAGCTCGTCGAAAGTCGGGAGCAAGAAGCGGATTCGACTGCAACCTCGGTGACGACAGGCGCAATCTGCGAAGAAGTCGGGTTAGCACAGGCAAAGGGGAAGCCATTGATAGCTTCGCACTGGCGTTGGTGTCATTCTTTCCCGAGGACGATTGCCGTATCGTATATTATTTGGAGAATAGTTTGCAACACGCCGACAACGGCGCCGTAGGGGCGGTCTACCCTTTGTTTAACCGGCGCAAGCCGTAGGACTGACGGAAGAGGTCGTAGGTTCCGTGAAAAAGATTACGGTCATTTTGGTCAGTGTCCGCGGAGAATAGAATCGTGACATCGTTTGAGGCGAAGCCTTTTACGCGAATTCGACTTGTGCCATCCATCGGATTCGCCATCGTCGCGAGGTTGGAACTGCTGAAGGACAAGCTCTCGAATAAGGAATGGAAGAAAAAAGGAAGGTCGTCGAGCAAGGCAGCGAGCTTTTACGCCAAGGCGTAATGCCCGAGCCTGCCATCTACCTCATGGCCGGCTGCAATGGCGCAGGCCTAACCACGCTGCCAGGGAGTTCCTTCGGAGAAGTATAATAAGTCTCAGTATGTTTTCCCGTCGCCCTTTGTCGTTACAGGCTGTGCTGTTTGTGATTGCACCGCTGCTTCTTGTGGCTCTTAACCGCCCGCAGAGTAAGTACCTGCCTATCGCGAAGTCACCTGACGATCCCGCTTTGATCGCTCACATCAAGGCGCTCTCGCCCACCGTCAGCCTGGATGACGCGAAGCAGGTGACCGCTTGCGTCGTCAACACCGGACACGAACTGGGGCGTGAATGGCATGTGAAATGGTACTCGACCTTGATGCCTGGCATTCAGAATTACCTGGTCAAAACGGGAAAGACAAAAGGAGGATACTGTTACCAGTACTCCATGGAGGTGCTCGTTCGATTGGAGGCGCTGAAGTTGAAAACGGTCGAGTTCCACTGGGGGGAGTCGGGGGCAGGCACGATCTGCGAGAATAACGGCATTGTTGTTACCGCGCTGGGACAACCTTTCGAGGAGGGTGTTTTGCTCGACAGCTGGCGCAATCAGCCACATGTGACCTGGACGGACGTAAGGCGCGACCCGGAGGGATATCAGTGGAAAGAAAACAAAGCCTTTGCGGCTTACGTTTTGCAGAGAGCAAAGAACGCAACATCTGGGAAACCGCAGTTAACGAAGCCCTAAGGCAGCGTCACGTGAATGCGCTAGCCCGTATGGCTGATTAGTGGAGCGTCGGGTCATCGTGATCCAAGCCGCGTGAGGCGAAGGCTCTTACGCGTGCTGTGATGTCCGCCGTCCTCGGTGAGCCGGAGTCTTGGCCAAGGCTGCTCAGCGGAAAAATCTGTGGAACGGGAATAAATTCCTTTCGCTCTGCCGTGCTTTGTTGGTAGAACCCAGGGCAGAGAGGTTTTCCCCATGAAAGTCATTGCGCGCGTTCTCCCTCTGCAGATCTCGGCATTCTGTTTTCAGTTTCAGCGACCGTTCTTTACCAATTCGAGATGGAGGTCAGAGAGTCATGAGAAATAAGGAACCTAAGCAGCCAGGCGACAGTTTAACTGTTCAGGCGATCGGCGGAACCCACGTTGTCCTCCTGGGAATCGATTTGCCGAAAGAAAAGTGTCCCGGCCTTCTTGGCTTCGCTTTGCGACGCGAAGATCACACTGAGGGAGAAAAATACTGGCTTTCGGGATACAAGACTTTCGCGAGCGTAGAACCACATCCCGCTCCCGGCCTCCTCTACTCAACGCGAAACCATCCGATTCAAGGTTTTACCTGGTCCGATTTCTCGGCGAAGCCAAAACATGATTATACCTACGAAGTGTTTGGTCTGAGAGGGTCGCCGACCGCCCCGCAGGAGTCGGAGCGAGTGGCGGTGAGAATAAAGACCGAAAGCGAACATGGCAGGTCGCATCACGTGCATTTCAATCGTGGTGCCGCGGCTTCTCAGGAATACACCCGCCTCTTCGGAGACAAACGACCAGAGCAGGTCGGCCCCGCCGCATTTGACTGGCTATCGCGTGGTGCGGCCGAGTCAATTGCGGACTTCATCGGGAGGGCGATTGGGGCGGGTTGGGGATTGCGCGTCGGCGCTTACGAATTCACCGACGACAAGGTTTTACCCGCGCTCGCCGCTGCACGTGATCGCGGTGCAGACGTGCAGGTGCTTTATCACGCCGAAGATGACGATCAAAAAGTCAGTAATGAGGAGGCGATTCAAAAATTCGGCGTTGAAAATATTTGCCATCCGCGAAACGCCCAGGGACTAACCCTCTCGCACAACAAGATCATTGTCTTGACGAAATCCGGTGCCGCACAAGCCGTCCTGACTGGCTCGACCAATTTCAGTGTCGGCGGAATTTATGGACACAGTAATGTCGTGCACATCTGTGAAAATAATGACGTTGCGACCAAGTATTTGTGGCTCTGGAATGAGCTGGCGAAGAACGTCGCCAAGTCTGACGATGCGAGTGTCCTCGTCGGACACAGTCCTCTTCCGGCGGATCCTTTGGCAAAGCAAAACACCCCCATCTTTAGTCCACGCGATGGATTGGAAGCGCTAAATTGGTACGCGGAGCAAGCGAAAGGGGCACATGACGCATTGTTCATGACTTTTGCGTTCGGCATGAACGCAGTTTTCCAGGACGCTTATCGCAATGGAAGCGCAGGACTCCGCTATGCCTTGATGGAGACGATGAGCGGGCCGACCAGGACGAAGGAGCAGAAAGCAGCCAATGAAGCGGCCATTATCGAGCTGAGGAAGATGAGAGAGAACAAGTTCGCCATCGGATCGCACCTTGGAAAAGGCGCGTTTAACCACTGGCTAAAAGAACAGCTTTCAAATCTTAATGTCCATGTGCGCTATCTGCACACCAAATACATGCTGGTGGATCCTCTCGGGCCCAACCCATTGGTAGTTTCCGGTTCGGCAAATTTCAGCAACGCCTCGACCAGGAATAACGACGAGAACATGCTGATTATCCGAGGCAACCCGCGCGTGGCCGACATTTACCTTGGCGAATTCATGCGGCTATATCGTCATTTCGCTTTTCGCGACTGGCTTAGGCAACACCCGGAAGCGGACGAAGTGAAAGTGGGGCACCTGGACGAGACTGACCACTGGTGGAAAAACTACTTCGGCAACACGTTTGAATCTCGTCAGCGCAGTTACTTTGTCAGCTAATTAGGCTGAGGGCCGGCGAAGAATATTAAGATTTGGTTTGCCCCGTCAGGGCTTTCCTGAATAAACAGGCCGCGTTCGCTCCATCGGGCTTGACTGGAAATCGAGAACCGGTGTCAATACTTGGCCACTTGCCCTGACCCCTTGCATGCTTCCGGAGCGAAGAGGTTTCGGTTGGCTGACGATTCCCCGACAACAGCCTACATTCGCTGCGCGCCTCGTATCCGTATTTGGAGGACGCGTGAGTATGAAATTCATTCTCGGTTTCGTCGTGATAGGAATCGCCCTTGGGCTGGTGGAGAGCGGAGCCAGAGCAGCCGCGAAGGACGGGCCGGAGTTCGATTTTGCCCGCGACACGTTCGCCTTTCCGAATCAGACGGTGTTCGATTATCACGAAGGCATTCCCTACGAGCGCGCGTCTTCGCCGGGCAAGAATGAGCCGACGCCTTACACGTGGCGTTGTTTCGTGATGAGTCGAGGTGTGGAGCAGTTCAAGAAATTCGCGCGCTTCGAACCCAAACAACCCCCGCCCGATGACGCCGAACTGGCGCATCGAGTCCGCATCATCTCTCACCAGCATCCGTGGGCAGAGCCGTGGTCGGCAGATCGTCGCGTCGTCATCTCTGGGTACAAGGATTTGCGCGAGCTGAGCAAAAAGCGCACGCGGCTCGTGCAGGAAAACATCGGTCTGGGCTGGCCCACTTGGTTACGGGTGGGCAACTGGCGTATGTTCGGCATTCACAGCCGCGGATACCAGGCGATCGAACACGCCGAGCTGGAGGATGCGCTGAGCCGGGGCGATTTCTTTGTCGCCTACCTGTCGACTTTCCCGAGTCTCTCCATCAATCACGCGGTCCTGGTTTACACTCATCGCGCGCCCGGCCGGGATAAGGATAAAGTAAGATACGCGGTCTACGATCCGAACCACCCGGAAAAGCCGCGAGAGTTGGATTACTCGTTAGGCAAACAGGAGTTTTCCTTCGAGAAGGATTGGGACTTTGTCGGCGGCTTCGTCCGGGTCTATCACGTCTACGGCAGAGCCCTCCAGTAGGTGGGGTTCTCGCCGTTCACTTTCGAGCCGCGAACGAATAGTTGGCGAGCTGGAAGGTGACGTAGGCTGTTGCCTTGGATGCCAGTGCCACGTGAATACGCTCGCCCGTATGACTGATCAGAGGAGCGTCGGGTTATCGTGATCCGAGCCGTTCTTTGGGCTACTCCTCAGTCACAATTCAGGATTCCGCGCGCGCGGCATTCAGCAGAAGCCGGGCAATGGCCTCGCCGATCTGTTGCCCAGTTGCCTCTTCATAGAAGCTGAACCCGGGAGAGGGATTGGCTTCAAAGCAATAGATCTGCCCGGAAGCCGTGCGGCGAAAATCGATTCCGGCCACAGGCAATTCCAGCGCGGCGGCGAGGCGGCGACAACGGTCGGCAAGATCACGGGGGACACGGTAGCTTCGCACCTGCACGCCAGCACCTGGGAGCAGGGGATAGCGATAGTCGTCGGCATCCGAAAGGATTTCGCATCCGAACACCTCTTCCCCTACGACATGAATCCGAATGTCTGTGCCGTGGATATATTCCTGGAACTGCGTCGGACAATGGGAGACATCAGGCAGCCGTTCGCGATGTTCCTGGCGAAGCCGTGTCACGATGCTGCGAACTCCGGAGATCGACTTGTAAATCACGGTGCCATGCTTCTCCCAGAATTCGAGTGCAGTCGAAGCATCTGTCGTAACCATCGTGTGCGGCACGTCGAAGCCGGCGGCGCGGATCAACTCTGTCTGGTAAGGCTTGGAATTGTTCGAAGACATGGCTAAAGGTCGGTTGACGACCAGCGCCGGCGTCATTTCGAGCCAGCAGCTAAGTGCACCTTCGAAAGCAAGCGCACGATCGAATGCCGGGTCACCGCTTCGCTTTCCTGCCAGCGCCCGAATCTGCCGCACGTCATACGGCCGCACATAAACCGCGCCAATCGCGGCGAGATCGGTCGCCTTGCGCATTATCCTCAGGGTGCCGTCCACCGCGCAATCGATTACAAGCTCGAGCTTGCACCCCAGCACGCCTTGCTGGTCCAGAAAGACGACAGGAGCGCCCATTCGAGACAAGGCTGCGCGCACCGACCTCAGTGGAGGATCAGCGGCGAGGCCCCATATCAGGATCGTGCGCAATCGACCAGGCGTTCAGTTTGCCAATAGGTATTCGCGAACCGCATCTGAAACGCGGGAGTCTTTAAGGTCCGGCATTGCATTGGCCGCGATGAATCGGCTCCTACCGTTTGCAGGCACAAACCACACTGCGAGTAACGCAACGCCCGCCGCTCCCGCGAGTTTCATGGCATCGGCTGCCTGATCGTCACTGACCTCCCCTAGACAGCGGTCGCCGACAACTACCGCCTCCACGGATTGCAGTGCGGGGTACGACCTCTCTTTACCTTTGGCTCTCGCGTTTGCCGGCACCTGCCAGCGAACGGGTTCGACTTGGAAGCCGACGTCCGCGGCCATGTGTGCCCATTGTTGTGGCCACCAGTTCGGGCCACAGAGCGAGGTCCCACGCGGACGATTGAGGACACGACACGGCAATTGCGACAGCCAGGCTAGCAGGAAAGCGCTCATTTCAGCCGCGACAAACTCGCGATCCGCAGGAGCGATGTGGGTCAATTCTTGCTGCAGAACCCAAGGCCGCCGGACCAGAACACCGCGAATGGCGATGTCGGAGATGATCTGTCCGCTCACCACCGCACGCGATGCCGCGCGGTCCGACGGGCTGTAGCGCCACCCGGATGCCGACAAATCCTCGCAACTGAGGAGTGCCGCACCCCAGCGCTCCCATTGTTGGACGATTGCGCACGCACCGGGATCGTGGCGGCTGCCGACCACCACTAGCACGCGCTACCGCTTTCTGCCGCGCTTCGGCGACGGTTGCTGGCGGCGTTCTTTTAACACTTCACTTCCCACCTGAGGTCGCTCCTGGGCTCGGATAAAGGAACGCAATTCGGTGACTTGCTGTTGCAGCTGGTCCGAGCGCTCGACGATGAGCCTTATGACTCGCGTCCATTGTGGGTCGACGGCATACTGCTGGTATGGATCGCCCTCGTTGTCCTTAAGCTTCGGAAAATCAGAAACGAAGCTCTTTGCAACGTCGAGCTCGCTCTTCAGGTTCTCTTTGTAGAACTTCCTGATGCTGCTGTTGCCGTACAGCGCAAGGAGAATAGCACTGCCACCTTGCGCGAC
This sequence comes from uncultured Verrucomicrobiae bacterium, assembly GCA_963801255.1. GTDB lineage: Bacteria > Verrucomicrobiota > Verrucomicrobiia > Chthoniobacterales > UBA10450 > JAICXG01. The sequence goes on along the minus strand of CAWDEC010000010.1, from coordinate 11,665 downwards.
ATGGAACGTGCCACTGCCGACCGGGTAAAATCCCGGGGAACCCTGCGAGGCGCCGGCATCGGACTCATAGAATGTACCCGAATCGTCGCCGCCCCAGATCAGCTGGTCCCAGCCGGCGAATTCCTGCGAGGCGAGGGAACTCTTCGCGGCCACATCCACTGCTCCATCTTCGGTATCGATCACATGGTCGTCGCCCATGTCCGGATAGGAGCCTGGCGGAAACGAGCTGGCAGATGGATCGATAGCAGTGCCGCTGCTTGTGAGCGGTCCGTTGGTAGCAATGCTGAAGGGATCGACCCGAACTTCGTGCCCACCGTTTCCGATCTTTGGAGGCACGCCGTACCACTTCGTCGCCGCCCACGTCGTCCAGCCGCCAGCGCTGAAGTCCCAATGGACATGGCGTTTGTTGGTGATATTTCTGCCGGTATTCCAGAAGAGGAATTCGAAATTCTCCGTACCGTCCGGGGAAGTTACGAACAGCGCGGCATGACGATCGAACGACGCCGACCCTGGCGGCACTGAGACGACGTTGTCGTCCGTGCCAGTATCGAGACTTTCGCCGCTTGGCCAAAGTTTGGTGGTAACGTTAAACAGGCTCATCAGAATCTCCTTTTGTTTCTATGCTCGACTAACGGTTCTTGATGCACTGATGCTGCGAATTCTTTCCGCCAGTGACTGACACACGAGACGCTCTACACAAATCTTCAACAAATCAAGTGCTTTATGACTTTTCCGCCGTTCACTTTCGGGACGCAAACGAATAGTTGGCGAGCTGGAAGGTGACGTAGGCTGTTGCCTTGGATGCAAGCGTCAGCACCGCTGGATCGTTATTAGAAAGGTCATCGCACCAGAGGTTAGGCCGGTCCACGCAGCCACCATCGTAGCTGGGTATGTTCCCTTCATAGTTACCAAGATACCCACCCCAGAGAGCTACCTCCGACGATCCCTTGCAGCAGTCCTGTCGCGTCAGAATGCCGGTATCGGGGATCCCAATCAAAGCGAAGGAATTGGAGTCGGTGCCAAAATTTCCAAATGGCGCTGACTGCGATGGCACACCGACAGAGTTAAAAAAATCCGTGTAGAATTGGTTACCTATTTGAGAGTCCGGGACCACGTTGGGCGGGAATTCGCTGACGTTATAAGCAAACCTCGGATCAGCAAACTCGTAGTCATAGTTAGGAGTAGCAGTGACATCCGCGTCATTGTCGAAGACGATGAGGTTCCGCTCGGCCTGAGTTAGGTTAGCTGTGTAGTAAGCAGATCCCAATAGACCAAGTTCTTCACCGCCAAACCAGATGTAGCGTAACTGATTCAGAGTAGGCGTTCCCGACATCTGCAAGGCGATTTCCAAAATGGTTGCAGACCCCGACGCGTTATCGAGCATTCCGGGTCCGAAAATGGAATCCAGGTGAGCGTCCACCACCACGACATGGTTTGGATCGCCATAGGGAGAGTCAGCAATCACGTTGTAGTCCACTCCAGATGTTGGTTGCATGCGGATGTCGAGATGCGCTATGGGAGACTCACCCGTGGTGACTCGCCCGAGAAGGTCGGCCATTAGTGCGGGAGAAGCGACGGCGACGACCGGAATCTTTGCCTGATGATGCAGGCGCAGTCGTTGCATCGTGCTGCTTTCGATCGCGCGCTCGTCCTCGCCCCGAGCCTCGGGTTGAGACTGCGGATCGTAGAGAATGACAGCGGATGCGCCGGCGTGTTCCGCCTGTGCAACCTGCGCGTCGTAGGCGCAGTCGCCGCGGCGCAGGATGGCGATGTCTCCGCGTCGGAAATTCGCAAACTCTTCGGAGGAACAACCCGTTCCAGAGCCAGTCACGGGCCGAACATGGGCGGTGACGTTTGCGCCGCCGGATAGCCTTGCCAGCACCCAATCCTTCTCCGCATAATTTCGGCCGGCTAAACTCAGCGTGGGAACGCCGATGAGCTGAGAGCTGCGATAGTTATAAGTTTGGATAGTCACGGTATAGCCGGCCCGCCTCATCAGCTTCGCGACATAATTCGCCGACGCCTTGTAGCCGGAAGTGCCGGTATCACGGTTGCCATGCCCGTCGCGGTCAGGATGCTGATCGGCGATTGTCTGGAAGTCCGTCAGGTGCTGCCAGAGGGTGGCTTGCTGGATAGCCGCGACCAGTTTTTCCGAGGTTTCCCGAACGGGCGCCCGAAGGTCGTTAGGCGCAGCTTTGTCATTCGTCGCGACTGAACCAGGCGGGTTCGCAATTTGCGAAACGGCGCTTTCGCCAGTGATGACTACGACGGCAATGGCAAGAACCCTACCCAAAACAACACAGTTAAAAAAGCGGGTACGTTTCATCTTGGAGTGACCTTATCGTTTTGGTTGCAGCAGACAAGCTGCGTTTCCCAGGCAACCTGAGCATTGCGGCGCGCCTTCCTGTAATAAGGACGCGACCCAGGAGTGGAACGGGGTTGCCGTGTAACCTTCGCGCAACCCATTTCCTATTTATGAGATGGGTTCTAAAAGCACAGAAAATGCAGCACCTTCCTCTGTGCCAACTTTCTGATCATCGTAGTACGGCGAGCACGTGCGCCTGGATTTTGCCGTCCACTTCGCCCGAGCCGAAGCGAGCGGCGATCGCGTCGGCGGCGCGATCGGTTGCTTCGGCGAGACGCGATGCATCAAGCGCTTCGATTTCACCGCGCAGCGGCGTTCCCTGACAGTAGGCGACCGCCGGCACGCGAGGCGACTCTGCGCGGCTGCGCATCGCAAGCGTCGAGATCGTCGGTTGTTCTTTGAAGCCGGCGGCGGCGAGGTCCGCCACTATGTCTTGCAGTCGGTGATAGCCGTGCGGGGTCCGCGCCAGGAAACGCGGCGGATCGTGTGGGAATATGTCGGCGAGTGTTTGCGTCACGACATCGGCGAATTCGTTCTCCTCGATGCGGTCCCAGACGCTGAAGAGGAATGTTCCGCCATGGCGCAGCACACGCCGCACTTCTGAGAATGCTGCCGGCTTCTCCGGAAAAAACATGGCGCCGAACTGACAGACGACGAGGTCGAACATTCCATCGCCGAAAGGCAACTGCATCGCATCCGCCTGGCGCCATTCGACCGCGCGCGCCGTGCCAGCCGCGGCCGCCTGTGCCAGCATCGGCTCGTTCAAGTCGGTGGCGGTGATTTGCACGTCTGGCGCAAGTCTCTTCGCCAGCTCACGAGTCACCACGCCTGTGCCAGCTGCAATCTCGAGCACCGCCGACGGCTGGCGTCGAGCTACTCGGCCCGCCATGTCCACCGCATAGGGCTGGAAAATCAGCGGCACCAAATGCCGTTCGTATAACTGCGGAATCGATCCGCTGAATAGCTTGTCAGTGTCGTGGCGCATCGCGCTTACGAGTCACTTCTTTGGTTTCGCCTTCTTCCCTACGAGCGCTCGCGCCGCTCGGTAATTGGCCATGTGCTCCTCCACGGGCACGCGCGCAACGGTACGGCCGACGACGTCGAGAGCCAGGTCTTCCAACTTTTTGAAGCGGACGCAACCTTTACCCATGTCGAGCTTCTTGCCGCTCTTCTTGTATTCGCTGGCGAACCAGGTGGAGAGAGTAGGGTGACCGTAGAAGCAGAGGAAATGCAGCACCATGCCCGACTTCTGCGAGCCGAGCGCAACGAATGACAACGGCACTTTGGGATTCTCACCATAGCCCGCCGGATACATGGAGAGCGGGCACGTACCAGCCGATCATCCCGAACTGCATGCCCTCCTCATATCCCTTCGGCAGATTCTCATTGATCACCTTGCGCACGGCACTGAGCGCGGCGCGTCGATCTGCGGGGAGCGCGGCGAGATATTGGGCCACGGTGGAAGCTGTCATGTTGGCGACGATACTCGCTCAGCTCCGCGGCGGACAAGTCTCCCTTAAACCCTGAAAGCGGAAAGCTGCCGTAGCCCGTAACGCAGGCGGACCCGAGCTCCGGTCCAGCGCGGTTGGCGTGTAACTCTCAAGCAGGCGGCCGGGTCGACCGAAAACACTGTTTGCTGGAAACTCCGGTGTCGGCCAGATTCTGCTACGTCATCGTGATGGAAGGACCTTCCTCAAACAGTCGCGCCACATCTAAAAGGACAATTCCTTTCCGGAAACATCTGTCCGGTTTCGCCTTCAGCCTTCTCCTGGCAATCGCGACCCTCGTGCCGGTCGAAGCGGCTTCGCACAAAGGCTCCGAGGTGGAGGCGAACGCTACGGTTTCTCCGACACCTACGCCCACGCCGGGCGACAAATCCGCGCCCGCCCCTCATTTCAAACCCGAGTCCAGCAGCAGCTCAGGCAGCGTGACGGTCGAAGGCAGCCACATCGATTATCAGGCCGTGGCCGGGACGCTCGTCGTCCATCCCAAAGGCTGGGATGACGCGGCGAAGGCCGAAGACGAAAAGACCAAGGAGGGCGAAGAGGACTCTCAGGATGATAACGAGTCCAAGAATCCGACGGCGGAAGCGTCGATGTTCTACGTCGCGTATACCAAGCAGCACACCGAGCCAGACAAACGGCCGATCACATTTCTCTACAACGGTGGTCCCGGCTCTTCGAGCGTCTGGCTGCACATGGGCGCCTTTGGACCCCGGCGGGTGATCACTGCGGATAACTCGCATACGCCTGCCGCGCCGTATCAGGTCGTTAACAACGATTTCAGTTTGTTGGACGCCAGCGATCTGGTCTTTGTCGACGCTCCCGGCACCGGCTTCAGTCGCGTCGCCGGGAAAAACAAGAAAAAGGAATTTTACGGCGTAGACCAGGACGCGCACGCCTTCGCGGAATTCATCGTCGCATATCTCAGCAAATATGGGCGATGGAACTCGCCGAAGTATCTCTTCGGTGAGAGCTATGGCACGCCACGCTCCGCCGTGTTGTCGAACCTGCTCGAAGACAAATACAGCATCGATCTGAACGGCGTCATGCTGCTCTCGCAGATTCTTAACTTCGACCTGAGTGTGGATGAACCGGAAAGCAATCCTGGAATCGAGCTGCCGTATGTCGTAGCCCTACCGACCTACGCGGCCACCGCCTGGTACCATCACAAGTTGCCCGGCGCGAATAATCCCACCGCGCTGGAGCCTTTCCTCAAGGAAGTGGAAGATTTCGCGACGAAGGATTATGCGCACGCGCTGGTGGAAGGAACGAGCCTGCCGAAAGCCGAACGCCAGGCCATCGCTGAAAAGCTGCATGCGTACACCGGCCTGCCCGTGAGCTACATTCTGAAGGCTAACTTGCGCATCGACGGCGGCGAGTTCGAGAAGAACCTCCAGGACGATGCTAACATGACCACCGGCCGGCTCGATTCGCGCTTTTCGGGCCCGACCATGGACCCGCTAAGCAAGGAGGCCGAATACGATCCGCAGGCTGCCGCTATCAGCTCCGCCTATGTCTCGGCTTTCAACGACTACGCAAGGAAAACGTTGAAGTTTGGTCAGGAAAAAATGTATTGGCCCGAGATTTCATTGTGGAAGAGCTGGGATTTCAAGCACCAGCCGCCGGGAGCGGAACGGCCGCTGCAGCAGGCAACCAACGTTATGCCAGACCTAGCCAGCGCCATGAAATACGATCCAAATCTTAAGGTATTTCTGGCCGGTGGCTATTTCGATCTGGCCACGCCGTTTTACGAAGGGTGGTACGAAATGCACCACCTAGCCATTCCAGAACGGCTCCAGGATAACATCCAGTATCACTACTATGAGTCGGGCCACATGGTCTACGCCCATCAGGAATCACTTAGGGCTCTGCACGATGACGCGGCCGCGTTCATCCGCTCGACCGATAATCTGGATAAAGGCTCGCAGTAGGGCAGACCCTCACATTGAGGCGGGCAGGTTCGCTAATCGGAACTAGCCGGTTACGGGTCTTAGAACTCGCCTCTCAATCCAAGGCTAGGGATAAGTGGGATTCACAAGTCTTCACATGGAGTTCATGGGGCTAAGTCTTTTCAGTATCGGCTCCTTCGCTCGCAGACTTCCCAGCGCTCTGCTGGGCGTTGTTGCCGCGACGATTCACAGAATGACCCCGGAATGCCGGACGCATGCGCATCTATCAGCGCACGCGCGCCGTGCGACAGCAGATTTCCCACTTGTTGCCGCTGGCATCCTCGAAGAACACCGCATAGTACCCCGGCGTGTAGTCGTGGCAATACTCCGGTCCCTCGACCACGAGCGCGCCGGCCGCCCGCGCGATCTCGCCCAGGCGATTCACCTCTTCCTCCGTGTCCGCCGTGAAGGCGAACCGATTCGCGTTGCCGCGATGGCCCGGCATTTCGTCCGCCTGGATGAAGGGTTGCTCCTTGGGATCGCCCGGCAGCGAATAGCACACCCAGCCGTCGCCCGCTTTGATCTGCGTAAATCCCAGCGCGGGGAAGAGGGCATCGAAGAGTGGCCTGCAAGGGGCAAGGGTCGCGACGCGCAGATCGATGTGATCGAAAAGTCGGTTTTGCATTGCAGGATTTGAGGCCATCGGAGTCAAATCTCAATAAACGACCTCGAATGTGACACGTTGAGCAAATGCTTTTCCTCCAGCCAACGCGAGGCAGGCTGTGAGCAGGGTGAGTAAGAGAGACTTAGACTTCATAGAAAGCTGAAATTTGTCTCTTGGCTATCAAAACTGAGGCTGCTTGGTCAAGCGGCGAGTTAGAGGAGAAGCAGGGTCAATCCGTGTTCCTTCAAGGGAGCGCGCACGACTGGCGGATCACGGCTTTATGAAATGAGAAGTAAGAAGGCTAAAGTAGAAGGATGGAGCCACAATTGGCACCCATTTTCCAAACGCCCCGAATGCGCGACGTTGCTCGCCCGTGAGCGATATCCCGATTACCGAGAAGCTCCTCCTCAATGCCGGGGGCTGGCAGGCGATGAAGCCTGCACGCGAGCTGCTCAAGAGCGGGCGCGTCTCGGAGGCCAAATACGAGCCGCCGTTGCTGAGCGGCTACGTGCGCGAAGGTGCGAAGAATTACCGCTCTGGCCTGCGAGTCAAAAGCGCGATCGACGTCGAGAATCTGTGCAGTTGCTGGCAGTCTCGCTCGGCGGGGAAAATTTGTGCGCACTCGATCGCGGTGGGCCTGGGCTATTTGAATCCGCCGGCGGCTGTAGTCGCCGCGCCTAACGAGCCGATACTTGAAGCACCGGCGGGTCCGCAATTCGTTGCCGGTGATTCGGCGCACGCCGGCCTAACGACACTGCATGTGATCCTGCCGCCCAATTTCGCGGGCGCTTGGCAGAAAGGGCAGATCATGATCGTAGTCGAAGCGGAAGTTTCTCGAAACCGCACGCTCGTCTCCGTGCTCCCGAAGAAGAAGACGTTTGCAGTCGGCGACGCCGATCTCGCGTTGATCGAAGGTCTGCGCGCCGTCCCGGCTCTCTTTAAGAGCGGCATGGCGACATTGTCGCGCGACGGATTTCTGCGGCTGCTTCCCGCGTTGCAGAATCATTCACGTGTCACATTCGGCAAAACGACTCAGGCGACGATCTCTTCGGCAGCGTTACGCCTCGAGCTCCTGGTTGAGTCGCGCGACGACGGGATCACGGTGAAAGCTAATCTTCCCCCGAACTCGCTGCTGCTCTGGAATGCGACTGAGGCATGGCTGCTGCGGGACAACGAGTTTGTTCGCTGCGGCGAAGCGTTGCCGCCCGGCTCGACCCACCTGATCGAGCAGCCGTTGCTCCTCGACGGCGACCGCGCGTTACATTTTCTCGCGTTCGATCTGCCACGGCTGCGGGATTCATTCGACGTGCGCGCCGGCGAAGGCGTTCGCCTGCCGGAAATCGCAACTGCGCGACCATCCTTTGAGCTGCGGCTGGCTGGCGCGCTCTTCGGCGTTACCGCTGAGTTGATGTGTAGCTATGGCGATCGCGCGCCGATCAAAGCATTGGCCAATGCACAGGATCAATTCCTCTTCCGCGATCCACAAAATACCGATCGGGTGCTGATGCGGAATCTCGACGCAGAGAACACAGCGATCGCGCGACTCGAGCAGATTGGTTTCGCCCGAACCGACGCCGGCGGCTTCGTGCTGCACGGCCAGCCAAATGTTGTCCGGTTCTTCGCTACGGATTATCCGAGACTGCAGCGCGACTGGAAGGTGACGCTCACCGCGCAGGTCGAGAAGTGGAGCGGCGAGATCGAGCGCGTCACGCCGAAGCTCGAGATTGTCGGCTCGGGTCAGGATTGGTTCGAGGTTCGTTACTCGCTTACCACGCCTGGTGGCGAGGTGTTTTCGAATGCCGACATTCAGCGGCTGCTTCGTTCCGGCCAATCGCAGACGCGATTAAAGAATGGCCACATTGCAGCGATCGACACCGCGGGCCTGGAGGATTTCGAGCAGGTCATTCGCGATTGCGATCCGGCGCAGACGCAGCCCGGGCTTTACCGCATCAACCGCGCACACGCCGGGTATGTGGAAGAAACTGCGCGCGAGCTTGGCTCCGCCGTCGCCGATCGTCGCGAAGCACTGAAGAAATTCATCACCGGCCGCGATGCGTCTCCGGATGCGAAGTCGAAACTCGGCACGCTCGCGAAGATATTACGCGAGTATCAACTCACCGGGTTCGAGTGGCTCACGCGTCTCGCGGCGAACAATCTTGGCGGCATTCTCGCGGACGAAATGGGTCTTGGTAAAACGGTGCAGACACTCGCGTTTCTCCGTGCTCACCAGGGCGTTGGTCCGGCTCTCGTCGTCTGCCCAACGTCGCTCCTGACAAACTGGGAAAATGAAGCGCGCAAGTTTACTCCTGAACTCAAGACGCTCGTGCTCGAAGGCGCCGATCGTGCCGCTCGTTTCAAGTCGATCGCGGACGTCGACATAGTCATCACGAGTTATGCACTGCTGCGACGAGACATCGACGCGCTGCGCGAAATCAAATTCTCAACCGCCGTGCTCGACGAAGCGCAGCACATCAAAAATCCGGAGACGCAAAACGCGCAGGCTGCGTTCGCCCTTCGCGCGAAGCATCGCTTTGTCCTGACCGGTACACCTATGGAGAATTCGGTGCGCGACCTCTGGTCGATCATGAACTTCGCGCTGCCTGGCTATCTCGGAAACCGCAGCGATTTTCGTGAGCGTTACGAGCTGCCGATCGCGCGCGGCTCCGCGCCCGATGTGCAACGCCGGCTGTCGCGCCGGCTGCAACCGTTCCTGCTTCGCCGGCGGAAACGCGACGTCGCGAAAGATCTGCCCGAAAAAATCGAACAGGTTGTGCCTTGTAGCCTAACGAGTCATCAACGCGCCGCCTATGACGCGCTCCTGCGCGAGATCCAGCAGGGTCTTGGCAGTTCCGGCAAGAATGTGAACGCCGGTGCACAACGAATGAAGATGCTTACTGGTCTGCTCCGTTTGCGCCAGGTCTGCTGCGATTTGCGGCTCGTTGGTATCGACAAGGAAGAGGCGTCGGCAAAGCTGGACCTTCTCGACGAACTCCTCGAGGAAGCGATCGACGGCGAACACCGCGTGCTCGTCTTCAGCCAGTTCGTCTCGATGCTGCACATCATTCGCGAGCGCCTGGAGAAACTCGAGATCCCATTCTGCTATCTCGACGGCTCGACCAAACAGCGTCAGGAAATCGTGGATCGCTTCCAGGGCGATTCCGCGATTCCCGTCTTCCTGATCAGCCTGAAAGCCGGCGGGGTCGGACTCAATCTCTCCGCCGCCGACACCGTGGTTCATTTCGATCCGTGGTGGAATCCCGCGGTCGAAGCGCAAGCCACCGACCGCGCTCACCGCATCGGTCAAACGCGCGTCGTCACGGCCTACAAGCTCATCACCCGCGACACCGTCGAAGAAAAAATCCTGCGGCTGCAGGAGAAGAAACGCGCGGCGATCGACGCCGCCATCGAGAGCGAGGAACCGCTCATGACTGGCCTAACGACAGAAGAACTCGAAGAGCTGCTCGCGTAAGCATTGGGAAAAGCTGAGAGTTGAGAGCTGATAGTTGAGAGAGTCCCAAGCTGCGGACGAGATTTGTCGCTTCCAAGCGCGGGCAGTCGTGGCTCAATGCCGGCTGGATGTTGGTCGCGCTACTCGTTACATTTCGCTGCACAATGATCAACGATCTTTGGTACAAAAACGCGGTCATCTATTGCCTCTCCGTCGGCACGTACATGGACGCGAACGGGGATGGGGTGGGGGATTTCGAAGGCTTGATGCGGCGGCTTGATTATCTGCACGGGCTCGGGGTGACGGCTGTGTGGTTGATGCCGTTCCAAACGTCGCCCTGCAAAGACGACGGCTATGACGTGGCGGATTATTACAATGTCGATCCGCGCTACGGCACACTGGGCGATTTCGTTGAGTTCACCCACGCGGCGAAACAGCGCGGGATCAGAGTTCTCATCGATCTCGTCGTGAATCACACGTCGAACGAGCATCCCTGGTTCAAAGAGGCGCGAAAGGATCCTAAGTCGAAACACCGCGACTGGTATATCTGGGCGAAAAAGAAACCGGCGAACGCGAACACAGGGATGGTGTTCCCTGGCGTGCAGAAAACTACCTGGAGTTACGACGGCGAGGCGCGCGCCTACTATTTCCACCGGTTTTACGATTTCCAGCCAGATCTGAATACATCGCACCCAGAGGTGCAGGCCGAGATTCTCAAGATCATGGGCTTCTGGATTCAGCAGGGCGTTTCCGGGTTTCGCATGGACGCGGTGCCGTTCATCATCTCAACGAAAGGGCCGACGGTGAAGAAGCCGAAGGAGCAGTTCGACATGCTCCGGTCGTTCCGCGAATTCCTTCAGTGGCGCAAAGGCGATTGCATCATCCTCGCGGAAGCGAACGTCCTGCCGGATACGGACATGGATTACTTCGGCGACGACGGCGAGCGGATGCACATGATGTTTAACTTCCAGGTGAACCAGCACCTGTTCTATGCCCTCGCCTCATGCGACACGCGTCCGCTGGTGAAAGCGATGAGGGCGACGAAATCGCGACCGGCCACGGCGCAGTGGGGATTGTTCCTGCGCAATCATGACGAGCTGGATCTCGGCCGCCTGACAAAGGAACAACGGCAGACTGTGTTCGATGAGTTTGGTCCGGAGAAAAACATGCAGCTTTACGATCGCGGGATTCGCCGGCGGCTCGCGCCGATGCTGGGCGGCGATCAACGGAGACTTGAGCTCGCCTACAGCCTCATGTTCACCCTGCCCGGCACTCCGGTGATTCGTTATGGTGACGAGTTGGGCATGGGAGATAATCTCGACCTGCCGGAGCGGAATTGCGCGCGCACGCCAATGCAATGGTCGGGCGAGCCGAATGGCGGTTTCACGAAATCGAAAAAGCCGAACAAGCCGGTGATCGACGAAGGTCCCTACGGTTTTGAGCGAATCAATGCCGCAGCCCAGCGCCGGCATCCGGAATCCATGTTGAACTGGACGGAGCGGATCATCCGGATGCGGAAGGAAGTGCCGGAGATCGGGTGGGGCGATTTTGAGGTGTTGAAGGTACGCGATCCGGCCGTGCTTGTGATGCGTTACGACTGGCGGAACAATTCCGTCGTCGTGATGCACAACCTGCATGAGGAACCGCGCGAGATCTCTGTCGACGTCGGGCTGGGGGAACAAGGCCAGCACCTGGTCAATTTGTTAGGCGAAGAGCACAGTGAAGCCGATAAGTCGGGCAAACACCGGGTGGTACTCGAGGGTTACGGCTATCGCTGGTATCGCGTCGGCGGTCTCG
>CAWDEC010000009.1:0-51223 GCA_963801255.1 uncultured Verrucomicrobiae bacterium | reverse complement strand
CGGGCCCGTCAGGCCCGGGCCGCCCCGTAGCCGAGCAGGGCGGCGAGCCCGAGCGCGCTCCGGGGCGCGTACGCGATCCGCCACAGGCCGCCGGGCGCGGCCGCGTACGCCTCGTCCTGCCAGGGATGGGCGTGCGCCGGGCCGCCGCCGGTGTGCAGGTCGTGCGCGAGCAGCGCGGCCATGAGCACCTTGGTGGTGGCGGGCTCGAAGACCTCCACGCCGAACCGGTGCGCGCCCGCGTACGCCGCGCCGCCAGCACCCGGTTCTGCACCACCGACTTGGTGCGCGTCGGCGGGGCGACGTTCAGCGACACCGTGGCCCCGCCGTCGCGGGCGACCGAGGCCCGCCACCGCTGCAGCCGTTTGGCCAGCGCGTAGTTGGGGCCCTGCTGGGCGACCAGGCTGTCGTTGATGCCGGGGTCGGCGCCGGGCAGGTAGGCGCGGCGCAGCAGCCGCCCGCCCGAAAGCCGAAGCCCTGCGCCACGCCGAGCTGAGCGTGCTGCACAACGAGAAGTACGCCCACCCTTTTTACTGGGCGTCGTTCGTCCTGATGGGCGACGGCGACCTGAGAACCTGTCTAAAAACTGCGCTACGGATCCTCGCACAGCCCCAGAGAGGTTCCAGTTCGTTTTTGCTTCTGAGATAGGCCCGGACTTTAGTCCGGGCATTCCGCTGCACAGAGAAAGCGCGCTTTAGCGCCTGGGACTGGCCCTCCAGCAAAGAGAACATGTCCCGGAGGCTAAAGCTTCCTAAAAAACGTACTCTCGTTCTGGTGGCCGGTTGAATGTCCGGGATAAATCCCGGACCTATCTCAAGAGCAACGACAACAGCAACTGAGTCTCCTCGCACGGTTTTAAACAGGTTCTACGGCAGCGACGCCCGCAGTTGCGCGACCAGCTTGCTGTCTGGATTCTCAGCCGCCAACGCATCGATCTGGGCACGCGCTTCATCCACCGCTCCGGCGCGCGCGTACAGCACGGCCAGCAGAAGCGCGTCGTGCGGATGGCTGACAACGGCCTGTTGCAGCTCAGCAGCAGCATCCGCTTCCAGCACCTTGAAAGCCGCCTCAGACTGCGGAGGCGCCGGTTCCACCACGGTCCCCTTGCCGCCCTCGGCCGTCACTGTCCACGTATAAACAGCCCCGCGCGGTAGAGCGTCCTCCACTGCCACCTCGTCCCGCTCATAATCGGGCTCTCCGCGATTTTTCTGTACCCAGCGCCGTACACGGTCACTTTGTAGCTCTTCGCGTCGTCGAGCGCACTCCACTGTAAACGTCGCGCTGTCGCTCACCAACACCCGCCCCACAGGAGACAGCAGACGAAACGCTGGCGGGCCACTCGGGCTGCCGAGCATCGTCTCTGTCCGTTCACCCGCCAAACGCGCGGGCATATTCACTTCCAGCTTTCCGGTCTGCATCGTCGCCGCCAGTTGCGCACGCCAGGCGTCGCTCGCGGTTTCTTCCCCATGCAACTGTCCGCTGCGATCGACGAAAATCTGCGCTCCGCCGGAGTGCAGGGTCGCCACTGCGTTTGCAGCATCCGGTATCGCATTTTGGTGATACAGACTCGCGATCACCAGCAGCACCGCGGCGGCAGCCAGTCCGCTCCACAGCAGCGGCGAGCGCCAGATGCTGGGCTTCATCGGGACGATATTGTTCGGTACGACCGGAGTCACAGCAACCGTCGCGCGTGGCATCGCACCCACTTCTGCCGCAAACTGCCGCAGCTCCGCAACCTCACGAGCGCAGGCATGGCACGACGCCGTATGGCGCACCGCTTCAGGCGACACCGCCTTACCCTCTGCCAGCAGGCGCACCTGCTCGTACTCCAGATGCGGTTCCGCAGCGGCGAATGCGCCTTCCAACTGCTGAACGGCGTTACCTGCACCGGCGTGCTGCTCCAGCGCACTGCGGCACGCGGCGCACTCCGCAAGATGGTCATCCGCTTCCAGCAATTGCGCGGACGGCAACTCGCGCGCCAGAAACGCCTGTAGCTCCGGGCTCGATAGATGTTTTGTCATCTTCTCCACCACTTGTGTCTCGCCATCCTCGCCGTCGTCTTTCTCTAGTTTCTACCTGCTATGTCGTCAGAAATTGCTCGAAATTACCATTGCCCGCGATGGTAACCTCCCGTGTGCCGCGCCAGCCGCTCACGAGCGCATTTGCGCAGATTGATGACCTGCTGCCGCGTCAGACCCAGCAGCGTCGCTATCTCCAGATCGTTCAGCGGCAACCGCTTCCATACTTCCACAAACTCTTCCGCCGGCATCTCCACGGCCTGGGCGATCTTGCGCACGCTCACGACGCCGGTCATCACCAGCAGACTGGCGGCGCAACTGCCGTCCGGCGTGCGCAGGTTCAGCAACAGCGCGGCGCGCTGATTGCGGTTCAGTTTGCCGATCTGCTCCCACAGCCCGGCCAGCCACTCCCTGCGGCCCAGTGTCACGTCGACTGGGGTTGCGGGGTCGGCAAACTCCGCTTCTTCTTCCTCCGGCTCGGCGTTCGTTTCCTGCACGTTCCACAGCCGCGCCATCAACACTGCCAGGTCGTTGAAGCGTACCGGTGCACCCAGTTGCCGGAACACCCGCGCCAACTGGTCCGCCGGATGCGCTTCGTCGGCGCCGCCCTGCTCCAGCCATGCGCTCCTGCTCAAACCTTCGACGTCGGTCCGCGGAGCCATCCCTGCCACCTGCCACGCCACCGGACCGCACAGCCACTCACCGGCGGCGCTTTTCCAGCGCACAATGTCCGGGTACGTCTCGAAGAGATAGCGCAACTTGTTGCGCAGTCCATGGAACGCTGGATGCGTCCGGCGGAAGTAGTCGTTGCACGCTCGTCCAGCCAGGGTCGACGCGAACGCCTCGACACTGCGGATGGGTTCGCCGCCCGCTCCGCGCTGGTCTTCCCCGCGTTGATCTTGGACGTACAGCAGAAAAGCGACGACCGCCTCCGACGTGACGTCCTCGATTTGCCCATGGTGCGCGCTGCCATGCGAACGCAGCCGCGACGCCACAATGCGCGCTGCTGTTGGCTGCACATACTGGGCGATGAGCTCACCTAGAATGTTCTCGGCGCGGAACGGATCGCTCTCCGCGAAGCACGCCTCAAGCAGCTCCTCGGCTTTCCCGGCCTCCGGATTGCGCTCCAAAGCTATCGAGTGGACCCTGTGCATGGCGGAAAGGAGGAATCAAACCGATCATATTCCACTTCGACGTTCGCTTCCCGGACGTGAGGCGACGTTCGACCGTAAACCAAAGGAAAACGCAAAGAGCGCAACGGACTCGGGACAGCCACTATTTCAGCAGCACTTTTACCAGCAAACCGACGCCCGATAGCCCCAACAGGATGAACGAGATTCTTTTGAAGTTCACATCCGAAATGCGCCTGTAGAGCATCACGCCGCCGAACGTTCCCGGCAGAACCACCGGCAGCGTAATCGCCAGCAGCAGCCAGAACCGCTGCCCGAAAATCGCGGGGTGGGTGTAGGCATTGGTCGCCAGCGAAACGATCTGCAACACCAGAATGTAAGGCTGCACAATCGACCGCGACACCTTCTTCGGCAGGTTCCTCAGGCCCGTCCAGACCACAACCGCCGCACCCGGGAACGCCGTAAACCCACCGATCGTGCCGCCGATAAACCCGACGGCCATACCGCTGGCTGCGCCGCCGACTCCTCTCGTTTTGTGGCTCGCGGCCTTGGCCAGCGAATAGACCGAGTAGACAACCAGGATCACACCGAAGACCAGCATCAGTTTCTGAGCGGGCAGGTTGTTCAGCAGCCATACTCCCAGAGGAACGCCGACCACTCCACCGAGAACATACGGGGCTGACCCGCCGGGCCATGCCTCCTTCCACGACTTCGGCAGGTCCTCGCGGATCTGGCCCAGCGACATCAACTGGTTCGCAGTCGAAAGCGCCATCAGCAGCGGCACCGCAAGTTTCGGGGGCAGAAACAGCAGGCACAACGATCCCACCGCCGAGAATCCAAACCCCGAAAGCCCGCTCATCAGGCCGGAAACACACAGGATCAACGCCACAACCCCGAGTTGCCACAGATGAAACCCGGCCACTGTCCCGCCGGAAAACTTGTGCGCGATCCACCCCAACACCACGCCCAGCACCACCACCACAGCCGCCACATAGAGCGGCACACGGCTCGCCGGGACCTGTACCTCGTCGACTGTTGCAGTCGCTGTTTTGGTTACACTCATGCCGGATGCCCTCCGTAAATGGTGTCGATCAAATCAAAGTGGTTGCCTACAGCATACGTTGTCTGCCCGTCCACCGCCTGAGAAAATTCCGTCATCCCGCGCAAACACTCGAAGTTCTTTCATCGGACATGCAAACTCGTGCGTCTAAAATGGCTTCGGTGTGGCGAGGGGGAATCATCGATGGTTGTGGCTATAGCGAGGGTGTTGCGAACGAAGATGTTGCGGACGAGCATGTTGCGGTTGGGCCTCATGGCGCTGGCAGTCGCAGGTTCCGCGCAGGCGCAAAGTACGCCGGTAGGCCAGCCAGCTCTCACGCCGCCACTGGTCGCAGTGTCTCCAGTCAAAGCCATCCAGGGATACGCTACCGACGGCTCTTTCCACTATATGTTCTCAACGAACGAGATCGCCGCCTTCGACAAAAACTGGCAGCCTGTCTGGGACAACAAATCTCCCTTCGACGGCATGCCTCCCGGCCCCGCACACGTCGGCGACGGTGACGTCTATCAGGGAGACATCTACGCCCCCGAAGAAAGCTACAACTCCTGCGACGACAACACCCAGCAACGCATCGCGATCTACGACGCCAAAGACGGCTCCTTCAAGCGCTTCGTTGACCTCTCCAGCTACGGCCACGAAGTTTCGTCGGTCACGATTGTGCCGTCGTCGCAGACGATGGTGGTCTCCAGCTTCTGCGACAGCTATCACGTCTACACCTATGACCTCAAGACGATGAAGCCGCTGGCGCCGATCACGCTGTCATCGCCGATACCAAAGATCCAGGGCATTGCCTGGAGCGAGAAGCGGCAGCAGTTTGCCATCACCTCCGACTCTTCCGCGGAGCAGATCGGGTATGTGTGGGTGATGTCGCCGCAGGGCAAAGTCGCGCTCGTATATACCGCGCCGCAGACCGGCGAGCTCGAAGGCGTGGACTATTCGCAGGACCAGATTCGCTACCTGCTGGGCAACGTGTGGTCTCTGTCGCCCGAGGTGGGACGCAAGCCCGACTTCAACGACACGTGGAGCTTCGGCATGACCACCACCGGAGACATGTCCGCCTCACAAGCTGTGGAGTACAAAAAACTGAGCGACGATATCGCCGAGCTCGAGCGCTATCGCAAGGCCAACACCGCGCTTGGGCCGGTGAAGGCGCATGAGGGCCGCGTCATCTTCTATGGCGACTCGATTACCGACTCGTGGGGCAACCGGCCGGAGAAGTGGCCGTTCTTCGCGGGCAAGGGATACATCGATCGCGGCATCTCCGGACAGACCACCGCGCAGATGCTGATTCGTTTCCGCCAGGATGTGATCGACCTGCACCCGAAGGTCGTGCTCCTGCTCGCGGGAACGAACGACGTTGCTGGAAACATCGGGCCGTCGTCCCTGCAAATGGTTGCTGACAACATCACCAGCATGGTCGAGTTGGCGCGCGCCAACGGCATTCGCATGGTGTTGTGCAGCACACTGCCGGCCGACCACTACAACTGGCGCAAAGACGTACAACCAGCCGAGCCCATCCGCCGGATGAACGCGTGGATGAAGAAATACGCAGCCGCGCAGGGGCTGGTGTATGTGGACTACTACGCTGCGTTGACCGACGCCAACGGCGGAATGAAGGAGGGCACCGCCCTCGATGGTGTACATCCTACCGCCGCGGGTTATGCCATCATGGAACCTCTTGCGGAGCAGGGGATTGCGGAGGCGTTGCGCCGCAAACCGTAGGGGGCAACTCTATCTTGAGATGGAGCCTCGACTCGGAAGGGCCGGGTCTCCGACCCGGCCAATAAACACCTGCGTAAACCCTTTTCCGATCTGCCGAAGGCAGGAGTGTAGGCGAAGCCGGAACGACAAAATTGCTTTCTTTCGAACTGCCACGAATGTCTGCGTAGCCCGTTCCTTATCCGCGGACCGCGGATAAGGAAGGGGCTAAAATTTTTGATCTGCCTCTGCGGCCGGGTCGAAGACCTGGCCCTTCGTTTTGCCTTATTCAAATGAATTGGCCATCAACGCCAACCCATGCGCCACCGACGTAAACGCGTCGCCACTCGTAACGCGATCCTCACCGAAGCGCTGGGTAAACACTCGCCGCACTGCCGGAACCAGTGATGTGCCGCCGGTCAAAAACACACGGTCCACCCGTCCCGCCTCGACGCCGGTCTTCGCCAGCAATTCGTCGAGACTCGCTTCCATGCGCGCGACCTCCGGCTGAATCCATTCCTCAAACATTGCTCGCGTGACAGGCACACGCAGATGCAGCATCTCCGCATCGAGCACAAACTCGGCCTCTTCCTGCGTGGAAAGATCCATCTTCAATCGCTGTACGGCCTGATGCAGTCGAAAGCCCATAGATAGATCTTCTCCAGCTTCTGCGCCATCGCCTGGTCAGTGAGCTGACACAAGGCTGGCAGGTCGAAGTCGATAGAGTCGACTCGCGTGACTGGCTTCTGCCAGAGCAATCCTTCTACGCACGATTGTTGGGCGCGCGGTCGATGCGTCGAAATGAGCAGTTTCCCGATCAAGCTATACAACTGGCGTCACAACCAGCAATTGAAGCGAAATTGCCCAAAATACCGGTTGATGCCCAGTTTTCAGTTCTTCGTTCTGCCAGCAACATAAATGTCATTAATGATCGAAAGCCCGCTCATCCAGATCTACCAATCTCGCCATGGATGCAAGGAGTCTGGCCACTAATTTATCGAACATTGGGCCTATGGGCCCCAGCCAGGGACTCAACGAGTCCGCGCCGGTGACCGACCTCGCATTAAATTCGGAGCGGTCGCCGGTAAGATGAGAAACGATGGGCGGATTCCGATATACGACAGGCTTCTGGGGGCATGTCTTTGGCATTTCTGGCCTGCGGGAAGTAATCCTCGATGAGGATTCCTTGGTTCTTTATCGAAAGACTGGCCAATCCCTTACGCTTAATGCTGACGACATCGTTCCGCCGATTCAGCGAAGGCGAGGACTCTTTTGGTCGGCTATAAAGTTCAGGACAACGGATGGCCGAGAGATCCGCCTTGATGGAATCCGGGTCACTGAAGCCAGGACATTGGCCCGCGAGATCGAGGCATGGATTGCGCCAGCACGAGCGGCCCACTACGAAAGGGTGCGTATACGGCTGGAGGCCTTGGGCAATGACCGCGAGACGTTCCTTTCCGGCAGTTCATACGTTCGAGCCAGTACGCAAACGGTGACGTCGGTTGAATGGCGTGGCGTACTGAAGACTGTCCTCAGGGAAACTGGCGACTGACGCACCGGCAGATATCGTCGAAACCTATCGAGTGGGCGAAGCCTGGACAGAAGGATTGGCTGGAGAATGCCGCGAAGGCAAACGAAGCCTTCGTGGCGTCAGAACTGGAGCGTTGCAGGCAGTTCTTCGACGAGGTTGAGTCGCAACCATTGACACCCGCGCAGCGACGGGCCTGTGTCATGGACGATGACAACGATCTGGTATTGGCGGGCGCCGGTACGGGCAAGACCAGCGTGGTGATCGGCCGGCTGGGATACCTGACGAAAATGAGGGGTGTCGATCCCTCCCGGATTCTCATCCTCGCGTACAACCGGGACGCGGCCGTGACTCTCCGTGAGCGGTCTGCAAGCCGTCTAGGGGCCGGGATTTCTGGCAGGGCGCAAATCCGGACCTTTCATGCCTTTGGCAAGGAACTCATTGCAGAAGTGGATGAGGTCCAGCCAGACATTTCAGTACTTGCGGAGGATGCCCATCAGCTCAAACGCTGGCTCACTGGCAAGCTGGACGAATTGCTGGCCGAACGTGGCTATCGAAAGGCATTTATCGACTACGGTCTCGATCCGCCAAAGCAGAGGCGCAGCCTCTTCTCGTACGCAAGCATGGAGGAGTACGGCCAGACAATAGATCGAGCCAATCTTAGAACCCTCCGTGGCGAGCTCGTAAAAAGCTTCGAAGAGCTGCGAATCGCGAATTTCCTGACGCGAAACGGGGTGCGGTACGAGTACGAGCGGAAGCTGGATCTGGCGCCGGCGGATCGACAACACCGGCAGCTACCACCCGGATTTCACGTTGTTTCGCACGGAGGACGATAAGTCCCCAGTACTACTGGAGCATTTCGGCCTCGGCGCAAACGGGCAACCACCACCCTTTTTCAGTGGGGAGGCGCGAGCAAAGTATCTGCTGGAAGTGGCCTGGAAGAGGGAATTGTGGAAAACAGAGCCGCTGGACTGCATCGAGACGACGTCCGCCGACTTTCATGCCAATCATGTCTTCGAGAAGTTGACCGAAGCCTTGATCGCCAAAGGCTTTGTTCTCTCTCCCGTATCGGATGAAAACTGCCTTCAGATCCTGAGGGAATCCGGGTTTGTCAGTGAGTTCGCCGAGGAGTGCGCAGGGGCGCTGCCTCTGGTTCGAGACAGTGGCCTGGCTGATGATGACATCCTGGAGCGAATCTCGGCGCTGCTCAGGGGTGATCCAGGAAGAGTTGCTAGCGCGGTGGCCACTGTTCTCGCTGCTCAAGCATGCCTACGAGACGGAGCTCAAGGAGCGCAGGGAGGTCGACTTTGCAGAACTTATTCTCTCCGCTGGCGAACTATCTCGAGACGGGAAGGCTGAGCCTTCCCTACCAGCACATCATGGTTGATGAGTTTCAGGACATCAGCGGGCCGAGGGCCCGCCTCCTAATGGCTGCCCGAAATGCCGCGAAGGGCGCCCAACTGACCTGCGTAGGGGATGACTGGCAGTCGATCTATCGATTCGCCGGAAGCGATATCGGGTGGATTCGAGAATTCCGATCCAGGGTCGGGCCAGGCCAGACGTCCTTGCTCGATCAGACGTTCCGGTTCAACAGCAAGATCGGAGAGGTTGCCGAGCGATTCATCAGAATGAATCCTGAGCAGTCGCAGCGCACGCTCAAGAGCGCCGAGGCGTGTGGAACAGCCGGCGGTGTCCCTGGTCCGCACTACGAAACCCCGATAGAGGGGTGTTGGAAGCACTCCAGCGAATGAACGACTGGTCCCGCCAGCGAGGGCCATCGATTCTCGCGTGTTCATCCTGGCTCGCTACCACTACGATGACTCGAAGCCGACGCGAAGAGCTTCCCGAAGGGCTTGAGCCGTCGTTGCCGCACCTGGGTGCGGTGGAATTTCGGACGGTCCACGGAACGAAGGGACTGGAAGGCGGACTTCGTGATCGTGGTGGGTCTGGAGCGAGGGCGGAACGGATTTCCCGCTGAAAAGGACGAGGACGACTTCGCCGCGATGTTCCTGCCTCCGCTGGAGACATTTCCGTGGGCGGAGGAGCGGCGACTCTTCGATGTGGCCCTGACACGCGCCCGGCACCGGGTCTACCTTGTTTATGACGGAAATAACTGCTCGTCATTCGTGGCAGAACTGCAAGAGGAAGGTGACCTCGTCGAGACAGAGGAGTTTGCGGGTCGCACATCCAGAGGGAACAGATCCAGGGCTTCTGTGCCTGGGGTGCGCGACCGGGCAGTTGATTGTCAGGGATGGAAGTTCAGGTAAATTCTGCGGTTGCTCGCGGTTTCCGGCGTGTCGCTACCGGGAAGTGGGCTGCGGAGAGTGTGGGGCACCGTTGCTGTTGATCGGGGACTTTCGCGTTTGTTCGAGTCCCGATTGCGAAGGCGTTGTGCCGGCGTGCAAGCGATGTTGGGCACCGACGGTGTACCGGAGCGAGAAGTTCGGCCCTTTCTATGGTTGTAGCAAATACGGGAGCCGGGATGTCCTGGAGCATTGCAAATCGACTTCGAAGGTGATGCCGATGCCTTCAGCCCAGGAACTGCGGAAGCAGATGGCGGCTGATGGGCAGGGAAACGCGGCGGGCCGCTGAGCGTTGACGAGGATCGTGGCTACGGTAGTCAAAGGCGCTCGATTTCACGTGGCGATATTCAATTTTTAGATGCATGCGCTCTGGAGGGGCACGGAGACGGCGCGCGGAATGAAGCAGAATAATTGCATCTAATAGGGGCTATAACCTTGATCCACGTGAGAGCGACGAATAGTGTGGCTCTACATTTAGGGGAGTCGCAACTGTGCCTAGAAATAAGCAGACTACGAAATCCGCGATATTTACCTTCCTGAGCCATCAAGGGGAACAAGCCTTTTGATAGCAATACTAGTCTACGAAGTACACAAAAAAAAACAACACATTGCCCAGAAAGAAGCCGATCATCAAAACGTCTGTAAATCGATGCTATCCATTTAATTTTTACCGGCAGAACAAAAAGGATGTAAATGATTATTGGCAGAAAAAGCGCGCCAATGCGAAGAACAATGACGTGATGAGCATTCCATTGGAGAAATTGCTGCCGAAAAGAAACGCCGGCGATGGTCGTGCCGACTATCCCGATGTGAAATATAGGCTCAGTCTGAAAAATCCCACGCGCGTTCGAGACCTTCGCTCATGAACCAAAGAGAAACCACAGCGCAAGGAGCACCCACAGTGGACGAGGTCTGCGGTAATGAAGATGTAGGTGACGAGGCGCCAAACCTGGCCTCGAAGAATTAAAGCTGGGTCTAGTGGGCCAAAACGTTTGAGCCACGATTAAAGATAAACCAGGACCCAAACCAGCGCGGGCAAGCCCATCACTATCCGGATCAGCCCGGGAGTACCGAGGAAACCGAAACGGAAGGTTTTCCAGTCTATCCAGCCAGGCCACGGTTCGTGGGACACTAGCCGAATTCCTCCACCTCAATCCTCTCCCTTTCGGAAAGGGAGAGGTGTGGAGATCGCGAATCCATTCGTCGACTGTAATGCGATGCGGCGTATTCCTCTCTCTTGCCCTAGGAACAGGTACTAAGGTGAGGAGGTCGAATTCAAGTGGCTGGCAATCTTGCGCAAGGTTGCACAGAGTCTAGTTTCGGTTGTGACTGAAGCCGCATACAAAAGGACGGCGCTTTACGATGAGCAAATATGCGAAATTCTGGAACCTGAAAATGGTTCCATTCGCCGGCTGCTAACGCCGGTGCAATACACCAGCATCGTCGAGGAACATCAGGCAGTGCGGCGGACACGTTGGCGTCTTCGACATTTCGCACATGGGCCAATTCATCGTGGCTGCGACGTCCTCGTCGAAGAAGTTGGCGGCGAGGGCGCCGCCGCCACCTGGCTCAATAGCCTGCTGACCAACAATATCGACAGGCTCGACGTTGGCATGGGTCAGGACCATTTTTGCTCGATGATCGTGGCGGGATCATTGATGATCTCATTGTATATCGGACCGACGAGCAGGTCGCTCGTCGTGAACGCGGCATGCGCAGACAGTATTTGCCGGCTGCAACAGCATCTCAAGGAGCGTGATCTCCAGATCGCCCAGGCGGCAACTGGAAAACGCCTGCTTCGTATCCTAACAAGTCGCAGCGCGAATTTTGGCGCATGCGCATTCAAGGCCCGCGAACGCTGGCATTGTTCCATGCGCTTTTCGGCAAGAAAATCGAGCAGCCGGCACGAAAACTACATCGTTGATGTTCCATTTGATACAACGACCGTTCCTCCGTTGCCCGTACCGGCTACACCGGCGAAGATGGAATCAAATTTTTTCGCCGAAAAGACGCGGTGAAGTTTTGGAGCGCCGTGCTTGAACAGGGCAAGACACTGGGAATTAAACCGTGCGGCCTCGGCGCGCGCGATACGCTAAGGTTGGAGATGTGCTATCCACTCAATGGCTCCGATCTCTCGCCAGAACGAATTGATCTAAGGGCGGCGTACTCGGATTTTTGCTCAATTGACCAAACCTGACTTCGTCGGTCGCGACGCGTTGGTGAAGACAAAAGAATTGGTCCTCGCGAAAGTTGGCTGTTTCGAGTTAAGGATAAAGGTTCGCTGCCGCGGCCGCACTACGCCGTTTTTTGGCGGTGGCGGGGTTCCGTATAATAATAAATCGATGTGTAACACCGTCTCGGCATCGCATCGCATTGCGACATCGTGCTGAATTGCTGTTGCTGAAACGGCTGAAAGTGAAAGCCTAGGCTATTCACGGAGATCCATATGAGAACTTTGGCGTAAACTGAGCGCCTGATCCAAAGCGGGAAGGACAGCTTGACAGTGAGCCATGACTCCGACAGCATACAGGAGGGTCGCCGCGAACGCCTCATCGGCCTAGTGAGTAGCGCAATCCCAGGCTGCTTTGGGCCAGGTGGGCAATGATGTCGCATCCCGCGGTCATCATTGGCTGCGGAATCGGAGACGAATGCGGCCACTGCCAGGTGTCGGCCATCGGGCAGAGTGATAATGCCGATGTCGTTGGTCGCAGAGGTGATGCCGTTGCTAGTGCCGCCGGTGCCCTGGTCGACGTGCGACGACGGTTCCAGCAGGCAGTTCGCCTTTGAGACGTTTCGCGCCCTGTGCACCTGCTCCGGTCATCAACTTCAGCAACAGCGACTGGCTCTCCGCGAGAGGCCACGCTGAGAGTGCAAGGCCACGTAGGAGGCGAGCGCGCCTTTGGAGTCGCCCAGTTTCAATACTGCGTTTCCCAAGTTGCGGCCCATCTCCTTCTCAGAGTTAACCACCTGACGTGCCGCACTGGAGTTTCCTTCAGGAAGGCCATGACACTGCCCGGGCCGCCGATGAGTTTCATGAGCACATCGCTGGCGCTGCCATCGCTCTCGCAGATGGTGTAGCGGAGAGGTCGCGATGGTCAGCTCAGTACCGTCCGGAGATCGATCGCGCACCTGGGCTAGCATTCCGGTTCGCACGAGATCCGCCTGGCTGGACCTTCAACTTCCTGATCGAGCTTCAGCTCTCCGCGATCAACGCGCTGGCAGACCGCCATGGAGATGGGCAACTCGGCAAGCCTACAGATGCATCGGGAAATGCTCGTCGCCGTGCAGGTCCGCCGTTTCGCCGAGGCCCCCAGGAGCTGGACCGCGTCGCCGACGCGCCCTTTCGCCGCGGGAGCAGATCTTTTCGAACTGAACTCTGCAAACCAGGGAAAGGGAGCGCGGCGGCGAGAATAACAGCAAGAAAGAGATATCTACTCCGTGAACCTAGCCAGCTGGGAATTGCGGTTTCAACAAAGGTCAGAGCTTACTGTCGCTTCCGGCGAACCATGGACTTTTCGTTAGTGACGGCTAAAGGTCACTCTCTCTGGCAGGATCATCACGAGATTTGTCTCCGCTTCCCAGGCAAAGACTGCTCAACTCAAAATCGCTATCCGTTGGTGGGCGTTGCCACGCTCCTTAGCCTGCGGATTTTGGCGGCGGCAAAGGCCCACGCCACGACGTGTCGGCAAAGGCAAAGTTCTCTTCGATAAGTCAAAAAAAGAGAGGGCAAGCGCGCCGGCCGTGCTGGGCGATCTTCTGGGTCCTCTAAGGGGATGGTCATGAAAAGAGCCCCGACGGTCTCGATCGGCAACCCGCTTAAATCGGAGCGGACCGAGACGAAATTTAACCCGGGGAACAAGCTGGTCGTAATACCATTGCCGCCAGTCCTCGGGCGATTGCACTTTCAGGACCAGCCCGCCGCAAGAACAGCTTCCGAAACAATCCGCTGAAGAAGAGGCGTGCCCATCGATGTCGATGTGGAGCAAATTGCTCCAGCTCCCTCCATTCCACCCTCCGCCTTCACTAGCTGCCGGTGCCGTAACTCTATCCCGTGCCGCCTCGGAGATATGGAAGAGCTGTGAACGGATGGCGGTGATCGGTGGCCGAGCCGAGTGCAGTGGCCGGCACATTTCCGAGACCGGATGCTGCTCATGGCGGTGGCCGAGAGTGACGGTGAGAAGGCGGCAGTTTTCCCTTGATTAGGCAAAGATGGAATGACTTCCAGAACCGCGAGCGATTGGAGACCCAATCCTCACAGCAGATGCTCGGATGATGGATATTTTGTGGAAAACCAGGAGTGGTGAATTTGTTGTCAACGTCAACGTCGCCGAGCTGGTTATGGGCCTTGCTGCGCCACGCAGAGAAAGAGCTCAAAGAGTGAGAGCCAACGTTCTACCACGACCTCCAGTAATTGCCCGGGTCGTAGGATCGGAAAATAAAGAAAAGCGCCCCCGTGGGTACGAGCCAGATGCAGCTCGATCCCGAATGTCGCACCGCCCCGGCCTCGAAAGCTATCGTAACGCCGGCCCCGGCGGGGAGATACTTCGTCAGCGCGCACGCAATTGCCGCCCCGTCTTGCACGCAAAGATTCTCGCAGAGGGCTCGTCGAAAGTCGGGAGCAAGAAGCGGATTCGACTGCAACCTCGGTGACGACAGGCGCAATCCGCGAAGAAGTCGGGTTAGCACAGGCAAAGGGGAAGCCATTGATAGCTTCGCACTGGCGTTGGTGTCATTCTTTTCCGAGGACGATTGCCGTATCGTATATTATTTGGAGAATAGTTTGCAACACGCCGACAACGGCGCCGTAGGGGCGGTTTACCCTTTGTTTAACCGGCGCAAGCCGTAGGACTGACGGAGAGGTCGTAGGTTCCGTGAACAAGATTCACGGTCATTTTGGGCAGCGTCCGCGGAGAATAGAATCGTGACATCGTTGTGAGGCGAAGCCTTTTACGCGAATTCGACTTGTGCCATCCATCGGATTCGCCATCGTCGCGAGGTTGGAATTGCTGAAGGACAAGCTCTCGAATAAGGAATGCAGGAAAAAAGGAAGGTCGTCGAGCAAGGCAGCGAGCTTTTACGCCAAGGCGTAATGCCCGAGCCTGCCATCTACTTCGTGGCCGGCTGCAATGGCGCAGGCCTAACCACGCTGCCAGGGAGTTCCTTCGGAGAAGTATAATAAGTCTCGAGTATGTTTTCCCGTCGCCCTTTGTCGTTACAGGCTGTGCTGTTTGTGATTGCACCGCTGCTTCTTGTGGCTCTTAACCGCCCGCAGAGTAAGTACCTGCCTATCGCGAAGTCACCTGACGATCCCGCTTTGATCGCTCACATCAAGGAGCTCTCGCCCACCGTCAGCCTGGATGACGCGAAGCAGGTGACCGCTTGCGTCGTCAACACCGGACACGAACTGGGGCGTGAATGGCATGTGAAATGGTACTCGACCTTGATGCCTGGCATTCAGAATTACCTGGTCAAAACGGGAAAGACAAAAGGAGGATACTGTTACCAGTACTCCATGGAGGTGCTCGTTCGATTGGAGGCGCTGAAGTTGAAAACGGTCGAGTTCCACTGGGGGGAGTCGGGGGCGGGCACGATCTGCGAGAATAACGGCATTGTTGTTACCGCGCTGGGACAACCTTTCGAGGAGGGTGTTTTGCTCGACAGCTGGCGCAATCAGCCACATGTGACCTGGACGGACGTAAGGCGCGACCCGGAGGGATATCAGTGGAAAGAAAACAAAGCCTTTGCGGCTTACGTTTTGCAGAGAGCAAAGAACGCAACATCTGGGAAACCGCAGTTAACGAAGCCCTAAGGCAGCGTCACGTGAATGCGCTAGCCCGTATGGCTGATTAGTGGAGCGTCGGGTCATCGTGATCCAAGCCGCGTGAGGCGAAGGCTCTTACGCGTGCTGTGATGTCCGCCGTCCTCGGTGAGCCGGAGTCTTGGCCAAGGCTGCTCAGCGGAAAAATCTGTGGAACGGGAATAAATTCCTTTCGCTCTGCCGTGCTTTGTTGGTAGAACCCAAGGCAGAGAGGTTTTCCCCATGAAAGTCATCGCGCGCGTTCTCCCTCTGCAGATCTCGGCATTCTGTTTTCAGTTTCAGCGACCGTTCTTTACCAATTCGAGATGGAGGTCAAAGAGTCATGAGAAATAAGGAACCTAAGCAGCCAGGCGACAGTTTAACTGTTCAGGCGATCGGCGGAACCCACGTTGTCCTCCTGGGAATCGATTTGCCGAAAGAAAAGTGTCCCGGCCTTCTTGGCTTCGCTTTGCGACGCGAAGATCACACTGAGGGAGAAAGATACTGGCTTTCGGGATACAAGACTTTCGCGAGCGTAGAACCACATCCCGCTCCTGGCCTCCTCTACTCGACGCGAAACCATCCGATTCAAGGTTTTACCTGGTCCGATTTCTCGGCGAAGCCAAAACATGATTATACCTACGAAGTGTTTGGTCTGAGAGGGTCGCCGACCGCCCCGCAGGAGTCGGAGCGAGTGGCGGTGAGAATAAAGACCGAAAGCGAACATGGCAGGTCGCATCACGTGCATTTCAATCGTGGTGCCGCGGCTTCTCAGGAATACACCCGCCTCTTCGGCGACAAACGACCAGAGCAGGTCGGCCCCGCCGCATTTGACTGGCTATCGCGTGGTGCGGCCGAGTCAATTGCGGACTTCATCGGGAGGGCGATTGGGGCGGGTTGGGGATTGCGCGTCGGCGCTTACGAATTCACCGACGACAAGGTTTTACCCGCGCTCGCCGCTGCACGTGATCGCGGTGCAGACGTGCAGGTGCTTTATCACGCCGAAGATGACGATCAAAAAGTCAGTAATGAGGAGGCGATTCAAAAATTCGGCGTTGAAAATATTTGCCATCCGCGAAACGCCCAGGGACTAACCCTCTCGCACAACAAGATCATTGTCTTGACGAAATCCGGTGCCGCACAAGCCGTCCTGACTGGCTCGACCAATTTCAGTGTCGGCGGAATTTATGGACACAGTAATGTCGTGCACATCTGTGAAAATAATGACGTTGCGACCAAGTATTTGTGGCTCTGGAATGAGCTGGCGAAGAACGTCGCCAAGTCTGACGATGCGAGTGTCCTCGTCGGACACAGTCCTCTTCCGGCGGATCCTTTGGCAAAGCAAAACACCCCCATCTTTAGTCCACGCGATGGATTGGAAGCGCTAAATTGGTACGCGGAGCAAGCGAAGGGGGCACATGACGCATTGTTCATGACTTTTGCGTTCGGCATGAACGCAGTTTTCCAGGACGCTTATCGCAATGGAAGCGCAGGACTCCGCTACGCCTTGATGGAGACGATGAGCGGGCCGACCAGGACGAAGGAGCAGAAAGCAGCCAATGAAGCGGCCATTATCGAGCTGAGGAAGATGAGAGAGAACAAGTTCGCCATCGGATCGCACCTTGGAAAAGGCGCCTTTAACCACTGGCTAAAAGAACAGCTTTCAAATCTTAATGTCCATGTGCGCTATCTGCACACCAAATACATGCTGGTGGATCCTCTCGGGCCCAACCCATTGGTAGTTTCCGGTTCGGCAAATTTCAGCAACGCCTCGACCAGGAATAACGACGAGAACATGCTGATTATCCGAGGCAACCCGCGCGTGGCCGACATTTACCTTGGCGAATTCATGCGGCTATATCGTCATTTCGCTTTTCGCGACTGGCTTAGGCAACACCCGGAAGCGGACGAAGTGAAAGTGGGGCACCTGGACGAGACTGACCACTGGTGGAAAAACTACTTCGGCAACACGTTTGAATCTCGTCAGCGCAGTTACTTTGTCAGCTAATTCGGCTGAGGGCCGGTGAAGAACATTAAGATTTGGTTTGCCCAGTCAGGGCTTTCCTAAATAAACAGGCCGCGCTCCATCAGGCTTGACTGGCCACTTGCCCTGACCCATTGGACGCTTCTGGAGCGAAGAGGTTTCGGCTGGCTGACGATTCCCCGACAACAGCCTACATTCGCTGCGCGCCTCGTATCCGTATTCGAGGATGCGTGCGTATGAAATTCATTCTCGGTTTCGTCGTGATTGGAATCGCGCTTGGGCTGGTGGAGAGCGGAGCCAGAGCAGCCGCGAAGGACGGGCCGGAGTTCGATTTTGCCCGCGACACGTTCGCCTTTCCAAATCAGACGGTGTTCGATTATCACGAAGGCATTCCCTACGAGCGCACGTCTTCGCCGGGCAAGAATGAGCCGACGCCTTACACGTGGCGTTGTTTCGTGATGAGTCGAGGTGTGGAGCAGTTCAAGAAATTCGCGCGCTTCGAACCCAAACAACCCCCGCCCGATGACGCCGAACTGGCGCATCGAGTCCGCATCATCTCTCACCAGCATCCGTGGGCAGAGCCGTGGTCGGCAGATCGTCGCGTCGTCATCTCTGGGTACAAGGATTTGCGCGAGCTGAGCAAAAAGCGCACGCGGCTCGTGCAGGAAAACATCGGTCTGGGCTGGCCCACTTGGTTACGGGTGGGCAACTGGCGTATGTTCGGCATTCACAGCCGCGGATACCAGGCGATCGAACACGCCGAGCTGGAGGATGCGCTGAGCCGGGGCGATTTCTTTGTCGCCTACCTGTCGACTTTCCCGAGTCTCTCCATCAATCACGCGGTCCTGGTTTACACTCATCGCGCGCCCGGCCGGGATAAGGATAAAGTAAGATACGCGGTCTACGATCCGAACCACCCGGAAAAGCCGCGAGAGTTGGATTACTCGTTAGGCAAACAGGAGTTTTCCTTCGAGAAGGATTGGGACTTTGTCGGCGGCTTCGTCCGGGTCTATCACGTCTACGGCAGAGCCCTCCAGTAGGTGGGGTTCTAGCCGTTCACTTTCGAGCCGCGAACGAATAGTTGGCGAGCTGGAAGGTGACGTAGGCTGTTGCCTTGGATGCCAGTGCCACGTGAATACGTTCGCCCGCATGACTGATCAGAGGAGCGTCGGGTTATCGTAATCCGAGCCGTTCTTTGGGCTACTCCTCAGTCACAATTCAGGATTCCGCGCGCGCGGCATTCAGCAGAAGCCGGGCAATGGCCTCGCCGATCTGTTGCCCAGTTGCCTCTTCATAGAAGCTGAACCCGGGAGAGGGATTGGCTTCAAAGCAATAGATCTGCCCGGAAGCCGTGCGGCGAAAATCGATTCCGGCCACAGGCAATTCCAGCGCGGCGGCGAGGCGGCGACAACGGTCGGCAAGATCACGGGGGACACGGTAGCTTCGCACCTGCACGCCAGCACCTGGGAGCAGGGGATAGCGATAGTCGTCGGCATCCGAAAGGATTTCGCATCCGAACACCTCTTCCCCTACGACATGAATCCGAATGTCTGTGCCGTGGATATATTCCTGGAACTGCGTCGGACAATGGGAGACATCAGGCAGCCGTTCGCGATGTTCCTGGCGAAGCCGTGTCACGATGCTGCGAACTCCGGAGATCGACTTGTAAATCACGGTGCCATGCTTCTCCCAGAATTCGAGTGCAGTCGAAGCATCTGTCGTAACCATCGTGTGCGGCACGTCGAAGCCGGCGGCGCGGATCAACTCTGTCTGGTAAGGCTTGGAATTGTTCGAAGACATGGCTAAAGGTCGGTTGACGACCAGCGCCGGCGTCATTTCGAGCCAGCAGCTAAGTGCACCTTCGAAAGCAAGCGCGCGATCGAATGCCGGGTCACCGCTTCGCTTTCCTGCCAGCGCCCGAATCTGCCGCACGTCATACGGCCGCACATAAACCGCGCCAATCGCGGCGAGATCGGTCGCCTTGCGCATTATCCTCAGGGTACCGTCCACCGCGCAATCGATTACAAGCTCGAGCTTGCACCCCAGCACGCCTTGCTGGTCCAGGAAGACGACAGGAGCGCCCATTCGAGACAAGGCTGCGCGCACCGACCTCAGTGGAGGATCAGCGGCGAGGCCCCATATCAGGATCGTGCGCAATCGACCAGGCGTTCAGTTTGCCAATAGGTATTCGCGAACCGCATCTGAAACGCGGGAGTCTTTAAGGTCCGGCATTGCATTGGCCGCGATGAATCGGCTCCTACCGTTTGCAGGCGCAAACCACACTGCGAGTAACGCAACGCCCGCCGCTCCCGCGAGTTTCATGGCATCGGCTGCCTGATCGTCACTGACCTCCCCTAGACAGCGGTCGCCGACAACTACCGCCTCCACGGATTGCAGTGCGGGGTACGACCTCTCTTTACCTTTGGCTCTCGCGTTTGCCGGCACCTGCCAGCGAACGGGTTCGACTTGGAAGCCGACGTCCGCGGCCATGTGTGCCCATTGTTGTGGCCACCAGTTCGGGCCACAGAGCGAGGTCCCACGCGGACGATTGAGGACACGACACGGCAATTGCGACAGCCAGGCTAGCAGGAAAGCGCTCATTTCAGCCGCGACAAACTCGCGATCCGCAGGAGCGATGTGGGTCAATTCTTGCTGCAGAACCCAAGGCCGCCGGACCAGAACACCGCGAATGGCGATGTCGGAGATGATCTGTCCGCTCACCACCGCACGCGATGCCGCGCGGTCCGACGGGCTGTAGCGCCACCCGGATGCCGACAAATCCTCGCAACTGAGGAGTGCCGCACCCCAGCGCTCCCATTGTTGGACGATCGCGCACGCACCGGGATCGTGGCGGCTGCCGACCACCACTAGCACGCGCTACCGCTTTCTGCCGCGCTTCGGCGACGGTTGCTGGCGGCGTTCTTTTAACACTTCACGTCCCACCTGAGGTCGCTCCTGGGCTCGGATAAAGGAACGCAATTCGGTGACTTGCTGTTGCAGCTGGTCCGAGCGCTCGACGATGAGCCTTATGACTCGCGTCCATTGTGGGTCGACGGCATACTGCTGGTATGGATCGCCCTCGTTGTCCTTAAGCTTCGGAAAATCAGAAACGAAGCTCTTTGCAACGTCGAGCTCGCTCTTCATGTTCTCTTTGTAGAACTTCCTGATGCTGCTGTTGCCGTACAGCGCAAGGAGAATAGCACTGCCACCTTGCGCGACATGGAACGTGCCACTGCCGACCGGGTAAAATCCCGGGGAACCCTGCGAGGCGCCGGCATCCGACTCATAGAATGTACCCGAATCGTCGCCGCCCCAGATCAGCTGGTCCCAGCCGGCGAATTCCTGCGAGGCGAGGGAACTCTTCGCGGCCACATCCACTGCTCCATCTTCGGTATCGATCACATGGTCGTCGCCCATGTCCGGATAGGAGCCTGGCGGAAACGAGCTGGCAGACGGATCGATAGCAGTGCCGCTGCTTGTGAGCGGTCCGTTGGTAGCAATGCTGAAGGGATCGACCCGAACTTCGTGCCCACCGTTTCCGATCTTTGGAGGCACGCCGTACCACTTCGTCGCCGCCCACGTCGTCCAGCCGCCAGCGCTGAAGTCCCAATGGACATGGCGTTTGTTGGTGATATTTCTGCCGGTATTCCAGAAGAGGAATTCGAAATTCTCCGTACCGTCCGGGGAAGTTACGAACAGCGCGGCATGACGATCGAACGACGCCGACCCTGGCGGCACTGAGACGACGTTGTCGTCCGTGCCAGTATCGAGACTTTCGCCGCTTGGCCAAAGTTTGGTGGTAACGTTAAACAGGCTCATCAGAATCTCCTTTTGTTTCTATGCTCGACTAACGGTTCTTGATGCACTGATGCTGCGAATTCTTTCCGCCAGTGACTGACACA
Organism: uncultured Verrucomicrobiae bacterium; assembly: GCA_963801255.1. Taxonomy (GTDB): domain Bacteria; phylum Verrucomicrobiota; class Verrucomicrobiia; order Chthoniobacterales; family UBA10450; genus JAICXG01. The sequence continues at coordinate 29,806 of CAWDEC010000009.1, read as the reverse complement.
CGAGACGCTCTACACAAATCTTCAACAAATCAAGTGCTTTATGACTTTTCCGCCGTTCACTTTCGGGACGCAAACGAATAGTTGGCGAGCTGGAAGGTGACGTAGGCTGTTGCCTTGGATGCAAGCGTCAGCACCGCTGGATCGTTATTAGAAAGGTCATCGCACCAGAGGTTAGGCCGGTCCACGCAGCCACCATCGTAGCTGGGTATGTTCCCTTCATAGTTACCAAGATACCCACCCCAGAGAGCTACCTCCGACGATCCCTTGCAGCAGTCCTGTCGCGTCAGAATGCCGGTATCGGGGATCCCAATCAAAGCGAAGGAATTGGAGTCGGTGCCAAAATTTCCAAATGGCGCTGACTGCGATGGCACACCGACAGAGTTAAAGAAATCCGTGTAGAATTGGTTACCTATTTGGGAGTCCGGGACCACGTTGGGCGGGAATTCGTTGACGTTATAAGCAAACCTCGGATCAGCAAACTCATAGTCATAGTTAGGAGTAGCAGTGACATCCGCGTCATTGTCGAAGACGATGAGGTTCCGCTCGTCCTGAGTTAGGTTAGCTGTGTAGTAAGCAGATCCCAAAAGACCCAGTTCTTCACCGCCAAACCAGATGTAGCGTAACTGATTCAGAGTAGGCGTTCCTGACATCTGCAAGGCGATTTCCAAAATGGTTGCAGACCCGGACGCGTTATCGAGCATTCCGGGTCCGAAGATGGAGTCCAGGTGAGCGTCCACCACCACGACATGGTTTGGATCGCCATAGGGAGAGTCAGCAATCACGTTGTAGTCCACTCCAGATGTTGGTTGCATGCGGATGTCGAGATGCGCTATGGGAGACTCACCCGTGGTGACTCGCCCGAGAAGATCGGCCATTAGTGCGGGAGACGCGACGGCGACGACCGGGATCTTTGCCTGATGATGCAAACGCAGTCGTTGCATCGTGCTGCTTTCGATCGCGCGGTCGTCCTCGCCCCGAGCCTCGGGTTGAGACTGCGGATCGTAGAGAATGACAGCGGATGCGCCGGCGTGTTCCGCCTGTGCAACCTGCGCGTCGTAGGCGCAGTCGCCGCGGCGCAGGATGGCGATGTCTCCGCGTCGGAAATTCGCAAACTCTTCGGAGGAACAACCCGTTCCAGAGCCAGTCACGGGCCGAACATGGGCGGTGACGTTTGCGCCGCCGGATAGCCTTGCCAGCACCCAATCCTTCTCCGCATAGTTTCGGCCGGCTAAACTCAGCGTGGGAACGCCGATGAGCTGAGAGCTGCGATAGTTATAAGTTTGGATAGTCACGGTATAGCCGGCCCGCCTCATCAGCTTCGCGACATAATTCGCCGACGCCTTGTAGCCGGAAGTGCCGGTATCACGGTTGCCATGCCCGTCGCGGTCGGGATGCTGATCTGCGATTGTCTGGAAGTCCGTCAGGTGCTGCCAGAGGGTGGCTTGCTGGATAGCCGCGACCAGTTTTTCCGAGGTTTCCCGAACGGGCGCCCGAAGGTCGTTAGGCGCAGCTTTGTCATTTGTCGCGACTGAACCAGGCGGGTTCGCAATTTGCGAAACGGCGCTTTCGCCAGTGATGACTACGACGGCAATGGCAAGAACCCTACCCAAAACAACACAGTTAAAAAAGCGGGTACGTTTCATCTTGGAGTGACCTTATCGTTTTGGTTGCAGCAGACAAGCTGCGTTTCCCAGGCAACCTGAGCATTGCGGCGCGCCTTCCTGTAATAAGGACGCGACCCAGGAGTGGAACGGGGTTGCCGTGTAACCTTCGCGCAACCCATTTCCTATTTATGAGATGGGTTCTAAAAGCACAGAAAATGCAGCACCTTCCTCTGTGCCAACTTTCTGATCATCGTAGTACGGCGAGCACGTGCGCCTGGATTTTGCCGTCCACTTCGCCCGAGCCGAAGCGAGCGGCGATCGCGTCGGCGGCGCGATCGGTTGCTTCGGCGAGACGCGATGCATCAAGCGCTTCGATTTCACCGCGCAGCGGCGTTCCCTGACAGTAGGCGACCGCCGGCACGCGAGGCGACTCTGCGCGGCTGCGCATCGCAAGCGTCGAGATCGTCGGTTGTTCTTTGAAGCCGGCGGCGGTGAGGTCCGCCACTATGTTTTGCAGTTGGTGATAGCCGTGCGGAGTCCGCGCCAGGAAACGCGGCGGATCGTGTGGGAATATGTCGGCGAGTGTTTGCGTCACGACATCGGCGAATTCGTTCTCCTCGATGCGGTCCCAGACGCTGAAGAGGAATGTTCCGCCATGGCGCAGCACACGCCGCACTTCTGAGAACGCTGCGGGCTTCTCCGGAAAAAACATGGCGCCGAACTGACAGACGACGATGTCGAACATTCCATCGCCGAAAGGCAACTGCATCGCATCCGCCTGGCGCCATTCGACCGCGCGCGCCGTGCCAGCCGCGGCCGCCTGTGCCAGCATCGGCTCGTTCAAGTCGGTGGCGGTGATTTGCACGGCTGGCGCAAGTCTCTTCGCCATCTCACGAGTCACCACGCCTGTGCCAGCTGCAATCTCGAGCACCGCCGACGGCTGGCGTCGAGCTACTCGGCCCGCAATGTCTACCGCATAGGGCTGGAAAATCAGCGGCACCAAATGCCGTTCGTATGACTGCGGAATCGATCCGCTGAATAGCTTGTCAGCGTCGTGGCGCATCGCGCTTACGAGTCACTTCTTTGGTTTCGCCTTCTTCCCTACGAGCGCTCGCGCCGCTCGGTAATTGGCCATGTGCTCCTCCACGGGCACGCGCGCAACGGTGCGGCCGACGACGTCGAGAGCCAGGTCTTCCAACTTTTTGAAGCGGACGCAACCTTTACCCATGTCGAGCTTCTTGCCGCTCTTCTTGTATTCGCTGGCGAACCAGGTGGAGAGAGTAGGGTGACCGTAGAAGCACAGGAAATGCAGCACCATGCCCGACTTCTGCGAGCCGAGCGCAACGAATGACAACGGCACTTTGGGATTCTCACCATAGCCCGCCGGATACATGGAGAGCGGCACGTACCAGCCGATCATCCCGAACTGCATGCCCTCCTCATATCCCTTCGGCAGATTCTCATTGATCACCTTGCGCACGGCACTGAGCGCGGCGCGTCGATCTGCGGGGAGCGCGGCGAGATATTGGGCCACGGTGGAAGCTGTCATGTTGGCGACGATACTCGCTCAGCTCCGCGGCGGACAAGTCTCCCTTAAACCCTGAAAGCGGAAAGCTGCCGTAGCCCGTAACGCAGGCGGACCCGAGCTCCGGTCCAGCGCGGTTGGCGTGTAACTCTCAAGCAGGCGGCCGGGTCAACCGAAAACACTGTTTGCTGGAAACTCCGGTGTCGGCCAGATTCTGCTACGTCATCGTGATGGAAGGACCTTCCTCAAACAGTCGCGCCACATCTAAAAGGGCAATTCCTTTCCGGAAACATCTGTCCGGTTTCGCCTTCAGCCTTCTCCTGGCAATCGCGACCCTCGTGCCGGTCGAAGCGGCTTCGCACAAAGGCTCCGAGGTGGAGGCGAACGCTACGGTTTCTCCGACACCTACGCCCACGCCGGGCGACAAATCCGCGCCCGCCCCTCATTTCAAACCCGAGTCCAGCAGCAGCTCAGGCAGCGTGACGGTCGAAGGCAGCCACATCGATTATCAGGCCGTGGCCGGGACGCTCGTCGTCCATCCCAAAGGCTGGGATGACGCGGCGAAGGCCGAAGACGAAAAGACCAAGGAGGGCGAAGAGGACTCTCAGGATGATAACGAGTCCAAGAATCCGACGGCGGAAGCGTCGATGTTCTACGTCGCGTATACCAAGCAGCACACCGAGCCAGACAAACGGCCGATCACGTTTCTCTACAACGGGGGTCCCGGCTCTTCGAGCGTTTGGCTGCACATGGGCGCTTTTGGACCCCGGCGGGTGATCACTGCGGATAACTCGCATACGCCTGCCGCGCCGTATCAGGTCGTTAACAACGATTTCAGTTTGTTGGACGCCAGCGATCTGGTCTTTGTCGACGCTCCCGGCACCGGCTTCAGTCGCGTCGCCGGGAAAAACAAGAAAAAGGAATTTTACGGCGTAGACCAGGACGCGCACGCCTTCGCGGAATTCATCGTCGCATATCTCAGCAAATATGGGCGATGGAACTCGCCGAAGTATCTCTTCGGTGAGAGCTATGGCACGCCGCGCTCCGCCGTGTTGTCGAACCTGCTCGAAGACAAATACAGCATCGACTTGAACGGCGTCATGCTGCTCTCGCAGATTCTTAACTTCGACCTGAGTGTGGATGAACCGGAAAGCAATCCTGGAATCGAACTGCCGTATGTCGTAGCTCTGCCGACCTACGCGGCCACCGCCTGGTACCATCACAAGTTGCCCGGCGCGAATAATCCCACCGCGCTGGAGCCTTTCCTCAAGGAAGTGGAAGATTTCGCGACGAAGGATTATGCGCACGCGCTGGTGGAAGGAACGAGCCTGCCGAAAGCCGAACGCCAGGCCATCGCTGAAAAGCTGCATGCGTACACCGGCCTGCCCGTGAGCTACATTCTGAAGGCTAACTTGCGCATCGACGGCGGCGAGTTCGAGAAGAACCTCCAGGACGATGCTAACATGACCACCGGCCGGCTCGATTCGCGCTTTTCGGGCCCGACCATGGACCCGCTAAGCAAGGAGGCCGAATACGATCCGCAGGCTGCCGCTATCAGCTCCGCCTATGTCTCGGCTTTCAACGACTACGCAAGGAAAACGTTGAAGTTTGGTCAGGAAAAAATGTATTGGCCCGAGATTTCATTGTGGAAGAGCTGGGATTTCAAGCACCAGCCGCCGGGAGCGGAACGGCCGCTGCAGCAGGCAACCAACGTTATGCCAGACCTAGCCAGCGCCATGAAATACGATCCAAATCTTAAGGTATTTCTGGCCGGTGGCTATTTCGATCTGGCCACGCCGTTTTACGAAGGGTGGTACGAAATGCACCACCTGGCCATTCCAGAACGGCTCCAGGATAACATCCAGTATCACTACTATGAGTCGGGCCACATGGTCTACGCCCATCAGGAATCACTTAGGGCTCTGCACGATGACGCGGCCGCGTTCATCCGCTCGACCGATAATCTGGATAAAGGCTCGCAGTAGGGCAGACCCTCACATTGAGGCGGGCAGGTTCGCTAATCGGAACTAGCCGGTTACGGGTCTTAGAACTCGCCTCTCAATCCAAGGCTAGGGATAAGTGGGATTCACAAGTCTTCACATGGAGTTCATGGGGCTAAGTCTTTTCAGTATCGGCTCCTTCGCTCGCAGACTTCCCAGCGCTCTGCTGGGCGTTGTTGCCGCGACGATTCACAGAATGACCCCGGAATGCCGGACGCATGCGCATCTATCAGCGCACGCGCGCCGTGCGACAGCAGATTTCCCACTTGTTGCCGCTGGCATCCTCGAAGAACACCGCATAGTACCCCGGCGTGTAGTCGTGGCAATACTCCGGTCCCTCGACCACGAGCGCGCCGGCCGCCCGCGCGATCTCGCCCAGGCGATTCACCTCTTCCTCCGTGTCCGCCGTGAAGGCGAACCGATTCGCGTTGCCGCGATGGCCCGGCATTTCGTCCGCCTGGATGAAGGGTTGCTCCTTGGGATCGCCCGGCAGCGAATAGCACACCCAGCCGTCGCCCGCTTTGATCTGCGTAAATCCCAGCGCGGGGAAGAGGGCATCGAAGAGTGGCCTGCAAGGGGCAAGGGTCGCGACGCGCAGATCGATGTGATCGAAAAGTCGGTTTTGCATTGCAGGATTTGAGGCCATCGGAGTCAAATCTCAATAAACGACCTCGAATGTGACACGTTGAGCAAATGCTTTTCCTCCAGCCAACGCGAGGCAGGCTGTGAGCAGGGTGAGTAAGAGAGACTTAGACTTCATAGAAAGCTGAAATTTGTCTCTTGGCTATCAAAACTGAGGCTGCTTGGTCAAGCGGCGAGTTAGAGGAGAAGCAGGGTCAATCCGTGTTCCTTCAAGGGAGCGCGCACGACTGGCGGATCACGGCTTTATGAAATGAGAAGTAAGAAGGCTAAAGTAGAAGGATGGAGCCACAATTGGCACCCATTTTCCAAACGCCCCGAATGCGCGACGTTGCTCGCCCGTGAGCGATATCCCGATTACCGAGAAGCTCCTCCTCAATGCCGGGGGCTGGCAGGCGATGAAGCCTGCACGCGAGCTGCTCAAGAGCGGGCGCGTCTCGGAGGCTAAATACGAGCCGCCGTTGCTGAGCGGCTACGTGCGCGAAGGTGCGAAGAATTACCGCTCTGGCCTGCGAGTCAAAAGCGCGATCGACGTCGAGAATCTGTGCAGTTGCTGGCAGTCTCGCTCGGCGGGGAAAATTTGTGCGCACTCGATCGCGGTGGGCCTGGGCTATTTGAATCCGCCGGCGGCTGTAGTCGCCGCGCCTAACGAGCCGATACTTGAAGCACCGGCGGGTCCGCAATTCGTTGCCGGTGATTCGGCGCACGCCGGCCTAACGACACTGCATGTGATCCTGCCGCCCAATTTCGCGGGCGCCTGGCAGAAAGGGCAGATCATGATCGTAGTCGAAGCGGAAGTTTCTCGAAATCGCACGCTCGTCTCCGTGCTCCCGAAGAAGAAGACGTTTGCAGTCGGCGACGCCGATCTCGCGTTGATCGAAGGTCTGCGCGCAGTCCCGGCTCTCTTTAAGAGCGGCATGGCGACATTGTCGCGCGACGGATTTCTGCGGCTGCTTCCCGCGTTGCAGAATCATTCACGTGTCACATTCGGCAAAACGACTCAGGCGACGATCTCTTCGGCAGCGTTACGCCTCGAGCTTCTGGTGGAGTCGCGCGACGACGGGATCACGGTGAAAGCTAATCTTCCCCCGAACTCGCTGCTGCTCTGGAATGCGACTGAGGCATGGCTGCTGCGGGACAACGAGTTTGTTCGCTGCGGCGAAGCGTTGCCGCCCGGCTCGACCCACCTGATCGAGCAGCCGTTGCTCCTCGACGGCGACCGCGCGTTACATTTTCTCGCGTTCGATCTGCCACGGCTGCGGGATTCATTCGACGTGCGCGCCGGCGAAGGCGTTCGCCTGCCGGAAATCGCAACTGCGCGACCATCCTTTGAGCTGCGGCTGGCTGGCGCGCTCTTCGGCGTTACCGCTGAGTTGATGTGTAGCTATGGCGATCGCGCGCCGATCAAAGCATTGGCCAATGCACAGGATCAATTCCTCTTCCGCGATCCACAAAATACCGATCGGGTGCTGATGCGGAATCTCGACGCAGAGAACGCAGCGATCGCGCGACTCGAGCAGATCGGTTTCGCCCGAACCGACGCCGGCGGCTTCGTGCTGCACGGCCAGCCCAATGTTGTCCGGTTCTTCGCTACGGATTATCCGAGACTGCAGCGCGACTGGAAGGTGACGCTCACCGCGCAGGTCGAGAAGTGGAGCGGCGAGATCGAGCGCGTCACGCCGAAGCTCGAGATTGTCGGCTCGGGTCAGGATTGGTTCGAGGTTCGTTACTCGCTTACCACGCCTGGTGGCGAGGTGTTTTCGAATGCCGACATTCAGCGGCTGCTTCGTTCCGGCCAATCGCAGACGCGATTAAAGAATGGCCACATTGCAGCGATCGACACCGCGGGCCTGGAGGATTTCGAGCAGGTCATTCGCGATTGCGATCCGGCGCAGACGCAGCCCGGGCTTTACCGCATCAACCGCGCACACGCCGGGTATGTGGAAGAAACTGCGCGCGAGCTTGGCTCCGCCGTCGCCGATCGTCGCGAAGCACTGAAGAAATTCATCACCGGCCGCGATGCGTCTCCGGATGCGAAGTCGAAACTCGGCACGCTCGCGAAGATATTACGCGAGTATCAACTCACCGGGTTCGAGTGGCTCACGCGTCTCGCGGCGAACAATCTTGGCGGCATTCTCGCGGACGAAATGGGTCTTGGTAAAACGGTGCAGACACTCGCGTTTCTCCGTGCTCACCAGGGCGTTGGTCCGGCTCTCGTCGTCTGCCCAACGTCGCTCCTGACAAACTGGGAAAATGAAGCGCGCAAGTTTACTCCTGAACTCAAGACGCTCGTGCTCGAAGGCGCCGATCGTGCCGCTCGTTTCAAGTCGATCGCGGACGTCGACATAGTCATCACGAGTTATGCACTGCTGCGACGAGACATCGACGCGCTGCGCGAAATCAAATTCTCAACCGCCGTGCTCGACGAAGCGCAGCACATCAAAAATCCGGAGACGCAAAACGCGCAGGCTGCGTTCGCCCTTCGCGCGAAGCATCGCTTTGTCCTGACCGGTACACCTATGGAGAATTCGGTGCGCGACCTCTGGTCGATCATGAACTTCGCGCTGCCTGGTTATCTCGGAAATCGCAGCGATTTTCGTGAGCGTTACGAGCTGCCGATCGCGCGCGGCTCCGCGCCCGATGTGCAACGCCGGCTGTCGCGCCGGCTGCAACCGTTCCTGCTTCGCCGGCGGAAACGCGACGTCGCGAAAGATCTGCCCGAAAAAATCGAACAGGTTGTGCCTTGTAGCCTAACGAGTCATCAACGCGCCGCCTATGACGCGCTCCTGCGCGAGATCCAGCAGGGTCTTGGCAGTTCCGGCAAGAATGTGAACGCCGGTGCACAACGAATGAAGATGCTTACTGGTCTGCTCCGTTTGCGCCAGGTCTGCTGCGATTTGCGGCTCGTTGGTATCGACAAGGAAGAGGCGTCGGCAAAGCTGGACCTTCTCGACGAACTCCTCGAGGAAGCGATCGACGGCGAACACCGCGTGCTCGTCTTCAGCCAGTTCGTCTCGATGCTGCACATCATTCGCGAACGCCTGGAGAAACTCGAGATCCCATTCTGCTATCTCGACGGCTCGACCAAACAGCGTCAGGAAATCGTGGATCGCTTCCAGGGCGATTCCGCGATTCCCGTCTTCCTGATCAGCCTGAAAGCCGGCGGGGTCGGACTCAATCTCTCCGCCGCCGACACCGTGGTTCATTTCGATCCGTGGTGGAATCCCGCGGTCGAAGCGCAAGCCACCGACCGCGCTCACCGCATCGGTCAAACGCGTGTCGTCACGGCCTACAAGCTCATCACCCGCGACACCGTCGAAGAAAAAATCCTGCGGCTGCAGGAGAAAAAACGCGCGGCGATCGACGCCGCCATCGAGAGCGAGGAACCGCTCATGACTGGCCTAACGACCGAAGAACTCGAAGAGCTGCTCGCGTAAGCATTGGGAAAAGCTGAGAGCTGATAGTTAAGAAAATCTTCAGACGCGCAAAGAAACGAGATCGTCAAGACGGGGTCAGCAGTTCATGGGATGCCCGGCGTGCCTGCATTTTTGCCCCGAATCACGGCAATTAAAGGGAATGATACAGCGGAAGACATCGACACTGAAAAGGCGTCTCGCCGTGCTCCGCGCAGTATACGGTGATCGTTTCGATGGCCCGTAGCGATCATAGTGGCTGTGATTTTCAATAACAGCCGTCGCGTCCAAGTCCGCGCGCTCGCGATCCGAGTCGCCGGGTGGATCTGCTATTGGTCGCACTACAACGGTGTTATGGGGATGAGTGCGAGGCAGTAGCATAGAGACAAATGCGGCTATCGCGGTTAATATCTTGGTCGCTCGACCGCGTCACCACCCAGGTAGACGCGCGACAGAAAAACATCGCAACCACAATGATTTCAATTAGCCCTCGCTGGTGACGCCATTGTCTGAAAGCGATCTTCGCCTCGGGCTCGGGCATGTTTTGTTTGTCGACATCGTCGGTTATTCCAAGCTCCTAGTTGAAAAGCAGAAGGAGCGACTCGGGCAGCTGACGAAACTCGCGCTCGAGACGGTGCAGGTGCGCGAATCGCCTGACGAACAAATCGTCAGGCTATCCACTGGTGATGGCATGGCCTGCAACATCGCTTACGTCTGCGCCAACTACGTCGAGGCTGATAACGCCTTCGCGTGGCTCGACAAGGCGGTCGAGTACGGCGACGCGGGCCTCGGCGAGATAGCGCCCGAAACCTGTTCGACAAGATCCACCACGACCCAGGCTGGCTGCCGTTCCTGCGCAAGCATGGCAAGGCGCCGGAGCGACTGGCGAAGATCGACTTCGAGGGCCTGCTGCCCCAATGAGCATGCGAAAAGACTTGGCGTTGGAGTAGACCCTCCCTTCGCTCGCGCCGAAGTGATCTATGCCCGCTGAGGCCATGAACGAAACTCACTTCGAGATCGGCCACGTGCTCTTCATCGATATCGTCGGTTACTCGAAACTCCTGATCGAAGAGCAGAAGGAACGACTCGGACAACTAACGAAGATCGTGCTCGAGACAGGACAGGTGCGCGAGTCGGACGATGAGCAACTCGTCAGGCTGCCGACCGGGGATGGGATGGCGCTGGTTTTTCGTCATAGCGCGGAAGAGCCGGCCCGCTGCGCGCTGCAGGTTTCCGAGGCACTGCGCAAGCAGCCGGAAATTGCGGTGCGGATGGGCATTCACAGGGGGCCTGTAAGTGAGGTCACCGACGTGAGCGGGCGGACCAACATTGCTGGGGCCGGAATCAACACGGCACAGCGGGTGATGGATTGTGGAGACGCCGGACACATCCTTCTCTCCCGGCACGTCGCGGAAGACTTGAAACATTACAGCCACTGGCAGCCACTCCTGCACGACCTCGGCGAATGCGAAGTAAAGCATGGAATGCGCATCTTCATCGTGAGCCTTTACGCGGATCAAGTGGGCAATCCGAAACTGCCAAAAAAGTTCCAAACCCTGAAGAAGCGCAGAACGCGAATGCGCTGGGCGGTGATGACAACAGCGTTGCTAGCGCTCGCCGCAATCGTCGCTGGCATTGCAATGTTTTCCCGTTATCGGATCCGACCGACATTGGCTCCGGAAAAGAGCATCGCAGTGCTTCCCTTTGAGAATCGCAGCGAAGACGAGGCCAATGCCTACTTTGCCCAAGGAATCCAGGACGAGATTCTGACGCGCCTGTCAAAGATTGCCGACTTGAAGGTGATCTCGCGCACTTCCACGCAGCATTACAAGAGTGTGCCTGAAAACCTTCCCGAGATCGCCAGGCAACTTGGCGTCGCGCACATCTTGCAAGGCAGCGTGCAAAAGAGCGGCGAGGCCGTGCGTGTGAACGTGCAGTTAATCAAAGCGGCTGACGATTCGCATGTTTGGGCCGATACATTCGACGGAAAACTGGCCGACATCTTTTCGGTCGAAAGTCAGATAGCTAAAGCTGTCGCCGACCAGTTACGAGCAGAACTCACCGGTCAGGAAGAGCAGGTCATCGCCGCTAAACCGACGGACAATCTCGAGGCTTACGATGCCTATCTCCGTGGTCTGGCTTATACGCTCAAAACTGGCAACAACGCCGCAAACGCTCTTGCCGCACAGAAATATCTTAGAGAAGCGGTGCGATTGGATCCGAAGTTCGCGCTTGCCTGGGCGCTGCTTTCAAACGTAGATGCGCATGGCTACCTCATCGGGAGTCTTCAACCAACGGTCGCCCTCCGCGAAGAGGCGCGACAGGCGGCCGAGAGCGCCTTTACTCTGCAGCCCAACCTCGGCGAAGCCATCTTGGCCAAGGGCTATTACCATTACGCTTGTCTAAAGGATTACGACGCCGCACTGCGTTACTATGAGCAGGCACGTCAGTTCATGCCGAATAGCAGCCGGATTCCTGAATCCCTAGCCTATGTTACTCGAAAGCAAGGTGACTGGGGCCGGAGCGAGTCCTATTTTAAGGAAGCCGAGCGGCTTGATCCACGCAACGTTCGGCTGCTCACTAACCAGGCGTATTCGTATTCCCTACTTCGCCGTTTCCCAGAAGCGTTGCGGAAGTTTGACCAGGTTCTCAACATCACACCGGACGATGTGGATACGCTCGCGTATAAGGCGGCTATGTTACAAGCCGAGGGTGATCTGCCGCGTGCTGCTGCACTACTCGCTCCGCTGCGTCCGAATGCCGACCACACAAGTGTGTTGGAGACACAAGTTTATCAGGCGATCCTGGAGCGTCGCTCTGCACAGATCATTTCTCGCCTAAAGGAAATACTAGCCGACCCTGATCCAGCGCTCGGTTACATCAATGGCCGACTGCGCTTTTGGTTAGGTTGGGCTCAAGATGTCGCTGGCGATCATGCCGCCGCCCAGGAAAGTTGGCGCCAGGCGCGCAGCGAACTGGAATCCTTCCTCAAGGACCAAGCGGAAAATTCTGGTCTCATCGGAGCTCTCGCGTTGACCAATATGGGTCTTGGCGACAAAGCGGCGGCTCTGGCTCTCTCGGAACGGGGGATAGCTGCGCTGCCGATTGAGAAAGACGCGGCAAACGGTGCCGCTCCGATCGAGACCCTTGCTCGGGTTGCGGCGCAGATGGGAGAGCCAGACCGCGCCATTGCCGCTCTACAGCAAGTGCTCTCGATACCGGGCACGGGCGCACTGGACAAATACATGCCGCTCACTCCTGCGCTGCTCCGGCTCGATCCAATGTTCGATCCGCTCCGGAATGATCCGCGCTTCCAAAAACTCTGCGAAGAGAAGCAGCGATAAACGCTGGAGCTAGGATGACACCTGAACCCGACAATCAACTCCGCCTTGACATCGGACACGTCCTCTTCATCGACATTGTCGGTTACTCCAAGCTCCTGATCGAAGAACAGAAGGAATGCTTCGTCGCGAGTTGAGAGCCCCAAGCTGCGGACGTGACTCTTACTGTCGTCACATATATGAGTCTGATTTGGCTCCGACACGGCTACCGCTACGAGAAGTGGCCGGTGGCTAAGAACGGAGCGGACTGGCTTACGGGTTCGGCAGAGTTACATTTCGCCGCATAATGATCAACGATCTTTGGTACAAAAACGCGGTCATCTATTGCCTCTCCGTCGGCACCTACATGGACGCGAACGGGGATGGGGTGGGGGATTTCGAAGGCTTGATGCGGCGGCTTGATTATCTGCACGGGCTCGGGGTGACGGCTGTGTGGTTGATGCCGTTCCAAACGTCGCCCTGCAAAGACGACGGCTATGACGTGGCGGATTATTACAATGTCGATCCGCGCTACGGCACACTGGGCGATTTCGTTGAGTTCACCCACGCGGCGAAACAGCGCGGGATCAGAGTTCTCATCGATCTCGTCGTGAATCACACGTCGAACGAGCATCCCTGGTTCAAAGAGGCGCGAAAGGATCCTAAGTCGAAACACCGCGACTGGTATATCTGGTCGAAAAAGAAACCGGCGAACGCGAACACAGGGATGGTGTTCCCTGGCGTGCAGAAAACAACCTGGAGTTACGACGGCGAGGCGCGCGCCTACTATTTCCACCGGTTTTACGATTTCCAGCCAGATCTGAATACATCGCATCCAGAGGTGCAGGCCGAGATTCTCAAGATCATGGGCTTCTGGATTCAGCAGGGCGTTTCCGGGTTTCGCATGGACGCGGTGCCGTTCATCATCTCGACGAAAGGGCCGACGGTGAAGAAGCCGAAGGAGCAGTTCGACATGCTCCGGTCGTTCCGCGAATTCCTTCAGTGGCGCAAAGGCGATTGCATCATCCTCGCGGAGGCGAACGTCCTGCCGGATACGGACATGGATTACTTCGGCGACGACGGCGAACGGATGCACATGATGTTTAACTTCCAGGTGAACCAGCACCTGTTCTATGCCCTCGCCTCATGCGACACGCGTCCGCTGGTGAAAGCGATGAAGGCGACGAAATCGCGGCCGGCCACAGCGCAGTGGGGATTGTTCCTGCGCAATCACGACGAGCTGGATCTCGGCCGCCTGACAAAGGAACAACGGCAGACGGTGTTCGATGAGTTTGGTCCGGAGAAAAACATGCAGCTTTACGATCGCGGGATTCGCCGGCGGCTCGCGCCGATGCTCGGCGGCGATCAACGGAGACTCGAGCTCGCCTACAGCCTCATGTTCACCCTGCCCGGCACTCCGGTGATTCGTTATGGTGACGAGCTGGGCATGGGAGATAATCTCGACCTGCCCGAGCGGAATTGCGCGCGCACGCCGATGCAATGGTCGGGCGAGCCGAATGGCGGTTTCACGAAATCGAAAAAGCCGAACAAGCCGGTGATCGACGAAGGTCCCTACGGTTTTGAGCGAATCAATGCCGCAGCCCAGCGCCGGCATCCGGAATCGATGTTGAACTGGACGGAGCGGATCATCCGGATGCGGAAGGAAGTGCCGGAGATCGGCTGGGGCGATTTCGAGGTCCTGAAGGTGCGCGATCCGGCCGTGCTTGTGATGCGTTACGACTGGCGGAACAACTCTGTCGTCGTGATGCACAACCTGCATGAGGAACCGCGCGAGATCTCTGTCGACGTCGGGCTGGGGGAACAAGGCCAGCGCCTGGTCAATTTGTTAGGCGAAGAGCACAGTGAAGCCGATGAGTCGGGCAAACACCGGGTGGTACTCGAGGGTTACGGCTATCGCTGGTATCGCGTCGGCGGTCTTGATTACCTGCTCAACCGTAGTGGAGTTTAGTGAGATTTACACGCGGTCACATCTTGGAACATCGCGTCAATCGCGTCCTATTTGGCGATAGCGGGCATCTGATATCTGATCCTGACTCCGCGGGGCGGCGCTAGAAAGGTCGAGACCTACTGGAGCAATTTGCGCAGGGTGCGCGCATTTTTGATCGCATAGCAGTCGCGGTCATTGTTGAAATAGGCCCAGACGCGCCGGGCGCCGCTGGCCCTTATCCTTTCCGCCCATATAGCTAGCTGAGACGCCGAGTAGTCGTGCCGATACCATCGGGTTGTGCCGTGAAAACGTAGATAGATCTCGTCGGCGGTCTTGACCAACTCGTCGGGTAGTCGTGGCCCGCTGCAGGAACAGAAGATCGTCCCGCTCTCGCGGAAGGCATCGTAGACATCGTCGTTCCACCAGCTTTGGTGGCGGAATTCGACGACGTTACGGCGGGCAGGATCAAGCTGCTCGACGATCCGCCGGAGCCGGGGGCGAGAGTAATGAAAGCTCGGCGGAAGCTGGAAGAGAAAGCAGCCCATGCGTTTCCCGAGCAGATCGGCGATGTAGCCGAAGTCGCGAACGAGAGTCTTAGTGCCGGCGAAGCGCCGAGTATGAGTTATTAGCTCAGACACTTTGACGGTGTAGATAAATTTTGTTCGCCCAGCCTGACGCAGCCAGGAAGCGACGACGCTTTCAGTCGGCCAGGAGTAGAAGGGTGCGTTTAATTCCACTGTCTTGAAATATCGGCGATAGTGTTCGAACCAACGACTCGTCGGAACCCCGGCGGGATAGAACGCGCCGCGCCAATGCCAATAGAACCAACCGGAGCATCCGACGTTGATTGGGGGCAGCGCTGAGGCATCCGCTGGAGGACCTGGAGCGGCCATTCGTTCCGCCGCGAGGCGGGAAACATGCATTTTGGCAGCGCGACCTATATTTTGCCGGCGCTGTTCTTTTCGTCGTGCTTCTCGTTTCGCACGCCGCTCAACTGGTGAGAGTTTCAGGTTTTGGCTGGGAGCGTCCACGGGCAGGCTTACTTTCAAAATTCAGTAATAACGACTGTTACTTTAGTCCGAAGTGACTTGTAGCGGCAGCGCTCGAATGACAAAGTTGGACATGCGGATATGGATCGGATTTTTGCTTGCTCTCGCGATCGACGGGGCGGCGCTGGGACAAACGCCTTCGCCTAACGAGAAAAAGGCGATCTCGATTACCTGGCTCGGACATGCCGCCTTCGAAATCGTCTCGCCCGGCGGGACGGACCTGCTGCTCGATCCGTTCCTGACGAAAAATCCGGCGACGCCGGAGAAAAGCAAAGACCTGGCTCGCTATCATCCGAGTCATATCCTGGTGACCCATTCGCATGGCGACCATCTGGGGGACGCCGTCGAGCTGGCGAAATTGAGCAAGGCGAAAGTGGTCAGTGTGATGATGCTCGACACCTTCGTAACCAAAGGTGGCTTGCCGCGCGAGCAGATTGAGACGGTCAATGTCGGCGATCAGGTGGTCGCTGGCGACGTCAAGATTCATGTCGTGCCCGCCATGCATAGCAGCGAGCCGAGTGGGCGACCGGTGGGTTACGTGCTCGAGTTCGCGGATGGGCGAACGCTCTACGATGAAGGCGATACCTGGATCTTTGGCGACATGTCATTGATCCAGGAATTCTATCATCCCAACATTATCCTGATGGGATGCGGCGCGGTGGCCGACGGACAATATGCGCGCATGGCGTGGCTGGCGATAAATCGTTACTTCAAGCCGCAGGTGGTTATTCCGATGCACTATGGCGCATTACCGGGGTCATCCAGCGAGGCAGACATCCGCGCCGTGGTCGGAAATGACGCGCGCGTGAAGTTCATGAAGCCAGGCGAGACGCAAAGGTTCTAGTTGTGCACACGACTGACTTCCATCCGGAGTCCGCTCATCTATTGAATCCAGTCTCCAAAAAGAAAGGAAAAGTAAGTATCGCGAGAGGAATGGAAGTGCGAGCCGTACTGGCATGAGTGACGAGGCAAGTTCCATGACCCAAATAGATTCAAATACCGGTGCCGCCGATCGGGAGTCAGTGCACACGCGTGTGCTGAACGCATCACGCGAGCAGGTCATTCGAGCGTTTCGCGAACCGGAACATTTCGCAGAATGGTGGGGACCTAAGGGTTTTCGGAGCACCATTCATTCATTCGACTTTAGGTCGGGCGGACGTTTGCGGCTGACCTTGCACGGGCCGGACGGTGCTGATTACGAAAACGAATACGTGGTGGAGGAGATCGTGGAGCCGGAGCGGATTGTGATCAGTCATCCTGATCCGGCGCATTACTTTCAACTCTTCATCACGCTGGCAGAGGAAGGGAAAAACAAAACGCGACTTAGCTGGCGCCAGCGGTTCGGTACCTCGCGACCATTTCGAGCGAGTGAAGTCAGTCGTGGCCGAGGCAAACGAACAAAATCTGGATCGGCTTGAGGCGGAACTGAAGAAGATGCTGAAGTGACGGAGTTGAGTGCTGTCAAACTAACTTGGTGATATGGCAATGATCGATACGATTTTGAAGAACGATTTGGGCGTGGGGCAGAACTACGAGCATGGGCCGAAGCGCGTGACGCCTGGCGGGATGATGGAAGCCGACGGAGCGGTATTGAAGTGGTATCGACTTTCAACGGAAGATCGACCTGTACCGGATGAGATCGATCGGCTGGCCCGTTCGTTCCTGGCCCGAACTCCCCTTGAAGCGAAGGGACTTGGCTTTGTCATTCTGCACCGGTGCGGCGAAGATTTTTATTTCCTGATCGTCAACACCTGGCGCGGGAACAACGAAGTTTGGGAGACGGTCTTCTACAAGAATGGCGACGCCATGGTCGATTTCGCCCTCTGGCCACGAGACGGAATGCATAAGCCGGCCTTCTGCGTGTGGGAGCTAGCGGCCGTCTGGCATGAAACAAAATCGTGGGAGAGCTTCCTTATCTCGTCGCGGGATGAAGCCGCCGCGAAAATCTGGCAGCGCGATCTTTATTCCGGCGTAGCCTAAGTCAGGAGTTACTTCCATGTTGGAAAACAGCAAAGCATTCAGCGGTTTCGCCGCTCCCGATCCTCGAAAGGTAAAAGAGTTCTACAAAGAGACTCTGGGGTTGAAGGTGACGGAAAAGCATGGATTGCTGACGTTGCATCTCGCCGGCGGAAATAATGTTCTCATTTATCCCAAGTCGAATCATGTCCCGGCGACATTCACCGTCCTGAATTTCCCGGTGGATGATGTCGATCTCGCGGTCGACGAATTGAGCAGGCGCGGCGTCCGTTTCGAGAAGTATGACGGGCCGGAGATTAAGACGGACGAGAAAGGGATCATGCGCGGGAACGGTCCGACGATCGCCTGGTTCAAAGATCCGGCCGGAAATATTCTTTCGGTGCTGGAAGCGATGTGAAAATCGCGGTCTCGGCTGAAGTTCCTCGTGGCCGAGAGGAAAATCTCCGAAACCGGGAGCTCAGACGTCGAATGGCCGAGGGCATCTGTCCTGCTCATCGACTTGAGTTATGCGACTGCGACAGCGAACTCCCGAGCCCGAGGAGATCGTCACTCTCGAGATTAAGCTTCCGCCGGACGACAAGACCGAGCAGGTCCGGAAGGTTTTGCTCTTGGAAGATCGCGATGATTTCCGCGAAGTTCTCCAAGAACACCTCGCCTCCCGCTCTTATCAGATAACCTCGGTTCCCAGTGGCGTAGAGGGGTTGCACGAGATCAGAAACGGCGCTTTCGATCTTATCATTTGCGACATGATGATGCCGCGCATGGGAGGCGAGATGTTTTACTGGGCGGTCACGCGAATGCGGCCGGCTACTGCTCAGCGCTTCATTTTTTTTACCGGCCACCGGAACAACGCGGCCATCGAGTTTTTCTTCAAACGGGTGAACGCGACAGTAATCCTCAAGCCCTTCAAGCTATCGGCGCTCGACGCGACGATCGACGATGTCCTGCGCAAGATAGTCTGACCCAGTCGCATCCCGCTCGCCGGCGAAAACGCTTGCTACTTAGTCTCGGCTTTTACCGAAGTGGAGCTCAGCGAAGTGACGAGTGACAGGTGCGGTTATTCGCTGCTGTAAACGTGATCGCTGCCTACATTGAAGACGCGATTCCAACGCGCACGGTAATTTTCAAACGCGATTTGCCCGCTCAGTTGCATCAGTTGCTCTTCGGAAAATTCCTTGCGTAAACGCGCGTAAAGGTCGTCGGAGACGTCAGAAGGCGCAGTTACCATGGCGTCGGCCAATTCAATCACGAGACGTTCGGTGTCGCTGAAAATGGAGAAGTCGTTGCCGAGAACGGCGTGAAGTTTGTCATCGGTCAGTCCGGCTTTTCTGCCCACGGCAGAATTCACGTCTATTCAGAATGGACAACCAATGCGCGCTGCGGTGCGGACTTTGCCTAACTGAATGTAGCGCAGCGAGACGAGGCGTTTCCGACCGAGAGCGGCTTCCATTACGATGCCACCCCAGACCAAGCCGGGCAGACGCATCTGAATTTTTACCGGCGTCAGATCTTTGCCGAGCATCTTGCGCATGACGCCATAGAACCAGCGCAGATACCATGGCGCCTGCTTCTTTTCGAGGCCCTGGATTCTTGCCATACGAGTACTCCTATTAATATATCGCGGGTAAGTGAAAATGGGGTTGTGTCCGACGCAGTTGGCACCTTGAAAATCGTGACCGGTAATCAGTGGCAAACAGCCCGAAGGAGTTGATCGCCGATAGATCAAGGTGCAGAGAGAATGGAAAGGAAAACATGAGCACAACGGCAACGAAATCTGATCACAAAGTGGGTTCGCGAGAAGAATGGCTCACTGCCCGCAAGCAACTGCTGACGGCGGAAAAGGAACTCACGCATCGCAGCGACGAGATCGCACGGCAACGCCAGGAATTGCCGTGGGTTCGAATCGACAAACAGTATCGATTTGCGACCGACGAAGGGAACGCCTCGCTTGGCGATCTCTTCCGCGGACGCTCGCAGCTGCTCGTCTATCACTTTATGTTCGGGCCCGACTACACCGCGGGCTGTCCCTCCTGCTCGGCGATTGCTGACGGCTTCAACGGGATCGCGATTCACCTTGCCAACCATGACGTCATGCTCTGGGCTGTCTCGCGTGCGGCGCTGGAAAAACTCGAGACCTACAAACAGCGCCTGGGTTGGACTTTTCCCTGGGCTTCCTCGTTAGGCGGCGACTTCAACGCCGACTTCAGTGCCTCGTTTACCGAGGAGGAGCAACGCGAGGGCATCGAATATAATTACCAACACGAGGAACCCGTCGCCCCGATCTCTTC
Organism: uncultured Verrucomicrobiae bacterium; assembly: GCA_963801255.1. Lineage (GTDB taxonomy): Bacteria > Verrucomicrobiota > Verrucomicrobiia > Chthoniobacterales > UBA10450 > JAICXG01. Next base: position 10,043 of record CAWDEC010000009.1, on the reverse strand, counting down.
CCGCTCGACCTCCGATGGCGCCAGTAAGTTTGCTGCCATGTGCGGGACCGATGTGAACACTTATGTGCGCGAGCGGCCGGGGATGAGTGCATTCGCGCTCGAAGACGGCGTCGTCTATCACACTTACTCGACCTACGCGCGCGGACTGGACGGCCTGTGGGGCATGTATCAATGGCTCGACCGTGCTCCGAGAGGGCGCAACGAAACGGGAGTCTGGTGGCGCCGCCGCGACGAATACGAGGGCGCAGCCAAAGGCGCGTCAAGAGACTGCTGCGCTTGAATCCCAGTTACAGCGGTATCAGAGCTCATTACTTGCACAAAGGTTTACTGAAAGCCTCTTTTAGTGGCCGATGCCACGCACTTCCACTCTTATGAGACTAGTGGCCGTAGCTGACGACACGTGACATTGTCCACGTGTCGCGCTCTTTTTTCCAAATCATGACGAAAGGGAATTCGCCGCAAACATCCTTGCCTTTTTCCTGGTGGCAGAAGCGATGGGTGCCGACCTCGATGGCGCCGAAATCTTTAATCGGATAAATCTTCAGCGAGCCGGGGACGAGTTCGCGGCGGATATCCGGCATAGAGGCGAACATTGTGCGAAATCCTTCGCGAGTCTGGTCGTAGTTCGTTAGCCCGCCCTTGTCGTGGTAGAATTCGAGCTCGCGTGCAAACATGGACATGAGCTGGTCGAGATCATGAGCGTTAAATGCTGCGAACGTCTTCGCGTCCATCTGCGCGATGGTGTCGCTTAACGCCTTCGAGTCGTCCGACGGAGAGCTTGTTTGCGCGAACCCTGGCGTGCATCCGAAGGCCACAAACATTCCAACGAGCAATGACAACACCGGGCGGAGATTAATCATGCCGTTACACTCGACCATTTTCGTGAGTTTGCCGAGCGTGGCTCTCATCGAAGAAGATGCTGCGCGGAATAGGACTCGCGTTTTGAGTGGCACTTCCTTCAACTGTGGGAAAGTATGGAGTCCGTCGTCGCGGAACCCAGTATGCGAATTCTCGAAAAGATAGCTCGCTTTGGCGCCATCGCGCTCGCGGTGCTGTTCATCGGAGTGAGCGTCGCCGGCATCTTTGCCGCGTGGTACGTGAACCGCAAAGCGAGCGACGTTGCGCTGAAAGGTTTTGGCGTCATCGAGATGGGCGTCGGCGTGGTCGACGCCGGAGTGGGGCGCGTGAACGAGCTCGTCGCGACGAGTCGGACGGAAGTAAAGCAGGCGGCTGAGACTATCAGCACCGTCGGTGCACAGGCGGCCGCGAACAGTTCGGTGCTGAACGCGTTGAATGAACGTCTGGAGACAAGCCTGGCACCGCGTATCGCTCAGATGCGGCAGACGCTTGCTCCGGTACGCGATGCGGTTGCCAGCGTGGGTAACGCGGTCAGCTTTGTGAGCACGTTACCCGGAATGGCCGAGCGTGCACCGCGCCTCACGGCGCTAGACGAAACATTTGATCGGCTCGAAGGAATGTCCGCAGACGCGACGCAGCTGCGCAGCACGTTGCGAGCGCTGGTGGAGCAGAAGGACGCCGCCAGCGCAGAGACAATTACCGCACTGAATGCCCTGGCGCAGCGGATCGACACGCGATTAGGCGAAGTGCAGGCGAACGTTCAGTCGATGCGGGCGGATATCGACGCGTTGCAAGTTCGGATCGAAAAGAAGAAGTCGCGGCTACTATTCGCTTTCAACCTGCTGGCGCTTTTATCGACGCTGATGCTGGTCTGGGTCATCTACACGCAGATCATCGTGATCCAACACCACTGGGTACGGGTGCGGCGGCCTCCGGCCTGAAAAGCCTCCGTCGCTGCGCTCTACGATTTCTCCGTTGATCTCAGCGATGATCCTTCTTCATAACGAGAATGAACACATCACTCAATTGGTTGGTCGGACTCCTAAGTATCGCTCTCTTAACAAACGTGAAAGCTGAGCAAAAGATTGTGCCAAAGGAGCTGAGGCCGGCGGACGCGAAGGAAAAAGACGACGCGGGCGAACATAAGACAGCCTACCGCACGAAGCTGATAGATGGTCTTACTATCTTCTATCGCGAAGCCGGTCCGAAAGACGCGCCGGTCCTGCTTCTGCTGCATGGGTTACCGTCGTCGTCGCGAATGTTCGAGCCACTTTTCGTCCGGCTGGCGGATCGTTATCATCTCATCGCGCCGGATTATCCCGGCTTCGGACATAGCGATTGGCCGGATCCGAAAAAGTTCGGTTACACCTTCGATCACATTGCGGAGGTGATGACTCATTTCACCGAAGCGCTTGAGCTTTCGCGTTTCACTCTTTACATGCAGGACTACGGTGGGCCGGTCGGTTTTCGGATGGCTTTGGCGCATCCGGATCGAGTTACAGCCCTGATTGTGCAGGATGCGGTGGCGCACAACGAAGGCCTGGGCGCCAACTGGGCGACGCGGCGGGCATTTTGGGCGGATCGCCCCGCGCATGAAGCAGCTTTACGCGAAAATCTACTGTCACTCACGACCACCAGGACGCGACATGTGGGAGACGATCCCAGGATTGAACTCTATGACCCAGACTTATGGACCGATGAGTATGCTTTCTTGAACTCACCGGGTCAGGCGCAAATTCAGAGTGACCTGTTCTATGACTATCGCACCAACGTTGACGCTTACCCTAAGTGGCAGACCTGGCTGCAAAAAACGCAGCCCAACTTGCTAGTCATCTGGGGTAAGCACGACCTTTCCTTCGATCCGGGCGAACCGGAACGTTATCGCAAAGATGTGCCCACGGCGCAGGTACATGTTCTCGAGGCCGGACATTTCGCGCTCGACACCAAAGCCGACGAAATCGCGGCGCTCGTTAGGGCTTTGATGAAATAATATCAGCCCGAAGAAGCGCCTCAACTAATTGGGCTGGGCGGAATGTTCGTGACTGTATCCATGAGGCGCGGATGCTCGGTGAAGAAGCGGAGTTCGAGAAGCCAAAGCACAGTCTTGAAATCTCGCCACTCGGATAGGAATGACTCTGGTCCTGTGAACAGCTCTTTTGCTTCCGCGATGCTCGCCTTGACGTATTCGCTCGTCGTCATGTGCGTCACTTCGTTCTCCAACGCGTCGACGATCCGCTTAAACTCACCTCGATCCAGCCAGATACCCTGGCAAGTTCGGCAGTAATCAATGCTGACTTTCGTCTCGCCATAGCGAACGGCAACAAGTTCCGCCTGGCATTTGGGGCATTTAAGGTGCCGTTGTTCGACCTCGAAGAGATCCGCATGTTTCCAAATTTCGAAATCCATCCAATCGAGGTTCGGATCGGCCTGATCTTTTGCCAGTCGCAGCTCGTCGCGATCGAGCCAAACACCTTTGCAGTTGGGACATTGATCCACTTGCACGGTAAGAAGCTTGGCTGAATTCAGATTGTGACCACAGGCAGGGCAGAGCTTCATACGATTTTTCCGCCTTTACTATCGAATGAGGTTAGGCGCAAAGAGAAAGTCCCTTTTGTTAGACGACGGCTCCGGCTCGCTTGGTCGGCAGGTGCAAACCGCTTCCGTACTCTGTCTTAACCGAGTCACCACCCCGGAGTTAGTTTTCGCTACCAGTCTTAACGATTCGTTGCGCGAGCGCAGTGGCGCCCGGCAAATGCGCCGGCGGATGAAAGCTTGGCAGTTCGTTATTTCTTTGCTGTGATGTCGAAATGCGAGCCACCTTCAACATCAATCGGAAAACTTTATGAGAAAAGAATTCATTTATTTGGTGAGCGCGATCGCTGCGATCACCGCCATGGAGCTAGCGACACTCTTCGCCCAGGAGGGGGCGGCAAAGGCGGGCGAGGGGACGATGACGTTAGGCAAGCAGACTTATCAGCTTGCCCATGCGGTGGCGTATGAGTCAACGAGCGACGACGAAGGCGCAATCGTGACCGTGTTGAGTGGCCAACCGGTTACAAGCGAGACGCTGAAAGATGCGCGAGCGGCGGAAAAGGATGGCGGGGAAGGGGATTTCAAGAAGCCATTCCTCAAGCTGGTCTTCAAGAAAACAGGCGAACTGAAATACTGGAGCGCGGCTGGGGTGAATACGCAGGTTGGTCACCGAAGTGGTGCCAACGCGAAGACAGAGCTAAAGGTGATGGATGGCCGGGCCGTGGGCAAAGCCAGTGAGTCGGCTGAGCCCGACGCGATGATTCCTTCCTCGTTCGATGTGCAATTCAACGTTGCCTTACTCAAGGCAGGTCAGGAACTGCCGGCCTCAACACCGAAGGTGCGCGGTCCGGCGGCGAACGTGAAGCCAACCGTCACCGGCATCTTCAAAGGGAATGGCAAAGAGGCAAAACTAAGCTATGTCTCCGCGCGCTGGGGCGAGCCATTTAACGGAAAGCCTGGGATCGTGCTCGTCTTCACAGAGAAGGATCATTCGAAGGATAGCAAGCCGGACTTTAACGCTTCGTTCGGAAAGTTCGGAAGCGCACTAATCATCTCGCTGCACGAGGATGGCGATATCTACGGATGCGAGGTGGTGCACAGCGCGCTTGAGAAGAAGAATTTCAGCTCCATCGGCAAGATAGAGACGAGCGCATTCAGCTACGACAACGGAAAGGTCGAGGGTGAGCTCAGCACCAATGGTCCGGCCGACGCGTTTGGCGAGACATGGGAGGCGAAACTCAAGTTTGTCGCGCCCCTGGGTGAAATCCCGAAGCAGTATCAGGTTGCCGAGTCGACCAAAGCCGACACAAACGAAGCGGCAGAGAAACCATCGACCACAACGGAGTCAGCCGTGGACATGGAGCCTGACGAGTCCAAACCGGCCGCTGGCGCGCTTAAAGCCAAAGATCTCGCCCTGACGAAAGACGCGGCCGAAGTTCAATACAATTCGGTCGTGGAGCAGTTGCAGTTCAAGAGTAAGTCCGGCGTGAAAAGTGTCTGCGCCGAGCTGGGCGCGAACCTGAAAGCGCAAGGATGGAGCAACGAGGGATCGGACCTGGTGAATCCCAGCTCTTCCATCCTGAAGCGTAAGCGCGGAGAAGCGACACTCACCATTTTCGTTAAGCCGGCGAATGGCGGGAGCGAAGTAAAAATGATGACGGAAGGACTTTCCTGGGAAGGGCAGTAATCGACACACTGAGCCGGTCAATAAGGTAACGATGAATCGCCTGGTCTGGATGCTCTCGATCGTTCTTGCGGCGGGAGTGTTGGCGACGCAGGCACCTGAGATCGAAATCAAGCTGGCCCATAACAGTGCGGAGGAAGCGCGCACGAAGGATCAGCTAAACCGCTTACTGCAGCAATATCCGCTGGCACGATGGTATTTTACGAGATCGATCGTGATCGACGAAAAGGCCATCCCGCATAGTCATCCCACGCTAACGCTGCATACCCGTCACCTGAAGGATGACGACCTTTTGCTTTCGACTTTCGTGCATGAGCAAATTCACTGGTTTCTCGATAGCCGTGCCGACGAAACCAAGGCGGCGGAGAACGAGATGAAAGCTCTTTTCCCGAAGTTACCAGTAGGTTTTCCGGACGGCGCAGAGGATGAGGAGTCTAATGATCTCCATCTACTGGTGAATTTCCTGGAATGGCGTTCGGACAAGGAGTTGCTTGGCGAGCTGCGCGCGCGGCAGATCATGGAATTCTGGGCGCACGATCACTATCGCGTCCTCTACCAGACAGTGTTGGAACACGCGCACGAGATTGGAACCATTATTGCGAAGCATCACCTTGACCTGCCAACCGAGGGTGCGTCGCAACCAGGTCATTAGCGATATCATAACTTATCGTGGGGCTTTACGGACATTCCCACGCCCCCCGTTTCGCTGCTTACCCCAAGTGCACGATCCGATGTCGCTGCAATCTCTTTCAGGTATTTGTTCAATCCAGAATTGCTCTCTTTCATAATTTGAAGATAGTTGTCGGGTCAGCTCGGCCGCTGTTGTGTACGCGTGGGGTTTTGAATTCCCCTGAAGGAGGAAGTCGCCTTTCCGCCGCAGGGTGATCGCGATATCTTATGATCGCGCAATGGCAGCCGAGGCGCTGCGAGGAATTTCGGAGCAGAGACAAAATCCATAACCGAAAGACAAACCAACAATGAAGATATCCAACTATCGCAAATACAATCCAGTCATTCTAGTGATCGCGTGCATCTCATTTCTTAGCGGATTCGCAGCGACTCCGGCGATAAGCGCCGACACGCACTCAGCCCATGCACAGCCGGTTACGGGTGCGGGTACGCTGATTATACGCCGAATACCGAATCTCGGTAATAATGTGACTGTCGTTGTGTCTGTTGACGGTGCCTCAGTCGCAAACATTTCTTATGGCCGCACCTATCGGGGGTCCCTGTCAGCCGGGCGCCATGTCCTCTCGGTCAGAGCACTGGCACCCAGGTGGAGGACTTCCTCAGACAGGACTGTGGATGTGCAAAGCGGCCAGACCTACAGTTTTACCGCGGTCGGCGATGGCTCGGGTAATTTGATTCTACAATGAGCCTAACGTTTCTGCTGTTTCCGTCAGAGACAACCATGGAGCCGTAATTTCCGATGCTCGATCTCCGAGCGTGGGCGATTGCTGAGTCTGATCGAGCTTGACCAAGTCCCAGCATACTTGGTGTAGTTTCGGTCAACGAAATGGACGAGTCCTTTGGCAATCTCAGATTGCGAAGAGGCACAGCGGAAGATGCGACTGCCTGCGGGACGATCTGTTACCAGGCGTTTAAGGCAATAGCCGAGGCGCATAACTTCACTTCCGATATTCCCTCTGTGGAGCCCGCGATTGGGCTGATTAACTCACTCCTGTCGCACCCCGGATTTTATTCGATTGTGGCTGAGCTCGATGGCAAGATCGTTGGCAGCAATTTTCTCGACGAACGCGGCCCCATCGCCGGGCTCGGCCCAATCACGGTTGATCCAACCGTGCAGAATCGCAGGATCGGGCGGCAGTTGATGGAGAAGGCTCACGAGCGCGTAGTGGAACAGAAGCTTGCCGGTGTGCGGTTAGTCCAGGCCGGTTATCACACCCGTTCGCTTTCGCTCTATGCCAAGCTGGGCTACGAAGCGCGCGAGCCTTTGGCCTGCATGCAAGGGCCGGCCTTGAATGTAATAGTTGCGGATTGCGCGGTGCGGACGGCGGTCGACTCCGACGTCGAGGCTTGCAATCGCGCTTGCCAAAACGTTCACGGACACAATCGCGGCCGTGAGCTGAGTGATGCGATTGGCCCAGGCACGGCAACCGTCGTCGAGCGAGAAGGTCGAGTAACTGGTTACGCGACAGTTATCGGTTTCTTTGGGCACGCAGTTGGCCAAACCAATCGCGACCTGGAGGCGTTGATCGGTGCGGCGAAAGAATTCGCCGGTCCAGGTTTCCTGTTGCCAATTCGCAACGGCGAAGTTTTTCGCTGGTGTCTGGAGCAAGGTCTGCGGGTTACGCAGCCGCTGACTTTGATGAGCAAGGGATCCTATGACGAACCAGCCGGCGCTTTTCTGCCATCGATTCTCTACTAACTATTAGGCTGGATTCTACTCGATCGAATTTTTGCCTCAGTTAGCGAACGCTTCGGAACATTTTTTTGTTGTCGACTGGTGCTCCGACAAACAACTAATACCCACAAAGTGAGCTCTCGAACCTTTCTCCTGGCGATCGCTGCCGGTGCGGCGACCTCGGTGCTGTGTTATTTCGGTACGGGTCTGCGGCCAATGTGGCCTTTGCTTTGGCTGGCCCCGGTGCCGGTTCTTGCAATCGCACCGCGACTTCAGCCGCAGCGGTGCCTTTGCTCTGGCGCTGCTGTCGTGGTTTCTGGGCGAGCTGAATTTGTGGAAATACCTCGCTTACGGCCTCGGGTTGCCCTGGCCGCTAATCGCTATCTCGTTTGCAATTTCGGTGTCATCTTTGCGCTGGCAGTCTTGTTGGTGCGAACCTTCCTGTGGCGCGGCTGGCTTTTTCTGGCCGCTCTCGCCTTGCCGTTATTCTGGGTGACGTGCGAATACGTCTCGGCCAGCGTTTCACCTCATAGCACCTACGGTAATCTCGCTTACACGCAGATGGAGAATCTGCCCCTTATTCAGATTGCGTCACTGATTGGCATCTGGGGAATTAGCTTCTTCGTCTTTCTGTTTGCCGGCACGGTTGCAACGCTCTTGAGCGGAAGCGGCGGGCCACGGGAGCGCCGCGCGCTTGCGATTACGGTCGGTGCGGTTTTGTGCACGGTTCTTCTCTTTGGCACGTGGCGCTTGCGCTCGAACACCGCTGCGAAGTCGGCAGCAGTTGTGCTCATCGCCAAGGACATGCCGATGAGTGCGTATCTTGGGTCTGAGCAACAAGCTCTGGAACTCCTGCGCGAGTACGCCGATGAAATTCGTCGCGTGACACCGCCAGGAATCGACGTCGTCGTTCTGCCGGAAAAAATAGCGCGCGTCAGCGAGAATGCCCTGCCCGAGGTAGATGCGCTCTTTGGGTCAGCCGCAGCTGCGACCGGCGCGACGATTGACATCGGGCTGGTGCGCCGAACCTCCTCCGGCGCCTTCAATTCATCGCGCGTTCATTCACCAGACCAGAAAGTGTCGGCGAATTACGATAAGCATCATCTTTGTTAGGCGTCGAGCCCGAGAAGCCGGGAGACCCGAACGAACGCGTGCTTTTGAATCTCCCAATCGGCCGGGCGGGTTTGCAGGTTTGCAAGGACATGGATTTCCCTCGACTGAGCCGCGAGTACGCGCGCGACGGCGCGAGCTTGCTGCTTGTGCCCGCGTGGATTCGACCTCGACCGCTGGCTGCACGCCCGGATGGCGATGTTACGCGGGGTGGAAAACGGTTTCGCGGTGGCACGCGCGGCGCGCAACGGACTACTCACCTTAAGCGATAGTCGCGGCCGGATTCTCGGGGAGAAAGCGACCGTGCCCGGACAATTCGTTTCGCTTAGCGGCAAGCTTAACGTCGCGCGCGCGCAAACATTTTATTCGCGCACCGGGGATTGGTTTGCCTGGATCTGTGCCGCGGGATTTGTCGCGTTGTTGATAGCGTGCTTTGGGCGATGGAGAACAAAGATCACGTAATCGGCGACCAGGAGTAGCCATCTTTTTCTACTGACGGCGGGGTTGGATTCTACCCGGGCGGACTTCTGCTAAGTTAGCGAATGCCTCGGATTATTTCTTTGTTGCCGGCTGCGACTGAGATTGCCGCGGCACTTGGTTTGATGGACGACGTCGTCGGTGTTTCGCATGAGTGCGACTTTCCCGTGGAAGCGAACGCGCGCCCGCGTGTCACCCATTGCCCGATCCATAACGCCGGCTTGAGCAGCCACGATATGGATGAATGGGTGCGACGCGCCCTGCGTGAGAAAGGAACGATCTCCAAAATCGATGAAACTCTCCTGCGCGAGCTACGGCCGGATGTCATCCTGACACAGAAGCTATGCGATGTGTGCGCGATAGGTTATGGCACAGTCGCTCGGCTGGCTGCTACTTTGCCCAGTCCGCCGCAGGTGGTGAACCTCGAGCCATCTAGCTTGTCCGATATCTTCGCCGACATTCGACACGTCGCCGAGGTCTGTGGTGTAAGTGACCACGCGAATAGACTTATCGCAGAGCTATCGCGCCGGCGTGGAGGCCGTGCGTGCACGAGTGGCGCAAGTTCCAGAACGGCCGTCGTGTTTTCTCATGGAATGGGTGGACCCGCCGTTTTGCTCTGGGCATTGGGGACCGGAACTGGTCGAAATTGCGGGTGGCTACGACTCGTTAGGTAGAAAGCATCAACCTTCCGCGCAGATTAGCTGGGAGGAAGTCCTGCGAGCTCGTCCCGAAGTGATCGTGCTCGCTCTTTGTGGACTTGGTATCGAACGAGCGCAACAAGATTACCTCTTACCGAAGAACTTCCCGGACTCGACGCGCTGCCCGCGGCACAAAGTGGACAAATCTATCTGGTCGACGCCAGCACCTACTTCGCGCGACCCGGTCCGCGCATTGTCGACAGCCTGGAAATCCTGGCCGCCATTTTGCATCCGCAGGAGTTTCCAGAGTTTAGCGAGCACGAAAAGGCAGATGTTCATTGACACTGCTCCAATCGGTCGCGGCGTATGATTCATGGGG
>CAWDEC010000008.1:0-627545 GCA_963801255.1 uncultured Verrucomicrobiae bacterium | reverse complement strand
GGCAAACTCGTCAGGCGACGATATCGAGATCTACCGTGACGAGTCACGAACTGAGGTCATCGCGAAGTTTCATTTCCTGCGTCAGCAAATGCAGAAGCCGGCAGGCCAGCCCAATTATTGTCTGGCGGATTTTGTTGCACCGAAGGAGTCAGGCCAGCGTGACTATTTCGGTGGATTCGCGGTTACGAGCGGAATCGGAGCAGATGAGCTGGCGCAACGATTCCAGGCCGACCACGACGATTACAACTCCATTCTTAGCAAGGCACTGGCCGATCGCCTTGCCGAAGCTTTCGCCGAGTATCTCCACCGCCAGGCGCGGATCGCCTGGGGCTTCGGGAAAAGTGAAAGCCTAACGAAAGAAGAAATGATCCGTGAACGCTATCGCGGCATTCGGCCCGCGCCGGGTTATCCGGCTTGTCCGGACCATGTCGAAAAGCGCCCGCTCTTTGATTTGCTCTCGGTGGAAAGCAACGCCGGGATCACGCTGACCGAGTCATTTGCCATGCATCCGGGGGCGAGTGTGAGTGGGTTCTACTTTTCCCATCCCGAAGCGCGCTACTTTGCCGTGGGAAAAATCGAACGCGATCAGGTGCAGGATTACGCCACGCGCAAAGGTGTATCGTTAGGGGAAGTCGAAAAGTGGCTTAGCCCTAACTTGAACTTCGCCTGATAAGCTCCGCGTCAGGCGGTTGGCACTTCGACTGTCATTCCACCGACTAACCCCCGCGCCACAGTTGGTCGCGCGGGCGACCTGACTCATGGATAACCAAGTCGCCGCGCGAGTGTCTCCAACCTACATACACGTAATTACTTTTTGGCAGCTGACTGCCATTATGGTGCGAAGTTGCCAGTCTCAGTGATGGGCGCGGCCATGTTGATCGTTGCCGGGCTATTCGGGCCGGTGTAGGAGCCGCTGCCGCTACCGGTCCAGTTCACGAAGTGGAAGCCAGGGTTGGCATGAGCTTTGATCGTGACCGCTTGGTTGGCGTCCTGCCAGCCGCTTGCTGGTTGAACCGCTCCGCCGCTCCCGGCATTCATGGTGAGGAAGAACTGTCGTTTGAAGGTCGCCTGGAAGTTCCTGTTCGACGTCGGAGCAACCACATGAGAGATCGCCTGGTTATCACTCCATTTCGTCCAGATAAACTGAGTTCCAGGTCCGCCACTCTGCGGTGTGGTGGTAGCGATCGTATGACTCGAACCGGCGATCCAGCTAAACTGCTGCTGAGTCGTGTAAGTATTACCATCGACGGAATAGGATAACCCAGCCGGCTTGGTGCGGAACTTCACCGTAATCATCGGCGGGGGAGTTGGTGTTGGCGTCGCTGTTGGCGTTGGAGTCGCTGTTGGCGTTGGCGTTGGCGTTGGCGTCGGTGTCGGTGTCGGTGTCGGCGTCGGTGTCGGAGTCGCTGTCGGAGTCGGGGTTGGTGTCGGTGTTGGGCAATTGACTGTCTCCGAGGCCGAGTTAGAACCCGAGCCGGCATTGCTGGTGGTGAAGCTGGCGGTGTTACTGTATGCGCCGCAACTGTTGCTCGTGGTGCTGCTCACGACGTGTGCGGTGGTGCTTGTATTACCCGCGAGCGTGGTCGGAGTGTAAACCAGGCTCTGGTTCGGCGGCGAGCCGCTGACCGACCAGCCAAAGCTGGTGCTGCCCGCGTCAATCGTCCAGTTCACATCGGTCCCACCAGGCAAACTATCAGTCACACTTAGACCGGCAGCCGTGCCTGCACCGCTATTGTTAAGGGTGACGGTGAAGCCGATCTGTGTTCCGGCGTCCACGTTGGCCGCATCGGCCGTCTTGGTGATGCTGAGATTGGCGCACAAGACCGTCTCAGTGGCGGAATCGGAACCCGAGTTGTCGTTGCTGGTGGTGAAGTTAGCGGTGTTACTGTAATCGCCGCAACTGTTGCTCGTGGTGCTGCTCACCACGTGCGCGGTCGTCATCGAATTACCCGCGAGCGTTGTCGGAGTGTAAACCAGGCTCTGATTCGGCGGCGAGCCGCTGACCGACCAGCCAGCGCTCGTGCTGCCCGCGTCAATCGTCCAGTTTACATCCGTCCCGGCTGGCAGGTTATCAGTCACACTTAGGCCGGTGGCAGTCCCTGCGCCGCTATTGTTAAGGGTAACCGTGAACCCGACCTGGGATCCGGCGCTTACGCTCGGCGCATCGGCCGTCTTGGTGATGCTGAGATTGGCGCACAAGACTACCTCGGTGGCGGCGTCAGAACCCGAACCGGCATTGCTGGTCGTGAAGCTAGCCATGTTGTGATAGTTATCGCAGCTGTTGCTCGTGGTGCTGCTCACGACGTGCGCGGTGGTGCTTGTGTTACCCGCGAGCGATGTCGGCGTGTAAACCAGGCTCTGGTTCGGCGGCGAACCGCTCACTGACCAGCCCGAGCTCGTATTGCCCGCGTCAATCGTCCAGTTCACATCTGTTCCGGCCGGCAAACTATCAGTCACACTTAGGCCGTTGGCAGTGCCAGCATCGCTATTGTTCAGGGTGACGGTGAAGCCGATCTGCGATCCGGCGCTCACAGTGGCGGCATCGGCCGTCTTGGTAATGCTGAGATTGGCACACAGGACCGTCTCAGTGGCGGCGTCGGAACCCGAGCCGGCATTGCTGGTACTGAAGCTGGCAGAGTTATGATAGTTACCGCAGCTGCTGCCCGTGGTGGTGCTCACCACGTGCGCGGTCGTACTGGTATTACCCGCGAGCGATGAAGGAGTGTAAACCAGGCTCTGGTTTGGCGGCGAACCGGCCACCGACCAACCAACGCTGGTGTTGCCCGCGTCGATTGTCCAGGTCACGTCCGTGCCGGCTGGCAAACTATCAGTCACACTTAGGCCACTGGCCGTGCCAGCGCCACTATTGTTCAACGTAACAGTGAAGCCGATCTGTGATCCGGCGCTCACGTTGGCCGCGTCGGCCGTCTTGGTAATGCTGAGATTCGCGCACAGAACTGATTCGGCGGCCGAGTTAGAACCCGAGCCCGCATTGCTGGTAGTGAAGTTGACGGTGTTATTGTAATTGCCGCAGCTATTGCTCGTGGTGCTGCTTATGACGTGGGCGGTGGTGCTCGTGTTACCCGCGAGCGATGTCGGAGCGTAAACCAGGCTCTGGTTCGGCGGCGAGCCGCTCACTGACCAGCCCGAGCTCGTGTTGCCCGCGTCAATCGTCCAATTCACGTCGGTCCCACCAGGCAGGTTATCAGTCACACTTAGGCCGCTGGCCGTGCCCGTGCCGCTATTGTTCAAGGTGACGGTGAAGCCGATCTGTGATCCGGCATTCACACTGGCCGCATCAGCCGTCTTGGTGATGCTGAGATTGGCGCACAGCACTGTCTCGGTGGCCGAGTTAGAACCCGAGCCGCCATTGTCGGTAGTGAAGCTGGCGGTGTTATTGTAATCGCCGCAACTGCCGGCCGTAGTGCTGCTCACTACATGCGCCGTCGTACTCGTGTTACCTGCGAGCGTGGTCGGAGTGTAAACCAGGCTCTGGTTCGGCGGTGAACCACTCACCGACCAGCCCGAACTCGTGTTGCCCGCGTCAATCGTCCAGTTCACACCTGTCCCGGCAGGCAGGCTGTCAGTCACACTGAGTCCTGTGGCAGTGCCAGCACCACTATTGTTCAGGGTCACGGTAAAGCCGATCTGTGATCCGGCGTTCACACTGGGCGCATCAGCCGTCTTGGTGATCGTGACGACTGGGGGCGGTGTTGGCGTAGGTGTTGCGGTCGGAGTGGGTGTTGGAGTTGGCGTCGGCGTTGGCGTCGGCGTCGGAGTTGGCGTCGGGGTTGGTGTTGGCGTCGGAGTCGGAGTTGGCGTTGGGGTCGGCGACGGACATGTTGACGGCGTATACCGTTGGTTATCGCTGGTGCCGTTGAACAAGGCGTCGTTGCGGCCGCCTAACGAGTAGAGGGCAGTCCCGCCTACTGCACCGCCGGCGCCGCGGCCGCGCGGTTGCACCATCGAGCTGGCATTAAGGGTCCAGGTATTCGCGTTGAAATCATAAGTGTAAGTGCTGGTTGACGGATTGCCGTTGACATAACCGCCGGCCAGAACCCAGTAGCCATTTACGATTCCGCTCGAGGCGCTCCAAATGGTCGCCGGCATCGTGCCGACCGTGGCCCAGGTGTTAGCACTAATATTGTATCGATAGAGAATGTTCTGTGCTGCACTCGTGCCTGTGCCGCCGGCTACGTAAATATAGTCGATGCCGCCGACATTCGCATACGTCACCTGTGGAAATGACAACCCGGTTGGCAATGCTGCCCCGGCCGCCCAGGTGACCGTCGGAGGGCTGCCGCTAAGGGTGCCGATTTGCACGCTGGTCTGTGCCGCGCCGGCACTGCTAAAGCCGCCTAAGAGATAGATCTTACTATTGAAGTAGGCCGCGCCGGCCGCCCAACGCGAGGTGGTAAAGCTCGTCAGGCTCGTGTAGGTGTTTGCCACCGTGTCGTAGCGCCGGGTGGTAGTGACCTGCGCTCCACCCATGATGTAGATGTACTGGCTTCCATCGCTCACGGCTACGGGACCCTCGACGCCGGCAGGATAAGTTGTCAGTGAAGTCCAGGTATTGTTTACCGTGTCGTACTTTCGGGCCGCGGTGGCCAGGGCGCCGTTGCTGACGCCGGTAAACATATAAAGATTGTTACCGATCACCGCGGTCGCCTGATCCATGATATTGGCGGGCACGGGCAGTTGCGGCGAGTTATCGGTCCAGGCATTGGGAGTGCAGTTTGTGCAGTCAAGAGCGACCGAGGCCGTGCCCGTTTGGTTGCCGGCGTTGCTACTCGTGAGCGTAGCTGTGTTCGAGTAAGTGCTGCCGCAGGAGGAGGGTGTGGTATTGGAAATCACATGAGCCTTAAAGCTCGTTCCCGCAGGCATGCTGGTCTGGGTGAAAACAAGACTTTGATTAGGAGGCGAGCCGTTGATGAACCAAACCGGATCGGAGTTTCCGACATCGAGTGACCAATTAATGTCGCCACCAGAAGGAAGGTTGTCACTAAAGGACAGGCCAGTGGCGGTGGCGGTGCCGGTACTATTCACCTGAACAGTAAAGCCCATCTGTTGGCCGGGATTTATGCTCGCCACGTCGGCCGTCTTAGTTAGCGAGATGGCGGCGACCGGTGGAGGCGTTTGTGGAACGCACTGCGTAAAAACAAAATTACCGACGCGGTTCCGCCAGTTAAATGTACTCGTGGTGGCGTAATACTCATTCGTATACCAGAATGTGCAGTCATCGACCGGATCGACACTCATCGCACTATAGTCACCCCAGCGGTTGCCGGTGCTGCTTTGACTACCCGTGCCGGCGAAGAGCGTCGCTTCGCCTTGCGCCAAAGTATTGATAGGATCGGTGGCGAGGCGGCCGGCGTACCGGATTTGCGGATTGATAGTCGCGGAAGAAGCGCTGAAGCCGACGGCGATATCTCCGCCGTTATCCATGGCCGCGCTGCCCAGCCATCGCCAGGTGGTGTCAGGTTGGTAAGTGCTTTCCTGGGCGACAGTCACCGGGCCACTGGTCACATTCTGGAGTTCGATCCAGCGCACGCCTGCCGTGCCCATGCCGGTTCCCGCAGCGCAAGTACCGGTCGCGCAAACCGCATAAGTGGTCACGACCGACTCATGAGCGCCGAAGTTACGATAAGCTGCGCGATGGATGAACCGGTCACCGATTCCATCCAACCCGCTGACGGTAGTAGTGACACCCAATTGTGGGACACAATTCCTGCCGGTAGCGCACAATTGAGTAAAAGGTGCCGCCACGGGCGTGGCGAAGGTCGTCCAGGTCGAGTTAGCTGGCGTGGTAAAGTCGACATGAAAGTGGTAGACGGTGTAGGTGCCGGCCGTTGGGAACCCGAGAAAGGTTTCGGGCGCGCCGCTGGCGGGAAGCGTAGGCCCATCGATATCCGCCGGCAGCATCGGACCAGTCGTGCCGCCCAGAGGGCCGACCGGGCTGACAAAAGTTGCCGGATTGCCCACGAGCATGTTGGTGCGATCCAGCGCAAACGGCTGCGGCCCCAGGAAGGTCGTCCCGGTGGAGTTGAAGATGTTCATACTCATGTAGTAGGCATCGGGCCACACCGCCAGCTTGGGATAGTCGAAATAGTTCGTTCCTAAATGAAACCCATAACGGTAGTAACTGCCGGTCGCATCGGGCGATGTGGATACCGCTATGCACTCATCGGTTGGCACCGAAGTGCCGGCGAACTGACTGATAACCCATCGATTGGCGAAGTGGTCATAAAGGACAATGCCGTCGCCGTCGCCGTTGAACTCACAAACACCGCCAAAACCTCTCCAAATTGAGGAAATCGCGATAGGACCAAGCTGGGACACACCCGTGCTCTTATTAAACACCTGGATGCCCTCGTTGACCTCGTTCACGTACTGAGTAAGGCCTACCGCACCGTTCGGATCGGGTGGCGCGCAATTGCAAACAACGCCGGGGAAATCGATACCTTCAAAGTTGAGCGTGGTTGCTGGAATGTTGGGAGACTGAAGAGCGAGCATCGACGCTGTCTTGTCTTGCACAGCACGATCTGGCGCGTCCAAGTGGAAGATCCCGGTCTTAGGGTTCTCCTTCAGGTCACAATTCACTTTTAATTGGAATACCGGGGGGGTGATCTCGATTTGGCGGAGGGGCGGCGCAATATCGTTCTTGTACGACCGGACGGACATCACGCCTCTGGTAGAGCCGGGCCCGTCCAAAGGAGCGTTAGGAGCGGGAAATCCGCCGGCTTGGGACGCCTGAGCTTTCCCCGATGTGGGAAAAAGACTTGAAATGAGTAAGGCTACGGCGATCCCCAAGAGACAGATTGCCAGGGCCATTTTGAGCGTTGAAGCGCCCTTAGAATTGTTGTGTTTCTTTTTCATGTTGTTGCTTTCGGAGAATGCCGGGG
This sequence comes from uncultured Verrucomicrobiae bacterium, assembly GCA_963801255.1. Taxonomy (GTDB): domain Bacteria; phylum Verrucomicrobiota; class Verrucomicrobiia; order Chthoniobacterales; family UBA10450; genus JAICXG01. The sequence continues at coordinate 620,643 of CAWDEC010000008.1, read as the reverse complement.
AGGTGAGCGCCCGGTTTAGTTTATACGCGACACGCGCGTCAAGAACCCTTCGGCTTCCCAGGTTAGACAAACCTTGTCGCGAAAATCACTACATCGCTTAGCCGAAGCCTTGCGCTCTGCCTCTTCGTCATGGCAGCCAGGCTTGCGCAGTGCTGCGCTCAGATGAGCGATAGCTTCGTCACGCCGTCCAAGTCGTGCCAGCAGGCGCGCCACACATTGTAATAGGCGCTGGTTTAGTTCGGCGGTGTCACCCCAAGCTCAAGCAACCGTTGCCTGGCCTCCGCGTAATCTGGTTTGAGGCGCAATGCTTCCTTGTAATGGACGAGTGCTTCCTCCGTTTGACCACGGTCGACGAGTAAACCGCCAAGGTTGTAATGAGCTTCGGGGTAGTTCGGGTTACTGCGAAGCGCTTCGCGGAGCTCCTCGATTGCAGCATCCATCTTTCCGCTCCTGGCAAAAGCTACGCCCAGGTTATTCAGGGTCTTCGCGTCACCGGGTCGTATTTTGAGCGACGCCTGGTAGGAGGCGATCGCATTTTCCCAATCTGGTCTGCTGGCGAAGGCGCGTCCGAGATTGTACTCAATGTCTGCAGAAGCCGGCTTAATCGCGATGGCCTTGCGATAGGATTGGATGGCTTCATCCACTCGTCCCTTCTTCAGAAGCGCACTTCCCAGATTACTCCACGCCTCGGCCAGGTCGGGTCTGATTTGCAATGCCTTTTGATAATAACCGATAGCTTCGTCGGTCTGCCCCATAAGCATAAGAGCGCTCCCCATATCCACATAGGCCTTCTCGTAATCGGATTTGATTGCGATGGCCTTTTGAAACAGAACCATTGCGGGATCGACTTGTCGTTCTTTCAGCAACACGCTACCCAGATTGTAGAAGGCAACGTAGTTGTCGGAGGTCACATCAATCGCGCGCCGCCAGAGCGTTTCGCTATTCTGCCAGTAGGCAGTTTGAACACGACTGCATCCCACTAACACTGCTATTATGATCGTCCCCGTAATGCCTGCCGCTCCGTACTTCCAGCGCCATCGACCGAACAACTCGAACGCTCCCCAGGTCACCAGGATATAGAGACCAATCTGAGGCAAATAAGTGTAGCGGTCGGCGTGGGATTGCAGCCCAACCTGGATCAACCCAATCATTGGAACCAGCATTCCGAGATACCAAAGCCAGCCGACTAATAGAAACGGATACCTTCTGCGCCATCGAACAAAGATCAGTGAAATAATGACCAAGAGTAAGAGGCTGAAAGCGACAGGGACAAGTCTTAGGCCGCTTTCTGGATAAGGGTACAAGACTGCCAGATGTATCGGACAGAACATCTGAGCGAGGTAGGTAGTGTAAGATACGATGGCGTTACCAGCTCGCTCCATGAAGCTCGAATTAAGGCGTGCTTCGAGCGCTTGTTTCTGGGCGTATAGCGTAACTATGCATGACACAGCTGATAGGACGAAGAGAGGAATCTTCTCGGCGACAAGGCTACCGACTACAGACCACTGACTACGGGTTCCTTGCTCTTTGCTCCTGACTCTTTGCCAGCGGCCCAGCGGCCAGTAATCCAACAATAACAAGACAAAAGGCAGCGTGACCAGGGTCGGCTTGCACATCAAACCCAGTCCGAAAACAATCACCACTGTCAGATAGCGGCCAATTGAGGGCCGGCTCTTACGCGCATAACGCGCATAAGCCCACAGCGTGAGCATGAAGAAAACGCCGCTGAGCACATCCTTTCGCTCCGATACCCAGGCCACCGACTCTACTCGCAGCGGGTGAGTGGCGAAAACTGCCGCGACAAACGCGCTCGCCCAAGTCGAATCCGTTAATGCGCGAAGCGCCAAAAACAAGAGAATCGCTCCCACGGCGTGCAGGGAAACGTTTGTTAAATGATGGCCCCATGGTTGCAGACCGTATAGCTGGCAATCCAACATGTGCGAAAGGGTCGTAATTGGATGCCAGTTGGCCGCATGAACATGAGTAAAGGCCCACGCGATTCCCCGGAACGTAAGGCCGGCCGTGACGTTCGGATTCTCGTAAACGTAATCTCCGTCATCATAGCTGACGAACTGGTAGCGAACGGTCTGTCCGAAGGTCAGCAAGACAATCGCGACCAGGGCAAGAGAGATGACCCAGCCCGTCGCTTTACCAGGAATCCAACGATTGCCGTATGGCATCGCACTGGTCGTGTTATTCCTGGGCCGTTTCGCCAGAGATGCCATTAGTAAAAACCAGGACGACGAGAAGTGGACTGGAAAAGCCGAGCCAGAAACGTTGAGTTATTCCTGCTGCTGTACCCAGCGACTGGCTTCGAAACGCAAACGTGCGGCATTGTCCAAATTCAACTTCTCTTTTATGCGTGTTCGATAAGTGTCGATGGTGGTGAGACCGAGACCCAGGCGCTCTCCAATCTCGCGCGTGGTAAGTCCGCGTCCAATGAGCTGAAAGACTTCCAGTTCGCGGTCCGTCAGGCGATCAATCGGTTGAACCGCCGTATCTTTTCCAGCCATGATCCGGCTCATGACTCGCGACATAAAGCGAGGATTGAGATAGATTTCGCCACTTAGGACTTCGCGAATGGCGAGCGAGACGTTTTCCGATGCCTCATGCTTGGTCATGTAGCCTCTGGCACCCGCGCGCAAGGCGCGTTCGGCGTAGAGCGTCTCATCGTGCATGGAAAGAATCAGCACGGGCACGGTGCTCCCGTGAGCACGAAGATCTTTCAATAATTCTATCCCGCTCGAACCTTTAAGACTGATATCGACGACTGCGATGTGGGGTTGTTTGTCGCAGACGAGAGCGAGGCCATCGCGAATGTTATCGGCTTCGCCTGTAACCTTCATCTCGCCACCTTTCTCGATGAGATGAACGAGTTGCTCGCGGAACATGCGATGATCCTCGACCACAACGACGTGAATCTTATCAGGCGGCGACGATTTCAAGGGGCTCCTTGTGTGCCTGGGCTGGGCATGCGGTGCAGGAAATGATCGTGCCGCCGTCGATGGGCTGCTCGATGGTCAGGTCTCCACCGCTAAGTCGAGCGCGATAACGCATGACCGCCAGCCCCATGCCGGTGGAAGAAGAGTTAGCGATGCCAATACCATCGTCGTGGATACTCAGAGTGAGAGAGTTATCCAGCGCTTCCAGTTTGATCGCGATGTTGTGGGCGCGACCGTGACGGGTTGCGTTGTTAATCGCTTCCTGCGCAATTCGAAAAAGGTGCGTGGCAATGCGTTCGTCACAGTTAGAGTCATCGCCCTGGAAGGCGAAGGTGCAATTGACCTCGTGCAGGCGGCTGACGGATTGGGCAAGCGATGCCAAGGCCAGGGAAAGACCCAACTGGCTGACGTGCGCCGGCGCGAGCCCGTGCGCCAGATCCCGCGTCTGGACAACGGCTTCGCGAAGCTGGGCCGCGAGGTCCCCCGCCCGGTTTGCTTCTTCCGTAAGAGTTAGCTCCTGTAGGTCGTCGCGCAACGAAGTGGCGGCACAGCTTAGGGCGGCAAGATATTGGCAAAGTCCATCGTGCAAATCCTGACCGATCCTGCGCTGTTCGGTTTCGCTGATATTGACGATCTCGCCTTCGAGCTGCTCCGAATGCTCGAGTAAAGCAATCCGCGCCGCAGCGATATCGTTTTTCGTCCTGAGAGCCGAACCGACGAGCGCGACGGAGAGGCAGGAGGCGAAGTGGCGCGCGATCTCCCATGGTTGTGACCAACCCCGAAGATCGGGATCCTGATCGAACCAGTCAGCCGTCAGCGAGATAATTCCCGCGATGCAAGCAATGAAGATACCGAGTCTTTTTTCGCAGAACCAGGCGACGAGAAAGATCGGCCCGCAGTAGAAGGGCAGGAGGCGAATTTGAAAGCCGGTGAAAAAATCAACAAAGCCGATGATGACAAGAGCAACCACCATCTCGGCAAGAATCCAGCCTGGTGGTTGGCGCGCGAAGGCTTTAGAGAAACGCATCTGAAGCAGCCAAAAACGACGAGATCTTAGCGACCGCCGAATCCCGCGACCAGCTTTTTCGCGAGGTAACGAAGAAACCGGTCAGTGAGTGAGTGCTGCGGGCTAACGTTTCCTGGGCGCGGAGAAGGTCGCGCGGCGTAACGAAGAGCGCGATTTCCCTAACGAAAAGCTAGGGCGCTGGATCCGGCTGCTGGACCAAAATCGCCCCGGCTTCAGCCTCGTAGGGTTCTTCGACTGGTTCCTTTTCGGCCTTTTCTTCCGGCCAAACGACATTCCAGGCGAGGTGAAGTTTTTCCAGCGTCCAGATGCAGTAGCGAGTGAAATCGAATTCCCACCACTTTAAGCCATGGGCCGCGCAGCGCGGTTTGGCGTGATGATTGTTATGATAACCTTCGCCGAGCGCGCCGAGGCCCACCCAGAAGTTGTTCTTGCTCTCGTCCGAAGTTTCGAAGCTGCGATAGCCGAACTGTTTCATGTGGCAGATCGAGTTCACCGCCCAGGTCCAATTGTAGGCAATCGCCATTGGCACATAGAGACACCAGAGCAAACCGGCACCGCCGAGAGTGAGCCAGAGGATCGCGGCGACGATGAGATGGGGCAGGACATAGAACACGTGGGTTTCCCAAAGCTTGCAATACCAGATCCGGCGAACATCGGCCGCGTAACGCAGGGACCGCTCGCGAAAGGAATGCGGCTTGCGAATCAGCCACATCATATGGGCGTAGGGGAAGCCGTGGCGCGGGCTATGAATATCCTGGTCGGTATCCGATTTCAGATGATGAAAGCGATGATCCCCTACCCAGGTTACCGGATCGCCTGCCAGACCAACCGCGGAGCCGGTGGCGAAAAAGAACTTAAGCCAGCCCGCCATCTCAAACCCACGGTGAGTAAGATAGCGATGGAGATAAAGGGTAGTGCTGAGCCCGATCCAGAGATAAATCCCCAGCATGATTGGCAGATAAACCAGCTGGAAGCGTGTCCAGAGCGCGGCGACGCCAAGCAACTGGAGCACGACGAGAATCGTGAAAATGGCAACGTTGAACTTCTCGTTCTTAAACATAGGTGAGGGCGTCGAAGCCGGTCGCTCGGCCGTCGGACGAGCGAAGGTCGCAGCTTCGCCGCCGGTTTTTAAGAGGGCAAGCAAATTTTGTCCCTGCGGTGCAATAAAGTTCATTTGGACAGAGTGATGCATCGTGAAAGCGACGTCGCACCCGTCGCGACACGCGAGGAAAACTAAACTTAAGATGCGTTCTGCTCCCTCCCATGGTATGAAGGACTTCTTTCCGGGGTGTAGCTTAGCTTGGTAGAGCGCGTGGTTTGGGACCACGAGGCCGCAGGTTCGAATCCTGTCACCCCGAGTGGCACTTTCGCAAATATTCGTGTACGTCATGGGAAACGCGCCACGGCCGAGGACCATGCACGACCAGAAATGAAGCCAAGATTGTTCGCGCTATTTCTTTCTGCGCTGCCCGTCCTTCTCGCCGCCGGACTTTGGGCACAGTCCTCGCCCACTCCCGGCAATTCCCCCATTCAGACTGGACGCGCAGAGCTACCTGCTGCTCTGCCCGCGGCGTCGCCTTCGCCGACCGCTCCGATCGAACCTCCGTCGCTGATTCCGCCGAATATTTTGCCGCCGCCCGGCGCGCTGCCAAAAATGCCCATTGCGCCCGAGCTGGAAAAACTGAACGATCTTTTCAAGCACACATCGTTAGGCAAAATAGCCGATGAACAGCGCCTTCATCTGCAAATGGTGACCTTGGAAACGCAAATCCGTAATGACTCCGAGTTGCATGCCCTGCGCACTGCGGCCGACGCCGCCAAGACTGACCTGGAACGACGCCATCGGCTGAAGATCTACTACGAGGCTTACTACGGAAAACTTCATCAACTGGCTACCACTCCCGACCTTCAAGGTTATCTCGTCGCGCAAAAGGCCGCCCATCAAATGACCTTGCTTCAACCGCGCGTGCGTCACCAAACAGACGAGGCCGCAGCGAAAGCTTTGTTCAAAGAGGGAGCGGCGGCCGCAGTCGTCGCTCCAGTTCAAGCTCCCACGCCAGTGCAGGCGCGCGCCACGCAAAAACTTCACCCCTAAGGGACGATCAATCGGTGGGTTGCCGCCCAGCAAAGAGCGGCTAAAATGCGGGAGCGAAAACGGCGCATTCGTCTAGTGGTTAGGACACGGCCCTCTCAAGGCCGGTGCACGGGTTCGATCCCCGTATGCGCTGCGGATCTTTCACCTCGGCGGCAAACGCCATTAGGTGGTTGTTCGAATGAGGCAACCACTGATGAGTAAATGGTTCAGAGAGCGATTGTGATAGTAACACGTTGAGTTGGTGGCCGAAAAGCTTGACATCGCGGGCCGAGTTCTTCTCTAATCATCGGACATTCTAAAAAAATCCTAAGCCGCCAGATGAAAGCTCATAAGAAATCCCGTTCCAGTATAGCGTCACTTAACAATAAACGTTGGGTTGCCTATGTGGGTGCAGCCGCTGCTACTAGCTTTGCCGCAGGTTACGCCGAAGCGAATATCCATTACAGCGGCATCATCGATCAAAATGTAGGCGGTCGTAATGGGCGCTTTACGGTTCCTGTGGGAACTGGCGGAGCAGTAATGGTCTTTCGACATGCCGAGAGCGTTTATGGGTCGAGTAATGTCCACATCGGCGGCGCCGCATTGTTCTCCATTTACGGAGCTTCCGGCGCGGCGGCAGGAGTGCAAGTCTCTGGCGGTGCCTCCTTCTCCAAGCTTTCGCCGCGCGACGCGATCTCAACTCGCTCTTTCCCAAATAGCTATGGTTTCCTTGCAGAGCGTTCTCACGGCAACGGCGACGGTATTCCGAGGGGACAATTCCTCGATCGGGGGTATGGATTCCTCGCTTTTAAATTCAACAGTGGCGCAGGCGATCAATATGGCTGGGCGCGCGTGCGAATGCTGGGCCTTCCAGACAACAAATATTTCGTGGTCGACTTTGCCTATGCAGATCCAGGTGAGAGCATCGTTGCTGGACAAAAGACTGAACCAGGTCTGGCCATGAACTCGCTTGGTGGTCTCGCCGTGGGAAGTGCAACTGTCGCAGATTTGCGGAGTCGACAAGGGAGATAGAGGCTGTTTCAGGGGAGTTCGCTGCTAGTGCCAAGTCTCCGCGCGTGCGGATGGGTACGCGAGAAAGTCTTTAAACAATTCACGGTCGGTTCGCGATTGGGCCGATCGGATATGAAGAGATCCAACGTGCGCTGAAACAACAGGGAGGCGCATCCCGATAGAGGGATGAAAGGCGCCTTGCACGCCTTGTTACGTTATTGTACAAACCTGCAAGAGGACGCGTGCGCCCTCATCATTCATACCTGAAGTTGGCAAAATGATTCGAATCTTACTCGCTGGTCTGTTCGGGGGCATCGTCATGTTTACGTGGACGTTCTTGGCGTACACGCGGCTCCCAATTGACCAGATCGGCGTCAGCAGGCTACCGGACGAGGCGGCTATTCTCGCTGTGCTGCAGCAGAAGATCGGGGAAAAATCCGGGCTTTACAGTTTTCCCTACGTTTGGCTGGAGCCGGACAAGCAGCCGAAAAGCTCGTCGGAGGATCAAAAAATTGCGTCTCGTAGTCCTTACGGACTAGTAATTTATAATGCCCCCGGCACGTATCCGAGCGGATGGTCTCGTTATTTGTGGGTTGATTTTCTGGTTGACCTCGCGGAGGCGATCATTGCGGTAATTCTTATTAGTCAAACGCGCTTAACGACATTCGTCGAGCGGACAAGATTTTTCCTGTTCATCGGAGTCGCCGTCGCAATTGCTCTACGGTCGGTCAAGTTTTTGGCGTAAAGCTGCGCAAATTGGGTTCGATCCCCGTATGAGCTGCCAATTCTTCATGGGTGCAACGATGCTCGACATGACATCGCAAACGCCGAGATAGGCGCGCGGTCAGCAAGATAAATCTGGCGATTAAAAAGCCTGCCTCGGATCCAGCGTGACGGACGACCAATTGGCGGCCCGGACACGAAGTTTTTTTATGAAAACGCGCATTATCATTATTGCAGCGTGCCTCGCGGCTGGCGGTGCCGGCGCGACGCAAACATCCTCGCCAGGCCAGGATCGGGTGCTGACGAGGATCTCGAATCAGACTGGAGTTCCCGTCGATACACTGAGGCAGCAAGAGGCGAAGACGGGGCTGGGTTTCGGCGACTTGGAAAAGGCCAACTTACTGGCCAAAGCCTCCGGCCACAGCTTCCAGCAAGTGGTCTCGAGATTCAAAGCTGGGGAAGGTTGGGGAGAAATTGCGCACGATGCCGGTCTTAACCTCGGGAAGATCGAAAGCGAAGTCCATCGATCGGACAACGCTGCGCAACGTGGCCATGATGCGGAGGCCCGTGAGGACGGGGATCGCGATGATCGGGGCGATAGGGACGAGGCCCGTGATGACAGAGACCGCGATGCCCGGGGCGACGGTGAGAAGGCCCGTGAGGACGGGGATCGCGATGGCCGGGGCCATGATGCAGCGGCACAGGGCCACCATCGCGTGCTGACGAGGATCTCGAATCAGACTGGAGTGCCAGTCCATACACTTAGGAAGCAAGAGGCGAAGACGGGGCTCGGCTTCGGCGGCTTGGAAAAGGCCAACTTGCTGGCCAAGGCCACGGGTCGAAGCTTTCAGCGAGTCGTGTCAAGATTCAGATCGGGTGAGGGTTGGGGAAAGATTGCCCACGATGCTGGTCTCAAACAGGGCAAGCTCGTGAGCCGCGCCCATCGATCGGACAACGCTGCGCAAAATGCGCGCATAGCCCATCCTCAGAGCGCTCACGGCAAGAGCCTGGTTGCTCAAGGCAGGAGCGCAGTTGCTCACGGCAATAACGCAGTCGCGCATGGCAACAACAGCTTCCAGAGTGCGAGCGCTGTTTCTCATGGCAGAGGGACCATTGGCACGATGAACGGGAGCATGGGCTTGAAGAACATGGGCATGGTGAGCGGGAACATAGGCTCGATGAATGGTATCGGCCACAGCAGCGGATCTGCCACGATGCGCGGCGGCGGCGGCGGAGCGGTGCATGGGATGGGTCATGGCCACGGCGGACGGTAGCCGGTTGGTTCGTTTCGTATAACAGAGAAAGGGTTCAAATCGGGTTCGATCCCCGAATGAGCTGTGACCTTCTTTGTCTGGGCGCGGAGTCTGACTCTTACTTTTCGCCAGCTAACTATTCACTCGCTTTTGCCTGAAAGAGTTCGAGCAATTCAGTCGTTAGGCGAACACACTTCGGCTCCGTCTTTTTTGCCGTCGACCCGCCATCTCCGGCAACTTGCACTTGTCGCGACTGAGCCTTCTATTTTTGTTGTGCGTCTACCGTCGAATCCGCCGCAGAATTTTACCGGTCTGCTCCTTGTCGCGCATCCCAGCATGCTTGATCCAAATTTTCGGCGCAGCGTTCTTTTCATTTCCTCGCATGACGCAGCGCAAGGTGCGCTCGGCCTGATCGTCAATCGCCCGCTCGACAAGCAGGTCGCCGACCTGGTCACCGAACCACCGCCGGCCGCGCTCGCCGATGTCCCGGTTTTTCTCGGCGGTCCTGTCGGAACCAACCAGTTGATGTTTGCTTCTTTCGATTGGAATGGAGTGGACTCGCTTCGCCTGACTTCGAATGTCGCTCTCGAGGACGCCGATAAATTGGCGGAGAAAGATCGCACGACGATCCGCGCTTTTGTTGGCTACGCTGGTTGGAATGCCGGCCAGCTTGAAAATGAGTTGCGCCAGAATGCGTGGGTCCTGCAAAAGCCAACCCGCGAAGCCCTCCTCCCTGAGCGATTACCGCGTCTCTGGTTCGAGATCATGCGCGGACTTGGGCCCTGGTTCAAGATGCTCTCGGCCGCGCCGGACGATCCTTCTTTGAACTAGCTTCGCGCCTTGTTCGGTGCGAAAAGCTTCGCGCATATGATTATCGGCGTCCCGAAAGAAATTAAGCAGCAGGAACATCGTGTCAGCCTTCTGCCATCTGCAGCCTACCAACTGACAAAACGCGGCCATACCGTGCTCGTCCAAAAGGGCGCGGGCGTTGGCACCGGTTACCCCGATGCTGATTATACCGCGGCGGGCGCGAAAATTATCGAGAGCGCACCCGATCTTTTCCAGCAGGCGGACATGATCGTGAAAGTGAAAGAGCCGCTGCCGGCTGAATGGGAGTTGCTGCGCAAGGGACAGATTCTTTTTACCTATCTCCATCTCGCGGCGAGTAAGCAGTTAACCGAAGCGCTTCTCAAATCGGGTGTGACCGGCGTTGCTTATGAAACGATTCAAGTCGGCAACCGACTCCCGCTGCTCGAGCCTATGAGTGAGATCGCGGGCCGCATGTCCGTCGTGATGGGCGCCTATTTCCTGGCAAAGCATAACGGCGGGAACGGCGTGCTGCTCGGCGGCGTGCCGGGTGTGCTCCCGGGGCGTGTGGTCGTGCTCGGCGGCGGCACCTCAGGGGTGAACGCTGCGCGAATGGCGACCGGCCTCGCAGCGGACGTCACGATTCTCGAAGTCGACCTGGAGCGAATGCGTTTCCTCGATATCACCATGCACACCGCGCACACGCTTTATTCGAGCGAAGCGCATTTGCAGGAATTGATGCCCTCGATCGATCTGCTTATTGGCGCGGTGCTCGTACCTGGTGCCAAGGCGCCCAAACTGATTACGCGCGAAATGCTGCGCAAAATGCGACCGGGCAGCGTGCTGGTCGATATTGCGATCGACCAGGGCGGATGTGTGGAAACTTCGCGGCCCACCACTCATCAGGATCCTATTTACGTCGAAGAAGGGGTGATTCATTACTGCGTGGCCAACATGCCGGCAGCTTACGCGCGCACCGCGACACAGGCCCTGACGAACATCACTTATCGCTATGTGGAGCTGCTGGCCGATCTCGGCTTGAAGGAAGCCTGCGAACGCCAGCCGGCGCTCGTCGGCGGCATAAATACCATGGATGGCCGGCTCACCTGCCGCGCGGTCGCGGAGGCGCACGGCCTGCCTTACGAGCCACCCTTTCCGACGCCTAACGACGCTGCATTTCCTTCATAGCCGGGCCTTTTTCGCGCCGGACCCCAGAAATAAAAATCGCGCAGGGCCGAAAAGTTCGCTTGCCCCGATTCAATAGTTAACCCAACGTGGGCCTTCATCCATAACCTATGAAGAAATATATCTGCATCCTGGCGAGCGCCGCGCTCCTCGTGGCGTGTGAACAAAAAACCGAAACGGTGGCCCCGGCGGCTTCACCCGCGGAGACGACGACCGAGAATAACACGACGGTGGTGAATCCGCCCGCGACGACGAGCCCGGCTGAATCCACTCCTATGGCCACGACGAGTCCTGCCACCGAAGGCGGCACTACAGAGTCGACCACCACGGAGTCCACGACGACCGAAGCGTCGCCTACCCCTTAATTTAATCTTTACCTGTAAAGGCAAGATCTTCCTCCGGGTCTGACCCCGGGGGAAGATTTTTGCTGTACAGAAAAGCGTCCCGCGCCCCTTGGAATAACAAGGTGGGCCTTTGGAAATCAAAGCGAGCGCAGTCGCTTTCTCACTTCGCCTCGCCCTCTTGAGGCGCGAGGACAACCAACTCTCTCGGCGCGATCCGAAACCGCATCGGAGTTTGCAGTCTCTCTAACTCACCGTCGACCGCCACCCGCAGATGTTTGTGCCGAACGGAGTCAATCGTCACGTCCCGCGCGCAAAACACCTCGTAATCTGTTTGCATCCTGAGCTGGCGGAGCATGGTGCGAAGGCCAAGCCGAAAGATGGTGTATCGCCCGGACATGCGCGCGACATAGACAACGAATTTACCCCGGTCCAGACATTCTCTCCCAGCCAGCTTGAAAGTCTCCACCTGATAGGCATTCGAACAGACAAGCATCGCAGGTGTCTCGCGCACTACCTCGCCTTCTTTCGTCGCCAACCGCACTCGCAGCCGCGGGGGCAAACGAAACGCATTGAGAATGACCGAGAGATAGGCGCTTATATGACTGCGGCCGAAGCGACGATATAACTCCCGCCGTTTGATGAGGACTTCCGGGTGAATCCCGAAACTAGAGTTATTCAGCACCAGCCGTCCATCCAGGTCCAAAACCGAAGCTCGCACCTGCCTGCCATTGAGGATGACTCGTGCCGCTGCCTCGACATCGAGAGGGATGGCAAGATTGCGGGCAAAATAGTTAAACGTGCCAAGCGGAATTACTCCCAGCGTCTTGCCGGTACGCAGCGCCACTTCTCCTACCGTGCAGATCGTTCCATCGCCTCCTCCGGCTACCAGGATCTCGCAGTCGCTCGTCGCTTTTTCCCGCGCCAGCCGCACCAATTCCTCGCCCTCGCCGACCGAGATATTAAAAGGCCGGCCGGATTCGCCGAAGACTTTCTCCAGCCTGGCACGCGATTCCCTGGCACGCTGTGCGCCCGAACCAGAATTTAGAATGACCTCGATACATTCCGCCACCGAGCCCCATCTAAACCACGATCTAGATGTTGGCGACTTCTAACTCTTTGTCCTCTTCCGCCGAGTATTGGTAAGGAGGACTGGTAACAAGCGGGGTGTGCTCGAAGTTATGCTTCGGCGGTGGCGACTCGGTCTGCCATTCCAATCCCGTGGCACGCCACGGATTAGGCCCGGCAGAGCGTCCATACTTAAGCGACCAGAGCAGATAGATCAGTGGTAAGAGATAACCCACACCCAGGATCGACGCACCAGCCGTTGAAAGAACATGGAAGACCTGAAACTCCGGCGGGTAAGCATGGTAGCGCCGTGGCATCCCAAGATAGCCAAGCAGGAACTGAGGAAAGAAGGTGAGATTGAATCCGATGAAAGTAATAATGGCTGCCGTTTTCCCGATAAATTCCGGGTAGAGTCGGCCGGTAATCTTTGGCCACCAGTAGTGTAACCCGCCCATGAAGGCCATCACCATTCCTCCCACCATGATGTAATGGAAATGCGCTACGACAAAGTAGGTATCGGTGACATGGACATCAACGGCGAGCGAAGCAAGGAACAGTCCCGTGAGCCCACCGATCGTAAAAAGACCAATGAAACCAAGGGCGTAAAGCATTGGCGTCTGAAAACTGATCGAACCCTTGTAGAGAGTCGCGGTCCAGTTAAAAACCTTAATTCCCGACGGAACCGCCACGATAAAACTCAGAATGGAAAAGACCATTCCGGCGTAGATCGATTGGGAACTAACGAACATATGATGGCCCCAGACGATAAAGCCCAGAACGGCAATGGCCATGCTGGAACAGGCGACCCAGGGGTAACCGAAGATCGGTTTGCGCGAGAAACAAGGGATCAGTTCGCTGATCACTCCCATTCCAGGCAGAATCATGATGTAGACCGCAGGATGGGAGTAAAACCAAAAGAGATGTTGAAAGAGAATCGGATCGCCTCCGAGCTTGGGATCAAAGATGCCCACTCCCCAAAACCGTTCGACCGACATCAGGGCGAGAGTGATTGCGAGCACGGGAGTTGCCAGCACCATGATAAGACTCGTGGCGTAGAGCGACCAGATAAAGAGCGGCAGCCGAAACCAGGTCAGTCCCGGCGCTCGCATCTTGTGAATGGTGACGATGAAATTGAGTCCCGTGACGATGGAGGAAAACCCTGCTACGAAGACACCGGCTGCCATCGAGATGACATGGGAGTTCGCGTAGGTCGTGCTATAGGGCGTGTAAAAAGTCCAGCCCGTATCCACGCCACCATGGATCAGCGACCAGAGCGCGAGGGCCCCGCCGAAAATAAAGATATACCAGCTCATCAGATTCAGGCGCGGGAACGCGACATCGCGCGCGCCGATCATCAGAGGAATGACAAAGTTCCCGAGCACAGCCGGAATGGAGGGAATAAGAAAGAACCAAACCATGAGGACGCCATGGATGGTGAAAAGCTTGTTGTAAGTCTCCGAGGTGACCAAGTCACCCTGCGGAGTGAGCAATTCGATGCGCATCATCGCGGCAGCCACACTCGCGATCGTGAAAAAGAGAATAATCGTCCAGAGATAGAGAAGCCCAATCCGCTTATGATCGGTTGTGAGAAGCCAGGAGCGAACGCTATGGTCGCGGCTTAGATAGTTGAGCGCCGCGACTTGACCCGATGTCTCAACGATCGTTGCCGTCGCGTTCTCGGACTCTATTGCGGTGCTTCCGTTCATTTCTTGTCAGGTTGCGTCTCTCCGATCGACTTTAGGTAGGCGATGATCTGCATGATCTCGCCCTCGCTGATATGGCCGGTGAAACTTGGCATCAGGTTGTCATAGCCGGCAGATATCTGTTTGCCTGGCAGAAGAATGGAATCGCGAATGTACTGGTCGTCCGCCGTAACAACCTCGCCGGAATTGAGCGGGACCTGTTTCCCATAGATCCCCTCCAGCGGCGGCGCATGCACGATCGAGTTGGCTTCATGGCATCCGCTGCATCCCTTATCCCGGAAAAGGCGACGTCCCTCCAAGGCGATCGCCGTGCCCATTTCACCCGACGTCAGCCACTGTTGATACTTAGCCGGTTCCATGACAACCACCCGGCCGATCATCCTGGAGTGATTCGTGCCGCAATATTCCGCACAGAAGAGATGAAACTCTCCGAGCCTGGTTGGATGGAACCATTCCGTCGTATACTTTCCGGGAACGACGTCCTGTTTCACCCGAAAGGCTGGAATGTAGAAGCTGTGAATCACATCCTGTGAGGTCATCGTCAGACTCACCGTTTGCCCGAGCGGCAGGTGTAACTCATTGATCTCCTTTTTTCCTTCCGCGTGCTCCAGCTTCCACATCCATTGCTTCGCCACTACCTGCACTTGCAAAGCGTTTCGTGGCGGTCGCTCGATGTGGTAGTAAACCGTCGCTCCCCAGACGAAAAAGCCGATCGAAATCATCAGGGGAAGCAGCGTCCACCCACTCTCCAAAAGATTGCTCCCCGAGGACGGATTAGAGCGGTCGGCAGAAGAGCCGCGCCGGTAACGAATGGAAAAATAGGTGATGGGAAAGAATACGACGACACAGAAAAACAGACTCATCAGAACGAGACCGAAGAAAAGCCAATCCACTTGGGCCGCGCTCGTGGAGGCCTCCGGCGGAAAGAGATGAAAACTGTCCATCTTAGCCCGCCCCCTGAGATCGGTTCCGGGTTGCGCCTGCTCGGACAAGATTAATTATCCACCAGGCCATAAGAATGACCGTGCCCACTCCCAGCACTCGCAGAACCGTGAGAACGAGTTCGCCATATTTGCCTGTGACCGGGCTATAGCGACAACAAAGGAGGATAAGCTCTTTGATTAGCGAGCCATTTTGCCCCTTGCCGGCAGCTATAATGGCGCTTCTCAACTCGTTTGGATTAAAGTTAACCCCAAAGAAGTAGCGGGATACCCTGCCATCCGGTGTCAGGACAACAAACCCGCTTGGGTGGGCATACTCATGAGTAGCCGGGTCGTACTTAAAGCGGAAACCGACCTCATTCGCCAACTGCACAATCGTTCCCTCGTCAGCAGTAAGAAAATGCCAGCCGCTCTCGGCCTTTGCCCGGCCGTAGCGCTTCAGATACTCCCGCTTCTTCGCCGTCGCGACCTCAGGTGTTTCATTCGGGTCGATGCTTAACTCGATAATGTTGAAGTCGCGGCCGACATTAAAACGCAGCTCCTGCAACGATTCGATCAACCCGTCATTGATCAATGTGCACAGCATTGGGCAATGGTAATAACCGAGGACAAGAAGTGTCGGCTTATCGTTAAACAGATCTCCCAGGGAGACACTTTTCCTGTCCGACTCCCGGAACATTAGACTGCGCGAAAGCGCCTGGCCCAGATGCTGATCGTAAGTGATCCGCTTAAGATCAGATGGCGATAAACTCGTATCCGCGCTTAACGGCACAGTCCCCAGCCATAGGATTGTCAGGCCACCAATCAATCCCCGAAGACTCATGGCGTCTCCTCCGGCACCGGCAAAGTTATGGGCTTCGCGGGTTGGACATCGTTCTGCGGACGCGATTGCATGAGTTGCAAGCGCGTTTGCCCTTCACCAACCTCAGGCAATCCCCGCTCGACCAGTAACTGCATCGCGCGCGAGATTGGAATATGAGTAATCCTGTCGTGACGATTGACCCAGCCGTAAGTCTCTAGCCTGGTCTTGCCGGCGAGATCGTTTTCCGCACGCTCGCTTCCCGGATGCACGAGTAATCGCGGTCCGGGGAATTCCCCTGCCCTTGTCACTAATTGCGTGCTGTTGTTCTTACCGCTCTGGCCGCGGTTAAACAGATGCAAAACTCCGCCGCAAATAAGCAGGGAAAGCGCAATCAGCAAAAGGACAAGGCCTGCAACCATAACCAGGCCGACCACATCCGCATCCTTCGTTTCGTGGGTTGCGTTTTCGGTCTGTTGGCCCTGCGGAATCATACCAAAGTAGCGACGGCAAAGCGCGGATCGTTGATCGGGAGAAGCGGTTTGCTTTGCAGTTTGAAAAAGAAGAGAAAGAGCCAGACGCCGCCAATGCCGGATAACGCTGTAAAGTCGAGCCAGCTGATATGAATGCCATTGGGATAAAAGCTGGGCGTAATCAGCCACCAAACGTCGATCACGTGCGCGACAAACATGATGGCGGCAATCGTGGCCAGGGCGCGCCGTGTCTGTTTCATTTGCCGCGAGAGAAGGAGAAAGAACGGCCCGAAGAAATGGAAGAGGACAAGAAACGCCACCACCCAGCGCCAGCCGCCGGCGATTCGATGGAGATACCACGAAATCTCGTGCGGCAAATCGCCCGACCAGATAACGAGTAACTGTGCAAAAGCCATGTAGGCCCACAACATGGTGAAGGCGAGCAGGAGGCTTCCCAGATGGTGAAAGTTTTCTTTCCCGATAGTCTCGGACAGCGAACTGCGCGGCCCAATCCAGGCCAGCAACAGAATCACAAAAGCCAGACCGCTTAGCATCTGACCAATACAGATCAGGATAGGAAACATGGTCGAAAACCAATCGGCTTCGAGTGACATGACCCAGTCAACGAAAGTCACGGTAATCGTGAGAGGGTAGAGTACCAGGCCGGGTCCGCTCCATTTACGCAGACGTTTCATCGGCTCGACGTCGTGAGTGAGATCCTGGGCGTGCGAAAGACTGTTAAGCCGCCAGGCCAATCCACTCCAGAGAAGGAACGCGACGATCGCTTTCGCGACGAACCAAGGGGCATTCATATAAGGATGCCTGTGCTGTAAAACAGGGTTCGCCGCCAGCTCTTCAGGCCGCGCCCAGGGATACAACTGATGCAGCCCAAAGAAGATCGGAATAAAAAAGAGACCCAGGAGTGGCAAGGTACCCGCAGCCGCCTCAAACATGCGGCGGATTGGCCAACCCCATTTTCCACCTGTCAGGTAGTGAATCATGAGAAAGGCCATGCAGCCAAGAGCCACTCCCAGCCAGACCAGCTCGGCAAAGAGGTAGGAAATGAAGAATTGACGCGGGTTAACGAGCCATCCTAACAAGGAAAGGAGTAGACAGAACACGCCGATTGCCAGCATGAACCATTTACGCCGCCCGACGACTGCCTCGAGTCCTTCGTTCACCGCGCCCCCTCCAATCGCCTTTTCTCGTTTGGCGGCACATCCTCCGGAGTAGCATGCTGGCTAAGCTGAAGTGCGCGGATATAAGCCGCGATCGCCCAACGGTCCTGCGGTTCGATCCTTGAAGCATAGGAATACATCACGCCGTAACCGTTGGTGATCACATCATAGAAATGGCCGAGCGGCGCATTGCGCAACCGATCGCCATGATAACTCGGCGGGGCTGGAAATCCGCGCCGCACGACCTCGCCATCGCCCGCGCCGGTGACGCCATGGCATACCGCACAGTAGATGTCGAAACGTTCTTGTCCGCGTTGCAGCAGTTCCGGCGTCAGCTTGAGCGGGGCCGGCAGATAAGCGATGAGGAGACCATCGCTTAAGCCGGTGCTAAAGGCGTCGTTCGACAACGCGCTGTGATATTCCACCGTGTGAAGAGGAACCGACCGCGCGGACGCGCCGTTGGCAAAGAAGTCCGTCGCAGAATAGGGTTTGGTTCGGGGCTGGTTGTACATGTCCTGCCGGCAGGCACCAACGAGCAGCGCCATCGTCGCCACCAGACACAAGCCGCCTCTCATCTCGCCACCTCCGCGACCATCAACGGCCCAAGGCTTTCCAGGAAGGCCCGTGTTTTGCCCTGATCAAAGAGAGCATCGTCCGCCTCAATGCAGAGAAAGAATCGATCCTGCGAGGCGCGCTCAAACTCCGGCAGATTAAACATCGGATGGTAAGGCCTGGGCAACCCGTTTAAGCCTAACGAGAAAAAGAAGGCGGTGAGCGCGGCGCCGAGGACGGTGAGCTCGAAAGTGATGGGAACGAACGCAGGCCAGCTATGCAGAGGGCGCCCACCGATGTTCATCGGATAACTGACGACGCTGGCAAACCACTCCATAAAGTAGGCGCTGCATCCGCCGACGATGCCGGCGCAAAGGACGAGCAACGGAATGCGATTCCTTTTCCCCAATGCCTCAGCCAATCCTTCGATCGGAAAAGGAGTGTAACCATCCATCCGGCGGTAGCCCTGCCCATAAGCCTGCTCGGCGGCGTGCATGAGCTCCGCATCGGTCTCAAACTCCGCCGCCAGGCCGTAAAGCGTTGCGCGCGTCATAGAGCGTTAGCTTTCTGCGGTTCGGCGACTAACTCCCGCGATTCAGAGATGGAGATCATGGGAAGGAAGCGCACGAAAAGGAAAAGGAGTGTTAGAAAAAGCCCGACACTGCCGAAGAGGACAGCCCAATCCCAGACAGTCGGGAAAAACATGCCCCAGGCGGATGGCATAAAGTCCCGATGCAAACTTGTGATGACGATGACAAACCGTTCGATCCACATCCCGACATTAATGAACAACGCCACGATGAAGAGGGTCAGCGGGTTGCGGCGAATGCGCGCTGACCAGAGCGCCTGTGGGATAACGACATTGCAAAGCATCAGGACCCAGAACACCCAGCCGTAGGGCCCGAAGGCTCGGTTCATCATCATATATTCTTCAAAGATGTCGCCGCTATACCACGACATGAAGGCCTCGATGAAATAGCCGTAGGCGACCATTAAACCGGTCACGAACATGACATTCGCCATGTTATTCAGGTAGCGTTCGGTAATGAGCTTCTCCAAGTGGTAGATCTTGCGAACCGGGATGACGATGTTGAGCACCATGGCAAAGCCAGAGTAGATGGCGCCGGCCACGAAGTAGGGCGGGAAAATGGTGGAATGCCAGCCCGGAACCATCGCGACAGCGAAATCGAAGCTGACTACGCTATGGACGGAAAGGACGAGCGGGGTAGCCAGTCCCGCTAAGAGCAAGTAAGCGATCTGGTGTCGTTGCCAGTGCGCCGCAGAGTTGCGCCAGCCAAGGGCCAGGACGCCGTAAACTTTCCTTTGCCAAGCCTTCTGCGCCCGGTCGCGAATGGTTGCCAGATCGGGCACCAGGCCCAGATACCAAAACAGCAGGGACACAATGAAATAAGTGCCGACCGCAAAGACGTCCCAGACCAGCGGGCTCCGAAATTGCGGCCATAGTCCCATCGTATCCGGATAAGGGAAAAGGTAGTAAAAGAGCCAGGGTCGACCGAGGTGGAGGAGCGGCATGAGACCGGCACAAGCGACGGCGAACAGAGTCATGGCCTCGGCAAATCGGTTAATGGCCGTCCGCCAATGCTGATACATGAGGAGAAGAATGGCGGAGATAAAGGTGCCAGCGTGACCGATGCCCACCCACCAGACGAAGTTGACGATGGCGAAGCCCCAGGCGACCGGGATGTTGACGCCCCAGATTCCAACGCCGCGGATTAACAGCCAGGCGACCGCGAAAAAGAAAAGCATGAGCAGAGCAAAGGCGATGATAAAGCCCAGCCACCACGAAGCCGGCTGCCGATTGCGCAGAACGATGGAACCGATGGTTTCGTTAACGGCCTCGTAAGTCTGGTTGGGGGCGAGCAAATTGGCCGGATAACCCAGTGTCGACATCCGAGTATTTCTTTGTTCGTTAGGTGGAATCGTCGTCTTCATGACTTCAGGTTCTGGCTGGGATTCCAGAGCTTCGCCGCGTAGCTCGTGCGCGGTCGGGTATTCAACTCAGCCAGCATGCCGTAATCGAGCGGCTGTTGCTTGAGACGCGAGACGCGACTCTTAGGATCATGGGTGTCACCAAAAGTAATCGCTTCCGCGGGGCACACCTGGGCACACGCGGGAATGATTTCGCCGTCGTGGATTCTACGAGTCTCCAGCTGGGCGGTGATTCGGGCAGCGTTAATCCGTTGCAGACAGTAAGTGCACTTCTCCATCACGCCGCGAGAGCGCACAGTTACATCAGGGTTTTCCACCAGCTTCTCGCTTGGAGAGAGAGCACCATTATATTCCAGAAAATTGAAGCGCCGGACCTTGTAGGGACAGTTATTCGAACAATAGCGCGTGCCGACGCAGCGGTTATAGACCTGGACATTCAATCCTTCGTCATCCGTCACCGTGGCGGCCACAGGGCAAACCAGCTCGCAAGGAGCATGCTGGCAATGCATGCAGGGCACCGGCTGATGATGAAACTCCGGCGTGTTCTCCGAGCCGGCGTGGTAAAGATCGACGCGGATCCAGTGCATCTCCCGTCCACGAATCACCTGAGTCTTACCAACCACCGGGATGTTGTTTTCCGCCTGGCAGGCGATGGTGCAGGCATTACAACCGATACAGGTATTGAGATCGATCACCATGCCCCAGGCGTAGCCGGCATTCCTGAACTCATCCGGGTGATAGAGCGTCTCGTCGTGTTTGGGGACTTCCGCCATCTCGGGCGCGAAATGAGGCCGCTGAAGGAATTCGGCGAGAGTGCCGGCGCGATACATTTCGCGACCTTCGATGTTGAAATGACTTTGCGTTGTAGCGAGCGCAACCCGGCGCCCGAGCTTGCGCATCGCCAGACCACTCCCCTGCCAAAGGGAGTCGCTTGTGCGCAGTGAATACGCGTTATAGCCCTTATTCGTGCCTATTCGGCCAGAGCGCTGACGACCGTAGCCCAGGTGCAGAGTTACAGTGTTTTCGGCTTGCCCGGGGGTTATCCAAACCGGCACATCCAGCTTTCGACCGTGGAAGGTCAGTTCAACATAATCGCCGTTAGCCAGTTTCTCGCGGCGGGCAAGAGCGGGACTGATAAGCGCCGTGTTATCCCAGGTAACCTTAGAAAACGGCTTGGGTAACTCCTGAAGCCAGCCATTATTAGCATAAGTGCCGTCCAGTATGCATGGGTCGGGACGGAAGATGATTTCAAGGTTGCCCGCAGCCACGGCCGCGAAAGGCTGCGATACTGAGATTGGTGCGGAGCCGGGGGCCGGAGTGAGCTCACCGCCAATCCCAGGAGTCACGCCGCTGCTCAACAGGTCGCGCCATTGGCTTTCGAAGGTTTGGCTGGGCGTATCCTTCTGCCACGTTGCCTTAACGAGCTCATAGGCTGACCGGACGGGTTGCCTGATGAAAGCATCGAGCAACTGATGCACGGAAATGCCGTCGTAGAGCGGCTCGACGAGCGGCTGGACGATAGTCGCGGTGCCGTCGAAGGCCCGAATATCGCTCCAGCTCTCCAGAAAATGAGTCGCTGGAACATGCCAACGACAGCGCGCGGAAGTTTCGTTCGCCTGCAGGCTGTGGTGCACGCTGAATTTCACCTTTTGCAAGGCCTGGCCGAAACCGAGATCGGTTGGCGCGTCGTAAACCGGGTTGCCGCCGAGAATGACGAGCAAGTTGACCGCCCCGCGTTGCATGTCGCCGATCAGACTTTGGAACGATTGCAGCTGATTGGCGGGATTGACTTCGACCGGCGCGCAATGCCGAACGGTGGCGCCGACGTTGCCTAACGACTGATTGATTTGGGCAACGATCGCGTGCACTTCGGGCGGCTGTGTCTCGCCTGCGATGACGATGCCCGCGCCGGGGTTGGCACGCAGATCCTGCGCTGCGGCCCGCAGCCATTCGGTCGCATTGGACGCCGCATCCAGTCCCGGCCCCGCCGGCGCCAACCATGGCAGCGAGGGCAGTAGCAATCTGCGGAATATCATGAGACGCGACGGGCAAACGATGGTCCGCGTTGGATCCGGTAACGCTCGGAGTTGGCTCCGCCGCGTAGAAACGGCTCATGGTTGCGCCCTCCGATTTCCCGATTCGCCGGCGCGCGGCGAAGTCGTGAGTGTGCTTCAAGGCCGCCGGATGGAGATAAAGAAAATCGGAATCGAGAGCGACGATCACGTTCGCTTTTGCGAAATCATAGAGCGTCTCCGCGCCGAAAACGCCGCCCGCTTTCGCATCGCGATTGGTATCGCGCGTGAGCGGATCCCATTGATGCCATCCTGCGCCAGGAAACTTCTGCGCGATTTCCTGCAACTGCGCGGCAAGCGTTGGCGAGGTCACGGTCTGGGTAAGAAATCGGATGCCCGTTCCACCGCTCGGGGTTTGTGCGCTGAGCGCGAGATTGAGACGCTCGAGGAAAACGCCCCAGGTGCTGATGGAACCTTGGTTTGTCAGGGCTTTGGCTCGATCAGGATCATAAAGGTCGAGCAGATCAGCCTGC
Source organism: uncultured Verrucomicrobiae bacterium (assembly GCA_963801255.1). Classification (GTDB taxonomy): domain Bacteria; phylum Verrucomicrobiota; class Verrucomicrobiia; order Chthoniobacterales; family UBA10450; genus JAICXG01. The sequence goes on along the minus strand of CAWDEC010000008.1, from coordinate 598,071 downwards.
GCCCAAATCGTGGTGGCCCCGAGACTGCCCGGATGATCACGGTTTCCTTCGATTTTCGTCGGTCGTCCCTCGTTGCTCTTGACGACGATTCCCTGGCCATAACCGCGAAAGCTCGTCGCGCTCGCGAAGTAAAGCGGTTTTCCGGGAACAACATTTTCGGGCTGCTCAACGTAGGGAACGATTTTCTCAATCGGTTGTTTGGTGCACGCACCGACTCCAGCGAGCGCGACGGAAGCGCCCATGAGGCGCAAAAAATCACGCCGATGCAGTTCGTTAGTCCACTCCGAAGCGCCACGCGGAAATTCGCGATGCAAACGTTCGAGAAAATCCGGCGTCTGTGCCAGTTCGTCCAGGCTACGCCAAAGTCGGCCATGAGGAATTGCGGACGACTGGTCACCGAATTTGGCATTCTCCTTGCCGGTCGACCTGGGACTGTTCATCGGTGGCAGACGGAGCAGTTGGTCAGGCGACCGGTGGTGTCGATCTGGTATTGCCTAACGAGTTGGAGTCCTTTGCTTTTTTGATCGGAGGGCGGTTGCCAATGGAGGTTGTAGATTTCGGAGCGAGGCCGGACGTAATCCTGTGGGGCGCGGTGACACTCGAGGCACCACTTCATATAGAGCGTTTGCGTGCGGCGGGTGAGCGGCATCTCGTCGAGCGCGCCATGACAGGTGGAGCAGCCGACACCTTTGGCGATATGGATGCTGTGATTGAAGAAGACGAAGTCGGGCAGATCGTTTACTCGATTCCATTTGATCGGTTCGTTAGTCGTTAGGCTGGCGCGCACCGGCTGGAGGAGCTGCGCTTCCGTCCAGAGCTGCGAATGGCAGCTCATGCAAATGTGCGTGCTCGGGATGCCGGCGAAGGAAGATTTCTCCACCGAGGTGTGGCAATAGCGACAGTCGATGCCGTCGTCCCCCACGTGATGTTTGTGGCTGAAGGGAACCGGCTGTTCGAGCGGCACATCGACATAGGTCGTGTAGGGCGACCAAAAGACCGCGTAAGTGGTCCAACCGGCGCCGCAGACGAACGCAACGAACCCGAAAATGATCACGCGTGCATGAACGTTGGCGCTGCGCGAAAAGATTTGGGCCATGAAAGCACGCTCGTCTCGCTAGCCCGCGCGCACCCAGCGTTCCAACTTTCCCCAAATTCGCACTGTGATCAGGTTGCCGTCTTGGTGCGAAATCTCGTGCATCGAAAATGGCTGCGAAGTGGCAGAGCCGCCATTTGTCCATCGAGGCAGGAGCCGCCGGAGGATGTCGCGAATTTGCTTTAACGTTGCCGTTGTTGCGAAGCGGCCGCGGATTTTCCGGACAACATCTCGGCGGTGTTCACCAGTCCCACATGGGTGAAAGCCTGTGGGAAATTGCCGAGCAGCCGTTTTTTTACAGGATCGTATTCTTCGGAGAGAAGGCCGACGTCGCTGCGCAAATCGAGCAGGCGCTCGAAGAGTATGCGCGCATCTTTTTTGCGCCCGATCAGATGATAGCAATCGGCCAGCCAAAAGGAGCACGGAAGAAAAACTCCCTCGTTACCTGGCAACCCGTCGATCTTTTTTTCTTCGGGCCGATAGCGCAGGACGAATCCATCCTTGAAAAGATCGCGCTCCACGGCCGCGATCGTGCTCACGACACGTTCGTCGTTCGCCGGGAGAAAACCCACGAGCGGCAACATGAGAATGCTCGCGTCCATCGCGTCTGACCCATAGTATTGGGTGAAGGCTTTTTTCTTTTTGTTGTAGCCGCGCCGGCACACTTCACGATGAATTTTGTCGCGAAGCTTTTTCCAGCGCTCGAGGTGATCGTTCGCCGCGCAGCTGCAACTCTCAACAAGCTTGACCGCACGGTCGAACGCGACCCAGGCCATCACCTTGGAATGGGTAAAATGCCGCGGACCGCCGCGCACCTCCCAGATACCGGAGTCAGGCTTATTCCATTTCGTCTCAAGAAATTCGAGCAGGCTCACCAGCATGCGCCACTCCGGGTCGGCCATTTCGATCCCGGCGCGATGCGCGTGATACATGGCGTCGACCACCTCGCCAAAGATATCGAGCTGGAATTGGTCGGCTGCGGCATTGCCGATGCGAACGGGCCTGGAATTTTCATAGCCGTTGAGCCAGGGGAGTTCGAACTCGCTCAGACGACGCTCCCCGTGGACGCCATACATGATCTGGGTCTGCGAGGCGCTGCCTGCGATGGCGCGCAGGAGCCACTGGCGCCAGGCCTTGGCCTCCTCCAGATAACCGACACCGAGCAGAGCGAGCAGCGTGAATGTGGCGTCCCGCAACCACGAATAGCGATAATCCCAATTGCGCGGCCCACCGATCCGTTCCGGGAGCGAAGTAGTCGGTGCGGCGACAATGGCGCCGGTCGGAGCATAGGTCAGCCCCTTGAGCGTGATGAGGGAACGCATGACGGCGTCCTGCCATGGTCCGCTGCGTTCGTAACGCTGCGACCATTCATGCCAATAGCTTTCCGTGTCACGCAAAGCATTCTCGGCGTTGACTTCTTTCGGCGGCGGTTCATGGGACGCATACCAGGTGAGCACGAATGGGACACGCTCGCCTTTTGCGACGGAAAATTCAGCGACCGTCTTGAGATCTTCGCCGTGGGTTGGGATTGGCGTGTGGAGGATGAGCGCGTTCGGTCCCGCGATAGCTTCGAGTCCGCCATGACGTTTGCGCACCCAGGGGATGGTTGAGCCGTAGTCGAAACGGATCACCAGCTCCATCCGGAGCTTCACCTTGCCGGCGAGACCTTCGACGATGCGGAGAACATCGGGATTGGTGCCGCGCGGCGGCATGAAATCGATGAAGCGTAAAGTGCCCTCGCTGGTTGTGACTTCGGTCTCAAGGATCATGGTGTCACCGCGATAACGCCGTTCGCGTTTCTTCACCCGACCTCGGGGAGTAAAAGACCAGGAACCGTTTTCACGCGTGCCTAACAATGCCGCAAAACAGGCGGCGGAATCGAATCGCGGAAGGCAAAGCCAATCGATGCAACCGTCGCGACTAACGAGTGCACCGCTCTGCGTATCGCTGAGAAAGGCGTAGTCCTCGATGAGAGCGAAGTGTGGTCGCGTGGTGCGTCTCTTCATCCCTCGGTGGCATCGGAAATCGTCATGCGCCCGCGATGCCTAATCCGCCTGGGCCAGTTGGGCAATGCCGTCGCGCGTCAGGCGAAAGATGGTCCAATCCTCGTTCGGGCGCGCTCCCAGCTTGCGATAAAATTGGATCGCCGGCTCGTTCCAATCGAGCACCGCCCATTCCATCCGGCCACAGGCGCGCTCATGTGCGATCTGTGCCAGCCTGACAAGAAGGGCACGCCCATAACCGTGGCCGCGCTTTTCCGGTCGAACGAACAGGTCTTCCAGGTATAACCCTCGCCGTCCCATCCAGGTCGAGAAGTTGTGGAAAAAAAGTGCGAAGCACACTGGCACGCCGTTCTCTTCACCGAGCAATACTTCTGCGGCTGGCCGCGGCCCGAAGAGATTTTCCTGCAGCAGCTCTTCGCTGGCAATGACTTCGTTAGGCGCACGCTCGTATTCCGCCAGGTCGCGGATGAGGGCAAGAATGGTCGGGACATCGGCTGATTGGGCGGGCCTGATGCGAAAGTCGAGAGCCATGTTGGATGACATCCTGCAATGATTGGCCCCGTTTCCCAGCGCAAACCAGCGTTTTCGGCAGCCCCTTTAACCGTCACTCTGGAAGTGACTATTTCTTTGCCAGGCGATCCCGCAGAAAAGCGAGGACAGCCGCTTCTTCCGAGCGCAAATCGCCTAACGAGTTTTCGAGCGTCTTCTCCGTTGTCTTTTTTAGACCGGCAATGAGATCGCCATCGAGATACGTCTCGAGCACCGCCGGATGGACGTAACACTTGCGACAAATGGCCGGCGTGTTGCCGAGCATCTTCGCCACCGCCCCGATCGCGGCCTTCACATTTTGTTTGGCTTGCGATTTGTTTTCGAAAGGTTCCTGCCCGCGCAAGGCCATCGCGGCCAGGACTGTCCCCGCCCAGGTGCGGAAATCCTTTGCCGTAAATTCTTCGCCCGTAATCTCGCGCAAATATTCGTTCACATCGTCGGAGGTGACGCGATGCCTTTCGCCTTCTTCGTCCAGATATTGGAAGACTTCCTGCCCGGGCAACTCCTGCAGTTGCTTCACGATTCTTGCCACCCGGCGGTCTTCGGTATCGACGTCGTGCTCCTTGCCGCTCTTGCCACGAAAGCGAAAGCGGACCGTTGCCCCTCGCACCTGCACATGACGCGTCCGCATTGTCGTCAGGCCAAAGCTTTTGTTTTCCCTGGCGTATTCCTCGTTACCAACGCGAATGAAAGTGCGCTCGAGGAGCTGCACCACGGTCGCGAGGACTTTCTCGCGTGGAAGGCCGCGCCGCTTCAAATCGCGCTTGATGCGACGGCGGATCCTCGGCAGCGCCTGACCGAAGATGATCATCTTTTCGTACTTGTTTTCGTCCCGCTCCTGCCGCCAGCGTTCATGATAGCGATATTGCTTGCGCCCGCGATCGTCGCGGCCGGTCGCCTGCAAGTGGCCGTTAGGCGAAGGACAAATCCAAACATCAGTATAGGCCGGTGGAATGCCCAGACGGTCGAAGCGCAGGATGCGCGTTTCGTCGCGGACCTCTTTTCCTTCCGAATCGAAGTAGGTGAACTTCTTTCCGCGACGTTGGCGCGTATAGCCGGGTTGCTCATCGGTTACGTAACGCAAACCCGCATCTTCGGCGACGGTTTGGGGATCCGTCACAATCTCGAGCTCGGCAATTTTCTTCTTTTCCCCGCTAAGCTTGCGCTTGGTTATCGACACGCTAGCAATACGTGCCACCGGCCCGTGGAGGTTGCCTCTACCACTTGAATGAAAATCCTCGAAACTAAGCGGCTGATCCTGCGCCAATTCACCGTCGCCGATGCACCATTCCTCCTCCAACTGATGAACGAGCCCGGGTTCATTCAATATGTCGCCGATCGCGGATTGCGGACGACTGCCGATGCCGCGGCATTCCTATCGAACAAAATACTTCCGAGCTACGAACGGTTCGGCTTTGGTTTTTATCGAGTGGAGGTTAAAGACTCCGGCGCACCCATTGGCATGTGCGGTCTCATTAAGCGCGATATGCTGGACGAGGTCGACATCGGTTTCGCGACACTGGAATGCTACAGCGGCAGAGGCTACACATTCGAGGCCTCTTCGGCAGTTTTCGAGTATGCGCGCTCCGTTCTGGGCCTTCCGGCAATCGTCGGTCTGACGGCACCCGACAACAAAGCGTCGCAGCATCTCCTGCAAAAGCTTGGGCTGCGCTTTCGCGAAAGCATCGATCTTCCCGGTTACGGAAGAGAAAGCTTTCTCTTCGCTTAACCTTTAGACGCAGGCATCCGGCACACGGGCGGCAACTCCCTGGTTTGTTTCACCCACTTCTTGGCCGGTCTGCGGTTGAGTGGCACGCGCGCTGCTTAATTGTCATATCGAATGCAAAAATCAAGCTCAATATATTTGCTAGAATTCGTCTTTTCTGTTCTTTTGGCGATTTCCTTTTCTCCAACGGTGCAGTGTCATGCCGCGCAGCAACCCCCGCCCAGTGAAGTTTACGCGACGGCAGACGACGGAACCGCGCTCCACTGGTATGTTTATACGCCAACGGGCAATGGACCGTGGCCGGCTGTTCTCGTTATTCACGGCGGCGGATTTAAAGGGGGAACTCCCATTAGTTCGCCAGAATCGGTCCAATGCGGTAACGATCTCGCTGCTGCGGGCTATATCGCGTTTTCCATTGAATATCGACTGGCTCCGAATGGTAGCCTGGAAGGCCAAGTCTCAGACGGCCGTTTTCCAGATCAAACCAACGACGTGAAGCTGGCGATCTTAGCAGCTCGCTCCGATTCGCGTAGCAACGGTCAGGTCGGTTCCGTTGGCGGATCAGCCGGAGGGTATCATACCGCCTTCGCGGCAGGGACGGGAACGATTGGTCAAGACCGACTCGACGTCGGAGTCAGTCTCTCGGGCGCGTACGATCTGAGTGATTTCAACCCCGATTGGAACCTAAGAACCTTCACCAAAGATGTGACCAACTACATCGGCGGAGACAGTAGCGATACCGCGGCGCTCCAGGCCGCTTCGCCGGCTTATGTCATGGATAGTTATGTCGCGCCGCTCTTTCTCATCAATACCGAAGGTGATCCCATGCCGTTTGGTCAACTGGGAGACATGACCGCCGCCTTGGACGCCCTGGGCGTGACGACCTATCAGGCGCTCACTCTCTCCGGTTCGCTGCATTCCTTCAGTTATTGGCCGCAAATAAAGGATCAGGCACTTGCCTTCCTTGCGGCAGGGTTTGCCCGCCCGCTACCCACACCCACTGCTACACCGAGCCCGACTGCGAGTCCCACTCCTTCCGCCACCCCTACTCCATCGCCTCAATCCAGCCCCACGCAGATGCTGGTGAACGTTTCCACCCGCACGCGAGTGGAGAGCGGAACAAGCGTCATGATCGGCGGATTTATTATTACCGGTCAGACGCCTAAACAGGTTGTTTTAAGGGCCCTCGGACCTTCGCTGGCCGCGTCCGGCGTCACGAGCGTGTTGGCCGATCCGGTTCTCCAGCTTTACGATTCGACCGGAAAGCTCGTAGCGCAGAATGATAACAGTTCCTCATTACCGCCAAACACGATTCCCGCGAATCTCAGACCGACCGACGGCCTGGAGTCCTGTATCGTCGCAACATTGTCGCCCGGAGCGTACACTGCGGTGATCAGCGGTGCGACTGAGGTCTCGGGCATAGGATTGTTTGAGCTCTATGACCTGGATGCGGCGAGCGGTCGGATCGGTAATATTTCTACGCGGGGCGAGGTCGGCACCGCGAGCGACGTCATGATCGGCGGCTTCATCATCGGCGGAGACTTGCCTACAAAAGTGATTGCACGCGCGCTCGGGCCTTCGCTTGCGCAAAACGGCATCGCCAATGCCCTGCCCGATCCAGTTCTGGAGCTGTACAACGCTGATGGCTCGCTGATTTTTTCGGACGACAATTGGCGCACGGCCCAGGAAGCGCAGATCAACGCTACCGGAATTCCCCCGAGCAACGATCGCGAAGCGGCCATCGTCGCCACGCTTTCGCCCGGGGGCTATACCGCGCTGGTGCACGATGCAAATGGCGCCAGTGGTGTCGCGCTCGTCGAGGTTTATGACCTGGAGGAATAGAGTAACCGACGGGACGCGCTTCCAGGCATCCCACGGCGCGCATTAGCTGCCGTAGCTCTTGGTGAACTTCTTCTTCGACTCGCCCTCGCCGCCTGGCGGGGGCGAGTCGCTCTCCGAGCCTGCGCTTTCAGGGGTCGAATGCTCCTGCTCTTGCGGCTCTTCCGCCGGCGCGACCACAGGTTGAGAAGCCGTCCTACCGCCCTGCGAAGCTTCGACAAAAGCCATCTGCAAACCGGAAAGGGCGTTGGCCAGCACGGTCTTCTCGTCGTTCGTCAAATTGCCGCGCGTCTTCTCCTGAATCATCACCAATTGATCGATAAACATGCGCGCGACCTCAAGGTTCACTTCCGCTTTGCCGGACTGAGGATTGGGAATTTGTCCGAGAAAAAGCGCTGCGTTTTGCGCCTGCATCATGACGAACTCGATGAACCGCTGGGTCATCTCTCCGCTTTGTGTGGTGGTTTGGACTTCTGCCATAAGAATGCGGTGGTTGGATTGTTTGTTCCGCTTAGTTTCGCCGCGGCGGCCTCACGATCGCGACCACGCGCGGCTGCTGAAAGTACTTCGCCGCCACGCGCTGGATGTCCTCTACCGTGATCAATTCGATTTCCTTTTCCAGTTTTTTGTAATGATCGAACCCGAGCCCGTAAAGTTCGTCCAAAGCGGCCATGTAGCCAAACGAATCATTGCTCTGGTTGGCGATGCGCTGCTGCCCGATGAGTTTCTTTTTTGCCCGGGCCAGCTCTTCATTCGTTAGGCCGGTGGTTGCCAGCTTGTTGATCTCGTCCAGGAGCGCGGCTTGTACGAGGTCGAGCTTGAGCGGATCGGTCCCAAGATAAAAGGCGAACAATCCCGCGACCAATCCCTGCATCTGACTTGCCCCGACGAAATAGGCCAGACCCATCTCTTCGCGAATACGGACGAAAAAGCGCGAGCCAATATCGCTGCTCGCTTCGTCAATTAATTCCAGCGCGTAGCGATCGGGGCTGAACATGTCCGCGCCACGATAACCAACCATAAGAATGCCCTGCGCCTTGTTTTTTTCCTCTTCGACCGTGATCGGAGTCGGCAAGACCGGCGGTTGTTGAGCATTCGTTAGGGCAAGCTGACCGGCGGGCATCGAACTCAGCAACTCTTCGAAGAGTTGCCTTACCTCCGCCGCGCGAACGTTGCCGAAGACCGAGATGACGCAATTCTTTGCCACCATAAACCGATCGCGAAAGGCGATCAGCTCCTTCTGTGTCAGACGCGTCACTGTTTCGGGCGTTCCCCTCGCCCGCAACGAGTAGGGATGCTTCCCAAAAAGGGCGGCCCGGAGGATGTTTCGCGCGACGGAGGTAAGGTGTTCGTCCTCTTCCCGAATGCTCGCGAGTTGTACATTCTTCTCACGCATGATCGCCTTCTCCGGCATGGTGGGATTGAGCAGGACGTCGCAAAACAGCTCCGCGCCCAGGCGGAGATCGGGCTCTGTCACCTCGAGCGAGACACTGAAACTATTATTGCCCGCGTCGCTCCCAAGACTGCCGCCAACCGCTTCGATCGTATCGGCAATCTCTTCGGCGGTACGAGTCTGAGTTCCCTTCACCAGCACCTTGGCCAGCAAGCGTGTGAGCCCGCTTGTCTCTGGCGTCTCGGCCAAGAGCCCCCCGCGAAAAACTGCCACCATCGAGACCAGCGGCAGTCGCGGATCTTCCCTAACGAGAACTCGCAGTCCGTTAGGAAGCACAAATTTCTCCACTTCACCCGCGGAGACAGCGAGTGCTTCGGTTGATTTTGCCGCGAGTGTGCCCTGTGGATTGAGCGAAACAACCGTGAGATTTTCTTCGACCAAATATTTCGCGGCGACGCGTTGGATGTCTCCCTGCGCAACCTTCTGCATCGCCTCGAGGTAGTCGCGGGTGAAATTGAGATTGCGGGCGACGAACCAATTCGAACCCAGGTCCGATGCCTGTCCCCGCATGGTGGTGAGCGCGCCTAACGAATGGCCTAACGAGATCTTTTTTGCCTTGGCCAGCTCCTCCGCAGTCACCCCGTTCTGCTGAATCTCGGCGACAATTTGCAAAATCAGCCGCTCCGCTTCGGCTCGATTCTCCGGCGCAAGGGTGGCGTCAATCCCGAGCAGCCCGGGATCGCCCGGCGTATAGGAGAAAGCAGAGATTCCAAAGACCAAACCCGCTTCCTCACGCACCCGTCGATAGAGCCGCGAGCTGCGGCCGTCACCGAGAATGGTGGAAAGCAAATCAAGCGCCGGCACGTCGGTATGGGTGATCTCCGGCACGTGCCAGGCAAGCGCAAGGCGAGTCAGTTCCGTCGGAAATTCTTCGTTGACCTCGCGTCGACCTTGTTGCACCGGCTCGCGGGGGATGTATCGCGGCTCAAGAGCACGTGCCGGATGGGCAACGAAGAAATCCGCGAGTTGATCGTAGATTTTGCCAGCGTCGACATCTCCCACCACGATGAACGTGAGATTGTTAGGCACGTAGCGCGCGCGATAATATTCGAGCAAGTCCTGCTGCGTTAGCTGATCGAAAATCTGGAGCTCGCCAATCACCGGCAGCCGATAAGGATGGCGCTGGTAGGCCGTCTTGAACATGAGTTGCCCCATCGTGCGATCGGGGTCGTCGTGGCTCATGGCAAACTCGCGGCGAATGACCTCCTGCTCCTTGGCATATTCCTCCGCGGGCAGAGTGGAGTTCATCAGCGCGTCGCACAAAATCTCGAGCGCCCCTGGCACGCCTTCCTTCGGCACATCAATCCAAAAAACAGTGCGATCAAATGAAGTGTAGGCATTGATGTAGCCGCCTTCTTGCTGAACGCTCTGCGCAATCTCGTTCGGGCTGCGCGTCTTCGTGCCCTTGAAAAGCATGTGCTCAAGGATATGCGACAGGCCGGCGCCGAGCTGGCGTCCTTCATCGACGCTACCTGTGCCGCACCAGGCCTGCACGCTCGCCACCGGCGCGCTGCGGTCGGCCTGCACAATGATCGTTAGGCCATTGGGCAACGTCCATTTTTGCGCGGTGACCGGCGGGAAGGTAATCGGAGCTGATGTCTCGTTAGGCAAGGGATGCCGTTCGTTATCGGTCAACATGGCGTCGCGCCGTCGCAGCCTATTGCCAGCTCATGAAACCTTCGGCGCGGGCAAAGCCGTGGGAAACGGTATTGGGGCGGACGGGGGAGCAGGTTGATAGGGTTTCACAAACGCGTCGTCGAAATCGTAGACTGCTTTGAAATCATCGATCGAGTCCTGCTCGGTTTTTCCAAAGATGCCGGCGCCGATCAGATTAAAAACCATATTGCCGACGTCCTCGCAGCACGAGATGCCCCAGTACGAAAAAACGGTCAGCGCCATCGGGCCAAATTCCTTCAACGCATAGAGACGCACGCCTTCGAGCAGTTCCGGGCCAGCAACGTGGCGCACCGCGGCGCCTTTCGATTTCTTCTGCTGCTTCGTCGTATAGTCGAGTGCATCGCGCAGAAAGACATACGCGTCGCGATGATAACGGCGATCGCTCGAGACAATCGAATCGAGCGCTTCAGCAAATCCAATTTTTTGCATGACAAAAGAGCTGAAGGGAAACGAGCGCTACGATAGTCAGCAACGCAAGAGGGAGCAAATCCAGTCGGCGGCGAAGAATAGTCGCTCTTCAACGCTTGGTTCGTCTACGAGATCTGCCAGCGAGTACCGGTGCGAGAGCGCGCGGCTGCTCTGCGAGACGAAGCGTAAGGAAAAGGGGACGCTCTAGCTTCGGTCTCCACCGAAGAAGGGCTTCTTCTTGCTTTCTGCGAGACAAGTTTGCCTGGCAAACTCGCCTAACGACTTAACCTAACCCAATTCCGATCCGACTACTTCTTGACGATCTCGGCATTCTCCAGCATCGAGACGCCGCCGTTGGTGGCCATCTTGCCTTTCAGGGTGACCGTCTTGCCTGCAAGCGAAGACAGTTCGTCATTCATTGGTTTGTGTTCGCCAATCACCAGATAGGCTTTTCCATCGCTCACGATGCCGACCGGGCCACCGCTTTTGATACATTTCGCGGCACACTCGGCGTGCTTGGCACCCATCGCGTTGTGATCGACATAGCACATCATGTCGACGATCTCGCCTGTTACCTCTTTGCTGGCTGCGCCTTCGCCATGTTCGGCATCGGCGGCGAAAGCAAGCGGGGAAGCTGCCAATCCGGCGGCAAAGGCGGCCGTCACTGCTACTTTTATTAACTTCGGGACCCTGTCAGTGGATGAATACATGAGGCAGAATTAGCCCGATCCGCCCAGCGGTCAATTCGTTAGTCGGCCCGGCAAAGTAATTTGGATCAGGTCGAGATCGCGCAGACATCCAGCGGCGCTATCAGGCAAAATCCACCGCGGCCGCCTGCCCTCACTTCTTATGACTGTCGATGAGCCGCCCGAACGCGGCGAAAAAGTAGGCCGCGTCATGCGGACCGGGCGCGGCTTCAGGGTGATACTGCACACTGAAGATAGGCAGCTCGCGATGCCGCATGCCTTCAACCGTGCCGTCATTCAGGTTGATATGGGTAACTTCAACTTCGTTAGGCAGCGAATCGGCATCAACGGCAAAGCCGTGATTCTGCGAAGTGATCGCCACTTTTCCGGTGATGAGGTCTTTCACGGGCTGATTCCCGCCGCGATGGCCAAACTTCAATTTGAAAGTGCGCCCGCCGAAAGCGTGGCCGAGCATTTGATGACCGAGGCAAATCCCAAAGATCGGGACCTTGCCCATAAGATCGCTCACCGCCTCGTGCGCATAATCAAGTACGGAGGGATCACCGGGACCGTTGGAGAGAAAGACGCCATCGGGGGAATGCGCGAGTGCTTCCTTCGCGGTGGTGGTTGCGGGCACAACGGTGACGGCAAAGCCATTCTGCCTTAGCCGGCGCAGGATGTTTTCCTTTATGCCATAATCGTAAGCCACGATGCGGTGCCGGATTGGCGGGAGCGTCGGCGTTTTGCTGCCTGCGGTAGCCCAGGGCAGGCTCAACGCATCGTCCGGATCCCATTGGTAGGCGTGAGGCGCGGTGACTTCGCGCACGTAATCCATCCCAACAACGCCCTCACCTTCCAATGCGCGTCGAACCGCTTCTTCCGGCGAAATATCCTCAGTCGCCAGGCAAGCCTTCATCGCCCCGCGCGTGCGCAGATGTCGCGTGAGAGAGCGCGTGTCGACTCCCTGCAGCCCCGGGATGTTCCAGCGGCGCAAGTATTGCTCGAGCGAGATTTCCGCGCGCCAGTTGCTCGGCGCTTCGCTCAATTCTTCGATGACAAAACCGCGCACGTGAGGAGAGCGGCTTTCGGCGTCGAGTTCATTCGTGCCGTAGTTGCCGATCAGCGGATAAGTCATGGCGACGATCTGTCCGCGATAGGAGGGATCGGTCAGCACTTCCTGGTAACCAGTCATCGAAGTATTGAAGCAAATCTCTCCAACAGAGGTGCCGGGCGCCCCAAATGCTTCGCCCTGAAAAATCCGTCCATCTTCGAGAGCGAGAATCGCGCGCATGCTGGCGCCCATTCTCCGCGCGGGCAAACAGCTTGTCGAATTATCGAGTTCGAAAGTGCGATGGCTCAATCCTGCCTAACGACCGAGTCTGAACCTGAGAGAAAAAACATCGCTCACCGCCATCAATTCCGCGATTGCCAGCCGGCCAAATAAAAAAGCCCGAAGCGCATGACTCGCGCTCCGGGCCCGAATTATTACCCCGCCTGTGCCGTTAAAGTGGATCTCCCGTTCCCTTCCGGTAACGGGCGGACGACCGTCGCACCAGCGTCTGACTTCCAATGAAGGCCTGCCATTTTCTGCGTGCGACCCAGCCTCCTAATGCAACTGAAACATCGGTTCGGGAATCACACCTGAATCTCGAACACCGCAGGGTAAATTTGCGAAAGTTGTCGCTAGAGAGCTGAAGGTAGACACGAGAAGGTCTTTGAACCTTCAACCCTCAAGCCACAACTCTCGCATTTCTCAAAGAACTACTCGCGCAGTTCGACGCCCAGTTCGCTCCGCAGGCGCTCGCGAATCCGGTCATGCGCCGCACTCACTTCATTGGCAGTGAGTGTCCGGTTTTTGTCGAGATATGTCAATGAATACGCAAGCGATTTCCGTCCCACACCAATTGCTTCCGCAATCGCTCCGCTGAAGAGATCGAACAATTCCACCGAGACGAGAAGTGGTTCGGGAATCTGCCTTATCGCTGCAAGAATTTGCTCATGGCTCAATCGCTCCGGCGCAATAAGAGCGATGTCGCGACTGACCGATGGGAAACGCTGCAGATCCACAAACTTTCTCGCGCCATGTTCGAAGAGTTCGTTAGGCAAATTGATTTCCGCGACAAAAACAGGCGCTGCGGCATCTACGGAAGCGGAAGCGACCTGACCAGCCAAACCGCAGGTTTTGCCTTCGCCTAACGAGACCTCAACCGCGAGCGCAAGCTCATCATTCTCCACTCGACAGAACTTGATCTCTCCCAGCCCGAGCGCGGCCAAAGCGCCCTTAAGATCGAAAAGATCGAGCCGGCGGGTGGAATGATCGCGCCAGCTCGGTTGCGTGGCCATTTCGCCCGAAACCAACACTCCAAGGCGGCGAATCTCACGTCCATCGGGTGCCTGGAAGATTCGCCCCAATTCAAAGAGCCGCACGCTTTTCGCCCCGTTGCGGAGGTTGCGCTCCAGGGCCGCGATCAAGCCGGGAAGCAAACTCGGACGCAACGCGACATGATCTTCGCTCAGAGGATTGCGCAGTTCGGTTGCTTGTCTGACGAATCCCGTGCCTAACGACTGCCGGCCGACAAGCGCGGAGGTTCGGACTTCGAAAAAACCACGGGCCACGAGACGTTGCCGAATGGACATCTCGAAATCGTAACGCCGGTCGGCTGTGGAAACGGATGTGAAACGGCTGCGATCGGCTCCCGTCACTCGGTTGATGCCGAAGACCCGCACCACCTCCTCGATCAAATCGACTTCGCGCCGCAGATCGGAACGATGGCTCGGGATTCCCCAGGTCGATTGCTCCGCGGTCGCGCCCAGTTTCTCCAAACCGAAACTCTCCAGGATACGATCGATCTCTTCCGACGTGATGCTGGCTCCGATGAGTTGCTGGCAACGCGCGTAACGGAGCGAAAAACCTGCGGGCGGAGCAGGCAGATTTCCCGCAACCAATGTCGCCGTCGCGGTTTGCCCGCCGGCGATTTCTTGCAGCAACTGGCTCGCCCGTTCGGAAGCACGCAGGACCATCCCAGGATCCACACCGCGCTCGAAACGATAGCTGGCGTCACTCGGCAGATTCAACTCGCGCGCCGTCCGTCGAATGCTGGCGGGCAAGAAGTAGGCCGATTCCAAAAGAATATTGCGCGTCTTCTCGCCCACACCGCTCTCCTCGCCACCCATCACGCCAGCGATACCGACGGCCTGTTGCGAATCGGTGATCAGGAGTTCGTGACCGCGGAAATTGTACGTCCGTCCGTCGAGCGCGAGCAGCTTTTCGTTAGGCTGCGCCAGGCGGACAACAATTCCTCCCGTGATCTTGTCGGCGTCGAACAGATGGAGGGGCTGGCCGATTTCCAACATCACGAAATTGCCGATATCGACGATGTTGTTGATCGGGCGGATTCCGAGCGCTTCGAGACGCGCCTGGAGCCAGTCGGGACTCGGACCGACGCGCACATTTTCAAGCCGGCGCGCGGAATAATACGGGCATTCGTTAGGCGCGGAAATTTGCACCGCGGAACCCGTGGCCGTTTGCGGCTCTGGAATATCCAGTTGTCGCAGCGGCTTCCGCGTTAAAGCCGCAATTTCGCGGGCCAGTCCGTAATGACTGAGCAGGTCAGCTCGATTCGGCGTGATCTCGAGATCGAAAATGGTGTCGTCAGGGAAAATTTCCCCGAGCGGGGCGCCGACGCGAGCCGTCGGCGAAAGGATAAGCAAGCCGGCTGCGTCCTCCGCCAGATTGAGTTCTTTTGCGCTGCAAAGCATCCCTTGCGACTCGACTCCGCGCAGCTTGCTCGCCTTGATTTTGAGGTCGTTAGGCAGGATTGCACCGGGCAGAGCGAGAGGAACCTTGTCGCCAACGCGGTAGTTCTTCGCTCCACAAACGATCTGGCGCAGGTGGCCGCTGCCGTCGTCGACCTGGCAGACGCTGAGGCGATCGGCGTTCGGGTGTTGCTCCGATGTTTTGATCTGCGCGACAACCACCCCGGCAAAATTAGCGCCACGCGATTCAATTCCCTCCGTCTCGACCCCGGCGAGCGTGAGCAGCTCCGCAAGGTCGCCAAGATCGTTAGGCAACTCGACAAATTCCCTGAGCCAGTTGAGAGAAAACCTCATGGCTTAGCTTGGCATCCCATACCGGAAACGATGCCTCTCCGACAGCGCGTGAGCTCCAGAAACTGCGTTCTGCTCATGCGAACTGGCGCAGAAATCGCAGATCGTTCTGCGCGAAAAGTCGAATATCGGGAATGTCGAATAAGATCATCGCGAGCCGGTCCATTCCCAATCCAAAGGCAAACCCGCTCCATTTTTCAGGATCGTAAGCGTTGTCGCCGCGTGCCTGGTTCACCGCCTCAAAAACCGCCGGATGCACCATTCCGCAACCGCAAACTTCGATCCATTTCTCGCCGCTTTTGAGTGTTTTCGATTTCACATCGATTTCAAAGCTCGGCTCGGTGAAGGGAAAATAATGCGGGCGCAAACGCACCTCCGCATCGGCGCCGAAAAGCTCGCGCATGAAAAACTCGAGCGTCCCTTTCAGATCGGCCACACTCACGCCTTCATCGACATACAGTCCTTCGATCTGATGGAACTGCGCGCTATGCGTGGCGTCTACTTCGTCCCGGCGAAAAGCCGCACCGGGCGCGATAACGCGAATCGGCGGCGGCGCCGACTCCATCGTGCGGATTTGGACGGTCGAAGTGTGAGTGCGCAAGAGCCGTCCGTCGGAAAGGTAAAACGTGTCCTGCTCGGCCCGTGCCGGATGATCGGGCGGTGTGTTGAGCGCATCGAAACAATGCCATTCATCCTCGACGTCCGGGCCTTCGGCGAGCGCGAAACCCATGCGACGAAAAATTCCGATCGCGCGATCGAGCATTTGGGTAAGCGGATGGAGCGCACCGATTTCGTTAGGGGTACCCGGAAGCGAAATGTCGAGATCGGCCAGCGCGCCAGCCTCCTTCTTCTTGTGCAGCTTTTCGCTTTTCTCTTCCAGCGCCGCGGTCACGGCGACGCGCGCCTGGTTGAGCAGCTTCCCGACAACCGGCTTTTCTTCCTTGGCGAGGGATTTTATCCGCTCGCTCCAGGCGGAAATATTGCCGCTGCGTCCCAGATAGCGCAGACGCGCAGCCTCGAGAGCTTGTTCGTCAGGCGCGGAGGCAATCTCCGCGAGAGCGGCATCGCGCAGGTCTTCGAGCGGGTGCGACATGTTGGGCGCGGAAGAGTTGAAGATTCAAGCAATTGGAGCGGAAGAGTCGTCCAATCGCATCAACCCTTCAACGCTGCGCCGAACTGCCTCACGCCGCTTTCTTCTTCGCCTCGCCTGATTTCCGTTCCAGCGCGCCTTTCACCTGTTCGACGATCGATTTGAAAGTCGCTTCGTCCGTCACCGCAAGATCGGCAAGGATTTTGCGATCGAGTTCGAGGCCGGCGGCTTTCAAGCCTTCAGCGAAACGGCTGTAGGTAAGACCTTGGGCGCGACAGGCGGCATTGAGTCGCTGCACCCAAAGCATGCGAAAATTGCGCTTGCGCGTTTTGCGATCCCGATAGGCCCAGTACTTGCCCTTCATCGTGGCGTCTTTTGCGTAACGGAACAGTTTCGATCGGCGTCCGCGATAACCTTTGGCGGATTTCAGGACGCGTTTGCGGCGCTCGCGGCTGGCAGGCGCGTTAGTGGCTCTTGGCATTTGTCTTCCTCGAATCGGTTCGAGGCTCCTTCTTCAGCGAATTGTTGTTTTGTTAGGCGCTCCCCGACCTCATTCGCTGTCTCGATCCATCGGGATCAGGTGGGTAGTGCGGAGGCGAACGGTAGACGCGTCGGACGATTGCTCAACTGGAAAGTAGCCATGCCAACGCCTCGTCGTCTTTTGCAATTCAAATAACGATTCGCGCTTCCCGGAGTTTCACTTTGCCGCTGCCAGAGTCTTCCCTACAATCGCTGCGTGCATTGGCTGCGCCGGCATCGCCTCCTCATTCTGACGGTCATCTGCGTTTTCTGGACGGGGTTGTTCTTGCTCGGCCGGTTCGTTCCACTGCCTTTTGTTTCGACACCGTGGCAACTGGAACAGGGTTTCGAGGACGTGCTGCGCAAGGAAGGTCGCAAGACTCCCACGCGCAACGACTTTGTCTTGCTTGGGATCGACCAGTCCACTCTCGAAATGCCGGTCCTGTCGCCGGAGGAAAAAGCGAACAACCGCGCCTTCCAACTTATGTCGGAGCGCCCATTTCCCTGGTCACGCGAAGTCTGGGCACTTCTGCTCGACAAGCTTTTCGCTTCCGGGGCACGGCTGGTCATGTTCGATCTCGTTTTCGATCCGCCTAACGATGGCGACCCGATCTTCGCCAAGGCGCTCGCGAAATATCGCGGACGTGTCGTCCTTGGCGCCAATATTGATCTCGCCCACAACGAAATCATTTGTCCGAACGGCACCCTGGTTCCGCCCCCGCCGACGGGCGATCCGCGCGTTGGCTACGTGAATTTCTGGCCCGACCGCAACGACGGCAAGCTGCGTTCGGCACTCTTCACCATTTCCGATCGTCAGCTCGCGGGTTTGCCCTCGTTCGCCGGCGAAGAAGTTTTCGAATCGTTTGCTGCCCGCGGACTGGAGCAGCTCGGGCATGGCGCCGATGTCCCGCGCGATCAGCAACCGCATCTCATCCGTTTCAGCGAGGTCGGCGCCTATCCGCCGCGCACGCTTTATGAGGTTTTTGATCCGCGACTTTGGAAAGCGGACTATCAGAACGGCGCGATCTTCAAGGACAAGGTCGTCATCATCGGGGCCACCTCACAGATTGCCCATGATGTCGTGGTAACGGCCATGAGTCCAAACGCCTCAGGACCGGAACTTCATCTGCAAGTGATGGCTGCCGCTCTGGCCCACGAATTTCTTCGGCCGACCTCCTTTGCGTGGATGATTGTGCTTGTCGTTGCGGCAGGCACGGGCGCCTGGCTCCTGGTGACGTTCGTTAGGCGGCCGCTCATTTGCCTGTTTGCCCTGGCATTGGCCATGGCCGCTTACCTCGTTCTCGGTCGAGTACTTTACGATCAGGTCGGCTTTTTGCTTCTGACCGTGCCGGTGCTGGGTGCTTTTCTCAGTAGTGGCTCGTTTTCGTTAGGCTTCGAATACGTCCTGGAGCGAGTGGAGAAGCTACGGACCCGGCGCACGCTCGAACGCTACGTATCCAGGAACCTGGTCCAGGAAATCCTCGATAATCCGGAAAGCTTTTACAGTAGCCTGAGGGGGGTCCGGATTCCGGCGACGGTTTTGTTTTCCGACATCGTTGGATTCACCAGCCTGACGGAGCACGCCGATCCGGAAGCGCTCGTTAGGCAATTGAACGAATACCTCAGCCGAATGACTGCCGCTGTTTTCGCCAATGGCGGCACGCTGGACAAGTTTATCGGCGACGCCGTCATGGCGGTGTGGGGCAATGTCCGTAGCCAGGGCCCAACGCAAGATGCGCGGATGGCGGCGCGAGCCGCGCTCGAAATGCGGCGCGAACTCAAAGTGCTGAATCAAAGCTGGCATGCTCAGGGAATTGCACCGTTCGCGATCGGCATTGGCATCAACCAGGGCGACGTCCTTTGCGGCAACATCGGCTCGCAGGAAAAGGCCGACCCGACGGTAATCGGCGATGCTGTGAATCTGGCTTCGCGTCTCGAAGGCCTAACGAGAATCTACGGCGTCGACATTATCCTCGGTCCCAACGCAGCCGAGTTTGTGCGCGATCAATTTCATGTTCGCTCGGTCGCACGCGTCCAGGTAAAAGGAAAATCCCAGCCGGTGGAAGTCGCAACCCTCATCGGCGAGCGCACGGAGAAGATCGATCCCGATCTGGTGCGGCATCTGGAAACGTACGAGGAAGGTTTTCGCAAGTTTCGCGAGCGCGATTTCCGCGGAGCCAAGATTGTGCTCAGCCGCTTTCTGGAATTTTACCCTCAGGATTTCCTGGCCAGGACTTATCTCGATCGCTCGCTTGAGTATGAAACCACGCCGCCGGGAGAAACCTGGAATGCAGTGGAGATTTTCCAGAAAAAGTGAAGGCCGAGTTGGCCTCCAGTAATTGTCTAGAACCGCGACGCTGAAGGCGAAAACTTCTGCCGAATGGCGTTAGGCGAAAGCCCGGCCGCGCGCAGCGTGCGGAGGCTGAAAGCGTCGTGCCGTTTGGCGAGACGATTGCCTGACGAATCCGTCACGAGCGGCTGATGGAGAAATTCGGGCGGGTCGAGTTCGAGCGCGTCGTAAAGCAAAAGTTGCCGAAAAGTGGAGCGCAAAAGATCAGCTCCGCGTACGACTTCCGTGATCTCCATGGCAGCGTCGTCCGCCACAACCGCCAGCTGATAAGCCGGAGCATCATCTTTGCGCCAGACAACAAAGTCGCCGAAATCGGTTCCCGTTGTGGCGCGTTGCACTCCGAAAAAGCGATCCTCGAATTCCAGATGCCTGCCCTCCGGCACGCGAAATCGCCAGGTAACTCCGGCAGGCTGGTCTGCGTCGAAAATGGTTAGGCCAACAGGCCGGCAGGTCCCGGGATAAATTGTTTCGTCGTCCTCCGCATGCGGCGCGCTCACGGCGTTCAAAATGTCGCGACGCGAACAGGAGCACGGATAGATCAAGCCACGGTCGCGCAACTTCCGCCAGGCTTCGCGGTAGAGGGTGCGACGCTCGCTTTGCAGCAAAGGACCTTCGTCCCAACTCAAACCGAACCAGCGCAAATCTTCCTCGATCGCGGCGCGAAACTCCGGCCGGCAACGGGCACGATCCAGGTCTTCGATGCGCAGAATGAGCTTGCCGTTTAGCGCACGGCAGCGTTCCTGCGCGCGCCAGAACGTGATGGCATGGCCCGCATGCAAATAACCAGTAGGCGACGGAGCGAGACGGCCGCGATAAATTCCCGAGCGCAAACCGCAGATTTCCGATTGCCGGATGACCTTTTCAATCTGAAATCTCCGTTTTGAAAACTTCCGCCGCCAAGCGCCTGCTTCTTTTTGATATCGACGGGACGCTGATCAATTCAGCGGGCGCTGGTGTCCAGGCTTTGCGCGATGTCTTGCACAGTCAGTTCGGAATCGCTGACGAATTGGATGGAATCGAGGTCGCGGGACGCACCGACGCCGGAATCGTTCACCAGATTCTGCGCAAGCAACAAATTGAGCCTAACGAATCGAATACGGCCAGATTTCTCAATCAATATGTCGAGTTACTGGCGAATGAACTGCCACGGCGGAAGGGCCAAATTCTGCCAGGGGTGCGGGATTTGTTGAAGCGGTTGCAGGCGAAGCCAAACATCGTCCTCGCGCTGCTTACCGGAAACGTGAAACGCGGGGCGAAATTGAAATTGGAGCATTATGGCCTCTGGGAATTTTTCGAATTCGGCGCCTACTCCGACGATCATCACGACCGCAATGAGCTGGGAGAGTTTGCGCGGAAGCGCGCTGAGGAAAAACACGGCCGGCAATTTACGGCGGCGGATATCGACGTGATTGGCGACACACCACACGACATCGCGTGCGGAAAAGCAATCGGCGCTCGCACCATCGCGATCGCGACCGGCAATTTTTCCAAGACGGAATTGGCTTCGCATGCGCCCGACCGGATCTTCGAAAACCTGGCAGAAATCGAAGACGTGATGCGGGAGCTTGATTGGTAAATCGACCTAAGGATTGACTCAACGGGCAAGGATGACGACTTTTGCCTGCTACATGGCAAAGACTCCACCGGCCGTTCTGCCTCTTGAAGGCGAAATTGATTTGCACGTCTCGCCGCAGGTGAGCGCGTCACTCAGCTCGATCATTGCGCAGAAGCCGTCACAGGTGGTGGTCGATCTTTCGAAGGTGACTTACATCGACAGCTCGGGACTCGCCGTTCTAATCGAAGCGATGCAAAATGTGGACAGTTACGGCGGCAAGTTCTCGCTCTGCAGCTTGCAGGATGGAGTTCGCCCCATCTTCGAGATTGCGCGGCTCGATCAGGTTTTTCGGATTTTTCCTGATGAATCGGCTGCCCTTGGCAGCTGATGGAGCACCTCCAGCGTTCGCTCGACGTTTACCGAAATATCGAAATGAGCCGCGCGTTGCAAAATGACGCGACGGGCTTCGCTCCGGCGCTCGGGATCTGACCAGAAGAGCAGCGCTGCGCGCAGCTGGGCAACATCGGAAGCGGCCTCGAGAATCGAACCGTGAAAACCGTGATCGATGATTTCACAGAAACCGTTGGCGCGGGTTGTGATAACCGGAAGGCCGGCGGCAAGTGCTTCGAGACAAGCGTTGGAGAAAGGATCGTAAAGCGTCGGGAGCAAGAAAATATCAGCCGCACTATAGAGCGCCGGCAGATCGCGCACCGCGCCCAGCCGGCTGACGTGCCGTCCGCGCGCCATTTGCCTCCGGCCTCGGCCCGCCACGATAAGGCGAAAATTCCTGCCTAACGATTTCACTGCCTGGACGGCGAAGCGCAGACCTTTACGCTCCCAACCGGAGCCGACAAAAAGCACGGCGATTTCTTCATCGCGCAGCCGCAGGATTTTTCGACGCAAGCGACGCGCCTCCGGGTCAGGATGAAAATCAGTAATCGGCACGCCGTTAGGCACAACATCAATTTGCGCGCAGGGGTATTCGTAGAATTGCTCGGCTTCGCGCTTCACCATTTGCGAGTTGGTGATGACGTGGCGCGCACCACCGCAAAAAAGCGCCTTCTCCAGCTCTAGGATTTCGCGATGTTTGGCATTGAATCGGTCGAACCATTGGCGCGGAAAACTTGAGACCGCGGCGCGGCGCTGTAGCCAGGCCCGGTGAATCCCGTCCCCTGCGCGGTAAACATCGCAACTCCAGACGCGCTCCAGGCTGAGAAGGAGATCGCAATGCCGATGCGGCTCGCTCTTTTCCAGCTCGTCGGCAAAACGCCGCGCCGTCTCGCCACGCAGGCGCGTGATCGCTCCCCAAGGCCATTCACGCGTCGGCCAAGCCGCATCGGTGAAAAGTCGAACTGGATTGCCGGCTTCACTCAAGCCACGGGCGAGACGTTTAAGGTAGGTCTCGGCACCACCGGTTTCAGAATGACCGCGGCGAACGAGACCGATTGTCAGGCGCGGATTATTCACCCGCGCGGCCACCACTGAGTTCGATCTTTACTTGCTCGCATTCACCTACAATAATGGTGGGGCGATGGTGGGTGAAACTCTAAAAAACCCGCCGCGCGCAGTCTCGAAAGGGTCGGCAACACGCAGGTTACCGCAGCACCTCCTTTATTCGATTTTTGCGCGTATCGGCGGCTCGGGATTGGATACGGATGCATTTGAAACGCTCCGTGCCTCCTGGCGCGGCGGATTTCTCGGGAAAGCAATCGCCTACGACAACCGCCAAAGCGAAATTCCAGCTGCGCGCATTCATTCTCTGCGCTGGCATCCGGTGCGACTGCTCTCTTCGCTCGATTCACCTTATTATTATGGCGCGAAAAAGAAATACCTTGATTGGATTGCCGCGCGCCATCTCGCAACCGGGCGCTATGATTTGTTTCACAGCTGGTCGGGAGATTGTCTCCTTTCCTTGCGCGAAGCGCGCAAACGCCGGATTCCATCACTCTTGGAGATTCCGACATGGCATCGCGACCGCGGGAAAGCAAAGCGTTCCCAGCCCAGCACGGTGCCGGCAAAGTCGGATCTACCATGGCGCAAACGCTGGAAGGAAGATCTTCTCCTCGATCGCGATCGGTATCTGGAAGAGTACGATCTGGCAGATCTGATTCTCGTCCTTTCGGAAAAGGCGGCAGAGACGTTTCGCGTGCAGGATTTCCCCGAGGAAAAGCTTTATTACCTCCCGCGCGGCGTGAACGTGGAACGTTTCACGCCGGGGGAAAGGCCACCGCATTTTCGCGCGGTTTTTTCCGGCGCACTCATCGAGCGTAAGGGGGTGCATCACCTGCTCGAGGCCTGGACTCGACTCAATCTGAAAGACGCGGAGCTCTGGTTGGTTGGAGCGGTCCACGCAGAGATGGAGCCATACCTGAAACAATATGCGCGAGACAACGTGAAAGTGATCGGCTTCGCACCCAACCCCGAGGAGTATCTACGCCAGTCGACGATTCACGTTTTCCCATCGCAATGCGAGGGCAGCGCTAAAGTCACCTATGAGGCGGCAGCTTGTGGTCTGCCACAAATCACCACGCGTGAAGCTGGCGACGTAGTGGAAGATGGTATCCAGGGAATCATCATTCCACCGGCGAACGTTGATGCTCTCGCGGCGGCGATTCAACATCTCTACGATCATCCGGAAATTGTGGCTCGGATGAGTGTCGCCGCTAGAGAACGTGTCGTGGAAAATTTCACATGGGACCATTTTCGTGCGCGCCTGATCGATGCTTACGAAAAGGCGATGCGAAAGGCGTGTTAGAGCCTGCTTGAACGTCCTTCTGCTTCAACTCAAGCGCATCGGCGACTTGATACTGACGGTCCCGGCCATTGCCGCGTTGCGGAAAGTTTTCCCCGACGCGCAGATCACGCTTGCTGTCGCATACGGCTCCCGGGAATTACTCCCCGCAATTCCGGGGCTCGATCGCTCCCTGGTCGCACGCGGCGGTGTGACCGATGCCGCACAATGGATCGCACTCGCCGCCGCGAAATTCGATTATTGCCTCGACTTTTCCCGCACCGATCGCTCGGCATTTCTCACTCTCCTTTCCGGAGCTGAGAAACGCATTAGCTATGACACGATCCGTCGCGAGCCGTTGCGGCAACTGAGTTACAACGAATTCGTCCCTTCACAGGTGCAATTCGTTCATACCGTCGACCATCACCTTGCGCTCCTCGCACCGCTCGGCGTGCATGACGCGTCGCGCGCAATCCACCTCATCCTGCCGCGGAACGGCGAAAAGTCAGGCCGCAGCCGTGGTCGAGCGAGAAGGCTTGGGCGATAACTTTATCATCATTCATCCGGGCTCGGCGCGGGCGGAAAAGTTTTGGCTGGCCCGACGCTGGGCCGAGTTAGCAGACGGGATCCCCGAAAGTACTTTTCGTATCGTGCTCACCGGTGGCAAATCGCGCCTCGAACAAAGACATCTCGCACGCATTAAGGCGCACCTTCGCCGGCCTGTTGTCGATCTTTCGGGTCAACTGGATTTGCTTACTCTGGCTGCCTTAATCGAGCGGGCCCGTCTCCTTCTTACAATTGATTCCGCCCCGATGCATTTGGCCAGCGCCCTCGGCACGCCGCAGGTTGCTCTCTTTGGTCCCACCAATCCGTTTCATTGGCGGCCGCGCGGCGGGCCAGCGCTTATCTTGCGCGCCGGAATTGCCGAGCCAGTCCGCCAATTTGTTCCAAAACAGGCACCGCAGCCGATGAAGGAAATCTCGACGAACCAGGTGATCAATGCTATGCAGAGCCTGCTGTCGACGCCGACAGCGCGCGCGATATGAGCAAGATACCGCAAGCTCCCTTAGTTAAACAGCCGTTCCTGGTGACTTTACGACGGGCCTGGACACCGTACAGGCGTCTTTTTGGCTACGCTCTCCCTTACAAGTTTCGCTTTTTTGCAGGATTGCTTTTCGGATTTCTTACCGGCGCCATTAGTTCGTGTCTTCCCCTGGTGATCGCCAAGGTGGCAAACTTCATTTTCCACGGAGCAGCCCCCGCACCGAGCGCGATCATCTCTAATCCTCAGCTCATCCAAAACGGGCCTCGAATCAGTGGCTCCAATTCGCTTGTCTGGTATTGCCTGCTCATTCCCGCTGTCATGATCACGCGCAGCCTTTGTGACTACGCGGAAAGTTATTACACCAGCTGGGTTAGTAACAAGGTGGTGACCGACATTCGGAACGAGCTCTTCGGCAAGATGATGAGCCACTCGATGGATTTTTTTAACCGGATGCGCTCGGGGTTCCTCATGTCGCGTATCACGAATGATTCGCGCATCATGCAGAGCGCGCTCTCGACGGTGAGCAGCGACATCATCAAACAACCAGCCGCAATCATAAGCGGAATCGGCGTTCTCCTTTACATGGACTGGAAATTCACCGTCGTAACGCTGGTCCTTTTCCCAAGCTGCATTATTCCTCTCCGATTGTACGGCAAGCGCGCGCGAAAAGCGGTCAGGGGCGAGCAAGAAGAAATGGGACAAATGGTGGTCACGATGCAGGAGTCCTTCGGCGGAATCCGGGTGGTAAAATCCTTCGGACGGGAAGAGCATCAGAAGAAATCCTTCGAGCGCAGCAATCGAATTCAATTCAACAACGCGATGCGAATTGTGCGCTCCATTCAGGCGACGGGCCCGATGGTCGAGTCGATCGGCGCGGTCGGAGTAGGTCTCGCGCTGTTCTATGTTTACATGGCGAATTTGCCCGCCGGCAAATTTATGGGCCTTATGAGCGGAATCTTCCTCCTCTATGATCCCATCAAGACCCTGAGCCGCATTCATGTGACGATGCAGCGCTCGATCGAAGCGACTGTGGAGATCTTTGGAATTCTGGATTCCAAACCAACGGTCCAAGACAAACCAAAAGCCCTCGTCATGCCCCGGGTTCGCGGGCTTATCGAGTTCGATAATCTCACTTTTCGTTATACTGGCGGAGTAACCGACGCTGTGCAGGGCTTTGACCTTCGCATCGA
This sequence comes from uncultured Verrucomicrobiae bacterium, assembly GCA_963801255.1. Lineage (GTDB taxonomy): Bacteria > Verrucomicrobiota > Verrucomicrobiia > Chthoniobacterales > UBA10450 > JAICXG01. The sequence continues at coordinate 572,050 of CAWDEC010000008.1, read as the reverse complement.
GCCTGGGAAAAGCGTCGCTTTGGTCGGAGCCAGCGGTGCCGGTAAAAGCACCATCCTGTCGATGATCCTGCGTTTCTACGATCCAACTTCCGGGGCAATTCGGATTGATGGGCATGACTTACGCGGCGTGACGCAGCAATCCCTCCGCGAGCAAATTGGTCTCGTCTCGCAGGACACTTTTCTCTTCCACGATACGATCTTACAGAACATCCAGTTTGGTCGGCTCGATGCAACGCCCGAGGAGGTTTACGCCGCGGCGCAAGCTGCTTATGCGCACGATTTCATCATGGCCCAGCCGGATGGCTATGAAACAATTGTGGGAGATAAAGGCTGTCTTCTTTCCGGTGGACAGCAGCAGCGCATTGCCATTGCGCGGGCGTTGCTCAAGAACGCGCCGATTTTGCTCCTCGACGAAGCTACCTCGGCGCTCGACTCAGAGTCAGAGCAGCAAATCCAGATTGCGCTGGAACGACTGGCCCTCGGACGCACGGTGATTGCGATTGCGCATCGGCTCTCAACCATTCTTTCTGCCGACCAAATTGTCGTCATGGAGAAAGGCCTGATCAAAGAGATCGGTTCGCACGCTGAGCTACTGGAAAACTCCGGCTATTATCGACGGCTCTACGATCTGCAGTTCAATCGTAATCCGGAAGAACCCGGTGCCGAAGTCGAGCTATTCGCCACGGCTGCCGGGTAATTTTCAGGAGAGCTTTCTCGCCTGCAAAAAGGTTCGTTGGTGGGAATCAATCGTCACCCAAGGCAAACGATCCTCCGTCCAAATTGCCACCTCGGGAGCAAAGCGTTCCGGATGATCCAGCGAAACAATTGTGACGTCGATGGTAGTCGAATCTTCCGCGTCCTGAAAAAATAACGGAGTCCCGCAGCAGGCGGCGAATGAGCGAAGCCGATCGGCATATTTCACTTTGCGCAAGTCGCCTGAGAGAATCTCGACATCTTTCCGATGCACAACGCCCCATGTCACAAAGGCGGCCGCACTCGCCCGTCGACAATCTACGCAATGGCAGTCGCCCACCCGTACTGGCGGCTCATGCAACCGATAACGCAGCCCACCACACAGACATCCGCCCTCAACTGACCTGTCCATTTCTCCCTCCAGTAATCTTCGCAATCATTGGCGATACGCTAGCTATCAAAGCACTGGATCATATCCCAGAGCTCAAGACCAAGGGTCATTTTCACTCCGTCGCCCACGTTTATCGGAGCGTCGCAAGCTAAAGGGAGATTGGGAAACTCTTTACAATTTCGCTTCGCCGCGCTACCTATCCGGCCCGATTTTCCACCGGAGGATCCGTTTATGAATATCATCGATACCATTTCAAACGAGCAGCAGAAGAGTGACGTGACGCAATTCAAAGTCGGCGACGGCGTGCGCGTCCACACCCGGGTGGTCGAAGGCGACAAAGAGCGAATTCAGATCTTCTCCGGAATTGTGATCGGTCGCAAAGGCAGGGGAATCAACGCGACTTTCACCGTTCGACGCATCTCTTACGGCGAAGGCGTGGAACGTGTTTTCCCGGTGCATTCGCCGCGCATTGCCAAAGTCGAAGTGGAAAAGCAGGGCAAAGCACGTCGTGCCAAGCTCAACTACTTGCGTGACCGAAAGGGCAAGGAAGCTACCGCGGTGCGGGAATAGTTGTGATCTGTGAATAATTGATTTGCAGCTCTCTTCCCTGACAGGTCACCGTTTCATAAACCGCAATTTCCTGCCCGGCCAAGTTCGTTCGCCGTCGTCAAAAAATTCTTTAATGTCGGAACGAGATGTCTCGTTGTTGTGGATTCCGGCACGAAAAGAGATTGCGTGCGTTAGGTGCGATCCGCATCGCAGGGATTGATGAAGCCGGCCGGGGGGCGCTGGCGGGACCTGTAGTCGCCGCCGCTGCGATTTTGCCGGAGCGGTTTCGACATCGCCAGTTGAAGGACTCGAAACAACTTTCGCCGGAATTGCGGGAGAAGATCTTCACCTACCTAACGAATCATTCTGAGATCGTCTGGGCAGTCGGAATTGTCGACTCGCTGGAGATTGACCGGATCAACATCCTGCGCGCCTCGCACCAGGCGATGCGAATCGCAGTCGCGGACCTGATGATTTCGCCCGATCACGTTCTAATCGATGGACTGCCGGTCTTCCCCTTCCCCCTCCCGCAAACTGCGATCATCGACGGTGATTGTCTCAGTCTGAGCATCGCTGCCGCGAGCGTAATCGCAAAGGTAACGCGCGACGCTTTAATGCGTGAATTTTGCGCGCAGTTCCCGCAATATTGTTTTAGCCAGCACAAAGGTTACGGCACCGAATTACACCTCCAGAAACTCCATGAACACGGTCCCTGTCCGATCCATCGCCGCTCGTTTGAGCCAGTGGCGCAGCCGCTTTTCTCCTTCTGGCTCGGCACATCTGCGGCTCGGCAGGCGCGGCGAAAGGCTGGCCGCGCGCAACCTGCGTCGGCAAGGTTATAAGATCCTCTATCGCAACTTTCGGGGCCGACGCGGCGGCGAGATCGATCTGGTGTGCCGCGATCGCGATACCCTGGTTTTCGTGGAGGTGAAGACACGGACGCGGGAAGATTTCGGGCGGCCGTTGGAAGCCGTCAATCCGGGCAAGCAACGGCGCATTTCGTTAGGCGCGCTCGCCTGGTTGCGATTGTTAGGCAATCCCGACATTCTCTTTCGTTTCGATATTGTCGAAGTAACACTGGCGCTGGGCAGACCGCCGCGCGTGGAGCTGGTCCGCGATGCTTTTCGCCTCTCCGATCCCTACATTTACTGAAATAGCTTTGCTGTTACCATTTTGTGGTGTTCTTCCCATAAGTTTTCTGCTAGAGGCCAGCCCATGACAACAACGAGTAAATTCGATTTTTGCCTGACGACTCTAATCGCCGGACGGGCGCGGCGGCTTTCTCTTCTGATTGGGGGTGCGGCGGCTTTCCTTGTCCTCACGCTGTGGTCAGCAGCGGCCCATGGCAGTACGACCGCGATCATCTACAGCTTCGCCGGGGATGAAGATGGCGAATATCTCGACACCGACGTCGAGATCGATGCCGCAGGTAATCTTTACGGGACTTCGGTTTTAGGCGGCGAGTTTGGCGGAGGTACCGTCTGGGAGTTATCACCCGTTAATGGCGGCTGGGTCCATACTGTCCTTTATAGCTTCACTGGCAGCGCGGATGGCGGTGAGCCCTATAAAGGAGTAAGTCTCGACGCAGACGGTAATCTTTATGGGACCGCGGTAACCGGTGGTTCAGGAAGTTGCGAAGGCGGATGCGGAGTTGTTTACAAGCTGTCCAAGTCCGGAGATACCTGGACTCAGTCCGTCATACATGCCTTCACAGGTGCAGATGGATCTGGACCAGGTGCCCGTGTAACTGTGGACGCGCATGGCAATCTCTTTGGCATGACTCCGACGGGAGGCGACTTCGGCTTGGGGACCATCTATAACCTGCATCCAAAATCCAACGGGACGTGGGCGTTTCGCGTGATTCATTCCTTCACCGGCGGCTCGGATGGTTCCTCGGGGTCGGCGGGCAGGATGCTTGTCCGGGGTAGTCACCTTTTTGGTGCAACAACTACCGGCGGTGACAACGGCCATGGCACTATCTTTGAACTTGCCCAGGCATCGTCCGGATGGACGCTCCGCACGCTATACGCATTTCTGGGACAGCCAGACGGAAGTTTCCCCTATGGTGCGTTGCTCTTTGACCCTGCGGGCAATCTCTACGGGACAACTTATTACGGAGGAACTAGTGATCTCGGCACAGCTTATCAGCTGACCAGAGCCAGCGGCGGAAGCTGGACCGAAAAGGTGATCTATGGTTTTAAGTCTGGTCAGGATGGTAACAGTTCGATCAGTAACCTGGTTTCTGATTCGGCGGGCAACCTCTACGGCACGACCAGTGAAGGTGGTCTCGGGAGCGGAACAATCTTTGCACTGGCACCGAGTCAGAGCGGCTCCTGGCATGAGACTCTGCCACATCTTTTTGGGGGATCGCCGGATGGCGCCTTTCCTTATGCGGGCATGGTCAATGGAGGGAATGGCGTCTTTTACGGCGCGACCGTCCATGGGGGTACCGACGGCGAAGGGGCAATCTACAAGTTTACGCCCTAGCGCTTGTCATCCGGTAAGTTCGGGAAACCACGCCTCATCGTTAGGCGCGGTTCCACTTGCCGTCTCTTGAGGCACAGAACCCCCTGCATCGGTGCTTTGCGTCCAGAGACGGAGGACAACAAGCACAAGGGGAAGAGCAGGTTCATCGCGCGTCTAACGATTGTGCTGGAGCCGAAAGCGAGCCAGCATTGCCTTGGAACATGGCTCGCGCTCGCTCACAGAACTGGTGTTTTACGCCGCTCGATTTTTTGCTCGTTGCCGTGCCAGTCGCAATCGGGCTGCGATACGTCGAGGCGTGGCGCAACGATAGCCTGCTTTTTTTCGTTGCGGCCATCGCGATCGTGCCCCTGGCAGGCTGGATGGGCCGCGCTACCGAGCAACTGGCGACTCGTTCTGGTGCTGGCCTCGGCGGATTTCTTAATGCGACTTTTGGAAATGCGGCCGAGCTAATCATCGCGCTGGTGGCGTTAAGCAAAGGACTGACCGGCGTGGTTAAGGCCTCGATCACAGGGTCGATTATCGGTAATCTCTTACTCGTCCTCGGCGCGTCGATTCTCGTCGGTGGGATACGCTATCCGAAGCAAACCTTCAACCAGACTGCCGCGCGGATCTCGTCCACTTCGTTAGGCTTGAGCGCCATTGCTCTGCTCATCCCAACCGTCTTTCATCGCGCGGCGGCTGCACGCCCCGGCGGATGGTCCGAGGAGGCGGAACAGAAACTCTCGCTCGCCATCGTGATCGTTCTCTTCGTCACCTATTTCTGTTCGCTCTTTTTCCATCTTTTCACCCATCGCGAACTCCTTGCCGGGCCGACCGGGAAAAACGAGACCGAAGAGCATTGGCCGCTTTGGCAATCTATTGCCGCCCTGACTATCGCGACCGCTTTCGTTGCCTGGCTGAGTGAGTTTCTCGTCGGTTCGATTGAATCCGCGCGTCGATCTCTCGGGCTTACTGAGACCTTTGTGGGAGTGGTCGTCGTGGCGTTGGTCGGTAACGCTGCGGAACATTCTACCGCTGTCTATACAGCCTGGAAAAACAAGATGGACCTGAGCCTTAGCATCGCCACCGGCTCGAGCCTGCAAATGGCGCTGTTCGTTACGCCGGTGCTGATCTTCAGCTCCTATGCGCTGGGAGACCCCATGACTCTTGAGTTTTCGCTACCCGAAATCGTCGCCATTGTCCTCTCGGTCTGGATCGTCGGACAGATCAGCGGCGATGGCGAGAGTAACTGGCTCGAAGGTGTGCAGCTGCTTTCGGTCTACGGAATTATTGGCATCCTCTTTTATTTTCTTCCGGCGACACCGCATCATTGACGCGACGACCATCGGGCGCCGCAGAGCCGTTTCAGATGTGATGGCTGAATCCGACGAAAAAGAGAAACACACTACCAAGGCCGTGACCGATGAGCCGCAAGAAGAGTTCATCGACCCACAAGCCCAGCCTTCCATTCCGAAAGAGAAGGATGCGGAGTCGCCTAACGACCAAGACTAGGGCGGCGGCGGACCTGTTGCCTCCTTAGGCGAGAAAGCCTTTCTTCCTCGCCGTCTGCCGAACAAGTTAGTAGCGGTAGTGTTCCGACTTGTAAGGACCTTCCACCGGCACCCCGAGATAATCTGCCTGCTTCTCAGTGAGCTGAGTCAGCTTGACCCCGATCTTCTTCAAATGCAGACGGGCAACCTCTTCATCCAGCTTCTTCGTCAGGACATAAACGCCGACCTGATAGGTATCCTTGTTTTTCCAAAGATCGAGCTGAGCCAGCACCTGGTTGGAAAACGAATTCGACATGACAAAGCTTGGGTGGCCCGTAGCACAGCCAAGGTTTACAAGCCGGCCCTCCGCCAGCAGGAAAATCTCATGGCCGTCGGCGAAAGTGTACTTGTCCACCTGTGCCTTGATATTGGTCCGCTTGACATCTTTGGCTTCATTCAGGCGATCGACCTGAATCTCATTGTCGAAGTGACCAATGTTCGCCACGACCGCCTGATCTTTCATGCGCGACATATGATCGAACGTGATCACGTCCAGGTTACCGGTCGTTGTCACGTAGATATCGCCGCGGCCTAATGTGTCCTCCAGGGTTGTTACCTCAAAACCTTCCATCGCTGCTTGCAGGGCATTGATCGGATCGATCTCGGTGATAACAACGCGCGCGCCCTGTCCGCGCAGCGACTGGGCACAGCCTTTACCCACATCGCCATAACCACAAACAACCGCCACCTTACCCGCGATCATGACATCGAGAGCGCGATTCAAACCGTCAACTAACGAATGCCGGCAACCATAAAGATTATCGAACTTGGACTTAGTCACTGAGTCGTTCACGTTAATGGCGGGAACGAGCAGCTGATTAAGTTGTTGCATCTTGTAAAGCCGGTGAACGCCAGTGGTCGTCTCTTCGGAAACGCCGCGCCATTCCTTCACCAGTTCGTGCCAGCGAAAAGGATTCTCGCGTTGCACTTCGAGCAGCAAGTCCTTGATAACTTGTTCTTCCTTGTTGGCACTCGGCGACTTTGCCCATTCATTGCCCTCTTCCAGCTGGTAACCCTTATGAATCAGCAGTGTTACATCTCCGCCATCATCGACCACAAGTTGCGGGCCTTTCCCGTCCGGGAACGAGAGCGCCCGATTGGTGCACCACCAGTATTCCTCGAGGCTTTCACCCTTCCAGGCGAAAACCGGCACACCTGCTTTCGCAATCGCGGCAGCGGCGTGGTCCTGGGTGGAGAAAATATTGCAGCTCGCCCAGCGCACACTGGCGCCTAAATCGACCAGCGTCTCAATGAGTACCGCAGTCTGGATAGTCATGTGCAAGGAGCCGCTTATGCGCACACCCTGAAGCGGCCTGGCCGGAGCATATTGTTCCCGGATCGCCATCAGTCCGGGCATCTCCTTCTCGGCGATGCCAATTTCCCGGCGTCCCCAATCAGCCAGGCTGATATCAGCAACCTTATAGTCGTTAGTCTTGGTTTCAGTAAGAGTGTTAGTAGTCATGTGATATTTCTCTAAAATTATCGGGCAGCTTTTTTCAACGCTGCGGCCTTATCTGTTTTTTCCCAGGTGATATCGGGATCATCCTTGCCGAAATGGCCGTAGTTCGTCGTCTTGGAATAAATCGGCCGGAGAAGGTCAAGCTGGTCGATGATGTCGGCCGGCTTGAAGGAAAAGACGCGATTGATTGCGCGTTCGATGACTTCTTCCGGGACGGTGTTGGTGTCAAAGGTATTGATGGCCATGCTCACCGGATCGGGATAGCCGATCGCATAGGCGAATTGGATCTCGCATCGTTTCGCCAGGCCTGAGGCGACGACATTCTTGGCCACCCAGCGACCCATGTAAGCCGCGCTACGATCCACTTTGCTCGGATCCTTACCTGAGAACGCGCCCCCGCCATGTCGGCCCCAACCGCCATAGCTATCCACGATGATCTTCCGACCAGTCAGCCCGGTGTCGCCCTGCGGACCGCCAATAACGAAACGCCCCGTGGGATTAATGAGGAACTGCGTCACGCCGTTCAGCATTGATTTGGGAAGTACCTTGCGAATGACTTTCTCGACGCAGAACTTTTGAATCTCGTCGTGTTCCTTGTCCGCGGTGTGCTGAGTCGAAATGACGACGTTGGAAATCCCGACCGGCTTGCCATTTTCGTAGATGACAGAGACCTGCGACTTGGCGTCGGGCCGGAGCCACTCGGCCTTGCCGCTCTTGCGGATCCGTGTCAGCTCACGCCCGAGACGATGAGCAAACATGATCGGTGCCGGCATCAGCTCTTCGGTGTCGTCGCAGGCGAAACCGAACATCAATCCCTGGTCGCCCGCGCCTTGTTCGGCGGTTTTTTTGCCTTTCGCTTTCTTTGCGTCGACCCCTTGCGAGATGTCACCCGATTGATCGGTGATGACGGTGTTGACGAAAATTTTGCGGGCGTGAAAGACATCGTCGTCGTGCGTATAACCGATCTCGCGCACGGTATCGCGGACGATTTTGTTGATCGGAATGACGTCTTCAAGCTGCGAACCTTTGCGCAGATTCGGGATGGTAATCTCACCGCCAACGATAACGAGGTTGCTCTTGGCGTAGGTCTCGCAAGCAACGCGACTCTTACGATCCTGGCGCAGGCAGGCGTCGAGGACAGCATCGGAAATGGTATCGCAAACCTTATCGGGATGACCTTCCCCGACTGATTCAGATGAAAAAATGAAGCGACGTAGCATGTGCGTGGAAGAGTTGAAGGATTGAAGAAGTTAAACCGGGTCGCAGTTGGATCGTTCGCGCAGCTTCAACTCTTCAGCGTCGGAGCGAATTCAACATATTGACCAATCATGATACGTCGATATATCGTTTCTTGATCTCATGGCGTCAACCATTAATTTCCTCCGCCTGCTCGCTGACCCTACCCGGCTGCGCCTGATTTCTCTCCTGGAGGAAGAGGAGCTCTCGGTCGCGGAATTGCAGGATATTCTCGGGATGGGTCAGTCGCGAATTTCAAGTCATCTCGCGCAACTGAAACGCGCCGGCGTGGTGGAGGATCGACGCGCCGGCAAGAACGTCTATTACGGCCTAACGAATGGCGCGAAGCTCGATCCCCAGCGCGCCAAGGTGAACGAGCTGACTCGAACCCTGTCGCGAGAGATGCCGGAGACTCGCCGCGATCGCACCGCACTGAGAATCGTCTTGCGCAAGCGGCAGGACAAGGCGCGTGAATATTTCGACCAGCTTGCGGGGCGCTTCGGCCGGAGCTACTGCCCGGGCCGATCCTGGCAGGCGCTGGCGCATACCATGATTGCCATGCTGCCGCCACTCGTGGTGGCCGATCTCGGCGCCGGAGAGGGTACGCTCTCGCAGTTGCTGGCCAAAAAAGCCCGAAAAGTAATCGCCATCGATAACGCACCCAAAATGGTCGAGTTCGGTTCGCAACTGGCAAAGAAGCACGGCTTCAAGAATCTCGAGTATCGCCTGGGGGACATCGAAGATCCGCCGATCAAAAAGAACTCGACCGACCTGGCGATCTTCAGTCAGGCACTGCATCACGCAATTCATCCCGAGCGCGCGATCGAGGCAGCCCATAACATTCTGAAAAACGGTGGACGCATTGTGGTGCTGGATCTGCTCAGCCACCGTTTCGAAAAAGCGCGCGAACTTTACGCCGACCACTGGCTCGGTTTCAGCGAGGCGCAGTTGCAGCAGTGGCTGGAGGAGGCGGGATTTAGCGAGATTGAAGTGACCGTCGTCTCGCGCGAAAAAGAGAGTCCACACTTCCAAACGGTCTTCGCATCTGGTATCAAATGCCTTTCGGACAAATAGCGGCTGCGTAGATTTGGCAAACTCCTTTCACACCTCACGGCTTTACGGATTTCTGTGTGAGCTGCGGCGGCGCAAGGTCTACCGCGCCGCTGTCGGTTACGCCGTCGCCGGATGGTTGATCATCCAGGTCGCGGTCACAATTTTCCCAGTCTTAGCGCTGCCGGTATGGGTGGTTCGCCTCGTGGTTTTCGTCGTCCTGGGCGGATTCCCGCTCGCACTGATTTTAGGTTGGGCCTTCGATCTTGGACCAGGAGGAATCCACGCTGTTCCAGAAATACCCGCGGGCGCCGAGTGTCCGCCTTCATATTCCGGCCGCGGGAAGAATCTTCTTGTCCTGGCGCTAGCTGGCCTGACGATTTCACTTCTAGCCGGCATCTTCTTTTTCTGGCGTGGGAGTCGGCAACCGCTGGAAAAATCGATCGCCGTCCTCCCCTTCAGCAATTTCAGCAGCGATGAGCAGAATGCTTATTTTGCTGACGGCATTCAGGACGATCTCCTTACGAACCTGGCCAGGATCAGCGACTTGAAAGTGATCTCGCGCACGTCCGTCATGCCATTTCGCGGACAGGCGCATAATGCGCGCGAGATCGGAAAGGCGCTCAACGTAGCCACCATTCTTGAAGGCAGCGTGCGGCGGGAAGGAAATCGCGTGCGCGTTAACGTGCAGCTCATTGACGCTTCGAACGACAAACACCTTTGGGCACAGATTTACGATCGTGAGTTGACGGATGTTTTTGCCATCCAGACCGATCTCGCTCAAGAGATCAGTGGAGCCCTCAAGGCGACCCTTTCGCCTAACGAACAAGCGCGCATCGAGCGCAAACCGACCCCGAACTCCGACGCCTATCTGCTCTACCTTCAGGCGCACGAGATTTATACGCGACCCGATCGCCGGCACGACGATCTCGCGCGCGCCGAATCCCTCTACGAACGCGCCCTCCAGCTCGATCCGACCTTTGCTTTGGCTCACGCTCGCCTCTCGCAATTGGAAAGCTGGAGCTACTACGCAGTCGAGCCAGTGGCAGCGCGACGGGCGAAGGCCAGGAGTGCGGCCGACGAAGCGCTCCGGCTTCAATCCGATTTGCCAGAAGCGCATCTGGCACTCGGGCTCGTTTATTATTATCTCGAGCACGATTACGACCGAGCCTTGAGCGAGCTTGAAACGGCACGTTCCGAGTTGCCTAACGACGCCGTCGTCTTTCGCAGTATCGCGGCAATCAAACGCCGCCAGGGGAAATGGAATGAATCGACGGCAGCCTATGAGAAAGCGGTCGGGCTCGACCCAAAGGACCCGATCTTGCTTGAAAACATGGGCTGGAATTTCGTCGCCACGCGCAACTATCCACGCGCGGCGCAGGTGCTTGACCGTGCAGTCGCGGTGGCACCGGACACTTTCACGATTCGGGAGTTGCGCGCGCGAGTCGATTTTCTCGCGCGCGGCGATCTGCGACCGATGCAGCAGCTCCTCGCGAACTGGCCGGAGAATGTTGATCCCAACGGCACCATCACTCTGGCGCGTTACAACTACCACCTTTACCAGCACGATTATCCGGAACTGATTCGGGTTCTGGAACGCAGTCCGGCAGAGAAATCGCGAGGTGAAACGAGCGCACCGATCTCGAAGGATTACCTGCTCGCGACGGCCTATGCCCTGGCGAACGATCCCATGAAAGCGCGCGCCCATTTCGAGATTGCGCGAACGAAGGCCGAATCGGCAGTAAACGAGAGTCCGGAGGACGGGCCGCGTCACGCTTTGCTCGGTCTCATCGATGCCGGGCTTGATCGGTGCGAGGAGGCGATCGTCGAGGGTAAGCGCGCCGTTGAATTATTGCCGGAAAGCAGGGACGCGTTTGACGGACCAATCCTCGCAGTGACCCGCGCGCGGATTAGCGTCCATTGTCGCGATTACACGACCGCGCTCGATTTGCTCGAACGATCGTTAGGCATTCCAGCCGGCATCACGGTGGCGGAGTTGCAGCGCGATCCCACCTGGAAACCTTTGCAGACGGAGCCGCGCTTTAAGCAAATGACCGCTCGCTTTTAATGAACGAGTCCTCTTTGTGCCTGGTCAATCTCCACGGAGTTGCCGTCTGAGTGGCGGCGCGAGAAAGTCTTAGGAATGACCGGGTTCTTTCAGGAACTGAAGCGGCGCAAGGTTTATCGCGTTGCGGTGGCTTACGTCATCGCGGCTGGCGGCATTATCCAAATCGCTTCGGCCATCTTTCCCGCCTGGGAGCTACCGAGCTGGGCTCTGCGCCTTACCGTCGTTCTTTTGCTCATCGGTTTTCCGCCCGCGCTTCTTCTCGCCTGGGCGTTTGACGTGACGCCAGAGGGCATTCAAACCACGCCGTCAATTACGCCGGATCATGGTTCTGAACTTGCGCGCCGTCATCGCCGTCGCAACGTCACCTTGCTCGTCGGCTCGGGCGTTCTCCTTTCCGCGATCGCTGGCTTTTTCCTTCTGCCCCACGCCGCCGCGACAAAGATGGAAAAATCGATCGCGGTTTTACCGTTCGAAAATTTCTCCGACAAAACGGAGAACGCTTATTTCGCCGACGGCATCCAGGACGATATCCTGACGAACCTCTCAAAGATCGGCGACCTGAAAGTCATCTCCCGCACTTCGGTCATGCCTTATCGCGGGAAGCAGAAGAGCGTCCGCGAGATCGGCAAAGAATTAGGCGTTGGCGCGATCCTGGAGGGCAGTGTGCGACGGGAGGCTAATCGCGTGCGGGTGAACGTGCAGCTCATCAACGCCGAGAACGATCACCACATATGGGCGGAGGATTACGATCGCGAGCTGACCGACGTTTTTGCTATCCAGACCGATCTTGCGCAAAAGATCGCGCGCGAACTGCAAGCGCAGCTGTCGCCGACGGAGAAGGCGGAAATTACCCATAAACCGACGGAAAATGGCGAAGCTTATCTAGCCTTTGTCCAAGCACACAATTTGCAGTCCTCCCTGGAGGATCAGGCGAAGCTAAAGCAGGCCGTGCAGCTCTATCAGCGGGCGATTGGCCTCGATCCAAAATTTGTGCTCGCCTACGCCAATCTCTCCATGCTCCACAGCTGGATTTTTCACTACTTCGAGCCGACCGATGCCGAGCGGGATTTGGCGAAGAGGTACGCCGACGAAGCTCTCGACCTCGCACCGGATTCGCCCGAGGCGCATCTCGCGCGCGGCTATTGGCGCTACTATGGGGCTCTCGACTACGAGGGCGCGCTGGTCGATTTTGCCGTTGCCCAAAACGGATTGCCTAACGACTCGGAAGTTTATTTGGTCATCGGCGCGATTCAACGACGCCAGGGCAAATGGAAAGAGTCGACCGACAATCTCGAGCGAGCGGTAAAACTCAATCCCAACGACACATGGCCGCTGCAGAATTTGTTTTTCAATTATCGCATGCAGCGACAGTTCGACGCAGCGGAGCGGGTGGTCGATCGCGCTCTGCGACTTAATCCTACGTCGACCACCATTTGGGGCTTGAAGTCACAACTGGCGCTCGCGGCTCGCGGAGATCTGACCGTCACGGAAACCTGCCTTGCCAACTTTGAGAAAGCCCGCGCAGTGGGCCAACTCAACAATCTTGATCCATCTGTTGTTAACGAGGTCTCGATGGCGAAAGCCAACGTGCTCATGGTGCAGAACAAAAACCAGGAGGCACTCGATGTCCTGAGCAATTTGCCCGTGCAAAAATCCAACCCCCAGCACATGGTCGAAGCCGCTCTGCAGAAGGCAATCCTTTACCGGCGCATGGGCCAGCCAGAGAAGAGCGGGATCGCTTTGCAGGAAGCCAAAGAACAACTCGAAGCGACTTTGCGGGAAGCGCCTAACGAGCCATCCCGCCACGCCCTTCTCGCACGTATCCTCGCTCAGCTGGGCGAGAAAGAAAAGGCCGTCGCGGAGGCGAGGCGAGCCATTGAATTACGGCCCGAATCCGCCGACGCTTTCGAAGGTCCAAACTTTTCCGGTGCGCTCGCCGAAGTCTATGCGGTCAACGGTCAAAATGCCGAGGCGATTCAAGTCTTGGATCACCTCCTCACTGTCCCGAGTGAGCTGACGGTTCCGATTCTCCGGATCGATCCGATCTGGCAAAGCCTGCGCAATGATCCCGCCTTCCAGCAGATGCTGGCAAAACACGAGTCCCGCGCCTGACGAAACGGTTAAGTGCCCCCTGACGACTCGCCAGCAGTTGTGCCCCGGCTAGATTGCGGACGAGATGAAATACGATCTGATCGTGATTGGCGGCGGACCAGCCGGCTACGTAGGAGCGATTCGCGCCGCTCAGCTGGGCAAGCGAGTCGCGTGCGTCGAAAAGGAGCGCGCCGGCGGCACCTGCCTCAATTGGGGTTGCATTCCAACGAAGTCGCTCCTGCGCAACGCAGAACTCTATCACCTCATCAAACACCGGGCGGGCGATTTCGGCTTCAAGATCGACGGCCTCTCCTTCGACTGGAGCAAAGTGATCAAGCGCTCGCGTGACGTGTCGGACAAGAACGCCGCCGGAATTGAATTTCTCTTCAAGAAAAACAAGGTCGACTACCTGCGCGGCGAGGCATTGCTCGAGAAGCCGGGTGAAGTGTTAGTCCAGCTTAACGACGGCAACAGAGAAACACATCACGCGCCCAACATTCTCCTCGCTACCGGCGTGGTTTCGCGCGCGCTGCCCGCACTTCCATTCAATGGCAAGAGCGTCATTGGCAGTCGCGACGCGATGATCCTGGAGCCACAACCGAAAAGCATGGTGATCATCGGAGCGGGGGCGATCGGGGTGGAATTCGCCTACTTTTACAACGCCTTTGGGACAAAAATCACCCTCATCGAGATGCTGCCTCACACCCTTCCGGTCGAAGACAGCGAAGTTTCCCAGGCTTTGGAACGTGCCCTAACGAAACAAGGAATCAGAATCCTGACGGAGACCAAAACCGCCAAAGCCGAGACGACGAAGACCGGCGTTCGTCTCACGCTCGAAGGAAAATCATCCGAGACGATCGAGGCGGAAGTAGCACTTGTCGCGATTGGCGTGGCGCCGCTTTTGCCCAGGGGAAAGCTGAAACTCGACCTGACCGACCGTGGCTATATTCAGACCGACGATCGCTATCAAACGAACCACAAAGGAATCTACGCTGCGGGCGACATTATTGGACCGCCATGGCTGGCACATGTCGCGAGTTGGGAAGCGATTCAGGCGGTGGAAGGAATCTTCGCCGACACCGAGCCGCGCAAAATTCGCCAGTTTCCCGGCTGCACCTACTGCCAGCCGCAGGTAGCCAGCATCGGCCTCACGGAACGCGCAGCTAAAGAATCAGGTCGCAAGTTCCGCGTGGGAAGGTTTCCTTTCAGCGCCAGCGGAAAAGCGCGCGCAATCGGTGAAACCGACGGTTTCGTGAAGTTGATCATCGCCGAGCCGCATGGCGAAATTCTTGGCGCCCACATTATCGGGCCGGAAGCGACCGAAATGATTGCCGAGCTCGGTCTCGCGATGACGCTGGAAGCCACCTACGAAGAGATTGAAGCCACCATTCACGCGCACCCGACCTTAAGTGAGTCGATTCACGAAGCAGCCGGCCAGGCGTTTGGCCACGCCATCCACATCTAGCGCATCATGCTCCGCAATTTTTAGACAGCTTGCCGGAGCAAGCTGGCTAGCGGCGGCTACTTTCGGCTGCCAACAATCACCAAGACGATTCCGCCGGCAATCGCCACACCCCCCAAAATCGGGGGCATCGGGACTGTATGCGTTTCCGTGTGCCCAATCTGCACCGGGCCAATGTCCACGTCTTTCTTGTGCTCTTTGAAACTGAATCCGCCATAGGCAAGGGCAATGATGCCAATGACGATAAGAACAATCCCGATGATGCCCGCCGGTTTCATGTCAAAAGCGACAAACGGACTATATGCCGCGTCGCCCGGAGACGAGATTAATCACCAGGACGATGATCGCGAGCACCAACAGAATGTGGATGAATCCACCAAGGGTATAAGAGCTGACTAATCCGAGCAGCCATAGCACGAGTAAGATAACGAATATTGTCCACAACATAGTTTTCCCTCCCAGGGTTCAGGTTTCCTGTGCTTCGTGTCACAAGGTCCCGCCGCGCTTGTTTTTGCGAAAAAATTTTCCGTCTCTCAAAAATTTACCGAAGTTGCCCCTTGGGCGTAAAAACTGACCCTCCCCCTGGAGATCGACTCAAAAGAGCGGTAATCGCCCAAGGTGCGTAAAGGATGGTGAAGAAGAGTAATGCTAATCCTTCCAATTCAAGGATGTAAATCCAGCGTGTCTCAGAGAGAAAATCGAGGATCGAATGCACGACCGGTTTGTGCAGAAGGAACCCATAGTTCACACCGGTGAGATGATCGACGACGAGCGCCGCGACGAGATAAAGTTGCGACCAAAGGAGGGTGCGAGCGACGGATCCTAGAGTGGGACGAAAGCGCCGCGCGAGTAGAAAGTAGACGACGCCGGCGACGATGCCGCAGTGTGAGATAAAAAAGCTAATCGCCCGAATGTCGGGAAAATTGACCTGCAGATTCGGCGTGAGAATCGCCTGGAACGTCCCGCCGATTCCCCAAAAGTACGAGACCTCCATCCAGCCGCGGCGATCGGCGATCAGCGCAACGATAACGGTGACCATCGCCCAATCGCAGAGTTGAAATGGCAAAGCCTGCCTCCAAAAAAACTGCCCGTGCTGCCAAAGATAAACTGCGTAACCGACGTAGTTCACGAGGAGAAGCAATGCGAGGCAACTCGCGACTGCGCGGTCGGTGCGCCGCGAGCCGCTCAGCCGCACGGCCACGCCAAGGCCGACCGGGACGATGATCGTTAGGCAAATGACGACGAGATGTGCCGGACCGAAAACGGGAAAAACAGGAGTTATGTCGGGCACGACGCAAAGTTTGTGGCCGCATCCTTAAGAGGGTCAAGCGTCACGATGGCGGGGATCTGACGGCAATCAATGCCTCGTTAGGCAAATCGTCTTGCTTGCGCACGAGCGCCGCGTATCCCGCTCTAGGTTACCACCAAATCAGCGCGCCTCGATCTTGCCTGCACCCGCGATCTTTTTCTCGACCGATTTGGGATTCCCATGGTAGCTCACGTTACCCGCGCCGGTAATGGCGGCGCGCAAGAGATTGGAGGCGTAGACATCGGCTTTACCCGCACCGGTAACGGATATCTCAACATCCCGGGCCACCAGATCATCCGCCTGCAATTTGCTTGCGCCCGTCAAGCTGGCGAGGAGCCGATTCACCTGGCCGGAGAGCGCAATTTTGGTCGCGCCGCTGGTCTCAAGCGCAAAGGTTCCGCCAGTGAGTGATGTCGCGCTCATTTGCAGGGCGCCACTCAGGCGTGCCCCGGTCAAAGAAGGACTGGTGATCTCGACTTTCACTCCGCTCGTCGGCGAGATGGGACCGTGCATTTCCAACTTCAGCACGTCGCCCTGCACCGAGGTTTTAATATGTGAAAGGAGATTTTCGTCCGTCGTTAGGCTAAACGATACCGGACCCGGATGCCATTCGACCTTGTAATAACCGCCTGCGTCCAGGCGGCTGAAGTTCCCAAGAGAACGTTGTTCGGTCGTGACGTGGCCGTTGCCCCGAATCCCGCGCCAGTCGCAACCGGTCAGGGCAAGGATCAAAGGCAAAAATGCGAGAAGGCTATGGACTCTTTTCATGGTCATCTAGTGAGATGCGGCAAGGTGCGGTTTTGGATTCACGAAATTCCCTTAACAAGAAGTAGGCACGCGCTGGGCTAGCGCCACACCATGTGGAATCGCGCCCATGACAAAGCCAAGACATTCCACCGCGCCAGTCGGCTTTCCTGGCAGCGCGATGACCAGCGATCGACCGACGACGGCGGCAAGGTTGCGCGAAAGGATCGCATTGGTGGTGATCTTCATCGATTCCGCGCGCATCACTTCGCCGAAACCCGGCAGCTCGAGCCGCATGAGACCGCGAATCGCCTCCGGTGTAATGTCACGCTCCGCAATTCCGGTACCTCCGGTCGTCAGGACCAAGCCGCAGCCTTGCTCCGAAAACGACCGGATGGTTTCCTGCACCCGCGTGAGATCATCGGGCACGACTGCTTCGGCAAGGACGTCCCAGCCACTTTGAACGGCTACCTGTTTGAGTGCAGGTCCACCAAGATCCTCGTATTCGCCTTGGCTGGCGCGATCGGAAACGGTGATGATGCCGACGGTGATCTGCATTGGAAACAGGATTGATACAATTAACAGAATTCGCGGCGAGGAGCGTTTTTCCTCATCCTGCTAATCTTGTCCAGCCCTAGTCTTCGTCTTTCGGAGCAATTTGATCGCACCAATCTGCAACTCCTTGTCGACCGCTTTACACATGTCGTAGACGGTAAGAAGGGCGACAGCGACACCGGTAAGCGCCTCCATTTCCACGCCAGTCTGTGCGGTAGTACGCGCGGTACACGTGACTTCGATGCAGGCGTCGCCACTCGTTAGGCCGATTTCCACGTGGCTCAAACTCAAGGGATGACACAGCGGAATGAGCTGCGCTGTTTGTTTCGCTGCCTGAATACCGGCGATACGCGCAGTGGCAAAAACGTTTCCCTTTGCAATCCGATCCGAGGCGATCAGCTCGAGAGTCGCGGACTGCAGCTCGATCCGACCGCTCGCGACTGCCTCTCGGTAACTGACCGGCTTGGCCGAAACATCGACCATCTTCGCGCTGCCATCGCTCGCGATGTGGCTCAGGTGGCTCATTCGTTAGCCGCCGATCGCGACCATTTTGCGGCCGGGCTGGTAGGTAGTGCGAAAATCGTGCTGCTCCGGTTTGCGTTCCACAACGTTCAGGAAAAACTGGCGCAGTTCCGCGTCACTCGCTCCTGCACGAAGCGGCGTCATGATGTCGAACTCGAGATAACTGCCGAGACAGGGGCGCAACTTTCCGTCGCAGGTCAGGCGCAGCTTGTTACAGCTTTCGCAGAAATGCAGATTGGTTATCGCGCCGATGAAACCGATGCGCTGCGCGCGCCCCGGCACCTGGTAATAAGTGGCAGGTCCGTTGGTTTTGAATTCCGGCTGTGGAATGAGCGAACCGAATTTTGACTCGATCGTGCGCTTCGCTTCCGCGACGGGAAGAAAATTTCGGTCGGAGAGCACCTCAGTTGTGGTGACCGGCATCAGTTCGATGAAACGCAGAAGAAGATTTCGTTCCGCAGCGAACTCAACCAGACTCGTTAGGGCATTTTCGTTTCGTCCACGCATCAAAACCGAATTGATTTTCACCTGCGAAAAACCAGCCGCTCGCGCAGCATCAATTCCAGCAATCACATCCGGCAAAAGATCGCGGCCGGTAATGCGCGCATACTCTGCGCGATCAAGCGTGTCGAGCGAGATATTGACCGATCTGAAACCGCAGGCGCGGACCGCTTCGGCCATCGTTAGGCCGGGCTCCACTTCGCGTGTCAGGAGCGTGCCGTTGGTGGAGAGTCCAAGGTCGCGCAAGTTTGTCAGGTCGGGAAGCTGACGAAAAAGTTGAATCACATCGCGGCGAGTGAGCGGTTCGCCACCCGTGATGCGCAGCTTGGTTACACCAAGTTCACTTGCGATACGAATGAGTCGGAGCGTTTCCTCAAAAGTGAGAATGTCCTGGCGCGGGAGCCATTCCTGCAGCTCCTGCGGCATGCAGTAGGTGCAACGTTCGTTACAACGATCGGTAATCGAAACCCGCAAATACGAAATGCGATGGCCGAAGCGATCCTCCATGAAGTGAGGCTAACGCCGGGAGTTAGCGTGATCAAGATGTCGGAGCACGCATGGGCCAGTAACAATCTCGTTACCTTTCGAATGGCCCCGTCAGCCGATCGATGTTTGACGCTTTCCTGCTCGAGTTTACGCTTACTTAAATATGAGACGTCAATTGTCTTGGTGGGTATTGCTGGCGTCGTTTGCAACGACCGCGTTCATTCTTTCTAGCTGCAGCACGGTCTCTTCACGCATTGAGGCGGACCGCCCGGCGTTCGATGCTCTTTCGCCGCAGGATCGCGCACTTGTTACCGAGGGCAAAATCCGTGGCGGCATGTCGCCGCAGGCTGTTTACCTGGCGTGGGGTGGGCCTCGGCAGAAGACGACCGGGATGGTGCATGATCAGGCGACGGAGACATGGGTTTATACCGCGACAAGTGCGGCCTACGGACCGTACTACGGCGCTGGCGGGTATGGCGGCTGGGGCTTTGCCAATCGTGTTTCGTTTGTCGGAGTCCGCCACGGCCATCGTTTCTTTGCATATGCCGCCGATCCCTTCTGGGACCCGTTCTATTATCCTTTCCCGGCGACAGTGGAGTATCCGGTAAAGACGGTGTCATTCCAAAACGGCCGCGTGGTGGCGTTCCAAGTCCTTGCCCCTTATTGAGGGCAAGGTCGGCGCCACCTAGCCGCTTTTCACCAGTCGCCTAACGAGATCTTCCAGCGTCACCACTCCGGCAAGCTTGCTCTTTTCATCAAAGACTGCGGCCAAAGTCAATTGTGCGGCGCGCAGCCGACGAATGGTTCGGTAAGCTGATTCGGTCTCAAGCGCGGAGACGATTGGCCGGGTGTAATCGCGTAAGTCTCGAGGCGGGCTTTGGTCGAGCAGAATGTCGAAGACATTCACGAGGCCAAGAGCGTGATCGTTTTCCGCCAGGATCGGGATACGATCGATGGACGTGCGTTGGCTCAGGGCGAGAAGGTCGGGAATGGTCGTCTCCGGTGTGGCGGCGATCACACTGCGCCGCGGAACCATGACGTCCGACACCTTCACGGTGCGGAAGTCGACCACGTTGTGGATCAGCTCACGCTCAACGGAAGTCAACGCGCCCTGGCGTTCGCTTTCCACCGTAAGCTGTTTCAAATCTTCTCGCGCCGCGAAAAGACGGGGGCGCGCATCGGTGCGGCGGAAAAATAGCCGACCAACAAGTGTGCCTAATTCCAAGACTGGCCAAAGCGCACGCGAGGTAAAGGCAAGCAAACCGGCGAGCGCAGCAAGCGCGCGATAGGGAAAGCGGCGGAAAAGCGATTTGGGCAGGACGCCGAGAAGGAAGAGATAGATCGGGGCCGCAACGAGCAGCGCGACCGGATAGCCGGCCCAGCCTAACAATCGCACCAATTGTTGGGCGAACAGGAGCAAGCCTGCGATATCGGCAAAGTTCGTCACGAGAAGGATGGTGGCTAGAAGCCGTTCCGGTTTCTTAAGCAATCGATCCAACCGAATGGCCGACGGATTGCGCAGCTTCACCTGGTGCCGCAATCGCACCTGATCGAGTGAGAGAAGGCCGGCCTCGATGCCGTTGAAAACAAACGAAGCGAACCAGCAAAGAACGATGACGAACCAGCTGATCATATCTGCTCGCCAGAAGCGGATTCGGCTTCCGCGCCTGCACCGGTTTTTTCCAGGAGCAGTTCTTCGATCCGCTTGCGACTCACGCGGCGCGTTGTGATGACCAGACGCGGAATTTCCAGCCGCGTACCCACGTTAGGCAGATAACCGAGACGGTTGAAAACGTAGCCGCCGATGGTGTCGATTCCATCGGCGTTTATCTCGAAGCCGAGGTGTTCGGTGAGGTCGTCCAGTCGCGCGCTCCCACTTACGATAAACCGTCCGTCTTCCAGCGGCCTGATGTAAAGCCCGGCATCACCCAACGGTGCGGCGTCGCTCAAAATCTCCTCGATGATATCGCCGAGGGTAATAATGCCTTCGGTTCCGCCGAATTCGTCCACCACGATTGCGAGGCCTTGTGGGTGCGAAAGAAAGCCTCGCAGCAAATCGATCGCGGCCATCGTCTCCGGGACGAATGACGGAGGGATGAGCGTTTCGGTGTAATGTTGCCTCGAATCGAGCAGAAACTTTTTCACGTCTACGAGCCCTACGATCTGGTCGGGCGTCTCAGCGTAAACCGGCACGCGTCGATGCCGCCGTCGCTTGAAGAGCGCGAGCGCCTCGTCGTTAGGCAAATCATCCGGCACCGCAAAAGTGTCGACACGCGGCGTCATACAATCCTTCGCCGTCTTGTCTCCCAGCTTGATGATTTCCTGGATCATCTCGCCTTCGGCTTCGTGCAAAGTGCCTTCGGCTTCGCCCATTTCGACCAATGTCTCGAGCTCCTCGTCGCTCATCTGCGGTCGCACACGCAGTCTCGCGGGAGTGAATCGATCGATCAGGAAGGTGCTGGCGTTTTCCAGGAAATGCCCGACCCGGTCGAGCAGCGGCATCATGATCCTGAGCGTCAAAACGCCGAAAGCCGAAATGCGGTAGGCGGTGGAAAGGGCAAGCAACTTTGGGATCAGGTCACAAAGCAAAACGACGATGGCAAAAATGACGAGCGCCGCGAGCCACGACGGCAGGTGATTGCCCAGCGGGCTTTCCCAAATGAGCACCAGGCAAAGAATCACGAGCGGCACATTGACCATCGTGTCGCCGAGCAGGAGGACGTTGAGGACGCGACGCGGGTTATCGCGAAACGTGCGCAGAAATTCTGTCAAGGACGGGTGTTGACCCTGCAAGCGCTGGATTTGGTGACTTTTCAGAGCAAAAAGTGCCGTTTCCAGACCGGAAAAGAGTGCCGAGCAGGCGGCCAGAACAGCGATCGCGAGGAGGAGAAAGGTGAGCCCGACCGAGGTCATCCCCTACCCGCCGCCGCGCCACAGCTCTCCCTTAGAAAAAGAAAGCGTGCTGGGTTGCCGGTCATCTCCGCCACCACGAAGCTAAGCTTTTCGTGAACAAAGGCCAAAGAATTTCCGAATTCGTAGCGGAGCTGAGTGGCGGGCGGGTTGGCTTTGAGCCGGACGACATCGCGGAACATCCCTGTTATATCGGATTCTTCCGCTGTTGGAACGAGCAGCGCTATTACGAAGCGCATGATGTGCTCGAGCATCTTTGGCTGCGGACGAAGTCGGACGATTCCAATTATTTCAAAGGCTTGATTCAGGCTGCGGGCGGCTTTGTGCATTTGCAGAAACACTATGCGCGTCCAAACCATCCCAAGGATGGGCGACGATTGCATCCCGCCGTGCGTCTGTTTCGATTGGCGGAAAAAAATCTCTCGCCCTACGCGCCCATGCGCCATCGCTTCGATGTTGCAGGATTGCTGCACCTGCTCCGCGAGCAGGCAGAGCAGATTCTCGCGAGCAATCATGAGCGAAACCCCTGGACGCCCGAAACCGCGCCGAAGCTCGATCTGCAATCACGTCCCGGCAATAGTCGTTCTACCACTTTTCGCGCCTGACGATTTGGCCGCGCTCGAAGAAGATGACCTCCTCACAGAGCGCGGCTGCTTCCGTACGATCGTGTGTCACGTAAAGCATCGGCAAATCAAATTCCTCAGGCAGAACTTTAAGCTGATCGAGAACCGCATCGCGCAGCTCGCCATCAAGTCCGGTCAGTGGTTCGTCGAGCAGGAGGAGGCGCGGCTCAGAGAGAAGTGCGCGGCCAATCGTCACTCGTTGTCGCTCGCCCCGTGAAAGCTGCCTCACGTTTCGATCAAGCAGCGATTCGATCCGCAGAAATCGCGTCACACGTTCGAGAGAAAACGCCGGATCACAGGGATTTTTTGGACGCCCGTAAAGCAAATTGCGGCGCACGTCGAAATGCGGAAAAAGCAAGTCATCCTGCGGCACATAACCAACTCGGCGTTGCCTAACAAGGAGCGATGAAGTGGCATCGGCAAAGGTAACGCCATTGAAGCGAATCAGCTCACAATCAGCCGCGCGCAATCCGGCAATCAATTCCAGTAAGGACGTTTTTCCTGCACCGGAAGGCCCGAAAATTGTCGTCCGTGACGAAGTAAGTTCGGCATCGACCTCCAGGACGAATTCGGAGAGCGGCAGCTTGACCTCGCGCAGTTCGAGCTTCATTGCATCTGCCTCCGGCGCAAAAGCCATTCGGCCAAAAAAACCGCGATGAATGCGATGATAATGCAGACCACCAGCAGGCGATACGCGGTCGCATCGTGGCCAAGCTGCACCGCCTCATAAATACGGAGCGAAAGCGTCGTCGTTTCGCCTGGAATATTTCCCGCGACCAGAATCGTCGCCCCGAATTCGCCAACCGCGCGGGCGAAGGCCAGCAAGATGCCGCCAAGAATGGGACGCGCCGCAAGTGGCAGCGAAATGGTTAAGAAAACACGCCACTCGCCCGCGCCTAACGAACGGGCCATTTGCTCGTAACGCTGGTTCACTTCCTGAAAGCCGACCCGTGCTGAGCGAACAAGAAGCGGGAACGACATGACCGCGGCCGCAATGACGACGGCGCGCCAGGTGAAAACGACATCGAAATCGAAGCGTCGATGGAGAAATCCGCCTAACGAGCCTCGGCGGCCGAGGAGCTCGAGCAGGATAAGTCCAGTCGCGACCGGCGGCATGACCAACGGCAAAGTGACGATCGTTTCAACCACCGACTTGCCGAGCCAACGCCTTCGCGCGAGCAACCACGCAATGGCAAGACCGAAAGGCAAGATAAGCGCCGTGCTTAGGGCGCAGGCGAGAAGCGTGAAGCGCGTCGCCTGCCATTCATCGGGCGCCAGCCACATCAGGGCGATTCGAGAGACTTAGCCTGCGGGTCGGTCAGCGTGATCCTGCGAAACTCCGCGCGACGCCGATTAGACATCTTTCTCATCGTTAGGTGAGAATCGGCGGGCGTCACGACGACGAGTGACTTTTCGAGCACATCGCTCCGACTCGGCGTCTCGATTAGCTCTTTCTCCTCTACTTCGTCCATCTTCTCTCGCAGTCAGACTGGCGGGGGCAAAAACGTGGAGGTCCGCCGCAGTCGTTTGCATCACTGATAAAGTCATAAGGAGCGCGATCAGCCTCTTGTGGCGGGAGTTTGCGCGCGACGAATCGAGAAGACAAGGAGCTTCCGCTTTCGCGCCACGCGAGTTTGTCTGTAGGTTGGATGGTGACACCAACTCCACCGACCGCAGCGCCACCCGCCCACGTCGAACACAGCAATCGCCTCATCCGCGAAAAATCGCCTTACCTCCTCCAGCACGCGCATAACCCGGTCGACTGGTATCCCTGGGGAGAAGAGGCCTTCGAGAAAGCGCGTCGCGAAAAGAAGCCGATCTTTCTCTCGATTGGCTATTCGACCTGCCATTGGTGCCACGTGATGGAAAGCGAGTCGTTCGAGAATGAAGAGGTGGCGGCCTTCATGAACTCGCGCTTCGTCAATATCAAGGTCGATCGCGAGGAACGGCCGGATGTCGATCGTGTCTACATGACCTTCGTCCAAGCCACGACCGGCGGCGGCGGCTGGCCGCTCAACGTCTGGCTTACGCCGGCACTCAAACCGTTTGTCGGCGGCACTTATTTCCCCCCCGAGGATCGTTACGGACAGCCAAGTTTTCTGAAGGTTCTGAGACGAATCGCCGACGCCTGGGAAAACGATCACGCAAAAATCTCCGAGAGCGGCAACCAGATTATGAATGCCCTGGCCCGCTCAGCTTCAACACCTGCCGACGCTAAGGACAGGATCGACGTGAAGCTGATCGATAACGCTTACCAGCAAATCGCGCGCAGTTACGACGTCACCGAAGGCGGTTTCAGCGGAGCGCCCAAATTTCCGCGTCCGGTCACGTTGAATTTCCTTTTCCATGTCTATCACCGCTGGCCGCCAGAATCGGAGACGGGTGGCGCTGCGCTCGGGATGGCGTTGTTTACTCTACGCAAAATGGCGGCCGGCGGAATGCACGATCAGCTCGGCGGCGGTTTTCATCGGTACTCCGTCGATGGTCTTTGGCGGGTGCCGCATTTTGAAAAAATGCTTTACGACCAGGCGCAACTGGCGAGCGCTTACCTCGATGCCTATCAAATCACGGGCGACTTGCGCTATGAGTCGGTCGCGCGCGATACGCTCGATTACGTGCGACGCGACCTGACGGATCCTGGCGGCGGATTTTACTCCGCAGAAGACGCCGACAGCTTAACGAAAGCTGGAGGAAGCGAGAAAACCGAGGGCGCGTTTTATCTTTGGACGAAAAAGGCAATCGATGATGCGCTGGGGCAGGACGCGGAGTTGTTTGAGTACCAATACGGCGTCGAGGAAAACGGCAATGCACCGGAGGGAGCCGATCCGCACGGGGAGTTCGCGGGCAAAAACATTCTTTACGAGCGGCAGACTTTCGCCGAGACCGCGAAGCATTTCGGCAGGAGCGAGCTGGATGTCGACGAATCGATGCGTTACCGCCGAGCGGCACTTTTTGAGCAGCGATCGAAGCGTCCGCGTCCGCACTTGGACGATAAAATCATCACGGGCTGGAACGGGCTTATGATCTCGGCCTTCGCTCGCGGAGCTCAGGTCCTGGGCGACCCGTCTTACAGCGAAGCGGCGGCCAAAGCGGCAGAATTCGTCAGGCAAAAACTCTGCGACGAGAAAAACCACACGCTGCGTCGCAGCTATCGCAACGGGCCTTCAGAAGTGTCAGGCTTCGCTGAGGATTATGCGTTCTACATTCAAGGCTTGCTCGATCTCTACGCCACAACCTTTGACGTGCGCTGGCTGAAGCTGGCCGAGCAATTGCAGGCGACGCAGGACCGGCTCTTTTGGGATGAAAAAGGCGGCGGCTATTTTACCAGCAGGGGTGACGATCCCAACATCGTCCTGCGGATGAAGGAGGATAACGATAACGCCGAGCCAGCCGCGAGTTCGATCGCCGCGAGTAATCTCCTGCGTCTTGGACAAATCCGCGATTCAAAAGAGATGCGGACACGAGCGACCAAGACGATCGCCGCGTTTGCCGGGCCGCTGAACCATTTCGCCAGTGCCATGCCGCAAATGCTCGTCGCGCTGGACGCGAGCCTAACGAAACCGCAACAAATCGTAATCGCGGGCCCTGTAAACTCACCGGAGACACGCGACCTCCTCGAAGAAGTGCATCGCCATTATCTGCCAAAGACGGTCGTGCTCCTGGCAGATGGAGGTGAGGGGCAAAAATATCTCGCGGAGAAACTGCCGGAGCTGAAGGGAATGGCGACGGTGGAAGGAAAAGCTGCCGCCTATGTCTGCGAAAACTTCACCTGCAAGGAGCCAGCAACCTCGGTTGAGCTCTTGCGGAGACAACTTTCGCCCGGGCGAGGTCTGGTGGGAAAGCCAACTCCTTAGGGCAAACCGCCATTTGGCGAGTCCTCCTCACCTACGGAACGCGATGGCAGAACTTTGCGGCGACGCAGACGCATCCAATTATTCCAGGTTTTGCGAACGCTGTCCCTGGGCGTGAGATATTCCTGGTTTAGCTCGTTGTTCTTCACGATCTGCGCGAGGATGCCGCGAACGGAAAAATCTTCCGTGTTCAAAATGGTATACGCGGTCCCGATAGCCGCGTGATGATGGGCGTCGCTCGCCGCTGTCATGGGCAGGCTGCGCAGCTGGGCGTATTTGAAAGCGTAGGTGTTATAGCGGCGCAAAGTTGTAGCCGCGTTGAAAACTTCGAGTGCGTCGATTGGCAATTTCTCCAGCGTAGAAAAGCGAATCCCGGCCCGGAACAGATCGTAGGGATGGGGCGGGATGGCGATCCCTCCGCGCTCGTGAATAAGGTCGCAAACCTCCTGCGCCGCCCGGCCCTTCAGATACGGCAGCGAAGCTCCGATGCAAAGCAGATGACCTTCCGCCGTTGTCACCTCCACTCCAGGAATGATGAGGAAATTATCCACAGGCATCCCGTCTTCGCGCATCAGACCCTTTTCGAGGAGATAGGTAACGCCGTCGTTTGTGTTGTGATCGGTCAGTGCGAAACCGTGCAGTCCTTTTGCCTTAGCCGAGGCGATGTTTTCCTCCGGACTCGAGACGCCATCGCCTGAAAAGAACGAGTGCGTGTGCAGATCGATCTTGAAGGGCATGGGCGGGACCGTAGTTTGCCGCCCGCGAAATGCAAAGCATCGCTTACAAAGCAATGTCGCCTGCTTGAGGAGCGCTGACGAGCAGGCGGGCCAAGTGTCCTGCGGTCGAAGCGGACCAGCAGGCATCGGCGTCAGCCGAGTAATGAAAGCGAACCGGTCTCTCCGTTGGCCACGCTTCCGTGACGGTGGGCGAACTCAGCACGTTGTGGTTTGTGCTTTAAAACCGGGTCGCTATACTGCGCCTCGCTGCGCCCGTAGCTCAACTGGATAGAGTGACGGCCTCCGAAGCCGTAGGTTGCGCGTTCGAGCCGCGCCGGGCGCATGGCCTGAAGAATACGGTCTCGCAGGCATCACGATCTTAAGAAAACTAACCCATGTTGTGACACTTCGAGCGAACGTCGACACGCGACGTCTCAACCTTTCATCTCACCGGAGCTGGGACTGGAAACGAGGAAAGGACTCAAGATCAAGAACAGGATTACCACTACCAGGGAAACGAGAAGCGCGCCCGCGCCGTACCATCCCCATCTCGCGTCCATATTGGACAGTGACAATTTTAGGCCGGGCGGCAGAGTGAAAAGCTTCACATCCTGGAATCTGATCGCGGCGATGATGTATTCGTTCCAAGCCACGAGGAAGGAAAACAGCGCGGTGATGACAATGGCGATGGCAGCGAGCGGGAGGATCACGAAGCGAAATGTCTGCCAGCGCGTCGCACCCTCAATCCTGGCCGCTTCCTCAAGTGAAAATGGGATCGTGTCGTAAGAGTTCTTCATTTGCCAGATGCAGAACGGCAGAGCGGTCGCGGAGTAGACGATAACGACGCCGAAATAAGAGCTCAGCAGACTGAGCCGGTTCAAGAGGAAGAAGATCGGCAGGAGCAAGATCGCGGCCGGCATCATCTGAGCGACAAGCCCATCGACAGTCGCGCTCCATCCGAGGAAATGGAAACGCGAGAATGTGTAACCCACGGTCGACGCGAGTGCGACGCCGGTAACGGTGACACCGAGAGCAACCAGAGACGAGCCGCCCAGCCATCGCAAAAAACCCGGATCGAAAAAGAGAGGATGGGAACTAGTCGCCTTCGTACCGTGCAAAAGGTTGGCAACAGAAGTTGAAAGCGGCTGAGTGCCCGGCTGAAGTGCGATCGCGAGAATGTGCGTTAAGGCATAAACCGCGAAGAGGATGAAAACGAATAGGGCAATATACGTCAGGGTCATTCGCGTTGTGCGCGACGGAGACTGGCGGCGTTCTTTCATAAGATTATAAATGGCGTGACGTCATTACGTGACGGCCACACGAGCGCAGCCGCGGAATAATGTGAGCTTGATTCGTTAGGCTGGAATTCCTCTAACCACCACCCGCATTCCATCCGTCGAGACAACCGCCACCGGAGTTTCCGGAGCGATAAAGTCGCCTTCTGTTACGACGTCAACGACCTGATTTTCGAACTCGGCTTTGCCGCTTGGTCTTAGAATCGTTAGGGCACGACCCCGCATGCCGGGAACCAGCGAACGGGCAGTGGCGAAAGCGCGCGGCGTAGCGCTGAGGGAAGGGCCCGGAGGATTTGTCGTGGAAAGGATGAAGCGGCGATAAAGACTCGTTTGCGGAAGGAAACGAGCGAGAATCAGAATGAGAATCGCGGCGCCGAGGAAGGTGAGAAGGAGATTAAGCAAGGGCGTTCTTAACATCGCGCCGGTGGGAAGAAAACGTTGCCCGGGATAGCGATCGATCATCGCCCAGATGAGCGAAGCAAGCATGAGCAAAACGCCCAGGACTCCGAAGATAATTGTCGAGTGAGCGAAGAACAGTACCTCAATCAGAACAAAAACGACGCCGAGAACAAAGAGTCCTACGACTTCCCATCCTGCCAGCCCGGCAAAGTAATGCCCGAGGAAGAAAAGCGCGAAGCAAACAATCGAAATGATCCCGAAGATGCCGAAGCCAGGAATCTTCATTTCGATATAGGCGCCGACGATTCCGCCTAACAACAAAAGCGGCGCCAGTTGCGTTAGCCAAAAGGCGAGCTGCTCAAAACCGCTCGGCTCAAAGCGGATAAAATTGCCCTTCAAATTAGCTTGTTTGATCAGCTCATTAATCGAATCCGCGATGCCTTCGGCGAAGAGGGTTTTGCCGGCAATCCTTTCTGTCGCCTCCTGCGCGTTGAGAGTGAGGAGCGTGCCCTTTGGATGAACAATTTTGTTGCCGATTTTCACCTCCTTATCCTTGTTCATGAACGCTTCCGCGATATCGGGATTGTGCCCGTTTCGTAATGCGGTTCCCCTAACGAGCGCCGACCAATAAGAAATCGTCTTTTCCTTTTCAGTCGGCGGCAGGTCTTCGCCGGTCGAAAGTACGGGCGCGGCGGCGCCAATCGCACTCACCGGCGCCATGTAGATGTGTCTCGTCGATAGCGCGATGAGCGAGCCGGCGGAGCCGGCATTGGAGTTCACGTAAGTGTAGGTGGGAATGGTGGTGTGGTTAAGGATGCCGGTGATTTTCTCCGCGGCATCGAGCTGCCCGCCGTAAGTGTCCATGTCGAGCACAATGGCGGCAGCGCCTTCGCTTTCCGCCGTTTTCACCCCACGCCGAATGAAAAGCGCGAGGGACGAAGAAATCTCCTGATCCATCGGCAGGACGACCACATCGCCACGGTTGATCTCCGCCGCGCTTGTTCCGCCTAACGACAATTGCGCGAAAAAAAGGCCAAGAAGAATTCGAACGGCGCGCTGCAACATGACAACAAGATTTGGAGCCTCAATAACGCTACGCTAACCTGCCAGTCTTCCAGGTTCGTTACGAGAAAAAATATGGCCATTCCCGACGACACCATCGAACAGGTCGCGGCCGCGAACGATATCGTGGAAGTGATTGGGTCTTACTTCCCGCTCAAGCGCGCCGGTTCGAGCTATCGCGCGCTCTGCCCGTTTCATCAGGAAAAGACCCCGTCATTTCACGTCAACCCCGCGCGACAGACCTTCAAATGTTTCGGCTGCGGCACGGGCGGAAGCATTTTTCGCTTCGTGATGGAGTACGAACATGTGGATTTTCCGACTTCGGTCAGGCGATTGGCGGCGCGCGCCGGCATTCCGCTAATCGAGGAACGCGGAAGCAACGCAGAGGAAGATCGGCGACACGAGGCACGGCGTACGCTGCTCAAGCTACATGCGGAAGTGGCGGGATGGTTTCAGGAAAATCTGCTCAAGCGGGATTTCGCCCAGCCAGCGCGCGACTACCTCAAAAAGCGTGGCCTAACGACAGAGGTGGCAAAGTCGTGGCAGCTTGGTTTCGCTCCGGAGAGCTGGGATGCGTGCATGAAATGGATGCTCGACCGAGGCTACAAGCGCGCGACGATTGTGCAGAGCGGCCTCGTGAAATTACGAGACGAAGAACGGCCGGAGAGCGAGATCTACGATCGCTTTCGCGGGCGACTCATGTTTCCGATTTGCAACGATATCGGGGAAGTGATCGCGTTTAGCGGCCGCATCCTAACGAGTGACACTCAGGCGGCGAAATATCTCAATTCTCCCGAGACCCCGCTCTTCCGCAAAGGCTCGATCCTTTTCGGTCTACATAAGACCAAGCGCGGTTTGATCGAGGCGAATTGCGCGATCGTTTGCGAAGGGCAGCTGGATCTCATCACGCTTTTTGAGGCTGGCCTAACGAACGTGGTGGCTCCGCAGGGTACCGCTTTTACCGAAGGTCAGGCGCGTATCTTAAAGCGCTACGTGAACGAGGTCGTCCTCTGCTTTGATGCCGATACCGCCGGGCAAAAGGCGGCGGAACGTTCGCTCGAGTCGCTGCTCGAGAACGACCTTGTTGTGCGGGTGGCCGACATGCCGGCGGGCGAAGATCCCGATTCGTTAGTCCGAAAAGAAGGCGCGGAAAAGTTTGGCGCGCGGGTCGCGGCGGCACGTGATTTTTTTGATTTCTGGATTCAAGAGCGGACCGCGATCACTGACCTGACGAACCTCAACTCCAAGCTGCAGCTGGCGCGCGAATTGGCTGAAACAGCCGCGCGGGTACACGACCCGCTCATGCGCAACGAGGTGATCAACATGATTGCCGCGCGGCTCGGAGTCGGCGCGGCGGACTTCGCTTCGCTGCTTCCAAGGCCGCAGCCCGCTCGTGCACCACAAGCCGTCTCTCGAATTGTTGCTTCAGCGCCACGTCACGAGATCGCGATGCTTTGTCTGCTCGCGTTACGCGATGTGGCAGCGCGGGATTATTTGCTGGCTCAGGACTGGCCTGACGTGGTGAAGGAAACTCCGGGAAGTGAGATGTTGGCGCGAATTCTCCAAGCGGGCTTGCATCCGGACAACCCCGCCTCGCTCAATCTCTTCATGTCGACGCTGTCTGCGGAGGAAGAATCGTTGGTTTCGGCGTGGGTTTTACAAAAGCTTCCGCCGAACGCCGATAAGGTGGCGCGCGATTGGTGGCAGGGTTTACGCCAGCCTGCGCTCCGGCGTCGTCTGCAAGCGGCGCAGAGCCGAATGAAGCTTCCAGGTCTGAGCCCGGGTGAGGTCGTCGCGCTGCAGAAACAAGTGGTTGACCTGCGAGAACAGCTCGACGACTTTTCACGGTTTTCGCCGTCTCGCGCCTTGGAACCTTGATTAGGTGCGCGGCGGGCTAGCCCACTTCCTGCTTTTTCGACTCTCGTTCAACCGAAATCGCTTTGACCAAGAAATCGAAAGCCTCAAACCGTCCGAAGAAATCGCGTAAAACCGTTGCGCGAACGGCAAAGCGGCGAGGTCGCCCGGCAAAATCGAAGTCAAAAAGCGCGGCCCAACCGAAGGCAGCCAAACCAGCGAAACGTCCGCGCGGGCGTCCGCGCAAAGCGGCCGTGGAATCGCAACGGTCATTCGTTAGGCAGAAACGCGGGCGTCCCCCGGGTCGCAAAGCGGCGACATCTGGTTCCGCGAGTAACGGGGCAACGCATTTCGATGAATTGACCGGAGCGAATGGCGATTCGTTGCCCATCGCAGCCGCTACCGAGCCTCGCATCCGTGATCTGATCAAGCTGGCGAAGGAACAAGGTTATCTCACGTTTGATGATTTGAACGAAGCGCTCCCGCCGGATCTGACGAATCCGGACGAACTTGATCTCATCCTCATCCGTCTCCGCAAAATGGAGATCGATATTATCGAAGCCTCCGACGTCGACCGGTACAAAGACGTCAAAAAAGACGCGGATGACGAAGAGGAAAAGATCGAGACGAAACTCGACATCCTGGACGACCCGGTGCGGATGTATCTCAAGCAAATGGGACAGGTGGCGCTCCTCACGCGCGAGCAGGAAGTGGAAATTTCCAAGCGCATCGAGGAAGCCGAAAACCATGTCGCCACGCACATCCATCGCTTCGGCTTTGTCGCACGAGCGCATCTGGAATTGGCAGCCAAGCTTGCAGAAGGCGGCGAGCGTTTTGATCGGGTCATCCTCGATAAGAAAATCGAGAGCCGGGAACGCTACATGAAGTTACTCCCCCGTCTTTGCAACAAAGTGAAGACGATGAGCGTCGAGCTGGGCCGGCAATACCAGCAGATGACACGCAGCGGTCAGCCTGAACCGGCAAAGCTCAAAAACTTCGAGAAAGCGGTGGCGAAGCTCCAGCAGCTTTATCCGAATTTTTATTTCAAGCAGCGGGTGACGGAGGAGTTCGTTCACCTCGCGGATGAGCATTACGCGGCATTGCGCAGCATTCAGGAAGACATGCGCAAGCATCCAAAGCAGCGACAACCGAACCCGAGTAGCACGCGCCTGCACGAGATCGAGACCGCTCTTTGGCTCTCGTCTCATGAATTCCACGAGCGCTATCAGGAGCTACGCGGCTGGTTGCGCAAGGCGCTCCGGGCCAAGACGGAAATGATCGAAGCCAATCTCCGGCTCGTGATTTCGATCGCCAAAAAATATACCAATCGCGGCCTCTCGTTTCTCGACCTCATCCAAGAAGGCAACATGGGTCTGATGAAAGCGGTGGAGAAGTTTGAGTATCGCCGAGGATACAAATTCTCGACCTACGCCACCTGGTGGATCCGACAGGCGATCACGCGCTCGATCGCCGATCAGGCGCGCACGATTCGCATTCCGGTCCACATGATCGAGACGATCAACAAACTCATGCGCGTCCAGAAGCAGCTCCTGCAGGAGTATGGCCGCGAGCCGACGCCCGAGGAAGTGGCGGAGGAAATCCTGCTCCCGGTCGATCGAGTGCGCGCAGTGCTTAAAATGGCGCAACAGCCCATTTCGTTGCAAGCGCCGGTTGGAGAAAGTGAAGAAACGAATTTCGGCGATTTTATCGAAGATAAAGGAGCGGAGAATCCGAGCGATATGACGGCGATCGCGCTCTTGAAAGAGAAGATCAAAGACGTGCTTGAGACGTTGACCGAGCGCGAGCGTCAGGTGCTCGAGCAGAGGTTTGGTTTAGTTGATGGCTACAGCCGCACGCTCGAAGAAGTCGGCCGGCAATTTCGCGTTACACGCGAACGGATTCGCCAAATCGAAGCGAAAGCTCTGCGCAAGATGCGCCACCCGACAAGGATTCGGCAGCTTGAGGGATTCCTCGAAGCTGCCGATTTGAAAACTGCGGAGCCGAACTCTCCTCCGGCCTAGTGAGGGTGCGGCCTGGGGTGCCGCACAAAACGGTGACCGTGAGAAACCACGACCGGATGGGCGTGGACAAATCCGCCGCCGTAAACCACCGGATAACCGTAGGGCCCGTAATAGCCATACGGATAGCCATAGCCGTAGGCATAGGGGTAGTAGGGGTACGGGTAAGCCGGATAGGCTAGCGGAAGGCCGATTCCAATTCCGACTTGCACGCCAGCATCGGATTTCGGAGCCGAAACAAACGCGAAAGCACCCACAAGGGCGGCAACCAAGAAAAGCTTCTTCCAACTCATAATCTTACCTCCTTCAACATCGTACGTTGATTTCAGACGCGAAGACCGAGAAATTATTCAAATCCCTTTCTGGCCCCAATGTGGATAGCCAGTGACAAGTAAGTCACGTCCCACCCGCTCATGACATACGTTGAGGAGGCGCGCGGCTTTCGCGGTGGAGGGAACTCCTTTGCCCCCGACCGCGAAGACCGGACCGCCAGTAAGAAGAGGCGCCAGATAAAATTGGACTTTATCGACGAACCGAGCGTCGAAAGCTTGCCCGAGAATTTGCCCACCGCCCTCTATCAGGACACTCGTGATTTCACGTTGCCCCAGTTCAGTCAGCACGCGCGCCAGGGATTTGTTACGGTAAACGAGAGTGCGATCCGCCCATCGGTCAGAGAAAAGATGAGACGCGAAAGGGATGTTGCCCGAGCGGGTAAGCACTACCCGCCACGGTTGGAGCGCGCCGCGGATTCCGCGAGTCGTTAGCCGCGGATTGTCCTGACGCAAAGTCTCCGCTCCTATCAGAATCGCGTCGACCTGCGAGCGTAGTTGCATCGCATGGCGACGAGCGGCAGGACTGGTCAGCCAGTGATCTTCCTCCGGTGGTCTGGTTAGGCGGCCGTCGAGACTCATACCGCATTTGGCGACAACAAACGGCCGGCCCGTTACGATCCACTTATTAAACGCTTCGTTCACCCGCGAACATTCTGTCTCAAGGACGCCGCTTCTCACTTCAATCCCAGCGGCGCGCAGTTTCTCAATCCCTCGGCCGCGATGTTGCGGGTTCGGATCGGTCGCGCCGACCACAATTCGACCAAGACCTGTCTTAATGATCGCGTGGGTGCATGGCGGGGTGCGGCCGGTAGTTGAGCACGGCTCAAGCGTGACGTAGAGCGTCGCCCGGTGCAGCGTACCTTTGGGCGCATTTTTCAGGCATTCGATTTCTGCGTGCGCCGACCCTCTCGCACGATGAAACCCTCGGGCGACAATTTGACCTTTTTTCACGAGCACGGCACCGACCGCCGGATTCGGACTCGTCTTGCCAACACCCTTTCGCGCTTCGTCGAGTGCCGCTCGCATGAAAATCTCGTCGCCTGCGTCAGTCACAGTGAAGCGTAAGAGTGCAATTGGTTGGAGGCAATTTCCCAGCCGAAAATTTGCGGTCTTGATCGTCTAAGTTGAGTAGCATATTGGCACAGATGCTCCAGTTACGCTGCGTCGAAATACGTGCCGTGTTGACTCATATATGGATTTGTATCGATATCTGCTTCTATGGCCAAGATTCTGTTTAGCAGAGAGTTAACATTTGAACGGCGACCAGCTGAGCATTGGCATGTTGGCAGCTAGAGGTATCGTCGAAGTCAATTTATCAAGAAAGGAAACAACATGAGTCTAATTCGTTATCAGTCTCCAGAAATGACCTGGCCGGCATTCGACCGCTGGGTGAATCTTCGCGACGAGCTCAACAATCTGTTTGATCTGCCGGTGATGGGCACTTCCGCCCGTCAAGGTCAGCTCTTCAGCGGTTGGACTCCCGCGCTCGATCTGTATCAAACAGCCGACAATATTGTGGCAGTGGTTGAAGTTCCCGGCATGCGCAAGGAGGACATCAACGTTTCGCTGCATGACGGAATGCTGACACTCGGTGGCGAGCGCAACAGCTCGTCTGCCGGCGAGGGGGAGAACGCGACGCGCACTGAACGGTTCCAGGGCAAATTCCGTCGCAGCATTAGCCTCCCAGCGCGCGTCGATTCAGGAAAAGTCAACGCAACTTATAAGGATGGCATCCTTACGGTCACTCTTCCGAAGGCGGAAGACGCAAAACCGAAGAAGGTCGAAGTCTCCATCGAATAATCGATTAGGGACATCTACCGCCACTCGAAAAAACTCTAGAAAGGAAAGAACCCATGGAAACCTTAACGCGCGAAAACAATGGAAGCAGCACCGGTGAAAACGGGCGCTTCATCACTCCGGCGGCCAGTATCAACGAAACCGCCGACGGCTACACGCTGGAGCTGGAGATGCCCGGCGTAAACAAGGAAGGTCTCGACATCTCGATCGAGAACAACGAGCTCTCGATTACGGGTCATCGTTCTCCAGCCAAGATTGAAGGCACGCTTATCCATCGCGAATCGCGGGGGCACAGCTACCGCCGCATTTTTGAGATTGATCCTTCAATCGATATGGGCAAAATCAGCGCCCGCATCGCTCAGGGTGTGGTCACGCTTACCCTTCCAAAGGCCGAAGAAGTGAAGCCGCGGAAAATCACGATCTCGTAACTCAAAACGACAAGTTCGCATTGACGAAAGCCGCTGGTCGCAAGGCCTGCGGCTTTCTTTCTATTCGCACTTTCAAGTCACGGTTGATTTGCTCGCGCGTGACGCACGCACGACGAAGAAGAAGGCACCGCGGCGCATTTTCTTGCGTCGCCGAGCTTTTCTGCTTGGCGCGACGCGGAGGCCGACGTAGCTAAGAGAACCCCAATTATGGCTACCAAAACTGAAGAAAAATCCCCCGAAGAAAAAGTAATCGCCGCTCGTAACAAGAACCTCGATCTTGCCATTCAGCAGATCGCCAAGGACTACGGCGAGGGCGCCATCATGCGCCTCGGCGATGACAAAATCGTCGATATCGAAGTCATTCCGACTGGCAACATTTTGATCGACCGCGCCCTTGGCGTCGGCGGTGTCCCCCGCGGGCGAGTTGTGGAAGTGTTCGGCCCGGAATCGTCCGGAAAAACGACTCTTACTCTGACAGTTATAGCGCAGGCGCAAAAGCGCGGTGGTCTCGCTGCTTTTATCGATGTCGAGCACGCGCTCGATCCACAATATGCGCGAAAGTTAGGCGTCGATCTTGACGATCTTCTCGTTTCGCAGCCGAGCTCCGGCGAAGAAGCGCTCCGTATAGTCGAGACACTCGTCCGCTCCAATGCCCTCGACGTTATCGTGATTGATTCCGTGGCCGCGCTCGTCACCAAACAGGAGCTGGAAGGCGAAATCGGCGACTCCACAGTCGGAACTCAGGCGCGCCTCATGAGCGCTGCGTTGCGCAAGTTGACCAGCCTCATTTCGAAAGCGCGCACCTGCTGCATCTTCACGAATCAGATCCGCGAGAAGATCGGTGTCATGTTCGGCAATCCCGAAACCACTCCCGGCGGCAAGGCGCTCAAGTTTTACTCCAGCGTTCGAATCGACATCCGCCGCATCGGTGCCATCAAGCAGACCGATGGCGTCGTCACTGGCAACCGCACCCGCGTCAAGATAGTAAAAAACAAAGTCGCGCCACCTTTCACCGAGGCCGAGTTCGACATCATGTACAACGAAGGAATTTCATCGACCGGCGCGCTGCTTGATCTGGCACTCGAGAAACAGATCATCGAGAAGCGTGGCTCGTGGCTGAGCTACAAAGGCGCGCAGCTGGCGCAGGGTCGCGACGCCGCCAAGGAAACGCTAAAAAACGATCAGGCGCTCTACGGTGAGATCGAAGCTGCGGTCAAAGCCAAGCTCGACGAAGAAAAGAAGTAGAGGCCAAAGTCGCGCGGACCGCCGACGCAGTTGCTCGCCTAACGAGGAAGACCGTACGCCCGTAAATAATTATCCGGGCCGGCGAGATAGAGCGTGCCGTTGGCGATAACCGGAGTGCTATTCGTGCACGTTCCGCCGCAACCACTGCCGGAGGTGACCGACCACAACAACGCTCCACTGCGCTCGTCAAATGCGTCCCATTCGCCGTTTAGCGATGAAGCGTAGACGACACCATTTGCGACCGACGGGCCCCAAATGCTCGCAGCCGGCGCTTCCCAGGCAACTGCGCCCGTGGCGGCGTCCAGGGCCATGAGTGTCGCCTGGATCACAAAGACGTGCCGGTTTGCCACCACGGGGGCGGCTGACCCCGCGCCTAGAGCTCTCCAAACCTCTTCGCCGGTCGCAGCGTCCAACGCAACGACGTTTGGAAAATCGGTAAAGAACACCATCCCATAAGCAGCGGCCTGCGTCCCCGTCGCGAAAGCTGGTTTGCTCCAAAGTTGTTCGCCACTTTGCGCGTCGTATGCCGTCAAAGTGTCGTCGGTTCGCATTTGGAAAACGCGACCACCATCAACGACTGGTGCCTGATCGAAGATGCAACATTCTGCGTTAGTCGACCACTTGGGTGCGCCGGTCTCCGCATCCAACGCGGCCAGCCTTCCGTCGAAACTGCCGACATAGAGCGTCCGCCCATGAAGGGTCGGAGACGCCCGCACGTCCCTGAGCTGGGAGGTCCAGGCGATTTCGCCGGTGTCCGCCTTGTAGGCGAGGAACGTTGAATAAAGCGAGCTGGCGAAGACCAATCCATGACTGGCTGCGGCGGAGTCGAGAAAGAATAAACTCTGCTGCGGACCAACCCACAATGTCGCGCCGGTGGCGGCATCGAACGCATACATGCGGCCATCGCCACTGCCGATGTAGACTCGGCCGTTGCAAACCACCGGGGAGGCATATAGCAAACCCCCGCCGACCTGAGACGCCCAAAGCTGAGTCAGGGTCCCAACATTTCCACGGTTGATCTGGGTCTCGAATCGATTGAACCCAGAGTGCGCCGAATCGAAACCCGCCTGCACCCAGTCTCCAGTCGCGGTTGGACTCTTCGAACCGCCGGAACCGAGAGTCTTCGGTAGATCACCGGCAGCAACGAATGAGACCGCGAGGAATGAAAGCAACAACAGCGGAATGATTTCAACCCATGGGCGGGCAACATTCCTTGGATTGAAATGGAATTCGTTCATTGGTTGCATTGTAGTCATGCGGCAGCGGAAATGTCGACCTAAAGTGGTTTCTTTGCCCAATGGCTTTACCCGTTCGACGGCCAGGCTAACCTGATCGCGCCATGACGAGCACTGAAATCCGCCAAAGCTTTTTCGATTTCTTTCGCGAGAAAAAGCACACCATCGTGCCGTCGTCTTCGCTTCTCCCCGACGCCCCTAATCTCCTCTTTACCAACGCTGGCATGAACCAGTTCGTGCCGATTTTTCTTGGACAACAGAGGCCTCCATGGCAACCGCCGCGGGTCGCCGACACCCAGAAATGCATTCGCGCCGGTGGCAAACATAACGACCTCGAAGACGTCGGACTCGATACCTATCACCACACATTTTTCGAGATGCTCGGCAACTGGAGCTTCGGCGATTATTTCAAGAAGGAAGCGATCGAGTGGGCTTGGGAGCTGGTCGTTAGGCGCTGGAAATTTCCACCCGAAAGGCTTTACGCGACTGTTTATCGACCTGGACCTAACGAACCTGCGGAGTTCGACCAGGAAGCACACGACCAGTGGGCGCTTCTCTTCCACGACGCCGGACTCGACCCGGCAATCCACGTCGTCAACGGAAACAAGGCCGACAATTTCTGGATGATGGGCGACACCGGGCCGTGCGGCCCGTGCAGCGAACTGCACGTCGATCTCACGCCCAAAGGCGACACGCGCGGTTCGTTAGTCAACGCTGGCGACCCGCGTTGCATCGAGATTTGGAACCTCGTTTTCATTCAGTTCAACGCCGACGCTGACGGAAAATTCTCTCCCCTGCCCCAACGTCACGTCGATACTGGGATGGGTTTCGAGCGCGTCACCGCGATTATCCAGGGGACAAAGAACCTGACCGATTTCAGCGGCACGATCTCCAACTACGAGACCGACATCTTTCGCCCTGTCTTTGACGAAATCGAAAAACTGAGCGGCAAGAAATACGGCTCGACGCTGCCGGAACCCGGCTCTCAACTCTCAACTCTCAACCCTCAACTCGCGACCGACATCGCCTTTCGTGTCATCGCGGATCACATCCGCACCCTCAGCTTCGCGATCGCCGACGGCATCCAGCCAAGCAACGAAGGTCGCGGTTACGTTCTACGACGCATTCTGCGTCGGGCGGTGCGCTACGGCCGTTCGTTAGGCGTTCGCGAACCATTCTTCTATCAACTGGTCGGCGTACTTGCCTTAGCGATGGGCGAAGTCTTCCCTGAGTTGCGCAATAAACAGGCGCAGATCGAAGAGACACTGAAGCGGGAAGAGGAATCTTTTAATAAGACCCTCGATCGAGGGCTTGAATTATTCGAGCGCGAGGTCGTACTACCCGGCGTTGCTGGCACCTCGCATGGTGTGATTTCTTCCGCCTTCGCTTTTCGCCTTTATGACGAGCAGGGTTTTCCGCTGGACCTTACTCAGTTGATGGCTCGCGAGCGCGGCCTCATCGTCGATACCGAAGGCTTCGAGAGATTGATGGAGGAGCAACGCGACCGTGCGCGCAAGGCTCAGAAGAAAAGCGTAATCGAAGTCTCCGATGTTTCGGAGCAACCCCCCACCAATTTTCTAGGCTACGAACACGACCACACGGGTTCAGACGTGCAGGCAATCCGTGAGGTCGGCGGCCGGAAAGCCGTCGTCCTTAATAATTCGGTGCTTTACGCCGAGATGGGCGGCCAGGTCGGCGATCAGGGTGAGATGATCGGTGAAACCGGTTCCTGGAAAATCATCGATACCCGGAAGAGCGGCGATGCCTGGATTCATTTTCTTGCGGACGAGAGTGCGCCGTCGTTAGGCGAACATGTCACGGTTCGTGTCGATCGCAGCCGGCGGTCCGCGATCGAGCGGCATCATACCGTAACCCACCTGCTTCATTGGGCGCTGCACGAAGTCGTTAGTCGCGACGCGACGCAGAAGGGGAGCTACGTCGGCCCGGAAAAGCTGACTTTCGACTTTTCAAGCGCGGCCCTAACGAAGCCGCAGGTGCGCGAAGTCGAACAACTGGTCAATGCAAAGATCGCTGAAAACGCGCCGGTTTCCTGGACTGAAATTCCCTACACCGAGGCAAAACAGCGCGCCGACATCATGCAGTTCTTCGGCGACAAGTACGGCGACTGCGTCCGGGTCGTGCAAATCGGCGGTAGGCCTAACGAATTGAACGGCTACTCGATGGAACTTTGTGGCGGCACACACATTCGCGCGACTGGTGACATCGGTTATTTTCGAATTCTTGGCGAAAGCGCGATTGCCGCCGGTGTTCGGCGCATCGAAGCGATCGCCGGGAATGCAGTGGGCGCATGGGCTCGGACGACGGCGACGGAGCAGGATCAGAAGTTCGCGGCCATCGCCAAGCGTAAAGACGGACTGACGCCTCTGCCAGAATTCAAGACCACAAACAGCGCGAATATGGCCGAGTCTATTGATGAGCGGGCGAGCCATCTTGCGCAGGCGGAAGAAGAGGTCCGCGCGATCGAGAAGAAAGAAGCGAAAGCTGCCGGAGCCGAGTTGCAAAAGCGCGCGGCCATGATCGCGCAAGAGTTGCTCGCGACGCATCACGGAAGATCAGCCGTCGTTAGCAACATACCCGAGGCCGACGGAAACCTCTTGCAGGCGATTGCGGACGCGATGAAGTCGGAATTTGCGGGTCCGATCTTTCTCGCCGGCACGAGCAACGGCCGGGTTGATTTAGTTGCCGCGGTGCCCAAGAGCCTAACGAACAAATTCCAGGCCGGTGCCGTGATCCAGCAAGTCGCACCGATCGTCGCGGGAAAGGGCGGTGGCCGCCCGGAGAACGCACGCGGGGCCGGCAGTGACGCGTCGAAGATCGGCGAAGCCCTCGCCCGCGCACGCGAACTTCTGTC
Source organism: uncultured Verrucomicrobiae bacterium (assembly GCA_963801255.1). Taxonomy (GTDB): domain Bacteria; phylum Verrucomicrobiota; class Verrucomicrobiia; order Chthoniobacterales; family UBA10450; genus JAICXG01. The sequence continues at coordinate 530,281 of CAWDEC010000008.1, read as the reverse complement.
TTAAACTACCGCCTCGGATGGATTGCTCATTTTCTCCCGGGGCGAATCTTAATCCTCTCGAACCATCAGACGAGGCGAACGTGCAGAGAGCGCGCCACGAAATAGCGTATCGCTTTCTCGCCGGGCGCGGCCTCGAAATTGGCGCGGGCGCGCGGCCCTTTCCGTTGCCCCAGGGCGCGGAAGCGATCTACGGTGACATCCGTGATGAAGTTGGCCTGACGAAATTCTTCGGCACCAGGGCGGTTACGTGCGGCGAAAAGATCGACGCGCAAACACTCAACGGCATTCCGGATAAGAGCGCGGACTTTCTCGTCTCCGCTCACGTCATCGAACATCTGCGCGATCCATTAGGCGCCATCCTGCAAGGGCTGCGCGTTCTGAAAAGATCGAAGCCGTTTATTCTGGTCGTGCCCGAGATGCGCCTTACTTTCGATCGCAACCGACCGGAAACGACAGTCGAGCATGTGCTGCGCGACCTTGCCGACGGCGGCGAGAGCACCTGTTTCCAAGCTTACGAAGAACATCTGCGCTACGTGCATCCGTACCTCACCGGCGAGGCTTATGTGGAGGCCGAAATTCAGTGGCAAGCGGCGGAAAGCGCACGGCGCTGGCGCGAATTTGACGTGCATTTTCACGCATGGACACGCCCCGGATTTGAAGCGCTTCTCAAAGCCGCCGCCAATATTTCCCCGTTCCGTGTAGAAGAGATCGTCTCCGTCGCGAACGAAAATATTTTCGTTCTGTGCAAGACGCGCTGGCGTCCGAGACTTTTCGTTAGGGCAATCCGCCGGCAGAAATAATTCGCCTAACGAACTGCGGCCCAGACGCGATGCACATCGTCGTGATCTTCGAGCGTTTGCAAAAATTCACCCACCTGCTCCCGGTCGTCGTCGCTCAGCTCGGGGAAATTCTTTGCCACATAGCCGAGCTCGCTCGTCACGATCGTCCAGCCGTTCTGGCCCAACCATTGCGAAACGGCATGCAAGTCGGTCGGCGCGGTGATGAACCGCGCGCCAGTTGCGTTCTCTGGAATTTCCGAGTCATCCGCGTTCGTTAAGGGAACAAAATCCTGAGCGCCGGCTTCAATCGCGGCCGCCTCCGCATCGGCACTTGGATCGAGGCGATGAGCTTCAACCAGGCCGACGTGATCGAAGAGAAACTTGTTGCTTCCGGGCGCGCCGAGCTGGCCGCGCTTGAAGAGGACACGAATCTCGGGCGCGGTGCGATTCTTGTTGTCGGTCTGCACTTCGACAATCACCGGCACCTTCTGCGGCGCGTAGCCTTCGAAAAGAATTTGCTCGAGCTCGAGTTTTTCACCGCCGCTCCCCGAGCCTTTCTTGATCGCGCGTTCGATCACGTCGCGCGAGACGCTTTGCTTTTTTGCCTTTTCGATGACGGCGGCGAGCCGTGCGTTCGCGGCGACGTCGGGGCCGCCAAGCTTGGACGCAACCATGATTTCCTTCACAAGTTTGCCGACTGCCTGACCTTTCTTGAGACCTGCGACCTCGCGTTTGGCGTGTAACCACTGACGACCCATGGCGCTGATTTAAACGTCAGGTTCGTCAGTAGCAAGTAGCGCGGCTAATGATCCGCTGAACTCCCTGAGATCTGAAGCCGGAGTCAACAACCCATACTAAGCAAACCGCCTAACGAATCTAGGGGAGAACGAGAGTGACAGCTGCGGTAAAGAGAAAGGCCACACAGAGCAGGACCAGGTAGATGAAGCTGCCCAGCCCGAAGGTAAAAAAAACACCGAACCAGTTCCGCTGGTATACCTTTCGAATCGCGATCAGAAGCTGGACGAGAACTGCGAAACTAAGAAACGTGCAAACGAGCGGAACCAGCGGAAGGGGCGCCTTCCAAGCGAGAAGGAATCCGATGCCGATGATTACGACCGTGCTCAGAAACACGAAAGCGTGGGTGTGGAGAGCGAAGACGAGGTGATCGATGTAATACCGACGCTTGAAGATGAAGAGAATCTTCAAAACGAGCGCAAAGAGCGGAATGCAGCAAAGGACCATTGGGGCGAGGTTTTGAATCAAGGCCTTGAGGAAGAGATCGCCCCTGTCACCCGTCGGGCCGATCTTTTCTTCTGCCCGGTCTTTCACCCAGCGGGCGAAAGGCGAGAGATCTTTGTCTTCGTCGAGCTCAGAGAAAATGTTCTTTTTCGCCGGTTTCGGCTTGGCGGGGGGCGAGGCGCCTAACGAACTCGAAGGCGAAACGCCAGGCGATGGCGCTGGCGTGACCGAGCCAGCAGAGGAAACTTCCTGCGCCGCATTGGCGGCGCGGATCTCTTTGCGTAAGTCACGGGCAAATTTCTCCGCGTCGGATTTAGGGCTGGGCGAAGCATCGGTGACGATAAGAGCGGCATGGTCCGAATCCGTGCTTTCTTTTTGGAAATGCGCCCCGCGCGCAAGATAATTGATGACGAGAAAGAAAATGACACTCGCGATAAGATAGACGCGCAGCGGATGGACGTGACGAACGCGTTTGCCTTCGACGAAATCATTCGTTAGTCGCCATGGCTTGACGAGGAGCAGTCCGAAGGATTTCAGGAAGCGTTCGTCCAGATTGAAGAAGGCATCGGCTGCGTCGAGGAGGAGCGAACCGAAAGAGCGCCGGTAATCAATCGCGGGCTGCCCGCACTGCGCACAGTAGGGGCCGGAAAGCGGCGCGTGACAGTTCTCGCAGTTTGTGAGCGACCTGAGCGACTTCTTGCGGAACCATTTCGGTCCCCGGTTACGGCTCAGCTCAGCCGCAGCCGCATCCCCAAAAATGAGTGGCGTCGTTTCGTCCGACACGACGGCAGACTATTCAGCGCGCGCGCCAAGTCCATGCCGGAAGCGTTTATCCTATTCGCCCAATAAAAAAAACGCGGCCGTCCCGGTGAGACCGATGACACAGAGCGCGACCGTGCTTTCCACGAAATAGGGGTAGCTCATAAGGAGAAGCCCAAGCAACATCGGCTTCCAGCGGCTCATCTTTTTGCCATAGATAAAACCGACGAAACCGATACTGCCAAAAAGCAGTCCCGCGAAAAGATTCGCAGCGGAGAAAACGGGCATGTCTTTTCCGAAGCTAAATCCGCGCCATCGCCGTATCGTTAGGCTGAAGATATTCGCCGGAAACAAAGGTTTTGACCGCGGAAACCGCGCAGTGCAAGGATGCCTCCGTCGTTCCGCGCATTAACGAATCAAAGAATCTGTGGCCTCGAAGCTCTTTCAAACAAAAAGCCCCGATCACCTGATTCGCGAATCGCAAACCAAAGAGCGTCGAATGAAGCGCACGCTCAGCGCGGTTGATCTCACCTGTCTTGGGATCGGCGCAATTATTGGCACAGGAATTTTTGCCCTCACCGGCACTGCGGCGGCCGGCCAATCCGCAGCTGCGGGCTCTTTCTTTGACACTCCGGTCCTTAATTATCTGCAAGGCTGGATCACTCATACCGCCGTCTCGCTCGGCCGACCGGCGGCGGGCCCCGCGGTGATTTTTTCCTTTATCGTGGCAGCCATCGCCTGTGCTTTCGCTGCTTTCTGCTACGGCGAGCTTTCGGCCATGATTCCAGTTTCCGGTTCGGCCTATACGTATTCCTACGCCACGTTAGGCGAACTGATCGCCTGGATCATTGGCTGGGATCTGATTCTCGAATACGCGGTCGGGAATATGGCAGTCGCGGTCGGATGGTCGGGCTATTTCATCAAGCTTTGCGGGAGCCTGTTTGGGCTCAAGTTTCCGCTTTGGGCGGTAACTGACTCCGGCACCGCCGCCAGCGTGATTGCGCAGGGCGGAGCTGCGCTCAATGATTTTTCGTCCACCAGTCTGCCCGTTATTGCCGGTCATCCAATCGCTCTCAATCTTCCCGCTCTCGCCATCGTCGCCGCCGTGACCGTGCTTCTCATTTACGGCATTCGGGAAAGCGCGCGCGCCAATACCGCTATCGTGATCATCAAACTCGTAGTCGTGGTTTTCTTTATCGCCTTCGGCGCTTTCATGATTCACCCGGTAAATTGGTATCCCTTTATGCCGACTGGTTTCACCGGAATCATGAGCGGAGCCGCGATCGTTTTTTTCGCGTTTATCGGCTTCGACTCGGTCTCGACAACCGCGGAGGAAACGCGCAACCCGCAACGTGATATGCCGATTGGGATGATGGCCAGCCTGATTATCTGCACATTGCTCTATGTGCTGATGTCTGGCGTGCTAACCGGAATAAAGAAATACACCGTCTATCTCGGCGACCCAGCGGCGGTGGCGACGGCTTTTGCCTCCAAGCCCTGGGCGCAGGCTTTGGTCAGCGCGGGCGCACTCGCAGGCATGACCTCGGTGCTCCTGGTTTTTCAACTTGGGCAACCGCGCATTTTTATGGCCATGGCACGCGACGGTTTGCTCCCCCAGTATTTCGCGAAAATCCACCCGCGCTATCGCACTCCGCACATCACCACCATCTGGACCGGAGTTATCGTCGGCGTCGTGTCGATGGTCACCGATATCGGTTCGTTAGCCGACCTAACGAACATCGGTACGCTCTTCGCCTTTATTCTTGTTTGCTGCGGAGTCGTCGTTCTGCGCCGAACCGATCCGGGACGGCATCGTCCTTTTCGCGTTCCGTTCGTTCCGGTCTTTCCGATCATTGGAGTGATTCTCTGCGCCGCACTCATGCTTAGCCTGCCGGTGCTCACCTGGCTGCGATTCTTCCTCTGGCTCATCATCGGGCTCGTCATCTATTTCCTCTACGGCATTCGTCACAGCAAATTGCGCGAGGGCATCGATACCGGCGATACCGAAGAGGGTCTGCCGCCCTTGGCGTGATTCTCGAATGCTTGCGGCGCGCGCGCGACGCCGAAAGATTCTAGCTTCGATCCCCATGAAAATTTTTCTGTGCGTTTTGCTACTCTCCGCTGGGATGGACCGCGGTTTCGCAGGAGAAGAATGGAAAATCATCGCCGCCGAAGGACGCGACTACGTGAGCTTCGCCAATGTGGCGCAGTTTTATCGTTTCCCGCGATTCACTCAGGCGAGCCGCACAGTATCGTTAGGCGACGAACACCACGGGTTACGCGCCCAGGCTGGAACGAGCGAATTCTTCGTCAACGGTCTTCGCTTTTTCTGCGATTATCCCCTTCTGGCCCACGGCGACGACAACCTCATCTCAGCGATGGATATTTCCAAAATCGTCGAGCCAGTTCTTCGTCCGAATCGCATTGCTGGCGCCGGGCCGGTGGAGACCGTCGTGCTCGATCCCGGACATGGCGGCGAGGACAGTGGGGCGGCCGGACCTTTCGGGGGCGAAAAAGCTTATACCCTCGACGTCGCCTTCGCCGCGCGCGAGGAACTGCAGCGGGCTGGTTTCAAGGTCGAGCTGACGCGCACCGGCGATGAGACTGTTTCGCTCGAACAGCGCGTCGAATTCGCGAACCGATTTTCTAAGGCTGTTTTTGTCAGCATCCATTTCAACTCCTCGGCGGGAGGTTCCGGCGTGGAAAGTTACGTGCTTGCTCCAATCGGAGTGCCCTCAAATGCTTCGAGTGAAGATCAAGCCGCGAGCGTCGAGAGCCACGCTAACCCGGGCAACGCACACGACGCGGCCAATATCGCCCTCGCCGCCGCGGTGCAGGGAACGATTCGGTCGCGCGTTTCCGTTTTCGACCGGGGCGTGCGGCATGCCCGTTTTCATGTCCTGCGCGAACTCAAAATTCCCGGCATGCTCGTGGAAGGAGGATTTCTCAACGATTCGATGGAAGGCGCCCGCATTGCGACTCCGGCTTATCGCCAGCGCCTCGGTGCGGCGATTGCCCAGGCGATCGCAACTTACGATCGGGCGGTGAACTTCAAGGCCAACAGCCCGGCGATCCTGGCGGCGGCAGGAAGCTTGCCGGCACACACTCATTCCATCACCGAACCATTAGGCGCGGTCGCTCCCTCGCCGGCGAAAAATTCCCAAACTCCGTCTGTCGCGATTCAGACGTCCAATAAATGACACTCTCCGAGGAGCAACGCCGCGAACGTCCGATCGGTGTCTTCGATTCCGGCATCGGCGGACTCACCGTGGTGAGCGCACTGCGTGAACTCTTGCCTAACGAGACTATTCATTATCTCGGCGACACGGCGCGGGTTCCCTATGGGGGCAAAAGTGCCGCCACCGTTGAGCGCTACAGTCTTGAGATTACCGGCATGTTGCTGGAGGAGAATTGCAAAGCAATCGTCGTGGCTTGCAACACGGCCTCTGCCCTTGCGTTGCCGAAGCTGATGGAAACCGTATCCGTCCCGGTGATGGGCGTGATCCGTCCCGGGGCGGAAGCCGCGGTGACCGCGACGCGCAATGGCCACATCGGCGTCATTGGCACGCGCGCCACAATTGGGAGCAGAGCGTACGAACGCGCCATCTCTGCACTCGATCCAGCGGTACACCTGACCGTCCTGGCTTGCCCGCTCTTTGTTCCGCTGATTGAGGAGGGTTGGTTGGAAGGCGAAATCACCGACCGGGTCATTAGACAATACCTTGCACCGCTGCTGGACGATGGAATCGACACGCTCGTTCTCGGTTGCACGCATTATCCGCTGCTGCGCGCCGCGATTGGAAAATTTGCGGGCGACGAAGTGCAACTGGTCGACTCTGCGCACAACTGTGCGATTGCCGTCTCACGGCTTTTGGAAGCGGAACATCTGCGTCGCGATTCAGTGGCTGCCGGCAGCCTCTCGGTCGCACTAACCGACCCACCCGATGTTTTTCTCGAAGTCGCTCGCAGCGCATTAAGGCTCGAGATCGGCGAAGTTCGACTTCGACCCGTGACGCACGCAGCGGCACCGATTCGGGGAAACTGAAAACGCGACCTTCTCGCAGAGAAGCGAGAAATAATAGCCGCTTCGCTTTGTTAGGCACCGCCGAGGTTACGACGATGTGGCTACGGGGTAGAGCCACGCCATGTAATCAGCCACACCCTGCTCCAGCGAGTACCGCGGCTCGTAGCCTAACGACTGCCGAACATTCTTCAGATCTGCTTCTGTGTGGTTTTGATAATGGGCGTGCGGATTATCAAAATACTCCGGTGAAAAATTCGTGCCTAACGACTTGTTGAGAATCGCAATCAGTTCGTTGAAGGAGCTCGCCTGGCCGGACCCGAGGTTATAAATGCCGCTCTCCTTTGCCTCGAGCGCAAGCAGGGTCCCGGCGACGATGTCTTTCACGTAAACGAAGTCGCGCTTCTGCTCGCCATATTTGAAAATCCGCGGATTCTTACCCGCCTTCATCTGGCGCGAGAGATGCAAGATCATACTCGCAGGAACGCCCTTGTGCGCCTCGCGCGGGCCGTAAACGTTGAAGTAGCGTAGACCAACAATTTTCCACTCCGGATCGTCCGAGGCGGCGCGCCGGGCGAGGTTGTCCATAATCACCTTCGAAAAGGCGTAAACATTCGCCGGCGCGGCCTCATCCACTTCGCGACTCATGCCGAGCGCTGCGCCATAAGTGGCGGCGGACGAAGCGTAGATGACGCGCGTTCGATTCGGCCGCGCAAAAGCAAGGAGGCGACGAAAACTTTCGACGTTGTCATGCACCTGCGGGAACTGATCGTGCAGCGTCGTGTCGGTAATGGAGGCGAGATGGAAAATGCCGTCGAAGGCTTCGTCTCCAAATTGCGCGCGCCAATCGAGTCTGGCGAGATCCGCTGCGACGAAATCGCCCTGGTAACCGCGAAGATTTTTGAAATCGCCGGAGCGGAAATCGTCGATCACCGTGAGGCGCGCACGCGGAAATTTCTCCTGTAACGCGAGAACAAGGTTCGAGCCGATGAAGCCGGCTCCGCCGGTAATAAGATAGCTGCGTGATGGTTCAGACACGGCGGCAAGCGTTCAGGGAAGCTGACAAATAAATCGCGCTTCAGGAAGCGCAAGCTGCGAAGAGCGATTCTGACAGCAACGGGCATATCCGCGCCGCCGAGGTTTTCCGTTGAGGAAATGTCTTGCCGTGCTTTACGGCGTCGCCTATCTCTCCCTCCAGTTCTTTGCGAGTTTGATCAGTGGATCGGCGCGAGAAATCCCGTGTGAACCGGGAGCAGTTGCGCTGCTGTAACTGGATACAACTTTCCATGAGCCAATCGTTAGGCGCGAGCCGGCGGTGAAGGCGGGAAGAAGGTGTGCGTGAGTCGTTAGGCAAACGCCGCAAGCCAGGAGCCAGAATATTTGCCCGCTCCACCTCATTCGTGTCCCTGCGTGTGCAGAGGGCTCGATAAAACTTCTTCGCAGAAAAGAAGAATGAGAGCCGTGGACCGATCCGCTTTGCCGACAAGTCCGCCTCTCAACAATTGGAGGAGACTTGGTTATGTGGAAAGACCCACGTGGTTGGTTGGTAGTTATGGCAGTTTTGTCAGGCGCGTCGCCACTCGCTCGTGCTCAGGAAGCGACCCCTTCGCCGACACCGGGCGAATCTCAGGTGGAAGAAATTGTCGTGAGCGCGACACGTATCGATACGCCGGTTGAGCAGGTCGGCAGTTCCGTGACCGTCGTTACGGATGACGAAATCGCGCGCAATCAGCAACGCACATTGCCTGACGTGTTGGAGACGGTGCCGGGCTTGAACGTCGTTCAGGCCGGTGGACCCGGCGCGCAGACGTCTGTCTTTACGCGCGGAACTAATTCCAACCACACCAAAGTGATTATCGATGGCATCGACGTTAATGACCCGAGTGGAACTGGCGGATTTGATTTCGGACAGGTGCTGACCTGGGACTTGGCAAGGGTCGAAGTGTTACGCGGACCGCAGAGCAGTCTGTATGGTTCCGATGCGCTTGGTGGTGTGATCAATTTGGTGACGAAAAAGGGCGACGGACCGCCCACTTTTACCGGCTCCCTGGAAGGAGGGTCGTTCGATACCTTTAACCAAGCTGGCAGCGCCAGTGGTTCGATTGGGCGCTTCAATTACGCGGTCAACGTCCAGCATTTTGTTTCTGACAGCACTCCGGTCACGCCGTTGGATTTGCTGCCCCCGGGCAGAAAGCGGAATGACGACAGCTACGAGAACACCACCTTCTCAACCAGGGTCGGCTATGACTTTACCGATGATTTTGGAATCAGCGGTGTAGTCCGTTATACCAACGCAGATCTGTTCTTTACCGGCGACGATTTCTCGGTCTTCCCGAGCGTGCCCGCCGCTGAACAGAGCGAGCAGAGCGCGGACCAGATCTTCGCCCGTGGCGAAGCGCACCTTTCTCTTTTCAACGGCACATTCAAGAATAGCGCCGGCCTGGCCTACACCTATTACGATACGGAGACTCAGGAGCCTGACACCGGCTTTGGCGTCCCACCGCCAAACGCGAGTCGCGGCGACCGAATAAAGTTTAACTGGCTCGGCACTATCGCGCTGGCAAAGAATTACACGTTGCTGCTAGGCGTTGAAGACCAGAATGACCGCCTAATTGATAGCCCGATCTCAGCCGAGAACGCTAACGCGGCAGGCTTCGGCGAGTTGCAAACGGAGGTTGTCCATAATCTCTATGCCACAGCGAGTGTCCGTTACGATGCAAATGAGCGCTTCGGCGGGAAAACGACCTGGCGGGTCGCCCCTGTCTACATTATCCCCACGATCGGGACGAAGTTAAAAGCGACGTATGGAACAGGTTTCAAAGCACCGACCTTAACGGACCTTTTTGTTAGCTTTCCGGCATTCGGTTTTTTCGCCAACCCCAACCTGCAACCGGAGGAGAGTGAAGGTTACGATGCCGGGTTCGAGCAGCCCCTCTTCGATGAGCACGTTCGCTTTGGAGCGACTTACTTCCATAATGACATCACCAATCTTATTTCGAATAACGCCACTTTCACCACGCTGATAAATGTAGGAAAAGCGACGACTCAGGGAGTAGAGGCATTTGCTTCCTATTCCTGGAACGATCGTTTCGAGCTGCGCGCGGATTACACCTACACGGAAGCTACCGACGAGGATACCGGATTGGAATTGCTTCGCCGTCCGAAAAATCGTGCCAGCCTAACTGCGAGTTGGCGGCCAATTCCCAAGCTCTTGCTTGCAACGACGATGGTGTATGTCGGACCACAGGTGGACGGAAACCGCAGTTTTTCCATCACTCGACTTAGAACCGATTCCTACTATGTCGCTAACCTTGCCGCGCAGTATGAGGCAACGAAGTATCTTACGGTCTTTGCGCGTGCGACGAATTTGTTTGACGAGCATTATCAGGATCCTACCGGGTTCGAGCACCCGGGCTTTGGGATCTACGGAGGCCTGCGAGTAAACTTAGAGACGAAGCTATCGGGCGCCCGCGCGACTGATGCAAGCAGCGTAAGCTACGCAAAGGATAACTCCAAATGAAGGTTGCCAGTAACTCTCATTGATGTCGACGAAGAATCTTCGCCCGCCGCGGACTTCCTTGAGGAGGTCGTCCCGGGCGCTCGCCGGACTCGGCGGCGCCGCAACCTAAGTTATGGGTAAGGATAACCCGGCAGGGGAAGACTTCCTTTTCGCCTCTCCATCCGACTTCGACGGTGATGGCGCACTGACGCGCGAATTTCTGCTTCGTCGCGGTTCGTGTTGCCAAAACAGCTGTCGCAATTGTCCCTACTCTTCTTCATCAAGTGGAATTTGCCCACTCTGCGGCAAACCCAATGAGTGCGCGCTTGTTAATGATGGGAAAAGCGCGACAGGCTGCTGGTGCGCCGAGATGAGGATTAAGCCTGAGATACTCGCCCGCCTGGAAGCGAATTTGGCGTCCTCCTGCATCTGCGCATCCTGCGCTTCGGGGAAGCAATTACTGTCCTTTGCCTAACGATTCACGAGCGACAGGTTCGGATCGATCTCGGTCGTTAGCGGCGTGAAATTGCCGCGTGCGAGGCGGAGCTGGGCGACAAAGGCAATCATGGCAGCGTTGTCGGTGCAGAGACGAGGAACGGCGAAGCGCAGCTCGAGGCCTGCACGCTGGCTGGCCTCGGACATCTGTTCGCGCAGTTCGCGGTTGCAACTTACGCCGCCGCTGATCGTGATCAGCCGGTCGCCGCAATGTCGGGCCGCGGCGATGGTCTTGGCCACGAGCACATCGACGACTGCACGCTGAAAGGAAGCGCACATGTCCCGCTTCGCTTTGGCGAATTCGTCAGGCGCAGTCGGTAACTTCGGAAGAAGATATCGAACGGCGGTTTTTAGCCCGCTGAAGCTGAAGTTGAAGTCGCCCGAGTTATGCATTCCGCGGGGCAGATCGAAGCGCGTCGGATCGCCGCCATGTGCGCAGCCCTCGATCTCGGGTCCGCCCGGATAGGCAAGGCCGAGCATCTTTGCCACCTTGTCGAATGCTTCGCCGGCAGCGTCGTCGAGCGTCTGGCCGATGATGCGATAGTCGCCCAGACCATCTACTTCCACGAGTAACGTATGGCCGCCGCTGACGATAAGGGAAAGATTCGGCTTGATCGTGTGTTCGCTGCCGAAAAAAGGCGAGAGGAGATGGCCCTCGAGATGATTAATGGCGAGAAACGGTTTGCCGAAACCAAGCGCGAGACCCTTCGCCAGCGAGACGCCGATCATGAGCGAACTGGCCAGGCCGGGCCCGCTGGTGGCGGCAAAAGCGTCGATCTCGCCTAACGACAATCCGGCAGATTCGACCGCTCGGACAAGAAGTTCCGGAATGTGTTGGAGATGTTGACGCGAAGCGACCTCTGGAACGACGCCGCCATACGGTTGATGCGCGGTGACCTGAGAAGCGACCTCGCTCGCGAGTAGCTCGCTACCGCGCAGGATGGCAACAGCGGTTTCGTCACACGAAGTTTCGATCGCCAACATCATGCCGTATATTTAGCAGCAGAGAGCGGGCATGGGATGGAGAAAACGAAAAAAATCAGCAGCAGGCGAGTTATCCTTCGCGCGCTCTTCCCGTTTCCGCGTTTGAAAAGGCGCTACTTTTTTACCGCGCTCCCTTTGGGTGCGGTTTCCTGGGCGTAAATCATCACGCCTTTGAGCGCATCGATCGCCCGCATCATTTGCACGTCTTTCGCTTTGACGATGCGGGTCGCTTCGGCTGGTTGGATTTTGTCGTTATTGCGCAGGACGGCGACGGCACGGTCCTGGTCGGGGGTGAGCGGGACGAGGATGTTTGGCTCGACGCCGTTGCCCTGAATGACGACTTTGCTCGGCGTATAATATTTCGCGGTCGTGAAACGTAGGGCTGAGCCATCAGGCAGTTGCATGACGTTTTGTACCGAACCTTTGCCGAAGGTCGTCTCGCCCACCACGATTGCCCGGTGCAAATCTTTTAGCGCGCCGGCCACGATCTCCGACCCGCTGGCGCTTCCCTCATTCACAAGAACGACCAACGGGAAACGCGGGCGCTCTTTCACGCCGTTCGGCGTAGAGTAGTCGTGCTTCTGCGACGATACCCGTCCCTGAGTGGAAACAACCTTCGTATTCGGTGGAAGAAATTGTCCAAGAATGTCGACCGCGCTGTTAAGTAAACCACCGGGATTGTTGCGCAGATCAAGAACGAGCGCCTGCATGCCTTGCTTTTGCAAATTGTCGAGCGCCTTCCCAAATTCATCCGCCGTCGGCTCATTGAACTGCACGATCCGGACGTAGCCAACCTTGAAAGGTCCGGTCAGCTCGGGATCAAGCAGACATGTGCCTTTCACGCTTTGCACCTTGATTTCCTTGCGCTCGAGCGCGTATTCCTTGATCTCCTTGGTCGACGGTCTGAGAATCGTAAGGCTAACTTTCTTCCCCGGTTCGCCGCGCAAAACGTCGACTGCGTCCTGCAAGCCGAGCTTATCGGTGGAAACGCCGTTGATTTTTAGAATCTGATCGCCCGACTGGATGCCTGCCTGGGCAGCCGGAGTATCTTCCATCGGCGTGACGACGGTGAGCAATCCATCCTTGATCGCGACTTCCACGCCGAGGCCATTGAAGCGGCTCCGGGTATCGTCCTGCATGTCCTTGAAATCGTCCGGATCCATGAACTGACTGTGCGGATCGAGCGAAGAAAGCATGCCCTTCATCGCGGCGTAGATGAGATCGTGATAACTGACCTTCTGTCCGTCTACGTAATCCTGCCGGATCAGCTCAACCGCCTTGGCGAAAGTGGCGATCTCGGAGTAGCCGTTGTCTTCGCCGTTATTGGCGGTGGTCGGCTCGGGATCGGCCGCGCCGCTCGCGGCAATGCTCGCGAGGCAAAAGAAAAGCGTCACGACCAGCGGCAGGCCGGGGCGGAACGCGAGATGTCGCTTCATCATGATCATCCTTGGACCCAATGGGTCGACTCTCGTTCATTCCCGCGCATTTGCCAGTCAGTCGGCATGACAACCCTGTGATCCGTCTTTAAACTCCACCCAATGAAATCGCTTCGAAACCTCCTGGTGATCGCTTTTTCGTTAGGCGTAGCAATTACGATGCTCGCCGCCGGGACAAAAAAGAAGCAAAGCGCCAAGACGCCTACCCCGTCACCGGTGCTCGCGAACGACCCAGATTCCCAGTTCGACAAAATGGCGCTCGATTTTATCAGCGGCTACCTGGCCGCCCGGCCGTTGCTGGGTGTCGCGCTCGGTCTGCATCAATACGATGGCAAGATCGGCGACTACACCCGTCTGGCGATCGACGCTGAACTTGAGCGGTTACACCGTTTCCAAAATGCATTCTCACAACTCGACGGGAGTAAGCTAAGCCAGCGGGCGGAGATCGACCGCCGCATTCTGCTCAGCGCGATCGCGAGTCAGCTCCTTCGGATTGAGGACCTGGGCGCCTTCGACAAGAACCCCATGACCTACGCCAGCGCACTCAACCTCAACATCTACATCAAGCGTGATTTCAAACCGCTGGATGACCGGGTGCGCGATATCGTCACGATCGAAGACCAGGCGGCAAATATTATGACCGCGGCCAAAACCAATCTCGCTCCGGTTTTGCCCAAACCTTACGTAGATCTTGGAATTCAAATCGCCAATGGGTCGGCGGACTTTCTCGAAAAGGACTTGGTCGCTGCGCTCAAGGACCTGGACGACTCCTCGCTCATGGATTCCTTTCGCGATTCGAACAAAAAAGCGGCGGCAGCATTGCGCGATTTCGCAAACTGGCTGCAAAAGGAGCGCCTGCCAAAAGCGACTGCGAATTTCGCACTCGGCACCGCCAAGTATCAAAAGGCACTGGCTGCGACCGAATTGGTCGACATGGCGCCCGACAAGTTGCTCGGCATTGGGCTTCAGCGTTTGAAGGAAGAGCAGCAGGTCTTTGCCGATGCGGCGCACGCCATCGATCCGACGAAAAAGCCAATCGACGTTTTCAAAGCGATCCAACAGGAGCATGCCAAACCCGAAGAATTGATCCCGGATGTGGCGAAGGACCTGGATCAAATCCGGCAATGGGTATTGGACCATCACGTCGTCGGTATCCCGTCCGACGTGCGAGCGACGGTTCTGGCGACTCCCCAGTTTGCTCGCGCAACTACCTTTGCCTCGATGGATACGCCTGGGCCATTCGAGAAGAAGGCGAGCCAAGCCTACTATTACGTTACGCCGCCTGAGGATAACTGGACGGAGAAACAAAAGGATGAGTGGCTGACCTCATTCAATTTTTACACCACCGATATTGTCTCCATCCACGAGGCTTATCCCGGCCATTACGTCCAATTCCTCCACCTCAACGCCTCGAACGCGACCCAGATCGAAAAGATTTTCAACAGCTATGCTTTCGTCGAAGGCTGGGCGCACTATGCCGAGCAAATGATGCTCGACCAAGGCTATGGCAGCACGCCAAATCCGAGTCCGGAGCAAAAGGTGCGAGCCGCAAAATACCGCATGGCGCAGGCCGACGAGGCGATGCTGCGACTTTGCCGGCTTTGCGTCTCGATCAAGATACACACCCAGGGAATGTCGGTCGTCGATGCCGCGAAATTCTTCCACGAGAATTGCTACTACGAAGAAAAGCCATCCTACTCGGAAGCGATGCGCGGCACGTTCGACCCGGGTTATCTGAACTACACGTTAGGCAAATTGCAGATCCTAAAACTACGCGACGATTACAAAGCCCAGGAAGGCACCAATTTCACTCTGGAGAAATTTCACGATGAACTGCTCAACCACGGCGCACCGCCCGTTCGTCTCTTGCGCGAGCTCTTGCTGAAGGACAAGAGCAAATGGGACGCCGTGCTGTAGCTCCTGACGGCGAAGTCGAGCTCCAAACTGGTTTGTCGATCGCCGTATGATCCGGAAGCCGACGTGGCGCTGCCATCGCATCGCCTAAACCTCATCCTCTCCGTCGATCTCGTTAGGCAAAAGATCCGGCAGGAGCGGCTCGGGATTGCTCGGCGAAGCTTCTACGTCGCGCAGCTTTTTCGTGATCGCCCGCGAACGTACATCCACTTCGTCGATCTTGTTCGAGGCTTCCTGCAATTTCTTCTTCACTCCATCGAGCACTCCGCCGAATTTACCGAACTCCGTTTTCACGGCCGCGAGCAGGTTCCACACTTCACTCGAGCTTTTCTGAATCGCGAGAGTGCGAAAGCCCATCTGCAAACTGTTAAGCAACGCCGCCAGCGTGGTCGGCCCGGCAAAGACCACCCGGCATTCACGCTGCACTTGATCGACCAACCCGACGCGCCGGATCGCTTCGGCGTACAATCCTTCTGTGGGCAAAAACAGGAGCGCGAAATCGGTCGTGCGTGGTGGGTTAATGTACTTACCGCAAATCTCCTTCGCACTTTTGCGCAACTGCGTCTCGAGGCTCTTCATTGCTTCCTCCGTTGCCACCGCATCCCCGCTTTCCTGCGCACTCGTTAGGCGCTGATAATCCTCGATCGGAAATTTCGCATCGATTGGCAGCCAGACCGGCTGGCCATTCTCGTCCCCTGGCAGGCGCACAGCGAAATCGACCATCTCATTACTGCCTTCGCGCGTCTTGACGTTGCGCATGAACTGCTCTGGAGTCAGCACTTGCTCGAGAAGATTCCCGAGCTGCACTTCACCCCAGCCGCCGCGTGTTTTCACATTGGTGAGCACGCGCTGCAGGCCCCCGACGTCGCTCGCCAGTTGCTGCATCTGGCCAAGCCCCTGATGCACTCGTTCGAGCCGTTCGCTGACGAGCTGAAACGATTCGCCCAGTCGGCGCTCGAGCGTTCCCTGCAGCTTTTCGTCCACCGTCGCGCGCATCTTCTCGATTTGCTGGGCATTGTCCTGCTGCAACTCTTTCAGGCGGAGATCGACCTTGTCTGCCAGCTTGCCGGATTGATTGACGACCTGTTCAAGCTGTCCACGGAGACTGGCGGCGATCTCGCCTAACCACTTGAAGGTCGAATCGCTCACGTTCGTCAAAGACGCAGCTAGTTCTTCGCGCTGCGCTTTGGCGGCGGCGCCCGCTTCCTCGCGATTGCGGGAGAATTCTTCACGGTAAAGCTTCGCATCGCGCTCCTGAGCCCGATCGAGCTGTTCGAGCCGGTCGAGCAACTGTTGCTGGCGCGACGCGTTGTCCGTTTCGCGCGTCTGGAGCCGTCTCCAAAGCAGTAGCCAGCCGATCGCCCCAACGACGGCGAGAACGATCAATGCCAATGCGAGGTAGGAATCGGGCTGCACCTTTTTCAGTTACGGGAAAGGCGCCTCCTGTTCAACCCAGGCAAACCAGGCGCTCGTGAAAACGCGCTGGCGCTGGAGCACCAGTCAACCGTGTCTCCTACGTTTCGCGTTTCAACAAATAACCTGCGATTGCTCGCAGCGTCGCGCCATTCTTGCCTAACGAGTCTAAAGCTTTGTACGCCTGTCCGGTGAGTCGCAACGCTTCCGCGCGCGATTTTTCCAAGCCGAGCACCGCTGGATAGGTCGCTTTTTGCGCGGCCGCATCCTTGCCCGCACTTTTCCCGAGCTTTTCGGTTGTCTGCGTGACATCGAGAATGTCGTCGATCACCTGAAAGGCTAAACCGAGTGCATAGCCAAAGTCAGTTAGCGCCTTTAATTGCTTCGGCGTCGCGTTGGCACTCATCCCGCCGAGTCGCACTGCGGTGGTGAGAAGCGCGGCGGTCTTGTTTTCGTGAATATAGCGGAGTTGCGCGCGCTGGATCGCCCTGCCTTCACCTTCCAAATCCGCCACCTGTCCGGCGATCAGTTTTGTGCTTCCTGCCGCGACCGAGATTTCACGAAAAATTGTGCGTGGCTCATAGCGCGGCCATGCTCTTGCCTGAGCTGCGATCTCAAAGGCGATCGTAAGTAATGCGTCACCCGTCAAAACTGCGATGCCTTCACCAAAGACCTTATGGCAGGTCGGACGTCCGCGCCGGAAATCATCGTTGTCCATGCTGGGGAGATCGTCATGGATCAGTGAATAGGTATGAATACACTCTACGGCGCAGGCGAGCGGCAATGCATCTTTGGCCAGGCCACCGCAGGCTTCAGCGGCCGCCAGACAAAGGATTGGCCGCAAACGCTTGCCGCCGGCAAAGAGCGAATAGCGCATCGCCTTGTGAATGGTCGCCGGTTTGGTCGCAGCCTTTGGCAGGAAATGATCCAGGGCACGATCGACCTCCTTCTGACGCGTAATAAGATAAGCTCTCAAATCCACCGCGCGACTTTCGGAAGGCGATGATCAGCATGCAATCGAAATTGTAGAGCCGATGCCGAGCCCGCTACATCATCGCCCGCCGAACGCTGTTGAGTAGGATGCCAGATACCCGCCGGGGGAGACGGCAATTCAAGAGTAACGATGGCTAACCGCCCACGGCTTGATAGTGGCCAAGACCGCGCCGCCACATCAGCCTGGCCGCGGCCCACATCGCGAGCATCCAGCCGGCCTGAATGGCGAGTGCACTCAACATTTCGTTTCCGCTTAAGCGACCCTGGAAAATTGCGATCGGACAAAAAATTTCATAATAAAAGGGCAGCCACTTCATCACTACCTGGAATGCGGGCGGCATGATATCGAGCGGGAACATCTGACCCCCGAGAAAGTATTCGAAGCTGTAGACAATAAAGACAATGGTCGAGATTTCGAGAATCCAAAACGCCATCATGGAAAGGGCATAAGTAAGAAAGAACTGAATCAGAGCCGACATCACGAGTGAGACCAAAGCGGCGACCCAGGTCATAGTCTCGTTAGGCAAAACGATAAAGCGCCGGAAATAAATGAAGATGACCGCGATCGGCAGGATCGTGACCAGGGTGTAAACCAGCCGCCCGCTCAGAAAGATACAAAACCGATAGGCCAGATAGCTCATCGGCTTGGTGAGGAAAGAATTAATCTGACCTTCGCGGATGTCGGCCGCTATCTGCCATTCATCCTCTGTAGGAGTGACCAGGTTGCTGACCAGGATCGTGAGCAGGTAGTAGTAGATCATCGAGCCGTAGTCGTAGCCTCGCATACCGCCACCGCTTTCCTGGAAGATGGCACGCCAGAGAAAGACGGTACCGACGAGTGGAATCAGGCCAAAGATCGCGCGCAGGAGATAGTTCCAGCGATAGACGAACGTATTTTGGATCCCAAGATTGAAAACGGTGATGTATTTCTCGAATCGCCTCATCGGTTAGATATCACCAGCGAAAGGGAAGGCGTCGCATCTGCCGGTCTTGCCAATAGGCCATAAAGATGAGTGCGCAGAAGGCACCGATCAAGGCCATCAACATATCCTCCTGAGTGTCCCAGGGATCGCCTTGCGTGCCGAGGAATGCGGTGGAAGCGGCGCCCCCGATGAGCGCAGTCAACCATTCGACTAGCTCGTAGAGCGCGCTGATTCCCAGGCAAATGAGAATGATGATGGAAAAACGCCAGCCGGCTGAGGTCACGATCCTTAGCCTAACGAAAAGCTCGCGCGCGATCAGAGCCGGCACAAATCCCTGCAGGAAATGTCCAAGCCGGTCGAAGTGATTGCGGTGCCAGCCAAAGTAGGGTTCGATCCAGGTAAAGAGCGGCACCCGGGCGTAGGTGTAGTGACCTCCTACGCAAAGCAGCATGATGTGCATGGCAACCAAGGTGTAGACGAGCGTTGTGAAGCGAAAACTTGAGTAAGTGAAGATCAGAACCGCCGCACCAATGACCCCGGGCGCGACTTCAAGCCACCACGTCAGCCGATCGTAGGGACGCCAGCCCGACCAGGCGAAGACGAGGAAGGCCAAGAGAAGCAGCGCGAGATGAAGCGGCGAAATACGCGTGTTCACGGGCTGGGATTTTTCGCCAGTTCGAAGGCAAGACGGATGGCGGCAATCATGCTTTCGGGCCGAGCAATCCCGCGGCCGGCAATCTCAAAGGCCGTCCCATGATCCGGGCTGGTGCGGGGAAAAGGTAGGCCGAGCGTGACATTCACGCCTTCGTGAAAGGCATGCAGTTTGAGCGGAATCAATCCCTGGTCGTGGTACATGCAAAGGACGGCATCGAACTCTCCTTCGACCACCCGATGGAAAATGGTGTCGGGCGAAAATGGTCCTGCGAAATGCGCAGATAAGCGATGAGTCACCGATGGCGAATGGTTCAGATCGGTGATTGCGGGAACAATGATATCGATTTCCTCCCGACCGATCGCGCCACTTTCGCCGGCGTGCGGATTAAGACCTGCCACGGCGATGCGCGGTTCCGCCAAGCCGCGGCGATGCAGAAAATCGCGCAAGAGCCAGCCTACCCGAACGATCTCTGAGCAGCGCAAATTCTTTGCCACGTCTGCGAGTGGGATGTGGGTGGTGACAAGCGCAACAGTCAAACTACCGCCAGTAAGAAGCATGGCGAAATTTTCAATGCCGCAACGCGCAGCGAAAAATTCCGTCTGTCCGGGAAACTCAAAACCGACATCATACATTTTGGCTTTGTGAATCGGTCCGGTAACGATCGCATCGATCTTGCGTGCAAGGGCAAAACGCGCCGCTTCCTCGAGGGCAACCTGCGCGGCGCGCGCGCTCTCGGGCGTCGGTTCGCCTAACGAATACCCCTGCTCTTCGCCGAAGAGTTGATAGTCGGCGTCCGGAATTTTGCCCGAAGCGAGAGCGCGCCGGACAACTTCAGGACCGATGCCGGCCGGATCGCCCAGGGTGATGCCGATGCGTATGCCCATGTCGCGCGCAATTTCGACAAGCCATCACAAGATAACAACCGGGACGTGAAAGATGTCGTTACCCTCCGTAATACCCTTGCGAAGAGGGCTAGCAAATAAAAGCCGGCTAGCCTAACGACTTTAGAAAGTCTTGATGTAAGCCTTCGCACGCAGGCTGGCGAGCCAGTGCTCCTGCAAATCGTGAGCCTGCTGCTGGCGTAACTTCATCTCGATGTCGTTGCGCACATCTTTCAGCGGCTTCACCTCGCCGCCCTGCCGCCCTTCCACTTTCAAAATGTAATAATTGCCGCCGAGGTCGAGTACGTTGCTGATTTCCCCCTGATGCAGGCTGAAGGCCACATCGGAAAGCGGCTTTGAAAGTGTCTTGTCGTCGACCCAACCCCAGTCGCCTCCCAAGTCGCGCGTGCTGTCCTCGGAATACATTTGCGCCATCTTGTCGAAGTCGGCGCCGGTGATGAGCTTGGCGCGAATCTCTTGCGCCATTGCCTCCTGCCCGGCCCCGCCACCGCTATCTTTGTGGCCGGGGATCATGATCATGCGCAATTTTATCTGCGCCTTGCTGGCGAACTGCTCTCTGTGCTGGCGATAATACTCATCGATCTTGGCCGGCGGAATAAGGAGGTTGGACTTTACGTTCTTGGAGCGCATGGCTTGGACGATCATTTTGTCGCGCTCGATTTCCTTAAACTTCGTCATGGTGAATTTCTGCGCCTCCATCGTCTTGATAAAGGCGTTCCGGTCGCCACCGAAGTTCTCCTTAATTACATCATCGACCCGTGCATCGACGAAATGTTCCGGGATCTGAAATTTTTCCTTCTCGAAAGCCTGGAGGATCAGTTGGCGATCGATCAAATCCTGCAAAGCCGCCTTGCGCAGCTCGGTAATTTTTTTGACCAGCTCGTCGCCGGTATATTGCGCGCGCAGGAGACGCTCCCGCGGACCGACGACGTCTCGCACTTCCGAATAGGTGATGACTTTCTCGTTCACGATTGCGGCAATGCCGTTAACCGCTTCCGCCCCATGAGTGGGTGAAGCAGTCGCCGCCACACTGAGACAGGAAACGATGATCAGCGCCGCTACCGGAAAACGCCAGATGAAGTTTAAAGTTGTCTTAGCCATTGTAGTATTTCCGGGAGGTTGAGGTCGATTCTACCGGAAGTTAAACGAGGAAATTTGTCACCGACAAGGATAAAGTCGCCTCGACGGGTAAGCATCAATTTGCCCTCGCGCACCTCGACGCGCGCCACCCGAGCCCGAGCGGCGGCGAGCTTGATTTCGCCGAGAAGAAGCAAATTGTCAACGGCCGGCGGCCATTTGCCGAAACGGTCGCGCCAGTCGCGGCGCAAACGCTGGAGTTGTTCGTTAGTCGTGACCTCGGCGAAGTGACGGTAAGCCTGAATGCGCAGGCCGGAGTCGCTGACGTAAGAAGTCGGAATGAACGCAGGGAGCAGTTTTTCCGGACCCGCCGCGACGTATTCGCTTTCGTTGCTCGCGACAAAATCGAGCCGAACTTCGACCTCCAGGCGTGGACGCAGCTTCTCGCCTTTAAGTTGTGCCACTGCCTGGCGCAGCAACTGACAATAAAGATCGAATCCAACCGCCAGGATGTGTCCGCTTTGCGCCGTGCCGAGAATGCTGCCGGCGCCTCGAATCTCCAGGTCGCGCATCGCAATGCGAAAACCTGCGCCTAACGAACTGTACTGCCGGATGGCGTTGATTCGTTTGCGCGCCGCGCCTACGGTCATCATCTCGCGCGGCAGCAGAAGGTACGCATAAGCCTTGTGCTCCGCTCGGCCCACCCGCCCGCGAAGTTGATACAAATCGGCCAGTCCGAAACGATCGGCACGATCAATGATGATCGTGTTGGCGTTCGGGATATCGAGTCCGCTCTCGATGATCGTCGTGCAGACCAACACATCGATCTTGCCCGCGACGAAACGGTGCATGACCGCTTCCAGTTCGTCGGCATGCATCTGGCCATGGCCAAACTCGATTCGCGCCTTGGGACACAATTCCGCGATGCGATCGCGCATTTTCTCGATCGACATCACTCGGTTGTGGAGGAAATAAACCTGCCCCTGGCGCTCCAGTTCACGGTTAATCGCGTCGCGAATAATCCGCTCATCGTAGCCGCAGATGACCGTCTCGACCGGCAGCCGGTTAAGCGGCGGCGTCTCGATCGTCGACATGTCTTTCACTCCGACTAAAGACAAGTAGAGCGTGCGCGGAATCGGCGTGGCCGACAGAGTGAGCACGTCGACGAGTTTGAAGAGTTCCTTGAATTTCTCTTTGTGTAGAACACCAAAACGCTGCTCTTCGTCGATCACGACCAAACCGAGATCTTTAAAAACGACATCGCCCGAGATCAAACGATGGGTCCCGACAACAACGTCGACTCCGCCTTCGCGAAGCTCATTCAAGACCTGGCCTTGCTCGCGCTGCGTGCGGAAGCGGCTCAACATTTCGATACGCACCGGATACTCGAGCATGCGCTGGCGGAATGTCTCGAAATGCTGCTGCGCGAGGACCGTGGTGGGCGTGAGGACTGCGACCTGCTTGCCGGCCATGACCGCTTTGAAGGCCGCGCGGATCGCAACCTCGGTTTTGCCGAAGCCGACATCGCCACAGATAAGGCGATCCATCGAACGCGGCGTTTCCATGTCATGCTTTGTCTCCGCGATTGCCTTGAGTTGATCGGGCGTCTCGCGAAACGGAAATGAGTGTTCAAACTCGAGCTGCCACTTCGTATCGGGCCCAAAAGCATGGCCCGCCTGCGTCTCACGTTCGGCCTGAAGCGCGAGCATCTTTCCCGCGTAATCGAAGATTGAGGCCGCGGCACTTTTTTTGGCGCGCGCCCATCGGGAATCGGCTAACGAACTGAGTCGGGGCGATTTTTTTCCAAGACCGACGTAGCGCGACACCAGGTACGCCTGTTCGAGTGGAACATAGAGCTTCGCATCGTCGGCGAATTCGATTGCCAGGGCTTCGCTGCTTTGCGCGTCACCGACCTTTTGCAGGCCGAGAAAACGCCCGATTCCATGCTCAAGATGGACCACCAGATCGCCTTCGTTTAGCTCGCTGAAATCGATCTGTACCCGATGAGCCCCAAACTTCGCGCCCCGCTGCAAACGCCGCCGGCCATGGGTGGGAGCGCGACCGAATAATTCCGCCGCTGCCAGCACCACCAGATTGGCTGCCGGAAAACAAAAACCGTGCGCCAGCGTTCCTTCGATCAGCTCCGTTTCCGCTAACGAAATCCTGGCTTCCGCCATGATTTCGCGGAAGCGCTCGATTTCACCTTCGGTCTGGAAATAGATGGCAATGCGTGCGCCGTGCGCGCGCCAACTAGTCAGGCGATCGAAAAACTGCCGACGTTTCGCCTCCGCGATGATGAATTCGCCGGTATCGAATTGGCCGATTTCGCAATCGACAAAAGCTCCACTGAAATCTTCCACTTTTTCATCCAGCGACCCTTCGGTGATAAGGATCTCAGACGCCTCCTGCTCTTCATCGATCGCGATGCGCAAATGATCGCGCTCAATGTAATCGCGCACTGCTCCGCTTTGATCGTCGATCGCGCCTAGCAACAGTTCGACTTCG
Organism: uncultured Verrucomicrobiae bacterium; assembly: GCA_963801255.1. Lineage (GTDB taxonomy): Bacteria > Verrucomicrobiota > Verrucomicrobiia > Chthoniobacterales > UBA10450 > JAICXG01. The sequence goes on along the minus strand of CAWDEC010000008.1, from coordinate 506,687 downwards.
TTCAGATTGCGCTGCGAAGCCTGACTATCGAGATCGAATTCTCGCAACGATTCGATTTCGTCGCCGAAAAACTCCGCTCGAATCGGTGCCGCAGCCTGCCAGGAAAAGACATCGACGATTCCGCCGCGCACGGCGAATTGACCTCGCGTGGTCACCTGCACGACGCGCTCGTACCCGGCTTCGCCTAACGATTGCTGGATTTGTTCCATTCGCTCCGCGGACCCGCGCCGCAGGCGCAACACTGCCGCGCACAAGGCTCCGCGTTTGGGGGCCGGTTGTTCCAGACCGGCTCGTGTCGCAACCACGACCCGCGGCCGTCGCGAAGATTCTACCTGGCTGAGCAGCGCGAGGCGTTCGGCGGCGATCTCCTCATCGGGGAGCATGTTTTCCATCGCGAGAAATTCCGCCTCAGGCAGGAAGAGCGCATTGGGAATCCAATTCGTCAGGCTCTCGTGCAGCAGCTCCTGCGCGCGCACGCTCGGGCACACGACCCAAAGCGTCCTTGGTACTTCGCGGGCGATAACTGCGACCAGGAATGCGCGTGCCGATTCGATGACGTGCGAAAAGACCACAGGCCTTTTTCCCCGCCGAAGCGTCTGCAATCTCTGTGCGATCGGTTTGGTCGTCGCAACAAGTTGCAGCAGGTCCGAGTCTTTCGATTTCTCCACGTTATGCTCTCGCCGAAAGGAAGAGACAGTTCAATTTTGCGCATCTTCCAGGAGCAAAGGACGCTGGCAGCTGTTTGCTCCTATGAAAGCCTGACCGAGCGGCTGCCCGGACGTCGCGCCTACACTTCGCGCCCAACAGCCTTCGCCACGGCGCGCACTCGCCTAACGAGATCCGCAAAAGCTGCAGGTCGGAGAGCTTGTTCGCCGTCGCTGCGCGCGCACTCGGGTTCGTTATGCACTTCGATCATCAGAGCATCCGCACCTGCCGCCACAGCCGCGAGCGCCATCGGCGCGACGTAATCACGCAAACCGATTCCATGAGTTGGGTCGACCACTACCGGAAGCCGGGTCTTCGCCTTCAGAATTGGAACCGCATTTAGATCCAGCGTGTAGCGCGTCATGGTTTCGAAGGTGCGAATGCCGCGCTCGCAGAGGATGACGTTAGGGTTGCCCTCGCTCAGGATGTACTCCGCACTCATCAACAGTTCGTTGATCGTCGCGCTCAATCCACGCTTCAAAAGGACTGGCAGCCGACTGCAGCCGACCTCCTTGAGCAGGGCAAAGTTCTGCATATTGCGCGCTCCGATCTGCAGACAGTCGGCGTACTTTGCGATAACCGGTAAATCACGCGTGTCCATGATTTCGGTCACGATCGGAAGACCGGTCTCGGCGCGCGCTTCGGCCAAAAAGCGCAAGCCATCTTCGCCTAAACCCTGAAAGCTGTAGGGCGACGTCCGCGGCTTGTAGGCGCCGCCACGTAACGCGCGCGCGCCGGCTTTTTTCACCTTGCGGGCAATGGAGAGCAGTTGCTGTTTTCCCTCGACGGAGCAGGGACCGGAAATGAGCGCGATCTTCTGCCCGCTGCCGATCTTAACTTTGCCGATCGCGACCGGAGGCGGCGGCGCGCCATTGACCTGCGCAACCAGCTTGTAAGGTTTCGCCACCGGGACAACCGACTCCACGCCTGGAATGGCGCTTAACGGTTTCTCGCGAATCAGCTCTTCCGGGCCAATCAGCCCGATAACGACGCGCGAGGTGCCGCGCATGATTTGCGAACGCAGACCATACTCCTCGATCCGCGCCACAATGTGCTCGATCTGCGCATCGGTTACGCTCGGTTGAGTGATGATGATCATGCCGGAGGCAGGATTGTAGCCCCTGCGCGGGCGCGGGCAACTCTGCGCGCCGTGGCCTTTCCTAGGGCGTGATCGTCACCGGAGTGCCGACCTCGACGGAATTAAAAAAATCTACCGCCATGAACTCCGGCATGCGGATACAACCGTGCGAAGCCGGATAACCGGGAAGGTAGCCTGCATGCAAACCAAAGCCCGGCGCAATCTGCATATAGTAGGGCATCGGCGCGCCTTTGTAATGGGTGCCGGGAGGTTTGTGATCGAGCTGGTTGTCGATATTGGGCATGACCACATTGTCCTGGGCGTCGACATAGTCGCCATACCGGCTGGAGGCGTGGTCGATGTCTTTGCTGCGAACCCTGAAATCGCCGACCGGCGTGTCCTTCCCCTCGCGGCCGGTTGATAGTTGCGATATGCCGACGAGCTGACCGCCTTTATAAAAATAGGCGCGTTGCTCGCTCAGGTTGATCTTGACTGAAGGTTTGCCAGGAACACCTTCTCCGTCCCAATAGGAGACATTATCGACCGGCGCGTTGGAAACGGGTTGATTCCCGTAGACGCCACCGAGGTATTGGCTCTCGCCATAGATCAGGCGCGGATCGTCCTCCCCGCAACCTGCAAGAAAAATCAGCGTAAGCACGGCGAGCACCTGCCCTAAGCGCAAAGGGATAAGAAAGCTGGGTATTTTCACGACGGGAAGCGCAACTAAAGTAGGTGCATTCTGAAAGTCAAGGTAGCCCATCTCGTGCCTGACACACCGGCAGCTCGGCTTGAATTTTGCTTAATCTTGCTCACACTGCCGCAACGGCCTAACAATAGCCCGACTTTGCCTAAACCCTTAGCCTAACGCCTCGCTTCGACCTATGCCGACTTACGAATATGCCTGCCAGAAATGCGGCCAAAATTTCGACGCTTTTCAATCGATGCGGGCGGAACCCTACAAGACCTGCCCAAAAGAACTTTGCCGCCAGCCGAAATGGGGGAAAGGCAAAGTAAAAAGGCTCCTCGGCACTGGTGCCGGTCTCATTTTCAAAGGCTCCGGCTTCTACATTACCGACTACCGCAGCGAATCGTATAAAACCGCGGCGAAGAAAGAGACCTCTTCTGGAAGCGAAAAAGGTGGCGGCGAAAGCCAACCAGCCAAGACGGAAAACAAACCTGCTCCCGGCACCGCACCGGCCAAAAAATCGGAACCCAAAACGAAAAAGGACACATGACCAATCTCGTTTGTCCGGAGTGCCAGCACGGGAATGAGTTGGAACGGATTTATTGTCACAACTGCGGCGCTAGGCTCGATCGCAGCAGTGTGATCAAGGAAAAGGTCGCTACGACCGAGGCAGCCGAAGAGACGCAGAAACGGCTGCAGCGACTCTTCGATCCAAAACGCGGACGATGGAAAAACGTGACTGCCCGCCTAACGAAGACAATTCTCGGCGCGCTCTGTCTTGGCGCAGTGATCGTCTGCCTCTCGACCACGGATTTCCCGCCGGAAGTGAAGAGCTTCGATTTTGCTCCCATGATCAACATGGATCTCGTCTCAGCTTCTTCCTCTGGGCGAACGGCTCCGCTCATTTACAGCGAGGCGCAGGTCAACAGCTATCTCGCCTCGATCTTGCGCCGCAAAGATAGCCCGGCGCACGAGGGCTTTTTTCCATTGCATCGAATCCTGGTGGAATTTGGTGAAGGCACCTGTGTAATTCGTATTCAGCGTCAGTTCCTTGGACTGCCAGTTTGTGCGGCCAATAGTTATCGAGTGGCGCTGGAGAGCGGGAAGATCAACGCCGCCGCAACGAGTGCGTTCATTGGCCGAATGCCAATCCATCCCGCGCTGGCTAAGGGGACGGAGCTTCTTTTCCAAAAAGTGTGGGATACCCTCGATCGCGAACGCAATTCGATCGCCAAAGCGGCCGCGATCGAGTTCCATCCGCAATCGGTTGTGCTCGTCGCCGCGCGCTGACCCCGAAAATTGGCCACTGGAGTCAAGGCGCGCAACGCCGCTCCAAAGTTCTCTGGCGGCGGGATGACAGCGGTTCCGGCTTTTGCGCGGAAATTCCTGAATCCAAACGGCACCGCACCCGCATCTCACTGCAAACGACAACTATGAAAAAGACATTGCTTACCAGTTCCTGCTTCCTGGCAATCGCCGTCACGATGCTGGGCCAAACGACGCCCGCGCCTGCGGTCACTGCCACTCCAGCGCCTATCGTCGCCACTCCAGCGCCGCCGGCAGCCGTGAACGCGCCGGCCGTCGCGCCGGTGGCAGCGACTCCCGCCTTGACCACACCGGCAGTAACAACAGCGACCACTGCTCCAGCCGTGGTCGCAGCAACAACCCCGGCCGTCGATAACGACGACGACTTTGACCAGGCGATCGAGAAGAAAATCAACAAACACTTCAAATTCGATTTCAACGGTCATCACCATTCCGATGACGACGACATGGCATGGATGGCGATACCGATCGTCTTCATTGTTTTCCTCACGATCTTTGGACTGCCGGTCGCGATCGTTGGGATCATCCTGTATTTCAGCTTTTCGCGCAGCCGCGCCATGCACAAGACGGTGCGCATGATGGTGGAAAAAGGACAACCGGTACCAGAGGCACTCCTCAATCCGCCGCCGGTCATTAGACAACGTTCCGATCTGCGTCGCGGCATTATCTTACTCATGGTCGGATCCGGTTTGATGGTCTTCTTCGGGGCCTGCAACGACTGGGAAGGCGGCGCTTGGAGCATCGGCTTCATTCCCTTTATCATCGGTCTCGGCTATCTCCTCTTCTGGCGTTTTGATGTGCGGAGGGATGACGCTTCCCCCAAGGTGTAAACTCCAGGAGTGCCGTTAAATGATGCCGACCTCGTTGCACGTGTTCTACTGGAGGACGATCACCACGCCTTCGCTGAGCTGGTCCGCAATCATCAGTCCGTCATCCGCGGGCTTTTGCGGCAGCTCACGCGAAGCGATCTCGCGCTGGCTGATGATCTGGCGCAGGAGACTTTCTTGCGCGCCTACAAAAACATCCGGAGCTTTCGAGGTGAGGCGAAGTTTTCCACCTGGCTTTATCGGATCGCCTATAACTGTTTCCGCGAAGACGCTCGCAAGCGGAAGGAACTGGTCGGGATTGACGAGAGCCTGCTCGAAAACGAGCGGGATCCACAGACCGTCGACCCCGCCCTAAGACACGACCTCATGCAGGCACTCCAATTGCTTCCGTTACATGAGCGCTCGGCCATCATGCTCTGCTGCCAGAATGGCCTCTCGCATGATGAAGCCGCGCGCGTGCTGGACATCCCACTTGGTACCGTGAAAACGAACGTCTTGCGCGGACGCGAGAAATTGAAGAGAATACTGGCGGCCTGGGCGCCAGCGTAGCGACAATGGAGGAGCAATTGCAGGAAGATTGGCTGGATGCGCGTTTGCGCGAGGAAACGCCGTATATCGACGACGGCGGCTTTACGGCAGGTGTCGTGCAAAAGCTGCCGGCGCCTCAGCATCGTCGCTCCATCCGCGGAGCAGTTCTCCTCTGCGCGGCGATTGTCGCGAGTTTGCTCGCGTATTTTGTCTCCGACGGAGGTCGTTTCCTCGTTGTCGAGGCCTATCGCCTGCTTTCAATGCCGTTGCTTTTCGTTAGTCTGATTGCAATCGTACTCACCGTGACCATGACTGCGATCGCGGCCTGTGCCGCCTGGTCTAACGCCCGCACCCAACGTTAGGCGCGGGCAACGCGGACAATTGGTCTCACTTCAGGCGAAGTGAAATTGCTTTAATGCCGCGAAGAGTCGGCCTCGAAGATTCGATGCGCTTCGGCAACGTCGCGCGTGATCTGATTCCGTAACGCCGGAAGGTTCTCGAATTTTCGTTCCGGCCGCAGATATTCTAGAAAACGTAACTCGATGTCTTCGCCATAAAGGTCGCGACTGAGATCGAAAAGATGAAATTCGAGCACGCGCTGCGGCGCCTCGGATTCGGCCGTCGGCCGCATTCCGAGATTTACCACGCCGCGGACCAGCTCTCCGTTGAGTAAACCCTCGGCCACATAAACGCCGTCCGGCGGAAACTGTTCGCTATGTGCGCTCAGATTCGCGGTCGGAAACCCGAGAGTCCTTCCCAGGCGCTTCCCCTGCTCCACCGTTCCCAGAATCGTGTAGTCCCGTCCGAGCATTCGGGTTGCGCTGGCAAAATCGCCCGCTTCGACGGCCTGCCGAATCGCGGTGCTGCTAACGACTTCGCCGTCCGACATGACGGGTTCAACGCCGACCACGTTGAAGCCCAGTTCCGTACCGAGCGTTTTGAGAAGGCGAAGATTTCCGGCGCGATTCCGGCCAAACGACCACTCTGCGCCGACACAAATTTCGCGCAGTGGCTTCGCCGCCGAAGCCAATTGCCTAACGAATTCGTCCGGCGGCGTCGAAGCAAAGGCGCGATCGAATTTCAGCACCAGCAGATGCGACACACCCAGTTCGCGAATGAGCGCGATCTTGTGCTGCGTTGCGGTAAGGAGCCGCGGGCTCTCCTGCGGGCGCAGAATTTTGGCCGGATGTGGATTGAAAGTCACAACGACCGCAGTGCCGCCCGCTTCCTCTGCATGTCGCACCGCCGTGCCAATCACCGCCTGATGCCCGCGATGGACACCGTCGAACACGCCGATGGCGAGAAATACCGGACCCGGCACATCGGCCAGTTCCGGAATCGATCGCAAGACGCGCATAGGCACAAAAGCTACTCGTTGAATGATGAAATCCTTACATCATTCAGGCGATCGATTCATGTTGTTGTCCAAAGAGGGAGACTTGCATTTGTTAGGCACCACGCATGCGCGACACCTCGGGGAGAGGCAAAACCTTTTCCAGAAGATCGACTGGCGGCGAGTTTCTGATTTCTTCCACAGTCACAGCGCGTGAAAGATCGAAACGTCCCGAGCGCGTCCGACGCAGTTCCTTGAGATGCGCACCGCAGTCCAGCGCCTGACCGATATCATGCGCGTAGGTCCGCACATAAAAACCTTTGCTACACAAGACTGTGAAATCGATCTCAGGCGAGGCGATACGATCGATGTGATAACGATACACATGCACTAGCCGTGGCTCGCGTTCGACCGTCTTGCCCTGACGCGCCAATTTGTAAAGCGGCACGCCGCCCTGTTTGATCGCTGAAACCATCGGCGGCATTTGATAGAAATCGCCGCGAAACTTGTCGAAGACCGCGCGCACTTTTTCTTCGCTCAAGTCCGGCACAGGCCGCTCCTCGATCACCTGCCCGGCGCGATCCTGAGTGTCGGTGGCTTGGCCCAGCGACAAAGTACCTGCGTACTCCTTGTCCTCGCTCATGAGCAGGTCTTGGATCTTTGTTCCGCGCCCGAGAGTGAGAATGAGCAACCCGGTCGCGATCGGATCGAGTGTGCCGCAATGCCCAACCTTCTTGATTTGCAGCTGCCGCCTGACGAGTGCAACGACGTCATGCGAGGTCATGCCGGGCGCCTTGTCGACTAGCAAAACGCCGTCAGGTGTGGCGCTAAGAGACATGTTGGATTGTAGATGGTGAATGGGAAATCGGGAATCGCCGATGTGACGATTTAGCGATCTAACGATTCAACCGATCTCACTGCCTCTGCGATTACGCGTTCTCCGACATCCTCCAGCGTCCCTGACACACGCGCGCCGGCTGCCAGCTTATGGCCGCCACCTTTGAAGCTAAGACAAATCGCGCAGACATCCGCGCGCTCGTCCTTGGAGCGCATGCTGACGCGGATTTTGCCGTCATTCAATTCTTCGAAAAAGATCGCGATGACGACTCCCTGGATGGCGCGCAGGTGATCGATCAGGCCTTCGTTGTCTTCGGGGATGACGCCGAGAGCGTTTGCCGTCGCGATCGGAAGGCTGAAGCTTGCGACTTTGCCGCCAGCGTCGAAACGCATACTATCGAGCAAGACCCGCAACAGCTCGATGCGGCGGCGCGGATAGCTCTCGTAAAGTTGCTGGCTCAAGCGACCGACATCGATCCCGCAACGCAGGATATCAGCCGCGATCTCGAAGGTGCGCGCGGTCGTTTGCGGATATTGAAACGAACCGGTGTCGGTCGAGATGGCGGCGAAAAGATTTTCTGCGATCGCTTTGTCGAGCGGCAGTTCCTGGCTTTGCAGGAACTCAAAGAGAATCTGGCCGGTGGCCGGGGCAGTCGAGTCGATGTGGTTCAGGTCGCCGTAACGCGGATTGCTCGCGTGGTGATCGATGTTAAGCCAAACCTTGGTGCTAGCGACCGCGGCCAGACAGTTATCGCCGAGGCGCTGACGCGTTGCGGTATCGAGTGCAAGGACAACATCGAAATGCTCGGGTTCGTTAGGTGGCAAGGTCACCATCTCGCCTCCTGGAAAAAAGGAAAACTTTTCCAGCAATCCTTCCTCATTCCACACCTTCACCTTTTTACCCATTCGCTCCAAGGCGAGACCCATTGCAATCTCGCTCCCAAGCGCGTCGCCATCGGGTCGCACGTGACTGAGGACGAGAAAGCTTTCCTGTTCGCGCAGGATCTGCGCGATTTCGGCAAAGGTGGCGTTCGTTAGGTTGGCTGGTTTGGCAGCCGCGCGTTCGGCGGTGATGGTACTCATAAATTCTTGTCGTTAGGCGGAGTTTCAATTTCCTGAATGATCTCGAGGACACGCGAACCGCGTTCGATCGAGTCGTCGAGATGGAAAACGAGGTGTGGCGTGTATTTTAAAATCACGTGGCGCGAGAGGTGATGTTGCAGCATGGCGCGCGCCGCTTCCAGTTCTGCGATCACGTCAGTCGGCCCGGTTTCGCCCAGGACGCTGACATAGACGTGCGCCGATTTTAGATCAGGCGTCGCATCGACCTGATTCACGGTGACGAGCAGGTCGCCAAAATCCATTTCCCGCACCAGCAGAGCGCTCAACTCTCGTTTCAGAAGTTCGTTAACGCGCAAGAGTCGATGTTTCATGGTAGCGCAAGCTGCACCTGCCGGATTGGAAGCGCGCGAACAGACGCTGCGCTAAAGTTTCTGCGCCACTTGTTCCAGTTGGTAACACTCGATGACGTCACCGACCTGATACTCGCTGAAGTCGCCAAGCTTAATACCGCATTCAAGACCGGTCCGCACTTCCTTCACATCGTCCTGGAATCGGCGCAAAGTTGAAAGCCCGCCATCGTAAACCGGTTGGCGACGTCGCAGCACACGGGCGCGCGAGGTCCGACTGATGCGACCATCGGTCACAAGGCACCCGGCGACGATTCCGCGGCTGAGTTGGAATACCTGTTTCACCTCGGCGTGGCCGATAACGGTTTCGCGATGTTCCGGATCGAGCAAGCCGGCCATCGCTTCCTTGATCTGATCAATCAGCTCGTAAATGATCGAGTAAAGTTTGACCTGGACGGCTTCGCGTTTGGCGGCGCCAACGGCGTTGCTTTCGACCTTGACGTTGAAGCCGACGACGACTGCGTTCGAGGCGCTGGCGAGCAGAATGTCGGACTCCGAAATCGGCCCAACACCGGCGTGAAGTATTTCGAGATCGACCTTCTTGCTCTCGATTTGGCCTAACGATGCCGTGAGCGCTTCGAGGGAACCCTGCGCGTCGCATTTCAAAACCAGGCGCAAAATCTTTTATGCCATCGGCCGCCTGCAACAGGCTTTCGAGAGTGGCGCGCTGTGGCATGCTGAGTTTCTCCGTCCGCTTGGCGGCAACGCGCTCTTCGCTCAGGAGCTTGGCCGATTTCTCCGATTCCATGACCAGGAACTCGTCGCCCGCCTCAGGCAATCCGGTAAAGCCGAGCACCCTCACGGGTGTGGAAGGACCGGCGGATTTGATCATTTGGCCGCGGTCGTCAACCAACGACTTTATCTTGCCCGAGAAATCGCCGCAAATGAACGGCTCGCCCACCCTGAGCGTGCCCATTTGCACGATGACCGTCGCAGTCGGACCGCGGCCCGACTCGACCTGCGCCTCAATCACGACCCCGCGCGGAGTAGCTGTCGGCGAAGCTTTCAGCTCCATCACTTCCGCCTGCACGGCCATGTTCTCGAGGAGATCGTCAATTCCCACGCCTTTCGTCGCTGAGGTTGGCACAGTGATGGTTTCGCCGCCCCAATCTTCCGGCATGAGGCCATGCTCCTGGAGTTGCTGCTTGACGCGATCCATGTTCGCCGAAGGCAAATCAACCTTGTTGATCGCGACCATGATCTTCACATGCCCAGCGGCCTTGGCGTGATTGATCGCTTCGATGGTTTGCGGCATGAGACCGTCATCCGCCGCGACCACGAGGACAACGATGTCGGTGATGTTCGCGCCCCGCGCGCGCATAGCGGTAAATGCTGCGTGCCCAGGCGTGTCGAGGAAGGTGATCCGGGTTCCTTTGTAATCGACTGTGTAAGCACCAATATGTTGCGTGATGCCACCGGCCTCGCCAGCCGCGACCCGGGTCTTGCGGATCGCATCCATGAGCGAAGTCTTTCCGTGATCGACGTGACCCATGAAGGTGATGACCGGGGGACGGAGCTTAAGCTCTTCTTCCTTCTCGATGACCGGCGGCGGTGGCGGAGCGACGACTTCGACTTGCTTGTGCACGCCTCCGCCTTTTTCGCGGCGCTCCATCTCAAAAACGAAACCGTGCTTTTCGCAGATCTTCGTCGCCACTTCGGGCTCCACCGTCAGGTTCGGATTGGCAAAAATGTTGTAATCATCCATCAGCTCCTTGATGAGGTGGAAATTTTTCAGGCCGAGCTGCGCCGCCAGATCCTTGACGATGATCGGCGGCTTGATGTGAATAATTTTGCGGCCGTCTTCAGTTTCACCAACCAGTTCGGGCACTTCGGTTCCAGGCGCAACCGCGGAGGCCGCCGGTTCTTCGTGCACAGGTTCAGACGAAGGCTGGGGCGCGCGAATACGCGAGATCGGCGGCAGGATATTAAGGCGTGAGGCTTCGTCCGAAGACCGCTTCGGTTTCGGAACGTGCGGATCGATCAGCGAAACAGTCTCCACAGGAGCTTTGGGCGCGGGCACGGGTGGCTCAGCCGGAGTGGATTTTGGAACGACAGGTCGCTTCGCCGTAATGGGAGCGAAGGCCGACTTTGTCACCGGCGCCACCGGTCGAGCTGCAGAGGCAGGTTTTGGACTATCGCCCCTCGTCGCCACTTCCTTTTCTGGCTCTTCCAGCTTGGAAGTCTTGGCCGATCGGGCGCCGCTACGTGAACGCGAGGCAGACGACGACTTGGCGAGCGCAGCCGGTTTGGCGGCAGGTTTGCGTGCCGCAGCCGGTTTGGCCGTTTTCGATTTGGTCGTCGTTTTCGTTGGCATTGAAATTTCTAAATGTGCTCATGGCCACGAGCAGGCAAGCGGGGCCATCGTTAGGGTGAAACCGGTTCGCGGTGCACAGCCTCGTAAAGCTCGCGCGCCTTCTCTTCTTCCACGCCGAGGATATCGACGAGGTCCTGCATTTCAGCATCGCGCAGACCTTCCAGATTGGTAAAGCCCATTTTCACCAGCGTCATCGCCTGCTCTTCGGTGATGGGCAGCGATCCGGCGAGCGCCTGTGCCGCTTGCGCGACCTTTTGTTCGACCACCGTCGTGCTCGGCGCTTCCTTCTCGATATTAATCTCCCAACCCGTCAGCCGACTCGTCAGACGAGCGTTCTGGCCCTTCTTGCCGATGGCGAGCGAGAGCTGGTCTTCATCAACTGAAATAGTCGCTGCTTTCTTCTCCACGTCGAAGACAAGGTTCTTCACCTTCGCCGGCTTGAGCGCTTCCAGAACAAATTCCTTCGGATCGGAGCTCCAGCGAATGATGTCCACCTTTTCGTTGTTCAGCTCCCGGACAATGTTTTTCACGCGCGACCCGCGCATGCCGACGCAGGCGCCGACCGGATCGACCTTCGGATTGTCGCTGAAGACGGCGATCTTGGTGCGATAGCCCGCTTCCCGCGCGATGCCCCGGATCTCGACCGTGCCATCGGCGATTTCGCTCACCTCAAGTTCGAATAAACGCCTCACGAAATTGGGATGACTGCGTGAAATGACAATTTCCGGACCACGCACGCCATTCTCGACTGCAACCACGTAAGCGCGCAGGCGATCGCCAACGTTGTAGTCTTCGATCACAACGCGTTCGCGCTGCGGCATGACGGCTTCAAATTTTCCAAGGTCGAGCACGACATCCGAGCGGTCGAAGCGCCGCACTGTGCCGCTTACGATCTCACCGGCGCGATCTTTAAACTCCTCGTAGATCATTTCCTTTTCGACCTGCCGAATGCGCTGCATCATCGCCTGCTTCGCAGTTTGGGCGGCGATGCGGCCGAAATTCTTGGGCGTCACTTCGACTTCCACGTCTTCCCCAAGCTGGGTGGTTGGTTTGATCCTGCGCGCTTTCTCGAGAGAGATTTCGTCCTGCGGATTGGACACTTTTTCGACCACGATGAGATTGGCCAGGGCGCGGATCTCACCGGTCTTTGAATTGATGTCGATATGCAGATCGCGTGAGGCGCCCACACTTTTCTTCGAAGCCGACAGGAGAGCATTGGAAACCGCCTCGATCAGGATTTCGCGTTTGATCCCGCGCTCCCGCTCCAGGTAATCAAGCATGGCGATGAATTCGGCGTTCATAAATTTCCAAGCCCGCCGACAAAAAAGAGTGGGACATCGGCTCCCACTCCAATCCAGCAACGGACTAGGTGCGCACAATACTTTTGCTCTGGCGCGCCGTCAAGGGTAGCGCGTTACCGGATCGAGCTTTGGCGATGGCTTTTTCTCGAGATCACCAGTCACTTCGGGTCGCTGTTGCGGACTAAGTCTGAAGTCAATGCGGATCGCCAATCACGATCGGTCACCGGATCCAGCTCAACGGGACGATCTTTTCTGCTGGCACGACCGGTCATCTAATGGCTGTCACTTCCACCGGACGCCAGGCAATACAGTAGGTTCTAAGGCATTGATACCGGGGCAATCGGCTGCGCACAACGAGAAGCGCACCTGCACCGTCAGTCCTCTGATTCGCGCGAATCCCGACGAACCTCTTCGAACACGGGACGGGGATGAGTGGATCGCCGGCGCATGATTGGGCTTATTACACAATCAGATTCTCAACTATCTATCTTCATCTTAGCCTCGCCAAAACACCGCGACGCACATGCGACACCAGCGATGATCCATACTACGACCGTTCAGCCCATTATTAGATCGTTGGCAAACTCGAATTGTAACACATTAAGGAGCTCCGCTAGCGCGTTAAGGCTGCCTGCCCTATTACTGACAGTCAGCCCAAGGCAGGCCAACCGGGCTTGGAACAGTAATCCCACGAATGGCGATTGGAATACCGCGACTAACTGGACGTCGTCGCTCGTTTTCTGGGCCGAATGATATCGTTACCTTTAACTCTTCCAACATCACTGATGTCAGCTATTCGGCTAACTCATTGGCCTACGGCATCGTGTTCAATCCTTTGGCCACCTCCTATACACTAACTGTTAGTCATGGTTATATCTTAATGTTGGCATTTATGGGATTACGAACAATTCCATTGTAGTTCAAAACTTCGTGAGTATGCCGAACGAAGAGGCTAACGGCGGCGGCGTAGGATTCGTTGGCGCGGCCACAGTCGGCAATCAAACGGAGTTTCGCACGGTTGCTTCCACGACACCTGGCGGGCGAGTGGGATGGAGTCACTATAAACAGTGGTGCGAGCTTTAGCTTGGGCGGCCGCGCCCAAGCCGGTTTGCCCACCGGGTTAACTCTCATGAGTAACACTGCGACTGGTCCAATCGCCGGCACCTTTGAGCAATACGCGCTGGCCGGGGTATGCGAGACGCGGCTGAAGAATCCCGACGCCGGCGATGGGCGAAGGCACTTCTAGCGCTGGAAATCTTTCTCCGCGCCCTCCGCCTTCTCTGAGCTAATATCCAAGCGATGTCGCGGGTGAAAGCCTTTCTCTTCGTTTTGTTAGTTTGGGCGCTGATTTACCTGCCGCGACTGGGCACGCTCGAGTTGAAAAGCGAAGAAGGCCGTCGAGTCCTGCCCGCAGTCACGATGTTGCAGACCGGCAACTACATCGTGCCCCAAGTTGGGAGCGAGCCTTATCTGCGCAAACCGCCGCTGATCAACTGGCTCGTCGCCGGCTCGTTTAAACTTTTCGACGCGCGCAATGAATGGGCGGCGCGTCTTCCGTCGGTCTTGTCTGTCTTGATAGTCGCCTGTGCCTTTCTGACGATCTCGCGTCGCGCCCTTGGGCCTAACGGATCTCTCGCCGCCGCCATGATGTGGCTGACCAATTTTGGCCTGCTCGAAAAAGGTCGCCTGATCGAGATCGAAGCGCTCTACGTTTCGCTCACCGCGCTCGCTTTTATCTGCTGGCTGAGTTGGTGGGATCAACCGCGGAAACGCTGGCTGGCGTGGAGTTGCGCTGGAATTTTTCTCGGGCTCGCTCTCCTCGCCAAAGGTCCGCTCGCGCTTCTTTTTTTCTACGCGGTCGTGATCGCGGTCTTGTGGCAGGCTGGCGAGCTGCGTCAGCTCGTCGGAGGACCGCATTGGTTAGGCGTCGCTCTTGATGCTCGGTATCTTCAGCGCCTGGGGGATTCCTTACTTGCAAATGACGGAAGCTGGACACGCAGCCGGTGTCTGGTCGCGGCAGTTTTCCGGGCGCCTCTCGGGCGAGGATTTCAAGCTCGGAGAATGGCTGCTCAATATTCCCCGCGGGATCGCCTACCTGCTTCCCTGGGTGGCGCTTTTTCCTTTCGCACGCTTCACGAAACTGGAGAGCAACCCGGAGCGGCGCTACGCGAAAGCGTTGTCGTTAGGCACTGCCGTCCCATTCATCGTGGTGAGCCTCATGCCGGGCGCGCTTCCGCGTTACAATCTACCGTTGCTTGCGCCCGCCATCTGGTTACTGGCGCTTTTCGTTAGGGCACACGCCCTTGTCTGGCCATTGCAATTGCGTCGCACCATTACCTGGACGGTGGTCACCGTAACCGGCGCGATGCTCATCTACTCGCTCGCCATCATTCCTTTCCTCAAGGGCCGCGAAAAGGTGCGCCCGATCGCGCGGAAACTGGAAGCCGCTATTCCGCCTAACGAAACGCTTTACGCGGTCGATCCCGATTATCAGCCTTATCTCTTCTATCTGCGGCGCCCGATCGGTTATGTGGCTACGGTTGGCGACCTGCCCACGCGGGCTCGTTTCGTCCTTGTCCAACCGAAGGATGAAAAGGCTGCGGAAGAGTCGCCGCGCTGGCAGCCGCAGCAGTTGCGACCGATCTTGCGGATCAAGGATTACCGTGGAAAGCGCGTGAGCCTCCTCGAGGCGAAGTAGGTCGGCAACCGACCCGGCAAAAGTGGCCAGCCCCGGGGAAATGTTGACAAGAGCGCCCTTCGGTATTCGTTAGCATGCTAACGATGTCCGAGATCGACCAGGAAACGATCGGCCAGCTTGTCCAGGAGACGGCGCGCGTCTGGCGCAACAAGCTCGACCAGCGTCTGCGCCCATTGGGCTTGAGTCAGGCCAAATGGCGAACCCTCGCGCATTTATCTCGCGGGCATCTCACTCAGCGTGACCTGGCCCAACGCCTCGGGATCGAGGAGCCGACTCTCGCACGATTGTTAGGGAAACTTGAACAAGACGACTGGATCAAACGCCAGGGTGCCGTGCACGATCGCCGTTGCAAGACTGTCCATTTGCAGCCCAAGTCGAGCGATTTGCTCGGCGAAATTCAAAAGACCGCGCGCAATCTCCGCCACGAATTGGTAGAGAATATTGAACGGCGAGACCTGCAGATTTGTCTTCGCGTGCTCACGGAAATTCGTAATCGAGCTGCCAGCGTCCCTGCCGCACCGCGCGTGAACGGTACCCATGCCAAGGGCAGAAACGGAGTCCGCAGGAAATGATCGTTGCTCAAAAAGTTGGAACTGTTAGGCACGAAGCCGTCGGGCACTCTCGAGCGGCGGTTTGGTCGCAAGAGTGTCTACATGGGTGGCGGCATTCTCGGTATTATCGTGCTCCTTCTTCTCGTCCGCTTTGTTACCAGTGGGCACAAAGCGACACCTCCTCCTCCACCTCGGCCAGTTGCGGTTGCGAAAGTGATCGCGAAAGACGTCCCCCTGTATGTCGACGAAATTGGCACCTGCGCCGCGTACGAATCTGTCCAAGTGCAGGCGCAAGTCAGTGGGCAGATTGTTGCCCGCAATTTTAAGGATGGTCAGGATGTGAAAAAAGGCGACCTGCTTTTCACGATCGATCCGCGTCCCTATCAGGCGGTGCTTGATTCGGCCAAAGCTGACCTGATGCTGGCGGACGCAAACTTGAAGAGACAGGAGGAACTGCGAGCCAAGGCGGTCACCGCCAAGCAAGATTGGGACACCGCGAATGCCTCTGCGATGAAAGCGCAAGCTGTAGTCGATGCGGCGCAGGTAAATCTCGATTACTGTTCGATTCGGTCGCCGATCGATGGCCGAATCGGGCTCCGACAGGTTGATGTCGGCAATACCGTCTCCGCGGGCGCAACCAGCGCCGTCCTGGTGACAATCGACAATCTCGATCCGATCTACACCGATTTCACCATCGCTGAGCCGGACCTGCCGCAGGTGCGAAAATATCTCGGCGGCCTCAACGTGAAGGTGCTGACGCAACCGCCGAACAGCAACGTGGCGGCGCGGCCCGGCACTCTCTATTTCATCGCCAATACCGTCACGCCCGGAACCGGCACGGTGCAGGCGCGCGGCGTCACGCCGAATCACGACCGTCTGCTCTGGCCTTCCGAATTCGTCAACGTGCGCCTTGTCCTCGACATTTTGAAAAATGCGACGCTCGTGCCTAACGACGCAGTGCAGTCCGGTCAGAACGGTCCCTACGTTTTCGTGGTCAAACCGGACAATACGCTCGACCTCCGACTGGTCACGCCGGGTCAACGCCAGGATGGCGAGCTCCTCGTCATCACGAAGGGACTCAAACCGGGGGAAACGGTCGTGACCGCTGGCCAGTTGCAGCTTGCACCGGGCACAAAGGTTGCCATCAAATCCAACGCAAACTCAAGGCAGCAGCCTGTTGCTAGCGAGACTGATGAGGTGCCCTGATGGCCAGGTCGAACAGCGATAACCGCGGCGAGGGTTCTGACGGCGCGAACGGCGACTCAAAGAGTACCGGGCGCGGTATGCCATCAGAGGAAGCGCGGGCAGAAGCCGGGCAATCGCCGGCGAAGAAGCTCGTGCAATTCTCGTCCGGGTTGTCGCGGCCCTTCATCGCACGGCCGGTCATGACCATGCTGCTGACGGCGTCGATCGTTGTCTTCGGCATCCTTACCTACAACGAATTGTCCGTGAACGACCTGCCGGCGGTCGATTACCCTGTGATCCAGGTCAAGGCCTCCTATCCTGGGGCGAATCCGGAAACGATGGCGAACACCATCGCCACCCCGCTCGAGAAACAGTTCACGCAAATTCCCGGCCTGAACCTGAGCACCAGTACGAACACCCAGGGCAACACCAGCATCACTCTCCAGTTTGATCTTTCCAAGAGCGTCGACGCCGCCGCGACCGATGTGCAATCGGCCATTCAAGCAGCGAGTGGGAAGTTGCCGAACGACCTGCCAAGCCCGCCCAGCTTTACCAAGACGAATCCAAACGATCAGGCGGTTATCTATATCGCGTTAACGAGCGACACTTTGAGCGATGGCGAGCTATATCGCTACGCCACGACCGAGGTCTCGCAGCGGATCAACATCCTTCCGGGCGTCTCGCAGGTAAGCATCTACGGCGTTCAGGGCGCCATTCGCATCAAGGTCGATCCCGGCGCGCTCGTGACCCGCGGGATGACCTTCAGCGATCTCGCCAATGCTATTCAAGGGGGCACCGCCTACTCCGGCGCCGGACAATTTGACGGACGCAACAATTCTATCGTCCTGCGGCCTAACGGACAGATTGCTGACGCGGAAGGCTATCGCAACCTGATCGTGAAACAGGATGCAAAAGGCGGGAAGGTTTACCTGCGCGATGTCGCCAAGGTGATTGACGGGGTGCAGGACGAGCGCATGTCACGGCACTTCTTCGCTCGTGGCTATAGTCCGCCCGCCTCGGTGGTTGTGTTCGCGGTCTTTCGCCAGGCTGGAGCAAACGCAGTTGCGGTGGCCCGTTCCGTTCAAGCGCTGGTTCCGCAGCTGCAAAAGGAATTACCCGGCTCGATTCGCTTGCTTCCCACCTTTGACCGCTCGCAGTCGATCGTGAACTCCCTCGATGACGTGAAGGAAACTCTCTTCATCGCCTTCGTCCTCGTCATCTTCGTCATCTTCGTTTTTCTCGGCCGCGCGTCCGATACCCTCATCCCGATGGTGGCGTTGCCGATGTCCTTCCTCATCACATTTGTCGGGATGTGGGCGCTCGGATATTCGGTAAACAATCTCACCCTGATGGCGCTGACCCTCGCCATTGGCTTCCTCGTCGACGACGCGATCGTCTTTCTGGAAAACGTGGTCCGCCGCGCCGAAGCCGGTGAAACGATCTACCGCGCAACGTTGAACAGCGCGGGTGAAATTTCCTTCACCATCCTTTCGATGACTCTTTCGCTCGCGGCGGTCTTCATTCCGCTCGCCTTCATGCCGGGATTGTTAGGCAGAATCTTCCGCGAGTTTGCCATCACCATCATCATTGCAATCATCGCTTCAGGTTTGGTCTCACTCACCCTGACGCCCTTGATGTGCTCGCGCATTCTCGTCGAGCGCGGGCCCAAGCATCGCAAGACATGGACGGAGCGCGTTGTCGAGCGCTTCTTCATTCCGATTCGCGACGCTTACGGGCGTTCGCTTGATTGGTTTCTCGGGCACGGCTGGATTGCCTTGCCGGTGGTCATCGCCTGCGTCATCGGTGTCTGGTTCTTCTTCAAGCAACTGCCATTCACTCTGCTCCCGACTGGCGACAGTGGCGTCATTCGCGGATTTTTCATCACGCAGGAAGGCGCCTCGCCCGATAAACAGCGCCGACTCCAGGAGCAGCTTGATCCCATTCTCCAATCCAACCCAGCGGTCGATAAATACTTTACTGTTGCTGGGCGCGCCGGTACGGCCGCCGGCGTGTTCACTGTCCTCTTTCTCAAGGACCGTTCGCAGCGCGAAGACATCGAGACGGTCGCAACTGAGGTGCGCAAGGCTTGCAGCGAACTTCCCGGGATCATACCCACCCTGCAGCCGCAGCCCGTCCTGCAGATTAACGTCGGCGCGACCGGCAGCTCCTTCGGTCGATACACCTACGTTTTGAGCGGAATCAATCCCGCCGAGGTCTATGCCGCTGCCGATAAGCTCGAGGCGCAACTCAAGGATTATCCCGGCTTCGCCAATCCGCCCCGGTCGGATCTTTTCCGAAATACGCCCAACCTCGATATCGACATTGAGCGTGGACGCGCCGGTCTTTACGGCGTCTCCACTACCGCCATCCAAAGCCTCCTCCGCTCCGCCTACTCCCAGAACTATGTCTATCTCATCAAAGAGGCCGATGACCAATACCAGGTGATCGTCGAAGCCGACAACAAGGACCGATCGGAGCCGACCAACCTGCGCCAGATCTACGTCAAACCGGACAATGGCACGAACAAGCTAATTCCGTTGCAATCAGTCACCACAACGAAAGAAACCCTCGGCCTCCAATCCGTGAACCATGTCAACCAGTTCACGAGCGTTACCTTCGGCTTCGATACCAAGCCCGGTGTGGCCCTCGGGGATGTCCTTAATTACATCGACAAAACCGCCGCCCAGGTCCTTCCTCCTACGGTGAAAGGGGAGTTACAGGGTGAAGGCCTCGTCCTTCAACAACTCTTCAGTGCCTTGCCCTACCTTGTCATCGCGGCCGTCTTTGTCATGTATGTCATCCTCGGAATTCTATATGAGAGTTATGTGCATCCGGTGACCGTGCTTTCCACCCTGGTTCCCGCTGTCGTTGGTGGACTTATGACTCTCTGGTTGTTTAACTCCACCCTCTCACTCTACTCGGTGATTGGGCTCTTCCTTCTCATGGGCATCGTGAAGAAGAACGGCATCATGATTGTCGACTTTGCGCTGCATCGGCTCGACGAAGGCTATGATCGTCGTAGCGCCATTCACGAGGCAAGCGTCGAGCGTTTTCGACCTATCATTATGACGACGCTGGCCGCTTTGATGGGTGCGTTGCCAATCGCTCTTGGAGTTGGTTCCGAAGGTTCATCGCGGCGCCCGCTTGGTTTGGTCATCGTCGGCGGCCTTATCGTCTCCCAACTCATTACCCTGTATATCACACCGGTGATCTATCTCGCGCTCGAGTGGTTCCAGGAAAGCGTTCTCGACCGGGTGCCATTCCTGCGCAGTGCGCATACACACCACGAGACCGATGAGCAACGGCACGCCGGCGAACTTGAGCCCGTCGCTACTGGCTAGGCCGCATCCTTCCGCTAGCATCGGCCACAGGATAGGTAGTGGCCACGAGGCCAAAGGCGAGACGCTGTGCGCCATGCCATTACAACCAGTGGGAAACCCACCCAGTCCCTAGCCTTCAGGAAACGGAACTGGGCAAAGCCCGAGGCTTAACTCAGCTTTGGCAATTCACTTCCAACTCTCACTTAAACCGCAAATCTTCCAGATGAATCGGCACCGCGTTCCAGGCCGTTCCGCAACCGACTACCAAGGGGTATTGATAGTAAAAAGCGATATTGCCCGTTGCATCCAGACCGACCAGATCAGTGGAAATATTCGGACCCGCCAGCGTGTAATCGATGAAATAGTTATCAGTCGCGTCCTCGTATACGCTACTGCAGAAAGGACTATCGATCGGCGGATCTGCCAAATAATGCCAAACCTCGGTCGCGGTGTTACCGGCAATCGAATAGCGACGAGGAGCGCTATAAGTACGGCTCTCACCCGGGGGCGACTGATTTAGACTGCCCGTGCCGTCATCAAAGAGCAAAAGCTCATCGCGAAAAAAGGACACCGCATGCTGTCCGATAGGAGGAAGGGTGTCTGGACCCAGGGTAAGCGAGAACGCGCGAAGGGAAGGAAACTCGTACCAATGCTTGGTCGGGTCGCCCAGAATCCACTTGATCGCGCCGGTGTCGTAATCAAGCGCGATGACAAAGTTTTCCCGGCTCGATACAATCAACGAGTTATCCGATTTCCGATACGTTGTTGCATTGTTATGGAACCAGTCGGCTGGCGCCGGTTGGAGGAAGTCATTGGGATCATCCCCGCCCGCGATCATCGCCGCGCTGATAATATCGCCCAGGTTCCAGCTGCGCAGAACATTCCCAGCGCCATCGACCTCGATATTGACGGACTCCGTCCAATCCAGCGTATCCACATCCATGATAAAACCATCTCGACCGAAATCGAAGTTATGATGGAAGCCAATTACCCCCAGACTGCTAAAATCCGCCAGAGTTGTATACCTGCCGTCGAACTCCTGGCGGATAAGAGATGTGCCGGAGGCGACATAAAGTCCATTTTGGAACAGAATTGAATTCTGGGTCGTCACCGGTGCCGTTCCGACCCACCGAATCTCGGAATCAGAATCGATTATCACCGGGGTCCCTGGCAGGACGATGCTTTTCAGAAGCATAAAGTCATAACTCAGCGTCGTATTTCGCGACCTTGGCTGAATAATAGTCGGGCTATCAAAAATTCCGCCATCGAAGTCAGCCGTCGCTACAGTGAAGGTGCTTTGTTGCGACGTGCCATCGGTGAAATGGGTCCGTACTGTAACCGTATTGGAGAAGTTCTGATAAAGACCAAAGACCGGGAGAGTCAGCTTACCGGTTCCGACATTAAAGTAGCCTTGGCTGTGCAGATAGGCACTCGTGTAAGTCGCCGCGACCGCCCGGGTTTGAGAGTGCGGTTTTGGCCGGACGGTAAATTTGACCGTATCGAGCGCGGCCGGATCGCTGACCTTGAGAGTGAGGAAGCTAATGAACGGCGTGGGTCCCGGAACAATTCTATCCAGTCCGAGGGAAGTGCGAATTGCGTTGGAATCCCCGCTCCAGAGAAGAAAGAAGGCTGTGCCGATTGTGATGATCCATGTTTTCATAAGGTCTTATCATTTGCGCCGAACCATTCGGCTTCAACGCCCAAGCTGCTTTCGGTGATCTGATTTGGTTACTCAGATCGAGTTTGGCAGCATCGTGAGAGGCCTGTTTGGCGGAGTCAAGCTTATTTGAAAAAGATAACGCGCTTGATCGCGCGCCCCGCCTAGCGAATCCCCGAAAGCTCCGACAAATGGGCGTTCCTCCCGCTCATTTCGCTGGGGTCTGATTAGTCGATTGGAGACGTTGCTGGCAATCTCATTGAGAAGAAGAAATTCTCCTAAGCCGGATGGACAGTTCGACCGGTCCCTACTTCGTAAACGATCCCGACCAATTCACCGATCGTATCCGCGAAAAGTCTTTTCTGACTTAACCGCCCGGCGGTTTTCTCAAGCGAGTGACGACTTCCCAAAAGCTGGATTGTAAATGAACACGCTCTTTGATTTCGAGGTTGGCGCTGCGGGGGTCGATCTGCACGGCGCTCGCCGGGTCAGCTCGCAGTAATATCTTGTCAACGTAATGAAGACTCCCCTTTTCACTGAAATCGGAGGTTCTCCAGGTGAATCGGCACCGAGTTCCAAGTGGTTCCACAGCCAGAATCACTGCGGGCGTAGCGATAGTAGAAAGCTATGTTGCCGGTGTCATCCAAGGCAACCAGATCGGTAAAGTCTACGCTGGCTTGAGTGTAGTCGATCAAATAATTATCCTTGGCGTCCTGATACACGCTACTGCAGAACGGACTGGAAATCGGCGGGTCAGCCAAATAGTGCCAGACCTCAGTTGCCGTGTTGTTCTCGATGCTATACCGGCGCGGGGCGCTGTAGGTGCGTCCCTCACCGGGTGGCATTTGAGTGAGGCTGGGTGTGCCGTTATCGAAAAGCAAGAGCTGATCCCCGGGGAAGGAAATCGCGTGTTCCCCGATGGGCGCCAATGTATCCGGACCAAGGCTGAGAGCAAAGGCCCGCAGCGAGGGAAACTCATACCAATGCTTGGTCGAGTCACCAAGAATCCATTTAATCGCCTGTGTGTCATAGTCGAGGGCGATGACAAAGTTTTCGCGACTGGAGACGACGAATGAGTTATCCGACCGGCGATAAGCCGTCGCGTTATTGTGAAACCAGTCAATTGGCGCAGCTGAGACGAAATCAGCCGGATCATCACCGCCGGCGATCATCGCTGCGCTAATGATATCCGCCAGGTTCCAGGTGTGCAGGACATTCCCCGCGCCGTCGATCTCAATGTTTATGCACTCCGTCCAATCCTGGGTATCTACGGCCGTAATAATGCCATCGCGGCCATAATCAAAGTTGTGGTGAAAGTCAATCACTCCCAAGGAGCTGTAATCCGCCAGGGTACTACTCCGGCCATCGAACTCCAGCCGGACGATAGAAGTGCCTGATGTCGTATAGATGCCGTTTTGAAAAAGAATTGCTTCCAGACCACCACGACCGACCGGCCCTACCCATCGTACTTCGCTGTCGGAATCGATGATGATCGGAGAATCGTAATCCGCGAGATTATTCTTCAGGAGGGCGAAGTCATAACTAAGTGTCGTGTCCCGCAGTCTCGGCTGGACAATGGTCGGGCTGGTGTAGATGCCTCCGTCATAGGCCGGAGTGGTAATCTTTACGGGGGTGACCTCGGTTGTTCCATCCTGGAATTGAGTGGTCACGGTCACTTTGTTAGATCGACCCTGGTAGAGACCAAAGACAGGTAGCGTAACTCTACCCGAGCCCGGTTTAAAATATCCCGCTCTCTGCAAATAGCCGCGCGAATAGGTTGCCGCCAGTGGACGCGTGCGCGATGACTGCTTCGGATTAATGCTAAAGCTAATCGCGCTCAGGTTAGCAGGATCGGCAACCTGCAGATTCACGAAACTGATAAATGGCGTCGGACCTTGAGCGTTCTCAATCGCTGCGACACGTGTCGTAGCGCCGATGGAACCGCCGTGAAACCCGATTGAAACAGCAACGGTAAGGATAATAAGTAATTTTTTCATCGGCCTATCTTTTTGAAGGCAAAGCGTGAGAGAGTTGTGGTCAGTTGTCGAGCTTTTTTGCTGACATTTTCAAATTCGACCCGGTGGCCACCAATGCCAAAAAGAAGCATGCCCGCTTTCTCGCTTTTACAGGTCCGCCGGGATCTCCCCCATTCCGATCGTGCCGTGGCTGCCCTGTTGCTGGATTAACTTCGCGATCAGTCCGGTCCAACCGGTCTGATGACTTGCTCCCAGTCCAGCCCCAGTGTCGCCATGAAAAAACTCATGAAACAGATACCGGTCGCGATCGGCTTCGCCTAACGAGCTGCCACACGCTCGCGCGAAAGGCCGCTCTCCCTTTTCATTGCGCAACCAAAGCTTAATCAGCCGATTGGAAAGCTCGTTCGCTATCTGGTCCAGGGGCAGAAATTGCCCGGAACCGGTTGGGCACTCAACCTTAAAATCGTCGCCGTAGTAATGATGAAACTTTTGCAGCGACTCAACGAGAAGATAATTAATTGGAAACCAAACGGGACCGCGCCAGTTGGAGTTACCGCCAAAGATGCCGGTCTGAGAGTCCGCCGGTTCGTAATTAACCACTTTCCGCTCCGTCCGCACGTCGAGCACATAAGGATTCTCCCGGTGAAACTTACTCAACGAGCGCACGCCGTATTCGCTCAGGAATTCGTTAGGATCGAGCATCCGCCGAAGCAAACACTTCATGCGGTGACCGCGCGTGAGCGCGATGAGTCGCCGATCGCCCATTCCGGGTTCATACCAACGAGAAATCAATGCGGCCAAATCGGGTCTGTTGTTCAGATACCACTCAAGACGCTCGCGAAAGCCGGGCAGGGCCTCCAGCACCGTCGGCTCAAGCACCTCGACCGCCAGGAGCGGCATTAGCCCGACAACCGAATGAATCCTTAAAGGCAGATAACGCCCGCCAGGTGTATGCAGAACGTCGTAGAAAAACTCGTCTGCTTCATCCCATAGACCTATGCCCCGGCCACCGGCGTTATTCATCGCCTGGGCAATCCCGAGGAAGTGCTCGAAGAACTTTGTCGCGATGTTCTCATAAACCGGATTTTCGCGCGCCAACTCGAGCGCGGTGCGCATCATCGTCAGGCAAAACATGCCCATCCAACTTGTGCCGTCGCTTTGTTCGAGCCGGGTGCCATCGGCAAAGGCCGCGTTCCGGTCAAAGACTCCGATGTTATCGAGTCCGAGAAAACCTCCTTCAAAGATATTGCGGCCGCCGGAGTCCTTGCGATTTACCCACCAGGTGAAAGCAATAAGCAACTTATGAAAGACGGTCTCAAGGAAGGCGCGGTCGCCCTTGCCTGTCGCTCGCTCTTCGATCTTATAAACCCGCCATGCGGCCCATCCCAGGACCGGGGGATTGATATCGCTGAAATTCCACTCATAGGCCGGGATGTGACCGTTGGGATGCTGATACCATTCTCGCAGGATGATATCGAGCTGTGACTTCGCAAAGTTCGGATCGACTAGCGCGAGTGGTATGCAGTGGAAGGCCAGATCCCAGGCGGCATACCAGGGATATTCCCAGGTGTCCGGCATGGACATGACTCGCTCGTTATAGAGGTGCGTCCAGCGGCAGTTGCGACCAGTCTTACGTTCGTTAGGCGGAGGCGGTTGCGCGGGATCGCCATTCAACCATTCCTCAACGACATAGTAATAGAACTGCTTACTCCAAAGCATTCCAGCCAAGGCCTGTCGTTGGACGGCGGCAAGCTCTGACGTTAGACATGAGGGAGCGATGTCGCGATAGAATTCGTCGGCTTCGCTGCGCCGCAGTTTGAAGAGATCTTCACACTTGGCGAACTCGTCTGAGCCTTGGCTGGGATCATCGACGCTGGACGGAGTCTTGCGTAGCCGCAGGCGGATCACTTTCGTCGCCCCGGGCTCAACGTTGCACTGGTAATGAGCGGCAGCCTTCGTTCCGGTGCGACCGGGGTTCACGGCGGCAGTGTCTTGCCTAACGATTGCCTCATGAAAAGCATCTTTGACATGCGGCGTTTGGTTCGGCACGCCGAAAAGCCGTTGCAGGTTCGTTTCATTTTCCGTGAAAAGAAGGTCATCCTGTCCTTCACAGAAGAGGCGATATTCGCCCATGACCTCGTGACTCGCCTCGATCACGCCAATCTCAGCGGAGTGATTACTTCCTACCCTAAGATTTGGTCGCGCCTGATCCGCCCGCCAGCTCCAGGTATTACGAAACCAAAGTGTCGGAAGCAAATGCAGCACCGCGGCTTCCGGCCCACAGTTGAGCGCGGAGGCGCGAACGAAGATGTCGTTCTCTGCAACCTTGGCGTATTCGATTGTGATGTCGAAAAATCGGTTCTCGGCTAAGACACCCGTATCCCAAAGCTCAAACTCCGGTTCCAGTTTCGAGCGACCGGCGTTTTGTTTCACCAGTTCTTCGTAGGGGAAAGCGGCCTGCGGATAGCGATAAGTCATCCGCATGTAGGAGTGAGTCGGTGTGTTGTCTTCAAAGAAGAAGACCTCTTTCACATCTTCGCCGTGATTACCTTGCGGTCCGGTAAGACCAAAAAGACGCTCCTTTAGGATCGGGTCGCGTCCATTCCAAAAGGCGAAGGCAAAACAGAGACGCTGCTTGTAATCGCAAATACCGCCGATGCCATCCTCTCCCCAGCGGTAGGCGCGCGAGCGAGCGTGCTCGTGCGGGAAATAATTCCAGGCGTCACCGTCGGCGCTATAATCTTCGCGCACGGTTCCCCATTGCCGTTCGCTCAGGTAAGGGCCCCAGAGATGCCATCGCTCAGTGGCATGATCATTGGCGGCAAGCCGGCCTCGTTCAGCGTTCACGTTTCTCTCCTGCGATCTGGTTGCCACGGGCCACTTTTATATGCCCTAGTGGACATACTTCGAATACCAATCGAGGAAACGATGATAGCGGTCGAGGACATAACTCGGCTTCTGGATTCCGTGAAATTGTGCGGGATAAATGACTAGTTCGGTTGGCACGCCCAGCGTCCGCAAGGCCTGATACATCTGCTCGCTGTTGAGGAGCGGCACGTTGAAGTCGCTCTCACCGCAAAGGAAAAGGGTCGGAGTCTTGATCCTATCCGCGTGAAAAAAGGGATACGATAGCTTTTGCCAGACATCCGGATGGACCCAGGGTGGCCCCAACTCATTTTCGTAGTCGCGGATATACTCATCGGTACCATAACCGGCCATAATATTTGAGATGGAAGCGCCACTCACCGCTGCTTTGAAGCGTGTTGTAGTCGCGATGAGATAGTTAGTGGACATTCCACCATAACTCCAGCCACCCACCACCAGCCGGTCAGGATCGACGATCCCACGCGCGACAGCGTCGTCCACTGCGGCGAGATCGTCCTGCACATCCACACTGCCCCATGCTGCATAGATACCCATGCCATAGTTAGTCCCGCGTCCGGTCGACCCACGCGGGTTGGGCATGATCACCGCATAACCGTTCGCGGCCAAAAGCTGCTTTTCGAAATCGAAGTCATAGCCAAACTGCGATTGCGGTCCCCCGTGCGGGCGGAGCATTCCCGGTGGCTTGCTGCCAGTGTTATCGCCAGAGGGATGCACAATGAAACCGTGCACTTCCGTGCCGTCCTGACTCTTGAAGCTGGTTTCCTCGACTCTGCCCAGCCTGAGCTGGGCCAGGAAGGCGTCGTTCTGTTTGCTTAAGCTTCGAAGATTGGCGCTTCCCGCTGCGTAGATTTCATAAGGTCGATCGGGAGCGGCGGTGCGAACGATGAGGTGGTCGTTTCGACTCAGATCATAGGCAGTCGTTGCTTTGCGACCAGCGACCACAGGAACCGGTGTTGGATAAGAGGTTCCACTGGCGGAAAAAACGTTGTCCACGCGCACAAGAGATAGTGCGCGGTCATCCTCCATAATTCCATAAATGGACTTGCCGTCGGGCGACCAATGAGGTTGAACAAAGTTCCGGTCGAGCGCGGCGGTAAGATACTTCGGCTCGCCACCCGCCGCAGGGATAATGGCGAGCGAGTGTGTCGCATATTCGATCTTCTTGGGATCGCCGCCGTGAATGTAGGCGATCGTTTTGCTATCCGGGCTCCACGCTGGCGAGCTCTCCCAATCCGGATGACAATCTGCCTCAGGCGATGTGGTGAGTTGTCGTTCTTTGGCACCGGGCTTTGGCTCGATGAGGAAGATGTCCCAATTCTCGGTCCGATCCGGATCATTGCCGCGCTTTGAGACAAACGCTATCTGCGTTCCGTCGAACGACCAGGCAGGCCGACCGTCGTCATGCTGGCCACTGGTCAGCCGATCGAGCTTGCGTGTCGTCAGGTCGAAAAGGAAGAGATGCTCCCAGCGATTCGTTAGGTAACCTTCGATGTCTTTCTTAAACTGAAACCGGTCGATCACGATCGGCGGAACCGTTTTCTTTTGCTTCTCCTTTTCTTCGGGTTCGCGCGGGTCCGGATCATGCACCACGAGGACGAGCCGCTTGGAATCGGGTGCCCAGGCAAAGTCCTCCACACTTCCCTTCTCATGCGTGAGCTGCTCCGCCTCACCACCTTCGCTTGAGAGAACCCAGATCTGGTCTTTATCGTTCTCATCCCCGCGCCCGGAAAGAAAGGCGATCCATTTCCCATCCGGACTCCAGCGCGGATGGGTCTGCTGGTTATCGCCAAAGGTGAGCGCGCGATTTTCCGAGCCGTCCCACTTGGCAAGCCAAAGATTCTTTGGCTGCTTGTCCTTTTTCAGGTCGACCGTTCCAACGACATAGGCGATGTGCTCGCCGTCAGGCGAAATATTCGGTTCGTCCACTGCGCGGATGGCGGCAAAATCCTCCGGTTTGAGCAGGCGCCTTTGCTCTGCGCCTAGCGCGCACTGCAAGAGCAGGAGCGCGAGTAAACCGGCTACGCGAATTGGTGTCATACGCCGAGCAATTACAACAAAGCCGAGACGGAAGCCAGCCGCTCGAAAGGATTGGGATATTTCGCCTCCTGGCTCGAATAGCACAGTCGCAGTTTGAGCACGAACGAACGGTTGGATATTCCAGGTTCGTTAGGCACGGAAGTGCAAGTTTGCTAATCCCGGTTCGATTTGTCGTAGAAGAGGATGTTGATGAGGAGGGCGATGCCGCCGCCAGCCGCTACGAGGAAGAAGATGATAGCCAGTCCCGGATAACCCCAGATGCGGAAGCTCGTATCGACTCGCATGAGCATGGCCGCTCCGACAATAAGTGAGGCGAGAATGAGACCCACGGTGATGCGGTTGGCGACCTTTTGAAAGCCCACAACCAAGGTCCGCTCGTCGATCGCGTCGACACTGATTTTCAACTCGTTGTTGGAAATGGCATCGATGATTTTGTTCAGGCGCGAGGGAAGCCGCTGGAGCAAGTCCTTCAGCTCGAGGACACCACTGAAAAGGTTGCCGGGCGAAAGGCTGCGCACAAGGCGCTGTTGCATGATTTCGGCGGCGTTGCGCCGGATCGAAGCATTGGGATCAAACTCGGGCTCAAGTGCCCGGCCGACCTGGTCGAGGTTGAGCAAAGTCTTTCCCAGCATAGTAAGTTCGGGCGGAACGCGAATGCCGTTTTCAGCTGAGGTTTGCGTAACCTCGAGCACGAGACGACCGACTTGCATTTGCTCGACGGTGGCTGCCTTTTGCTGCGCGACGATTCCCGAAATACGTCGAGTGAATTCCTTGCTGTCGAAGTCCTCTTTCTTCTCACCAATCTTGATCGCAATGTTGGCGGCTTCGTCGCCGCGGCCTTCCGAGATGGCCATGAGCAATTGCAGAAGGTCTTCCTGCAGGCGGGGCATAATACGGCCGACCATCCCCAGGTCGAGGAGCGCAACGCGGTGGTCGGCGGTGATGAAGACATTGCCGGGATGGGGATCAGCGTGAAAGAAACCATTCACCAAAATTTGCTCGAGATAGGCGCGGAACAGTTCCTCGGCGAGGCCGGCTCCGTCGAATTCCATGCGGGCGAGCGGACTTAGATCGGTGACCTTCTTTCCCGGGACGAACTCCATCGTGAGGACACGCGAAGTGCAATATTGGTCGATCGGTGCCGGAATGATGATGTGGTCAAACTTCTGCAAATCGCGGCTGAGAGTAGTGAGGTTGGCAGCTTCCTGGCGGTAATCGAGTTCCTGGAGAAGGCTTTTGCGGAATTGCTCGAGCAGGTGACAAAACTCGTAGCGCCGGCCAAGCTCGGTGTGGTGGTCGAGGAAATCGGCGATGTCTTCGAGAGCATCGAGATCCTCCACCATCTCTTCTCGAATGCCTGGCCGCTGCACTTTTACCGCGACTGGACGGCCGTCGCGCAAAGTGGCGCGGTGAACCTGGCCTAACGACGCCGCTGCCATCGGCTGATCGTCAAAGGTAGCGAAGGCCTTGGAAATCCGGACGCCCAACTCGTTCGTGACGATTTTTTCCACCTCAGCGAAACTGAACGGCTCAACCTTGTCCTGGAGACGGGCGAGAGCTTCGAGATAAGCCTGCGGTAAAAGCTCAACGCGGGTGGAAAGGAGCTGCCCCAGCTTAACGAAAGTAGGACCGAGTTTCTCGAGATCGTCCGCCAGCTCGTTAGCCTTGGCGACCTCTTCGGGGGCGACGCGTTGTTCGGCCTGGAGCACTTCGCTTAAACCGGTCGTCTTTACCAGGTCGGACCGTCCGTACTTCATGAAGATCCAGGCGATCTGCTGGTAGCGTTTGAGATGTTTCGGATTAAGAGAAATTCCCATGGTCGAGCCTACCGAAGCGCAAGCTTCGGCACGGTGGAAAAACGGAATTGTTGAGTGTCTTTGCTGGGACGATCGCTTGGGGCGCGACACGAGATCGCGTCGCGCCCATCGATCGGGGTTCGTTAGGCAGATTTTTGGTAGCTCACCTGATCATCCTTTTCCAGCCAATCAAAAAGTGGCGTAGTAGCCGGATCCAGATCGAGCTCTTTCAATTGCTCGACATACCATTCGCGCTTCTCGGGATCGGCATACGGGTTGGACTTGAGCATTTCTTCGCGCCACGCGCGCTTTTCCTCTTCCGACTTAGGCCTGCCATGGCTGTCAACCCACTTCACCATCTCCTCATCACTCGCACCATTCGCGACCTCGGCTTTAAAGTCGTTGCCTATGATGCGCTTCCATCCGAAAAGCATGTTATCAAGCGGACAATCGAAATGATACTCACCGATGTTGCCCCCAAGCAGAGCGCGGCATTTATCGAGAGTGCGACCAAGGATGACATAGCCGCCTAGCACCATCTTGGGGCTGCGCGGAGCTTCTTTTGTTAAGTCTTTACCGTTCACTTTATGTTCCATGAACCACGATAGGTCGTGCGGCGAGCGGCGGCAACTGGCGGGACTTTTTGCGCATTTGGTGGACGCAGCCATCCAGTCGCGTCCGATTCAGTAACATGAGCCAACAGAAAGAAATTATCTCCACACTAAACAACTTGATCGAAACGCTGAAGGACGGCCAGGAAGGTTTCAAGCAATCGGCTGGCGGCGTAGACGATCCGCAACTCAAGACTCTCTTTGACACTCTTTCGCTGCAACGCTCGAAATTCGCCGGTGAATTGCAAAGCGAAGTGACCAGCCTCGGGGAGAGCAAGCCAGAAGACTCTGGCAGTGCGAGCGGAGCAATGCATCGTACCTGGATTAACATCAAAAGTGCCGTCACGAATCGCGATCGCCATGCCATTCTCGCCGAAGCGGAACGCGGCGAAGATAGCGCCGTCGCCGCCTACAAAGATGCCATGGCAAAAGATCTGCCTGCCCCGGTAAAAGAAATAGTCGCGCGGCAGCAGACGGAAGTGAAAGCCGTCCACGATAAAATTCGCAATTTGCGCGACGCCACAGCCCAGAAATAGACGATCCCAAAACAACGACCTCAAACGGGCGGGATGTTCGACATTCCGCCCGTCTCGCTTTCAGAGGCCTTCTTGCCCTCAAAATGATCTCAAGTCGATAAGAACTCGTCGTTAGGTATTACAATTAGGATTGCCAGGGGTTCGATGGTCTCCTAGAACCGTTGGTAACACCTATGCCTTTCGCCTACCCCTGCGCCCCGGTCCCGGAGACAGTGGAAGGCTACTACGGGAGACTGTGCCCGGGTGAATGGCCGACCTTCGACGAAGATATGCTTGGCGAGCTGGCGCGACGGATGAAGGATTCGCCAGAAAAAAGACTGGCGCGCGCGCGTCCACTGGATGGCCTCACCAGGCTTCCCTCGGGTTATGTCTACTTCGGTCAATTCATCGACCACGACCTGACGCGGGACGGCCGCACCCTGGCTGACGCCGGTCCGGACGTGGAGGCAACACCAAATTATCGGACGTCAAAGCTCGATCTGGATCACCTTTACGGGAAAAGCCCGGCCGCAGTGCCTTGCCTTTACGAGAGCGACGGTGAACGACTGAAGCTGGGGCTAACTCACGAGGCCACCACGCTCACCGGCCAAACACTTCCGGCATCCCTCAATGACCTGCCCCGTAGAAACGGCGTATCTCTGACTATCGATCCGCGGAGCGACGAAAACCTATTCGCCGCACAGTTACACGTTCTCTTTGCAAAGTTTCACAACCAGGTCTTGGAACTTTTGAAGGAACAACCTGCGCTCTCGCCCGGTCCGACAGGTAGTTCTCTTTTCGATCAGGCGCGGCGATTTGTCACCTGGCAATATCAGTGGCTTATCCTCTACGATTTTCTTCCGCGAATTGTAAGGCTGAAGCTCTTACGACAAGTAGAGAAAGACAGCTTCAAGCTCTTTTCCTGCCCGTGCTCGCCTGCGGATGCTCCCCTTGCATTGCCGGTAGAATTCACGATCGCGGCCTTTCGCTTCGGGCACAGCATGGTGCGCGGCAGTTACATTTTAAACGACCATGGCTCTCAGAATCTCGAGACCATCATGCGCATGACTAAACGCGGTGGGGGAGTCGCAGAACGGTTATCGTCACAATATGTCATAGACTGGAGCCGTTTCGTGGGCGCAACTCCGGGTCGCGTAAATCGCGCTCGTCTCATCGACACTCACATCACCGAACAGCTCTACACTATCCGCTGCCCAACCGCCCGCGGCGTCCGGTGGCAGGATGAAGAAGGGCCGGCTCCGACTGGCAAGATGGACGCTCTCGTCCCGCCTCTTCCGGAGCTAACTCTTCGAAGAGGCTCAAAGGTTCGGATTCCGAGCGCGCAAGAGTTCATGAGTTACTTTGGACTTCCACTCACGGTTAAGGGCGATAATATCGCGCCGCTGTCAGACATGGCTTTTTTTCGCTCCTCGGGTTTAGCGGAGCGGACTCCGCTTTGGTATTATATTCTTCGCGAGGCCGCAACGGAGCCGAACCCCGAGCCAGGATTTGGACCTTATCCTCCACGACCAAAGCTAGGAACTCTTGGCTGCCTCATTGTTAGCGAGGTGATCTACCAGGTGCTGAACTCCGATAAGCGATTCGATCCGCCAGGCTGGTCGGACCTGGCAGCCGCCCACTTTTCGTTTCGGTCACTCCAACCGTGCGTGGTCACTGCGGTCATTGGGAGAAGTAGCGGCATTTGTTGCCGATGCTTCGCACATGCCCGACAGACGTCTTTGACGAAGGTGTTACTCGTCGACAGCTCGCCAGTGAATATAATTAATGGCGTACTGAAGAAGATCATCGTCACTTAGGTTTGCCTGCGGAGTGACCTCCGGTCCCGGGAAGTTCGATGGTTACCGACCCGCCATGCTCCAGCTTTGCTTCGCCTGGCGGCAGCACGATCGCCCGAGCTCCCTTGTCCTCAGGTATGTCGATGTTTCCTATAGCCGGATCTTCGAAAAGGGCGTGAACCCTGGCATCGTTGCCAATGCAGGCTCGTCCTTCCTCCGGGTGTTCGATTAGGTACCGCAGCACCCTTAGGATGGCGGCGCGCTTCTTATCTCGATTATACCAGTCACCAATGTTGCCATTACTCACGTTTTTCTCCTTATTCCAGGGGATGGCTTAGTCACCGTTTGAGGCCAGATTTTTTGATTGGCCGGCGCTTCGCTTCAATCCCATTACTTTGTTTATCAGAACTGCAATTACCTGTCGAAAACGTGGTTCGCCGAGCGATCGTATCAAATCGCGGGTCAAGCTGAAGGGAACGATAATCAAGCCAACCCAGGGAAACCGCCTGTTGAAGGTAATCCAACGCACGGTTCGCTTGACCTAGTGAGGCTGCAAGCGCAGCCAGGATGTAAGCGTCTGCCGGGTTCTCGGAGCCTTGGAAGAGCTCTGTTGCCCGAGTTACCTCCTCCTCCAGAAAAAGGTTAGCCGTCCTGTCGCCTGTAACCTGTCGCAATCGACCTAAGGCAGACGAATAACTCATCGCGGCATAGGAAGACACTCCACCTCTCGGCTCGTCTCGAGCGAGCTCTGTATAAAGTTTGAGGGCTGCGTCATAGTGACGGCTAAACAACTCAATTTGAGCCAGGAGCTCCTGCGGACTATTGTCGTTTCCCGGAAGGTTAGCTCCGGCGGTACGAGGACTGTATTTCGCATACAGCTGCCGCGCTCCCTCCATGTCTCCCTGAAGCAACCTAAGATGACAGAGGCCTACCCAGCCGTCGAACCGTTCCGGGCGCAGATTCATCGCTTGCATGTAAGCCTCCTGCGCACGCTGATCTTCAATAAGAAAACTCCAGCAGTCACCGATTAAAGATTCATAGGCGCCCGGCGAAGAGGCCCAGTGACTCGCCATTTCCAGCCAGGGCAGAGCTTCAGTTGGCCGGCCGGCACGAAGGAGAACCATTCCACGGAAACCAGCGACCTGTTCCTCCGGTCCGCCGACCTCGATCGCCCGCAGTTGTTCTTCCAGAGCCTCCTTGAGTCGACCCCTGAGATAGAGCACACCAGCGAGAGTGCGAAGTACCTCTCTCGAATCCGGAGCCAGACTAAGGGCAGTCTCCGATTCCTTCTCCGCCTTTTTCATAATTTCAGGATCGGGAGAAAAGTGGGCTCTACTCGCTTCCGTGCTGGAGAGATAGGCGTGAGCCAGAGCTGAATTGGGCTCTAACTAGGATGGCTTTCTCGAGACAACTAATGGAGCGATCGTAATCCTCAATCGTATCGCGAAACATTAGCTGCCGGCCGGAAACGATAAGGTCGCGAGCCGCGGGGTTCTGCAAGCCCGGATCTTTCTCTGCCTGAGCAACCGAGGGCCAGTCGGAAGCGTTCAAAAGTGAATTGATCGGCGTGGTGATTGAGGCAACAAGAGCAGGGATCGCGTTCGGTCCGGGATTGGTTTGAAAAGACCGCGTGAAGATTATCTCTCCGGTACTCGCCGCCATGAGTCTAACCGAAAGGTGCAGTTTGCCGTTGGCTTTTCTCGTGCTGCCGGTGAGCACGGTCCGTGATTTTAAGTTATGATTCTCCTTGCTGATATCTGCCAGATATCCTGTGTCCGGCCAGCGCGAGGTTCCTTCCATTTGCGGGCTAACTCGTGCCGGTCCAAGGCGAGAGAGGTCTGCTTGTAAATCCTGCGCCACCGCCAAAGTCGCTGCCTCATCGGCGTGCACAGAATCGAGGTTTAGGAATGGCAAGACTGTCACCGACCGCGATGCGAGTTGGTTAGCCCGCAGGCTTGTCTCCAGTCGATTTCCGTGCACTTGCCAGAGAGCCGCCGTGATGGCTAAAACAATACATCCCAGACCGGCCGCGGTGAGGGCCGGATTGCGACACGACCAGCGCCAAAAGCGCACCGGGGACGAAACCGGGCGCGCGACGATGGGACGGTTATCGAGCCAGTATTCCAGGTCATCCGCCAGTGCTCCCGCCGAAAGATAGCGGGAGGTTGGATCGCGTTCCAAACAGCGCGCACAAATGGTCTCCAAATCGCGATCAGCCCAAGTGACTAACGAACGTAACCTTGGTGCCGGATTTTCCGCGGCTTGACGAACGACTGAGATCGCGTTCTCGCCAAGAAAAGGCGGGCGGCTTGCGAGTAAGTCAAAGAGAATTGCTCCCAGGCTATAGATATCTGCAGCCGCGGTCAGCTTTGCCGCCGGCCCTTCCGCTTGTTCCGGTGCGATGTAACCTGGCGTCCCGAAGACCGTGAGAGTGCGAGTCAGGTCGCTGGAAGCATCAAGCCATTTGGCCAGGCCGAAGTCACTCACCAGCGGCTCGCCCTGGGCATCGAGAAGGATATTACCCGGCTTTAAGTCACGATGCAGAATGCTATGCTCATGGGCATATTGTACCCCGCGGGTAACCTTGGCCATTAACCTAACGATCTCGCGGGGTTTTCTCCGCAGGGCCGGACCCACTACCTGAAGGCTGCCGCCCGAGGCAAACTTCATACTGAAATAAGGCACGCCTTCGTTGCTCTCGCCGACTTCGTAGATAGGCAGAATGTTGGGGTGATCGAGGCTGGCAGCAGCTTCGGCTTCCCGGCGAAAACGAATGAGAGTGTCGCGGGAGTCGGCATGATGACTAAGGATGCGTTTGAGGGCGACGATGCGACGGGAATGACGTTGTCGCGCCCGATAAATGACTCCCATACCGCCGCGCCCAATCTCTTCCATGATTTCATAGTTACCCAGGCGCCAGCGATAATCAGTGAGAGGTAAGAGCTGAAGCACGGAGCCAAGTTCATCCGCTGTAACCTCCTCTCCGTCCTTCATGCCAGCGTATAAAAGGCATCCAACGCAGGAGCCATTCGCCACGCGTGAGACGCCATGACAATCGGGACATTCGTTAGGCGGAGCGACCAGGGTTGCCGGGGAATCAGTCAAGCCACATAAGTCCATAGGGCTAACTAATGCCTAGGTCGGCTCGACTCCATCCGCCCTGCCGATGGCGAGCGAGGCGACGAGATATCGCAGTTCCTCGTCGATGTCTTCCGCTTTCTCGACCGTTTCCGCGACTTCTTCTCGCAGTAATTTCCGATACCGGAGGCGCAGCTTGTGAAGGAGTCGCTTGATCTTGACCGGGTCGGCTCCCAACTCCCGGCCCATCCTTTCGTAGGAAATCTGATCGCGCTCGGAAGTCAGCGCGCATCCAAGGACGTCAAAGACATGACGGCGGCCCTGACCTTCGCATTCCTCCTGCAGACGCCGCAAAGCACGCTCCGCGACTGTCGCAGCCCAACGCACGTCGAACACACGCTCGGGCGACCAGGTTTCAATGACGGAGGCAGGAACCGAAAGTTGTGAAGGTGCTTCTGCCATCCATTGATCCCAGGAGATGAAAGTCATCTCACCTCCCCGCTTTTGGCTGTTGTCGTGATCGTGACGATCGCGCAGAAAGTTCTGAACTGAGTGCAGAAGAAGCGAGCGAAAACGGCCACGGCCAGGATCGGCTTGCCGCAAGAATTTTCCCTGGATGATCCTGAGAAAGAATTCCTGCGTCAGATCCTTTGCATCTTCCGGTGAGGAAGTCTTGCGCCAGAGGTAGGCAAAGATAGGACGCCAATAAATGCGACAGAGTTCGGCCAGAGCCTCGCGTGCATTGGCCTCTTCCGCGGACCCCTCGCCATAGCGAAGGATCAAGCTCCATCGCGTCGTTGCAAAACGTCCGGCCTTTTCATTTCCATCGGCCGCTAACTCCGGGGACATCGGGCGCGATAGTTAGGAAAATCGTTCCTGAGCACAAGGGAAAATTGGCCAACGCCCTAATCCTGCTGTCAACCGCCTGATTTTGCCTCAATTCGGCGTGACCAAAGCGCAGTTCCCTCGAGCCCATGGCGCAGCCGGCCCTTTTCTTCGAACGCAATTCGCGCTCCTTTGTCTCATCATGCCTATGAGATCAACCCAGGAGATCACCCAGCAGGTAGAGGAGCTGGGGCAATGGATTTCGCCTTTGCGAGAACAGGTCGGACACGTCGTCGTTGGCCAGAAGTATCTGGTCGACCGGCTCTTGCTCGGCCTGCTCGCTAATGGCCATATCCTTCTCGAAGGCGTCCCTGGTTTGGCGAAGACGCTGACGGTCAAGACCATGGCAGCGACGATTCAGACCGGTTTCCAGCGTTTGCAGTTCACGCCCGATCTCCTGCCAGCCGACCTGATCGGCACGCTCATCTACAATCCGCGAAGCGGCGAATTCTCGACCAAGCTTGGGCCGATTTTTTCCAACCTGATCCTGGCTGACGAAATTAATCGTGCGCCAGCCAAAGTACAGAGCGCACTGCTCGAAGCGATGCAGGAACGGCAGGTTACCATCGGAGAGAAGAGTTATCTTCTTCCCGATCCGTTCCTCGTTCTCGCCACAGAAAATCCGCTCGAGCAGGAAGGCACCTATCAACTTCCCGAGGCGCAGCTCGATCGTTTCATGCTCAAGCTCAATGTCGGGTATCCGGCGAAAGCGGAAGAGCGCCGCATCCTCGATTTGATGGCGACTTCCAAGCCAGACCTGCATGTCGACCCGATCATTTCGCCGGATCAAATCATCGCCGCCCGCGAAATCGTGAATCAAATTTACATCGACGATCGCGTGAAGGATTACATCGTCGATGTCGTCTGGGCGACGCGTGAGCCCGCGACTTATCGCCTGGAACTCGACGGCCTGATCCGGTACGGCGCCTCGCCGCGCGCCACGATCTATCTCGCCCTCGCCGCACGCGCTTACGCTTTCCTCAACGGTCGTGGCTACGTAACGCCACAGGACATCAAGAGCATCGGTCCCGACGTCCTGCGCCATCGCATCATCGTGAGTTACGAAGCCGAAGCCGAGAGTGTGACGAGCGAGACAGTCATCGAACGCATCTTCGCAGGACTGCCGGTGCCGTGATCCGTGATCGCATACCGAGGCGCCGCTCGACGCTCGACGACGAACGCACGCCAGCGGAAATCCTGAAGAAAATCCGCACCCTCGAGATCAAAACCAAAGGTCTCGTGCAGTCGGCTTTCGCCGGCGACTACCACAGCGTCTTCAAAGGACGCGGAATGAACTTCGAAGACGTGCGCGAATATCAGCCCGGCGACGAAATTCGCGCCATTGATTGGAACGTAACCGCGCGGCTCGGAACCGCCTTTGTCAAAAAGTTCACCGAGGAACGCGAGCTTACGGTGATGCTCGTGGTGGACGTGAGCGCCTCGGGAAATTTCGGCAGTGTCGAGCTCTCCAAGCGCGAGCTCGCCGCGGAAGTCGCCTGCCTTCTCGCTTTCAGCGCCATCCGCAACAACGACAAGGTCGGCCTTCTCCTGTTTTCCGATCAGGTCGAGCTTTTCATCCCGCCGAAAAAGGGTCGCTCTCATACTTTGCGCGTCATTCGCGAGATTCTTTACTTCAAGCCGCAAGGTCGTGGAACCTTGCCAAGCCTGGCCTTGGATTATCTCAATCATGTCATCACCCGGCGTTCGGTGGTTTTCTTTATTTCCGATTTTCAGGCAGCCGATTTTTCCCGTGCCCTAACGATCACGAGTCGACGGCACGATTTCGTCGCCATCCACATTGACGACGAGCGGGAGGAAACACTGCCCGACGTCGGCCTCATCACATTGGAAGACGCTGAGACCGGAGAACAGATCGAGATCAACACCGGCGACCGACGCACTCGCACGCGTTTCTCCGAAGCAGCACGGGCGCAGCTGGCTGAGACCTTCCATACGTTGCGCCGAAACAATATTGACACCATCTCGCTCCGCACCGGCGACGATTACCTGCCAGCCTTGCGCGCCTTTTTTAAACAGCGCGAGCTGCGCATGGGCCGTCGTTAGGCATTCACCATGGTTTTTCTCGCAGAGGAATTTCACGATATCGCTGGGCCGATAGATTATTTTCTGCTCAAGCCCTGGATGGTCTTTTGTGCTGTTGCCGCGCTTCTCCTTTTCGTCGGCCTAACGACCTGGCTGATCAAGCGCTGGCGCAATCGGCCAGCCGTCATCAAAACCCCACGCGAGCGCGCCCTCGACCTGCTTGCCCGGATCGAAACGGAGATCGACAAAGCCACTCCTTATCAATTCAGCATTCGCGTTTCCGATATTCTGCGCCGTTACGTGACCGAGCAATATCAGTTGCCAGTCACGCGCCAAACCTCGGTCGAATTTCTCAATGCACTCACCGCCAGTTCCCCTTTCTCTTCCGACGACCAGGCGCTGCTGCGCGATTTTCTTAACCGCTGCGACCTGATTAAATTTGCGCGCTACGACGCGACGCCTGAAGACAGCCGGCTGCTGCTCGACGAAGCCAGCCGTTTCGTGAAGGGAGGTGCTCTTGAGCCTGCCTGATTTCTGGTCGCCCGATTCGCCCTGGGGTCTCTCATTCATGCATCCCTGGCTCCTCCTGCTCCTCCTGCTCGTGCCACTCCTGGCCTGGTTGCGTGGCCAGCGGGGAGCCGCACCGGCACTGATTTTTTCCTCGACGACCGCCCTGCGCTCGTTAGGCAAGCGGAGTGCGTCGCGCGCGGGTCGCATCATGCTGGGTTTGCTTTATCTCGCGCTCACAGTCTTCATCATTGCTCTCGCGCGCCCGCAATTGGGCAAGAGCCTCACTGAAGTCGACGCAAGCGGCATCGACATCATGGTGGTGCTCGACGTTTCCGGTTCCATGCTGACAAAGGATTTCACCGTCGGCGGCGACTCGGCGACGCGGGTCGATGCCATCCGTGAGGTGACGCGCAACTTCATTGAGTCCCGGCCTAACGATCGCATCGGCATTATTGCCTTTGCCGGACGGCCGTATGTCGTTAGTCCGCTCACTCTCGACCACGATTGGCTGCTGCAAAACCTGGAGCGCGTTCGCATTGGTCTGGTCGAGGACGGAACAGCGATCGGTTCCGCCATGGCCTCGGCGGCCAATCGCTTGAATGACAAGAAATCGAAGAGCCGCGCCATCGTTCTCCTAACGGATGGCGAAAACAACGCCGGAAAGATTCCGCCCAATACCGCGGCGGAAGCAATTAAGGCGCTCGGAATTCGCCTCTTTGCCATCGGCGCC
Organism: uncultured Verrucomicrobiae bacterium; assembly: GCA_963801255.1. Lineage (GTDB taxonomy): Bacteria > Verrucomicrobiota > Verrucomicrobiia > Chthoniobacterales > UBA10450 > JAICXG01. The sequence goes on along the minus strand of CAWDEC010000008.1, from coordinate 466,010 downwards.
GGCATCAATGGCATAGCGCCGGTGCCGGTCTTTGATCCATCGAATGGACGACCAGTAACTGATGTCGCCGGCAACGTGCTTTACCGAAATCAGAAAGTGGATTTCAACGAAGCCGGCCTCAAGGAAGTGGCGAAGATCGCCGGCGGCCAATTCTTTCGCGCAACAGACACCGATTCGCTTGAGAGAATTTATCGCGACATCGACAAGATGGAAAAGTCGACCGTCTCGGTGAGGAAATATCAGGAGTACCGCGATCTGTTTCCGGTTTGTCTCATGGCTGGCGCGGGCCTGCTTTTAGCCGAGCTGCTTCTCTCGCAAACCATCTGGAAGAAGCTGCCATGACTTTTGGCGCACCACTTTGGCTCTGGGGTTTGCTCGCGCTTCCGGCGCTCGCCTTCTTCTTCGCCCGCGCAGAACAGGCCGGCGCGGAGAGGCTGCAACGGTTTGTCGCGGCGCGTTTGCTTTCACAGCTCGCGGGGACGGTAAATCGCGGCCGGCGCATCTTTCGTTTCATCCTTCTCCTGCTCGCGCTCGCGTTTGTCATCGTGAGTCTGGCACGCCCGCGCTGGGGCTATGTCTACGATGAGGTAAAGCGCAAAGGACTTGATCTTCTGCTAGCCGTCGACGTTTCGCGCAGCATGCTCTCGAATGACGTCGAGCCCAGTCGTCTCGAACGCGTCAGGCTCGCCGCGCAGGATTTGATCAACGACCTGCAAGGCGACCGCGTAGGCCTGATCGCTTTTGCCGGCCGAGCCTTTCTGCAAGCTCCCCTCACCATCGACTACGACGCGGCGATTGATTCGATCAATGAGCTCGACACCAAAATCATTCCAGAAGGCGGAACAAATATTTCGGGCGCGATTGCACTTGCCACCCGCACCTTTGGAAAATCGGCCACCGGCAATCGGGCCCTCATTATCTTTACCGATGGCGAAGAATTGAGCGGCGATGCCGTCGATGCGGCAAAGATCGCCTCGGATGCAGGCGTACGCATTTTCACTGTCGGCGTCGGCACTCCTGGTGGCTCGCTCATTCCAATCCCGGGCGACAACGGCGGCACCGCTTTCGTCAAAGACGCTCAGGGTCAGATCGTCAAATCAAAGCTGGATGAGACTCGCTTGCGCGAAATCGCCAAGGCGACCAACGGCTCTTACCTGCACCTGGATAATGGTCCGCGTACGATGCAGCAGCTCTTCAGTGAAGGACTGGCCAAGATGAAAGTGGCCGACATCAACGCGAGGCTTTCGCGCCGTCCGATCGAGCGTTACGAGTGGCCGCTTTCCGCTGCGATTTTTTTCTTCGCGCTCGCGCTTTTGATCAACGATCGGCGCCGGATCCGCGGCTTACCTGAGACCGGCTACGAACTGCGAAAATCGAAGCCATTGCAGTCGGTCGCGCTCCTTCTCTTTTCGTTAGGCATGGCTCACTCCCTGCGCGCAGCTTCGGCCGGCATCGAGCTTTACGACCGGCAACAATATCCCGAGGCCTACGAGCATTTTCAAAAGACGCTCCAGGAAAATCCAGGGACACGGCAAACCGATCGCATTCAGTTCGACGCTGGCGCGGCGGCTTACAAGATGAAGGATTACAACAAGGCACTCCAGTCCTTTAGCCAGGCCTTGCTTTCGCAAAATCCGCACCTTCAGGCGGAGAGCCACTACAACCTCGGCAACACGCTTTATGAGCGCGGCGAGGCGGAAAAAACCGACGAGAAGAAACTAACCAACTGGGAGAGCGCCCTCCAACATTATCAGGAAACTCTCAAGGCCGAGCCGCAAGATAAGAACGCGAAAGACAATTACGAATACGTCAAAAAGAAGATCGAAGAGCTGAAAAAGAAGCAACAAAAACCGCCGCCGCAGCCTCCGACGCCCTCGCCATCTCCATCGCCATCTCCATCTCCATCGCCTCCAACACAGAAGAATCAGAACAAGAATCAGCAGCAACAACAACAAAACCAGCAACAGCAGCAAAAGGATAAGCAGCAACAGCAGTCTCAAGGCGGGTCGGGCAACGGTGGGAACCGGCAAAATAATCAGCAAAGTCCGACGCCAACGCCGACTCCGACTCCGACGCCGCCGTCGGGCAGCAGCCCAAGCCCATCACCGAACGAAAGCCCGAGTCCGTCGCCTAGCCCGTCACCTTCTTCCTCCCCCAGCCCGTCACCTTCTTCGTCGCCCAGCCCGTCGCCTTCTTCCTCGCCCAGCCCGTCTCCTACGCCAACCCCAGGCCAATCACCCAGTCCGTCCGCGAGCGCGTCACCCACGCCTACTCCGGGCGAATCTCCTGCTCCCTCCGCAAGCGGCTCGCCCACGCCGACGCCCGGCGAAGGCTCCAGTCCTACCCCCACCCCAGGTGGCGAAGGCGAAACGCCCACGCCCACTCCAGGCTCTAATGGCGGCGGCGAAAACGGTGGAGAACCAACTCCTTCGCCTGCCGGCACTCCAAACAAACCGCCGCCGACCGGCGCGGTGAGGGGCGCAGACGAAGAAAAGCCGAAGGAAAAACCGGAGGCTGCGGCCGCCGAAATCGAACCGGAAAAACCGGGCGAAATGAGTCCGAAACAAGCAGAGCAGCTCCTCCAGGCAATGAAAGACGAAGAGGCAAAGGTCCAGCTGGATGAACACAGGACGGAGCGTCCTGTCTATAAGGACTGGTAGGGAGAAACTTGATGGTGGACGTGCGATGGTTGTTTTGAAAATGGTGCCTTACCGATCTCGCATCATCAGCTTTGCTTTTGCGTTGTTGATCGCCGGGCTTGGGATCAGAACCGCGCACGCCGATGCGCCTACCGTCACCGCAGTTCTCACCAGCTCGGAGACGGAAGTTGATCAGCCGGTGCAGTTGCAGATCAAAGTCACGGGCGAGTCGAACGCGACTCCGCCGAACGACATTGCGGCCGATGGACTGGATATTCGCTACACCGGCCAATCGCAGCTGGTGGAAAGTCGCAACTTTCGCTTCACCTACAGCGTCGTCTACGCCTATACCGTTCTTCCGCTCAAAGCCGGCACATTCACAATTCCGCCGCAAATTGTGCGAACGAGCGCTGGCCCGCTGCGTACGCACGCTCTGACATTGAACGTTTCCCCTAACGACGATGGCACCACCACTTCGCGCCGCGGCGGGCGCAATTCCGTTGACCCGCGAAAAAAGGTGACCGCCGAGATAGTCGCTCCAAAAACCAGCGCTTATGTTGGAGAACCCATCCCGATTGAGGTTCGTTTCACGTTCGATCCGCGCTTAACAAAACAGCTTGGGTATGAGGGCACACTTGCTGGACAGGGATTCACGTCGCAGCCCGCGCCCAAACCTGACCAGAGGGAGGAGCCGACTAATGGCCGGACCCTTGCGATCGTCACTTACAAAATTGCAATCACTCCAGTCCGTACGGGCAAAATCGACATTTCGGTGAAAGACGTGCCCGCCTCTGTGATCGTTTCCCGGCCGAGCCGCGCGCGTTCGCCATTCGACATGTTCGGAATGGATGACCCATTCGATGACCCCTTCTTCACCAGGGGCGAGCTTCAGGCGATAAAGGTTTCGAGCGCACCCGTTACGATCGACGTGAAGCCGCTGCCGCCTCACGCGCCAGCAGGCTTTTCCGGCGCGGTCGGGCATTTTGCCCTAACGACGGAAGTAAAACCCAAAAATGCCCAGGTTGGCGATCCGTTGACTGTGACAGCGACGATCAGTGGCCGCGGCAACTTTGATCGCGTGAACGCGCCCGAACTGGAAAACGATCGCGGATGGCACACCTATCCACCGAGCTCAAACTTCAAGGCCGACGACGACATCGGGATCAGCGGCACGAAAAGCTTTGAAATGGTGCTCACGCCTAACGAACCGAAGAAAGCCGTCCCGCCATTCATTTTTTCTTATTTCGACCCCTTGAAGGAAACATACGTCACGCTGAAAGGCGATAAACTCCCCGTGCTCGTGGAAGGCACTGCCCTCGCCAGTCCGGCACCTGCGATCGCGAGCGCCGCGACAGCGGCGCCGAATGCGACCCCTACTGCGCCACAGGCACAGGACATTCTTTATCAACGCAACGACCACGGCCGCTGGGGACAAAATTTTACGCCAACTTATTTGCAGCCCGCCTTCTGGGCGATGCAGGCGGTCCCACTGCTCGGTTTAATCGGTTTCTTCGGTTGGGAAATGCGTCGGCGACGCGTCTCCGATCGCGCAGCGCAACGCCGTGCGGCCTGGGAACATGAATTGAGCGAACTGGAGCGCAAGCTGAGGCGGGCGGACGATCCGGCCGATCAATATTTCGCCGAGGCACTCCGTGTCGTGCAGCTCAGAACCGCACTCTCGGCGACCGGGCGCGGCATTGAACCGAATATTGTCGATGCCGAAACGGCAATCTCGACCTTCGGTCTGCCTAACGATAAGAATGAGCGGGTGCGGGAACTTTTCCGGCGCAGCGACGAATTGCGTTATAGCGGCCGGCAAAACGGCGACGGCGCCATTGCCGAGCAAACACGCCGCGAGGTGATTGACCTGCTGGACAGCCTGACCTGAAATGCGCACGCTCCTTTCGCTCTTCCTCGGTCTCGCCCTAACGACAAGCGTCTTCGCCGATGCGGACGCGACTTTCGCCCGTGCCAACGCCGATTATGCCGCGGGAAAGTTTTCGGAAGCGATTAAGGGCTACGAATCTCTCGTCGCCACCAGACAGTGGGATCCAAGTCTTTTCTATAACCTTGGAAACGCTTATTTCCGCGGAGATGATTTCGGCCATTCGATTTTGAATTATGAACGCGCGCTCGCCTTGGATCCCGGCCAGGCCGAAGCGCGTGCCAATCTGCAGTTGGCGCGCGACCGGGGGCGAGCGCTTGAGTTGTCTCCGACCTGGGCCGAACAACGCCTCGATTTCCTCACGCCCAACCAATACGCCTGGCTCGCGGCTTTCGCCTTCTGGGGTGCGGCGGCAATTCTCTGCGGTCTTTACTTCGCCCGGCGGCGGACGGTGGTCTGGATCTTTGCCCTAATCTTGTTAGGCATGATCGCGCTTGGCGCAGGCTTCACCATCTATCAGCTGGAAAACGGCACAGCAGGTCCGGATCTTGCGATTGTGACCGGAAAAAATATTCAGGCGCGCGTCGCGACCGCGGAAAGCGCCGGTTCCGTTCTGGCCCTGCCTGCGGGAAGCGAAATAAAAATTCTCGGCACGCGCGGCGGCTGGTCTTTCGCCCAGTTGCCTAACGACCTCCAGGGCTGGATTCCCGAGAACGGCGCAGAACGCGTCCGCTTGTAACTTTCGACTCGCGACCAGTCCACGTCGCGCGATGGCCGGTTGATCTCTCTGCAAAGCCTTTCATCGTCAATCTATGAACGCGGAGATGGACGTCGGAACAAACAAAAAAGCGTTCCAGATCAATCTTGATCCGCGGCGTTACGGTACCTTTGCCGAAATTGGCGCTGGCCAGGAAGTGGCGCGCCGCTTCTTCCAAGTGGGCGGAGCCTCCGGCACGGTGGCAAAAACAATGTCGGCCTACGACATGCAATTCAGCGACGCCATTTACGGCGCCTGCGATCGGTACGTCAGCCGCGCCCGGCTTAAAACAATGCTCGATCACGAGTATTGCCTGCTCCTCGAACGGCTGGACAAAAAGGTTGGCGCAGAGCGTACCTTTTTCGTCTTCGCCGACACCGTCGCCGCGCGGAATTTCAAGCAGCACAATGAGTCGCATGGCTGGCTGGGTGTTCGATTTCAAGCGCAGCCGCGGGGAGAGCCGAGCGAGATTATCATTCACGTGCGGATGCTCGACGAGACCAATGTCGACCAGCAGGAAGCGCTCGGGATCATTGGCGTCAATCTGATCTACGGTGCGTTCAACTGTCCCGGAACGGAGGAATTGATCGCCACCTTGCACGAAAACATGGACCCGAAACGGATCGAAGTGGACATGATCAAATTTTCCGGACCGGGCTTCGCCGGAGTCGATAACCGCCTCATGAGTCTGCAGCTCGTAAGCCAGGGCCTAACGAATGCCGTCATGTTCGCGGCGGACGGCGAATCCGTGCAGCCCGCCGAAGTTTTCTACAAAAAGTCGATCATCGTTGAGCGCGGCAGCTTTCGCCCCGTGACCTACGCGACGAACGACATGCTCGAAGGTGCGCGCCAGGTTTTCCTCCGCCAACCCGGCGCGGAGGAGAAAGATCTCGTCATCCTGATGGAGATGACGCTGGAAAACCTGCTCTCGGAAGGACAGCTGAATCACGCCGACTTTCTGGCGCGCGTCGATATCCTCGGTTCGTTAGGAAGAACAGTCTTGATCTCGAAGTTCGGCGAGTACTACCGGCTGGCCGCTTATCTCTCCCGTTATACCAACAAGCCAATCGGACTTGCCATGGGCGTGCCAAGCCTGCACGAGATCTTCGACGAAAAGTATTATCTCAATCTCGAAGGCGGTATTCTCGAAGCACTCGGCCGGATGTTTCAAGGCGGACTTAAGCTCTTCGTTTATCCTGTGGAAGACGAGAAGACGGGAAAGCTGATGACGGCAACGCAGCTCGAAGTCGCGCCCAACTTGCGGCACCTCTATCAATACCTCGTCGATAATGGCTTCATTCAGGAGATCGAAAATTTCCATCGTGAGTATCTGAAAATTTTCCCACCTGATGTGCTGGCGAAAATGCGAGCGGGCGATCCAACCTGGGAAAAAATGGTGCCGCCGGAGGTCTCGCACATGATCAAAGAACGCGGTTTCTTCGGCTACCGCGCGCCGGCTGCCGCTTGATTTCGGTCGGCAAACGAGCGCTCCGGGAATTTTTTTACATCGCGCTCTCGCGGGCATGGTTTCCGCTTTATGAAGCGCGACGACCATGGCCAAACCCGCAAATTCCGTAATCGGTATCGATCTTGGCAAGCATGCCTTTAAAAGCGTCCTCCTGCAGCGCAAAGGCGAACACCGCTACGTTTTGACCAATTTTGCCTCGCGGACTGTGCCGGAAACGATCGAAAACGCTGAGGAACTATCCCATCAAGTGAAGCTTCTTCTCAAGGAGTTGGGTGGAAGCGCGAAAGCTTGCGCGGTCGCAGCATCCGACCCCGACGCTCTCCTGCGCATCATCGAGCAGCCAACCACTCCGGTCGAGCTGCTGCGCAGCGCGTTACGTCTCAACGGTCTGGCGGTTCTCAACCAGGAATGCAAAGACTTCGTCCTCGACGTCGCGCCAGTCGCGGCCCCGGCAATGGCGGCGGTCGCGCCTAACGGCGAGCCCATCGATGCCCCGGCCAGCAGCGGAAAAACGCGTTACCTCGTAGGCGGAATGTTGCGTCCGGCGGTGAAGCAAATTTCGGAAGCAATGACCAAGATGAAAAGGCCGGCCAACATTCTTCAGCTCGCGCCGGTGTGTTCCTTCAACGCTTTCGAGTTCGCTTATCCGGAGACTTTTCTCAACGAAGCCTTTCTCCTTCTCGATCTCGGTCATCGACAAACGACCATGCTCATCGGGCAGAAAGCAGAGCTAATGCTGGCACGTAGCGTGGATTTCGGCGGAAAAGCTTTTGCCACCGCCCTGACTGCGGAAGGCGCGGTCGACTTCGAGACTGCCCGTCTTCTCATGACGCAAGGCGACACCGGCATGGCCGAAAGCTGCCGTCACTTGCTCCTCGATCTCGCGACCGAAGTACGCAATTCGATCGGTTTCTTTGAGGGACAATACGAAGAGAGCATCCACCGGATTTTCGTTTCCGGCGGGATGGCGAAAACGGAAATGATTTTGCAGACCTTAAGCGACGAACTGGGGCTGCCCTGCGAAGTGTGGGATCCGCTCGAGACCTGTGAAGTCGCGTTGCCTCCGGCAAAGCGCCAGGCCCTAACGAGTGAATTCGTCTCCCTCAACGTCGCCTGCGGCGCAGCTATCTCCTGTCTCAAAGCTGCCTAACGATGGCCCTGCAACTCAATCTTCTCCACGAAGAGTTCAAGGAAGAGCGACAGCGAAAACGCGATCCGCTCAAGCTCGGCCTTATCGCTTTGGGCTGCTTCGGGGTCATTCTTTTTCTCTACTACGCCTGGAATGCATACGGAACGATGCAGATCCGTGGGCAGCTCAACGTCGCCCAGGCGGAGTGGGCCAAGGTCGAGCCGCAAGTCACCGCCGCGCAAAATCGCGCCGCCGAGCTCCATCAGATCATCGACAGCACCAAGGTGCTCGACGCCCGTATCGAGAACCGTTTCTATTGGGCGCCATTTCTTAGCATCATCTCCCAATCGGTCGCGCCCAACATCCAGCTGACCAGTCTCGACGGCACAATTACGGATAGCGGCGCTATTTCAGTCAGCCTCGAAGGCCTCGCCGCCGCCCGGGAGCCCCGCGCCGCCGCGGAAGAACTGCGGCAGCTTCTCAGCGAGCAACTCGAAAAGCATTACAGCGAGGTCAAAGTTACCTTCAAGAATCTCGAAGACCTCGACACCCTCGTTAATCTGGGCGGCGTGCCGACAGCCAGCGCACGCTTTGTCGTGAACATGATTTTCAATCCTAAACCGGCCACTCCATCGAAGAAGGCGGAATCGACGAAAGAAAATCAGGGCAAAGAGACTAAAGAAAAGCCGGTCGCGAAATGAAACCGAAAAAACTTAACAAGGACCAGATTCAGAAAATATTTCTGAGCACGCTTGGCTTCATCGCCCTGATCTATTGTTACTTCACTTTCTTTCTCGGACCGTTGAACAAGAGCCGCGTAACGATGATTCAAACCATCGGCGATTTGCAGACCAGGACCGCTTCTTCGAAAACCGAGCTGCGCAAGACCGCCAACCTTGAACAGCAGGCGAAAGAGGCGACCGGCCGCTATGAGGCGCTGCAAAAGACGACACAGGATGGCGCGCCGATTGCCTGGTTCCCGCCCAAGATGCGTGCCTTCTTCGGTGACCGCGGCATCGACAAAGTAAGCGCCCGCCTTGAATCGAGCAGCGATTTCAAGGAGCCGGAGTTATCGGACTGGATCAAGGACATCTGGGCAATCGAGGTGCCAGAGAGCGATTACAGTGCGCTCGGTCGAGCCATCGCCGACTTGGAAAATACCGAACCGCTCCTCAGCCTCCAGCGCGTCGTTATTCACGCCGTCCCGGAACAACCGCAATATCAACAGGTGAGCCTTGACGCGGAGACCGTGCTCTTCAAAAAATGAAAAGACTTCTGCTTTTCCTTGGCCTAACGAGTATAGCTCTCGGCAGCCTCTGCGCCGAGCAGAAAAAGACTGCCGCCAAGCCGACCCAAGCCGTCGAGCTGAAGCGAAAATCCAGCTTTGAGGCGGATGATTCGCACGATCCTTTCTGGCCCATTGGTTGGAAAAAGCCGGGGCCAAAAACCGATAGCACGGAACCCGGCCCGGCGATTTCGCCGAATGCTTTTAGTCTCAGCTCAGTGACGATGGGCGCTGGTGGACACTTTGCCATCCTGAATGGAAAGATCATGCAGGAAGGCCAGCAATTTGGCCTGCAATATGGCAACCAGCTTTATCAGATCACGTTGCGCAAAGTGGAGGATGGCCGTGTGGTTCTCGCCTACCAGGATTCAGAAATTATCGTTCCCCTGAAGCGGAAGTAGATGCGACGCGTCCTTTATTCGTTAGGCGTCAGTAGAAGCCACGATAGCTGCGCGCATTTTTCTCCAGATCCTTGCGCAACATTTTTTGCGGATCCATCCCTTTCCCCGCATCCAGAATCGCTGCCTGGCAAAGGCGCACCATGTTGACAAAATCGTCGATCGCGACAAACTCGGGCGCGATTTTTCCCTCGGGGGTGATGTTGTGATAATTACCCAGCGCCAAACTGGCCGCCGCACAGTTATAGCCATAGAGCTGGTAGGCAGTCGCTTCGCACGTTCCACCATCCAGCAGACAGCGCTGCACCGGAATCCTCCTCGCTTTGGCTACGCTCAGGAGTCGCGCCGTAGACGGTCCGTCGAAGCTGGAAACCCTGTCTCCGACCCTGACGATTGGGCCTTTACCGATCTCCGCCGTCCCGCGCGGCGTACTTGTTTCGAGGGAGAGAATCGTCAGGCTGCGCGGAAGGATTTCGGCGCGCGCCAGATGGATCGCGCCGACGAAGCCTACTTCCTCGGCACGGGTGAAAAGCCCGAAGCAGGTCGCATTCGCATTGCTCTCCGCCAGCTCGCGAAAGACGCAGAGGATTTCGGCGCATCCGAGCAAATCGTCGCAGGCGCGGGAATGAATCTGACGCCCTCGGATCTCGAAGGGCGGCAAATCCCACATTGCAAATTCGCCAAACGATTTCGTGCGCGGATTCCGGCGGAACTGTTCCGCGACCGAGCCGAGAAATTTCATCTCCCCGTCTTGGTCGCGCACCCAGCCGGGATGATCCATGTGGGCAGCCAGCGCCCAACCCGCTTTGCCCTTTCGTCCCCGTTGATAACGCGCGATGACATTGCCAAAACGGTCGCGCTCGAATTTTACGTACGAACATTTCCGTAGTTGTGCCTCGATCTCGTCGCGCACTGCTTCTTCGCGGAACGGGGCGGTCGGCTGGTTGGCCAGCGCTTGCACGACGGCAAGCATTTCCTTCTCACGCATAGCCTAACGACCGGCGAGCGGAAGCTGCGCCAGACTAACGAATTCACTCTCGTGCAGCACGAACGGCTTCGTTCCGCGCAGGAGCCGCCACCATTGCCAGGCACACCCGGCTACGATGAGAAAGACCAAACCAAGAAAAGCGAGCGCCACGAGCGCATCGATCCGCCAGATAAGCGCCTGACGCACGAAATCGACGTTTGTCGGCTGGAGCGCGACCTTTGCATCCAGCATTCGCGCGCCGCTTAGGAAACCAATTCTCGGATCGTCGGAAAGAATCTTCAGATAACCGGCGGAGAACGTGACTGCGATCATGAAGAGAAGCGGAAGGAGCGTCGTCCAGAGGTAACGGGCTTTTCCCATCTTGATCAGAATGGTCGTGCCAAGACAAAGCGCGATCACGGAGAGAAGTTGATTGGCCAGGCCGAAGAGCGGCCAAAGGCTGTTGATCCCACCTAACGGATCGAGCACGCCCTGGTAAAGAAACCAACCCCAGGCTGCGACAAGAAGAAAACTGCTGAAAAGGTTTGCGCCTAACGACTGCGTATTGCCCAGGGGCCGCCAAAGATTTCCTAACAAGTCCTGGAGCAGAAAACGCCCGACACGCGTCCCGGCATCGATCGTGGTGAGGATAAAAAGCGCCTCAAACATGATGGCGAAGTGATACCAGAGAGCGAGAGCGGTCGGACTGGTCGAGACTCGCGCAAACATATGCGCCATGCCGACGGCGAAAGTGGGCGCGCCGCCCGCGCGGCCGAACATCGTGTCCTCCCCCAACTGATGTGCGAGCTGCGTCATTTCGCCTTCCGCAACGGGAAAACCGGCCGCGGAGACCTTCGCCACCACCTCGTTAGGCGCACCCTTTGCATTGATTGCGAAGTATTGGCCGGGAGGAAGAACGCAAGCCGCGATCAGGGCCATGAGCGCGACCATCATTTCTGTCACCATCGCGCCGTAGCCGATGTCGCGTATCCGCGCCTCGCGCTCCAGCATCTTCGGCGTCGTGCCGGAAGCGATCAGCGAGTGAAAACCCGAGACCGCGCCGCAGGCGATTGTGATGCAGACAAAAGGGAAAACTGGTCCGGCGAAAACGAGTCCGGAGCCGTCGATGAAACGCGAGAGCGCCGGCATTTGCAGAACGGGATGTATCACAATGACAGCCAGAGCGAGCGCCGCGACAGTTCCCAGCTTCAAGAAAGTGCTGAGATAATCGCGCGGCGTCAGGAGCAGCCAGACCGGCAGAGCGGAGGCAGCAAACCCGTAAATCATGATCGCCCAGGCGAGCCATTTTTGGTCGTGGCGAAACCAGCCTTCCAAAGTGGGAAATTGTCCGAGAAACTGGCCGGCCCAAACGGCGAAGACGAGGCCGACCAAGCCGAAGACCGTCATCCATCCCACGCCAACTCTGCGAGAACGCAGTCCGCCGCCCATGAGAAGAGCGATGGGAATGGTCATGGCCATGGTGAAAACTCCCCAGGGGCTTTTCGCCAGCGCCTGCACCACGACGAGAGCAAGAACCGCGAGCAGGATAATCATGATGGCAAGCACACTGATGAGGGCGAGCCCGCCCACCGCGCTGCCAATTTCCTCTTTCACCATTTGGCCTAGCGTTTTCCCGCGCCGGCGCACCGAAGCGAAGAGCACGATCATATCATGCACACCGCCGCCTAAGGTTGCCCCAATGAGAATCCAAAGCGCACCCGGGAGATAACCGAATTGCGCAGCGAGCACCGGACCCACCAAAGGACCCGGGCCGGCGATGGCAGCGAAATGATGTCCGAAGGTCATCCAGCGACTGGTTGGAACGAAATCCTTTCCGTCGTCCACCACGAGCGCGGGAGTGGCGCGGTCGTCATTCAAGACCAGCACTTTCGTAGCCAGCCATTTACTGTAGAAACGATAGCTGATCGCCGCGGCGCAAAGTCCGGCGAGGACAATCCAGAGCGCGTTGATTGGCTCGCCACGAGCCAACGCAAGGACGGCCACCGCAACCGCGCCAAGAATCGCAATGCCCAACCAAAGGAGCAGTCTTACCACGCGCATCGCTTCGACTGTCGAAAGATCAAAAGCCAGCGCAAGCCCTCAGCTTCGCGATTCGTTAGGCACCAGATGAAGAAGCGTCACTTACTCCAGGCTCGCTCTCATTCGTTGCAGTTGCTCCAAACGCTCCATGAAACTTTTCTCCCGCTGGCGATGCTCGGCGACAACAGCCGCCGGGGCGTTGGCAACGAAGTTCTCGTTCGCCAGTTTTTTCCGCGCGGTCGCCAGCTCCGCTTCGATCTTCGCGATTTCCTTGTCGAGCCGCGCGCCTTCCGCTTCGAGATCGATTAACCCTTGCAATGGGAGATACAACTCGCCCAGCGGTGTAAGCGCGCTCGGCGTGCCCTTCTTCGCCTCGTATTTCGCCAAGAGATCGAGTCGCTCAGCGTTGAGCAGAATGCGCAACGTCGCCGCTTCTTCCTCCGGCAATTCGCGCGAAGAAACGAGGACGAAAACCACGCGCTTGTTCGAGGCAATGTTGAAATCGCGTCTTAAACGCCGGGCCGCCGTCACGCTCTCGTATTTATCGCTGGCAAACTGCTCGTCGTTAGGCGTTAGGCCGTAGTTCAGTTTGAATTCGTTATCCAGTGGCTCCGGCCAGCGCGCGAATTGAATCGTCTCTGCACCCTGTGCCGCTGGAAGATCAAGATTGTATCCGAGCCCGTGCCAGAGCTCCTCGGTGATGAACGGCATGAACGGGTGCAGCAGCCGCAGGACATGGCCGAGCACAAAATCCATCACGGCCAGTGTCGTCGCCTTGCGCGCGGGATCTTCGCTGGTCGCCTTGCTCGCCTCCAGATACCAATCGCAAAATTCACTCCAGAAGAAGCGGTAAAGTGCCTGGGCGGCTTCGTTGAATCGATAATTCCGCAGCGCGTCCGTCGTCGCACGGATAGCGCTGTCGAGCCGGAGGATAATCCATTTATCGTCACTCGTTAAACGGGCCGGCTCGATCTCGCCCTCGACTTCGCCGCCTTGCATCTGGCGGTAGCGCGCGGCATTCCAGAGCTTGTTCGCAAAGTTGCGGCCTTCCTCGATCTGTTTCTCGTCGAAGCGAATGTCCTGCCCGGTAGGCGCGATCCGCATCAGGCCAAAGCGCAAACCGTCGGCGCCATATTTGCCGATCAGATCGAGTGGATCCGGCGAGTTGCCTAACGACTTGCTCATCTTCCGGCCCTGCGCGTCGCGAATAATGCCGGTAAAAAATACGTCCCCGAAAGGAACTTCCCCTGTGTACTCGAGTCCGGCCATGATCATGCGCGCAACCCAAAAGAAAATGATGTCGGGCGCGGTCACGAGATCGGTTGTGGGATAGAATTTTGCACGCGTGGCGGAATCCATCGTTTCAAATGGCCAAAGCCAGCTGGAAAACCAGGTGTCGAGCACATCAGGATCCTGCGTCCAGTTTTCGGCGTCGTTAGGCGGCTCGACATCGACATGCAGATTCGCGGGATCAGTCTTGCTGTACCAAACCGGAATACGGTGACCCCACCAGAGTTGGCGGCTAATGCACCAGTCCTGGATGTTTTCCAGCCAATGCTGGTAAACCGCTGTCCAACGCTCGGGACGAAAACGGATCTTCTCGTTAGGGCCCACCGCGGCGCGCGCTTCTTCAACCCGCGGATATTTCAGGAACCATTGTTCGCTCAAGCGCGGCTCGATCGGCACCCCGGCACGCTCACTGAAACCGACCGTGCTCTCGTGCGGTTCTTCCTTCGCAAGCAGCTCGCGCTCCGCGAGTATTTCACCGGCCTTTTTTCGAGCAAGGAATCGGTCAAGTCCATCCAGCTCGGGTACGTTAGGGCAATTGATTTTGCCGTCTGGATGCAGAACGTCGATCACCGGCAGGCCGTGGCGCTGACCGATTTCAAAATCGAGTTTGTCGTGGGCGGGAGTCACCTTGAGCACGCCGGTCCCGAATTCCGGGTCGATCCCTTCATCGGCAATGACCGGAATCTCAGCCCGATCGAGCGGGCGCCAGACTTTCTTGCCTAACGAATTTGCGTAACGCTGATCGCGCGGGTGAACCGCCAGTGCCACATCAGCCATGATGGTTTCCGGGCGCGTGGTCGCGACTTCCAGATAGCGGCCGGGCGCGTCGACCAACTCGTAACGCACGTAGTAAAGCGCCGATTTCTGCGGCGTCGGAATCACTTCCTCGTCGGAGAGCGCAGTGAGCGCAACCGGATCCCAGTTCACCATTCGGCGCCCGCGGTAGATCAAGCCTTTGCCATAGAGGTCGACAAATGTTTGCTGTACGGCGCGCGAATAAGCGGAATCCATCGTGAAACGTTCCCGCGACCAATCGCAGGAGCAGCCGAGCCGTTTCAATTGCTCGATGATGATTCCGCCGTGTTTTTCTTTCCACGTCCAAACTCGCCTAACGAACTCCTCGCGTCCGAGATCGTGGCGCGTCTTTTTTTCTTCCTTGCGCAACTGCCGTTCAACCACCGTCTGGGTGGCGATGCCGGCGTGGTCGACGCCCGGAAGCCAGAGCACTTCCTTACCCAGCATGCGCGCGCGACGGGCGAGGATGTCCTGAATGGTGTTATTGAGGACGTGGCCCAGGGTAAGAACGCCGGTGACGTTAGGCGGAGGGATGACGATGGAATAGGCCGGCTTTCGCGATTGCGGGTCGGCCTGGAAATAGCCGGCGCCTAACCATTGCGCGTACCATTTCGCCTCGACCGCCGCCGGTTCGTAAGCCTTTGAAATCTCCGTCATGGGCTGCAATCATCGAAGAGCACACGGCGATTGCAAAACGAAAACCGGGGCGATCCTGTGCTAAACTTCACTCCATGGAAAGAGTGAACCTGGAGGAAAAGTTTTCCGCTTTCAGCGAACACTGGCGACCGAAAGTCGTGGCAGAGCTAAACGGCCAGGAGGTGAAGCTGGTGAAGTTTCAAGGCCAGTTTCTCTGGCATCATCACGAGGCGGGAGATGAATTGTTTTTCGTATGGCGCGGACGCATGCAAGTGGAGTTTCGCGACCGCATCGTCACCCTGGCGCCGGGCGAACTTCTCGTCGTCCCGCGCGGAGTCGAACATCGAACCTCCTCCGACGAAGAGACAGAAGTGATTCTTTTCGAGCCCGCCGCGACGCGCAACACCGGCAATCAAATCGATCCGACGCTAACCGCGCCGAGCGGGATTCGCGTCTGAGTCCGCGACAGGCAAAACGTGCCAGATCGTCGACTCTCCAGGCGCGGAACAGCGTTTTCCCGCTCCGAGCAGGTGACTACCTGACGAATGAGTCCTCCCAGCGGTTCGTTAGGCGGAAGGCTGCAAGTATTTTGCGAGAAACTTCTCCATCGCCTCGTAGAAATCGAAACGATTCTCTTCGTTGTGAAAACCGTGGCCTTCGTTCTCTTTCACCATGTACTCGACGTCGACTCCGCGCTTTTTCAGAGCAGCCACCATCTGATCTGACTCCGCCTTGTTCACTCGTGGATCATGCGCGCCCTGCGCGACGAAGAGAGGCGTCTTGATCTTGTCCGCGTGCATCACGGGTGAAGCGGCTTCCAGCAGCGCCTTGTCTTTCTCTGGATCGCCCACCATGGCATGCATTTGATCGAGGAACGGTTTCCAATAGGGCGGGATGGTCTTCATGAAGGTAAACATGTTGGCGACACCCACGTAATCGACCGCCGCCGCGTAGAGATCGGGCGTAAAGGTCACGCCGGCGAGAGTGGCATAACCGCCGTAACTGCCACCATAGATGGCGACCCGCTTTGGATCGGCAATGCCTTGCTTGACCAACCATTGCACGCCGTCGGTGATGTCGTCCTGCATCTTTTGTCCCCACTGCTTGAAAGAAGCTTCCCAAAATTTGCGCCCGTAACCGGTCGATCCGCGGAAGTTCATTTGCAGCACGGCATAACCGCGATTGGCGAGAAACTGCACTTCCGGATTAAAACCCCACGTGTCGCGGAACCATGGACCGCCATGCGGATTGATCACCACCGGCAGATTCTTCGCTTCTCGTCCGAGCGGCAGGGTGAGATAACCGTGAATCGTTAGACCGTCGCGGCTCTGGTATTCGATCGGTTTCATGTGCGCCAGCTGGTCTTCCTTTAGCCAGGGCGCGACATCGACCAGCTTCGTCAGGCTGCCAGTCGTCGCGTCGTACAAATGCCGCGAGCCCGGCGAGCGATCATTGCTCGCCATAACGATGAATTTGTCTTCCGCCTTGTCGTTCGCCACGACCTCGACTTCGTAGCCCGGCAACTTTTGCGCGAGCGTCTGATACATTTGCTGCGTTTGCGGGTCGAAAAACTTCCGCTCCGGTTTCCAGGTCGTGAAGCTGGCAAAGGTCATCACCTTGCGCTTTTTCGAGTAAGCCAGTGAGTCGACATCCACCTCCGGATTTTCATAAAGCTTCTCCAGTTCCTTCCCGGTGTTCGGATCGATCATCACCACCGCCTGCCGATCGCGACCGATGTTGGAGGTCGCATAGAGATTCTTATTATCGAAGGTGTAGAACTGTGGCCCGAGCGATTCGCGGAAATCAGTCGTAAGCACTTTCTTGAACGGTGTTTTCTCATCCGGGCGCGTCAGAAGACTGGCATTGACGCCGTCCGTTTCGGTCGCCGCACGAATCACTCCCGCGTGATCCGTGATCCAGTGATCCACTTTCCCCGGATTCTGCGCCACCATCTTCATCTCGCCGGTCTCGACGTTGATGCGAAACGCATCGAACACTTCCGGGTTGCGTTTGTTCAGAGTGATCAGCATGTCGCTCTCGGAGACATCCTGAAGGTCATCGATGATGTCGCTGCGCACTTTCGGAAACGGTGTCAGATCTTTCACTTGGCCGTTCTGGAGATCGACGCGTTTGAGGTGGAAATTTTCGTCGCCCTTCGTGTCCATCGCATAAACGAGGAACTTGTTTGCCTTCCAGGCGTAGGTGCGGATGTCGCGGTCTTTCTCACTCGTCACCTGCCTGGCTTCTCCGCCCTCGGTCGGGCGAATGAAGATGTTCATTCGGTTTTCCCACGGCTGGAGAAACGAGAGGGTCTTGCCGTCCGGAGAAATATCATAGCCCCGGCTGACTGGGTTTTTGAAAAAATCGCGCAGCGGAATCTTCGGCGGGACCGCATTGGACTCGGCCTTCGTGGCTGTGTCCGAAGCCGCGGTCGAAGAAACCGCGCCTGGGGTCGTCGATGGATTTTGTGCCAGCACGGCGATAGCAAAAAGGGCTACGATGATATAGGCGATAACGAATTTCATAGCAGTTAGGGATAGGATGCAGCGTGGGCGGCGGTTGGATTCAACATTTTAGGAACCAGAAATTCAAGTTCTCCTCCTCGCCACCCAGAAATGCCTTCAGGGCGGCGAAGAAACGCCCGGAGCTGAAGAATGTGCCGGATTGAATGGGACTTGTTCCCTTCGCTTCGATCGCTGCCCGTTTTCGCCCCAACTCGGTTTTCCGTTATGATCTCCCCGATGCGCTCGTTTCCCGTCATCGTTAGGCTCGGTTGCGCGTTGTCGCTTTTACTCAGCGGTTGCTCGCGGCAGGGAACGGCCGGGCAGGCACCGATCCAGTTCATCAAAGGCATGACCGTTTCCGCCCAAACCTGGGGCTGGGAATGGGCCACGCCGCAAATGGCGCAAACGCTGGACGAGCTAAAGTCGTTAGGGGTTAACAGCATCGCTATTCATCCTTATGCCCAAATCGAGAACGACGGCCACGTCCGTTTCCGTAACGATGATGACTTTCACCACATCACCGTGCCGCTCGACTGGGCGCGCGAGCGCGGGTTATCGGTCATGCTCATTCCGCACATCGCCTACTGGGGTTCAAAGTTCCTCTGGCGCGGCGAGATCAACTTCCAGACGCGAGAAGAATGGGATCGCTTCTTCGGCGACTACGAAACCTGGATCGTGCAGATGGCAAAACTCGCCGAAGCGCACGGCGCGCAAACGTTCTGCATCGGACTCGAGTTCACCCACGCGCAAAAATTCGACGCGCGCTGGCGCAAGATCATTGCTGCTATCCGCCAGGTTTATCACGGTAAGCTCACCTACGGTGGCAACTGGGATAGCTTTCAGGAAGTGACGTTCTGGGATGCGCTCGATTACGTCGGCGTACTGGCTTATTTTCCCCTAACGAAAAACCCTAACCCCGCTGAGTCCGAAATCGCGGCCGACTGGAAAAGCAAGTGCCTCGAACTTGCCAGTTACTCAAAAGCGCACGGGGGAAAGAAGTTCCTCTTTGTCGAGATCGGCTACAACTGCAGCGCGCGCGCCGCGGCCGAGCCGTGGGCTTTCCAGACCGGTGGCGAACATGCGGAAGAAGTGCAGCAACGTTGCATCGCCGTCGCGCTCGACCTGCCGCAACACTGTCCGCAGATCGCTGGAATGTATTGGTGGAAATGGTTCCCTGAGCTGCCCAACCGCGAGGAGGAAAATTACCGCCTGCAAACTCCCGCAATCAAGGCGCTCATCGCCAGGCATTGGAAGCAGTAGGCATATCCTAAAGTTCGAGGCTAGACCTTGCGACCAAACTTCTTTTCCAGTTCGCCTAACGAAATCTGAATCATCGTTGGACGGCCGTGCGGGCAGCAGTAAGGCAGCTCGCAATCCAAAAGATCGCGAATCAATTTTTCCACCTCCGCATTGCGCAAATAATCGTTCGCTTTGACCGCGTGACGGCAGACCGTTTTCGCGATCATCTCTTCCCCCAGGCGTGCGGGCGAAGCGGCGCGGCTGGCGGATTTCAAGCCATCGATCACGTCCTGCAGAAGTCGCGCCGGATCCGCCCCACTGAGGAACGGCGGCAAACTCTCGAGTTTGAAGCTTTGTCGCCCAAACTCCTCTACCCCAAGCCCCATCTTTCGCAGCGTCCCAAGGTTACGCTCCAGCCATTCCGCGTCGCGCGGCGCCAGTTCGATGATCTGAGGGAGCAGGAGACGCTGCGAAGGCACACCCTTTGCCTCGATCCGTCGCCGCAGTTCCTCGAATAGGATTCGTTCGTGCGCCGCGTGCTGATCGACCAGGACGAGGCCCTCCGCATTTTCCATCAGGACATAGAGCTTGTTTAAAATGCCGAGGATACGAAATTGATGCTGATTGGCCGGAGCCCTTTGTTCGTTAGGCTGAAAATCGTCGCCTGGCGACGGTGGCGCGATTTCAACCGGAAGCCGCGCCTGTTCTGCGTCGTTAGGCAAGGGAAACACCGCTCGAGACGGCGCTGGCGGTAAAACACTTTCCGAGGCCGGAGCGCGAAATTGTTCCTGCCAACTCTCGCGATCGCTCGAGAGCGTGCGCCGGATGGATGCGACCACAGCTTCGCGCACCCCGTTGGGATCACGAAATCGCACCTCGCGCTTCGCCGGATGCACGTTTACGTCCACCTCCGCCGGCGCGATCCTGAGAAAGAGGAAGGTCACCGGATATTGCCCCTTCATGAGGGCAGTGTGATAACCCTCCTTTAACGCCGCACCGAGGAGCGCGCTCTCGATCGCGCGTCCATTGACAAAAACAAACTGCTGCGTCCGGCTGGCTCGACTGACTCCTGCCTGCCCGATGAAACCACTTACCGCGACTTTCCCATGCGGCGCCGGCTCGACCTCGATCAGGCGCGCGAGCAGCTCGTTCCCGAGCAGATCACGAATGCGATCGCGCAAAGTGCGAGTAGCGGGAAGTTGAAAGACCACCTTGTCATCGCGCACGAACGAGAACGCCACTTCCGGATGGGCGAACGCCTGGAGGTAAAGCTGATGCTCAATGTTGCGCGTCTCGGTGTTTTCCGAGCGCAAAAATTTTCGACGCGCCGGCAAGTTGTAAAAAAGCGACCGCACCTCGACCTGCGTGCCCGGTGCTTCGCCACCGTCGCGCACTGTCTCGATCTTTCCTCCTGAAACAATGATTTCCGACCCGGCTACAGCCTCTTTTTCCCGCGTCGTGAGACGGAAACGCGCCACGCTGGCAATGCTGGGTAAAGCTTCTCCTCGAAACCCGAGAGTTGCCACCGTCGCCAGATCCGCCGCCGAGCGAATCTTGCTCGTAGCGTGCCGTTCCAGGCAAAGAAGTGCGTCGTCCCGATCCATCCCAATCCCGTCGTCGGTCACACGAATGAGTGAAATTCCGCCGCGCCGAATCATGACCTCGATCGAGCGCGCCTGGGCGTCGAGACTGTTCTCGACCAATTCCTTGACCACGGACGCCGGTCGCTCAATCACCTCCCCCGCCGCAACCTGGCTGGCAAGAGTGTCGGAAAGAAGCTGGATGCGGCTCATGCGCGTCCAAATCTAAAATCGGGTGCGGGCTTTGCGAACCAAAATTGGCCGCGTTGCGTTCGTCCACTCAAGCCCCGCGTCCTTCGGTGCACTCCACGATTGATCATCCATCCGCTCATACTCGTTAGGCCAAGAGGCAGATCGAAGACCTCAAGCTCGAAAGATCAGGCTGCAGCAGGTCACGCCTCCCTCCGCCTTCTGTAACTCCGAGACATCGACTGCGCGGATGGAAAATCCTCGGGCTTGCAGCAGAGCCTGTGTCCGTGGAAATGCAGTGGGCACAATTACCTGGCCGTTCAGCAGGAGAACATTCGCAGCCGACGGCTCTTCCTCGGGAACATCGATCAACTCAAATCGGCGCAAAGGTTCCCAATCGATCAAAGAGCGATTGAGCAAGATTCGGTTGTCCCCGAGATATGAGCAGGCGCTCTTAAGGTGCAGACAATCCTTTACCGCCACCGGCGTTACCTGATACTCGTGACTCCGTAAGAGAGCACGCAGTTGGCCGATCGCCTCACGGCTCGTGCGGCGCGATACTCCAACAAAAATCGAGCGGTCTGCCAGCAGGACATCGCCACCATCAAGCGTTGCAGGATCGGCCAGAAAGGCTAAGGGCCGGTAGCGGGCAAGCGTGGCCGCGATGCTCTTACTTTCCGGTCGCCGGCTCGCGGCTCCCATATTAGTTAGGACCGCCACTTCGTCCAGGACGAGCGCGGCATCTTCCACGAAAACCGCATCCGGAAGTTCTGGTTCAGCCGGCAGCGAGATGACTCGCGCTCCCAAGTCGGAGAGACACCGTTCATACCCTTGGTGCTGTGCGATGGCGCGCCCCAGATCGATCCGGTCGCGCCCCTGAAAGGACAGCTCGCAATGATCAATACTCGGGCTAACTTCGCGCGTAACTGCCAGTAATGACACGGCGAGATAATCTTCCAGCTCAAGGGTGAAGCAACTTACGAAAAATGATATCTCTGAAGTCGTGACAGCAGACCCGCTGCTCAACATCGCTGACTATGCCCGCGCGGCGCAGAGCAAACTGACGCGGCCAATCCTGGATTATTACCAAGGCGGCGCGCTTGACGAAATCACCTTGCGCGAAAACACCGCTGGGTGGGAACGGCTCAAACTTTACTACCACATCCTTGCCGGAGTTACGGCGCGTGATCTGCGCACGACAATGCTTGGACAACCGGTATCCATGCCGCTCGCAGTCGCTCCGACGGCCTTTCATAAGCTCGCCTGCGCTGAAGGAGAAATCGCCACCGCCAAAGCTGCGCGCGCAGCGGGCGTCCTTTTCATCCTGAGTTCGCTTTCCAATACTGCGATGGAATCGGTCTTTGCCGAGGCGGCCAGCCCGCGCTGGTTTCAGCTCTACGTCTATAAGGACCGCGCCGTTACAGCGGACTTAGTGCAACGCGCCGAAGCCGCCGGGGCGGAAGCGATCGTTCTCACGGTCGATGCGCCGGGGCTCGGCACGCGAGAACGCGATGCGCGCAATAGCTTTCGTTTGCCGGATGATTTGAGAATTGAAAACCTTTGCTCGTTAGGCAAAGACAGAGTTCCGGTCGTGCAGGGTTCGGGATTGGCTGCCTATGTGCGGGATAACTTCAAACAGGATCTGAGCTTTGATGATCTCGATTGGCTGGCGAGCGCGACGCGGCTGCCGATTGTGGTGAAAGGAGTTTGCCGCGGCGATGACGCTCGCCGCGCCGTAAGCCACGGTGCGAGGGCACTTGTCGTTTCCAATCACGGTGGACGCCAGCTCGATACTGCACCTGCGACCTGTGAAGTGCTGCCACACGTGGTCGACGCTGTCGGCGAAGATTGCGAAATTTATGTCGATGGCGGCATCCGGCGCGGCAGCGACATTTTGAAAGCCATCGCTCTGGGAGCGCGCGCCGTCCTCGTTGGACGTCCAATTCTTTGGGGACTGTCCGTCGCTGGAGAAGAAGGTGCTCGCCACGTGCTGGAGATTCTGGGGCGCGAGTTAGACGAGGCGATGCTGCTTTGCGGTTGCTCGAGACTTCACGACATCAACCGTGCGCTGCTCACGGTTTGAACAAAAATAGGGTAGGAAATTCTCGCTCTAATGAGATGATCTCACAATGTCGACAGAACGCGATTACGTCCTGGGGACGCACGAAGAAGAGCTGGCACGCCTTGGTCTGCAACACCGGGTTTGGCGGTCAGTTGCTCTGAATTGCTGGCAACAGGCAGGCCTTACTGTCGGCAGTCATGTCCTCGACCTTGGTGCCGGCCCAGGTTACGCCGGGGTGGATCTCGCCGAGATTGTCGGACCAACCGGCAAAGTCGTTGCCGTCGAGCGGTCGGCTAACTTCGTCCGCGCTTTCAAAGAAAGGCAACAAGCTCGCGGCCTAACGAACATCGAAATTCACGAGTTGGATCTAATGACCGACGCGCTGCCGGATGGCCCTTATGATTTTTCCTGGTGCCGCTGGGTGGCGTCGTTTGTCACCAATCCAGAGTTGCTCGTGCAAAAACTGGCGCGCGTCATGCGAAAAGGCGCCGTGGCCATGTTTCAGGAATACGGACATTATCTTACCTGGCGATTCATTCCACGACTGCCGAGCCAGGAACGCTTTGCTCAGGAAGTTAAAGCAAGTTGGTCGGCGGCAGGAGGAAAAGCGGACATCGCACTCGACCTGCCCGCCTACCTAACGAGTAATGGCTTTCGACTTCGGTCAGTCGTGCCGCGCATTTATTGCGTCGGCCCGAATGATTATATGTGGCAATGGCCGGCCTCCTATATCGACATAGGCCTGGCGCGCCTGAAGGAGCTAGGCCGCATAGATGCCGCCTTCGCCGAAGAATTGAAGCGCGAGATCGCTGTCGCCGAGAAGAACCCGGACTCCGTTGTCATTACTCCGCTCGTGCTCGAAATTACGGCGGACAGGATCGGTTGAGCTGCTCTTATGCCTTGGACTCTCTCTCATCCGGCTGCTGTCCTGCCTTTGCGGCGTTACACCCCAACGCCCCTTAACCTGGGAGCGCTTGTCATCGGCAGCATGACCCCAGATGTCGGATACTACATCGATCGATTTGATCTCGCCATCTTTTCCCACACCCTCTTGGGCAGCCTTATCTCTTGCCTCCCGATCGGCATCATCTTGCTCCTGCTCTTCTACGTTTTTGCGCGACCAATCTGTTACTCTCTCCCCTCGCCTCATCGTCAGGCACTCCTTCCGATCTGTCCAAGTCTTCCCGCCGGTCTTAAGCAATGGGTTATCGTTTTACTTTCTCTCCTCATCGGCACGTGGACCCACAACTTCTGGGATGCCTTCACGCATGAGGGCGGCTGGTTCGTTCTCCGTATCCCGTGGCTGCAGCAACCGGCCTTCCACATCCGGTCGACAACAGTCTATGTCTTTCTTGTCTTGCAGGAGCTTTCAACGCTTGTTGGATTTGTGATCGTTGCCATTGCCTACTGGCTCTGGCTACGTCGACAAACCATAAGTCCAACATCCGAATCCGATCTTTGGCGCTATCTGTTTTGGCCTGGGATCTTTATGCTCTCCGTAATTATAACCTTCCCCAGTGCGGTTCACTACGCCAAGGCCGCCGGCCATCATGATTTCCGCTATGTGCGCTCGATCTTATTCCGCGAGGCGATTTATGCCCCGCTCGTGATCGTGCCAATCGGCCTCGCCGCCACCTCCATCATTTATCTCCGCCGTCATCGGTCGGCACCGCAGCCGTTATCACCAATTGCCACTTCCACAAAGTATGAAAGCCAAGTATGACGTAGTGATTCTCGGCGCCGGCCACAACGGCCTAGTAGCCGCCGCCTATCTCGCGCGAGCGGGCCTTAGCGTCCTGATGCTGGAGAAGAATGACTACATCGGGGGCGCCACCACGTCACAACGAATCTTTCCTGACTATGACGCCTACCTTTCCCGCTATTCCTACCTTGTTAGTCTTTTCCCGCAAAAGATCATTGCGGACCTTGGACTAGCATTCGAGTTACGACGTCGCACGACAGCTTCATACACGCCATACGTTAGAAACGGCCGGTCTAGCGGCTTGCTCCTCAGCAATGTCTCCGAGGATGCGAGCCGTCGCTCGATGAAAGAACTAACCGGAAGTGAAACGGAATTTGACGCGATGAAAAGCTTTTACCGTCTATCGACCGTCTTCGCCGAGCAGGTTTGGGAGACCATGTTGGAGCCGCTTGAATCTAAGGCACACTTTCGGGGACGTTTTGCCGCCAGCGAAGCCGGGCGAGAGTCATGGCGCAGTCTGGTGGACGCACCGTTAGGGTATGCCATCGAACGTTACCTCCAGGATGATCTTGTCCGCGGCCTGGTTTTGACCGACGGCAAGATTGGCGTCTTCACGCATCCGCACGACGAATCTCTCAATCAGAATCGCTGTTTCCTTTACCACCTCATTGGCAACAAGACGGGGGAATGGAAAGTGCCGGTAGGGGGGATGGGCCACATCGCGCACGAACTGGAACATGCCGCTCGCAGCCATGGAACCGAGATACTGACACAGGTCGATGTGCGGCAACTCGACTGCTCTGGAACAAAAAAAGCCGTTAGCTTTAGCATCGACGGCAGGGAAGCAACGGTCGAAGGTCGCTTTCTTCTCGTTAATTTTGGGCTTAACGTTCTCGCCAGCCTGACCGGCCAGGCTTACCAGCCCGACCGGACTAACGACGGTTCGGTTTTCAAGATCAACATGCTGTTAAGTCGGCTTCCCAAGTTGAAGGATGAACATCATGAGCCGGCGGATGCTTTCCGGGGCACGCTTCATATCGACGAAGGCTATGAAGAAATGAGTGTTAGTTATCGGCAGGCGAGTGACGGAGCTTTACCTGATAAGATTCCGAGCGAAATCTACTGTCATACCTTGACCGATGACAGCATTCTTTCGCCGGACCTGCGAAGGCAAGGCTTTCATACCTTAACGCTTTTCGGGCTTGATACTCCATGGTCCCTTTTTACCCAGAATAACGAGACGCAACGAAGGAAAGCAGAAGCGCGCTTTATAGAAGGATTGAACCGCTGGCTGGGCGAACCGTTACAGGATTGTTTGGCGCGAGCGAGCGACGGAAGCTTGTGCATCGAAAGCAAGAGTCCTTTGGATATCGAGGAGTCTCTCGGGCTTTATCGCGGGAACATCTTTCAAAACGCACTGACGTTTCCCTTTGCGGAAACAGCGGAAGACGTTGGGCAATGGGGAGTCGAGACTGACTTTGACAACGTCTACCTCTGCGGTTCGAGTGCCCAGCGCGGCGGGGCCGTAAGCGGGATACCGGGCCATAACGCCGCGATGAAGGTCTTGGAACAAGTCAAGACCTCTTAGCTTTAGTAGCAGAAGGGAACCACGACCTCAGCGTGAACATGTCATTGTGGCCGGCACGGTTGCCTCTTTCTATTCGCTCGTGAAGCGAACGATCTCGAAGAAATAAGCAGTAAGAGGCGCAAGAGTCGGGAGGAGCAGTCCGCGACTGTTTTCCAGCAACGCACGATTGACCGTCAGCTCCAGGTTTCCAACAAGTCGCTCGCAGAAACGCCAGCTCTCTTCGTTAGGCTCCATCTGCAACCACCCCATTGCTTCGGGCGGAAACACAATGCGCGTTTCCCGTAACTCGCCCGTCGGATGCAGATTCACCGCGACGAGAAAGCGCTGGTCGGATACAGCGTCGTAACGCAGGAAAGCATAGAGCCAATGGCCACCGGCTGGCTCTGCGCCGAGTTGGCCAAAATTCGGATTAAGATGGTTGGCCGGATTCAAAGCCAAAGAAATTACCGTCCCGGAAAGCGGGCTCGTTGGTGAGAGTCAACAGCCGTCCATAGCTCTCTCTTAAGCTGATTTGCTCTGCAGAAAGTCTGCCGCCGTCATACTTATGCTCGTTAGTCCACCTCACCAGTTCCGGCATCGACCAATAGTCGAAGATCGAGGTGCGGGTGTCGTCGCCGCCAAAGCCTTCCGCGCCGGAGCCCGGTTCACCCACTTCCTGGCCATTGTAGAGCATGACTGAGCCCCGTCCGATACTGAACAGGATAGCTGCAGCGGCGCGGCCAACATTCATTCCTACACCACCCCAATTGCCTCTGCTCGCCAGCCGCACCTCGTCGTGGTTCTCCGCGTAGCGGACTGAGTTCTCGAAAATGAAATCGTCCGAGCGAGAGCGATCAAGATCGTTCGCCCAGCCGGCACCATCGTAGACATTCTTGAGTGTTTTATAACTAGGATCGTCATAAACGACGTCAAACCCGGCATCGAGAAGGTCGAACATCACATTCGATTTCCCGTAATGGAGTTGTGACATAATCGGATCGTTGCCCGGAACGCGGGCAGGGTCGCTATCGTAAGCTTCGCCGATGAAAAATACGGAAGACTCGCGGGCGCGGGCGCGCGCGATGAGCCATTTCCAAAACTCTGGAGGTTCCATGTGTGACATGTCGCAGCGGAAGCCGTCCACACCCATGGCCTGCCAATAGGCGATAACCTGGTCCATCTTCGTCCAGGTGTCCGGCACAGCCACGTCGGGATTCAGGGCACTCGGATACGTCTGCTGCCTGGCAGGATTGGTGAAGTCGAAGCCATAGTTAAGTTTGACGGTTTCATACCAGTCACTCAAACTGGGCGTCCAACTCGCGACATTATTGCCCGTAACTCTACCGTAGTCCTTTTCACCGTCGTAACGTCCGTCGCATCTCAAATCGGGTAACTTACAGGTCGGACTCAGTGGAATTCCGTCCTTCCATGTCGGAAGTTTCAAGGGTGGACCATCAGCGCCCGGCTTGAGATAGAAGAAGTTGTTCGACGGATCGAAAAATCTGGTCCGATCGTCTCTGGCTCCGAAATCGATCTCTGGTTTGATATCGGAGTGATAACAACGCGCGACGTGATTCGGGACAAAATCGATCAGCGCTTTGAGCCGATGCTGATGTAGTCGGTCGAGGAGTGCTTTGAATTCTTCAAGCCGCTTCCCCGGGTCGACCGCGTAGTCAGGGCAAACATCGAAATAGTCTTTGATCGCATAAGGACTGCCGGCGATTCCCTTGAGCAAGTCCGGATCATCCGTCGGATGCTCAATAGCGGAATAATCCGTCCCGGTGACTTGTTGTAAGACGCCAGTAAGCCAAAGGTGGGAGAAACCGAGCTCCCGCAAGGAAGTCAGGGCGGCGGCGTTGATGTCGTTGAACTTTCCGACGCCATTTTGGATCATCGTGCCGTTGGGCAACCGGGTCTCGTTCGTGTTTCCGAACAGCCTAACGAAAAGCTGATAAATACGCGGCCGTTCCGTGTCGTAGCCGTGGCGTGCTCGCAGCTTGACGATTGGCGTGCCTGTCGCGCGGCAATCGACCTCACAATAATGTGGGAGATATTTGTCCCCTTCTCCGCATACAACCGCAGGATCATGTGCCGCAATGATTCTTCCCCAGGTGTTCTCGCGAAAGTCTTTGGCGTAAACCGCCACTTTGAGCTTGTCGGGCAAGGTCGATTGCGGAAGGCGAAGCGTGAAAGCTTCTGCATCCCAGACGATGTCTTCAGGCGGATCCTGACGGTCGCTCCACTTCCAATGTTCCCAACGGCGGTGCAGCACTTTGTCGACCGCCTCGCTCATCTGCACGAGGTAAAGGCGGTCAGCCTGAAACGGCAGAAACACCGTTGAGCCTTCAAACTTCTCCGCGAACGGAACTACTGCCGAACCCAGACCCGATCCGGCAGTAAGAGCTACGAAGAAACTGCAAGCAGGTCCAAGGTGGGCGCCGGGCAAAGAGATTGAGAGGCGACCATTAGCAATGCAGAACTCGGCGGCGCAATGCCTCATCTTTCAGACTGCCAGAAGCAGAAAGGCATCTTTTGCATCAGTGACGAAAACCGCGCGAGGTTAGCAACGCGCGAGCCCCACAGGCAAGACTGCAATTATCACGAGCAGCAAATCGCCACTGACGCCGGCGCGCTTTGGCTTCCGCCAGAGTGGTCTCGCGCAATCTCTACCCTGGCATTTTCGCCAGCTTCATTAACTCGTTAGGCGTGGACGCTGCGTCAAGTTTCCAGGCAACGTCGAGCAGGCTTCGCGCGCCTTTTTCGCCCAAGGCCGGCACAACCAGCGAATTGAACTTGCCCTCCAGTTGTTCGTCGCTCACCGGATTAAATGCGTTGCCTAACGGATAATCGACCCGCTTCGTCAGGACACTGCCATCCTGCAAGGTGACGTGCACGATGTTGGCGACCGCTTTGGCGTAAAGTGAGGTCAACTCGTCATTGCGCTGCACCGTCACTTCCTCGAGAAACTTCCAGATCGCTGGATCCGTGAAACGTTCGGGCTGAAATTGCTTCTCCGTGACTTCGCCGTCGATGAGTGCGATCGCGGTAATGTAAGGCAGGCTGTGATCGGCGGTCTCGCGCGTTTCCGGTTTCCACTTTTCCGCTTCGCTCCCGATGATATCGACGGAGGCGTCATGACTCTCGATCCGCACCGACTGGATCTTGGCCGGATCGCCGATCTCCTTGCGCAGGAAAAGCGCCGCTTCGATCGCGCTTTGGCTGTGATATTCCGCCGGCCAATATTTGATGCTCGTCTTGAGAATCATGGCGGCGGTGCTTTCGTTCACGTTCTTTTCGTTAGGCCGTTTCACGAAGACCTGGCCGACATCGCCTAACGACACTCCAAGCTCTTTCTCGAATCCCATCGCGCCCTCGAAGATTGGTGCCGGACCGGTCATGCCCGCGCGGGCGAGGAGGGCGGCATAGACGCCGCAACGCGCCGCGTTGGCAAAGGCGACGCCTTTCCAGTGCGACAGCTCTCCGACCCGTGCCTGCCGAAGCGCCGCGCAATTGACGCCTGCGATGTTAACGGCATGACGCGTTCTCTCGGGATCGAGTTTCATCAACCGCGCTGCGGCCAGTGCGGTGGAAAATGCGCCATAGGTCGGGTGATCCCATCCACGGGCGCGAATGCTGGCGGCGTCGCAAAAACGGCATTGCACTTCGTAGGCGAGCGCGATTGCGGTGATCAGGTCGCGACCGTTCGCACCGACGCTTTCAGCGACTGCGAGTGCGGCGGCGATGTTGTCACTCGGATGTGCCGGCTCCTTCGAGAGGTAAGTGTCGTTATAGTCAAAATAGCGAATGCAACAGCCGGTGGCGAAGGCCGCCCAATCCGGGGGCGCCTTGTGCGCGGTGCCGATAATGGTGCCACCATTTTTGGCCGAAAAGTCGGAGGCAACCTGGCGCGCGATGACGCACGGCTCCTCATTCCATGCGCCGAGGGCGCAAGCAAAGGAATCAACCACCCGTCGTTTCACTTCGTGCACCACTTCCGGCGCGAGGTCTTCGAAGTTTAGGGAGCAGGCGTATTCGGCGAGGCGATGAGCGAGTGATTTGGACATGGTGCGAAAACCGGAAGGCCCAATCTGGCGATTAAACGCAACGCGGCAACTAGGAAGCCGACGCGCTCTGGCGCCGGGTTCAGTCAACCGTCAACTCGATTCAATGAGATGGGCGGATGGCGCGCCGAGTTCCACAGAATTCCGGCGTGGCATCAACGCAATCCATGGTTAAGTCTATCCTCCCATGAGCAAAGTTTATCCTCACGCCAAAGCCGCACTTGATGGGCTGCTTCACGACAACATGACCATCGCCGCCGGCGGCTTCGGGTTATGTGGGATTCCGGAAAATCTCATCGCGGCCTTGCACGATAGCGGAGTCAATGGGCTGACCATCGTCGGCAACAACGCCGGGGTAGACGACTTCGGGATGGGCGTGCTCCTGCAACGCCGACAAGTGAAGAAAGTCATGGCCTCGTACGTCGGCGAGAACAAGGAATTCGAGCGGCAGGTTCTGAGCGGCGAGCTCGAGCTGGAGCTGATTCCACAAGGGACCCTGGCGGAAAGATTGCGCGCCGGCGGCGCCGGCATTCCAGGCTTTTACACGCGCACCGGCTTCGGCACGAAGCTGACCGAAGGCAAGGAGACAAAGAAATTTGCTGACCTCGACTATGTTCTGGAACCGGGGATCAAGGCCGAGGTGTCGTTGGTCAAGGCGTGGAAAGGCGACAAGTCCGGCAACCTTATCTACCGCAAGACCTCGCGAAATTTTAACCCCATGATCGCAAGCTGCGGCAAAGTGTGCATCGCTGAGGTCGAACATCTCGTGGAAATGGGCGAGCTCGATCCCGATCAGGTCCACACTCCGGGAATCTTTGTCGATCGCATCATCCAGGGAGCGAAATATGAAAAGCGGATCGAGTTCCGCACCGTGCAAGGCAGCGGCAGCGCACAAAAAGCGAATCCGATACGCGACCTCCTCGCGAAACGCGCCGCGCAGGAGTTGCGCGATGGCTATTACGTCAATCTCGGCATCGGCATTCCCACCCTCGTCGCCAATTACATTCCCGCCGGAATGAACGTGACGCTGCAATCCGAGAACGGATTGTTAGGCATCGGCCCCTTTCCCGAGCCCGGCAAAGAAGACGCCGATCTGATCAACGCTGGCAAACAGACCATCACCACCCGACCCGGCTCGGCCTTTTTCTCCAGTGCCGACTCCTTTGCCATGATTCGCGGCGGGCACATCGACCTCGCCATCCTCGGGGCTTTTGAAGTCACCGATAACGGCGACATCGCTAATTGGATGATCCCCGGCAAAATGGTGAAAGGCCCCGGCGGCGCGATGGATCTGGTCGCGGGGGTCAAGCGAGTTGTCGTCGTGATGGAGCACACTTCCAAGGACGGCACTCCAAAGATCATCAAAGAATGCACCCTGCCCATCACCGGGAAAGGCGTCGTCGATCTCATCATCACCGATCTCTGCGTCTTCGAAGTAAAAGAAGGTGGCGGATTAGTCTTGATCGAACTTCAGCCAGGCGTGAGCGAGGAAGACGTACAAGCCAAAACCGGCGTGCCGTTCGAAGTCGCGCTCAAGAGTTAGAACAAATTGAGAGCAGCCTTTGCGCGGCTGTTTGGCGACTCGAACCCCTGGCAGCCTTCAGTCAGGCGGCCGCGACTAACCCATGTAGTAACCGCCGTTCACGTTCAGCACGTGACCGGTGATATAGCTCGCCATCGGCGAGGCGAGAAACAAAGCCGCGTCGACAATTTCATGCACGTCGCCGAGTCGGCCTAACGGAATCTGTTTCTTGAAATTCTCCGTCACTTCGTCCGGCATTCCTTTGCTCATCCCGACGTCGATAAAGCCAGGCGCGATCGCGTTCACGGTAATTTGCTGCCGGGCAAACTCGCGCGCGGAGACTTTCGTCAGGGCAATAATCGCCGCTTTGCTTGAGGAATAGTTCGCCTGTCCGAAAAGTCCCATCTGGCCACTAACCGACGAGAGATTGACGATTCGTCCGCCCTGGCGCAGCACGGCCGCGGCTTTTTGCGTGACATTAAAAGTTCCGGCCAGGTTTACCCGCACGACGCTCTCGAATTCGTCCAAGGTGAGTTTCTTGATCGTTCGATCGCGAATGATCCCGGAGTTGTTAATCAAGATATCCAGCCCGCCTAACGAGTCGCTGATCTGTTTCATCATGGCTTCGACCTGAGCGGGTTGGGTGACATCGCAATCGATCACGAGCGGGTCCTTGAGCGCGGCCGCAACATTCATCGCGTCGCTCTTGTTCATCCCCTCGGCGTCGCTGATGTAGTTCACCACGCAGCGCGCACTGCGGGCGCCAAATGCCTGAATCATTTCGGAGCCGATACCCCGAGAGCTGCCAGTAACGAGGACAATCTTGCCGGTGAAGTCGAGAGGATCGTTCATCGCGCAATCATGCCGCGCGCGGCGCAACCTTCAACCGCGAGAGTGATGCCCCACTGGTCCGCAAGGACGAAACTGGCGCAGACGGGCCGGCCACTTAAAACTACGTTCTTCCCGAGTGTTGCCCGTTTTCCGATAGTTGTTACTATGCGCACGCATGGCTTCACCCGTCCGCATCCTCACTGCCGTCCCGATCTGCGATGGGCACGACAGCGCGATCAACACCATTAATCTCGAGTTTATTCGGCACGGCATCGAAGTCGTCTATCTCGGCTTTCATCGTAATGTCGGCGACATCGTGAGAGCAGCCATTCAGGAGGACGTGGCGGCCATCGGCATCTCTAGCTACAACGGCGGCCATATCGATTTTTTCGCCGAAGTTGTTCGGCAATTGCGGCGCAAAGGAGCCGACGACATCGCGGTTTTCGGTGGGGGCGGCGGAACAATCACAGCCGACGACGTCAAGATCATGAAACGCAAAGGCGTTGGTCAGATTTTCTTCGCTGGCACTTCACTCACCGAGATGGCGGATTACGTGAGTACGCATTACAACAAAGCGCGCAAAAAAAAGGGCGGACAAAATCGCGATCTGGTTTTGGCGCGCGAGCTGACCGCAATCGAAGAAGCCTACGAGGGCAAGGGCCGCCTGAAACCGTCCAAGGCGCCTAAAGGAGAGCCAAAAGCCCGGGTGATCGGCTTCACGGGCCCGGGAGGCGCAGGTAAGACAACCTTGATCGATGAACTGGTTCTGCGGTTTTTGCGCCATCAACCTCAAGCGCGCCTCGCCATTCTTTCGCACGATCCAAGCGTGGTGGGCGAGGGCGCATTGTTAGGCGATCGCGCCACCATGATTAACTCGCAGCACGATCGAGTCTTCATGCGCAGCATGGCGACACGCGGTCAGGCCGGCGGTCTCTCGCCCGCGACCGAGAGCTGCCTCACTCGCCTGACGAAAGCCGACTTTGATTATGTCTTTATCGAAACGGTCGGCACCGGACAGGAAGCGCTGCCTTTTCGGAGCAAGTTGATCGATCAGACCGTTCTGGTGATGAATCCGGATTACGGCGCGCGACTACAGTTGCAAAAGATCGTCATGCTGGACGTGGCCGACATTGTGGTGGTGAACAAAACCGATCTCGACCGTGCTAAGGCCGCGCTTGTGGAAATCGAGCACCGGCTGACACAAAACAAACGCCCACAAAAAATCGTCGCCACCGTGGCGAAGCGCCACCGCGATGCAGGCGTTGATGAGTTGTATGAGTTAATCACGGCGGATTCAAACCGAGGAAAAAAATGAGCAAACTGGGAGCAGTCGTTGAGGCGGTGGAGAAGCACGAGAGCTTCGTGCTCAAAGAAGTGAAACGGGCGCGGAGCGATGAAGCGTTTGGGCGCGAGCTGAGTGAGCGTTGGGCAAAGCTCAAAGCCGATATTCCAATTTCGCGCGCGCCAACTGGGCTGCCCTTGCCCCGGCTCGCGCTGCCGGAAATCGACGAGCCTGGTGAGATTGCGCGGTATTTGTTAGGCGACGGTCTGCCGGGCGAGTTCCCTTATCTCAACGGCGCGTATCGCGAGATGTACCTGGAGCCATTACCGGAGACCGAAACCGGCAGTTACGGCCAGGACAAATCGCCTAACGGATCAAACGGTCACGGGAAAGCCAGTAGCCTAACGAAAAGCAACGGCGCAAAAAAACCGCAGCCGCAAGAAGAACCAACTCGTCTTTTTTCCGGTCTCATGCTGGCCGAAGACACGAATAAGCGGTTTCACTTCCTCAGCGCGCATCAGCGCTCCAAACGGCTCAGCACTGCGTTCGACGGTCCGACACTTTACGGAATTGATTCCGACGCTGACGGCGTTTTTGGCAAGATCGGCGAAGGCGGCGTGGCCGTCGACACGGTTGAGGACATGGTCCGGCTCTACGACGGCTTTGAGGTCGGCGCGCCTAACTTTTCCGCTTCCATGACCATCAGCGGACCGGCGCCGATCATCATGGCAATGTACATCGCGGCCGCGAAACGTCGTTTCGGGGCGAAGGTGGTGCCGAACCTGCGCGGGACGATTCAGGCCGATATTTTCAAGGAAGTGCAGGCCCAGAACGAAACGATCTTCCCGACCGAAGCGTCGCTTCGTTTCCTCCTCGACATGATCGAGTGGACATCCGAGCACATGCCGCGGTGGTATCCGGTTTCCATCAGCGGCTATCATATTGGCGAAGCCGGCTCAACTCCGATACAGCAGGCGGCGTATACGCTTTCGAATGGCTTCGCTTATGTCGAAATGCTGACCGCGCGCGGTGTGCCGGTGGATCAGTTCGCGCCGCGCCTTTCCTTCTTCCTCGATTGCGGGCTCGACGTGGAATACATCGCTCTCTCGCGCGTTTCGCGAAAGATTTGGGCGATTGGAATGCGCGATGTCTTTGGCGCCAGTCCGCGCGGACAAATGTTCAAGCTCCATACGCAGACGAGCGGTCGCTCGCTCATCGCAGCCGAATTCAAAAATAACCTCACGCGCACCGCGGCGGAGCTAATGCTTGCCTACATGAACGGCACCAACTCCTGTCATTCCAACAGCGCCGACGAACCATTCACCACGCCAAGCGAAGAATGGATTCGTCTCGCCGCGCATGGACAAGCCATCCTGCTCGAGGAGTCAGGAATCTTTAAACACACCATGAACATGCTGAGCGGCTCGCCAGGAATGAAGGCGGTGGAACGCGCGGTCGAAAAAGCGATTCTTGATGAGTTTCATGAGATTGAGTCGTTAGGCGGCGTCATGGGCGCAGTCGAGAATCGTTATCAGCGATCGCAAATTCAGAATGCGGCGCACCGTTACGAGCAGCAGATTTACGATGGTACGCGACCCATTGTCGGCCTGACTCGTTATCGCACGCCGGATGAAGAGCCACCCGAGATCGAGCTGGTGCGAACGCCGCGCAAGAAACAGGAATTGCAGATGCGGCGCCTGAGGCAATTCAAAAAGAGGAATGCGGTTAAGGCGGAGAAGGTGCTCGACGAATTGGCTGCAGTTGTGGAAAGCAAGGAGAACACCTTTCCGAAATTGCTCGAGGCGGTAGAGATTTGTTCGTTGGGTCAAATCACCGAACGGCTCCAGGAAGTGGTCGGGCGTTTTCGCCCGATGGTTTAGCGCGCTGCGAGTATCGGACGAAGACTACGCTATCGATTTGCCCCGCGCGGCTCGCGATGGGCGAGCTTGAGCGGTTTCGCTTCCTTAAGCACATGGCGCGCGATCACCAGCCGCTGCACTTGCGAAGTGCCTTCGCCAATCTCGCATAATTTCGCATCGCGCAGGTAACGCTCAATCGGCAGGTCACGGCTATAGCCATAACCACCGTGAATCTGCATCGAGCGATCGCAAATCTTCACGGCTGACTCGGAAGCGAAGAGTTTGGCCATGGCCGATTCTTTGGTGGTCGTCTGGCCCTCGTCCTGAAGGGAGGCGGCGTGCATCGTCATCACTTCGGCCGCTTCCAGCTCCATGGCGGAATCGACCAGCATCCATTGCACGGCCTGGAAATCGCCGATCGCGTGGCCAAATTGTTTGCGCTGGTTCGCATAGGAGTTGGCGCGCTCAAAGGCCGCTTCCGCGATGCCGACCGCCAGGGCCGCGATCCCGATCCGTCCACGATCGAGCATGGTAAGGGCTTGTTCGCGGCCGCGGCCGCGTTCGCCCAACAATTCCGCTTTTGAGTTCTCGAAACGCAGCTCAGCCGTGTCGCTCGCCCGCATGCCGTAGGTGTGAATCTTGCGCACAGGCGTCACCTGGTCCTTCAGGGTGATGAAGGCGCTGATCTCGTTCTTCCCTTTCTCCGTCTTACCGGTCGTGGCCATGACAACTAAAAGCTCGGCCGTCCGGCCGCTGGTGATGAATTTCTTCAGACCATTGACCCGCCAGATGTCGCCATCTGCGATTCCTGTGGTCTCCATTCCGCCCGTGTCGCTGCCGGCATTCGGTTCGGTTAAGGCCCAGGCGCCTATCCAGTCGCCACTCGTTAGGCGCGGGAAGATATTTGCCCTTCTGTTCGTCGCTGCCGAAGCGGTTAATTTGGCCGACTGCCAATGCGTTGTGCGCCGCGATATCCATGGCAAGAGCGGCGTAGGCTTTACCTAGTTCTTTGATCGCGAGTGCGACCGTCACGTAGCTGAAATTCTGACCACCGTATTCCTCCGGCACCGCCATGCCCATCATCCCGATCTCGCCCGCGCGGGTGAAAATGTCCCGCGGCAATTGTTCGTCGTGATCCCATTGGTCAGCGTGCGGCATGACTTCGTCGCGCGCGAAAACAGAGACTCGATCGAGAAAGGCACGTTCCTGATCGCTCAGCGGATGTTGGAGAATCATGGAGCAAGGCTAAGGCGGTGGGCCGCCCGAGCGAAGGAAAAACGTCCCGCACAAGCGGCAGAAACAGTGCGCTGTCTTGAGTCCTGGTCTTCCGGCGGCCGGCCGTTGCGAATTCTCACGACGGACGACGGCGCGGGATTCCAATTGTGGAACAATCGAAGCGCACATTATCCTCCGCGCGAGTCATGACTTCGTTGCCAACAGACGCAGGAACTGGCGCGCGACGGCGTATCGCCGGGCGGCTCCTCCCCTTTCTCTTTCTCCTTTACGTCGCGAACTACCTCGATCGAACGAACATCGCTTACGCCACTCTCGGGATGAAAGGAGATCTTCGGCTAAGCGACTCCGTCTTTGGGACAGCGAGCGGAATCTTTTTCATCGGATATTTTGCGCTGCAAATCCCGGGCGCTCTTTTGGTGGAACGATGGAGCGCGCGACGGTTGCTTTCGCTCACCCTTATCACCTGGGGCGTCTTGACAACCCTCACTGGTTTCGTCCACACGGCCGGCCAACTTTACGGCGCTCGCTTTTTGTTAGGCGCGGCGGAAGCTGGATTTTTTCCCGGCGTCATCGTTTACCTGTCGCACTGGTTCATTAATCAGGACCGAGCCAAAGCAATGGCTCGATTCATGGCCGCGATTCCAATTGGATTTATGATCGGCGGTCCAATTGCCGGAAGTATTCTTCGTGTTCACTGGCTCGGCATCGCCGGGTGGCGCTGGCTTTTTCTGCTCGAAGGCATCCCGGCCGTCCTGCTCGGAATTGCGACGTTGCTTGTCCTGCCGGATTGGCCTGACGAGGCGCGATGGCTCCCGCCTAACGAACGCGATTGGATCACGCAGCGCCTGACAGAGGAGCGGAACGCCAAAACACAGGGGGAGCACCTGACAATCTGGCAGGCTCTCAGGCATCCGGCGGTGCTGGTGCTGACGGCTGGGCTGTTCTTCACCTACACGGGAGGCTATGCGTTTTGGTTTTGGTTTCCGACCATGCTGCAACGACTCACCGGCTGGACGAATCTTCAGCAAATCGGATGGATCGGCGCGATTCCCTTTGTTGCGGGTCTGATTGGAATGCTCGTCCTCAGCTGGAGTTCCGATCGCACCGGAGAACGCCGCTGGCATTTTGCCATTCCTCAACTGACGGCGGCGCTGGCGTTCGTCGGTTGGTTTTTCCTTCCCCATTCAAACACGTTGCTCATTCTGGTGTTCACGCTCGTCGGCTTCGGGACCGTCGCCTATCTGCCGTCGTTTTGGGCATTACCTTCTGCCTTTCTCAGCAGTTCAGCCGCCGCAGCGGCGGTCGGGTTCATCAACTGCACCGCGAGCATCGGCGGATTCGTCGGCCCCAAGATTTTTGGCGATCTCAGTCAGCGCACCGGTTCATTCAACACTGGATTCGTATTCATGATCGCGTGCTTTGCCATCGCGTCACTCCTCGTGCTCATTTGTCCGCGAGAGCATGTAAAAGAACACACATCCCGCAGCCAATCTTAGATCTCTAAGACTCGTTCGGGTAATTTTCGGACTCACTGCATAGCCCCTTTCCCGCCAGAAAGTTCGACAGTAAATGGGATCTGCGTCCCGAAGCCGGACACCCGGCGTCTCGTTTTCGGGAAAAATTTTATTCGTTAGGCAAATCGATCTTACTCGTCGCCCCCTCTGAAAATGCGCCGAGTTACGGCCCCGCACTTGCGATGGCATAAGGCTTGCATAAGGCTGCGACTCCTTCCTGTGCGGAAGGTTACGCTATTGTTATGCACTCACGCTTCACTCTTCTCTTTCTGGCCGGGGTCTCCCTGATCCCGGCCGTCCAGGCGCAAACGCCTTCACCAGTCCCGACCGTCGATGAGTTGGTCGCGAAAAACATCCAGGCCAAGGGTGGCCAGGCCGCGCTCGATGCAATCAAGACGATTCGCTTCGAAGGCCGGCTGCTGATCAATCAAGGCCAGGTCGAGCTCAAATTCACCGAAACCAAAGAGCGCCCGGGCAAAGTGCGCACGGAGGCCGTTCTGCAGGGCATGAACCTGATCAACGCCTACGATGGCACGAGCGGTTGGAAAATTTTCCCGCTCTTTGGCCGCAAAGATCCGGAAAAAATGTCAGCCGACGAATCGAAGTCGTTAGTCGAAGAAGCAGAGATCGGCGGGCCGCTGGAGGGTTGGCAGACCCAGGGCAAGAAGGTCGAGTATCTCGGAACAGAAGACGTTGAGGGCACCGCCGCGCACAAACTCCAGGTCACGCGCAAGAACGGCGACGTCAGTTACGTCTATCTCGATCCTGACTATTTCCTCGAGATTCGCGTCATCGATCGGCGGATCGAACAGGGCGCGCAGGTCGAAGTGGAAACCGACCTCGGTGATTACGAAAAGGTGAACGACGTCTACTTCCCCTTCTCGGTCGAAGCCGGCAACAAAGGCGCTTCCGACAAACAAAAGATCATCATCGACAAGGCGGAGGCTAACATGCCGGTCGAGGAGAGCACCTTCGAGTTCCCGACCAAGCCCGCCAAATAATCAACCAACCTCATAATTATGCGTTTTTTAAAATTTTTTGCTTCGCTTCTCTTTGTTAGTCCTTTGCTCGTTAGGCCAGTGCCTGCCGAGCAGGCCCCGTTTAACTCGGCCACCATCTCCGGCCTGGGCGCGCGCAACATCGGCTCAGCCACCATGAGCGGCCGCGTTTCTGCCCTTGCCGCCACACACGAACCCTCGAGTAAACTCACCATCTTCGTCGGCGCGGCCAGCGGCGGAGTCTGGAAATCGGAAGATGGCGGCACGCACTACCGCCCCGTTTTCGATGAGCAGGACGTGCAATCGATCGGCGCAATCGCAATCGATCCCAAGAACTCGAAGAACGTCTGGGTCGGCACTGGCGAATGCTGGACGCGCAACAGCGTCTCGATCGGTGATGGCATCTACAAATCGACCGACGGTGGGGAGACTTGGAACAAAAGTGGACTTCCCAATTCCGAACGCATTGGTCAGATCATCGTTAGTCCGAAGGACAGCAATACGGTTTTCGCCGCGGTCCCGGGCGCACTTTGGAGCGACTCCTCCGATCGAGGCCTTTATAAAACGAGCGATGGCGGCAAAACCTGGAACCTCGTTCTGAAGGGGCCTAACCTTTCGACCGGCGCGTCCACGCTCGCGATGGATCCGTCGAACCCCAACGTGCTCTTTGCCGGCCTCTGGGATTTCCGACGCCAGGGCTGGATCTATCGCTCGGGGGGCGCTACGCCTAACGACCCCTCGGGCAGCGGACTCTTCCGCACGAGCGACGGTGGCAAGACCTGGAAGGAGATTACCCCGGAAACGAACAAGGGTTTCCCGAAAAAACCCTATGGCCGGCTGGCGGTGGCAGTCGCGCCTTCCAACCCGAAGCGGGTTTATTGTTTCGTCGAATCGCCCGCCAGTGCGCTCTTCGTTTCCAATGACGGCGGCCAGACCTGGGAACAGCGCGACAAAAGCCAGTGGATGGTTTGGCGACCGTTCTATTTCGC
This sequence comes from uncultured Verrucomicrobiae bacterium, assembly GCA_963801255.1. GTDB lineage: Bacteria > Verrucomicrobiota > Verrucomicrobiia > Chthoniobacterales > UBA10450 > JAICXG01. The sequence goes on along the minus strand of CAWDEC010000008.1, from coordinate 425,586 downwards.
GAATCTGATCGTCGATCCGAAAAATCCCGATCGCGTTTTCAAAACCGATGGCGCGTTGATTGCCAGCCAGGACGGCGGCAAGAGTTTCGCGACCGTCGGCGGATTCAATGGTGCACACGGCGACGTGCATGCCGTCTGGATTGACCCCGAAAATCCGCAGCATGTCATCTCAGGCGATGACGGCGGAATTTGGTACGCTGTCGACGGCGGCAATCGTTGGTGGAAGGCAAACAATCTCCCGATCTCGCAGTTCTACCACGTGAGCGCCGACGACGCCGACCCGTACCGGGTTTACGGCGGGTTGCAGGACAACGCCTGCTGGGTGGGCGATTCGGAGTATCCCGGTGGCATCACCAACTCTCGCTGGGAAAATCTTTTCAACGGGGATGGCTTCTACACTTTCACCGATCCGGCTGACCCGGATTATGTCTATGCCGAATATCAGGGCGGCCACTTGGGACGCGTAAATCGCCATACGCTCGAGGCGCGCATCATCAAGCCGGAGGCGAACTACATGGAAAAGCTGCGTTTCAACTGGAATACGCCGCTGGTTGCTTCGCCTAACGAAAAGGGAACGATCTATATTGGGGCACAGTTCCTTTTCCGCTCCCGCGACCACGGGCAAAGCTGGGAACGCATTTCACCCGACCTAACGACTAACGACCCGGAGAAACAGAAACAGGAACAATCCGGCGGCGTGACGGTGGATAATTCCGAGGCGGAAATGCATACCACCATTTTCGCGATCAGTGAATCACCCAAAGACAAGAACGTCATCTGGGTCGGCACAGACGATGGCAATGTCCAGGTCACGCGCGACGGCGCGAAGAGCTGGAACAACGTCGTCGGCAACGTGCCCGGTCTGCCCAAAAATTCCTGGGTAAGCTGGGTACAGGCGAGCAGTTTCGATCCTGGCACCGCCTACGCCGCTTTCGACCGCCACAGCTTCGGCGATTTTCAGCCTTATGTTTTTAAGACGACCGATTATGGCCAGACATGGACGCCACTCGTTAGTCCACAGGAAAGCAAAGGCGTCCGTGGCTACGCGCATGTCATTAAAGAAGACGCCGGCAAAAAAGAGATGCTTTTTCTCGGGACGGAGTTCGGCCTCTGGGTTTCGATCGATGGTGGGCAATCCTGGGCGCAATTCAAAGGCAACCATTTCCCCGCGGTGGCAGTGTGCGATTTGGTCGTGCAACCGCGGACTAACGACCTCGTCCTCGCGACCCATGGCCGCGGCATCTGGATTGTCGACGATATTACTCCACTGCGATCGCTTACCCCGGATTTGTTAGGCCAGGAGGCTGCCTTCGTTTCCAGCCAACCGGTGCAGCAGCAACGGATCGAAGCCAACGGCGGATGGCCCGAAGGTGCCGCGACCTTTAACGGCGATAATCCGCCCGATGCCGCCGTGATCACCTACTATCAGAAGTCGCGTCACCTATTCGGGAAACTGAAAATCGAAGTCCTCGACAGCACGGGCAAGGTGGTCGACACCGTTCCGGCGAGTAAGCGGCCCGGCCTTAACCGCGTCATGTGGAGCATGCACGAAAAACCGCCGCGCGTGCCACCCGGCGCGCAGATCGCTTTTGCCGGGACTACCGGCCCGCGGGTCCTGCCTGGCACCTACACCGTGCGCATGACGAAAAATAACAAACCGTACCAAACCACCATCAAGATCGGGCTCGACCGCCGCGACAAATTCAGTGAAGCCGACCGACAGGCTCAGTACGCCGCGGCGGAAAAGATGAAGGATTTGTTCAACGACGAGAGCGCGCTCATGGATCGGATCATGTTCCTGCGTGCCGGCTTGATGAAAAGCGAACAGGCGCTCGCCGCCGATGAAACGGCGCGCAAAACTGTAACCGATTTCGACAACAAAGTGGATGCGGCAAGAAAGAAAATCGTGGCCACGACTGAAGGTGGCGCAATCACCGGCGAGGAACGGCTGCGCGAGCACACGGATCAACTTTACGGCAACATCCTGAGTTACGAAGGCAAGCCGGCCGACTACCAGGTTGCGCGAATCGATTCGCTTCGGCGTGAACTGGAGGACGTGGCAAAGGAGTTTGATGGGCTTATGACTAACGAGTTGCCGAAACTTAACGACACCTTGAAGTCGAAAGGCCAGCCGGAAATTTCGCCCCCGCCGGCGAAAGTGGCGGTCAACAACGCCGAGCCGGAGTTTGGTGGAGGTGGCCATGCGAGCGGAGCGAGCGATCCCGATCAGCCCGCATCGCCCATTAAGCTTCCGGCGAACTTCCGCCTGCTACCGTAATCACGAAGTCCTTTTAGGCAGTTATAGAACGTTCCACTGGGCCGGCTCCTGCGGTCGTGGGCTTGCCATGCGTTGCCATTTCCGCCGATTCGGCGAAACGTGTCGCATGGCAACACGAACTGGATCGGCAACGTGGGAGGGCACGCTCAAGGGCGGCCAGGGCAGAATGAAACTGGGCAGCGGAGCCTACGAAGGCGCTTATTCATTCTCCTCGCGATTTGAAGATGGAACCGGAACCAACCCTGAGGAGTTAATCGGCGCGGCCGAAGCGGGCTGCTTCTCCATGGCACTGTCGGTTGGCCTGGAGAAAGCCGGTTTTCCGCCAAAGAAAATTAGCACGACGGCAAAGGTGAAACTGGAGAAGGTCGGCGAGGCATTTCGAATTACCGAGATTAATCTCGAGACGGAAGCGGACGTTCCGGGCATCGAGGATAAGAAGTTTCAGGAAACGGCCGAGCAGACCAAGAAGAACTGCCCTGTGTCTGTCGCGTTGGGCGGAACGCAGATTCACCTCAAGGCGGCACTGAGTAATCGTTAGGGGCGTTCGCTCTCGCGCCGCCTCTCCGCAATCGCGGCGCGGGCAAAAATTCGCGGCAGACGACTTTTTTCGATCACACGTAAACAAAACTCGTCATTGGCGGCGTCTTTTTCTTGAATCCAACTGCGTCTTCGGGCGCATCTTTATTTGCGAATCGTATGTTCACCGACCTCCGCTTTGCTCTGCGCCAGCTCTTGAAATCGCCCGGCTTCACCCTTCTGGCGGTGATCACCCTCATGCTCGGGATCGGACTCAACACCACGATCTTCAGCCTGATCAACGACCTGTTTCTGCGCGGTCTTCCCTTCAAAGACTCCAGTCGCCTTGTGCGATTTTATTCAGGGACGAAAACGGCCAAAGCGCTCGAGTGGCCGATCTCCGGGCCGCGTTTCCAGCTCTACCGCGAAGGCCAAACGATCTTTGACGGATTCGCGGCTGATAACCCCACGGCCGCGACTCTCACCGGGCTGGGATTTCCGGTGCAGCTCGGGGCTTTTCGAGTGACAGCAAACTACTTCGATGTCCTCGGCATCAAGCCGATTCGTGGCCGAACTTTCCTGTCTAACGAAGAAGAAGGCGCCGACGTGGCGATCGTTTCGGAGCATTTCTGGAAGAGCCGGCTGAGCGGAGACGCCAATGTCATTGGGCACAGCATCACACTCGATGGCATCGCGCATACCATCGTCGGCGTCATTCCGAACATGCCTGTGCAGTGGGTCGGACCGAATGGCAACGATGTCTGGGTGACGAAACCATTCATTATTCCCGGTTTTACCTATGAACGAATGATGCGCGGCACCGCCTTCCTTCGAGCTGTGGGAAGATTGAAGCCTGGCTTAACGATCGAGCAGGCGCGCGCCACGTTGCCGTCGCTCGAGCAAAGCTATCGCACCCACTATCCGGGCAAGATCGACGCCGACGTGAAAACGATGATCACGCCACTTCCAGAAGATGCGACCGGCCAGTTGCGGCCTGCTTTCGCCACGCTCTTCGCGGCGGTGGGAGTCGTGCTGCTCATCGCCTGCAGCAATGTCGCCAACCTGCTCCTTGTGCGCTTCAGCGGACGGCGGCGCGAGATCGCGCTGCGCATGGCGCTGGGCGCTTCCCGCGGAAGCGTGCTGCGGCTTTTTGTTTTGGAAAGCCTCATGGTCAGCGTGCTCGCCGGACTGTTGGGCGCGTTTCTCGCCTGGCAGCTCGTTCCACTCGTGCCGAAAATCACGGTCAATTTCTTGCCGCTGGATGCCGCGAACGTGAGCGTTTCGGTGCCCGTGCTTTTCTTTACGCTTGCGCTCTCCCTTCTCACCGGGTTGGCCATGGGACTTTATCCCGCCTGGCAAAGCTCACGTGCCGATCTGGTCGATGGATTGAAAGAAGGCGGTCGCGGCAGCAGTGGCAGCCTGCGACAACAGCGGTTTCGCAAAATTCTCGTCGGCGCACAGGTGGCGCTTTCTGTGAGTCTGCTGGCAAGCGCGGCCTTGCTCATCGCCAGTTTCATTAGGCTAAGCCAGCAGCCGCTCGGCTTTCGTCCGGATCATATTTGGGTGGCATTCATCACATTCCCGCAGGCGACTTATCCAGACGAAGCCTCGCGCGCCCGTTTTTCGGAACAACTTCAGAACCGACTGCGCGCCATTCCAGGATTCGAAGCAGTCGCGGTAAGCAGCGATTTTCCACTCGCCGGCGGTAACGGCGCAACGCTCTACACGCGGCCGGAGGGAAACATACGGCCAGTGCCGGAGCGCGATTCCGCACCCTCGCACAATACCATGCCGGGATATTTCCATGCCTGGGGAATTCCCATTGTCGCCGGGCGCGATTTCAATCAACACGATGTGGCGGGCCAGCCTAACGTCATGCTCATCAGTCAGTCCGGCGCGCGAAAGGTTTTCGGGAACGAAAATCCGATTGGGCATACCCTGCTCGTGACGAGCGCGAGTGTACCGGCGGAAATTGTCGGGGTGGTCGGCGACGTTCGTTCCGGCAAAATCGCCGTGCCTAACGATATGGAGTTTTATCGACCTGTGACCCAGGAGAACTTTCCGTTTATGAGCATTAGCGTGCGGAGTGGGATGGAGACGGCCGCAGTCACACAGCTCGTCCAACGGGCGCTCAACCAAATTGACGGCTCCATGGCGCTGGCCCTGCCGCAGTCGATGGACGAAGTCGTTAGGCTGTCGCTTGGGGAAGCGCGACTCATGATGGCGTTGCTCGGCATTTTCGCCAGCGTTGCACTGCTCCTCGCCACCGTTGGCATCTACGGCGCAGTTGCCTATACCGTCGAACAGCGCACCGGCGAAATCGGTGTGCGGATGGCACTCGGAGCGCAGACTCTCGACGTCTTGCGTCTCGTTCTTGCTCAAGGCATGAAACCGGTCGTGATTGGGCTGATTGTCGGATTGATTGGTGCGCTCGCGCTTGGCCGGCTAATCGCCTCGCAGCTATACCAGGTCTCCGCGCATAATCCCGTGCTCCTGGGAGCGACCGTTGTCCTTCTCGGCACTGCCGCGCTCGTTGCCTGTCTCTTTCCCGCGCGTCGGGCAACTCGCCTTAATCCGGTTATCGCCCTCCGTGCCGAATGATGCGACGACGAAAAATCCCGCACTGAACGCTCATTCGGGCTAACGACGCTTCAACCGCGCGTCGAAAAAACGCTTCCACTCGCTGCCGTCCTGCGACATCTCCATGCTGGTAGCAAGGAGACCCGGCTGCGATAAGTCGTAAGTCAGGCGCGCGTGCATTCCAGGTCCACCATGAGATAGCTTCAGAATGTCTCCCTCGAATTTGCCTTTGAAGACTTCCGGCGGCGCGCCCATGCAATCCACCCAGACAAGCGTGTATGTGTCTGCCTTGGGATCGTAACTAAAAACGCCATGACCGGTGAAGTTAACCTTCCCGTCGCTTTCTTGCTCATAGTCATTGATTAAGGCAAATCCGTTTAATGCAATCCGGCTGCTAATGCGCCCGATGGCACTGCCTCCATTAGGGTCCCAGGGCGACGGATACATTGTTTCCTCGCCCTGCCACTCCCCTGCAATCTTCTCCAGCTTGCGATGACCTTCACTCGGTTGGGGCATTTCCATGACCGAAAGGTGTCACAAAAACGTGACCGCGAAAACAATTTAGGTATCGCCCTGACAGCTCAGACAACCTGGACGCCCTCAGTGGCGGTGCGAGCGCCATAGAGTCTACTTAGATGACTGGTCAAAGGTCCAACCTGGCCCTCGCCGATCGAACGGTCATCGATTCCGGTCACTGCCGCCAGTTCGCCCATTGTCCCCGTGCAAAAGACCTCATCAGCAGAATAGAATTCGTCGAGCGTGAGATCAGCTTCGCGATGCGGGATTTTTTCGGCCGCGCAAATTTCGAGAATGGTAGCACGCGTGATTCCTTCCGGGCAGGCCAGCACACGGCTGGTTGCAATCTCACCTTGCCTAACGAGAAAAAGATGTGTCGCGTTCGTCTCCGCGACGAAGCCACGCAGGTCAAGAAGAATGGCATCGTCTGCTCCCGCGGCGTTGGCCTCAATCTTAGCCAGGATAGAATTGAGCAGATTGGCATGATGAATCTGCGGATCAAGAATCTCCGGTGGCGGGCGGCGCATCTTGCTCGTGATCAGTCGTAGGCCTGTTTTGGCGTAAACCGGAGCCTTATGTTCTGCGAGGACAATGAGCGTCGGTCCGCTCTGGTTCAGACGCGGGTCCATCCCCGAGGTGATCTTCACTCCGCGCGTGAGAGTAAGCCGGATATGCACGCCCTCGCGCATTTGATTGGCCAGTAGGGTGCGTCGGATTTCCTCGATCATCTTTTCGTTAGGCGGAATCTCCGCAAATGCGAGCGCACTCGCCGAGCGGCGCAGTCGCGCGAGGTGTTCGTACAACTTGAAGATGCGCCCATCATAAAGTCGCAACCCTTCCCAAACCGCGTCACCGCCCTGAACCGCGGAATCGAATGGACTTATCCCAGCTTCGTCACGAGGGATGAGCCGGCCATTAATGTTTACCAGCAGGTTGCGGTTCTTTTCGTTAAAGGACTGAAGCATATTTTAAAGAATCAACTGCCGAGTCGGAATTGACGGAGGTGTTCATAACACTCCCGGCACTGTTCGTGGATCTTGCTCAAGTGTTTCGGTACCTGCACTACTTTTGGTTTGTAAGGCTGGAAGGAAGTGGAACGCGCTACTTCGCCGTACCAGTGTTTCGCCCAGACGCCATCTGTGTTGCGTAAACCCGGTGGCCATTTCAGCATCGCGGGATCGAATTCCACACCGACGGCCTGACACAGAAAACGCAAGATTCGCTCTGGACTTTGCAGGACGTCGCCGGCATCGACCACCGGCGGAACAGCGGGTGAGTGCTCCCGAACCCAGTCGAATATTTCCGCCTGCTGTATGAAACCCAGGTCTTCCAGAGATGGGTCATCATTTTTCTTGAGATAGGATGCCATCACCTCGGCCGGGTCGCGGATGAGGAAACAGTTCGTCAGGCTGAGAAGCCACTCCCGCTCGATCTCTGGCAGGAGATGATGCGTCATTTGCTTTTGATAAAAGACGCGCGCCCCGTTTGGCAGACCTTCTCTCGTTAGGCCGGCAACCACGTTGCGCCAGTCTCTTTCTCCCTCGCTCATGACTTCATCCGCCATCGGATGGTCCTTCTTCGTGCGCGTGAGGTAAAAGGCGTAGAATGGCTCGTCAATCACGATCGTGTCAGCACGATTGCCCCAGGAGCGCATCATGGCAGTCGAGATATTGCGAGGGCCGGACCACATCGCGAGACGGAGAAGTTGCATAACGGTACGTTCGGGAATGACGAGGCGTTAGGCAAGCCCGCAAGAAGAGAGCTCTGGACCAGCCCAGGACGAGAGGGTGATAACCAAATCAGTCATTCTGCGTCGCATTTTTCATCGGGCAGACGCCCCATTCCACCACCCCTGTTGTCCTCCCGATGACGCGGATCACTCGTCGCCGGCATCACACAGGCGACGCTCCTGTTCGCCAAAATCCATTTGAGAAGAAACTGCGCCAGGAGCGATAATCGAACTCAAAACCTCGCGCACTTTTTGCCGACCTTGCCAGTCTCGTGTCTTGGACCGTAGACAGTGACTCGCGTCGCTCCGCCGTTGAGCGTGTCAGGCCGTTATCATAACGGCTGAAAAGCACAGACTTCTATTGATAGCGTAGGGCAATTACCGGATCGACCTTCATGGAGCGCAACGCCGGAACGTAGCTGGCAGTCAGGGCCACACTCAGAAGGATGAGCGAAATGGTCACGAATGTCGTGGGATCGGTTGCGCTAACTCCAAAAAGCAAGCTGGACATCACTCGAGTCAGAACCAACGCGGCAGCCAGACCAATAACTACGCCGACGATCACCAGCTGGAGTCCTTGCCCGATAGTCATCTTAAGGACATCGCTTTTCTGGGCGCCAAGAGCCATTCGGATACCGATTTCGCGCGTCCGTTGCGCGACCGAGTAACTCATGACACCATAAATTCCGATGCCGGCGAGAGTCAGCGCGACAGCGGCGAAGATGCCTAGCAAGAGCATGCTGAAACGCTGCCGGGCGACCGCGGCGGATACGATCTCACTCATGGTACGGATATCTGAGACTGGCTGATCCTTATCCACCTCCTGGACGACCCGCCGCACGGCGGGTCCAAGACTCATTGGATCAACAGTCGTGCGAAGAACGAGAGCATTGGGCGGAAAGGCGTCTACCTGTCGATAGGCCAAATAGATTTGCAAGCCGGGATCAGCAACGAAGTCGTTTTGCCGGACGTCCTTGACGATTCCGATTACCTGGCGCCAGCGACTCGACGATGTGGAAGAGCCCGGCTTGAGCCGCTTGCCGAGCGGGTTTTCATTTGGCCAAAAATAGCGCGCTGTCTTCTCACTAATAACGACACCTGGCACCGTCTTTTCGTTATCCTTTGCCGTGAACTCATGACCCCGCACGAGCGGAATGCCCATGGTCTCAAAGTAACCCGGACTAACGACGCGGGTAATGACACTCGGTCGCTCGTTAGGCGGTGGATCGGGCTGCCCTTCGACGGAGATATCAATCGAATCACCGTCGTAAGTCAGCGGAAGATTGCTCGCGACCGCCGCGGCGCTAACACCGGGTAACTCTCTCACCCGACGCAGTAACTCTTCGTAGAATGTCGAACGCCGCGCTGGATCGGAATACTTCAGCTCTGGCAAATCCACTTTCATGGCGAGTAGATTTTCCGAGTCGAAAGCCGGGATCAAGATTGCGCAGGTGCAGGAAGCTGTTGATGAGAAGACCAGCGCCAATGAGCAGGACGAAGGAAATCGCGATCTCGCCTACAATCAGCATGCTGCGCAAGCGCTGACGGCCAGCGCCCGAACTGGAGTCACGGCCGCCCTCCTTCAGGGTCGCGTTCAAATCGAAGCGCAAAGCCTGCATCGCAGGCACGAGACCAAAGGCGAGCGCAGTCAGAGCGGAAATCAGGATAGCGAAGAGAAAGACGCGCAGATCGATTCCGATCGCTTCCGGATGCGGGATGGCATTTGGAATAAAGCGTCTTAGCACTTCCAGGCCGAAGCCGGCGAGCAACAAGCCGAAAACACCACCGAGTGTGCCCAGAAGGAGACTTTCGGTGAGAAATTGCCTGACGAGACGCGAGCGGCCCGCGCCGAGCGCGAGACGGAGCGCGATTTCCTTTTGTCGCACCGCAGCGCGGGCTAGCAGGAGATTGGCGACGTTGGCGCAGGCGATGAGCAGGACGCAACCGACCGCGCCTAACAAGACAAGGAGCGCGGGACGGACATCTCCCACAACTTCTTCCCGCATTGAACGAATGACACTTCCAACCTGGGAGTTAAATTCCGGGTACTGTTGGGCGAGACGGGCAGCGATGGTCGACATTTGTGAGCGCGCGGCTTCCATGCTCACACCCGGTTTGAGGCGCGCGATAACCCGAAGATAATGATTGCCCCGGCTGGCGGCCTCTTTCGAGTCAAAGGCAAGCGGAACCCAAAGCTGGTCCTTATGCCCGGGAAGAACAAAGTCTCTTGGCATCACCCCGACCACGCGATAACTCGCGCCATTCAGGACAATCGGTTTCCCGATAATATCACTCGCGGCGCCAAAGCGGCGTTGCCACAACCCATAACTCAGAACGACGGCATCGCCTTTCCCGGGCGCATCTTCTTCCGGCAAAAACGAGCGGCCGAGAAATGGCTCCGCGCCTAACAATGGAAAGAGATTGGCCGAAACCCGTTCACCATCGAGCCGTTCCGGTTCGCCGCGGCCGGTGAGATTGAAACTCTTATCGGCCGTCGCGGCCATGCCGGAGAAGACGCTATTCTGTTCGCGCCAGTCGAGGAAGTTGGCTGGGGAAGGCGTGTTAAAAGGGAAGCCGAGTTTTTTCGCTTCTTCCCACACCGTAACAAGTTGAGCTGCGTTCTTATAGGGCAGCGGACGCAGGAGGACCGCATCGATGACGCTAAAGATGGCGCTGTTGGCACCTATCCCCAAAGCCAGCGCCATGACGGCGACAAATGTAAAACCGGGGTTTTTGGCCAGCATGCGCAGCGCGTAACGCAGGTCGCGGCTGAATTCTACCGGCCACATCCACACGCGCTCCGCCCGTGCCCGCTCTTTTATCTGCTCGACGCCGCCAAACTCCTGCAGTGCCACCTGGCGCGCTTGCTCAGGCGACATTCCCTCCGCTTCGTATCGACTTGTCAGGCCAGCAAGATGTTGTTCAATCTCGCGATTCATTTCCTCGTCGCTTTGTTTCCTGTGCAGGAGCGCGCCCAGACGATGCCAGAGACTTCGTAACGCATTCATCGCGGCTATCCTTAGGCGTAGGAAAGAACGCGGTTAATCCCGGCAGAGATGCGCGACCAATGCTCTTTTTCTGCCTCGAGCTGTTTGCGCCCCGCCGCCGTCAGGCGATAGAAACGCGCTTTGCGATTGTTATCCGAAAACCCCCATTCGGCTTTGATCCATCCGCGCGCCTCCAGTCGATAAAGCGCGGGATAAAGTGAACCTTGTTCCACGTGCAGGGCATCCTGTGAAATCTGGTGAATTCGGTCAGCGATAGCCAGGCCATGACGCTCGTCAGCCTGTAGCGCCCGGAGAATCAGCATGTCCAATGTTCCGTACAAGAGGTCGGGTTTTTCTTTTGCCATAATGGGTTATGCCCAGACTGTCTGGGTGAACGGATTATCGACCCCGTTGCCTAGACTGTCAAAGGGAAGCTTCTCGCCGCGCCGCCAATTACGCAGCGCTCAAGACAAAGCCACCGCACACTCTAACGAGACGAAGAGCCGCTATGACCTCTCAACGAAATGGATCCCGTGTTACACCGCGAACTGGAAGATGCGCGAAATGGGGCCTGCTAGTCCCCTTCATCGCGCCCTTACTTGGCGAGTTGGTAAAGAAATTCGACGTAGGACATCACGGAGTCATCAAACCCGGCGATCTTTGAGTTCGATGATTCAATCAGGTAATACTCATCCGGGGCATGTGCGCCGCTGCCGTGCCCTAACCCAAAATGTCCCGCCCCCAGACTCAGAGGCGGATTGGTGAAAACATAACCCGGCCACGAACCGCCCAGTCGTGGAAGCACGACCGGATCAATACCGTGGCTGTTGTAAACCGCTTCCTCTGCTTTGATGATCGGGGAATCGGCCGGCGTCGTATTCGGGTCGTAGCCCCCGGTCATATTCACATCGATGTCGCCGTAGCCGTGTTTGGCCAGATGAGCCTTCAAAGCGGAAAGAGCACCCTCCGCGGTTTGGTTAGGCACAAGGCGGAGGTCCAGTTTGGCAATCGCCTGATGCGGCAAAATCGTTTTGCCACCCGGGCCGGTATAGCCGCCAATAATGCCCTCGATGTTCACCGTTGGCTCGTCGGACATGCGCTGCAAAGCCTGCTTCCACGTGATATCGCGCACCCATTTTTTCACTCCCATGATTTTCTTCGCTTCCTCCTCGTCCAGACGCTTGGCAGCGCCGTCGACCAGCTGCTGTTCCTGCGCCGTAAGCGGACGAACATCTTTCGTCAGGCCTTCGATGGCGGGTTCGCTTCCATCCTCGTTCACGAGCGTGCCGAGTGCCTTGATCAAGTGCCAGACCGGGCTGTCCACGCGCGCCTTGTTGGAGGAATGAATGTCTTTCAGCGGGCCGCGACCCCACTTCTCGCCGTTCGAAGTCAGCTCGACTTCGATCACGCCCTTTGCGCCTAACGAGATGGTGACCATGCCGGTCAAGTCCTGGCTGGCAAAGGGCATGAAGATTCCGCTGCATTTCTTCAGCGCTTCCTCGACCTCCGGCTTATGCACGACTTGCGGAAAATGAGGCGAACCAATTTCCTCTTCTCCTTCCGCGACGAAAATCAGGTTAACCGGCAGCTTGCGACCCGCGTCCTTGATCGCATGGAGTGCCTCGAGAAAAGTCGCTTCCGGTCCCTTTTGATTGACCGCGCCGCGACCAATCAACACTTTTCCCAAGCCAGGCTTGTCGACGATCTTCGCTTCGGTCGGTGGCGAAGACCATTCCTTCGGGTCGAACTGCTTCACGTCATACATGAAATAGAGGCCGACGGTTTTTGGAGCGCCGGCATCGAGAGTGGCGAAGACGCCCGGTTTGCCATCGGTCTCGACCCGCTCCGCGCGCTGGAAGCCGGCATCCTTTAGGAGATTGATCATGTAATCCGCTCCGTCGGGATAGCCACGATTCTCGGCCGCGATCGAGACTTGCCCGATCCAATCCTGAAGACGTTTGATGGCCTCGTCGTGTTGTTTTGTTACCTGCGTCTTGATTTCCGAGAAGTCATTCTCAGCGGCGCAAAGGCGGAGAGAAACGAGGAGGACGGCGACAATGTAAAACGGACGCGAGATCGAAATCATCCCAACGCCATCGCGTGAGAAAACGACGAAGGCAACCCGGAATCTTGGGTGCGTTTTCGGGCAAAAAATTCCTTTTGACAATCCATACCATGTTTCACATACTATGTATCACATAGTGTATTTCGCATGGTAGACACCGACTTTAGCTCCGATCTTTTCAGCAGCCTGCGCCTCGAGCTGCGACGCGGCTTGCTCATCGTCGCCGTCCTCGCCCAGCTACGGCGCGAGCATTACGGCTATACCTTGCGCAAAGATCTCGCCAACCTCGGCATCGAAATCGAAGAAGGAACTCTTTATCCCCTCCTCCGCCGCCTCGAAACCCAGGGACTTCTGGAGAGCGAGTGGCGCGAGGAAAACCACCGCCAAAAACGCTTCTACAAACTCTCGAGGGAAGGACGCTCCATTCTCAAACAACTCCTCGCCGAACTGGAGAAGATCAACTCTTCGCTTACCCGCATCATTTAGCCTGCTGCCTTGCCTAACGAATAAACCGAACACGAAACCAACTATGCAACTCCTTGATCGCTACCTGACCGCTATCAAATTCTGGCTCCCGAAAAAGCAGTGCGCGGATATCGCCGCCGAGCTGGAAGCCAACCTCCGTGCTGAGATCGACGATCGCGCCGCCGCTCTCGGACGGCCCTTAACGGAAGATGAAATCGCCTCCATCCTGAAGGAACACGGCGCGCCGATTCTGGTTGCTTCCCGCTACCAGCAAGACTCGCGCACAGTCACCTTCGGAAAACAGCTCATCGGCCCACTTGTCTTCCCGTATTACTGGACGGCAATCAAGGTGACACTCCTTCTTCTTCTCATACCCGGCGTCGTGCCCGCGGTGGTAATTGGGACAGAGGCGCATGGCCAACCATTCTCCCAACTTGGACATGCGCTTGTCCGTATCGCGTTGCTCGCTTTACCCGTGCTGTTCATCGTGACGCTAGTTTTCGCAGCGATCGATTTTGCTCTCCATCGCTTCCGCCTTCTGGAGCGCAAAGACTGGGATCCACGACAACTGCCCGCTGCGGCGCGGCAGACAAAACAGGTGAGACGTTCCAGTTCCATCGCCGGCATTATCGTCCAATCGCTCTTCATTCTTTGGTGGTGGAATCACGGGAGCATTCCCTATCTCGTCGTGAGCAGCAGCGGAGCTCGATTGTACGTCGCACCCGTTGTCACTGCGCTCTATCTCCCGGTGCTGGTGATCCTGTTCGTCAGTCTCGCCCAGCATTGGATCAACCTCGTGGAACCCGATTGGCGCTGGCTGCCGCCGGCCACGACCGTGATCACGTCGCTTCTCGGTTTGGCATGTCTTTATCCGCTGCTCGGAGCTTCGCCGCTTATCTCCCTTAGCCAGCCCAACGGAATGCCTCTTAATCAGCAGACCGTTCTCGAAATCCAGCGCCTCCTCGCGCTTTGCCTTGTCTCGTTGTGGATCGGCATTTGCATCGCCGGCGCAATCTCCGCCTGGCGTCTGGTCGCCATTCTTTGGCAGAGCCTGCCGCGTAACCGATCGCACACGATCCAAAACGGAATGGCTTAGGCCCGATAACGCCCTCAAAGCGCGATTTGCCGTCGCGCGGACCGGATCTGGTAAAAGGATGACCCCGACCGCTCGACACCAAGGCCGGTTTTGCTTAAGACAGAGATAATGAAAATCGCTCTTGGATCCGATCACGCCGGCTTTCGCTATAAGGAAAAAATCAAGGAGCTGCTGCAGTCGTTAGGCCATGAAGTCGAGGACTTCGGCACCACAAACGAACAGCCCGTCGATTATCCAAAATTCATTCGGCCAGCGGCGGAAGCGGTTGCCCGCGGCGAATGCGATCGCGGCATCGTGCTGGGAGGCTCGGGGAACGGCGAAGCAATGGTTGCGAACAAAGTGCACGGCGTGCGCTGCGCCCTCTGTTGGAACGAGGAAAGCGCGCGGCTTTCCCGTCAGCACAACGATGCCAACGTCCTGTCGTTAGGCGAACGGATGATTTCGCAGGACCTGGCCCTGCAGATTGTTCGTGTCTGGCTAACGACGGATTTCGAGGGTGGCCGGCATGTGGCGCGCATTGCTCAGCTCGATGCCATGTAGGAGCGCTGCCCGCGCCGCGCAACCTGGAGCGTGCCGCATCATCCGCTGGCCGCCACTGCTCCCCACACGCACGTCAGAAAAACGGCACTGACAAACGCATTGCTCTGGAAAAAGGCGCGATTGATTCCCGCCAGATCGAGACGCGCCGCGCTCCGATGTTCGAACCAAAGCGCCGCCGCGACCAGCGGCATTCCGGCAAAATAGATCGCGCCTAACGACGCTGCCCAGCCGAAGGTCACGAGCGCGAGCAGCATCGCCAGATGCAGCCATTGTGCCAGCCGCAGTGACCGCGCAATTCCCAGCCTAACGACCAGAGAATGCAAACCTTCCCGCCGGTCGAACTCGAAGTCCTGCGTGGCGTAAATCACATCGAAGCCCGCGACCCAGGCCACGACGCCGGCCCCGAGGAGTAGCGGAGCGAGGGCGAGCTGGCCGGTCGCGGCAATCCAGGCGCCGACCGGCGCGATCGATAAGGCGAGCCCCAGGAAAAAATGGCTCGCCGCGGTAAACCGTTTCGTCAGCGAGTAAACAAAGACAAGTGCGAGCGCGACCGGCGAAAGAATCAGTGTGAGCCGATTAATGGATGCCGCGGCGACGAGGAACGCCCCGGAACTCAGGACAAGGACGAAAATCGCCGCCGCTCGTGAGATCAATTTGTGCCGCGAGGCAGTACGCGGGTTTCGCTGGTCCAACGACCAATCCACTACGCGATTAAAAAGCATCGCCGCGGTCCGCGCACAAACCATACAAGTCAAAACGAGTGCCAGCAGCCGAAAGGACGGCCTGCCGTTTGTCGCAACCAAAAGCGCACCGAGCGCAAAGGGCAGAGCGAAAATCGTATGGGAAAAACGAATCAGCCGCAGGAAGCGAATCACACCGCTCTCTCTCGTGGCATGGGGAGTCGAAGAAGCCATAAGGAAAATCTCAGGAACGAACTCGACCCTTTCTGGAGTGGTCAATAATCCATCTCATCGCAGCAACGCTTCCATCCTCACACGAGCCGCGGACAAGATTGGCAGGCCATGAGCGAAAAGCAGCCGTTCGAACGGCCAATCGAGCAACTGGCGAAGGGAACGCCGCATCGCCTTTTGATCCGAACAGTACTTGGCTGGAAGCAGGGCAAATCCATACGGCTCGAGGTGCAGCAACGCGTCGCCGAACGCAATTGTGCCCCCGTCGCCCTTGAAATGAAATGCGGTTTCGCCGGGAGCGGCACCGTCAATGGCAAGGGGAGTAATGTTGCTCGCGATTGGCCTGGATTTATCAATCAGGATTGAATCAGCTCCCGCTATCTTTTCGCTGATTTGCTCGTCCAAAAATATTGGCACGCCAAAGTCCACCGAGAAATCCACCGCTGCGCGTAAATGATTTGAGTTGGTCACGAGAATCCTTGCGATCCTCGCCTTGTCCGTCAGCTCCGTAAGCGCAGAAGGCGTAAGAGGAATCGGATCAATCAGCGTCAGGCCGTCCGTGTCGAGCAGCGCGCTGGAGAAAAGATCCGACTTCACCTGAGGATCGTAAGCCTGCCAAAGCCAGAGGCTGGAATTCACCTGCTGGAGTTCGTGGGCGGCGGTCATTTTTAATCACTCTCCAGGCTCCAGAATGGCACCTTAGCTGCTACATCGAATAGAAATACTATAGCAACCATATGATGACCTTCTCCTATCAAGCCCGGGATGGCGCCGGCAATATCGTAAATGGTATCCAGGACGCCATCAACGAGGACAACGCTGTCACCAGTTTGATGAGCCGTGGGCTCATGGTTCTCTCTTTGCAACAAAAGGCGGCTGTCACCCGAAAGAAAAATAAGGTTTGGTCGGTCAAGGAAACGGACCTGGTCCTTTTCACGCGCCAGCTGGCGACAATGATTGAGGCTGGCATCTCTCTCGTTCAAGCGCTTACTGCGCTCTACGAACAGGCCGACCCCAAACGTCAAAAAAACCTGCGCGCCGTCGTCAGCGACGTCACCTCGCGCGTTCAGGGCGGTGAGACCTTTCACGAATCCATCGCCAAACATCCGCGAGTCTTTAACCGTCTCTTCGTCAGCATGGTGAAAGCGGGCGAGGCTGGCGGTCTCCTTTCTGACATCCTCGACCGACTGGCGGGATTCCTCGAATCAAGCGCGCGCCTGCGCAAGAAGATCAAATCTGCGATGACTTATCCCGTCATTGTGATTTGCATTGCATTTCTCATCACCACTTTCCTCATCGTCAGGGTCGTTCCGGTCTTCGGGGAAATCTTCAAGGATTTCGGCGCCAAGCTGCCTCCCCCAACCCAATTTCTTCTCGACCTGAGTGATTTCGTGCGGGCGAAATGGTATTTCCTCGTCCTCGGCATCGGTGGAGTCATTTTCGGCGTGCGCACCTTTCTGCGTTCTACGCGCGGTCGCCAGCTATCCGATCGCTGGAAGCTCAAGCTACCGGTTTTCGGTCCGCTCATTCATAAGATCGCGATGTCGCGTTTTGCGCGCACCTTTGCACAGCTCATTCGGAGCGGCGTGCCGATCCTCGAGGTGCTCGACATCGTGGGCGGGTCTTCCGGCAATTTCGTGGTGGAAGAAAGCATTAAAGGCGTGAGTTCGGACGTGGAGAAAGGCGACAATCTTTCCGTAGCGCTTTCAAAAAAGAAAATCTTCCCACCCATGATGCTGCGCATGGTGGCCGCGGGCGAATCCACGGGCCGCATCGACACGATGTTGGAAAAGATGGCCGATTTCTGGGACGAAGAAATCGAAGCCCTGCTCGACGCGCTCACCTCGCTGATCGAGCCGATGCTGATCGTTTTTCTCGGCGTGATCGTTGGCGGAATCGTGATCGCGATGTTCCTGCCGATCTTTAAGCTGAACGAAGTAGTTTCGCAGAGCAAAGGCTAGGGGAGAAGCCGCTCAACGGAAAGGAGGGCGGACCATTGGTCCGCCCTCTTTAATTTCCTGAGAGGCGGTGACGATTATCCGGGAACCGTGACCGTCTTGTTAGGAGGCGCGCCCTAGCCTAACGACTAAAGGCCAAACACCGAGCCGCTCTGCCTCCGGGTCTCCCCATAGGGCGACAAGTTCGTTTTCAATCAACGCCAGTGGGTCCCGCCCCTTTTCGGCCTGGTAACGTTGTGCCGCCGACCAAGTGTGCAGGTAGCCAAGCAAATGCGCAACAGTCCATCTTGTCTCAATCCATAATTCCGGCACTGCGATCTCCTCAAAAGGAAACGGCAGATCGCGATAGCCGTGTCCGACAAGCTTGCGTTCCGGGGGCCAGAAAGGTCCAACGATCTCGTCGTGAAAACGACGTAACACGGCATCGATGTCGGGCGAGACACGCAAATAGTTATAAGCCCAAACCGCCAGTACGCCTCCGCGCTTCAAAATCCGTTTCGCTTCCGCATAGAACGAGTCGAGATCAAACCAATGCAGCGCCTGCGCCACGGTAACCGCATCGCAGGAATCATCTGGCAGCCCCGTCGACTCTGCCGTCGCGACACGATACTGAACCCGATCGTCAGGCTGCGCGCTCGCTATCTGTTTTGCGCTCGCGTCAAGGGCAACAACCTGACGAAAAAATTCGGACAACCCAAGCGCGGCCTGTCCGTTGCCTGTTGCGCAATCGACCGCGAGATCTTGGTCAGGCGCCTTCGCCGCGACAAACTCGAAAAGTGCGCGCGGATATTGCGGCCGAAACTTCGCGTAGTCCGCCGCTCGTTGCGAAAAATGGTCTTTAAAGCCCAGTGATTCAGGATTCACGATTGAGCCCTTCTCCTGTCGCCCGTTCGACCCGCGAGTACATTTCAAAGTAAATTCGCTCCAGCGCCGCGGCTGGGTCTTCTAACATCATATTTTCTTTGATTTTGCTGGCGTAAATCGGAAACGAAAAGGGCGAAACGACCGGTAACTCGCGCAATTTCCACTCATAGCTCTGCACTTCCTCGAGAAAGGCATACGACGTCTCGGCATCGAGAAAGGTATGAGTCGCCTGGCGATATGCTTCTTCCAGCAAAGGATGATCCGGCTCGTGTTGCTCGAGGACGCGAAAGAGCACTTCCGAACTCCAGCTTAGCTGCCGCGGCCTGCGCTCTCGGCCGGGCAAATTACGGGGGACCATCAAACCGGTCTGCGCGACACCCCGGAATTGCCATTTCACCAGCTCCGATCCGCGCAGCGCGGCATGCAAATCCTCTTCCGCCTCGCCGCGTCGAAAACAACCTTTCCATTGCGCGAGCGGCAGCTCCTGGAACCGGCGCAAGGTGAGAAGAAATCCGTAGTCGTCGATGGTCACGAGCGCGTTGCCGCCGATGCGCTCCTTCACTCGCCAGGCCACGATGCGCGAGAGAGCATCGTTCGCGCTCCGGCCAATGAGCGCATGAAAGAAATAGTGTGAATGCTCGCCTTCGCGGTAGAGCTCGACGAGAAGCTTGCGACCGACCGGCACTTCGGAAAGTGCGCGCTGGGCCTGAAAGAATTCCACCATCGGCTGCGCGTTAGCGAGTGACACTTGATAAGTCTCAACCAGCCACTCGATCGCCTCTGTCGATGAGGCATTCGTTAGGCGGGCATCCAGCTCCGCACGCAACTCGCGCACCGCCTTGGCCAGACCCGAAGTCAGCGGCATCTTGGCCGCGTTCCAGCGCGGAATGGTTGGAAGCTGTCCATCGGCTCTTTCGACGCGCACTTCCTGCACGCCGCTCTCGATCAGCCTGACGACTCGGCCGCCAAGGACAAACAGGTCGCCCATTTGAAGTTGCTTGATGAATCCTTCCTCGACCGAGCCAAGACGCCGCCGTCCGAGAAGGACAGTAACAAATCCTTCCGAAACAATTGTCCCGATGTTGACCAGGAATTCGCGCGCCACCCGCGAAGTAGCGAGCGAGATCACTCCCTCCTCCACTACGATCTTGCCAAAGAGAGAGGCGTATTGCTGCTGCAAGGATTCGCCGCCGCCCGCGAGATACTCGAGCACACGTTCAAAATCGCCGCGCTCCAATTCCCGATAAGGATAAGCCCGCCTAACAATGGCAAAGGCCTCTTCCACCCCGATGGGCGCGAGCGCCGCCATCCCGACGACATGTTGCGCGAGGACGTCGTTAGGCTTTTCCAGAATCTTGATCGGATCGAGCACTCCTTGCCTGACGAGTCGCGCCGTGGCGGTCGCTTCCACCAGGTCGTTAATATTCGTCGCCACCAGCACGCCGTGACTGCTCTTATTGAGGGAATGGCCGGAACGCCCGATGCGCTGGATGGCACGCGAGACCCCTTTAGGCGTGGCGACCATGACCACGAGATCAACCGCGCCAATATCAATCCCAAGCTCGAGGCTGGTCGAGCAAACCACCGCACGCAGTTCGCCATCCTTAAGCCGGTCTTCGACTTCCAGTCGCACGCTGCGATCGAGCGAAGCGTGATGGATCTCGATGCAATCGGCTAAATCCGGCAGCAGTTCCTTCAGGCGCAGCCCGATTTGCTCCGCGGCCGAGCGCACATTGGTAAAAACCAGGACGGATTGGCGGCTGCGAATCAACTCCGCCAGCTCGGCATAGAGCCGCACTCCGGTGTAACCTGCCGGCGGATAAGGCTTGCGCCGAATGGGCGAGAAAACTTCGACGATCGATTCCTTTTCAATCCGCGCCTGCGCAACGTGGCACGGCCGGTCATCACCGGCGAGAAATCGCGCCAGCAAATCCAAGGGCGCGGCCGTGGCGGAAAGCCCAACGCGGCAGAGGCCGCCGTTATGCCTAACGAGTTCCTCCAGCCGTTCCAGCGAGAGCGCCAGATCGACGCCTCGTTTGTTCCCCGCGAAGGAATGCAGTTCATCGACAATCACAAAGCGACAGGTGCTCAGGTGAGCGGCATAACTCTCCTGCGCCAGTTGCACGGCGAGACTCTCCGGCGTCGTGACGAGAAAATGCGCCGGGCGCCGGCGAAATTTCGCCCGATCGCTCGCGCTCGTGTCGCCTGTGCGAACATGAATGAGGAGCTCCTTTTCCAATCCCATCCCGGAAATAGGCGCGCGGAGGTTTTTTCCGATATCGTAGGTCAGTGCTCGCAGGGGCGAGACATAAACACAGTGCACGCCCAACGACAGCTGGCCGCCGTCGAGTAAGCGCAGGAGCTGATCGAAAACCCCAAGAAAGGCGGCCAGGGTCTTGCCACTGCCCGTAGGCGAAGTGAGCAGGATCGACTCGTGTCTTAGAATCGAAGGAACGCAGCGCAATTGAGCGTCGGTGAAGTCGGGAAACGTCCCGCGAAACCAGGAAGCCAGCCGCGGATGCAAGCGCCGGAAAAGTTCCCGTTTCGAGATAACTACGTCCTGCTGCATCCCCTAAAGATCGTGAGTTAGCCATTTTTTGCCAGCCAGCTATTTCTCGGCGTGCCTCAGAGGGACGCGCTTCCGTACGCCGGGTGGCGTCTCGCGGCCAGAGCAAAGGCGTCCGTAACGGTGGCTCCACTCTCCAGCCTGGAACCGCAAACCCAATCCTTATGCTAGCCGGGATACCTGCCTAACGAGAAAAGGATGGAAGCTTCAATCTTATCGTGGTCCAGGAATAAGAATCTTGACTGGCCATCTTCCTTCCAAGTAGAAAAAGAACCAGGCAAAAGCTTTTATGATCATTCGACGATTCCTCTTTCTGCTTCCTTTCGCTCTAATTGCTACCGTTTTGGGTGACAGCTGGACTCCGATATCCAGCAGCAATACTCCGACCGCACGGACTGCGCATTCCGCCATTTTCACCCGGATTGATGGAACGGACCAGATGATCGTCTGGGGCGGCCAGGATTCTTCGATGGTTCCATTTGCTGATACCGGCGGGCTTTGGAAGAGGTCGACGAACAAATGGGCTATGACCACGACCGACAACGCACCCAGCGGACGCGAAGGTCAGCCCGCTATTTGGACTGGTCACGAAATGATTGTTTGGGGCGGAGATGACGGTCTGAACTTCCTTAACACTGGCGGCCGCTACAGTCCGGCGAAGGATGAGTGGCAGCCGACCTCGCTCACCGGCGCACCGTCTGCGCGCTTTGCTCATGCGTTGGTTTGGACCGGCGATCGCATGATTGTCTGGGCCGGTGCCATTGGTTTTACCGGTGATGTGAATGACGGCGCTCTCTATGACGCGGCGACTGACACGTGGACGCCGATGAGTACTGTCGGAGCACCTTCGCCAAGAAATTCCATGGCCGCAGTCTGGACCGGGTCTCAGATGCTGGTCTGGGGCGGGATCAGTCTCGGCACTTATGTGAATGACGGCGCACTTTATGACCCGCGGACCAACAGCTGGACCCCTATCTCAGCTACCAACGCGCCATCGCCCCGGCTCTTTTTCGCTTCCGCATGGGATAGTGTGAATCTTTTTATCTGGGGCGGAGTCGACTCGCGCTTCCGGCCGCTTCCAGACGGTGCGGTATATAACACTAGAACCGGTGTCTGGCGTACCATTAGCCGGACGAATGCTCCAATTCCGCGACTTGGTCCTTCGGTCGTCTGGTCAGGGAAAGAATATCTTGTCTGGGGTGGTTCGGATGCAGCTGGCAATCCGATCGGGACGGGCGCGAAATATAATTCGGCGAATAACAAGTGGACCGCGATTACGACAACGAATGCGCCGGCGCCGCGTTCCGGTCACACGGCGATTTGGGATGGCGAGCGCATGATCATCTGGGGCGGTTCAGGCGAATGCTGCAATAACTGGTTTAACGACGGATTCGCCTACAAGCCCTAACGACTAAAGGAGTGTGTCTGCTGTTCGGCGAGTCGCTCCATCTCAGTGACAACCCGATCCAGCTCATCGATGAGCGCGTTTCGTCCATGTTCACGAAAGGCGGTAACTAACGATCGGTAATACCAGAGCGCGCCTTCTTTTCCCGCCTTAAATCGATCCCATACACTTTCCCCCTCCTCGCGCAGATTGTGTACGATCGCCCCCACATTGTGCAGCTTGTCCGAAGCCGAGACTAGCCGCGTCGCCGCCGAAGCCGTCTTTAAGTGTGCAATGTATTTTTCCTTGCGCTCCCGCCACGGTGGTTTGGGAGTCTGGTCGCTATCCGTGCAACCCGCAACGATTTCGCCTACTTCAGGACCGAATTTCTCCTCGATCTCGCGCTGTCTTTCGGCTCCGCCGCAATCCTCGACCGCATCATGCAAAAGCGCGGCAATGGCTTCGGTCTCGTTCGCGCCATATTCCATCGCGATTGCGGTCACGCCCAGAAGATGGCCGATGTAGGGAATCCTGGTCTTTTTGCGCAACTGACCGCCATGGACACGTGTCGCGTAGACCAGCGCCTCTTCAAATTTGGGAGATAGGTTCATGACTTATCGTTACGGCAGATAACGATATTGTCACGAACTGCCGATAACTCAGTAGTTGAAGGACTGAATGGCTGTCGTCAGATCAGGTCCGTTCACAAAGCCAATTCGCCGGCTCGGATTGAGGGCAATGTGAATGGGAAAGACATTATCGCCACCCTGAAAGTTGAGACCATTAACCGACTCCACCAGGTTACCTGACACGTCATAGACCTGAATGCTGCTGCCGTTGTCGAGCATTCCGTCTGAGAACGGCTGTGCTATGAGAAAGAGCTTGTTGATGGGATCGAACTCGATGTCGGCACCGCTGGCAGTCGAATTCTGGGGGTTCGCTCCCGGCAGCAGGACGTTGATGCCGGTAAAGTCATCCAAATTAAAGAACTGAGCTCCTGAGTCAAAAGAAGTATCGGTGCAAAGAATTCCGTCTTCCGAGTCGACCGCGATGCCATTGATAACTCCCAGGCCGCGTCCGGTGCGTTCGACGAATGCGCCGGTCGCCAGGTCAACGAAGCCGAGCACAGGCGGCTCAATGAATCCTGAAGGCTTATCGTGTCCGAGAATAACCTGATTTCGCGCGACATCGAACGCGATCACCGGAGGAGCCTCCGTGATAAAGTCGGGGTGAGTGACATCGATCACCGAGCCAAAGGTGTTAGCGGCAAGGTCTGAGGTAAAAAGGATCGGAGAAGCGTCGCTGCTTACTGAAACGGCATAGACGGCGACATTCGAACTGCCGTCAGGGCTTGGCTTAACCTGGTTAATGACATGCTTGCGATCGATCGGCGGCGTCCAGGCTCCATTTATTTGATTACCGGACAATGGATTAATTGTCCGAAAGACCCGCTCGACATGAAAGGGGCTCTTAACATGTTCCTTTCCCACCAAGCCAATTGACTGCGCAATGCCCCAGGTGACAAAGTCATCCTGAGATTCCGAGCCGGCGAGCACCTTTAGGATTCTTCCGGTCGATTGGCTGAAAGTCTCTACGCGGGCCGAGACAGTTCCGTCAGAATTCAACACCGCTTCGGAAAGAAGTCCGTCCGAGTTGGTGGGATCGATCTCGAATCCAAAGATGAGTCCGCCGAACTTGCCATGAACAATCACATCGCCGGCGCCGGCCTCAGAGTTGGCTTGGAACGATGATGGAGAGGCTGTGCTAAGAGAGGTAACAAGGCAGCCGATACCTCCCAAAACAGTGGCGAGAAATATCTTTGTCAGGCTATTTCGCAAACAAGAAAACGAGCGCATGGCGCAATACTTCGATCCATCCGCATCAGCCTCAAGCAGTGTGTAGTAACAGAATCGTTACCTCCAACTAACTGGAGGGCTGTATTCCCAGTTGTGCGAAGAGGAAGCTATACATATCTGCTAGCTGCCTGATTCGCTCACTCAACGCCGTGCCGATGCCATGACCGGCGCTCGTCGAAGTTCGCAAAAAAATGGGATGGTCGGACTTGTTCGCCGCCTGAAGCCTGGCAGCCATTTTGCGCGAGTGGTAAGGCGCAACGCGACCATCATTCGCTCCAGTCATCATCAGAACCGCCGGATACTCAGTGCCGTCCTTTACCTGATGATAAGGCGAATACGCGTAAAGAGCCTTGAACTGGTCGGCATTCTTTACCGTCCCAAACTCAGTGACGTTAAAAGCGCCGTTCGGCGCAAGTTCCACGCGCAACATGTCGTAGATACCGACCATGGAAACGACGGCGCGCATCAAGTCTGGATGCTGAGTAATCAGGGCCCCCATGAGCAGACCACCGTTACTTCCGCCAAGAAGGGCTAGCTTGTCAGAGCTCGTGTACTTCTTTTCGACCAAATACTGGGCAGCCGCAGCGAAATCGTCGAAGACGTTTTGCTTGTTCGTCAGGTTGCCAGCCTTGTGCCATTCCTCGCCGAATTCGCCGCCGCCTCGGATATTCGCGACGACATAGATTCCGCCGCGATCGAACCAAAGCCGGCGTGCAAAATCGAAGGTCGGCGACATACTAATTCCGTAACCCCCATAGCCATAGAGAAGAGTAGGATTGTTTCCATCGAGTGCTACGCCTTTGCGGCGCATAATATTGAGTGGAATCCTGGTTCCATCCTTGGACGTCGCGAACTCGCGCGTCACCTCTATGTCAGCGAATGAAACTGGCGACGTGCTGACCAGGGCGGTTTTTTTCGGTTCGGTTTGATCCGTGACAAGTTCAAACCAGGTGGATGGCTCGGTGTAGCTTTGGTCCCGGAAAAGAGCAGAACCATTGTCTTCCGCCACCAGCTCTTGCACGCTGGAAATGGCAGGAATCGTAATCGTCTGACCGTTCTGGCCATGGAGATCGAAGCGCCGCAATTGCGAAGGTCCGCCTAACAAATCCGTGACATAGAGCGCGTTTGTGGTCGGAACGAAACTCTGGATAACCGCATCGCTTGCCGGGACAATCTCGGTTGCTTTGGCTAACTCTGGGGTATCGAGCGGCAGACGGAGAATTTTACCGTGCGGGGCGTCGGCCTTGGAAAGAAGGTATAGGACATTGTCGCGGCCAAGTCGCGCCAGCTTCACGTTATCGCTAAACTGGGTCAGCTGCTTCCAAGCACCACCTGGACCCAGCAAGTAATGAGCGAAATCGCCGCCATCTCCGTTCGCCACCGAAGCGACCATGTATTTTCCGTCGGACGATGCTTCGAGATGAATCTCGGCGATTCGGGGAAAGTCTTTGCCGATGGAGTAAGTATCACTGCTATCGGCCGTGCCAAGCTTATGAAAGTAAACTTGCTGAAAAAAGTTTAAGTCAGCATCCGGGCGCTCCCCCTTTCGCGGGAAGCGCGTGTAATAGAGGCCACTTCCGTCCGCGTTCCAGGCCGCACTGCCGCCCGCGGTAGGATACTGAACATGGGCGATGGTATCGCCGAGTTCCTTTCCGGTAGTCCCGTCGTAAAAATGCAGCTCACCATCTTCGCTGCCGCCTTTGGAAAGGGAGACGGCCAATTTCTTGCCGTCGAGGGAAGGTTCAAACCAGTCGATGGTGGTTGTGCCCTTGTGGTCGATTTGATTGGGATCGATCAGGACCTTTTCTGACTTAAGGTTGTCAGCTGAATCGAGCCTAACGAGCATAGGTTGCTGTTTAGGCGGCTGGAACTTGAGCGCGAACAAGACGCCAGGCCGGGAGATGATAGAGGAGTAGCTGGGTGAGGTTTTTGCATACCAGGCCTTGAGCTGATTCTCGATTTTGCTCCGGCCGGGCAAACTATCGAGATAGGCGCGGGTTCGCTTGTTTTCGGCATCAGACCAGGCTTTGACCGCCGGATCGTTATCATCTTCCAGCCACTGATAGTCGTCTTCTACCTTTACGCCCTGATACTCATTGTTGACTGGCTTTTTCTCCGCGGATGGTGCCGGTCCGGGCTCCGCTGCCAAGAGGTTGCCGACCTGGAAGCCGAGAAGGACGAGAAAGACGGTTAAGCTACGATGGAACTTCATATCGGCGGGAAACAACGCGTGATCAGGGAGCGACGCAACTGGCTTTCGGTACGCCAGCAGATGCCGGAGCTCGTGGAACCGACGCGATACGTTAGGGCTGGATAATCCCAGCCTGCACGTGTTGCACCATCGCGACCGCTGCCATAAGCACAAGACCGGCGAAGACTTGATGCGGTCGCAAAGCGGCGTGGAAGAAACCCCACGTGATGCAGACCGCGGCAAGTGTCTGCATCATCTCAAAATAACCGGCGGTGGAAGCTCTCGTCAGGCGAAGTCCCTCGAAATAAATGAGCAAAGGAATTCCACCCGAGATAGAGGCGAGGAGAACAAGTGCGCCCACCGCGGTCGTCAGGCTGGCATGTGCCGCCGGTGGCCAGAGTGCCATGGCATTCATTTTGCCCATCACCAGCAGGATGATCGTCATGCAAACCAGGCCGATAACGATGCGCAGGCTGGCGGCGAGACGAAGAGACATCCCAGTCATAACCCCGCGTCCGGCAACGGTGGAAAGTCCCCAAAAGAGAGCGCAAATCAGGGCGTAGCCGGTGCCTTGATTCAAACCAGCGCGTTCGAAGGAGACTCCGATCAGTTCGGGGTGATCGACGGATAGAAAAATACCGGCGATCACGGCGATGCCGGCGAAAACGTAAAACCGGGGGGCGAGCCGATCGCCGAACAGGAGACAGGCGGCAAGGGTCGAGATGACGGGCTGGATGTTGAGAACAACGTTGACCACGGTGGGATTGCCGTGCTTGAGCGCGAGAGTGAAAAAAACCGTTCCCACGGCCGACCCGGCGAACCCGGAAAAAATGAGATAAGCCCAGGTGCGGCGATCGATTTTCGGCAACTCTCTTATTCCTACGAGCAGCAACGGGAGAAACATGAGCAGGATGAGGACGTGCTCCCAAAAAACGATCACCTCGGCGGAGAAAAGATTGTTTAGTGGAATGCGCCATGCGCTCTCAGTGCCCCAGAGGGCAGCGCCCAGACCTACCAACCATGGTCCGTAGCTCGCGTGGCGTGCCCGGCGATCCTGCATGCCGCAACGGTGTATCGTGCACGAAGACGTGCGTCAATGACGACGGAACGCGAGTGCGTCACCCGCGTGATTCGATTCAGGGAATATCTTAATGACGAACCGATGGGAGCAATTGTTAGGCGACGCGGAGCGGCTTCTCCCTTCCTACCTGGAGCGAACAAGCAATCTCACCCACGCGCATAAGGGGATCCGCCGCAGCGAGCTGTTTTTCTTTTACGCGCTCGCTCGACCGCTTTCACCGCAACGCATCGTCGAATCCGGCCGGGCTCGCGCACAAAGCACTTTCGTCCTTTCCCGTCTCTTTCCGCAGATCCCGATCGTTAGTCTGGAATCGGACACCCACTCGCCCGATGTCGCACTTGCCGCGGAAAGACTGCGCGATTGTGAAAATGTCGAAAGCCGATTTGGCGATTCGATCGAACTGCTGCCGAAGATGGTCGAAGCCGGAGACGTGGTCCTGATCGATGGACCGAAGGATTTTCGCGCTCTGAAGCTGGCCTTTCGTCTTTTATGCAATGAGTTGCCGGCGGCTGTTTTCGTCCACGATCTCTGGCTCGGCTCGTCGCCGCGCCGCTTTCTTGAGAGGGAATTGCGGAGTGCGCTGCTGAGCGACGATCCACGTTGGGTGGAGCGCTATGCGATGTTAGATTCGCCCAGAGCTTTACCCGCGATCGTTTCCTCGGGCTTACGTTTCGCCTACGGTGCGACGCTTGCCTGTTTCGAACGAGGAGCGGAAAACTATGGGCACGTGCTCCGTCGTTGCCGCGCCGCCCAAGGTCGAGATCGACTCCGCGAAAACGTGTGCAAGCTTTTGCGCCGCCCGCCGTTGACTCGGCCGGAGGATTTCGGCGAGATAACAACACCATCGTGACAATCCAATTACGACATTGCGACTGATGAAACCTTAGGCTCGCTCAGGGAGTCAAAGAGCCAAAGAAAGAGAATTTGAAACATGCGTCTGGTAGAAAAGGTCGGCAAACTGACAAACGGTAAGGCTCTCACAAGCGCCGGGAGGCACTTGTTTGTTCGCCATCGCGGAATCGATCTGGATCCGGCGACGCTTATTGGGACGATCGACTCAGAAGCCTTCGAAGACATTCGGCGCAGAAATCCGCGCGATCTTTCGAGCAGCGGATGGCCGAAATACCTCGACCTCCCAAAGTGGATGGACAAGAACCTGCGACGCATCCGGTCTCTGGGTCTCGACGCTGGATCTCGCAAGAGCATTCTCGATCTGGGTTGTGGCGCAGGTTACTTCCTTTTTATCGCCAAGTATCTCGGGCACGACGTTCTTGGTTTGGATATCGACGAAGTACCGATGTTCGGTGAAATGATTGGCCTGTTTGGTCTCAAGCGCGTCATTTGGCGGGTGCAGCCGTTTGTTCAACTGCCGCAACTGCGCCAGCAATTCGATCTCATCACAGCTTTCATGATTTGCTTTAACGGCCATAAAACACCGGGCCTCTGGGGAGTGGAGGAATGGAAATTCTTCCTCGAGGATCTCAGCAAGCATCTCACGTCGCGTGGCCACGTTTGGCTCAGTTTCAATCGCGAGGATGATGGGCGCCATTACAGCGAGGAACTGGAACGCTTCTTTGTGGAGCGCGGTGCGGAGGTCGAGGGACAAAGGGTGATGTTTTCTCGTCAAGCCTGCCTGGGTTTGGCCTAACGAACCAATCGCTACAGGCTGGCGAGAGCGGCCTTCATCGCAGAACGCGGCGCAGGGCGATCAAACCAAAGCTCGAAGGCGAGCGCGCCCTGATCCAGGAGCATCGTCAGGCCGTTCGCGCCTCGCGCGCCGGTTTGCTGTGCCGCAGCCAGAAGGGCGGTGTTTCGGTAAATCAGGTCATAAATCATGAGGTGCGGCGCGAGAAGCGAATAGGGCACGGCAGCGGGATCGGAATGTTTGAGACCGAGAGTCGTCGCGTTTACCACGAGATCGGTGCGGGCGATCTGCTGGCGAAGCGCCGCCTCGTTCCAAGGCACTGCTTCCAGGCGCGCCTCAGGGCCGAGCACGCGCGGACCGCTAAAATAACTTCCCAACTCGTGAGCGAGCGCCTGAGCTTTTTCAAAAGTGCGGTTAACCAGCACCAGTCGTTCACAATTTTCGAAGGCGCATTGCCAGGCCAGAGCGCGACCCGCGCCGCCCGCACCGAGAAGCAGCACACGCAGGTCGCGCAGGTCGACTGAGAACTCCTCCCGGATCGCGCGGGCAAAAGCAGGCCCATCGGTGTTCCAGCCGAACGACTTTCCTCCGCGAAAAGCGATGGTGTTGATCGCGCCGATTCTACGCGTCCGCTCGTCAACTTCATCGACCAGGGAAAGCGCGGCGATCTTGTGCGGAACGGTGAGGTTGATCCCGACGAACTCGAGTTGCTGCAATAATTCGAGAGCTTCCTTGAGTTCGTCAGGGGTAATCCGAAAAGCGGCGTAGCGCAGGTCGAGTCCGCAGTCTTTCAGTGCAGCATTTTGCATCTTCGGGCGAAAGGGAATGCGCCACCGGGTCGCCCAATACGCCAAGCCGGGTAGGCGGCGCGGTTTCACCCTCTTCATCCATCCAACGGCGAAGATCATTTAGCTCGTAGATCGTCTTCATCCGTTTCCCGCCATGGGATGACAAGATCGCGCAGAATGGTTACCGTCGCGCCGTTGCATGTCTGAACCAGTCCAGCACCAGCCGTCCGATTTCATTCGCGATATCGTGGCAGAAGATCTGCGCAGCGGAAAGCGCACGGAAATTCACACGCGCTTTCCGCCCGAGCCTAACGGCTACCTTCACATCGGCCATTGCAAGGCAATTTGCCTCAACTTTGGCATCGCGCGCGAGTTCGGCGGCACCTGCAACGTGCGGATGGACGATACCAACCCGACAAAGGAAGAGACGGAATATGTCGACTCGATCATGGCCGACATTCATTGGCTGATCGACGGCTGGGCGGACAAAAACATCGGGCTGAAATCCGGCGGCACTCCATTCTTCGCCTCCGATTATTTCGACCAACTCTATGAGTTCGCCGAACAGCTGGTGCAAAAGGGCAAAGCGTACGTTTGCGACATGACGCCGGAACAGACGGACGAATTTCGCCGATTGGGCAAAGACGGACCGTTTCGGAATCGCTCCGTCGAAGAAAACCTCGATCTCCTTCGGCGCATGAAAGCGGGTGAGTTCCCCGATGGCGCGCGGACGTTGCGCGCCAGGATCGACATGCAGGCGCCTAACGTCTGGCTGCGCGATCCAGTGCTCTATCGCATTCGGCACGCCGCGCATCATCACACCGGCGACAAGTGGTCCATCTACCCGACCTACGACTTTGCCCATGGACAAAGCGATTATCTTGAGGGCATCAGCCACTCGCTTTGCACGCTCGAATTCGAAGTGCATCGCCCGCTTTACGATTGGGTGTTGCAGGCGCTCGAATTGCCGCGGCAGCTGCCGCATCAGTATGAGTTCGCGCGGCTGAATCTCACCTACACGGTGATGAGTAAACGCAAGCTCAAGCAGCTTGTCGATGAAGGCACCGTCAATGGCTGGGACGATCCGCGGTTGCCTACCATTTCCGGCATGCGCCGGCGTGGCGTCACGCCAAGTGTCTTGCGTGATTTCGCTTACCGTATTGGAATCACAAAATATCCGTCGCTCACCGAAGTCGGCGCGCTCGAGCACGCAATGCGTGACGAGTTCAATCGCGTGGCGCTGCGGCGAATGGCGGTGCTGCATCCGCTCAAGGTCGTGATCAGCAATTATCCCGAGGGGAAAACGGAAGAGCTGGAGGCAGTCAACAATCCTGAGGATGCGGCGAGCGGAAAACGGAAGGTGCCATTCAGTCGCGAGCTGTTTATCGACCGAGCCGATTTCATGGAGACGCCGCCGCCAAAATATTTTCGACTCAAGCCCGGCGCCGAAGTGCGGCTAAAGTACGCCTACATCATCAAGTGCGAGGAAGTGATTAAGAACTCGTTAGGCGAAGTGGTTGAATTGCGGTGCACCGCCGACCTGGAAAGCAAAACCGGTGGCGCGACCTCTCATCGCAAAATCAAGGGCACCATCCATTGGGTGAGCGCGCCGCAGGCGATCGAGGCTGAGGTGCGACTTTACGATCGACTTTTCACCGTGCCGGAGCCCGACGCGCAGGGCGACTTCAAGTCCTTCATCAATCCAAACTCGCTCGAAGTCGTCCGGGCCAAATGCGAGCCGTCGTTAGGCGAAGCCAGGCCAGAACTGCGTTATCAATTCGAGCGACTCGGCTATTTCGCGCTCGATTCCGCTTCGCGGCCTAACGAACTAGTTTTCAATCGCACCATCGCTTTGCGCGATACCTGGGCGAAGGAAGTGAAGAAAGCCTGACGAAATATGGCGTCGGATGTTCGTGTTCGTTTTGCACCTTCGCCCACTGGCTATCTGCACATTGGCGGCGCTCGCACCGCGCTCTTCAACTGGCTCTTCGCGCGCCACACCGGCGGCACGTTTGTTCTGCGGATCGAAGACACCGATCGTTCGCGAAATACCGCCGAAGCGACGCAAGCCATTTACGACGGATTGCGCTGGCTGGGTCTCGATTGGGATGAAGGTCCGAAGGTGGGCGGCGATTTCGGTCCTTATTTCCAAAGCGAGCGCAACGAAATCTACGAGCGCCACCTGGCGAAGCTGAGCGGCGATGGCCATACCTTTGAAGAACAGGGCGCCATTCGTTTTCGCTCGCCGCGCGAGCATGTGGTGGTGGACGACATCATCTGCGGCAAAATCGATTTTGACCTGACGAATCCGGAAACCCATCCCGATATGACTCTGCGTCGACCGGACGGCTCCTGGATTTTCCATTTCGTCAATGTGGTGGACGACATCGAGATGAAGATCAGCCACGTCATTCGCGGCGACGATCATCTCTCGAACACGCCGAAACACATCGAGCTTTATCGTACCCTCGGAGCGGAGCCGCCGCGTTTCGCGCACATACCGCTCATCCTCAACCACGACGGCTCGAAGATGAGCAAGCGCGACCTGGGATCGAGTATCACGACCTACATCGAGGATGGATATCTCCCGGAGGGTGTCCGCAATTATCTCTGTCTCCTCGGTTGGTCGCCGAAGGACGACCGGGAAAAACTCGCGATCGACGAAGTCGTTAGGCTGTTCGAGCTGGAAAAGGTCAATCACAAAAGCGCGATCTTCGATCTCACGAAATGCACCTGGCTGAATGGCGAATATCTGCGCGAGCTATCGGACGAACGTTTTCATGCCCTGGCGCGCATCGCGCTCACCAAGGCCGGTTTCGATCTGACAAAATTTCCGGACGAGTACGTGCGCGCCGCGCTCGATACCTGCAAAGGAAAGTTCCGCATCTTCGCCGAACTGCCGGCTTACGGCGGGTTCTATTTTACGGACGAGATCAAATATCAGGCCGAAGGCGTGACGAAGCATTTCATTCCTGAGAACAAACCGCGTCTGCAAAAGCTGCGCGACACGTTTGCCGAGTTGGAAAATTTCGACGCCATCTCGATTGAGGCGGCGTTGAAAACAACCGCAACGGAACTCGGTCTCAAGCCCGCCGCGCTCGTCCACCCGACGCGTCTTGCCGTGACCGGAAGCAACGCCGGGCCAAGTCTTTATCATCTGCTGGAGATTCTGGGACGCGGGAAAGTACTCGCGAGAATGGATCAAGCGCTCCAGGCAATTCAGGATTGAGAGTGCTTACTCGTTAGGCGGTGAGCTGACTTGCCTAACGATCTTGCTGCATGCCGCGGATCGTATTACAAATAGCCCCGCCATTTTTTAGGGAGAGGTGGTCGAGTGGTTGATGGCTCCGGTCTTGAAAACCGGCAGGGCGCAAGCCCTCGTGGGTTCGAATCCCACCCTCTCCGCCACGACACTAACGAACTGAACGCTAGTCTGATCACAATCGACCACCACCTTCGCGAAATTAAGCTGTGGCTCTGCATGAATCGATTCCTCTTTACGGGACAAATACCGCACCTGCGTTCGCGCTCAGACATAGCCGGGATCATGCGTCTTGGCCTTTCAATCGCTTTCGTGGCGCTCGTCTTCGTCAGGCCATGCCAGGCGGGTTTAGATCACTTCGAAAGCAGTGGGAGCATGACGTTCGCCCGCGAAGGCCATGCTGCGACGCTTCTGACTGACGGCAAGGTGCTCGTCGAAGGAGGCGATGGCTCAGGGTTAACAAGCGCGGAACTCTTCGACCCCACTACGGGCACATGGACCTTGACTGGTGGCACGAACTCCGGTCGCCAATAGCATTCCGCTACTTTGCTAAACGATGGAACTGTCCTCGTTGCCGGAGGCAACTGGAACGGATTTTTTTCTACACCGACGGCGGAGCTTTTCGATCCTTCCATTGAAACTTGGACAGCCGTCGGCAGCCTCAAAGAGGCCCGGACCTCGCATACGGCAACGTTGCTGCCCTCGTAGAAATCTACAATCTTCAATAGCTGGGAACAGACGCTGCCAGTCTAGCTGTGACCTCTGGCCGCGCTTCGCGCCCCGTGGCCGAGCATCGCCCGAGCGCAAAGCCAGGCGCAGAAGATCCCAAGAATCGCTGCGCAAACCACGTCCGACAGATAATGTGCCGCGACATAAATGCGCGAAGCCGCGATGAGCAAAGGAATCGGGAGGAGCGCAAGCGCGAGTCGTCGGTTAGCAAAAAAGAGAACGCCAAAAAAAGCGGTTGTCGCTGCGGTGTGGCCACTCGGGAAGGAATTATATTTCGGGCTGAGATGAGGCCCGTTCCAGCCCAAGCTCCTGTTTGACTGAGGGTCGAGCGCGACCGGACGCGATCTTGATTCCGCGGGCCGCGATTCCCGCCAGCGCGCAGGCAATAATCATCGTTAGGCCAATCTGCACCCAGCGTTTGTTGCCGCGCAGGGCCGCGATCGCGACGACGAGCAGCCCGGCGATGATGTGCTCCGGCCAATCGCCATAGCGGCTCACGTTCCGCATCACCATCTTGGCGGTGCGGTTGGAATGTTGCGCGACCCAATGGCTCAACGCTGAGTCGAAATGAAAGGCGAGCATGATCGCACCAAGCGCGAGGCAAATGATGAGCAACCATTTCCAGGCCGGCGCAATTTTTTGCATTGAGAAATTGCCGGTTGAGTTTCGGCTCTCGCCATCTTTCAATCGCTCTCTTGCAACCTGCAACTCGCAATTTCCTCGCGCTCTTCTGTGGGTGTTTGCTTTTTCATCTCGCCGGCACCTGGTTACTGCCTCTGGTCGACCGTGACGAGCCGCGCTTCGCCGAGGCTTCCCGGGAAATGATCGAACGCCGCGACTTTGTCGTACCGTTCTTCAACGACCGTTTCCGCTTCGACAAACCACCGCTGACTTATTGGGCGCAGGTGGGGAGTTATTACCTTTTCGGTGAGGACCCGTTCGCGGCGCGGTTTCCTTCCGCGGTCGCGGCAGCCTTAACTGCGGTGGTGATTTTCTCCTGGGGCCGACGGCTTGGCAGCAGGCGCCTCGGGTTTTGGGCAGCGCTCGTCTTCACGCTTTGCGTACAAACTTTTGTGCACGCCAAAGCCGCAGTGGCAGATATGTGGCTCGTCCTTTTCATGACTCTGGCGCAGTGGGCGGGTTATGAATTATTGCGCGATCGCTTTGCCGGGAGCTGGCGCAGCGCGGTCGTCAGGCCAAAGGGTCTGCGCAAGTGGTGGTGGATTTTCTATCTTTCGCTCGCGCTTGGGTTCCTGGCCAAGGGACCGATTGCCTGGATGCCGTTAGGTACGGTGGCCGCTTTTCGCTTCTGCCGGCCGGTGCCGGATCTTGCCCGACGTTTTTTATTCGTTAGGGGAATTCTGCTCACGCTGGGACTGGTCGCTCTCTGGGGTGTGCCGGCGCTGCGGCAAACTCATGGTGAGTTTCTTTCGATCGGACTGGGTCGGCATGTGATTGGCCGCTCCTTCGGGACAATGCAGGGACACGGTGGAGCTTCCATTCTCTCCGCGCTTGCCTCGCTGCCGTTTTATTTTGTCACGATCTTCCTCACCTTTGCACCCTGGTCGATCGGGCTGCCGTGGTTGGCGCGCCGCCTCTGGCAAAAGCGCGACACCCTCGACCTTTATCTCATCGCGGGCACCGGGGTCATTGTGGTTGTCTTCAGCGTGGTGAAAACAAAACTGCCGCATTATATCCTGCCGGCGTTTCCGCTGCTTGCGCTCTTATTCGTTAGGCATTTGCTCAGGACGAGAGGAGGTGAGCGTATTTTGCTTTGGACGGCAGGAGCGACCGCGACGGTGATGCTAGGGGTGGCCCTGGTCGGTTTCCCGGCAATGGCGCCCTATTTTCCGTCCGCGGCGCTTTTCGAAAAAGCCGAGCCTTACCTGCAGCCAGAGATGGACTTTGCGGCCTACGATTTTGACGCGCCGAGTCTGGTCTGGCTTTTCCGCAGTCGAGTTCGGGGCTTTCTGCGCTATAACCGGGAAGAAAATCGCGACGTGGCTACCTTGCAGCCAGACCAGATCCCACCCTTCCTCGCCAGCGCAGGCCCGCACTTCGTCGTGCTGCCAAGCGCGGTGGCGGAGAAGCTTTACCCCGTGCTGCCGATTGGCTATCGAAAGTTTAGCACCCACGGCTTTGACATGGCGAAAGGCCGCTGGGTCGATCTCACTCTCATTATGAAAAATACATGATCACGTTCTTGCATGGCCGCCTAACGAACGCGCTTCCGACACAGGCGATTGTCGATGTCGGTGGCGTCGGCTACGAGGTTTTCATTCCCCTCTCCAGTTACGACAAACTCCCGACGCCCGGTTCGAATGTGCAAATCCTCACTCATCTTCACGTGCGGGAAGACGCCCACATTCTCTACGGCTTCATGACGGTGGCGGAACGCGATTTGTTTCGGCTGCTCGTCAATCACGTCAGCGGGATCGGACCGAAGTTGGCCCTGGCGGTTTTGAGCGGAATGAGCGTGAGCAATTTCAAGACTGCAGTGGTGAACTCGGATGTCGCCTCGCTCTCGAAAATCAGCGGACTCGGAAAGAAAACAGCGGAACGAATCGTTTTAGAATTGAAAGACAAGCTTGGTGTGGCTGCGGCATGGGAAGTGGCAAGCGGTGCGCACGCGCCGACGCCGGAACAGGAGCAGGCCAACGAAGCAGTGCTTGCTCTGATCGCTCTGGGTTATAAGCAAATCGATGCGCACAAGGCGGTGCACGATATTCAGCAAAGCGGAAAGCAAACAGGCACCGCAGAGGACCTTGTGAGGCTAAGCTTGCAACGACTAGCCTCCGGGCGTTAGCCGCGCCAGCACGCAAATTTCCCTCATGCCGATCAAGCCTTCGCCGCACTGAATTTTCATCGGCAGATCGGGACGAAAAAGTGCGAAATGCTGCAGAACTGCGGCTAATAAAAAAATTATAAAAAATGTCTTGAAAGCTGACGAGCCGCTTACTAAGCCCGTGTTGAAACCCTAACAAACATATGACTAACACGAAGCTTGCAGGCCTGGGAGTTATTCGCACAGCGCACGTCTTGAGCGTTATCGCGCTGTTTTCTTTGGCGGGTTACGCCGCCGCGCAGGATGCCACGACCAAACCTGGAGCGACAGCGACTCCGGCGGCCGGATCGACCCAAGCGGCTCCATCGCCGGCGCAACAGCAACCGCAGCCGCCGCAAGCAACGGTGGAGCGAATCATCGTGACGGGCTCGAATATTCCAACGGCAGAGGAAGTGGGCCCGAATCCCGTGCTGCACATCGATCGCGCGACAATCTCCAAATCCGGCGAGCGCAACACGGAAGAGCTTCTGCGTAACCTTCCGATCGCAAATGCCAACGGCGTGCCGGTTTCGAACAACGAGAATGGCACTAACTCCGCGGTCGGTGCGGCGACAATCGCGCTCCGCGGTTTCGACCCGCGCGCGACCTTAATTCTTATCGATGACCGACGAGTCGCTCCCTATCCTACAGGAAACAACGGCGGCGTCGGAGTAGGTCAGATGTTTGTTGATCTTAATTCCATTCCGCAAGCCGCCATCGACAGCATCGAAATTTTGAAAGACGGCGCCTCGACCACTTATGGTGCCGATGCTGTTGCCGGTGTGGTGAACGTAAGGTTGCGCCATGATTACCGCGGTACGGAAGTGAGTTCGGAGTATGGCAATACCCTCGATAAGGACTCGAGCGAATTTGCGGCTTCCATGATCTTCGGAGTGGGTGACGCCAATACAAATGTTACCGGCATTTTGAACTACTACCATCGTAACTCGATTGCCAATCACGACCGTGGGTTCTCGAATCGTCCGCCATTTCTCAGTTCAAACACCAGCCCTTACAACCTTGAACTGAGCAGCGATGTCGCGGCGGCGGCGGGCGGCGCAGATCTGAACCCGGGTGGCATCGAATACGGCACTGCGCCTGACCTCACCAACGGAGGAGCACCAGCCAACTCCTATATTTACGATCTTAACCGGGTGCGCGCTACCGGGGGCATCCGCCCGGGGTATAACTTCAATCTCTTCTCACTCTCGTTTCCTGAGTCTGAGCGCTACGGAGCCTATGTGGCAGCAGATCATAAGTTCTTTGGCGACCAACTGGTGCTCTATGCCGATGCGTTTTACCAGAACGTCAAGACTCATAACGAAGCCGCTCCGCCGGCCACCGGCTCTTTCCAAACCAAAGGCCAGACCACGCTCGCCATCCCGCCTAACTCTCCTTTGGATGGAGTAAGTCCGCCTAACACTCCCACTTTCGCCGATACCGGCGTGCCGCCGGACGCTTTCAATCCATTCAATCCTTTTGAGCAGATCATTTCGGGCGGTTCCCGGGCCCGTCTGGCGGAGTTCGGCAACCGTCTCTTCGATAACGAGACCGATGCCTTCCTCAGTACGATCGGAGTGAAAGGCGACAAGCTCTTTGACGGCACCTGGGGTTACGACGCTGGTTTTCGTTACAGCCAGTCAAAAAACACTCAGACCGGCCAGCAGGTTTCTATCTCGCGTTTCAATCGTATCGTCAATCAGGCCGATCCTATTTTCGATCCTGCTTCGCCGCAATACATTGGCACGACCGTCGCCTTCAATCCATTTGGCGACTATCGTGTCCCGATTCCTTCCAATCAGGCTGCGGTCGCCTTCGCCACCGTTCATCCGAAAGACGAAGACACGTCCAAACTCGCAACCGTGGATGCTACTCTCTATACGACGTCGCTTTTTAAGTTACCTGCGGGCGACGTTGGTTTTGCCGTGGGTGGACAATTCCGTCGTGAGACTTTGGATGAAAACCCCGATGCGCTGAATGTGGCGGGTGATATCGCTGGTAACTCCCCCGTCCCGGCTGTTAGTGGCGGGAGAAAATCCTATGCCTTTTTTGCGGAAGCTGACTTTCCGATCTTTAGCCCGCTTAATAAAATACCCGCCTTTTACAACCTGGAGTTTACTGCTTCGACGCGTTTCGAAGACTTCTTGAACAACGAGACAAACGTGCTCGTGCCGAAATTCGGCATGCGCTGGCAGCCGGTCGATGACACACTCACTCTCCGTGCTACCTGGGGCGAAGGATTTCGCCAGCCTACCCTCGAAGAGTTATTCGCGGCTCCTATCTCAACCCTGGGTGTGTCGCACGACCCTCTGAACGGCGGCAAGTTCGAACCGGAAACCAATATCCTTATCGTCAGCAATTCTAACCTGCAGCCGGAAGACTCGCGTTCCTTCAGTGGTGGCTTTGTTTATTCACCGAAGTTTGTTCCCGGTCTTAATTTTTCGATCGACTTCTGGGATGTCGAACGCACCGGCGTGGTGGCTACTCCGACGGCTGATAGCATTCTTGCTTTGGAAGCAGCAGGAACACTTGGACCCGGTCAGGTTGTGGAGCGTGACCAGAACAATCAAATCTCGCGCATTATCATCCCGAGCCAAAACCTCGGCTCTCAGGAAGCGCGTGGCTTCGACTTCGGCCTGCAATACCAAAGGGAAACGCCCTACGGTATCTTTACCTGGATTAACCAAGCCACCTACCTCGATGAGTTCCTTTTTCCACTGTATAAACAAGGTAACCTCGCTGGCCGGACCACGGATGAAGGAGCTTCCAACGAAGGCTACTACAAGTGGCGTGGCAACTCCCGGATCGACTGGACCTGGAATAACTTCGATCTCGTGACCTCAGCCAATTACATCGATGGCTTTCACGAGCACACCGGCAACCTGCGGGAACACTATGTCAGTGAGAAATGGTTGTTCGATCTTCAGGGGTCCTATGACTTCAGCGGACTCATTCGAACCGTCGAGCACCAGCCGGTTCCCGGATATTCCAAGGATGCCAAGGACGTAACCCGGGATGCGAAGGGCGCTGTCTCTGAATCGTCGGGAACGCAAGACGTCAACTATGGTCTGCTTACCTGGCAGCGCTGGGTAAAAGGGCTAGTGCTGACGGTCGGTTGCAACAATGTCTTTGGCACGGATCCTCCAAAAGCCTCAGGCGAACAGGGAAGCGGCACCGGATATCCTGGCTTCACCTACGACGCGACTGGGCGATTCGTCTACGTGCGCGTTACGAAGAAGTTCTAGCCTGACGAGCCGAAATGGACGTTCCTGGCGAAGGAGCTGTCCATTTACAGAATATCTTTGAAGCGCTCGCGGTAGTTGAAGCTACGTAACAGGATTGTTACTGCGTCTTTCTTGGCGGACAAGACGCAGCGTGATACGTCCATCTAAAGACAGCAACGAAAGGACCATCCATGCAAATCACTCACTCAAGATTTTTCCAATTCTGCATGCGCCAGCGGACGCTCGAACTTGCGGCAATCACGTTAAGCTGTTTGTTCGGCGTGCAGATAACGCAAGCGGCCCCCGGGAACCTCGATCCGAGCTTCGGCGTTGGCGGCCAGGTAACGACCGATATTACCAACAGCACCGACATCGCCAATGCGGTGACGATCCAGGCTGATGGAAAATTGGTCGTCGTCGGAGAAACCTACCGCAAGAATGACTTCAGCGACGAAGACTTCGTCGTGACCCGCTATAATACGGATGGCACTCTCGATCCCGCCTTCGGCCGCAGGGGCAAAGTGAGAACAGATTTTCCGGGCCTGGCGGGGGTGCCGTCGTCGGTTGTGGTGCAGCCTGACGGCAAGATCGTCGTGGCCGGCGGCGCTTTTCCGCTCTTCACTTTCCTCGGCAATTTCAAAGTGGTCCGATATAACTCGAACGGAACGCTCGATAACTCCTTCGGTGTCGGTGGAATCGTAACTACGACTTTCCCCGAGGGCAGTTATGCGAACGCAATCGCCCTGCAATCAGATGGGAAAATCATCGCCGCCGGGACCGTTTTTGTCGATGTCGTTATTGGCGATATGTCCAACACGGATTTCGCCTTGGCCAGATATAACCCCGATGGAAGTTTGGATTCTTCTTTTGGTAACGGCGGCACGGTTACGACCGATTTCTTCGGCACGGAGGACGACGCCTTTTCCGTCCTGATTCAACCCGACGGAAAGATTATTGCCGTCGGTTCAAGTAATAACCCGGCGACCTTTTATGACTTTGCCGCCGTGCGGTATCTCAGTAATGGCACAATCGACACGACATTCGGCGTCGGCGGAAAAGTGACCACCGACTTTGGCGATCAGAATTTTGACCGGGCGCACTCAGCCGCTCTGCAACCAGATGGCAGCATCGTCGCGGCTGGATTTGCCATCTCCCAAAACGGAGGATCTCAAAACTTCGCCGTCGCGCGATATACCCCGAACGGAGTCCTCGACACCACTTTTAGTCGCGACGGGATGACCGAGATCGATTTCGGCAACTGCTGTCAGAGCGCCTACGAAGTCCTTCTGCAAAGCGACGGCAAG
Organism: uncultured Verrucomicrobiae bacterium; assembly: GCA_963801255.1. Classification (GTDB taxonomy): domain Bacteria; phylum Verrucomicrobiota; class Verrucomicrobiia; order Chthoniobacterales; family UBA10450; genus JAICXG01. Next base: position 384,227 of record CAWDEC010000008.1, on the reverse strand, counting down.
ATTGTCACCGTTGGTTATGCGAACACCGAGGATTCCGATTCCGACTTCTTGCTGGCCCGTTTGACTCCGCGCGGCGCACTCGATGCCACGTTTGGCACCGGCGGACAGGTGCGGACCTCGTTTGGCGATCTCAACGGAGGCGCCAACGGGGCCGTTCTTCAGCCCGATGGGAAGATTGTCGCGGTTGGATTTCAGGCCACCTTTACCAATCACCGGGCCGACATCGCTTTGGCGCGCTACCTTGGCCAGTAGCTTCCCCTCAGTTTGAAGTAAAGATTCAAGGCGGCCCAGACTGCGCGGTCTTCTGGCACGTTTCACACGCCAGAAGTCACAGGTTCGACACCTGCATCGCGCATAGCTCTCCAAAGGTCCCTTTACAGGATATTTGAGTCCTTTCTGCCAGGTGGACAGCTGGATGGGCCGACCGCTGCATAGAAGCTACTTGGTTGTTTTCTCATTCACACCGGACTCGCGGGCGGTCAAAACCGTCTATAGTCCAGTAGGAACATGCGGGCCTTTATCGTCAACCTCGACTCCGCTACAGATCGATGGGCGTTCGTTGAGGCTGGGTTTGCCAAGAGTCGACTCATCCTTTGCCGAGTGGCTGCCGTTAATGGGAAATCCCTCACCTTACCTCACGCCCAGTACTCCGAGAGACTCTATCGGTGGTTGCACGGTAGGACGCCTAATGTGCGTGAGCTGGCGTGCTATCTCAGTCATCTCAAAGCGATCGAGGCTTTTCTCGCGACTGATGAGGAACACGCGCTGATCGGCGAGGACGATCTGGTTCTCAGGCCTGATTTTGACGCCGTGCTCGAAGAAGCGATGAAGTATGCGTGCTACTGGAACATTTTGCGAGTCACGGGCCTGCGTCGTGGTCGTCCTGCGCCGCTGGTCAGACTCTGGGGAGAATATTTTCTTTGTGTAAGCTTCGGTCGACTCAAAGGTGCAGGAGCGTATGTAATCGACCGAGTGGCGGCTGCGGCTTTTCTCGAGCGTTTGTTACCGATGCGGCTGCCTTTCGACCACGCATTTGATCGGGAGTGGGTCATGGGATTGCGGGCTGCGTGTATCTCGCCCTTCCCCGCTTCCCAAATCGAGAGTCCCTTTCTGTCCTCGGTCCAACCTGGGACCTACCCGAAGCTATCCTGGAAACATCGCTGTCTTACCACCTATTCATATCAAGCTAGCAACGAAATTGGGCGTTGGCTCTTTCGAGGCGGGTCTTATCTGCGCTTCAAACTGTTCGATAAGCATCGACGACTTGAGGGCCTTGGCCGCGACCATCAAAGACAACGCTCCGCTCGGTAGTTGCCGACCTACCAACAATGCACACGAGGTGTTCTAGCGATACAGAAGGTTTTCACACCGATTAAATTTCTTCAATGGCCGCGTCGGCACAGCTTTCTCATGGACCTCGAGCGAATCAAGAACGAACGCGATCTCTGTATAATTTTTCTTCACGAAGTTCGATTATAGCATGACGGGTCAAACATCCGCTGTCCCCCTCTCGAAACGACGTCTAGTTCTATTTGCATGGCGAAAGGCTACCGAGCTTCGGCGGAGCGCCAGCGACTAACCGGGGCCCGGACGGTGCCCCACCCCTCTGACGAAAGTGCGATCAGTGCCGGTAGGAGCGAGCGCGCTTGAGCGCGGCCCGGAGTTGCGGCAATTCGTTGTTCACTTCGCGCTGGATCGCATCTCGCGCCTTGAGGTAATTTTCCAATACCCGCAACGCGTCCTCGCCCATTTCTTTTCCAGCGAAAAGCTCAGGCAGCGATGCGCGGAAATTGAGGCTGGGCTGCAACATGCGCGACGGAATAGGGATCCCGAGGTCGTGGTTGGAAAGAATCAAGCGCCGGTTACGGTGCGAAGTCTGACCGCACGAATCCAGAAACCACGTCGCAGAATCAGCTGAATCCACGTTGAGTAGCGTCAGCAATTTCTTCTCAATTTCCCACAGTCGAACCAGTGCGCTCTCGCTCACACCAAGAATGCGCAAATGAATCAGGGTGTGAAGCAAGGCTGCGTAAGCATCCGAGTATGCGGCGCCTTCCAGCACCGGAAGCGCGAAGCGGGTTTGCAGGCTCCGTAAATAAACCGGAGAGCGATGCAGCGCCTGGGCGAGGTCGGCCAAACTGTGCATATGCCAAGGGATGCCGCTGGCGCCAGGGAAGTCAATCCGCATTCCCGAGCGGGAAGCTAAAATCCGATCCGCCCCGCCAAAGGTCACGTGAAGTGAATCATCCAGCGTTTGTTCGTCGCCAGACTGTCGCTTTCGTGGAACGATTCGACCCTAACACTTAATCATTAACCGGTGCCCAGTCCCTACCTTACAAAATCGGATTTCAAAGCATGCTACGATTGCCGAACCAAGCTTTACTATCGCAAAAAATCGTATCCAACGAATCTCGATGAGAACGAATACCTCCAGTTCCTTGCTGATGGCGGATTCATGGTCGAGACAGTGGCAAAGGCACAGTATCCACAGGGGATCGACCTGGTGGAAGAGCGTGACCCACAGCGCTCATTCAACCGCACGCGGGAGTTGATCGAAGCAAGCCTCGATGCGGTTGTCTTCGAGGCTGCGGCAATCTGGGAGAAGTGCTACGTGCGGATTGACATCCTCCGCCGCGAAGGCGGCATCCTGCACCTGATCGAGGTGAAATCTTCCTCGATCAACACGGAGGAAGTGGAAGAGGGCGCGAGCTCGCCGTTTCTAACGAGGCATGGTGAAATCCAGCAAAGATGGAAAGAATACCTGATCGATGTCGCGTTTCAGGTTCGCGTCTTGAGCAACGCCTCTCCTGCATTTGTGGTCAAACCCTGGCTCTGTCTGGTGAATAAGGGTCACAAAGCCACAGCGAACGAAACTATAGCGAATTTCAGCGTCGTTCGTGACGAAGAAAGTCCCAGGACTCGGCCGAGAGTGATCTACTCAGGCGACCTACAACAATTGCAAGGAACAGGCCTTCTCGCCTTTCGCGATGTTTCTTTCGAGACCGGTCTGCTCATGCAGGAGGTAGAGACGAGAGCAGAGGAACTGACGGCACTGCTCGATAACAATGGAGTGGTCACTCGCGTTCAGGAAAGCGTGGCGGATTTATACAACACCTGCCGGACTTGCGAATACCGTTTCACAGGTAGTCAGATCCTGCGGCCTAACGGTTTCGCTGAATGCTGGGGCCCGATGGCCTTGGCTGAGCCACACATCCTTGATCTATATCGCGTCAGTCAAATCGGCTCAGTCAATTTCGGAGATCCCGTGCCTGCACTGCTCCAGCAAGGTCAGCGCATCCTTCCTTGACCTAGGGAGCGAACCAGCTCGGCGGCGAGGGGACGTGGACAACGCGGCGCCAGATCCAATGGTCACACTCAAAGGACGGAGGCAGTGAATACCTGCCAAGGGCTTTGACGGATGAACTGCTCGCCCAGCAGTCGCATCCCGGCTGGCCTCTGCATTTCTTGGATTTCGAGGCCTGCAACGTGGTGCCACCCCATCATGCCGGCCTCCGACCTTATGAACGCGTCGCCTTCCAGTGGAGCTGCCACACGCTGAATCAACACGGCATTCTGACTCACGCCGAATGGCTCAATACCGGACGCGACTTCCCCAATTTCGCGTTCGCGCGCAGCCTGCGCCAACGAATAGGCGAAAGCGGCACCGTCTATGTCTGGTCACACTACGAACAAGCCACCCTGAACAACATCTTGACCCAAATCGGCGAGTGGACCCAGGTCGACGAGCGTGAGGCACTACGAATTTCGGGCCTGCAGAGCGTAGACGAACTCAAGGCCCTCGCGAAGTGGATTGATGACCTCCTCGGTCCAAAAGACGACAACGGTAAACGGCACTCGCCACGCATCCGCGACCTGCACAAGCTCGCGCTCGCGCATTACTTTCATCCCGACATGCGCGGGTGGACCTCGATCAAGGTAGTCCTACCTGCGGTTTGGCGCTCTTCCGAAACGGTGCGCACGAACCCTTGGTTTTCCCGATACCTGCAATTCGACAGGCAAGGACATCCAGTCGATCCCTACACGACTCTACCTCCGCTGCCGCTTGGGGACGCCGACGAAGACGAAGACTCAGTTACTGAAGGCACCGGCGCCATCCGGGTCTATCAGGATTTGATTTTTGCTTGGGATAGCAGTCCGGAATTCAGAGCCAACCGGGAGCGGCTCCTAAAACAATATTGCGAACTCGATACCGCGGCGATGGTGATGATTTGGCTCCATTGGACTACACCCGTTAGCTGTTCAGCCACGGCAGGTGAGAAGAGATTTGCATGATTCACGCCATACAGCTTCGGAATTGAAGGGTCTTCAGCCTTGACTTACGATGCAGTCGAAACTGGTCCGCCGCATTTCTCTCGGAATGTCGATGCGCGCGAGGAGCAACTCCTCTCGTTCTGGAGCGGTAGCCATCGCACAAGTGGTGCTGGTCTCCGGGCCGGCGAAGTGCCGATCGGCCGTAACGCGCGCACGGCAGTCCTTGCCAGGCTCCGAAACCGATCTCCCGCCGTCCGAAACATCAGTTTGGGACTGATTCTCGATCATGTAGCATCGCCAGGATTCGGCTAGGAACGTAGTCGATTCAAGGATCCATTCCACGTCCTTGCGGAAAACGTTCGGCACTGTACTGACTCTGACGGTGTTTCCAGCGGACCGTAATGGAGCTGATGCGTCACAGCGACATGCGATTAACCGCGCAGACATACATGAATGCTCTGATGTTGCCAGTATCGGATGCAGTCGGGAATTGCCACGGTTGTCGCAGCAGGTCAATACAATCTCAAGAATTAGTCGGACGTCTTCGCAGACTCGAAATTGTGCCGCCACGACTGTAAGTGCATCGCAGAGCGACGCGGGGCATGCCGAGCACTAATCTTCAGCCTGAGATGGTGCGCGATGCAGGGTTCGAACCTGCGACTTCTTGCGTGTGAAGCAAGCGCTCTACCACTGAGCTAATCGCGCCGAAAAACGGGGCGTCCGTAGATTTAGCGCGCTCGCACCAGCGAGCAACTCTTTTGATCCAGGCTACGCTTTCTCCGCCACAGCCAGCGGTAGCGGCGCACTTTCGCGCGCCGGGTGGACACGTCGCGCAGCGAACGCTGGCGCGCGCGTCGAAAGGACTTCGCGGAAGTAAATCGCTACGCAAACCAGCAGAACGCAGGAAGCAAGCGGCCGCATGTTTTCCAGAAAATCGATCGTGGAAAGGGTAGGCGTAAGCTTCTTATCCAGTAGGAGAACGTGGGTGATCATGGTCGCGCTCATGACGGAAAAGAGAAAATGAAGTGTCGTTAGGCGAACACTCACTCCGAGAGCGACGGTGGTAAGAACGGCGCCCCAAAGTAGATAGCGTTCGTGCATTTGCGGGAGGAGGGCGAACATCAGGAGCCAGGGAGTGGCGATGGCAATGAGCACTCGAGGGTCGCGGCGGTGGGCATGTCGCGCCGCGCCGAGTGCGCAAAGAATGAGGGCCGCGAGATAGATGGTACGCAAGGTCCATTGCCAGGTGAAGGTGAGATGGAGCGACCCGATTTGCGCCGACCAAAAAGGAACCTTGAGTGAAAGGTCCAGCTGGGAAAGCAGCGAGGGAAGGTTATAGCAGGAGCTGATAAAGAGAAACGGGTAGCGCTCGCTGCCGTAGAGAAATCCAATCTTCAGCCAGGCAAAGCTGCCATCGCCGAAAGCGCCGATGATGAAGGCTGCGCTGGCGGTGATCCCGGCAATCCAAGCGCCGCGATGCCGCGGGGCGATGCGCCATAACAGTGCAGTCGCGATCAGAGTAACGGCGATCGTTTCCATCCAAGCCCAGCCATTTCGCAAAAGCCAGGGGGAAACAAGCACTGCGCTGGTGGCAAGGAACCCGGACAGAACGCGCCCGGCACGCGCCCAGCGTTTTTGCCAGAGCGGCCAAAAAATGAAGAAGGGGGCGACGAAGAGCAGCTGACCCTTGAGCATCCCGCCGATGGCGAGCAGACAACCGCACCAGAACCACCGCCTCTTCAGGGCACAAAGGGCGGCGAACAAATAAAAAGGGAGAATCCAGCAATCCCATTGTGGCCAGGCGTGGGCATCGAGAATCATCGATGGTTCGAGCCACGCGATGCTCGCGGCGAGCAAACCGCAGACCCAGCCGCGTTCCGCCGCCGGCAGTCGATGCAGCAAGTCGGAATCGGTCGCGCCCGAAGCGCGTCGCACACCCAGCCTGACAAGGAGAAAAATTCCCGCCGCAGTGAACAACTCGCAGACCGTGTTCACTACCAGGAGTGGCTCGACGTACTCGGGCGTTCCGTCCTCCGCTCCGGGAAATTTCGCCCGGACCTCCCTGGCCCAAATGGACATGACGAGGAGTCGAAGCGGCGGATAATCGAGGTAGTAATTCTGCTCATAGGCGTCATCCGCCACCCGCTCGTAAAGGCCGAGGTAACCTCGGAAGAAAACTCGCCACGAATCCGCCTGATCTTTCGGAGAAAGCGTGTGGCCCTCGACCAGAGTCTGCGTACCCCAGTAAAATCCGTTTACGATATCTTTCTGGTAACGAAGGTGCTTCGTTTCCCGCCAGGTAAAGCGCCGCAGGGCAAGGCCACCAAACAGAAGCCCGGCGAGCGTGAGGCCAAGAAGAATCCGGCGGGCGGTCAGCGATGCGAAAACTCTGGCGAGGAAATGGCGCCTCTGCATCAAGGCGGGACAATCGGTGTAGCCGGTCGCGACGGCAAATGACGTTTTTCTAACAGCCGCTGGCCACACAAGGACCACAGACTTCGTCGAACATGCAGAGAAAACGCCGGATCTCGAAAGGCTTAGTAAGGTAATTCCGCGCGCCAGCGCTGAGCATTCGCTCGATCTGGCTAGGGGTTGCGTCGGCGCTGATGACGATGACCGGTGTCTTTGCCGTGGCCGCCTGCGCCTGCAGATTTTCCAGCACTTTGCTACCGTGCATGTCCGGCAAATCGAGATCGAGCAGAACCAGGTGCGGCCGTTTCTCGAGGGCAAGCGCGAGGGCGCTTTGGCCGGTTTCGGCCCAGACAACTTTTGTACCGGGCCGATCCTGCAAGACGCTTTCGATCAGGCGATAATTGGCTTCGCTATCTTCCACACAAAGCACGCAAGGCGCACCTGAGCCGGACAATTCGCCAGAGGCAGAATTCGCAGAGGTTAGCGGGATGACGTTTTCAAGCGGCGCTGGCGTTTCGGCCCTGGAAGGTTCCGTTTGCTGCGGAAGCTCATCCAGCTTCTCCCGCATAAGTTGAGTTTCCTGTATAGAGCGAAGCAACTGCTCGCGCAGAACTTTGATCTCGAGCTGAGCGAGGCGGAGTTCCTGCCTCAAACGATCGTCATTATCGGTCTTCATTGTCTTTAGACGGTGGCCATTCTTAAGCCTGATGGCTCGTCGTTGGTTGGGTGACGCAACTTCGTCGCCATCTCGAGGTCGCGGCGCATTTTATTTTTATGAGTGCAAAAAAGAAGCGCCGTTTCCTCTGTGATCAGGTCCTGCTCAAAGGCGCGCATGAGCGATTGATCGAAGCTATGCCAGCCAAGGGTGCTGCCGGCTTCAATGATTTCCTGGAAGGTGCGATTCTCGCCTTCCCCGTAAAGTAGCGCTTCGCGCGTACGCAGGCTGCTGCCCATGATCTCGGTGATGAGCAGTCGACCGCCGTTCACCTTGCTGACGAGACGTTGACTCACGATGTACCGCAGTGTGTCGGCGAGCCGCTCGCGAATTTGTTTCTCTTCATCGCTGGTAAAGAAACCGAGGATGCGATTCACGCTCTGGCCGGCGTTGATTGTGTGCAGTGTGCTGAGCACGAGATGGCCCGTCTCTGAGGCGGTAAGTGCTATTTCCATCGTATCGCGATCGCGAATTTCGCCCACCAGGATGACCTTTGGCGCCTGGCGCAGAGCCGCGCGCAAACCGTTGGCGAAATTGGAGAAATCCTTTCCCATCTCGCGCTGACTAAAGACCGCCATCTGATGCGGGTGGGTGAATTCGATTGGGTCCTCCAGAGTGACAACGTGCACCGGTTGAGTGCGATTAATCTCATTCAGGATCGCAGCCAATGTGGTCGTCTTGCCGCTGCCGGTGCTGCCGGTGACAAAAATGATGCCGAACTTTTCCGTCACCATTTTTTGGAAAATCGGTGGCAAGCCTAACGATTCCAAAGTCGGCACCTGCGATTGCAGTTTGCGCATGACAATGCCGACACGGCCACTTTGCCGGTAGATATTGACGCGAAAGCGCGCGATCTGGCCGAGAGCGTAACTCGTGTCACACGAGCCGGTGGTGGTAAAATCCTGCCGCAGCCTTTCACTGTCGCCGATGAGGAGGTCCGCGATTGCCTCGATATGGGCGGCCTCCATGGCAGGGTTGGGTCCTTCCATGGGCAGCTCCTGCAATTTACCGTAGCGCTCGACCAGCGGCGGTTTCCCGCTGATAAAGAGGCAATCCGAGACGCCATCGCCGGCTTCCAGCATGGCTGCGAGGAGAGCTTGTAAATCTTCGTTCGTCATTTCCAAAACCCCGATGAGCGGAGGCACGGTCTCACCGGCCCCCGCGATCGCGACAGGTTGTGAGATGCAAGATTTGTTCCACGGCCGAGGGGAATTAGGCCGCTTGCCAATTCCCGGCCCGCGCCTATCTAAAAGGCATGTCCGAACACAAAATGACGCTCACCTGGAAGCGCGCGACACCCGATTTCGAATACAAAACTTACAATCGCGATCACACCTGGAGCTTTGATGGCGGCCATGAAATGACGGCAAGCGCAGCGCCCGCTTATTTGGGTAACCCGCAAAATGTCGATCCGGAGGAAGCGTTCGTAGCCGCGCTCTCTAGCTGTCATATGCTTACCTTTCTGGCCGCAGCTTGTAAGAAGCGCTTTCTCCTCGACGAGTACGTCGACCAAGCCGTCGGCCATATGGAGAAGAATTCCGAAGGCAAACTCGCGATCACGCGCGTCGAACTACATCCGAAGTTAAGATTCGCGGGCGACAAACAACCAACCGAACAGGAAATCGACGAGATGCATCATTTCGCACACGAGAACTGTTTCATCGCCAACTCGGTCAAGACCGAAGTGACGGTCGCGAAGTAAGAGCACTCGGAAACCAGAAGGCCAGAAAATCAGATGAATCAGGAACGCAGGAAAACAGGAAAGAGAAGGAGAGGTTTCTTTCCTGCTTTCCTGCTTTCCTAATTCCTTCCTGGTTCCTGGCTTCCAAACTTATTCCTTCCCGTCATGCCTAACGAATCGCAGCGGATGGAAAAGATCGTCAGTTTGTGCAAGCGACGCGGCTTCATTTTTCAGGCGAGCGAAATTTACGGCGGTCTCAACGGCGTGTGGGATTACGGACCACTGGGCGTCGAGCTAAAGCGCAACCTGAAGGATTATTGGTGGCGGGTGATGGTGCGTGAGCGCGACGACGTCGTCGGCCTCGACGGCGCGATTCTCACCCACCGCGCCGCGCTCAAGGCCAGCGGCCATGAAGACACGTTCAGTGATCCGATGGTGGACTGTCGCACCTGCAAAGCCCGACTCCGGGCCGATCAGTTGCCGGATAAAAACGGCGTTCAACAATGTCCGAATTGCGGCGGCAAAGATTTGACCGAGCCGCGTTCGTTTAACCTCATGCTTCGCACCCATCTCGGCGCGAGCGAAGACGAATCGTCGCTTGCCTATCTCCGCCCTGAAACGGCGCAATCGATTTTTCAACAGTTCAAAAACGTGCTCGACACTTCGCGCAAAAAATTGCCGTTCGGCATCGCGCAAATCGGCAAGGCGTTTCGCAACGAGATCAACCCGCGTAATTACATTTTTCGCTCGCGCGAATTCGAGCAGATGGAACTGGAATATTTTTGTCGGCCAGAGCAAGGCGCCGAGCTGCTCGAGTATTGGAAGGACGAGCGGTTAAAGTTCTACCAGAACATCGGTTTGCCTAACGAAAAGCTGCATGTTTTAAACGTGCCGGAAGCCGATCGCGCCTTTTATTCCAAAGGCACCTACGACATCGAATACGATTTCCCCTTCGGCCAGCAGGAGCTGGAAGGCGTCGCCTATCGAACCGATTACGATCTGGCACAGCACCAAAACGCCAGCGGGAAACCGCTCGATTATTTCGACGAGGAAACGAAGCAACGTTTCATTCCCCATGTGATCGAGCCGAGCGCCGGCGTCGATCGCACGGTGCTGGCGCTGATCTGCGAGGCCTACGACGAGGAAACTATCACTGACGAAAAAGGCAAAAGCGAAACGCGCATCGTGATGCGCTTTCATCCGCGGATTGCGCCGATCAAGGTTGGCGTTTTTCCGCTGCTGAAAAACAACGAACAACTCGTCGCCAAGGCGCGCGAGGTGCAGGCGCTCCTTCGTCCGCACATGAACGTTTTCTACGACGAGAGCGGCGCGATCGGCCGGCGTTACCGCCGGCAGGATGAAGCGGGGACACCGTTTGGTGTCACAATCGACTTCGAGTCGCTTGGCGAACGCGACGACTCCCTACTCGACACCGTTACGCTGCGGCATCGCGACAGCATGCGACAGGAGCGAGTCGCCATTAGGGAACTGCTTGCTCGCTTGCAGCACGAGCTCGCTTGACGCCTGCCAATTCGCAACCCGAAAAGGACGCGGGTCGATTCAACGTCGTGTTTTTGGAGAAAGCGATTGCGTGCTGCGACGCTTCGCGGGAAATTCAGGCTCCGTCAGGGGCTATGGACTGAGGACTAACGAATCCCGCCAGGGCAGGAATGCAGCAACGGTAGTCTGATCCTCTTTGCCGTAGTCCTCTGGCGGTCTTTTTTTCTTCGCCGGAAACCAGGAACGAATGAGGATTAATCACGATCGATGCTGGGCTCGTTCGACCGGGCTCGGCTACCATCGGCACGATGAAGGTCCTGAAGACAAAGACGGCGCGCTTTACCGAAGTGATCGCGAAGTGCGGTCAGCCGCAGGTCTATACCCTTTGGCAGGAGCCGAAGAAAGATCGCCATCTGCAAGTGCAGATTCGTCAGAACCGCATAATGACAATTCAGCGCTCGGAGACCGGAACGGAGTTTGGCTGCGCCGGATTTGTCGAACGGCCACGGGCCATTTATCTCCAATTTTCGAAATCCTTGAAGCCTTATACGGATCAGCGAATCGTAGGAATCAAATGGGACCTGCTCAAGAAATAGCGACGGCTTTGCCTAGCAATGACGTCCCGCTCGAGCTGAGTGAGGAAGAACGACGACGTTATTCGCGGCATATCATGCTGCCGGAGATCGGTCGCGCGGGTCAGGAAAAATTAAAAGCGGCGCGGGTGCTATGTCTTGGCGCCGGAGGCCTCGGTTCGCCAGCGGCGCTTTATCTCGCGGCTGCGGGTGTCGGCACGCTTGGGATCGTGGACGACGACCATGTCGCACTCTCAAATCTGCATCGCCAGCTTCTCCATGGAACCGCCGATATCGGACGGCCTAAAACCGAATCGGCGCGAGAGCGGCTCACGAGCATAAATCCTCATCTCAAAGTGCAAATGCACGCCTGCCGTTTCACAAGCGAGAATGCAGAGGAAATCCTGAGCGAATACGACTTGCTCATCGATGGGACCGACAATTTCGCCACCCGCTATCTCTCAAACGATGTCAGCGTCTTTGCACGGAAGCCGAATGTCTACGGGTCAATCTTTCGCTTCGACGGACAAACGAGTGTCTTCGCTCCGCATCTCAGCGGACCCTGTTACCGCTGTCTGTTTCCCGAACCTCCGCCGCCAGGCGCGGTGCCGAGTTGCGCAGAGGCCGGTGTGCTCGGCGTTCTGCCTGGCATTGTCGGCACGCTGCAGGCAACGGAAGCGCTCAAGTTGATCCTCGGGATCGGTGAGCCGCTTATCGGACGCATGGTGCACTTTGACGCGCTGCAAATGACGTTTCGCGAATTCAAGCTGCGGCATGATCCGGAGTGCCCAGTGTGCGGCGATCATCCTTCAATCACTGCGCTGATCGACTACGAAAGCTTTTGCCACGGTGCACCCGATCTCACGACTGCCGTAGCGCAAATCCCAGCGCGCGAATTACACGAACGGATGGAATCCGGTCAGCCTTTTATGTTGTTGGACGTGCGCGAACCTTTTGAGTTTGAGATGGCGCGCATTGAGGGTGCAAAGCTAATCCCCCTGGGCGACTTACCGCAGCGACTTGGGGAATTGGATCGAACAAAGGAGATTTTCGTTTTTTGCCATAGCGGCATGCGGAGCGACCGCGCGGCGGACTTCCTGCGTGGCGCGGGATTTCCGCGAGTGTCGAGTGTTGCCGGCGGAATCGATGCCTGGTCGCAGGAAGTCGATCCTAATGTTCCGCGCTATTAGCGAGATGTTTAGACGAGGAACTTGCCGGCTCACCTTTGTCTTGTTGATGTCGTTAGGCGGCCTTACCGGCTGCAATCGGATGATCACCTCGCGCGAAGCGCAGTTGAATAGCGACGCGGATGCGAAGGCGGCTCAAGGCGACTATGCGCAGGCGATCAATCTTTATGAGAAGGCGCTCGATGGAACTGCTGGCTCGGCCGAGATCCACTACAAGCTTGCGCTCATTTACGACGACAAGATGCAGGATCCGCTCAACGCCATGCATCATTTCAAGCGCTTCCTTACCTTGGAGCCGACCGGCAAACGCGCCGAGGAGGTCAAGGGCTTTATGAAACGTGACCAGTTGGCTCTGATGACCAATCTGACGAACGATTCGATGGTTCCCCGCGCTGATCTGGTGCGATTAAACAACGAAAACCTAAGCCTTCGCCAACAGCTCGGGGAACGTTGGGCGGCGCAAAAGTTAGCGGCCGCGCAGGAAAAGGAGCATGCAAAGCAAAAGCCTAACGATCGGGAAAAGAAGGCGGGAAAACCGCGCCACTACACCGTGCAAGACGGCGACACCCTTGCTTCCATCTCGCGTAAGTTTTATCACAACTCCGCCGGCTGGCACCGTATCCTCGAGGCAAACTCGGATGCGATCTCGAAACCGAGCGATCTCAAGCCCGGTCAGGTCCTGGTGATTCCGTAGCGGCCCTTGCGACGAAAACTTCCTGCCTAACGAATCGGGTTGCAGCCGTGCCGCCGAAGCCGATTGTAGATCGTCACTCTGTTCGCGCGGATACGACAAGGTAAGGGCGGCGGTGCGTTTTATTTTGGCAGACTTTGCACTCTATGAAGGCGATTGAACGAATTGCTCCCGATGTCGGCTGGCTGCCGATCAGTTTTGTGAACGCCTATTTTGTCGGGCACTCCGGTGGGTCCTGGGCTTTAGTCGACTGCGGGTTGCCGGGTCGAGCCGAGCAAATTTTTAATGCCGCCGAGGCCCGCTTTGGCGCCGGCTCGCGCCCGGAAGCGATATATCTTACCCACGGGCATTTCGATCATTCCGGTTCGGCGCGGCAACTCGCCCGACGCTGGCACGTACCGATCTACGCCCATCGCCTCGAACTTCCTTTCGTTACTGGCCATTCCGATTATCCGCCACCCGATCCCACGATCGGCGGCGCAATGGCCTTTCTCTCTCGGTTCATCCCTCACCGTGCGCGCCATCTCGGCGAACGCGTGCGTGAACTGCCTTCCGGGGCGCTGCCAGGTTTACCCGATTGGGAATGCATCGAGACTCCGGGTCACTCGCCTGGACATGTTTCCTTCTTTCGCCCTTCGGATCGCGTTCTCCTGGCGGGCGACGCACTGGCCACGATGGATATGGATTCATGGAGCGGATTGATCGGCGGACAAAAGCTGCTCAGCCACGCCGGTGCGCCCTTCAATTACGATTGGGATTCGACACGCGCTTCCGTGCAAAAACTCGCGCAGCTTCGGCCTAATGTTGTCGCCTGCGGGCACGGCGCACCGATGAGCGAGAGTGCCCTCGCGGATCGGCTGCAACAATTTGCCGATCGTTTTCAACCCCCGCGGCACGGCCGCTACGTGGCGCAACCGGCCGAGACGGATGAAAGCGGGATCGTCAGCCTTCCGCCCCCACCCTTCGATCCCGTGCCGCTGGCTACCGCGGGTGCTTTGCTGGTCGCCGGAATCGCGCTTGGCTCGGGCTACATCGAAAAGCAGCTGCGGGATTAACTTCGCTCGCCTAACGAGAAAAGGAGGCTCGCGCGATTCCTGGCTGGGTCCGCAACCTGACTCAACGCAGGAGAGACTTACCTAAGCTCTCCCCGTGACTGCCGCTCGCGCCGGATGCCGATTGGCGTGATACAGATTGCGCACGGTTCGGAGCATTCTTACTCGGATAGTGACTCCTGCCGCCGGTTGCTGGCACGCCGCGACCGGATTTTGCTCCGGGAACAGCAAATTTGTCGGCCAAATCGAGCAGTTGGTTGGAATCAGCGACCCTTGCGATCACGCCATGGCTCTTGCGCGAGACCAGCGGGATTCTCCCACCACCCCCGTTTGAGCCGGGGGAAATAGAACCTGCGGCTGAACCCGATGACTTACCTTTTTTCCCTGTGTCATCGAAAGGCGGTGCTTCATCGAGAGGCAGGGTATCCGCGCCGTTGCCGGCAAATGTGCCCGTGGTACTTCCGTTACCGCCCGAGCCGGTATAATTCGGGACATTGGTGTAGACTGAGGCGTTGACCCCATCGTCGCCCGCGATTGTAACCACCACGCCATTGTTAATCGAGACGGTGTTAGCAGCGAGAATGACACTGCTATTGCTGCTGAGTGTGACGTTTGAGACAAAGGTGAGCGTGCCGTTACTGCCCGGCGCATAGAGTTTAATTAGCGTATCGCCGGAAATGTTGCCACCGCCGATCGTCAGGCTGCCATTGTTACCAAAGGCGCCGATCTTCACGATATCGGCGTGGAGCGAAGCGGTGCCGACGGTGATGCCACCGTCGGCACCTGTGATTGTAGAGTGAAAGGTGCCACCGACTTCGTAGGAGCCTCCCTCGAAATCAATTGAGGCGACGGCAGCCGCCCCGTTGCTGTTGTTCTTCGATTGGCGATCGACGTCTGTGGAAGTTAAATCGACATCTACAGTGGTATCGCCGGTTGTCGTCAGGTTCCCATTAATATTCAGAGCAATGGCTGCATTGGAACCAATTGTGCCGCCAGCGCTGTTTATCTGCATCAAGAGCGAACTCGCCGTAAGAGAGTTAGCGCTGAAGTTAATGCTTGCCTGGCCGCCAATCGTGCCGCCTGTATTACTGATCTGGATAGTGGCATCACTATCACTCGTTAGGTTGCCGGAGAGAGCGGCGGTCAGGATCGCATTACCGTCGATACTTCCGTTGTCGTTAAGAATCTGAAACTCAAAACTGCTCCCGCTGGAGTAATTGGCCGCCGTCAGCGTGGAGAAGGCGTCACCCCCAATTTGCCCGCCGCTGTTCAGGATGTTGAAGAAGGTCTCTGCTCCAATGTTGATATCGCCGATAACTCCCACCGCCACCTCAGCGTCTCCCCCGATCACGCCGTTGGTATTGTTGACCAGGGGTTGAAAGAACCCGGTCGTTCCGATGCTGGCGGAGGTGAGAGCTACAGTTGCGTCGCCGGCGATTGTTCCGCCCAGGCTGAGAAATCGGGAGTCATTATTTAGGACGGCGAATTCAGCCAGGCCAGCGCTCGAAATAGCGCCGCCAGCAGAAACGACGACGGTGGCATCGCCATCAATCGTCCCGCCGGGAAGCGTGCTCTCACCATTGGTATCGGCCGAGTTCTGCACATCGAAAAACAAATCACTCCCCTGTGTGCTAAGACCACCGGTGAGGTCGGCCAGAATAATGGCGTCGCCTCCGATATGTCCGCCGCCATCGTTGAATAGAAAGGTGAAAAGGCCGCCTCCGGCCGAAATGCTCGGAGCGAAAAGGGTAATAAGGGCGTTGGAGGTAATATCACCACCGGTAACAAATCCGTCGCTACTGAAGGAGGAGTTATCGATCGCTAATTCGGCATCGCCCCCGGTCGTTACGGCGCCGGTCGAATTGAGGAACAGGTCGGCGTCCCCGGATATCGTGCCTCCATTATTGTTGGCGATGACCACGTTAAACGCGCCGCCGACTGAAATTGCTCCTGCCTCCGTAAGGATAGAGGCAAGCGGGCTAATGGTGCCGCCGGTATCGCCGTTATTCAGGATAAGATTAGCGTCGCCCGTTGTGCTAACTGTTCCGCCGACGTTGAAGTCCAGAAGGGCTTCTCCGCCGATCACGCCGCCATCTCCATTATCGAGAGTAAGGTTAATCGTACTGGCGCTAAGATTACCTCCGGTTGCGAAACCTAAGGAGGCTAGGCCGGTAATCGTGGCGCCAAGATTGTTAATCGTTAGGTTCATTCCACCGTCGCCGTTAATCGTCGTATCAGCGAGGCTGTTGAGAAAGATGAGGGCGGAGCTCATCATGTCGCTGTTTGTGATCGAGACATCCATGTCCTGGCCAATGGTGATGGATTTGCCGGCGAGGAGCGAAATGATGAATCCATTAGGGGCAGACGGGCCACTTGTCTCCTCAATGGTGAACGAGTTGGTCGCCGCAATGTTGCCCTCTGAAATCAATCCGACGATTGACGCGCCGGAAACGGCGGAATCAAACGTCAGGACGGAGTTGGCTCCGCGCGCATAGAAGGCAAGGTTAGGAACGCCTTGAAAAGTCAATTCCGGACCCAGGGTGATCGAACCATTCACGGTCGCGAGAAAGAGGAGATTAAGATTTGAAAAATCCAGCGTCCCCCCCGGTGCGCCCGAGGTTAAGTTGCCGACACTGATCAAGGCCAGGTTATTCGGCCCACCGTCGCCGAGGAGAATGGTGGGAGATCCGGCAAGGGTAAGGGCGGAGAACTTGAAGGCGGCCACGGGAAGTCGATCGCCCACAAACAGGTTCTGGTCGAAACCGATCATGTTATCGAAATCCGATGTGCTGCCGAAAAACCAGGCCGACGCTGGGCCGTCGTCAGTCGACCCGCGATAGATTCTCCCGAAGTCAGTCACGCCATTAGTCGTAATTGTCGGATCGGTAGTGATCGTTGTACCGCTGTTGATGATATAGGGGTTCGGCGAGGTGATGACTGGCGGTGTCCCAAACTTGGTTGGGGTCGGCGAAACCGTGGGAGTAGGCGTGGTGCTGGGTGTTGGCGTGGGACTAACTGTGGCGGTTGGTGTGGGAGTAGGAGTAACTGTGGCACTGGGTGTCGGCGTGGGAGTGATGGTCGGAGTCGCGGTCGGGCTAATCGTAGGAGTCGGAGTGCTGGTGGCCGTCGGTGTAGGTGAAGGCAATTCACTCGATCGACGCGTTGTGTTGTTGTTCGCTTGATCGAGCAGCGCGACTTGCGTGGGATCGAGCAACGAAACCGCGGTGCCACCGCCGAAAATGACAAGATTGGTTTGGATGAGGCCGCCTTCGCTCTTTTGACCATTTTGTATGTCGATCTGATGCGCGATCAGGTCCTGACTGGCCAAAGGCGGAAAACCCGTGATAAGAAGAGATGTGCTCGTTAGGCGACTGAGGTCGACGTCGACCGGTTCAGGCAGACTTTTGCCATTTGGGTTGACGATCAACATCTGACCGGCGTGCACCAGAACCGATTCGCCGACGCGATTGTTGCGAAAGATGCGCCCGGTGCCTTCCAGGACGACGAACTTGCAAAAGGCGTTGGGATGATACTCGAGCAGAATAGTCGTGCCAGTGATGGCAGCGGTGATAGCGGCGGTCGTGATTTGGGCGCCACCGGCGTCTTTCGGAACGCGCAGGAGCATGGCGCCGCCACCCAGCTCAAGGTTTCGGGTGCCCTGGCTAAAGCTAAAAATGGAGTTGGCCCCAAGGCGGGCAAGGGTTTGATCAGTGAAGGTCAGCTCGGCGCGGGATTCGACACCAGTGCGAACGGCCGTCCCGTCACGCACTTCGTCGCTCACTTGGGCTGGGCGCGGCGCAGCTTGCCCGGGCAACAGCTTCACGTCCTTAATCACCTGGGTCACTCGAGCTTCTTTCAGTCGCGCCGCCTCGCTTGAGTGCATTGCCAGCGGAAGCAGCAAAAGCAGGCTCCACTGTCGGGACCAGGCCAGAATGGGATAATGATAGCGGTGCCGCAAAGGGCGTAACGGGTCGATCTTTTTCATTCCGTGAGACGGCTTCGGCATTTTTTTGCCGCTTTGCGCGAGCCGCGTCAAGCTTTCTCCTAAATTTGCGTTATCTCGCAAACAACGTCTGGAGAGCGAAAGCAAAGATTGGAGGGACGTCATGGGACGCCGAAACCAATTAACCGCCGGGCGCCGGCCCGAGTGCGGGTGCCTTGGAGAGAGGAAGCGGCGAATTCGCTCCTGAACCGCCAAAGGTCCCCGTCGTGTGTGCGTTGCCGCCAAAGCCGGTATAATTCGCATTCGGCACCGAACCGGTGCTATTCACATAAACGGACGCCTTCGGTCCATTTACGGTTACGATTACTCCGTTGCGAATGGTGACGCTGTTCCCGGCAATGCTCTTGGTCGAGGTACCGTTGAGACTTACATTGCCGACAAAGACGACCTGACCGTTCCCGTTCGTCGCATAAAGCTGCAGGATGGAATTGGCGTTGAGAGTGCCACCTCCCACTCGCAGCACGCCATTACTGCCGAGAGCGGCAGCCTTAATCGTATCGGCGTGCACGTCGGCATTGGTCAGGTTGATTTGGCCCGCGCTGGCAGAGTGACGAATATCCACCGTGCCGCGATCAGCCTGCAGCTTGCCACTTACATTGATCTGACTATTTCCCGTTGCAGACGTAGCCTGGATAATGACCTTCCCACCCGGTCCCGGAACAGCGGCGTCGAGTAACGAAAGAAGCTGGCTGGTGTTACTAACGCTGATTGCAACTCCAGAGGTCTTTCCGCTTTTTAGGTTGATTGTGCCGCCGCTGGAGCTGCGTCGCTTAACTGTGTTGTGTGAAACCTGAATACGACTGTTTACTGCTACCGCGCCCTTATTGGCGATAAGTGAGACCGAGCCGCCCTTACCACCGATGACATCCTTTCCACTTACGCCACTGGACGCATCGATGTCGCTGTTCACAGTCACGTCGCCGCTGGTCGCAGTCGCTATCAGGCTTCCGCCGTTACCACCGAAATAGCCGGAGCCCACGGCGGCATTGCCGCCATCGAAGGACGCTCCGTGATATTCAGTCGGGCCAGGTCCGAACGCGATGGTTGGCGCTTCAAAGTTAAGGTTTCTTCCGTTTTCGCCTGCCCCTGTGGTGGAGTTAGCGCCGGCAAAATTGAGAAAGTTGCCTTCGGACGGCATGAAATTAGAAAGCAGAATCTGCGTGCCAGAATAATCGACCTGAAACGAGCCGAAGCCATCGCTGGTGTCCAGTCTTCCGCCCGTGGCGATGTTAGTGAATCGTCCACTAACTCCGGTTGCGGTTAAAACGGTGAAGTTATCACTCGAGCTGACGGAATTCTCGAAGCCGTTGACGAAGGAAAGCATTAGCTGTCCGCCAAGGCCCACCGATCCATTGACATTGAGATAGCCATACTGCGATCCTTGCGTGAGCCCTCCGAGCTGAAAACTGAGAGTCGAGGCCGTGAGCAGGGAGATATTCCCATTGACAACAAGGCCGCCAATTCCAAGTCCGGGCCGAAATGTAGCACTGTTAATGATACCGCCGGTAATGGTTCCCCAGCCATTGAGCAGGCCGGCCTGGATATTGAGTGGCTGATCCGCCTGAACGGTTCCTCCGGAGAGAAGGAAGCTACCGGCCGTCTGGCTGTAGGCACCTGTCGCAACCAGGGCGCCATTCGCTATGTCTACCGTACCGGATGAAGTGACTGGACCTTGGAAATGGAGCATTCCTCCGTTTTGCGTCTTGATTGTCCCATTGTTGATGAGAGGACTGCTTCCTGGGTCAAGCGTGAGTGCGACTGGATTGGCTGCAACAATCGTTCCATTGTTCACGATCTGAGTCTGCGCATTACCGATGTCTCCGCTGCCGGTGATAGTAAGACCAGAGCCGATCGTCAGTGTGTCACCGAAGATCGTTGTATAGATCGAGTCGGTCCCAAAGCTGTCGAGAGCCAGTGTTCCTGTACCTGCGAGCGTGACATTGCCACCCAGGAGGAGAGTCGTGGAGCTTGATCCATTTCCACCGAAGGTGACCTGGCCATTGTTTGTGAAAGTTCCGGCAAATGTGTTTTGGCTGCCCGCAGACAGGATGAGGTCGCCGGTATTGGTAACATTGGTAAAAGTGGAGGAAATCGCATGTACCTGATCTCCTGCGGCGGCCAAAGTTCCGCCCATGACGTTCAGATCAAGGAGCTGTAATTCTCCCCCGGCCTCGCGCAAGGTTCCATTGTTCGTAAAGGTCACGCCTCCGCTGCCGATGATTTGTAAGGGATTCGCCTGGGTGGCGATGAGGGTTCCGTTGTTGATGATGGTAGTCTGACCATTGCCGATCTCGCCACTGCCGCTAATCGTTAGACCGGAACCGATCGTCAGTGTGTCACCGAAGATGGTCGTGTAGATCGAGTCGGTCCCAAAGCTATCGAGAGCGATTGTTCCCGTGCCTGCCAGCGTGACGTTGCCGTCCAGGAGGAGAGTGGTAGAGCTTGATCCATTACCGGCAAAAGCGATCTGGCCATTGTTTGTGAAGCTTCCAACAAATGTGTTTTGACTGCCGGCAGAGAGAATGAGATCACCGCCGTTCGTAACATTCGTAAACGTGGATGAAATCGCATGTACCTGATCTCCTGCGGCGGCCAAAGTTCCGCCCATGACGTTCAGATCAAGGAGCTGTAATTCTCCCCCGGCCTCGCGCAAGGTTCCATTGTTCGTAAAGGTTACCGCTCCGCTGCCGATGATCTGTAAAGGATTGGCCTGGGTGGCAATAAGGGCGCCGTTATTGACGATCGTAGTCTGACCATTGCCGATTTCACCACTGCCGCTGATGGTTTGGCCCGCGCCGATCGTGAATGTGTCGCCAAAATGCGGAGTAAAGATCGAGTCGGTCCCGCTAGCGTCGAGCGTAATCGTTCCCGTTCCGGCCAAAGTTACATTGCCATCGAGATAGAGAGTGGTCGTTGTCGAACCGGTGCCGCCAAAAGCGATATGTCCATTATTGGTAAAGGTGCCGCTGAACGTCGTCTGGCTGCCGGCTCCAAAGAGAAGTGTGCCGGCACCCGAGAGCGTAGAGCCGTCCGTAAACATAAAGGTGTTCACATTGGCCAGGAACGAGTTGGCAGAGATATCCAGTATTCCAGAGCTGGTACCAGTCGCGGCAAGCTGCAAAGTGCCGTTCAGGATGGAAATGGTGCCGGTATTTATGAGGCGTCCATTGAAAATATCCGTTCCGCTCCCCCCGGTCTTGGTTAGCGTGCCGGAGTTCGTAAAGGTCGCTCCCCCAACGAAAACATTCCCGCCGCTAAAGGTCAGGCTGTAGGCGCCAGAGTTATTGATGTTCAGATTCGATGCGGTTAGAGCGAGATTTTGCGTGCTGGTGCCCGCTACATTCAGCACACCGTTATTAATCGCTCCACCGCTATAAAGAAGACCGGCATTGAGAGTAAGCGGCTGGTTCAGGTTTAAGATGCCACCGCTCATTTGAAGTTGCTGGATCACCACTCCGCCCACGATATCCTGAGTGAGGGTTCCGCTACCAAGAATGACATTAAAAGTGCTGTTATTGTTGCCATTGTTAGGTACGAGATGCGGATTCCAGGAAAGAGGGTCGCTCCAGTGGCCGACGGTGCCGCCCCAGGTCGAGGTAACAAGATTGCCGAATGGCATGAAGTCGGAGAGAACAAGATTACTTCCCGAATAAGTGACGAGGAACGTACCGAAACCATCGCTCGTGGTCAGCCGACTACCGGAAGCGACATTTGTGAAAACGCCGCTGAAGTTAAAGGTCGACGCCAACAGCGTGAAGGTGTCGTCATTTGTAACTGAGTTCTGGAAGCCGTTGGCAAAGGAGAGAATCAGCTGGCCGCCAAGCGCTACGGTGCCATTGACATTTAGGAATCCATATTGACTGCCCTGGGTCAGTCCGCCCAACTGGAAGTTCAGTTGCGAGGACGAAAGGAGTGAGACGTTGCCGTTGACAGTTAATCCGGTGCCGCCCAAAGCCGGCTGAAGAACAGCGTTGCTAGTGATAGCGCTGTTGACGGTTCCCCAGGCATCCACTGTACCGCCTTGAAAGTCCAAAGCGGTGCTGGAAGTCACTGTTCCCCCTGCCAGCCGGAAAGTCCCGGCAGTTTGGGTGTAACTCCCGGCCCCGCTGATCGAGAGGCTGTTTGCATCCACATCCACGGTCCCGGATGAGCTGACTGCTCCGGTAAACTGAAGTGCGCCGCCCTTCGTAGCTTTGATTGTGCCCGAGTTAGTAAAAGCGCCCCCACCATTGCCATTAAGGAGCAGAATGCCGCCATTACTGGCCTCCATCGTTCCTTGATTGGTTAGGCCAACAGCTGAATTGGGATCGACATTCAGGGTCAAACCGGTTTGGTTGGCGTCAATGACGCCAGCCGCCTGATTGACGATTCCGATCTCGTTGTAACCAAGGCCGCCAGAGTTGCTCGTTTCGCCCTCAATAGTATTGTCGACGTTCGTGAGCGTACCGCTTCCGCGGAATCGATCGGCATTGGCAAGGGCTATGGTACCGCCGCCGGTGAGGGTGACATCGCCGCCAAGAGTAAGGTCTGTAAAGCTGCCGGTCGAATTGATCGAAATCGTGCCCAGATTCGTGATCGTGCCATTAATCGCTGTGGCAACACCGTTGTTTGCCTGGAAGGAACCGTTAATCGTGACGTCGGTGAGTGTTACTCCTCCGATGTTGCGGAGAACGCCGGATCCCAGGCTCTGGAGCAAACCACCGGTCAGGGCGGCATTACTCGTAAATTGAACTTCCGATCCATTGTTAGCTGTGATCGTGCCTGCAGTGTTATCAAATCCGCCGCCGCCGAAGCCGCTGAGGAGAAGAATACCGCCGTTCGTAGCTTCCAATAATCCCTGATTGACTAACCCATTGGCGGAATTGGGATCGACGATCAGCGCCAACCCGGCGTTGCTGGCGTTGATGACACCGTTGGACTGGTTGAGAATGCCGATCTCATTGTAACCCAGACCACCAGAGTTACTCGTGTCGCCTTGAATTGTGTTATCTACGTTCGTCAGGATACCGGTACCGCGGAAACGATCGGCGTTAGTTAAGTTCACTACGCCGCCGCCAGTAAGAGTCACGGCGCTGCCGAGGAACAGGTCGGTAAAGCTTCCCGTGGAGTTAATAGAAATGGTGCCGAGATTGGCGATCGCTCCGTTAAGGGTGGTGGTGGTGCCATTATTAGCCTGGAAGTCGCCTCCAAGAGTTAGACTGTTCAAGGTCGCGGTCCCAATATTGCGCACGATGCCCGTGCCGAGGCTTTGCAGCAGGCCGCCAGAGATAACTGCGCTATCAGTCAGCTGCACTTCTGAGCCGGTCTGTGCCGTGATCGTGCCGGCGGTATTATCAAAGTTACCACCGCCAAAACCGCTCAAGCGCAGGACACCCCCATTGCTGGCTTCCATGAGTCCCTGATTGATCAAGCCGCCGCTACTATTAGGATCGACGATGAGTGCAAGGCCGATCTCGCCGTCAAAGACGTTGGCGTTAATGATGCCGCCGCTGCGATTGACGATGGCCAACTCATTGTATCCGAGACCGCCGGAGTTGCTCGTTTCACCTTGAATGATGAAGGATTCCCCGTTCGTTCCGCCATTAAAAAGGGTTCCACTGCCTCTAACGCGGTCGGCATTTTGCAGAGTAAGGGTGCTGCCGCCGGTAAGAGTGACATCACCGTTAATCGTCAAGTCGGTGAAAGAGCCGGTAGACTGGATCAGGATGGAGCCAGTATTCGTGATCGTGCCCGTAAGGGTAGTTGTGCTGCCATTGTTAGCGATAAAAGTGCCCGAGTTCGTCACGCTATCCAGGGTGGCCGTATCCAGATTGCGAATTACGCCTGTTCCCGTTGTGGCGAGCGTACCACCTATGATGGTGGCCCCGCCGGTTAGCTGTACTTCCGAGCCATCGAGCGCCTGAACGAGGGAATTATTCGTGAAGGCGCCGCCGCCGAAGCCACTCAAAAGGAGAAGGCCGCCATTGCTCGCCTGCATGGTACCAAAGTTTACCAAGCCACTGGCGGAGTTCGGGTCGACAATCAGTCTTAGACCGCCGGCATTGGCGTCTATCAGTCCGTTGGCTTGGTTGATAATCCCGATCTCGTTGTAACCAAGCCCTCCCGAGTTACTGGTCTCTCCCTGGATGATGTTGTCGACATTGGTGAGAATGCCGCTGCCACGAAATCGGGCCGCGTTATCCAGGTTGACTGTCCCGCCACCGCTCAGAGTGACATCGCCGTTGAGGGTAAGATCGGTGAAGCTGCCAACAGAATTTACGGAGATTGATCCGCTGTTAACCAGGCTGCCGGCAATCGTGGTGGTGCTGCCGTTGTCGCCAATTATCGCACCTGTATTCGTTAGGGAGGTAAGACTGGCGCTGCCCGCAATGTGAATCGCTCCAGAGCCATCAGTCGTTAAGGTGCCGCCGACAACGGAAGCGCCGTTTGTCAGTTGAACGATTGACCCATCGAGAGCGGAGATGCTACCGCCCGTATTGTCAAAGCCGCCGCCACCGAATCCGTTTAGGACAAGAATGCCGCCGTTGGAAGCTTCCATCAACCCCTGGTTCGTTAATCCACCTGCGCTACTCGGATCTACAATTAACGCTGCGCCAGCGACGTTGGCGTTAATCGTGCCATTCGAAAGATTGACGATTCCGATCTCGTTATAACCTAACCCGCCGGAGTCACTTGTCTCGCCCGCGATGGTTACGCCGTCAATCGTGAGCGTGCCGCTGCCCCGGACGCGATCGGCTTTGAGCAAGGTGAGCGTTCCGCTGCCAGATAAGGTAAGATCAGAGGCGAGAGAGAAGTCAGTAAAACTCCCAGCGGAGTTAACCACGACGTTGCCGTTGTCGGTAATGGTTCCGGAGAGGCTGGTGGTGGTTCCATTGTTAAACTCGATAAGGCCGTCACCGATAAATTGGGCGCCATCAGTAAAGGTAAAATTGCTTCCGAATTGCAGAATGGCACCGGCAGCGGCTGAGACGGTACCGGAGATGGTTCCACCCCCCGACAGATTGGCAATGCCGGAGCCGGCGGAAACAGTGCCGGTGTTATTGAGGCCAATGTTAAACGTAAGCGTGCCATCGGTGCTATGGAGAGTCAGCTCCCCAGAGTTATTGAAGATCGAGCCACCTCCGCTAAAGGCGTTGCCGTTAACGAGCGTGATGTCATAAGTGCCGGAATTATTGATGGTCGTCCCGTTCACGGTCATGAGTGCTGTCTGATCACTGACGCCGGCGACGTTGAGGATGCCTTGCGTGATGGCACCGCCGCTAAAGTGAAGACCAACATTCAGGGTAAGGGGATTCGCCAGGATGAGCGTACCGCCGCTCATGAAAAGCTGGTTAATGGTGACGCCGTCTATGATGTCCTGAGTGAGCGTGCCACTGGCGAAGGAAACGTCGTAGTCGGCACCATTATTTCCATTGTTAGGCACCACTGCCGGATTCCAGCTATTGGGATCGCTCCAGTTGCCAGTGCCGCCATTATACGTCGACGATGTTGTAGGCGTTGGAGTGACGGTGGGACTTGGAGTCATCGTCGGAGTGGGGGTAACTGTGGGCGTCGGAGTCATCGTGGGCGTCGGCGTGACTGTCGGCGTAGGGGTGATTGTCGGAGTAGGTGTCGGAGTAATTGTGGGGGTGGGAGTCATTGTCGGCGTCGGCGTGACCGTGGGCGTCGGGGTCATCGTCGGAGTCGGCGTAACTGTGGGCGTTGGAGTTATCGTGGGAGTCGGCGTGACTGTCGGCGTAGGGGTGATTGTCGGAGTGGGTGTCGGGGTAATCGTGGGGGTGGGAGTCATCGTGGGCGTAGGCGTGACTGTTGGCGTGGGGGTCATTGTGGGAGTCGGCGTGGCTGTCGGCGTAGGGGTGATCGTCGGAGTAGGTGTGGGGGTTGGGGTCGACGGCGGCGGAGTAGGTTCGGCTGCCACGCGCTGGTCGATAACAGCGGTTGCGTCAGCAAGGGTAACGGCCGTGCCGCCGCCGTGGATGACGAGGTTTGTGTCGAGCAAAGCTTGCTCCGCCTTGAGCTGCTCCTGAGCCTTTATCTCCTGGCCGATTAAATCCAAACTCGGCAGGGCCGCGAAGTTTCCCCCTATGAGTGCCGAAGTTTTCAACAGGCGCTTAAGGTCGACATCGACTGGCGCGGGCAGATCTTTGCCTTTCGGGCTGACGATCAACATCTGCCCGGCGTGGACCAGAGTCGATTCGCCCAGGCGATTGTTGCGAAAGATTCGCCCCGTGCCCTCGAGGACAATAAACTTGCAGTAAGCGTCAGGATGATACTCGAGCAGGATCGTGGTGCCGGTAATCGCAGCGGTAATTGCAGCAGTGGTAATTTGAGCGCCGCCCGCATTTTTCGGCACGCGCAGGAGCATGGCGCCGCCGCCGAGGTCGAGGTTACGTGTCCCTTCGTTAAAGCTGAAGATGGTGTTAGCTCCGAGGCGGGCGAGCGTCTGGTCGGTAAAGGTAAGTTCGGCACGCGATTCAACCCCGGTGCGGACTCCGGTGCCATCGCGCACGGTGTCGCTCAGCCGAGCCTGCCGCGGAGCGGCTTCGTGCGGGAGGATCTTTACATCGCGGACGATCTGGCTAACGCGCGCCTCCTTTAACTGCGCCGCCTGAATCTCAGAAGGCAAAGAGCCGAGAAAGAATAACGCCGAGAGAAAGCAGGAACCGGGCAAACGGAAACGACGAAACCAATTCCCACGGCAGAAGTTGGAGGGACGATTCCGGTCTGGAGCGTGGATCGAGTGCGTCATAGTAAGCGGTGCTGCAACCTTGGCGGTGAACCCAAGGCGCAAAGAGCGGGCTTTTTACCAGTAAGCGTCGTTAAAAGTCAAGGCTGCTCTCGCCAGCCGGCCGGGAAAAACAACACAGACTGGGACCAGTTTTCAAGGCAACAGAACGGATCGCGGTCCGTGAATGCTAAAATTTCCAGCTGAAAGTCAGGCCGCCGCCGATGTTAAAGACATTGTAATCGAAAGCGCTGTGATTGGACTGGTTGGCGACAAAGGTCGTAATGGCGCTCACCGTAAACCAATCGCGGATGCGATAATTCGCGCTGCCGGAGATGATTTCACTCACATCGGTGCGCCCACCGTCGTCATAGGGCCTGACGACCACATGGCCGGCGGCGCTCAGGGACAGATTCCGCGTCAGATTAACGAAATATCCGGCATAGACTCCAAAATCATTCCGCTGCGGAGGGGTCGGCGTGGCGTAAAGACTCACGCTGGCGGCCGCGCCGAACGATATTTGTTGAGCGCGTCCGATTGCAATGGGCATCTCGGCGCTGAGGTTGAGGGCCACGTTGGAGAAAAAGGAGTCAAAGTTGTCCGTGCCGGTGAGGCGGTTGTAATCAAGATTGGCGTGCAGAATGAGGTTGTTCGCCTTCGGGATTGCATAGGAGACTCCAGCGATTCCATCAAAGCTGGCGAAATTAAAGCTCGTGAAATCCTGATAGTAGAAGAATTGCTGACGAACAGTGAACTCACCGTAAAGCGTCCCTGTGATCTTGGGCGCATAGGTCAGTCCCACGACTGGCGCGATGATGGTGTCGCCCATTGCTCCGCGATCGACCAGAGCGACGTTTGAGGTGTAGTAAATCGGAACGCCCAACTCGAGAGTGAACGGATCGTATTTCTCCACTCGTTTGAGGATGGCTTGCTCGCCGAGGTCGGTGTCGTTAGGCGAAGAAACGGCGTAGTTTTGGTCTACACCTTCGCCCCCGGTGCTGGGAGGAAGGGGAGTCAGGTTCGACTGGCTCTGGAGCAAGCGCGCACGGTCCGCACTGGTCGCCTGTCCTCGAGCAGTCGGGCTCAACCACGGCAGCGCGAGAAAGAGAGCAACCAACAGGCGAAGAAAGGACGCGTTTTTCATTGAACGCGCCCGTTCTAGGAGGAGGCGGGCGACAACGTCAAGTAATTAAGCCGTAAATCCAGCGTCGCGTCGGCCACTCCTAAGCAAAGGGCAGGTTGGCTTTGACTCGCTTCTCGTCGGTCTTGTCGACCACCGCCGCCTTTGCCAGTTGCCGCTTACTCTTGGCATTCTTGGCCGACATGAGATGTCGGCGCTTGGCGTGCGAGCGCAACACCTTGCCCGTGGCCGTGATCTTGAATCTTTTGGCCACGGCTTTTCTCGTTTTGCTGCGCGCGATCGGTTTCGGCATAGGGCGCGGAAGATACGCACGGCGTCCGCAGGTGACAACCGATTTTCTGTTTACCCTCCGCGGAATCCGGCCATCGTACCGTGATGGAAAATCCGCAAGCGAGCTGGCCGCGCGTCTTAGTCATAGGGGCCGGCTTTGGCGGCTTGGAAGCGACCAAGCATCTCGGTAATAAACCGGTCGGCGTCACGCTCATCGACCGCACGAACTACCATCTCTTTCAACCGTTGCTTTACCAGGTCGCGACCGCCGCGCTTTCGCCAGCCGACATCGCTGCACCGGTCCGTGCGGTGCTGACGAAATACGAAAACATCGACGTGATACTCGCGGAAGTGCAGTCGGTCGACTTGACAGCCCGACTGGTGCGCACCGGCGAACGCTCCTATCACTACGACTACCTCGTGCTCGCGACTGGCTCACGCCATTCGTACTTTGGACACGACGAATGGGAAAAGCTTGCGCCCGGCCTTAAGAGCCTGGAAGACGCAATCGAAGTTCGGCGTCGCATCCTGATGGCGTTTGAGCTTGCCGAACGGACCGACGACCCGGCTGTGCGCGCGGCGGCGATGACCTTTGTCATCATCGGCGGCGGACCTACCGGCGTGGAAATGGCCGGCGCGATTGCAGAAATCGCGCGCCAGACACTCGCGAAAGATTTCCGTCATATCGATCCCTCGACGGCGCGCGTGATTCTGATCGAAGGTGAGAAGCGCGTGCTTGCCAGCTTCCCGGAGGATCTCTCGGCGAAAGCGCTCGAGCAGCTCCAGGAACTCGGCGTGGAAGTCATCACCGGAGCGCACGCTGAGAACCTGACCGAGACCGGGCTCGAGGTGGCGGGCAGGGTCATTCCCTGCCGGGTGAAGATTTGGGCGGCGGGGAATGCCGCTTCATCTGTTGGAAAGACGTTAGGCGTGCCAGTCGATCGCGCTGGACGCGTCATCGTGCAGGACGATCTAACGGTTCCCGATCATCCCGAAGTGCAAGTGATTGGCGACCTCGCCAACTGCACCGCCAAAAATGGCAAACCGCTTCCGGGTGTTTCACCGGTCGCGATTCAGGAAGGCAGGCATGCGGCAAAAAATATCCTGCACATGATCGAGGGAGCCAAGCCGCAGCGTTTCTATTATTGGGATAAAGGCAGCCTTGCGACCATCGGTCGCAACCGTGCCGTAGCCGATCTGAACTTCGCCCACTTTAGCGGTCTGCCGGCCTGGCTCGCCTGGCTCTTTGTTCACATTCTTTATTTGGTTGGATTCCGCAATCGGCTTGCCGTCCTCTTCCAATGGGCCTGGGCTTACTTCACCTTCAACAAAGGTGCTCGACTTATTACGCGTAACTTCCAGGCCGAACAGCGGCCACCTACTTAAGTGACGAGCCCAACGGACAGGGCGGAGAAAGCAAAATCCTTCTCCGCGTCCACTGCCGCTCCCGACGTGTTTCATGCGCACCCGCCATTTGCTGCCTAACTATCGAATCGCCGTCGTAGGCGCGGGTGCGATTGGATCGTATTATGGCGGCAAGTTGGCTCACCTCGGTCGCGACGTGCATTTCCTTCTGCGCAGCGACTACGAAACCATTCGCAAGCGCGGACTCCGCATTGTGAGCAAAGGCGAGAACATTCATGTGCCTAACGTTCGCGCTTATCGTGCCACCACCGACATAGGCCATTGCGACCTGGTAATCGTCGCGGTCAAGAGCACCTCCAATCCCGATCTCCCATCACTCATCGCGCCATTGTTAGGCGAGAAGACCATGATTCTGACTTTGCAAAACGGTCTCGGGAATGAGGAGTTTCTCGCCGGTCACTTTGGCGCCGCGCGAATGCTGGGCGGTCTTTGTTTTATCGGACTCAACCGCACCGCTCCGGGCGTGGTGGAACGCTTTGATGCCGGCCGGCTGCGTCTGGGGGAATTTGAAGGTTTCCCGAAGGCACGGACACACGATCTCTCCTGGGAATTCAAACGTTGCGGCGTTGTCTGCACGGTTGTGGCCGACCTCGCGCGGGAACGCTGGCGGAAGCTGGTCTGGAACATTCCCTTCAACGGCCTAACGATCGTCGCCGGCGGCCTGGATACGGATGCCCTTCTCGCCGACGAGCATTGGCGCACGGAAGCTCTCGCTCTCATGGACGAGACTATTGCCATCGCCAATGCCTACGGTCACGACATCCCAACAGCGTTTGCGCTCGAGCTCCTTCAGGGCACAGGAACAAGGTTGCATGCCTACAAACCTTCAACCCTGCTCGATTACGAGGCCGGCAGACCGTTAGAGCTGGAAGCGATCTGGGGCGAACCGCTCCGTCGCGGCCAGACAGCTCGGATTAAGACACCTCGATTGGAGGAGCTTTATCGCGAACTCAGCTTACTCGATCGTTCACGCCAGGAATGAAGCCGGTCTCGCTCCCACAGATTTCGATTCTTAATCGCCAGCGCCGAATCGTCTTTGATCTCGCGAGCTTTGAAGTTTTCGCCCGCCGCGCGCTGTCCGCATGCGCGGCGGAAGAAGGCGTTGGCCTAACGAGTCTAAGGGCGATTCATGTCGTTCTCGTTTCCGATCGGAAAATCGCCGAGCTGCATCGCCAGTTTATGCAAATTGCCGGACCGACCGACGTCATCACCTTTCAACACGGCGAGATCTTCATCAGCATCGAGACCGCGCAGCGGCAGGCGCGTCATTACCGAACATCGTTAGGCCATGAGCTGCGACTCTACCTCGTCCACGGGCTCCTTCACCTGCACGGATTCGACGATCAAACTGCCCCGAGCCGCGCACGGATGAGTCACATCCAGGAAGGCATTGTCGCTCGGCTGCAACAGAAAGAGAAATGTTAACCCTCTTCCGCTCGTGTCGCAGGCTAATTACTTGCCCCAGGCCTTAAGCCATAGACGCAGGCTATCTCTTTACAGCCGGCGTACCCGAAAAATATGGGCGGGCTGAACACCGGGATGCAAGGCGACGTAGTTGCGTTTCCCGTGCCAGATGTAGCGCTGATCGGTCAATAAGTCGTGCACTTCGTAACTGTCGCTGCCGATTTCGCCAAAAGATTCCACCGGTGCCTCGATCCAGCCGCTTTGCGTATAGAGTGGATCGAGATTCACCACGATGAGCACGATGCTGTCCCGCGCCGTGGTCATCTTGCTGTAAAAGAGCAATTGTTCGTTATCCACCGGATGGAACCGCAGGTTGTCGTAGAAATGCAGTGCCCGATTCTCGCGCCGAATTCGGTTCAAGCTGGTAATGAGTTGCTTGATGTTACCGGGTCCATTCCAGTCGCGTTCTTTCAGCTGATATTTCTCTGAGTCGAGATATTCCTCGCGTCCCGGAAGGGCAGCGTTCTCGCAGAGCTCGAATCCGCTGTAGATGCCGTAAACGCTGGAGAGCGTCGCCGCGAGGACGGCGCGAATCTGAAACATGGTTCGGCCGCCACTTTGGAGATGGAAGGGAAGAATGTCCGGCGTGTTGGTGAAGAGGTTGCCGCGAAAATACTCGCGCATCTCCGTTTGGGTTAACTCAGTGAAATACTCGGTTAGCTCCTGCTTGTGTGTGCGCCAGGTGAAATAGGTGTAGCTCTGATTAAATCCCGCCTTGGCCAAGGCCTTCATCATTTTCGGACGGGTGAAAGCTTCGGAAAGAAAAATGGTGTCGGGAAACTTCGCGCGCACTTTCCCGATGAGATATTCCCAGAAGGCAACCGGTTTGGTGTGCGGATTATCGACGCGGAAAATTCGCACGCCACGTTCCGCCCAAAACAGGATGATGCTCGACATCTCATCCCATAACTCCTGCCAGTTGGGGCAGTGAAAGTTAAGCGGATAGATGTCCTCGTATTTCTTTGGCGGATTCTCGGCGTATTTGATCGTGCCGTCCGGACGCTTGTAGAACCATTCGGGATGCTCGGCAACGTAAGGATGATCGGGCGAGCAGTTGATCGCGAAATCGAGCGCGATCTCCATCCCGCGTTCTCGAATTTCCTTGTCCAGCCAGGCAAAGTCTTCCAGCGTGCCTAACGAGGGCTCGACATCCTTGTGGCCGCCGCCGTTTGGGCAATCGAGCTCGCGATTCCCAATCGCGTAAGGCACGCCTGGTTCGTCCGGCTGAGAGACGACGGAGTTGTTACGGCCTTTGCGATTCGTTAGGCCAATCGGATGGATCGGCGGAAAATAAATCACGTCGAAGCCCATTGCCCTGGCGTCGTCCACCCGACCAAGACAATCGCGAAAGGTCGAACCACGATCGGGCCGGCCTTCAGCGGAACGGGGAAAAAATTCATACCAGGCCGCGGTGCGCGCCGCGACGCGATCGACGACTACGCACGGCGGAGGAGTGTATTGCGTCGCGCCGTAGCGTTCGGCGTAGGTGGACATGAGCACTTCCAGCTCACCGAGGTGCGCAATCCGATTCGTCTCTGCGTCGTCGCTTTCTCGAATCTTTTCCGCCAACTCTCGCAAGCGGCGGGCATCGGTGCCGCGAGCGCGCTTCGCGGCGGCCGTGAGAAGGCCGCCGCCTTCCAGTTTTTCGCTCGTTAGGTTGGCCAAACCGGCATCGAATTTCGCGGCGAATTCATGGACCCAGCCACCGAAGACGTCCGTCCAGGCTTCGATCGTGTATTCGTAGGTCGCGTTTTCGTAGACGGAAAAAACTCCGCGCCAGCGATCGTTCTCGACCAAACGCATGGCGGTCTCATGCCACTTGGGTTGTCCAACTACCCGCCACTTCAACGAAGCGGCAACAATGTCATGGCCGTCTTTAAATATGTCCGCTTCGACCGCAACGTCTTCGCCTACGACACGTTTGATGGGATAACGCCCGCCTTCGATAAGCGGCTGAAGATTCTCGATGACGGCAGCCGGGAATTGTACGGGCATCGTTTAACCAAACGAAATTTATCACCGGGGAAAGAACGAAATTGCGACGTCAGGTCTCGTCTGGGAGGCAGGCCGTTAGCCTATGGCATCACAGCGCGAAATAAAAAGCCGCCTCGTAAAGTCCCGAAGTGCGCGTCTCTTCACGACGCACTGCTGTGCCAAGCACTTTCTCAAACATCTCCTGTTCCAACCGTCCGATGATCTCGTATTTCTCGATCAAATTCATGATCGGAGAATGACATTCCAAGATTTGTGGACCGCCTTCGCCCGGCTCGTTGACGAATTGCGACATGTGACCTTCCTCATCGCGAATGGCAGCGAGTGCTTTTGCTCTCTCTTCAACTGTATCGCCCTTCACCTTCTCCTTGATCGCGTTCGTCTTTCGCTCAAACAAATTGTAGAGCAATTTCTCCGGCGCGCTTGGACCGTGGATTTCCTCAATCGATTTCAACAGATCGAGGGTGAAGGCATTGCTGTCCGCCTGAAAAAGACCGTGCGCGCGGCGAGTTAGACGATAGACCATCTCAGGCCGACCCATTTTTTGCGGACGTCGCCAGGTGTCGAGATAGCCATCGCGTTCGAGCGTGATGCAGTGCTGTTTGATGCCCATGTAGCTCATCTTCATTCTGGCGACGAGCTGGTTGACCGATAACCCTCGCGTGCGTTTAAGGGTGTTGAGAATTTCCAGGCGTTGTGTGCGGCCGATTTCGGCGAGTAGTTGTTGGTTCACGATGGTCTCCTTTTACTCTGAGAGGGAGAATCCGCTTTATACGCGCAACGCGCATCCAATCGCAAGTAATCTCTAAGGGCAAAAAAAGCCCGCGTAAGTTTTTCTAGAACAAGCGCTTGGTTGTCTCGGGATGGAAGAGATGCGCCGTCGCTAAATTCATCTCGAACTGGAACCGACGTCCGGTTTCGCTTCGGTCGAAGCGCTCCCGGCTGCGACAGATCAAGGTGTGGGCGCCGGTGTTTAGCCAGATATGGGTTTCTGCGCCGATCGGCTCGACGAGGTCGACGATCGCTGGAAAGCCATTCCCCGCAGCACGAGCTTCTTTGCGACTCAAATTCGCGACCCGCAGATTTTCCGGGCGAATGCCGAGAATGATATCCCTGTTAGAAAAATCGTGGGCACCCGGCCACTCGTTCGCCGGAAAGACAATCGAAATCGTGCCGCCTCCGCTTTCATCAAAGCGCAGCTTGTCACCGTCTTGTTTGAGCCTGCCCGCGACAAGATTCATTGGGGTACTGCCGAAATATCCTGCCACGAACAAATTGGCCGGCTGCTCGTAAACCGCGAGCGGCGTGTCGGTTTGTTGCACCGATCCATCTTTCATGACCACGACCCGATCAGCCATCATCATCGCCTCTGTCGGATCTTGCGTGGCGTAGATCATTGTTGTCTGCAAACGCTGGTGCAGCTTCATGAGCTCGTTACGCATCTCGCCTCGCGCAGTCGACTCGAGATTGGAAAGCGGATCATCCAGCAGAAAAACCTTTGGTTGCCTAACGATCGCTCGTCCGAGCGCGATGCGTTGCCGCTGACTGCTGTCGAGCGCTCGCGGTTTCCGGCTGAGCAAAGAATCGATCCCGAGAATGCTGGCCGCATCCGACACGCGCCGTTTGCTCTCCGTGCCGGAAAATTTCCGCAACTTCAGGCCGAAGCCGAGATTCTCGAGAACGGTCATATGCGGGTAGAGCGCGTAGTCCTGGAAGACCAGCGCGATATCGCGATCCTTTGGCGCCACGCCGTGCATGTGCTTGTCGCCGATGTATATCTCGCCCTTAGAGA
Organism: uncultured Verrucomicrobiae bacterium; assembly: GCA_963801255.1. Taxonomy (GTDB): domain Bacteria; phylum Verrucomicrobiota; class Verrucomicrobiia; order Chthoniobacterales; family UBA10450; genus JAICXG01. The sequence goes on along the minus strand of CAWDEC010000008.1, from coordinate 349,333 downwards.
CTTCCTCCAAACCGGCGATCATCCGCAGGATCGCTGATTTACCGCAACCAGGAGGACCGACAAGGACGGCAAATTGGCCGTCGGCGATGTCGAAACTATCGACGTTGATCACCATGACCTCGCCACGTTTCTCGCCGCGATAAGTCTTGGAAATGTTTTTCAGGGAAACGCTGGCCATGGATGAGGCGCCAACCTAGGAAGCGACTTCGACAGGGTCAATTGCTCTTAACGAAACGGCAGGGCGACGATTTCAACCGTTTGGGAATACTGGGAGGAAGCGTCGGCCACTTTGAGCCGGGTTCCGATTTCGTTGTGGCCGCGCTTCACGTAGCCAAGCGCGATTTCTTTCCCTAAGCGATGGCTGCGCACCGCGCTCGTAATCCAGCCGATTTCTTTTTCTTCGTTGTCGATGCTCGTTAGGCGCACGCCAGCCGCAAGCAGCCCGTCCTGCAAGGAAGTAAGCCCGCAAAGTCGCTTGTTCGTTTGCCCGGACATCTTCATGCGTGAGATCACTTCCTGGCCGATATAACACCCCTTGGCATAGTCGATCGCGTCCTCGGCGAGATTCGCCTCGACCGGAATGATTTCATTTGTCAGCTCCCGGCCCCAGCGCGGTATGCCCTGCTCGATGCGCAATTGCTCAGCGCAAACCGGATCGCAAAGCGAAGTCTGTGCGGCAAGCTCTTGCCGAATCAAATCACCTTCGTTCGCGGAAGCGACGAGATCCCAACCTGTCGTCCCGAAGCGCTTCGCTCGCCGCCACTTCAATTCGTTAGGGAAAGCCGGTGCCGTTTCGCTCGTGACGTGAAAGAGCGCATCCTGCTCGCTCACGTCGACTATCTCCACATCGTCAGCAATCAGGTACCGTTCCAGTCGCGGCTGAAGACTTGGGCGCAGATCCGCATCGCCGTCCATATAAAGCGCGTCGTCGCTCGCGCTGATGAAGACAAAGGCGTCAAGCCGGCCTTTTGCGTTTACGACACAGGCCGGCATCGAGAGATTGCTGTTCGCATTGCGCACGTCCTTGGTCACTTGTCCGTTGAGAAAACGAACGCGATCGGCGCCTGTGAGACGCAGCTTCACTCGATCGGAAAGATCGAAGAGCATCAGACTTGGCGCCGAGAGGAAGAATGAAAGCGGCTGAACCAGCCGCGAAATCCGCCGGAAAGATTTACTCCCTCCGGCACTTCGCCCTTCGTTGCCCCGGCATCGCTTTTTCTCGTGTCCTCGATTTTCGCATCTGTCTTCGGCGGCAGTTGCGGTATCTCCGAGGGAATTGCTCCGATACTTTTTAGCTCCTCGCCAGTCTTTGCCGGTTCGGCCTTGGCGGGAGGTTCCTGCCTAACGAACGGCTTCGAGACCGGAAAATATTTCTGCGCAACCGAAGCATAATCGGCTTCGGCCCGGCCGTTCTTCACCTCATCGAGCAGCATTTCGCCGGCGGCCTGGGTCACCGGCAATTCCATTCCGAAGCTCTCGGCCAGCTTCATTCCGATGCGCACATCCTTGAGCATATGCTTGACCGAAAAGTGCGGCTCAAAATCGCCGGCCATCATCATGGGCACTTTCATCTCGATGGTTGTTGAGTTCGTCGCGTTGCTTTTCATCGCCCTGCTAAAAATCTCCGCGGGCATTCCCGAGTTGCGGACGAGCGCCAGCGCTTCCGCCGCCACCTGTGCTGTCGCCGCCGTCACCATGTTGGTCGCAACTTTCATCACGCTCGCGTCGCCAATCTTGTCGCTGATGACGACGATCTCTTTGCTGCTCGACTCGAGGATCGGTCGCACCTGCTTCAGCGCCGCGTCGTCGCCCGCCACGTAGTAAACAAGCTGGCCATTTTCGGCCGCGACCTTACTCCCGGTAAACGGCGCCTCCAGAAACCGCGCTCCGCGCCGCTGCACGATCTCGGCCGCCGCTCGCATGCTTTCCGGCCCAACTGTGCAATGCGCGGTGATGATGTGATGCGCGGTAAGCGCCGGTGCGAGCTGTTTCGTCATCTCGATCAGCGCTTCGCCGTCCGCTACGAAGAGCTGGATCACGTCGCACAATTCCGCGACCTCGGCGGGTGAGCCGACAAAGTTTTGCTCCGGTTTCGGCGTTCGATTCCAGACAAAGACCTGGAGTCCGCGCTTGCGCAAAGCGCCAGCGATCCGCGAACCAATGATCCCGAGTCCGATCAGGCCGACATTCTTTCCTTTCGAGCGTGCCATAATTGCGAGTGCGCGGGCGTGACCGCACCGAATGCAAGCTGGAATTGAATTGCGAAGGTCGCAATCAGGAAATGCATTCTCCGCAGGGAAGGCAAAATTGGCCGCCCGCTGCGCAACTCCTTTATTCGTTAGGCCATCAAAAGCCGCCCGCCAGAATGACTTCCGGAACGTCGTTCGTTCCCGTCGATCCCGGAAACATCGCTACAGGGCCATGGCGAAAGCACGATTGACTTTGGCGCCAGAATTCATACAACGGTCCTCAGTTCAATCTCGAAAATGCAATCCACAATCTTCTCTCAACGCTCATTTGTCATTCGTTACCTGATCCAGTTTCTTTCATTCGCATCGGTTGCCCTATTCAGTACTGCGGCATCCGCCCAGACCGGGTTCACCGGGATCTTTGGCGGCGGGCCGCTATACATTAACGCGGCGAACAATATCGCCGAGCTCGAAAACTCAGGTTTCACAGAAGTCATTGTCTGGAGTGTTGAGGTGAAGAGCAACGGTGATCTAAATCTTAACGGCGAGTTTCCCCTCACTTCAAACGGTGCTTACATCGGCGACCAGACCCATCCCGATTTTGCGGCAAACATGGCGCTCCTGAAGCAAGGCACCGTGCAGCGAATCACCTTTAGCATTGGTTCGTCCAACTTCGGAGACTGGCAGGACGTCAAAGCCCTCGTGAACGCACAAGGCACTGGACCGGACAGTATCCTTTACAAAGACTTTGCCGCTCTTAAAGCCGCCATTCCATCTCTGGACGCGATTGATTTCGACGACGAAAACAGCTTTGACACTGCGACCACGGTAGCCTTCGGAGTCATGCTAGGCCACTTGGGCTATAAGGTGAATCCAGACCCCTTTGATAACAATTCCTATTGGGAGAATGTCGTCACCCAGATTAACTCTCGACTTCCCGGCACGGTCGATGGTGTTCACCTTCAGGCTTACGCGGGTGGCAGCGGCAATAATCCATGCGTTGGCTGGGATTTCGGCGACGTGCCCGTCTGGCCAGGTCTGTGGGACTTGAACGACACCCCAAGTCAGGTGCAAAGCATCATGAGTGGGTGGGTCACGCAATGCGGGATCAACGGTGGCTTTATGTGGCTCTACGACGACTTTGTCGGCAATGGGTTGGCGGCGCAGTATGCCGCTGCGATTAACAACGCCGTCGCCACGACTGGTTTTACCCTGTCCGGCCCGAGCAATGTTTTCCTCAATCAGAATTCGACCGCCAGCGCCACAATCACCATCACGCCTTTTGGTGGATTTAACGGAATGGTCGATCTAAGTCTGTCGCGACTGCCAAAAGGTGTGAAGGCATCAATTCAAGGCCAGGCGGGCAGACGCAAGATCCAGCTCAAAGCCACTCCCTCGGCGACAACTGGTTTCACGACCATAACGGTTACTGGAACCTCCGGCGACATAACTCAAACTTTTCCCTTTACCCTTGCCGTGAGCGCGGCCGTCGGGACGGCCGGTAATGGCAGTCAGGTAGACCTATCGTCCCAATTTAATCTTAACGGAATCTACACCGACGGCTCGACCTACACGACGGGCGGCCTGGACGGAGCGGGCTACTCCTACTCAGCGAATCTCCTCTCGCCGACGCGCGTCTTGAGCAATACCCTTTTTACCTTCGGACCAGCCAATCAGCTCGACGCGATCGGTTGCACTGGCCAGTCAGTCACTCTGCCGCAAGGGCAATACTCGGCCCTGATGCTGATGGGAACCGGCATACAGGGCAACCAGACTTCGCAAACGTTCATTCTTCATTACACTGACGGAACCAGCACACCATTTGTGCAAAATCTGAGCGACTGGTTCACGCCACAACGATACCCGGGCGAAGCAGAAGCCGTCGCCATGGCCTATCGTAACTCGAGCAATGGCACCAAGGACAACCGTACCTTCAACCTTTATAACTACCGGTTTGCCTTGGATTCAGCAAAGACGGTGCAGAGCATTAACTTGCCTAACAACTCAAAGGTCGTGGTTCTTGCCGCCACCCTCTTACCGTAGACCTCGCGGAGTCTCGACTTCTTCTTCGGCCTGGCTGCGTCTTTTCCCGGTTAGGAGATCCCGGTAAGGCTGGGTTGCTGCGAACTATGACCGTCGCCGACCTTCTCGCCCCGCTTGTCCCCGCCTAGCCTGGGTAAGTCGGGATCGAGGAAGCCAAGGGCGTGCGGAGGTTTGATCACCCTCACACCGGCAGCGCGTTGTTGATCGACGATCTGGTCGCGAAAAGCCTGCATGCGCGTCCAATGCACCTTGGGCCGAAAATGGTGCTCCGCATGGTAGCCGTTATAGAACCAAATCCAGTTATAGAGCTTGTCATAGCTGCTGACTCCCCAGGCGATCGGCTCATCCGGGTTACCTCCATAGTGACGGTAGTAACCATTAAGATAAGACAGGCAATGACCAAAATACCAGAATCCGAGCAGAAACAGAATGTAATGCCAGTTCAGCACGCCCAGAGTAACAAACGTTCCGACAAACAAAACCAGTTCGGTCACTCCCCAGAAAGCTTCGCGAGGGCTCTTCCGCTTCAAAGCGCGAAAGACAGTCTTGGGATCTTCCCGGAAGAAACTCAGGAAGGTGTATTTTAGCGGGTGCTCCGCCTCGCCGTCGTGTCCGTGTTTATAAATAGAAATCCAGTCAACCGTCTCTCCGCCCTCGTCCGGCCGGTCTGCGTTTCCTTTGTGATGTTGCATGTGAATGCACTCATAAAAAACCTGGCTGAAGCCGACCGTAACCGACTCCATGATGCTAAACAGCCGGTTAAGGAGCGATGAGCGGAAATAGGGGTTGTGAATGAAGTTGTGCGAGATGCCGTTGATGTTCCAGGAGATGCTGATCGAATAGATAAGACCGAGAGGCACCATGACCCAGAAAGGCACGCGGGGGAAAAGGTAGAACATGGCAAAGAAATAGGCACAATGCAGTATTTCCGCCATCACCGGAATCGTATCCCAGCGCGTGTAAGCGAACAGCCTTGACGAAGTGTGGAGACGCTCAGCCGCGACGTCTTTCATGATTAATCCTCTTCATGGGTTAGCGTGAAAACAAAGCTATATCAATCTCGCGGCTTGTCATCCCGGTTCTGGTATTGGGCCAACCGACCCCGTCAAAAAGCTTCGGGAGCAATTGCGGACGCTTATCGGAAATTCTATCCGCTCAAGACGGCCAGAACGATGGATTCGACCTCGGACCCGTGGGCTCATCGCCGGGCGGCCGGCCCAGGCAAACCGGAATGAAATTATCGATTACCACGCGTCAACATTACGATTTTGTTACAGCCGGATGAAGCCCGACGCAAGTGCCCCGGGAATCGCGGCTCGGGAAGCACCGCTCGCCAAATTAAATGACCGTAATGTAAGAATTGGCTCGACAGCGTTGTTCGTGTTCGCTTCAATAATTCGCTCTTACGGGAAAATCCCGAGGATCGAAACTTGAAACAAAATGATAAAATCAAACCTGACAACATATGTCAAAAGTAAGTCTGCAGCGGCTGTGGCCGCTTCAACGGCGCTTCTGATTTCCATTGGAGTCACAAGCGCGTCAGCGCAGTCACAGGCGCTCTCCACGCGTCATGTGCGGGACGCCATCACTCAAAAACGAGCTGCCTTTGTGCAGCATCTCAATTCGGCTCAGAAACTGCATCTGGTAATCGGTCTGCCATTGCGCGACCGGGCTGGGGCTGACGCATTTATCGATAACCTCTATAATCCTGCCAGCCCTAACTATCAGCATTACCTGACTGGCAATCAGTACACTGATATGTTTGGGCCGAGTCAGGCTGACTATGATGCTGTTGTTCGATTCGCTCAAAACAACGGCTTCGTCGTGACCGGTACGTCGCCTAACCGCTTGATCGTTGAGGTCGACGGTAATGTGGCAAGCATCGAAAGAGCATTCCATGTGACCATGAATGTCTATAAGCATCCCACGGAGAATCGGACCTTCTACGGACCCGACCGTGAGCCGACCGTGGACCTTTCCACGAAGCTTTGGAACATCAACGGCCTGGACAACTACGCGATTCCGCGTCCTGCCAGTCTGAGCCAGCAGCCCAACGCAATTGAGGCTAACACCGGATCGGGCCCGGGCGGCTTCTTCCTTGGCAGTGACTTGAGGGCTGCCTACTATGGAACGACAGGGACACTCACAGGTTCGGGTCAAAAGCTTGGACTGTTGGAGTTCGTTGGCACCAACCCAGCGGACTACATCAATTACTTCAATATGTTTGGACCGCCGCTGACCACGACGGTTACTTTGCTTTCGACCGACGGCACGCCTGCACTCTGCACGACCTGCAGTGACGCCGAGCAGTCTCTCGACATCGAGTTTGCCATCTCGATGGCGCCCGGTTTGAGCCAGGTCATTGTCTATGTTGGAGGCAGCGATCAGTCCATGCTCAGTCGCATGGCGACCGATAACTCCTGTAAGGTTATTAGCTGCTCCTGGTCGTGGAAGCCAGCCGATCCTCAGGTGGACGATCCGCTCTTCTTGCAGATGGCTGCGCAGGGACAAACCTTCGCGGCTGCTTCTGGCGACAGCGCCAGCTGGGGCGCGGGAGAATTCAACTGGCCACAGGAAGACGGCAACATCCTTTCCGTCGGAGGCACTCATCTTGTGACCAACGGCGCCGGTGGCTCGTGGGCGTCGGAGACTGGCTGGTTTGACAGCGGCGGTGGTATCTCGATTGATCCAGTCACCATCCCATCCTACCAACGTAACAAGAGAGTGGTCACTGCAGCGAACCACGCTTCGAGAACGATGCGTAACGGACCGGACGTGGCGATGGAAGGCGACTTCCAAAACTACATCTGCCATGACGGCACCTGCGACGGCGGCTGGGGTGGCACAAGCTTTGCCGCTCCGGAGTGGGCAGGCTATCTTTCCCTCGCCAACCAGCAGGGAGTCTCGATGGGTCATGCGACCCTGGGATTAGTGAACCCGGCGCTCTACTCAATCGCTGAACGCGCCAACTCCGGGCTTAGCTTCCATGACATCACGACTGGCAGCAACAGTGGCTTCACTTGCGTTGCTGGCTTTGACCTGGTGACCGGTTGGGGCAGCGCCAATGGCCCTACCTTAATCAACAACCTGACTCGCTAAGCAGTCAGAGTCTAACAGTAGTTAGCTATCATCGCCCAGGAGCGCGTCTTTCGGACGCCTCCTGGGCGAATTGCTTTCGGGCTCCCCAGCGGAAAGACCCAGACGCATTCAACAAGCGGAAGACATCATTCTGACTCCGCCATGGTACTCAGCGTTACCCTGCCCTAACTTCGGCCGCAGACGACGCGCCGGAGTGCCGCAAGCTCGTGCACACTCCGACATTGCAAGAAGCCCGGATGCTTCGCGCGAATCCTGCGTTCTAGCGCATCCGCCTCCTGGCATTAATTTGTCAGCCGCACAGAGCATTGCGCTGATAAAATTCATTTGACGTCCGAGGCGGCTCCTTGAAATTGCCAGGAGCTGTTCGACTTCCGTATAGCTATTTGGTGTTCGAGCTGGGGTTCGTGTTATGCAAAGCCCATACGTTCATCCGCACCCGCCTCCCCCCTCCCACACGCAGGCTCCTGACCCACTGGCAGGCCCGTTCTTTCTCGAGTTTCAGGTCGACGCGACAAAGTTTTGCAGGCTAATCGCTAACCGCCTGCGCATCGAACCGATATGCATCCCGCAAAAGCTTGTCAGTCCGCTGACTGGAAAACCGGCATTGGTTCTGGATCACCTTTCTTTCCCGGAAGGTGTCATGCTTCAATGGGCGCCACAGCCGAATGGGCCACCGCAGCTTGAGTTGGTGGTTGCGCTCAAGGTGCATTTCCTGGATTACGAGAGCAACACACGCTTTCCTATCTCATTCGACGCTTACTTTAGTCTCACGGCACAAAGTTCGAATGTGTGCGCGGTCTTCCGCGGAACGGACCTGCCCCAGGAGTTTGCCGCCTATGACGCTCTGCTTCTCGATATGCTCGGAGGAGTCGATCTCTGCGGTACACTCGACCTGGGTCCTTTGCTGCGTTTTATGGGAGGCAGCGCGACGATTACAAAGATGCACGTCAGCGCGACTGGCGGTTTGACCGTCGTCGTCCTAAGGATGCTGATAGGCGATCCCTCCGCAGGAACAGCGGGCTGGCCGAAGTTTCGCGACTCAGCCATTCAGAGGATGTTCGTCGGCAAGGAGGACTGGGCTTTGCTCATAGATGCTGATCTCATGGTTGCCGCGGCAACTGGGCAAACGGCAGACGGATTTGCCAGTCAGGATAATGTTTCGCTCGACCAGGCGCCGGCAGCTTCGTGGTCGCCGGCACCAACCTTCATCTACATCAGGGATCCGGAGTTGGAGCCGGGAGGGTTTGACCCCGGAACGACGAAACTCTTACTCGGTGCGATTAGCCTAACGATTGAAGGGACCTCGCATAAGGTATGCGACGTTGGTTTTAGCGCGTCGGCCGTCCTTGGTCTGGAAGTGAGCAAGCCGAATGTGGTGAAGACCTTCATGCGCCTCGATTGGTCTCCAAACTACTGGGATGCTTTCTGGTGTCTGGGACCCCTTGCCGGCCTGCTCGCCGGTGGGTTGCTCGATATTATCGCCGGCGCGATCTCACCCGACCTTCCAACTCCTTCCCTTTGCACCCGCACGACAGAGCATGTGATTGAATGCGAGTACCCGGTCGAGCTTCCACCACTCGATTTTGGCGCTTCTTCCGCCCTGGCTACTTTTACCCTCACCTCCTATCGCCCGATCCCGAAAGCTTTGGTCCTCGCGGGAACCATAAGTCTGGCCGAAGTAATCAAGCCTGAGTTATCGCTGGAACGCTCGCCCTTGGCCTGGGGCGTCCTGGGCACATGCGATCACTTTTTCATTGGTGCCGAGGCAAGTGTCGTCATCGCGTCTCTTCCGCCACTCCAAACCAGATCGTGCCATATCGAAGTGATCGACGATGAGCTGGGATTCTTCGGGCCTCGCATGGTGATCGATCCGGCTAACTCCCGTCTCCTTCCTCGCACCGCTTCCTTTATCTTCCAGCTCGACTCTGTTTCCCCGAGTGACCCTTACTGGAGCGCTCCCTATCCTTTGCATTTACTGGTGCAAACGACCGCGGGCTCCGCGGTGGTTCATCTCGGAGTGTTAAAGCCGCAACCCGAGGGTGCGGACCTCACGGCACTACAACTACGACTGGCCTCTTCACAAGCGAATTGTACCCAGGCACAGCAGGGACTTTTCGGTCCTACCGCCAGCTTCGACCTCCATTGGACGGTCGATCCCGAACGCGATGGTATCGTCTTGTGGAACGGAGCGATCACTCATTCTACACCGGGTTCAACCTTCGAACTGGTGGATAAAGAAGGTCGTGTCCTCGGCTCCGCTCCCGTGGGACTCGATGGAAACGCGCGCCTCGCCGCCCACCTGGCTGCCACGAGAACGCATCCCGTTCGGATTGTTCGGCGCGCGCAGGGCGTCGCTGAGAGTCGCGCTGATGCCATCAACCTCCAAGAAGCAGCCCTGACGCAACGACAACAGCACCTCGCCGCACGGGGAATCATCAGGCTCGCTGGTTCGTGTCGATCGATGCAACTGGAGCTTGTCGGTGGACTTGTCGTTCTTACCGCCGCGACAACGCGCGGCATCGAGTTTCACGATGCTTCTGCGCCTGATCGGCCGCGCCTTCTGTCGCGCATCGCCAACACCTGGGTCCGAGGCGCGCTCGCATGGGGGCGCGGGATTCTTTACTGGGGCCGTGAAGGTGCCTGGTTATCGTCCGAAGGGACTTGGATTGAACACCCCGTAGTGTCCGCTGAGCGCTACGGTAAGCTCCTCCTACTTCTTACACCTCGTGGACTTTCGGTGTACAACCGGGATCTAAAGCCCTTGCACGATTTGGAAGTCGATCATACTGGGCATATGGCGAGAGCGGGCCATGTTCTTGCAATTAGCACGAGATCAGGCCTGACTATGATTGACCTGACTAGCGCGGAACGGCCAGCGATTGCAGGCTCGCTGGAGCTTCCAGGGGTCAAAGCAATCGTACCAGGAAGGGTTCTCGATTCGACAACAACCGTTTGCGCGCTGCATGAACACGGCGCTTCTCTCGTGGAGGCGGCGAAACGGCCTCGGGTCCTGGCAAACTACAACCATCCACCGTGGGCTGCGCGGACCCGTGTTGCCGGTGGAGTGTGGGCCCACCTCGCGGATGACGGTTTAACCGTCAGTCTCTATACGCTTGTCGAGACGACTCCAAATATGTCCTTCCCGATGCAGTCCACGGCTAAGATTACTGCACCAGACAATCGCGGCACATAACGCTCCCAACCGACGGACAGAGAGCCTCACGTAACTATTTTGTTACGGAAAGCTGAGAACCCAAGCTTCACTGTGTTTCGAATCACGATAGGCTGAGGCTGAACTCTCAGTTCGGGGATTCATAACAATCGGAAAAAAAGCATATGAAAACGACATTGACACTCCTCATTATCTCTGTCGCCTCGTCCGCCCTGGCGCAGACTTACACCGTTACCGACCTCGGCACACTCGGCTCCAACAGCCGGGGAAGCTATAGCGAAGCTTATTGCATTAACGCCAGCGGCCAGATAAGCGGTCAATCCTCGTCCTCATCGCGTAGAGTCACCGATCCGGCCTTTCTCTATAGCGACGGAGTAATGACTGCTCTCGGCACGCTCGGCGGCGAGTACGCCTCGGCGCATGGCATTAATACCTCCGGACAGATCGCCGGTTACTCCACGCTTCGGGATGGAACGTATCGCGCCTTTCTCTACACGGGAGGGCAGATGACCGGTATTCCAACTCTCGGGGGTGCCTATGGCGCGGCATACGCCATCAATGACTCGGGCCAGGTCGTGGGCGTGTCCGCGCTCGCCAGTAGCGATCAGCACGCTTTCCTTTACACGAATGGCCACATGACTGATCTGGGAACACTTGGCGGAGATACAAGCACCGCTTCCGGCATCAACAACCGCGGGGTGGTGGTGGGTTATTCCTACAATCAGGCGGGTAACTTCCTCGGCTTCATTTATCGCAACGGAAGAATGACGGCTCTTGGCACCCTGGGCGGCACCTGGAGCAGTGCGACAGCCATTAACGACCTAAACCAGATTACCGGACAAGCTTACACTCACAACAATTTCGAGGCACACGCCTTCCGGCTTTCCAACGGGACGATGGCGGACCTCGGCACGCTTGGCCACTTCTATTCGTCAGGCCTGGCGATCAACAATAGCGGCACAGTCGTCGGCTACGCCACCATCGCCGATAACTCCGACCACGCCTTCATTTCGACTAACGGTGGACCTATCCTGGACCTAAACGACATGATCCCGGCAGGCACCGACTGGGTCCTTACCGAAGCCACCGCCATCAATGACTCTGGCCAAATCGTCGGCTATGGCAGCGTGCACGGCCAGGAACACGCCTTTCTCCTCACGTCCGCCGAATAGAGTTGCCTAACGAGCAAGGTAAGCCAGGATGAGTCGAGTCATCCCGCGCTTGACCCAGGCGTATAACCGCAGCCGACTGATTCGCGCATTTCTCATGCGCTCACCGCGGGCTTAGTCTATGTTGCGGCTTCTCAGCTCACTCCATTCACGCATTTCCCGCTTGGACAAGGGTCGAGCGACTGCATCACTCCCGATCTTCGGGTCGAGGAGGGAAGGATGCGCATGCGCGAGCAATTCCCGCACATCAAGCGTGCTAAGGCTTTGCTCGCCGATCTCGCGGCCGAGCATTTCGCTCGCGATGCGCGCTACGCCCTGTGCGCTCAGCGCGCTCTCGCCCCGAGAGGCATAGCGCACCACTTCGCGCTGCTGCATAACGAGAGCGCCAGTGCACTGGCAGGCGACAATATCCCACCTATCTCCCGCTGGCTGCTGTGTTCCCGGCAGGCGAACGTGGCAAAGGCTACCATAACCGTGCACGCCGTCCTTGAGATGATCGTCCCAGATCCCCGCTCTCTTCCACGGAGCGAAGCTAAATTCACCCTCTGGCATCGCTATGCCCGGTACTTTGTGATCGTAATATAGCTTGACTGACTTTCCGTGATTAGCCACCAGCCATGGACACTGGTTATTGCACGGTTTGGACCGCGGCTCGCACATTGTGACGCGATGACCAAGTTGCGGCAACTCGGAGTTACCCGAATACCAGGTACCCTTGATGCCCTTGTCGGCACTCCCTCTTAGTCTCTTCCTTTTGGCGGACATAAATTGTCGGTAACCGGATCCTTTGCCGATACTCAACTCGCCTCTCAGCGCTTAAGCCTGTGGAGCGCGGCCCGCAGGAGGCGATCCGCGCCGTCGGCAAGGTCATGGCTTAATGGATGATCTTTGAAAGCCTGCGCCGCCGAGTGCAATTGGGCTGCCGCGACGACCACATCGAGCGCATTGGGCTTCTTGTCGAATCGAGGCCAAGGCGGTGGGAGTAACAACCGGCGTCGCGAGGCGTTGTCGGAGAAATCGTCGACGAACGCTCCTAAGATGCCACGCGCGCTGCGCAACCCATCCTTTCCGTTTGCTGCGCTGCTCATTGCCATGAAGGCCGCACTGATGATCGAGCGGCAAACCGCCTTCGTTCGTCGAGGATCGGGCTGCGTCCATAACACGGGAGGATCAGGTTGGGGATTAAACCAGGCTGCCCCATCCGCCGCCGCGCTCGGTCGAATGAATTGGCCGTCGGGCTGCTCGGGAATGAGGGCGTTGATCAGCCCGAAAAGGATATCATTGGTGATGGCTGGCTTGCTTTTCTGTTTCACGATATTGTGTCTCCCTTGGTTGCAATCAACACCGGCACGCGACCGGGTCTTGCGCTTCGGTTTGGAAGGAATGTTCTCATCGTACGAAAGTATCGTTCCAAAGAACTGGTGTGTATTTCTCTAATTCTCATTGATTGCCGAGGCAAGCGCCAAAGGAGTAGTGCTCGGCATGTGCTCGCGCCAGAGCTCGCTTCGGTAAAAATGGGGCGGATCAAGAGCGTGCAGCCGGGGCATATCGCAGGCGCGGAAGAAATTCGCTTTGCCGCTCGTATCCCGGCGATGAAGGTCCCGTGAATGCATGCCGTGCTATTCGTCTGCGCGCACATGGCTTGGTTATTTCCTGGAATCTCCCGGATGTGTTCGGCTGCCAGATCAGCATGTTGGACGGAAACAGGTCCATCGATCAGGCCGATCCTCACCTCTGCCATGCCGCTGGTACGTTCCATCACAGCGGTGAGCTTAAGTAATTCCAAGGGTGACAGTCGCCTTTGCTCGTGGAATTCGAGTTCAGCCGCCGAGCCAGCGGTGCAAACACATTTCTCATTCAGTTTCCCTGTTCTCCCGCCTGGGCAAACAAGCGTGTGGTGTGCCGTTCGTAGAACGGTATCGTAGACTTCCACGCAGGTTACACCATCAATCACACGCGTATTGTGATTGCAAAATTGTCGATGATGACGTCCCCGGCATCGTGACCCTTGAAGATGAACGTCGTTCCCGGTACTACTTAGGACCCGAAGACCATGCGCCGGAGTGCACCAGTCTGCTCGATGCAATCTCCAGATCACCCTGCACTTTCAGTTGATCGACTGTGTCCCTGATCGTCGGATTGTTGTCTTCTGACCCACACAAATTTCGCGTGTCACCTACGCTTTAGGTGGTTAGGATCAGGCCCATGAGTCGATTATTTAGTCTCGGTATGCTCTTGTCCGTTTTGGCCAGCGTCACCAATCTCTGCGCGCAAGCGCCGTCCACCCCGTCGCCAACGCCGGCGCCGGCTACGCTCCGGTCGCTCATCTTAGCGGAGCTTCACAGCACCCATGACAAAGCAGAGTGGTTCACCCCGATGAACACTGCGGTCGCCGGTCTTACGGCCGAGCAGGCGAAGTGGGTGCCGAAAAATGCCGAGGGCAAGCTCGATCCTAATGCCAATCATTCCGTTGGGATGCTGGCTTATCATCTCGTTTTTTGGAACGAGAATGCGCTGGCGCGTTTGCGCGGGGAGAAGCCTGCCAACCCCAACAATAATGACGAGACCTTTAATGACTTCGATGCGGCCCATTGGGACGACATCGTGCAGCGGCTCGATCGTGTGATGAAAGCCTTGGAAGTCGAGGTCGAAAAAATGCCGGAGGAAAAGCTGGCCCGAGTGGCACCGACCATTTCTCACATCAGCACCCACAACGCCTATCACACGGGCCAGATTCTTTACGTGCGCAAGTTACAAGGCTCCTGGAATCCGGCCAACGGCGTGAAGTAGATAGAATTAGCTAGAGTTGCCGGACCAAGGCAAAGCGACAAGGCGCCATCCCCTCGCCTTCCCCGCATTCCAAATTTCGCGCTCTCAAAGTCTTCGACCGTTCGGCTTACTCATCTCCACGCACGCTATTCGGTCCTACATCGGCGCCGTCTTGGCGATCTCGCGGCCGAGCAGCATCCCGTGATAGGCAAACTCGTTCTCGCGCAACGCGCGTGCATAACGAGAAAATTCTTCCCGCCGGAAAGAACCCCCATGCATCGGGTGAATCCAGCTTAGCTCACTTTGTTCCAGCCGATCGACCACGTGGCGAATCGGAAATTCATGCGCGAAAATCCCAGACGCCCGATAAAGGTCGAGCATCGGGCGCGAGAGGTCTTCCGTTACGACTGGCGGTTGATCGGCCGGTTGAATGAAGAGATCGGACGGAAAGAGACTGCGTGTCGTCTCATCGATCACCATCATGGAGTCCCAATGATGGACATGCGGTGTCTCGAGAAAGCGGAGTTTATGCCGGCCAAGATCGAGGACTTCACCGTCGCGAAAACCGCGCACGCGTTCGGTGAAACCGAAGCCGGAAGCGTTGAGCTGAATCGAGAGGAGCGAACCGATCAGCTCCGATTGCGGCGCGGTGCGCATGAATCGCTCCATCCCACCATTCTCATCACCTTCCCAGTGAAGGAGCAGGATACAGCTCAGCTTTGCCGGGTCGAGCACCTGTGCGATCGCGCCGTTCACGGCATCGTAAAGGTGATGCATCCCCGTGTGGATGAGCGCCGGGCGTTCATCCGCAATAAGGAATTGATTGAAGGTAATGCCGTACGGTTCCTGCCAGGTAGAAATGCGGTAGATGCCGTCAACGAGTTCGTCGATCCGAGTATCAGTGTTCGCCATGAGTCATCTTGGGATGCGGCTCCTTCTATGCACAAGAAAAAATCGAAGATCTGAAACTGGTGCCGACCACGTATCAGATAGCGTGATCTTTTCCTTTCTGGCCGCTTGGATCACTGCTAGCTTTCGGCCATGAAGCTTAAACTCGTTTCGAGCATTCTCTTTCTTTTCGCCATCACGCTCACATGGGCCGCCGAGCAGGCACCGCCGCCGGCCACAGGGGCAGTCGCTCCCGAAGTCAGCCTTACAAGTGGAGATGGCAGCGCGGTCAACCTGAAGGATTATCGCGGCAAATGGGTCGTGCTTTATTTTTACCCGAAGGATTTCACCGGCGGCTGCACGCTCGAAGCGCATAACTTCCAGCGTGACCTCGCAAAGTACGAAACGCTTCATGCCGTCGTTCTGGGAGTGAGCGTAGATAGCGCCGAGTCCCACAAAAGCTTCTGCGCCAAGGAAGGTTTGAACTTCAAGCTCCTCGCCGACACCGGCGCAAAGGTGTCGACAGAGTACGGCTCAGTCATGGATTACAACGGAATGAAGATAGCCGCGCGAAACACCTTCATCATCGACCCAAAGCGGCAAGGTGGCGAAGACGTTTATCGGAGTGAAGCCGGCCGGACACAGCGATGAAGTCCTGCAAGCCCTGGCGGCATTGCAAAAGAGCTGAGCTGAATTCCATCGAAACCGCCGATCTGAGGCGTTCGAAGTCATAGTCTAGGCTTTTCAGTATTACAGGCACCGGAAGCTTTTCCTCGCGGCGGATTTCTCCCAGGATATCGCTGAAGCCCCGGTTCGCGATGGCGAGTAGACGGGCGCGACCTCGCACTCTCGGCCGCCAACCTTCCCCGGTGCCTGATCCTCATTTCTCGAGGTTTATCGCGGGAGAAAGAGCGCCGTCCCTTGATGCCACCGAACCCGAAGCCGCTTCGTTAGTTTGTGGGATTGACACCCATGCGCCAACCCGCTCATACTCCGCGCCCAACGAAGGAAAACTATGTTACATCTCGATACTGGAAATACCGGTTTCACACTGCTTGTGCGCCAGCCTGGTCATGCTCATGACTCCGGGACTGGCTTTCTTTTATGGCGGCCTCGTCGGCAGGAGAAACGTGCTCGCGATCATGATGCAGAGCTATGTCTCCATGGGCTGGACGACGGTCTTATGGTGGGCCTTTGGGTTTTCGCTCTGTTTCTCCGGCGATCAGAAAAGCGGCACGGATTTTTTCGGGATCGTCGGCAATCTGCACTGGGCCGGTCTGCGTGGCATCACCCTCGCGACCCCTTCGCCTAACGATACTATCCCGATGATCGTTTTCTGTGCCTACCAAATGATGTTCGCCATCATTACTCCGGCGCTGATCACCGGCGCCTTTACCAACCGCATCACCTTCAAGGCTTACATGTGGTTTCTGACTGGCTGGCTCATCTTCGTTTACTTTCCCTTTGTCCACATGGTCTGGGGCGGCGGCTTGCTCGGTCAATGGGGCGTGAAAGACTTTGCCGGCGGAATCGTCGTTCATAACATCGCCGGAATCGCCGCGCTCGCTTCCGTCCTCTATGTTGGTAAACGCAAAGTAGTCGATCGCGGTCCGCACAGTGTTCCACTGGTCGCGCTAGGCACAGGTCTGCTTTGGTTTGGTTGGTATGGCTTCAACGCCGGGTCGGAATTTCGCGTCGACTCGACCACCGCGGTCGCCTTCTTGAACACGGATGTCGCCGCCTCCTTCGCCGCCATAGCCTGGCTTTGCGTCGACTGGCGAGTATCCAAGAAGCCGAAATTCCTCGGTCTACTCACCGGCGCGGTCGCCGGTCTTGCTACGATTACCCCCGCGGCGGGTTATGTCTCACCGGCGACAGCGGTGATCATCGGTCTCGTTGCAGGAGTGGTTTGTTATTATGCCTGTGCACTCAAGAACAAGCTGCAATGGGATGACGCGCTCGACGTTTGGGGTGTGCATGGTGTCGGCGGTTTCATCGGGATTATCTTGCTCGGAGTCTTCGCCTCCACTGACTGGAACCCGGCGGCCAACGGCGGGACCAATGGTCTGCTCGCGGGTGACTCCAGCTTTTTCCTGAAACAATGTGCGGCTGTGATTTTCTCCTCGGTCTGGGCCTTCGTTTTCACTTACGGAATGTTATGGATCATTGATCGCGTGACAGTCGTTCGCGTCGAGGATGCCCACGAAGAACTGGGCCTCGATGAGGCCATTCATGGCGAGACTGCTTATGTCGATGTGGAAGTAACCCGAACAACCATCCAACCGTTGTAACTGGTGGAATAGCAACGTCGGCCGATGTGGCTATCTATAACTCCACGTTGCCGCCTGACTTCAGCGGCAATGTCAAAGTATTTTCCTCCGGCTTTAGCTAACGAGGCCTAGACTCCACGGTTGCGGGCCATGTGCGATAACGCCATGCCCATCGCCGCGACGCCGAGGGTCTTGATCAGGGTGGGATGCTGCGCATACAGCTCGCTCACTCGATCGACGATCGATGGGTCGTGTGTTTCCGCATGCGCCGCCGCTTGTTGCACGACTTGCGGGGAAATCTGCGCCGCCTGTTGAGGAGTAACCTGCGGAGTGCCACCACCTGCCGGCAGCGAGATGCCAGCGGACTGCGCCAACTGTTGCAACACGCCCGCGCCCGCGCCGCTGGAAAGCAGGCTATTCAGGAGATTGGCCCGCTGGTCAGGACTCGAATTCCCGAAGAGCTGACCAACGAGTTGTCCAAAGGCTGGGGTTTGATCGCTGCGGAACATCGCCGCGATTCCACTGGCCAGGTCCTGTTGTGGCGCCGCCTGCGCCACCTGATTGAAATGATCTTCGACCTCCCCTTGGTTCGTCGGTCCACCACTTTGCGCGTAATTCTGCAATACACTCGACAGTTGATTCATCCAGCTCATAAGAAATTAATCTGAACCCAGCCAAGGCACTTTGTCTACTGGCTCTTGGTCCTGGATGCAAAGAGCTCGACCAGAGAGTCTCATCGCACCAAAGCCAGGGACGACATCGATAAGGTCCTGTGGATACTCGTCTTGAGTAGTCTGAGGAAAGCTCATGAGTAGCCCGTAGCGTCGAGTCGTTAGCTATTCAGCTACGAGATTGAAGGAAGTTAAATCCCTGAGCGCATCGAAGTTAGCCGATAACAACACTTCAGATCGGGTGACCCGCGAGGCTGAAATTACCTGCAGACATTGTAATTTTAAAGAATAGTTAGCTTTTCTCCACAAAGCCCTTTTGTGCCGATCAGACTTTTGTTCGTTGGGCACGCAAAAAAAGTATTGACACGCAATTTGGAAATCTTCACACCAGCGTTCATGAACCAGTTAACCATAAAAAAACTCAGTCTCACCGTTCTTGCGACCTTGTGTTGCGGAGCTGTCTTCGCCGACGGGCCGTTAAAGGCTCCGATCTGGAATCATCCTGTCATTCCAATGCGGGATGCCGCGCCACCTCCAGCGACGGTAATTTACAGTAACCTGCAAAACGACACCTGCACCAGCTGTATGTATGACACGAACAACGGCTTTCTGGTGTTAGGCCCGACAAACTGTTTTGACGGAACATCTACGCAGTGGCTCGCGTATCCCTTCTACGCTACTCGAACTGCGATTCCGAGGCAGATCAACATCGGCCTGACGCTCGATTCCGACCTCTGCAGCAATGGTGCCAACAAGTTCACGGTCGATATCTATAACGATGCTTGTGGTGGCCCGGCCACTTCATTGCTCTCAGCGATAGGAACAGCTCCAGCCGCACCCTGCGCTTTGGCCGCGGTTCGGCTTCGCACAGCTCCAACACTGACTGCCGGCGTCAAATACTGGCTTGTCGTAACGACCGCGGCGAATCAAACTGCGTTCACGGGAGTTTGGTGGGAAAGCAACTTCGCTCCAGGCTACGTCAACTTCAACGATGGCAACCTCTGGCAGCTCAATGCTCCTGGCGGTCCTGGTGCCTTCTCGATTCAATAACAACTTAAGATAAGCTGACAATGCGAGCCCGCGCAGCAAGTCTGCGCGGGCTTTGTCATTTCCAGAGTTATGATCGCCTATACATGTTACAGCGGCGTGCCGCTGCCGATGCATAACGTACCAGCAGTCATCTTTCTGCTCGAAGAACCTAAGCAGTCATACAACAATGTTCGAAGGCTAACGGGTGGGACTAAGAGATGCTGATTAGAAAACGTCCCACAAACGACCAGGCCGGCGCACCAACGGCCCGCGCTACACGTTCACCGTCACCTGTAAGAAGGTGGCTGGAATCGAGGTGGTATTTGGGCTCGAGCTTCGGTTCTCCTTCTGAAAGAGGTCTTCCAATTCCTTCTGGAGATCGGTTGCCTTGCCGGCTTTTTCCGCGGCTTCGAAGGCGTTCATCGTTGGTCCGTAGTATTTCCTGAATTCGTCGACCAGGCCGGCGGGCGACCCGGGAAAATCAAAGGTGAAAGTTTCGCGGGCAAACGATATCCGGTCGGGCGGAATACCCGCGGCGCCGAAGCGCTCGATGACGTTGCTTTCTATTCCCCAGGTCATTGGACTGACGGAACCTTCGGGCGGCGGTGGCGTGTAACTGGAGCTGATCTTGAGGATCTGAGCCACAAGCGTGGGATCGTTAGGTATCCAGTTACCCATGATGATGCGCCCGCCGGGTTTCGTCACGCGGACCATTTCCTTCGCCACGTCGGCTGGTTTGGGAGCAAACATCGCTCCGAAAACACTCACCACGAGATCGAACGACTGACTTGGTAAGTCTTCCAGGTTGGTGGCATCACCTTCCTGAAACCGGCAATTGGTCAGGCCAAGCTCTGCCACACGTTGATTGCCCGCTTCGACCAGGTTGTGGGCGATATCGACGCCCAGGACGTCAGCGCCAAGTTTTGCCGCCGGTATCGCGGTGGTTCCGTCGCCGCAACCAAGATCAAGGACCTTAAGCCCTTTTGTAATTCCGAACCGGCGGACGACCGCTTCACCACTTTCGCGCATAGTCGCGGCGATGCGGGTAAAATCGCCCTTTTCCCAAAGTGCTTTATTTGGATTCATAGAGTGAGGACTATCATCAGGCTTGGGATTGGCCAAGCGTTTCATTGCCACCCATCGTTCTACTTTTTGTCCGCTCCTCGGAGATCAACCCTACGGCGGCGTCGCCTGTTCCGCCCCGAGCCCGGTGTTAGCACGCACGAGTAGCTCGGCATAGCGCGCTTCGGCTTCGGGCTCCCGCCGGAGTAAAGTGCCGAGGATGGCGCCGAGAAATCCGAGCGGGATACTCAGGATACCCGGGTTCTCCAGTGGGAAGATGGCGGGTCGCTGGATAAGATGGCGGGCGGCCGCGGCCGTTCCCGCGGGATCGATCTTCATGATCGACGGGCTGATCGCGATCAAGACTAACGAGGCAAGGAGTCCGGTGGCCAGGCCGCAAACCGCTCCGCTGGTGTTGAATCTTTTCCAGAAAAGGGAAAGAACGATCACCGGGAGATTGGCCGAAGCCGCCACCGCAAAAGCGAGCGCGACGAGAAAGGCGACATTGGCATCCTTTCCGAGGAGAATGGCAATCCCAATCGCAATCGCGCCGACAAAGAAGGCGGTGATGCGCGCGACTCTCACTTCTTCACCGGGCTGACGTTCCTTTCCGTGATGAATGACCGAAGTGTAAAAGTCGTGGGCGAAGGAGGTCGAAGCGCTGATCGTCAGGCCAGCAACCACCGCGAGAATCGTGGCAAAGGCAATCGCGGCGATGAAGGAAAAGAACACGTCGCCACCGAGGGCTTGGGCCAGAAGCGGCGCACTCATGTTGTTGCCCCCATGACCGGCAATGTGGTCGCGCCCGACAATCGTGGCCGCGCCGAAACCGAGAAACGTCGTCATGATGTAGAAGCTGCCAATCAAAACCATCGCCCAGACGACGCTAATCCGCGCGGTCTTTGCATCCGGCACCGTGTAAAAACGAACCAGGATATGAGGCAGACCGGCGGTTCCAAACACCAGGGCCATGCCTAACGATATTAAGTCCAACGCGCCATGGTTTGCAGCGGTATAGCGAAGTCCTGGCTCGAGAAAATTCTTCGTCACCAACACGCCTTTGTCATGATAGGTGACATGAGTCGCGGCGTTGAAGAAATTACCCAGACTCCAGCCAAAGTGAGCAAGCACAAGCAGACTGAGCAGGATCGTTCCGGCCATCAGCAGGATGGCTTTGATGATTTGCACCCAGGTTGTCGCCAGCATCCCGCCAAAGACGACATAGATAATCATCAGGATGCCAACACCGATCACCGCAGTTTGATAACTGACATGTGAGCTGCCTAACAATAACGCGACCAGGGCGCCCGCGCCGACCATTTGGGCAATCATGTAAAAGGTGCTAACCGTGATCGTGCTCAGCGCAGCCATCGCACGGACTGGACGCGGACTTAGCCGGTAGGCAAGGACATCCGCCATCGTATATTTGCCGGCGTTGCGCAAAGGCTCCGCGACCACCAAGAGAACGGTGAGATAGGCGACCAGCCAGCCGACCGAGAACATGAAGCCGTCATAACCAAAGAAGGCGATGAGGCCGGCGATCCCGAGAAAGGACGCGGCGCTCATATAGTCACCCGCCACCGCGACGCCATTTTGCCAGGCAGTGATCCGGCGACTGGCGGTAAAGAACGCGGCCGCGCCCCGCGATCGTCGAGCCGCCCACCCGGTAATCCCAAGAGTGATCAGGACGAAAAACAGGAACATCACCAGCGCGGGAGTCATAGCGAGGTCAAAGTCAACAAATTGAATTAGAATCCATAAAGCCAGAAGTTGGCCACATTGTTACTACCAGGTTTGAGTCATCGCTGTGCTGAGTCACTGGAAACGATATCTCTTGCCTGACGATCAAAACGGTTCGCCGCGCGCACGTAAAGCGCGGCAATGATCCAGGCCATGAAGAACTGAGAAAGGGCAAAGAGATAAGCAAGGTTGACCGGACCAAGGATGCGTTTGCTCATCGTGTCGCGCGCGTAACCAACCAGCACGGGCAGAGCAAAGTAATAGACGATGAAAACGCACATCGCTGGGATGATGAAACGCGCCTTGGCTTTGAGTAACTCTTTGAATGCCGCGCTGGCGGCAATCGCTTCCCAGTTAGTCTGCCCGGCTTCTTCGGCCGCAGTGCGTTCATGGGCCGGTTTCGGGTCCGCATGGGTGACGGGAGTAATGTCCGTCGCCGAACCGACAATCGGTGTCGGATCAGGTGGCGGCTTGGAGTCGTCAGGCATTTCCATAACTGGCAGAGGCATGATGGTTGGATTGGGTTGACGAGGTCAACACGAAAAATAGCACTCGCTCCTTTATGTCAAAAAAGTTCCCTTTCACACTTTCGATTACTCAATCCGAACCTCGTGAACACGCCTGACCGTGAGCTTGCGTTGCAAGTCGCAGCTTCTACTATTGCGAATGCATTTCCGCTTTCTTCTCGTCGCCACGGGACTTCTGATGGCAAACCTGGCGCAGGCTCAGATCGATCGAATTACCGGCAAGAACTTCGCGACGCGCTCGGCAGCGGTAGCACGGCACGGAATGGTTTGCACCAGCGTTCCCTTAGCCACCCAGGTTGGCGTCGATATCCTGAAACGTGGCGGAAGCGCGGTCGACGCCGCCATTGCGGCAAATGCCACGCTCGGCCTGATGGAACCGGTCTCGAATGGCGTTGGCGGCGATCTGTTCGCCATCGTTTACAACGCCAAGGAAAACAAACTCTATGGCATCAATGGCAGCGGACGTTCACCGCTCGGACTGAGTTATGACCACCTCAAGGATGAGTTAGCCAGACTCAATCGCAAAACCGTTCCACCCACCGGCATGCTGCCGATCAGCGTTCCAGGTTGTGTCGACGCCTGGGCGGAACTGCAGAAGAAGTTTGGCAAACTGTCGCTAAGCGAAGATCTCGCCCCGGCGATTAAGTATGCCGAGGAAGGTTTTCCGGTGAGTGACCTGATTGCCTATTATTGGTCTTTTGGTCCCCATGTTTATAAAGGCTTGCCTGGCGCCTTTTTGGAAACCTATACGCTGGATGGCAAAGGAGGCACGCCAGCAGCCGGCGACATTTTTAAGAACCCGTCTCTCGCACAGACGTTGCGTCTGATTGGGGACAAAGGCCGGGACGCATTTTATAAGGGAGAAATCGCAGACAAGATCGACGCCTTCATGGAGGCAAACGGTGGCTATATCAGGAAGGCGGACTTGGAGCAACATACCAGCACCTGGGTCGAACCCGTTTCGACTAACTATCGTGGCTACGACGTCTTTGAGCTACCGCCAAACGGTCAGGGAATCGCAACCCTGCAAATCCTGAACATCCTTGAAGGATTCGACCTAAAGGCAATGGGACGCAATTCGCCCGACACTTTGCACACCCTGATCGAAGCCAAAAAGATTGCCTGGGCCGATCGGGCGAAGTTTTATGCCGACCCTGCCTTTTCCAAGATTCCGTTGAAAGGATTGCTCTCGAAAACCTACGCCGCCGAAAGAAGGAAATTGATCGATCCGAAGCACGCGGCTAAGACTGTTGCAGCGGGTAACCCAGCCCTGGAACAAGGTGATACCATCTACATGTGCACGGCGGATGACGAAGGCAACATGGTATCCCTTATTCAAAGCAACTATCGCGGAATGGGTAGCGGCATTGTCGTGCCTGGGTTAGGATTCATGTTTCAGGACCGAGGCGAGCTATTCTCCATGCAACCCGGGCATGCCAATGTCTATGCTCCGGGCAAACGTCCCTTTCACACCATCATTCCTGGATTTGTAATGAAAGATGGCAAGCCATGGGAAGCATTTGGAGTCATGGGCGGCGGCATGCAACCGCAGGGACATGTCCAGGTGCTGACCAACCAGATTGACTTTGGCTTGAACGTGCAGGAAGCGGGCGACGCGTCGCGCTGGCAACATGAAGGCGACAACGAACCTACCGACGAGAAAATGGAAAAGGGCGGCTACGTCGAACTGGAAAGCGGCATTCCCTATGAAACAGCGCGCGAGCTAATGAAACGGGGTCACGACGTTCGCTACGATGTCGGCGGCTATGGTGGCTACCAGGCGATCAAGGTAGAAATGCATCAGGGCCAGCGTGTCTATCTCGGTGCCAGCGAATCCCGGAAGGACGGCATGGCCGCAGGTTACTAGCTTCACTCGACGTCAGGGCACCAGTCGCGGCTAAGGTCACTAGCACTGCTGGGTTGGATCGCATAGATCGCTGCTCAGGGCGAACCTGCCAGCCAATGATGCACAACCCAGTTCGGCAGCGCCTTGTTGTCACCGTCAGAATCGGATTGACTTTTCAACTTCGACGTCGCTAGCCTCGCAAGCATGAGAATAAGGAACAGCTCCATTATTGTCCCGCTTCTCTTTGCCTTTTCGACTCTGCCTTTGTTCGCCGCCTCATCGGTTACCTTCGAAATAATAGCTGTGATCGATTATCCCGGCGCTGTTTTCACCTCCGCTTCCGGGATCGACGATCATGGCGACGTCGCAGGTATTTACAATAATGACTCGGGGATTGAGCACGGTTTCGTGCGCCTAAGTAACGGGCATTTTAGCGGACCGATCATCGATCCTAGCGATCCGGTGAAATTTACCGAGATCACCGGAATGAATAATCGAAAGATGTTTTGCGGCTTTTATAGCTCCGGAAGTTTCTTGCTCTCGGGCGGACTATTCACAGACCTGACGGCAGGCACACACTCAACCACCGTGCTCGGATTGAATGACACTGGCGATTTCTGCGGATATACCTCCGGCCCCGATTCGAGCTTCGTGAACATTGGCGGGACAACGACGTTATTTCAGGTTCCGCGTTCGTCCTATGGCGAAGCGCACGACATTAACAACCTCGATCAATGCGTAGGCTGGTACGCTGCATCAGCGACCTTCCAGGCAGGTTTCCTACGAGACGCCGATGGCACCCTGACTTACCCCATCATTGTGCCGGGCGCATCGGACACCATGCTCAATGGAATTAATGACAGTGGAGCGATGGTCGGGGAAATGGTGGAGGGGGCAGCTCATGGTGTTTACTTCGCGCCATCAGGTGAGGCTACGGTCTATGATTATCCCAACGCAACCAGCACCACTTTCACCGGTATCAACAACCAGGGACTGATTTGTGGGCGTTTTATCCGTGGCGGCGATCACGGATTTATCGTTCAGGTAAAGTCCAGGTCGGAAGAGTGAGTAGGAAGGCGCGGGGCTATGTCCGGGCAAGTCGGCTGCCGATAACTATATCTGCCAAGGCAACAAATACGCCGCGCTTACGTTGGCGATGCCTAAGGAGGCCCGATTTGGGAAATTGCAACCATGCGACCGCGAATCCCATTGTGATAATAGCCGCCCGCTACAACAACTTCGCCGTCCTGCAGCAGGGCCGCTGCATGTCGGTATACCGGCGCGTTCAAGGAGCCATCGAGGCGCCATTTCCCAGTCGCAGGATTGTAGACTTCTACACTCTGGATCGCATCGTTGATGCCAAGACCTCCGGTAACGATAACGGAACCATCCAACAGACGCGTGGCGGTGTGATTGGCTCGGGAATAACTAAGCTTGCCGGTAATGGTCCAAGTACCCGTAACCGGATCATAAAGCTCAGCGTTGATAGGTCCGCCGCCCGCAACCAACACCTGCCCATTCTCGAGCAGGGTCGCGGTGGCTTCGGACCGGGCAAAGTTCATACTGCCGGTAGGTTGCCATGCGCCCGTCACAGGGTCATAAAGCTCCGCCACCGCGGTAGTCGTATGAGGTTTGAAACCTCCTGCGATAAGAACGTTACCATTTGTTAGGAGAGTGATGGTCGCACCTACTACCTGCATGTCGAGGTCACCGGTCGACGCCCAGTTGCCAGTAGCAGGATCGTAAATTTCGGCGGTGCCGAGGTCGCCATGAAGTCCCGATCCGCCCACAACCAGCACCCTGCCGTCCTGTAACGCGGTGGCGCCGTGCCCTTGACGAGCCTCAATCATATCACCCGTCTTCGTCCACGTTCCGCTAGCCGGGTCGTAGAGTTCCGCCGAAGCGATGGCTGTGTTGCTGACGCCCTCTCCACCGGCGGTCAAGACGCGGCCATCAGCGAGCAGGGTCGCGCTGTGTAAGGAGCGAGCTGCATTCAGATTGCCGCTGTTCGCCCAGGTTTTGCTAATCGGATCAAAGATCACGCTGCTACTCAACATAGTCCCGCCGTCATCACCGCCCTCCGCGACCACACGCCCATCGAGGAGCGTCGTAGCCTGGAAGGATTCGCGCGCATGCAACAATCCTCCGGTGAGCGTCCACGGGGTGCGGCCAGCCGCGTCGCCATTTTGTCCTGCGTATGCAGGTGAGGAGGCGAGAATTCCCGCGACCGCGGCCGCGTAAGCCAACGCAAGCAAGCAACGAGGCACCAAGGAATTAAAGTTATTGGCTCTCATATTCATGCCGATCTTAAGGGTGGATACTCCGCGAAAGTCAAGGCTATTATGCCAGTGAGGAATAAGTTCACTGACTCCATGCGCCGAAACGTTTCGGCGCCGGACCTAGACCAGCCTGGGGCATTGGTATTTACGATTTAGAATTTTAGGGTGAGCTGCGCACCGAGGTGGCGCTCCCTTTCCTGAATGTCCTCGTCGTGATGAGTCAGGCTGGCTTGTCACTTTAGCTGTAGATAGGTCTAGAAACGGTAACCCATGGCGGCGTCAAACCGCCAGCCATCATTTCCCCCATTGTGTATCGGCCTCATGGTAGGGAACGGTGCCGTAGACTTGTTGATTCCAACGTTCCCTTGACGATTACTTATCTAAGCAACCGTTGAACTATAGCCTTGGGGACTCGAAATAAAGTCCGGTCTAATTCTCATCCACCGTATTTCGTCTTCAAGTGATCGATGTAAGTACTAAAGGTCTCGGCCAGCGCCGGGCTCTCGAGGAAGAGAATGTTTTCGGCGTTGAATTGAGCGCTGCGCGAAAAGTTATAAGACCCGGCGACAACAGTATCATCAATGACCAAAACTTTGTTGTGCATGAAGTCATGGCGACTGGTCGGCGTGTAGGGGGTGGAATCTTTTCCCACCAGGCCGGCCCGCGCGACGAGTTCCTGGAGTGCCCCGATTTTCCATCGGTTTGATGGGACCTCTTCCCATTGGCGATAAACATCACTCATCTGGGTCCGATCATAGATGCCGTCGACAGCTACCCGACGTGCACGAACCAAACGACCGAGCTCGCCGATCAGTGTGCCCGAGTTAATCAACAGACTGCAGATACGTACACGCCGTCGAGCCGCTCGCACTAAGCGCGCAATCTCCGTGTCAATCTCCAAGCCCCAGCCAGGTGAGAACATGACTCGGGCTTTCACTGGGTGATTCAAATAAGTCAGCTCCGCAGCTTGGGTCATGATCCGGCCAGTGTCTTCAAAGTTCTCTTTTTCCCAAAGCTGCTCAAAATCCTGCAAATAGTATCCAGCAAGCGCCGGCGAATCGACCGCAAGGACATTGTTTTCCATGAGGGTAAACGCGTCATCGGTCAGGTTAGTCGAGCCTGTCCAAATCGATTGCCCGTCACGCACAATGAACTTGTTATGCATCAGTTTTCGACCGGCAATACGACGCCAGGGATAGCCTAACGACTCAATGAACGCGCTTGTTCCCGAGGGCGCCGGGTCCTGACCGGCCGCGACATTCGGCTCGGGCGGTTTATCGCCATCGAAACAAAAACGGATCTTTACCCCGGCCCTGGCGCGTTCGCGCAAAGCGGTCGCCAACTGGTCCCGGAGCACGTTGGTGAAACGCATGTCATAAACGGCAAAATCAAGGCTCTGATCGGCGCCTTTAATAAAGGACGTTAGTCGAGTCATGACCGACTCGGCGGTTTGCTCGCCTTCAGCAAGAAAAAAGACAGAAAGATTATCCACAACAACTCTAACCCGGCGGGCGACCTGATAACAAGAAAGCTACTCGCGAACAACTCAGCATTGGCCTCCAAGCATATTCATTTATCCATTTAGCGCGATGTGGAAGAATTGACGTCGGCGACGCGGAGGTTTCTGCGCGACGTGCCCCGCTGCAAGTACGTGGTCGAAGATTGCGACAGTGGAGACTTGCGGGTGAAGGGGGCGCAGTTCCGCGGCCGGGGCCACACATGAGCGGGATCCATCTCCTCTCTGCATTCTCGGATCACTGCTACTCTTCGATCATAACGATGAAACCCGAACTTAGTTTTTTAATTCTTTCGCTCTGCGCGGCAACGGCCGCGGGAAACATCTTCATCATCGACGCAGCGAATAAGTTCTCCAAACACTCACGACATTACGAAAGGGCGAACCGGCTGGCGGTTTGGATATATCCAGAGTAATAACGTTCATGCGCTCGTTACTTTTGTTACTCGCTACAGTTCTCACGACCGCGATCGCGGCCGCGACGGACCCAACGCCGAAAGACCTTGTCGCCCAGTTCTACCAGGCGCACCGCTCAAGCCACGATCCGCTCGTGGAAACGCAATCACTGGGTCGCTACTTCGACCCGCCGCTGCTCAAGCTTTACCTGAGAGACCAGCGCGAAGCGAAGGGCGAGGTCGGCCGGCTCGATGGCGATCCGCTTTACAACGCGCAGGACATGCAGATCTCCAACTTCTCCATCTCACCACCCGAAACGGCCAAGGGAGAAACACACGTTTCCGTCCGCTTCAAAAACATTGGTAAACCCACCCGGATTGTTTACGTCCTCACGCACACCAACACCGGGTGGAGAATCAGCGACATCCGCTACGACGACGGTTCATCCCTGAAAAAGATCCTTCAGGCAGATCGATGACGTAGACCGCGTTTCCCTGACCGAAACCTGATACGACGCCACTTACAGCAATTCTCATTAGTTGTTTCTCGACCCACCCGACGGAACGCTACCCGCGTCCCGCCGCGTCCGATGCTACCGTAAGTCGTGACGTAAGCGCCGATAGATTTGGTTGAGCCAGGGGATAGGGGCACGAAGCACGTAGAGCACCAGGATAAGAAAGTAGACCGCGGTGGTTCGGTAAGGCCCACATGCTTCATAGGCCCTTGGGCTGCTTACTATCTCAGCGGGTAACTGCGTCATGCGTCCTATCCTGTGCAGCCGTCGATAAATTTCGGCATCTTCGAGAATGGGAAGCAAAGGATAACCACCGACCTGCTCATAACTGGTGCGGCGGCAGAAAATGCCGTGATCTCCAAGAGCGAACCCAAAGACTTCGACACCGAGGTTACCTAACGAATCACTGATGCGGTAAATCCATGCGTCACTTGGGAAACGGAGCCGGAAACATCCGCCCACGACGCGCCGATCGGTGAGCGCCTCTCTCATCAGTTCGAGAGCGCGGGGCGGCACTTGCAGATCGACGTGA
Source organism: uncultured Verrucomicrobiae bacterium (assembly GCA_963801255.1). Lineage (GTDB taxonomy): Bacteria > Verrucomicrobiota > Verrucomicrobiia > Chthoniobacterales > UBA10450 > JAICXG01. The sequence goes on along the minus strand of CAWDEC010000008.1, from coordinate 319,622 downwards.
AGAAACCAAAGGACTGCCCCACGCGCTACTTGCGCGCCAGCGTTCATCTGCGCCGCGCGACCTTTCGGAGCTGAGAGCACGACGTCGGCGAGTGCTTCGGCGATCGACTTGGTGCCATCGCAACTGCCGCCGTCGACGACCACCGTCTCCGCCTGCGGAGCAATGAAGCGCAGATGTCGCAGAAATCCGTCAATCCATTTCGCTTCGTTTAGCACCGGCACGACGATGGAGCAGAAAGGAGCGCGAGGAATTGTCGATTGCATGGGAATAATCGCCGGGGAAGCTGTCTCCTTCGATTCTACCGCGCGATGAAGCCTAACGACAACAACGGCAATCTGCCGACAAGCCAGCGCCTTTTCGAGTTCTCATCATTAGCGGATGGCGCGACGGGCGCATGCAGCACTGGTCATCCGCAGCAAGGCTCTTCACCCGACGAGCAACAGAAACTTGGCTTAAACGAGGACGTAAGGCTCAATCCGTCGAAAGGCGAAGGCGAAAAGCTGCGCGAGTAAGTCACTTTTCTACGGAAGCTGCGCCTCAGCGGGATTAGGAATTCGTCACTGGTGGATGAATCGGCCTAAAGGTCATAGGCCAGCTTATGTGTCGGCTGGTAAAGCTGTATGTCATCCGCGCCGGGCACGATCATCATGATAATCCGACCGTACTCGCGTTCCTCGATCGGGCTGCGGAACTGTGCTCCTTTCGTCCGCAACTCCTCGACCGTCGCGTCGATGTCATCGCACATGATCGCGATCGAGTGTTGCCGTGGGTGGTCATAAGTCTTGCCTTCCCATTCGCTATGTGTTGGATGGACACCCATCTCGCTCGGTCCCGATTTGAAGATGAGCCAGTCGTTATCCCAATCTTCGGCCACATACTTCCAGCCGAGCACGTCGCGCAGAAACGCCCGCGTCGCCTGGGCGTCATCGGAGTAAATCAAGGTGTGAATTGAAGTAATCATAACGCTCCAACTTAGATCAGTCCTCTTAGCTCGCGTCCAGTATTGCTGAAACGAATCGCGATTATCCCTGCGATGAACCACACGCTCGCGTAGGTCCACCATAGTGCTATCGCGGCGCTTCCGTGGAAGAGAGGCAACATCAATCCGCCGCTCAAGGTGTTAACCGTCGCGTGCAGGAGCATGGGCGCGAAGACACTGCCGCGTGTGCGATTGAATATCCAGGTCTGCACGAAGGTCGCGCCGACCAGCGAGAGCAGAAATGCCGGCACGATATTCCAGGCAAATTCGTTCCCGAGCAGTGGCGCATGCCATACCGCCCAGAAGAGAGCGAGGATGATACTCGCCGCGAAAGGCGAAAAGCGGCGTTGAAGGTCCGGCAAAGCGAAGCCGCGCCAGCCAGGTTCTTCGCCGAGGGCGATGAAAAGAAAAATAAAGATGAAACGGTCGGGCAGTTCGCGCCATGCGCTGCTCGACGGCAGAGCGCCATGAAAACCGAAAGCATTCGTTAGGCCGACGGCGATGAAGCAGAGCGCAAAGGGAAGGCCAAAGACAACTGCATACCAGCGCAGGCCGATTCGCCCGCGGACCAATCTGGCAAGAAGCGCACGTACGCCGCGCCAGCCGTCGCTCACCGCCAGCACCACGAGGGCAGCGATGAAGGGACCGATCGGATTCGGTCCTGTGCTCCTGCCATGTGCGAGCGCGATCAGCCATGGATACCAAGAGAAAAGATAAGCCAGGCTGAAGAACACCGTGAGACGACGACGCGCGACAAACCCACGGATGCTGCCGTGCGTGGCGCTACTGGAAGCTGGAGCAAGGACTGCGTCACCAATCACATCGATGTGATGCAGTCAGGCGCTGCTTTGGATTCAGGAACCTATGTCGCCGCGTAACGCTCCGAACAGTCCCCTAGCTAATCTATATGAAGCAGCCTAACGCTTCGTTTGGGGCTAACCACTGACCGCCACGTCCAGTTCCAGCGCCGTAACGGAACTCTGCTAATTCGCTCTCGCGAAGTAGAACTTTTGCTGAGCGAAGTCGATAATACCCCAATTAAGCCCAATAACGTCCAGGCCCAAAAGGCCGACCATCTTACCCTGTGTTAGGTCGTAACCGGCAAATCTCTCGAGAAGGACTGTTGGTGTCCGTATCGGAATTCCCTCGATTTTGAAAGTCTTTGTTCCCGCGAAATCAGCCGGACTCAAGACGCCAGCCGCATCTTCTTCAACCACGTGTCGGCGTCCCCACCCTTTCGTCCTTGCCATCTTAGCGAACCGGATGTCGAGCTCGGATAGTTGAGACCCTGTATCTAAAGCCATCTGCGTTGGCACGCCGTTGACTTCGACATTAACGACAGCTCTGCCTCCCGGCGCGTCGAGGATAGGCGCCTCGGCCAGTCCCATCGATGTCAAAGCCGGACTCAGATTGACGCGACGTCCTCCTCCCGGAGCACGCAAATACAGCTTCAGATTGGTCAGATCGATGATCGCACCGCTTCTCTTCAGGAAACCATGACCAAGGACTCCAAACTCAGGCAATCGGCCGAAATTCACTTCTGTATTCTCGACATGCACATTTCCCATCACGACAGATTGTGCGATCCCATGCGCATAGGGGTCCGATTGCCATTGGCGCTGATGCCCATTTCGATGCCCTTTTCCGACACGATATGCAGCTCAGACGGATTCATTCCGACCGTGATGCCATCGTGATCCCAGCCGGTATCCAGCAGCAGGTCAATCTTCCTGCCATTGATCTCTGCTGGAACAAAGAGCGTGTTGTTCCTCCAGCCTTTAGTCAGTTTGACCGAGCCGTAGCCGTCACGCTGTAACACGTCCAACGAGATGGGAGATTTGGCGGCAGCGCCCTCGGCGGACAAAGACGTAATCGCGAGGCAGAGAAGGATTTTAAAAGGCCGTGCAATCGGCGCGCGGAAGATCCGGTTCATCAATTTCTTTCGTTGGGGATGTCTTCAAGGTCGGGTCGAGCGAGATCGAAACCCGTAACACAACTTTGTCATTCGTCGATCGGCCGGGATGTCCGGCCACAAGCCCTGCGAAAACAGCCTGAGATTTCAGCTTGCGTTCGCGACGAAATAGATGCGTGCTTAGAGAAGAACGGATTTGAGTTATGGCCACGCCTTCTGCAGGGGAGCTTCGGAATTTTGCCATCGCGGGTCACGCGTCGTCCGGCAAGACGACGCTGAGCGAGGCGATGCTCGCGTGCGCCGGCGTCATCGGGCGCATGGGCACCATCGCGCAAGGAACCACCGTTTCGGATTATCACGTGAGCGAAAAGCAGCACCAGATTTCCACCCAGACGTCGCTGCTGCATTGCACGTGGATGGGCAAGAAACTGAACATTCTCGACACGCCAGGTTATCTCGACTTCATCAGCGAGGCGCTCGCGGCGGTGCGCGTGTCGGACTTCGCGCTCGTGGTGGTGCACGCGCAACACGGCATTGGCGTGGGCACGGAGCGGGTGTGGAATTGCGCAACGGACTGCGGCATTCCGAAGGTCATCGTCGTCAACGCCGTCGACAAACAGAACGCGCACTTCGACAAAGTGCTGGCCGACGTTCGCGCGCATTACGGGCCCAAGGTTTTTCCTTTGAACGTGCCGATCAATCCGGGGCCAAATTTCAACCAGGTGCTCGACGTCTTGCGCAGCGAAGTCGTGACCTATGAAACCGACGGGCACGGGACGTTTCGCGAGGAACCGGCGACGGGAGAATGGAAAGAGCAGGTCGAACGACTGCATCGTGAATTGATCGAACTCATAGCTGAATCAGACGACACGTTGCTGAACAAATTCTTCGAGCAAGGCTCATTGTCGGAAGAGGAATTTCGCGCCGGCATTCACGCCGCGGTGCAGGCGCAAATGTTCATTCCGCTCTTCTGCGTCTCAGCCATATCGAACGTCGGCGTCGGCCGCCTGCTCGACTTCATCGCGAAATACGGTTCGTCACCGCTCGATCGAGAGAAGGTGGATGCCCAGGACGCGCGCAGTGGCGCCGAGCTGGAAGTGAAAGTCGACGGCACCGAGCCAGTGCTGCAGGTGTTCAAGACGATGAACGAAGAACACTTCGGCGAGCTTTCGTTCTTCCGGGTTTATTCCGGGCAAATCACGACCGGGGGCGATTCGTTCAATGCCAATCGAAACGTCACGGAACGCGTTGGGCAGATTTTTATGCTCAATGGCCAGACCCGCGAGGCGACCTCCCGTCTCGGCGCGGGCGACATTGGCGCGACGGTTAAACTCAAAAACACGCACACTGGCGACACGCTTTGCGCCCCAAATCATCCGGTGAAACTTCGCGTGCCGGAATATCCGCGCCCGAACATTCACGCTGCGCTGCAACCCAAGGCGAAAGGCGAAGAGGACAAAGTGGCCGCGGGCTTGGCGACGTTGCACAACGAAGATCCGGCGTTTGTTTTCCGTGTCGATCCCGAGTTGCACCAGACGATTATTTCCGCGCAGGGCGAACTGCATCTTGACGTAATCGCGGAGCGGCTTCAGCGACGATTCCGCCTTCATTTCGACCTTATCCAGCCACGGGTACCGTTTCGCGAAACGATTCATGGCCGCGCCGAGCACAGGTATCGGCATAAGAAGCAAACCGGCGGCGCAGGGCAATTCGCCGAAGTCGCGCTCAGGCTTGCGCCCGCGCAGCGCAACTCCGGCATCGCATTCAGCGAATCCCTTTCCGGTCAGTGTGTGGACCGTGTGTTCGTGCCGTCAGTCGAGCGCGGCATCGAGATCGCGTGCACGGAAGGAATTCTCGCCGGATGTCGCGTGGTGGACGTCGAGGCGAATTTTTACGACGGACAGATGCACCCGGTGGACTCGAAGGACATCGCATTTCAGGTCGCGGGCTATTGGGCGTTTAAAGAAGCGTTCATGAAAGCGCGGCCCTGTTTGCTCGAACCGATCAACTCGATTGAAGTGCGAATTCCAGAAGACTGCATGGGCAAAGTCGTGGGCGACCTTTCCAGCCGTCGCGGAAGAATTCTTGGCACGGATGTCGAGGGACAATTTCAAATCGTCCGGGCCGATGTTCCCGCGATGGAACTCTACCGCTACGCGAGTGTCCTGCGCTCGCTCACCGGCGGGCGCGGCGTTCACTCCGAGCAATTTAGCCGCTACGAAGAAATGCCGCGCGAGATCGAGCAGCGCGTGATCGACGAAGCGAAAAAAGCGCGAGCAGCCGGCAACAGCCCGGCGCGTTAAGGTTCTAGTAGTCGTCTAAGTCGCGGCTTTAGGAGCGCTGAGGCTCTTGCTGTGAAACCCAGAGCGCTCGGAACAAAAGCGCCGGGCCAGAGCGTATGACATTTGCTGAAACCCATCGTGCATGGAAAGACTCATGCAATCATCGCCCACCATGCATTGGCCAATGACCAAGACGATCACGCTAGTGGTGGGGTCATTCCTGCTTCTCGCCTTGGATTTTCGATTGGCTGAAGGCGCGCCCATAGCTCGCCTCGCAAACATCTCCGGCAGATCACAAGTCCAAACCGGCGATGATGTCATGATCGCCGGATTTATTATCAGTGGCGAAGGGTCGAAGAAGGTGATTGCGCGGGGGCTTGGTCCGTCGCTCTCCACAATGGGTGTGCAGGGAACGTTAAGTGACCCTGTCTTGGAGTTACACGAGCCAGACGGTACTGTGTTAGCGAACGATAATTGGCAAAGCTCCCAGTCAGCCGAGATTGCAGCGACAGGGATCCCGCCGAGTGATCCTTTGGAATCCGCGATTGTAGCGACATTAACGCCTGGTGCTTACACGGCGATTCTCCGCGGCGCTAACGACGGTATTGGAATTGGCCTGCTGGAAGTCTACGATCTGGATGGAGGAAATTCACCGAGCCTCGCCAATCTCAGTATCCGGGCCACGGTGGAACTCGCTGATAACCTTCTCATTGCCGGCGTGATCATAACCGGAGAGAGCAGCTTCCCGGTCACTGTGCGCGCGCTCGGGCCTTCGTTAGCTGAGCAAGGTGTTATCGATTCTTTGCCGGACCCCAGCCTGGAGTTATACGATTTGAATGGCTTTCTCGTAGCTCAAAACGACGACTGGAAAACGTCGCAACAAGCCGATCTGGAAATAGCCGGCATCGCCCCGCCTGATGACTCGGAATCAGCAATCATGGCAACTTTACCGCCAGGATCTTACACCGCCATTGTTCGAGGAAATGGCGATCAAACCGGCGTCGCCCTGGCTGAAGTCTATCAGGGTCCACCGCTGGCCTATGACCACATCCTTGTCATCGTAATGGAGAACGTCGGCTATGACAATGTGATCGGCAGCCCCAACGCGCCTTACATTAACGGGACTCTGCTGCCTCAGGCAACACTCTACACCAACAGCCATGCGGTTGCGCATCCCAGCCTGCCTAATTATCTGGCTCTTTTTGCCGGATCCACGCTGGGAGTTACTGGTGATAACTGTGTAATGGGTGACCCGTCGACCGGGCCGTTCGATGCGGCAAATCTTTACAGCGAATTAACTGCGGTGGGCAAGACAGCCCTCGGCTACATGGAGGATTTACCATTTAATGGTTATTTCGGCTGTGAGTCGGATCTGTATGTGCAACGACATAACCCTTTCATGTATTTCAATGCCGGCACGACTAACCGCGTGCCTTACTCCGCTTCGGTCGTATACGACGGGCCGTACGGCGCGACGTTCGACTGGCCAAATGTCGCGTTTGTTTCGCCTAATCTCGCCAATGACATGCATGACGGAGTAGATATTGCGACGAAAGTGGCAAATGGCGACACCTGGTTGTCGCAGAACCTGCCGCCGCTCATCGCTTATGCCCGGAGCAACAACGGTCTGATCATTGTCACAATGGACGAGGATGATTATGGCGGTGAACAGCATATCCCTACGATTCTGGTTGGCGATCGCGTGGCGGCCGGGCAGATAAGCTCCCAAGCGATTACTCACTACAACGTCACTAAGACGATCACGGACAACTTCGGCGTAGAGTCCATCGGCGAAACTACCGGACTTGTGGATCTCCTGCCGTTGCCTTGATTCTAACCGATTATTCGCGGCTGCGACTTCACAGCAACAGCGAGCAACGATCTCTGGGCGGCGGGTTACTTCACTGACACCGCCGGGAGCGATCATAATCTGGTTGAGCATTGGGACGGCAGTTCCTGGACACAAGTAAGTGTGCCCGAAATGCGCCTGGCGCATAATGAACTCTGGGGGATCGCGCCTGATGAGACTGGCGGACTAAGGGCGGTCGATAGCTTTTTGCGGACCGATTTTTCCAAGCCGCTCACCAGTCTGGTGCTGCGGGCATCCCCGTAGAGGAGATTGCAGAGGCGGCTGTCATTATCGCCTTGAATGCAGAAGGTTATAAGCCCCAGGCAGCTTCAAACAAAATTAGGTAACAACGACGTTACTTTTCTTCCGTTGCTGGCTGAAATAAGAGCGCGCTAGGATTGGTGATGGAAAAACCTTCAACTCACGCTCATCGCGCCGATCCGGCAACCGCCGGTCTTCGGCGTAAATTCTCCCAATCTCTTCTTGCCTTCAGCCTCGCGGCCTTGGTTCTCCTCGGATCGAGCGCTTTTGCGCAATCGCCGGTGAAAACCTTTCCCATCCGCGGCGGAAGCCAGCCTTTTTCGATAACGGTTGGGGCGGATAACAACCTCTGGTTTACCCTTTCCAACAGCAACGAGATAGCGCGCCTTACGCCGCGCGGCAACATGAAGTTCTTTACGACGCCAACGCTAAGTAATCCGGCCTTCGTTACTCTTGGTCCGGACGGCAATATCTGGTTCGGCGAAGGCTCGACCGGTGCGATAGCCTTCGTAACTCCGAGCGGCGAAGTCACCGAGCGTCAGTTTTCCTTTTTCGGCGTCAGTGTAGGTATCACCACCGGCTCGGACGGTAACATTTGGTTCACCGATCAGACGGCGAATGCAGTTTGGCGTTATGATCTTTCGACTGGTGTCTTTACCAGCTTCGTTTTGCCGACGCCGAATGCTTTCCCGGGTGATATCACGACTGGTTCGGATGGCAACATGTGGTTTACCGAGCAGGCGGTAAATAAGTTTGGCCGCATCACACCAGGCGGAGTGATCAGTGAATTCACGGGATTTGAGGCGCCTGGCTCGATCGCAGCCGGCCCGGATGGCAACATCTGGATCGCGAGCGCGTTCAATTCGGAGATTGCCCGCGTAACTCCCGCTCTCAATATCACGATTTTTCCAACACCGAACACACCTTTCATCATTCGGCCGGGGAATAATAACAACCTTCTCTTTACTGAGTTCAGCGCGAATAAGATCGCCTCGATTACGACCGACGGCGTTGTGACGGAGTCAGCAGAGTTTGTTCATGCCGCACCGACAGGTATTACGGCTGGACGCGGCAACCAGGTATGGTTCCTGGGTACCGCCACCAACCGGGTTTATGAGACAGTAGTTCCACGCTAACTGTTGTTTGTTAGGGGAGAAGCTGGCTGATTCAGTCAGCTTCTCCCTGGCTGACTATCTTCAGAGAAGAACGATGGTCGCTAAGGTTGGAGTGAGCGGACAAGATCGCGCACTTTCTCGGCCTCGGGAGTATTCCAGAAGATGACTTCGGCGTCGTCGCCCGCAGCGGAGGAAAATTCCACCCGGCCGATCCCGAGCAAACCAGTCAGGCCGCTTTTCTGCAGATTGATGCTGCGGATGTCAGGAATGCGCACTTCGTTGGAATTTCGATTGACGATGCCATACTCGACGGAGACACGCTTGTTGGTGACGGCATAACGACGGCGGCTGCGATCCAGTTGGATCCAACCCACGAGGAGAAGAGCGAGCACAACAAGAGCAACGCGCGCTGCCCAGAGAATAAGGCCAAGGTCCGGCAGAGGGAGCAGAAAACTGCACGCGACCGCAATGAGAAGGATGACTGCGGTCAACCATTTCCCCAGATAATGGAAGTTAGAGACCGTGCCGGTCCAGAGAGTTTGCTCGGTCGTAGCTGGCGCGGGCTCGCTCATGTCATCGTGGCCTTGTGGCGTATAGGCGCATTAGAGCCTTTGCGCAAGGGCACCAAATGGCCGCAACCTTCACCCGCGCGGGAATTCCCCTTGCACGGCTAAAGTGGAGAACGCTTAGGCACGGTGAACTTTGGGTTTTCATCGGAGCATTGCTGAGTAATGGTTGCCGGCAATTATGAAGCTGATTCTGACGCTGCTGGTCGTGCTAGTACTTGCGCTGGGCGGAATGGTCGTGTTAGCACATCACGATACGGTTGCGCGACTCGATGATGCCTATCGAAAGTTTTCGCCGGTGACGGCATCCTTTAGTCGGTTCCGCGGCGATCAGGAGCATTTGGTATCGATTTACTGGCGACTGCATTTCGCCAAGAAACCCCCCGGGCGAGATATTTTTGCTTACTGGTCATTAAAGCCATTTCGACACGTCACGGTGGTGGTCAAATAGCGGCGTTTCCCGCCGCAGTCACTCAACGCGGCCATGCCTTGGCGGCTGGCTTATTACTCAACTGAAGTTAAATGGAGGGCGTGGCTTTGACGCGAGCATTCCTGCGTCTGCAACCGATTGTCACCTAAAAGTTACACTCGTAACCATCCTGTCTCCAATAAGTTACAGTTAATTTCACCTCACAGGACTCGACAGGTGCAAAAAGCGCCTTTAGCTTTGGCGACGATGAAAACCTCTTATGCTTCGATCAACACGGCCGGTCTCCGGCGGTGGACGGTCGGGGTCTGATTCGCGCCAGCCTCGCATGCGGCGAGGCGCCAGCCAGGTTTTCCCCGTAGCAGGCGCTGCGGGTCAACTGGACCAGTTCCAGCTGTCGCAAGACACAAATCGCAAACTCACACTACACATGAAAGCCATATCAACATCAGCTAACCACCGAACTCTCGCTAACCACGAGGGCCGAGAGCTACGGCTCTGCCGCGCAATGCCGCGCACAGATTACTCGTTTCAGGAGCCGGCGGATAACGTCGCGATCGCGGCGCCGCCCGCCAAACCCCGGCCACGACCCGAGCTCCGGGCGTTCCGCCAAATGAGCCAGGACCTGCTGGCACGGGAGGACCGGCGCAACTACGTCATTGAGATGATAGTCTTTGGGCTGGTGGTCGCTCTGGTCGCTTGGCCGCTCGTCTCCCTTCTTATTGTGCTGGCGCAGACCGCCCGCGGATAATTGCAGTTTGGTTGTCAGGAATTCCAGGTCTTGCCGGGAGTTTTACCCGGCAAGACTCTCCCCAGGTTTTGCCTGGGTGCCGCGCCGATATGACAAGCGAGGGCGCTTACTCTGTCTGTGATTCCGGTCGCCGGGAAATAATTCGAGGTCGGTTACTAAAGGTAAGCCTCGCCAAACGTTTGACTGATCCTAACGAGTTCAGCTCTCGCTCGACAGGTCGTCTTGATTCGCGTTCTGTCGAAGTCTCGCGACCAAGGAGGGCAAAGATTTCCGTCGTGGATTGCTTGCCGCGTACCGCCACCTCTCCTAGTCGCCGAGTGCGATAGCGGTCTTTTGCCCTTGCCAGGGTGGAAGCGCTGACGATGATCCGCGCTTCATACTCGGGAGTTTTTGTCAGGCCTTCAAGACGCGAGGCGAGATTCACGCCATCGCCAATCACGGTGTAATTAAGTCGCTTCTCCGACCCCATGTTGCCGGCAACGACCACGTCGGTGTTAATCCCGATGCCAACCCCAATCGCCGCCACGCCTCGGGCACGCCACTCGCGGTTGAGGTCGTCGACCGCTGCCACCATGTCCAACGCTGCCTTTAGCGCATGATCGGCGTCATCGGAATTGCAGAGCGGCGCGCCAAACAAAGCCATGAGTGCGTCGCCAACGTACTTGTCGACCACGCCACCGCGACGCTCAACAACGGCCGCCATGCGGGTGAAGTAATGATTAAGAATCGCAAGCATCTCCTGCGGCGGGAGCGCTTCGCACATTCCGGTAAAATTGCGCAGGTCCGAGAACAACACGGTGACCTCGCGCTCCTCTCCGCCGAGAGTCACTCCTCTTCGCAATAACTCCGCGGCCACTTGCGGAGAGATGACCTTGCCTAACAAATCTCGCACTCGGTCCCGCTCCGCCAGACCGTCACTCATTTTGTTGAACATACCGGCCAACAAACCTAACTCGTCCTGTTGCTTCACTCTCACTCGATGCCCATAATCGCCCTCTGCGATCTTATGGGCGCCGCGGGCGAGTTCCAGTACGGGATATGAGACCCCCCGGGCGATCCAGGTTCCCAGGGCCGCGGAAATGACGAGACCGATGAGCGCGAGGACGAGGTAAGTTCGTTCGAGCTTGAGATAGGGCGCGAGTTCTTTGTCGAGCGATCGCTGGAGAAGCGCCGCGACTTTTGCATTCTCCGCCCGCAGCGACACAGAATAACTCACGAATCTTTCGTCTGCGAGATGAAGGTCAGTCACTTGCATATCCGGAGGTCGACTGCCGCCCATCATTGCCATAAGCGTTGCTCGCTGCCGACCGTCAAAAGTGGTCGCAAAAACCTTTGACGGACTCAGAAACGTAATCTCCAAATTAGTGTAGGTCGATATCTCGCGGGCGAAGTTATCATCTATCCGAAACCCCGAGCAGAGCCAGGCAATTGGCTCGGGAGCGAGGAGTGGAGTCGCCGCCATGGCGTAAAGTTGTTCGTCAATGATGACAAATGCGTTGGCCGCTTCACTCTTTTCCGCCTTGGCTATCAACTGAGGAAAAGGAAACGGTACATCGTGCAAGGTCGGCCGATGACTATCGAAGAGGAGCTTGTTTTCCAGGGAATCGATGAAAACAAAGTCAGCATTCACTCGACTCCGCAGGCTTTCCAGGGCGGACAGAGTTGTCAGGCGGTCCTGACTTGCTCCGGCAAAAGCCTGTTGAAAGGCGTGGTCGCGTGAGATGATCGCAGCGGCTCCCGCGATCTGCTGATTGCGTTGCTCGATGAGTTTAACGAAGATCCGCGCACCGGCGCGCAGGCGCGATTCGATTTCGTCCAAAGCGTGTCGTCGATTGGCCTGACGAACGACCAGATAGGTCGCGCTTTGCAAAAGGGTCAGGAGGGCAATGAGAAAGAAAAGCAAACGGCTTCGAAACCGCCGGAATCGAAATTTCAGGGATATCCTCCGGTGCCTAAGTCGGGCGCACGTCGTGCCCGAAAGTCAGGTCTTAGTTCCATGCTGAAGGCGATGGCTTTGCTGGAGCTGCCGGAAAGGTCGATAATCTGAGCCAGCTCTTCCGGCTTGCGCTTCAGGAGAGGCTGCCAGGCTTCCACAGTATACTTGCCTGCGGGTAGATCGGTCAGCCTGACCTGCCCGTCATTTCCTGTCACCTTTAAATAAGGTGTCGATAGGACAGCAACATAAGCAATCATCCAGTCGTGGATATTACAACCCAGGGTAACAAATCCCTCCTTATCGAAAAGAACCGGCGCCGCCGGCACCCCGGTATAAAGCGGCAGCTCGAACTTCTTCGCCGGTGAGAGGGAATAGACATGATGGCGTATGTTATCCTTATTAGGAAAAAGGATTGCTGTGCCGACCTGGACTGCCGTGACATAAGGAACAAACTGCTTGTTTTGCTGGTCGATGACTTGCTGCTTCGGCGAATGAATAAGCTGAGTTCCGTTGCCTTTTGCATAGACTACCGCATCAGAAACCGGCTGACCCCTTAGATCTTTCACCGTGACTTCCAGCGTGCCAGCCTCCATACAGCTCAATCCCGAAGTTACCAGCAGGCAGGCAATGATGTGGGTCATGAAATAGTCGCCGCCAGATCTGCGACTGGAGGCTGCCAGAGTCGATGTGCGGGAGAGTCTCACTCAGTAGGCGAAGACGATTTTCGCTTCAAAGCGATGGTTTTCGTAACTTAACGGATCGTGGAGGGTGACACTGTACTCATAACCGGCTTGTGCCGAGAGATACTTGGTCAGTGTGTAGCCAACAGTCACGGCAGCCGCGTGCGTCTCTGCGCGGAAACGATAAGCATTATAGAGCGGATAGGCGCCAAACGCAGTGTCACCCACCCGGACCGTTGCTATGCGAAAGATATCCGGACGGGGCGGAACCGCATAGGAGATGACTCCGCCATTGCGATAGGAGTATCCTACTTTGACCTGCAAGGAAGAGGTAAGATCGAAGATCATTGCCGCATCGAGGCGATGGCCTTGCCGATCGAAGAAATCGCCGGGCGAGGCGAGATTCTCAAAGGTATATCCCGCCTCCAAAGCCACCCGGTCGTTTAGAAATATTCCCCCGTGCAAGGCAGCCGTTTCGTCCCAGCGGCTTTGCGCGCTCTGCTGGAAATGATCATAACCGATCCGCTCGTCGAGCAGCAGCCAGGGCGCGAGCCGGCCAAGGCCAAATCGATAACGCAAATTAGTGGAAACGCCGGCGCCGATTCGGTCGAAAGCATCGTATTGGCTCCAGGCAACGCCACGGAAATCCGCTCCAAAATTGAGGCGCAGATCGCGCGACAACTGGAAGCCGTTAAAGGCGCGCGCCTCGCCTTGCCAGGCCCAGTCGCTCTCCACATCAGAGGTGCGATCGGAGTTTGAGAGATTGCTTTCGTAAAGCGCACCGGTCTCCGCGCCAAAGCGCCAATCCGCGTACATCGAAGACGCCGCCGTCATAAAAACGAGGCCGAACAACGCTGATTTCACTCTCTTCATGGCGTGGATGTGGCGGTGAGAGGTTAACCCAGCAAGCAAAACCGAAACTGCCGCAGGCGATTGGAAAAGGCGAGCGAAAAGCCGCCTGTGGCCGGGCGCCCCGTTTCCAGTGGATCGGGCGCCACTCGCAGGGTTCTTGACGGCGCCCACCACCGTTCGGCACAATTGACTCTTTATTACCAATGAAACGCATTCACTACTCCGTCCTTGTCTTGCTGATCTTTTCGCTCGTCGGAATTTTCCGGCATTCCATTCCGGCCGGTTCGACGACGCAATCAGCACGAGATCGCGATCAGGTTCGAAAAACGGGAGGCGAAGAAAAAGAGGCCCCGCCGGAGGACTGGTTTGTAACGCAGCGGGTAGTTCACGGCGGCATTCCTGCCGGGGCGCTCGAAAAAGCTGCGGCCCAGGCAGCCGCGCTGACTGAAGAAGCGAGGTTGGATCCAGTGCGTGCTGCCGCACGCTGGAAATTTGTCGGCCCAACTAATATTGGCGGTCGCGTGGTAGATATCGCGGTTGATCCAGTGGCAACCGATACAATTTATGTGGCGGCGGCAACCGCCGGCATCTGGAAAAGCACCGACAAAGGTTTGAACTTTACCGCGATCTGGCCGGCAACAAATCCGCAATCGATGGGCGCCTTGATCATCACTCAGGACGGAACCCTGTTTGCCGGCACAGGCGAGGCAAATCCCGGAGGTGGAAGTATCACCTACGGTGGCGTCGGCATTTATCGATCGACTGATGGCGGCGCGACCTGGAAGCGTGTTGGCCTGAAGAACTCGGGTGCTATTGGCCGACTAATGGTCGACCCGACAAACTCACAGCATATCTTCGCTGCTGCGGCCGGGCCGCTTTACACCCATGGCGGCGATCGTGGAGTTTATGAGTCGATCGACGGAGGAACTACGTGGACTCGCAAGCTGGCGGGGGACAATGATACGACCGGAGCAGTTGATCTGGCCATCGATCCTACGAATCCCAACCGCATTTATGCCGCGATGTGGGATCATTTTCGCGAGCCTGACCTGCGCACTTATGGTGGCGTCGGCTCAGGAGTCTTTCGCTCCATTGACGGCGGAACCACCTGGACTCGCCTAACGAACGGTCTTCCGGCTTCCTCTTCGACCGTCGGACGTATCGGGATCGCGCTGGCGCCGTCCAACCCGCAACGGCTCTACGCGATCGTGAACCAGACCAGCGGCTTTTTTCAAGGGTTCTATCGTTCGGATAACGGCGGCGATTTGTGGACGAATCTTTCGCCTAACTCTACCCTGAGCGGGGCGCAATCGAGCTATGGCTGGTGGTTTGGACGCGTATGGGTCGACCCGCTCGACCAGACTCATGTTTTTGCCGGCGGCGTCTATCTTTGCGAATCCAAAACCAGCGGCGTGTCCTTCACCGGCGAATTTAGTCCTCATCCCGATCACCACGCGATGGCCTGGGACTCAAAGGTGCCGGGCCGGGTTTACCTCGGCAATGACGGAGGCACTTATCGCTCGGACGTGAACGGATCGAACGACCAATGGACCTCCGCGGTCAGTCAGCCGTTTACTCAATTTTATAGCGTGGATGTAAGTGAACAGGATGGCCGACGAGTGGTGGGCGGTGCGCAGGACAACGGCGTAAATCGTTCCTATGGTGGCACTGGCTGGAATACCTATGTGGGTGGCGATGGCCTTGAGGCATTGATCGATCCTACGAACCAAGACTTCGTCTATGGTTGCAGCCAGTACGGAGATTGTCTCCGCTCAACCGACGGCGGGAACACCAGCTCCGATTTCACCAACTCGACGACTTCATCCCGGCGTAACTGGCTTAGCCCACTGCAGTTTGACCCGGCTAACCCGGCCGTTCTTTACTATGCCGGAAATCAGGTCAATCGCTCCGTCGATCACGCCGTCCATTGGTCGGTGATCAGTCCTGATCTTACCGGCGGCCCAGGCCGCGATCCGAGCTATCCCTTTGGCACGGTCACGACTGTCGCCGGCGCCAAGACAGACTCCAATCGTATCTTTGCCGGAACGGATGACGGGCGTCTTTGGTTTACGACCAACCTCGGCGTTAACTGGACACGCGTCACCGACTCGGACGTGCCTGGCACCTGGGTCACGAGAGTAACTGTAGATCCAACCAACGCACAGATTGCTTATGCAACATTCTCCGGCTTTCGTTCGGGGACGCCTTTACCGTATGTCCTAAAGACGAGCGACGGCGGAACAACCTGGTCGAGCATTGTTGGCAACCTGCCCCAGGCACCGGTTAACGATCTCGTTATTATCGGCTCCAGTCTCTATGTGGCAACAGATGTCGGCGTCTATAGCTCGAGCGACGGCGGAACAACCTGGCGCGCTCCCGCTCAAGGTTTGCCTAACGTTCCGGTGACTGATCTTGAATATCAAGTCTCGGGCAACTCCCTTTACGCTGCTACGTTCGGTCGTGGAATGTTCATGTTGCGTTTACAGTGACCGTTGAAGAGATATGCGGAAAGACTCTGTAAGCGGATGATGCGATGATCGTCTATAGCGTCACGGTCACCATTCAATCTGAGATCGAAACCCAATGGCGCATTTGGATGAAAGAGGTGCATATCCCCGATGTGCTCCGGACTGGCTGCTTCCGTGACTGCAGCATGCTCAAGATCAACGACCCTGCCACGGAACAGCCCAGCTACGTCATGCAATACCGTTGCCAGTCGCTGGAAGATTATCATCGTTATCGCGAGACTTTCGCTCCTGCCCTTCAGAAGGAACATACGGATAAATTTAGCGGGCGCTTCACTGCATCGCGCCTCATTTTGGAAGAGGTGAATTGAATCGCGCGTCGCGGCTGACTTCACAGCCGGGCGTCGACACATAGTTTCTCCCAAGTCAGAGGAAAATTAGGTGACCATACGCGCACTCGTGCGTTCCCATCGATTCTCATATTGTTAAGACGAGGGCGTTTACATCGGCATAACGGAAAATTGCCTTGAATATTTCTGCGCCGGGCCCGTCTCTCTTCTATTACAAGCCAATACTGAAAATGAAAAACAAACTATCTATTTTTGCGCTGGCGGCGCTGCTCTTTGCCGGGCTGCCGCTGGCTTCGTCATCGGCATACGTTGCCGTTTCGGTGGGATTCGCTCCTCCGCCGATCCCCGTCTATGAGCAGCCACTTTGCCCAGGCGCGGGTTATATCTGGACGCCGGGTTACTGGTCTTATGGTCCATACGGCTACTACTGGGTGCCGGGCGTATGGGTCATTGCGCCCCGGATCGGGTACCTTTGGACACCAGGTTACTGGGGTTTCGTTAATGGCAGCTACGCATTTCACCAAGGTTATTGGGGCCCGCACGTTGGCTTCTACGGTGGAATCAACTACGGCTATGGATACGTCGGGACCGGCTACGTCGGCGGAAGGTGGCAGGGTAACGCTTTCCAGTATAACACCGCCGTTAATCGGGTGGACACGAATGTCATTAGGACGACCTATGTTAATCGGGAGGTTGTAAGAAATCCTTCGGGCTCTCAGGCGAGCTTTAACGGAAAGGGCGGTGTCCAGGCACAACCGACTGCCGCGGAGAAAGCGGCCGCCAAAGGGCCCCGCGTTGCTCCTGTCTCAACACAGCGGTCCACAGTGGAAGCCGCTAAGAACGATCCCGCTTTGCAAGCAAAAGCTAATAACGGCAAGCCATCGGCGGAAGCCGTAAGTGCGGTCCAAAACAAGCAAAACAACAACGCGGCAGCCAAACCTGCGGCAAACGCCGCGGCGAACTCGAAAAAGGGAACTCAGGCCGCGAATCGCGAGCAGGCGCAGAACGCAAAGCCAACCTCTGCGCAGGAACGCACGGCCCAACATCAAAAGACGGCACAGCATGCAACAGCTGCAAACGCTAACCGGCAAGCTGAGAAGAAGTCGACTGCGCATCAGCAACACATGGCGAACGGGCAGCACAACGCGGCTGCCAGATCCACAGCGCAAACCCATCACGCAACGCCAAAAAGTGCTCAGATGAATTCCCACACGGCTCATCACGCCCCAGTGGCCGCGAATGGGTCAGCCGCCAAGGCTCACCCAGCTGGCCACGCACCGCCGCCGAAAAAGAAGCAGAAGGGGCACGATAACGACCAGCCTGCCAAGCCCTAAGTCACTAACACCAAACTCGAGGGCGCGGGGGAGAAATCCTCCGCGCCTTTTTTGTGCCTGTTGCTCCCACGCTGCAGAGAGCCGATCGAACCCACAAAACAAGGCCGCGCGACGTTTGCAGTTGCGTCCCAGCAATAAGTCGACCTAACTGCCTCCCAAGGCATGAGTGGCGGGTCGAGGAATAGCCAATGCCGCCGATTCTCCTAAACTGATGAAGAAAGGCGACGGAATCTATAACCTTGTCGTAATTGGTGCCGGCACGGCTGGTTTGGTGACTGCGGCCGGCTCGGTCGCGCTCGGGGCGCGCGTGGCCCTTGTCGAGCGCGGCAAGATGGGAGGCGACTGTCTCAACTTCGGTTGCGTGCCAAGCAAGGCACTCATTTCTTCCGCGCGCCTGCTGCATCGCATGCGGAAGGCATCAGCCTGGGGCGCTCAGGATGTCGAACCGGAGTTCGATTTCGCAGGAGTCTTCGCCAGCATGCGAGCTCGAAGGTCCGAGCTGGCGCCATTAGATTCAGCGCAACGCTTTGAGTCGTTAGGCGTAGATGTTTTTCACGAGGAAGGAAGCTTCCTTTCGCCTAACGAACTTAAGGTCGGCGAACAAACTCTGCGCGCGCGGCATTTCATCATTGCTACCGGATCGCGTGCCATGATTCCCGCAGCGATCGGGACGAGCCATGTGCCTTTCCATACCAACGAAACCGTCTTTGACGAATTGAAGGAAAAACCGGAGCGGCTTGTTATCGTTGGTGGCGGGCCGATAGGTTGCGAGCTGGGTCAAATGTTTGGCCGACTCGGGGTAAAGGTTACGATTGTGCAAAACGGACCACGCTTGCTGAGCAAGGAAGATCCGGCGGTGAGTGAGTTTGTCCGCACGCGTCTCGAAGCAGAAGGATTGCAGGTGCTGACTAATGCAGACATCAGCGAGGTCAGGCAGACGAGCAGCGGCTTAAGTTTGCGGGCGGGCAATCAGACGATTGCAGCCAATGCCCTGCTCGTCGCGGCGGGACGACGACCTAATGTCGAGAACCTGAACCTGCAAAAGGCACGGGTCGCTTTCACCGAGCGCGGAGTAGCGGTCGACAATCATCTCGAGACAACTCAGCGCGGCATCTACGCGATCGGTGACGTAATCGGCCAGCTGCAATTCACTCATGTGGCCGACTACCACGCGCGGATTGTGATTCGCAACACACTCGTGCCTTTCCGTTTCTTGCGACAAAAAATCGATTACTCATCGGTTCCCTGGTGCACCTATCTGGACCCGGAAGTCGCGACTGTTGGCCTAACGGAAAGCGTCGCCAGAAAACAGGGCGTGGAATACGATCTGGTCGAGCAGGAAATGAAAGCGGTCGATCGGGCTGTGATGGAGCGAGCGGAGGAAGGGTTCGCCCGTGTGCTCGTTAGGCGCGGAAGCGATCAGGTAATCGGTGCAACGATCGCCGGCGAACACGCTGGCGAACTCGTTCAGCAGTTCGCTCTCGCCATCCGGCACAAGATCGGCTTGAAAGACATTTGCTCGACAGTTTTTGCCTATCCGACTTTTAGCAGCCTCGTTCTAAAGTCGGCGGAAACATGGAACAAGAAGCGGCTCACACCGCGCGCGCGCAAGCTGACCAGCTGGCTCTATCGGCGCACCCGCTCATGAAATGGCTACGGCAATACTGGCAATGGATCGCCCTGGTTCTCGGGCTGGTAGCCCTGTCGATCGCGATTTCCTTTTTGCCGGTAGCGGAATGGGTCAAGGTTTTTACAAACTGGATCCGCCATCTCGGCACGACCGGGGCATTCATTTTTGTTGGCGCGTATGCACTCGCTGCCGTGCTCTTCCTGCCTGGCTCAATTCTTACGATCGCAGCCGGTCTGGTTTACGGCATCGTCGGCGGAACGGTGGTCGCCCTGAGCGGCGCGACCCTGGGCGCGGCACTCGCGTTCTTGGTTGCGCGCTACCTGGTTCGCGCGCGTGTCGAGAGACTTGCACACAAGAACAAGAAGTTCGGCCTTATCGATCAAGCAGTCGGCCGACAGGGCTGGAAGATCGTTGGCTTGCTCCGGCTTAGCCCGCTGATTCCCTTTAACCTCAGCAATTACTTCTACGGCCTAACCTCGATCGGCTTCTGGCCCTATCTCCTTGCCTCAGCCATTGGCATGCTGCCGGGAACGGTCCTTTATGCCTATCTCGGCGCCATCGGACAAGCCGGCTTGGGTGGGAGCAAGAAAGGTCATACGCCTTTGGAATGGACTTTTCTCAGCGTCGGCCTCCTCGCCACGATTGGTGTGACGATATTCGTTAGTTACCTGGCCAGGACTGCGCTCAAGAAACAGGGCGCCTCAAAGGCTTAGGTTGACGTGGTTGATACTTGTCTGCACTCCGGCAGCGCGCACAATTTGTCAGCCTGCATGTCCCAACGCATGATGAAGGCGCATGAAGACCTGGATCGGAACCTCGGGATTCCAATACACCGAATGGAAGGGCTCGTTTTACCCGGAGGATTTGCCCGCGAGCAAAATGCTCCCTTATTTCGCCGAACGCCTAACGACGACCGAGATTAATTACACTTTTCATCGCATTCCTTCGCCCAAGACGATCGAGAACTGGAAAGCGCAAACGCCGGAAACCTTTCGCTTTGCCCTTAAGGCGCCGCAGAAAATCACCCACTGGTCCAAACTGCGCGATTGCCAGGACACGCTGGACTATTTTTGTCGTGTCGCCTCGGACCTGGGCGAGCGTCTCGGTCCGATCCTTTTCCAACTTCCCCCAAACTTCAAAAAGGACGCGGACGTCCTGAGCGCTTTTCTGCGTGAGCTACCAACCATTCGCGGCGCGTTCGAGTTTCGACATTCATCCTGGCTGGATGAGGAAGTCTTTGCGCTCTTGCGCGAACGAAATATCGCTCTCTGCATGGCCGATACAGAGAAACTGAGCACACCCACTGTTGCCACAGCCGATTACGGATATCTGCGCTTGCGTCGCGAAGACTATACGCCCACGGACGTGGAGCGTTGGGCTGAGGTCGTTAGGCAGCAAAGCGGCCAATGGTCGGAAACCTTTATTTATTTTAAACACGAGGAAGCCGGCATCGGTCCAAAGCTCGCCGGCCAGATGATGGCATTGTTGTAGCTTTTCGCAGCAGTCACATCGCGTTGCGAAACGCCTTGGCAAGGTTTGAAGTGGGAAACAGCTCCGGGTAAATCTTGATAAAAGTTCGGAGCACCGGCTCGGGAAAGATTTCCGTGCCCATCGAGCCGTGGAGGAAAAAGTTCAGATCATCGCGTGACCAGGTCGGAACCTGGGCCATGCCGGGCTGCGCAGGGTATTTTTCTGCCGCCATAATCGGGACGTGAAGCAGAAGAAACAGAGGAACCAGAAAGGTGGCAGCACGTTGCATGGTAACGGCTTAAGGAAAACGGCAAAAAGGTTCAATCCAAATTCCTTCGTTAGGCGACCGGCATTACCTCGGAGAATTCTTGCCGCTTCCGCCGCGCGATGAATAATGCGTTCAATGGACGAAATCGCGCACAACCTCGAGCGCGTGCTGGCGCGGATGGCGGAGGCTGCTAAAAAAAGCGGCCGCACGCCTAACGACGTTGAGTTGGTCGCCGTTTCGAAAACCCATCCGGCGGAGAAAATTCAGGCCGCCGCGGAGGCGGGCCAGACGCTATTTGGGGAAAGCCGGGTGCAGGAGGCGCGCGTGAAAATTCCGCTACTCTCTTCGCGTTTGCGCTGGCATTTCATCGGTCACCTGCAAAAGAACAAAATCCGGCTTGCCCTGCCCTTCTTCGAATTGTTTCACGGAATCGATTCGTGCGCCCTGGCTCAGGAGATGCAGCGCATCGCGGACGAGGATGGCTCACGACCGCGCGTGTTGCTCCAGGTTAATGTGGCGGGAGAAGCGAGCAAGCATGGCTTTTCGCCCCAGGAGTTACGGCGCGATGTCGAAACCTTACTTTCGTTAGGTCGCCTAACGATTGAAGGCCTCATGACCATACCTCCGCTTGCGCCGCAGGCTGAGATGTCGCGCCACCACTTCGTTGCCCTGCGCGAATTGCGGGATGCGATGGAAAGAGAATTTAACCTGCGGCTGCCCCACCTTTCGATGGGAATGAGCGGCGATTTTGAAATCGCGATTGAAGAAGGCGCTACTCTGGTCCGGATTGGCACGGCCATCTTTGGTCAGCGCTCGCGACCGGTACGCGCTTGAGAACAAGGGAAACTGCGGTGATTTCGATCCTCAAGACCAAGATTGATGTCCGATCGTTCCCGGGCGTTGCCTCCCGGCTCTAGCTGGCTAGCCTTTCCCTATGCGCCTTGAGCCGGCCAACATCGAGCAAATCGGCAGCGAGCTGGCTATTCAATGGAACGACGGCAGCGAAACCTTTCTCCCTTTGCGCTTCCTGCGCACCGCCTGTCCTTGCGCGGCGTGCGGCGGCGAACCTGATGTGCTCGGCAATCTCGTTAGGCCAGAAGTCAGTTACAACGAGCAGAGCTTCGTGCTGCGCGGCTGGAAAATGGTGGGAGGCTATGCGCTTCAGCCAAGCTGGGGCGACGGCCATGACACGGGTATTTATAGTTACCAATATTTGCGCCGGATCGATCCGACTCGCCGTGCCTAGCAATGAACCAACGAGTTAAGGCTGCGCTCCTCCTCTTTTTCTTCGTCCTCTGTGGGATAGGGGTCATCGCGACTTATGTTGCGCGTGAGCGCCTTCCTGTCCCAGCGGCCCGCGAGCTATATGCCGTGGTCAACCATCAGCTTTCCGCTATACGAGCGAACGATTTCGACGCGGCTTACCGACAAGCCGCCACCGGCGTGCAACAGAAATTTTCCCGGGCGCAATTCGAGCAAATGATCCGGCGCGATTTTGCCTGCATGATTGAGACGGGACAGGTGGAATTCGGTACCGTCGAGATCGCCGGACCCACGGCAATGGTGCAGGTTTACCTAACGACGAGAGATGGAACTGCTCGCGCCTACCTTTATAGCTTCACCGCTGAAGGAAAGGGCTGGAAAATTGATGGCGTCACGCCTCTTGGCCCACAGCCAGCGCGACCGCTGCCGGGATTGCATATCTGACCGACCATTCTGCATGGCGGAACCTTTCTCCGTCTCCCTTTCATCTCTCTCACAAGATGCAGGACAATTCGCAAGGCAAAATTAACTCTTACGATAACTGTGACGCAAGGTTGTAGCTCGTCGAGCCAAGTGCGCGAGCTTTCGCGAGAAAGAGTGGTGGGCAGGGCTGGATTCGAACCAGCGAAGGCGTAAGCCAGCGGATTTACAGTCCGCCCCGTTTGGCCACTTCGGTACCTACCCGCGCCGTGGGAAGAACGAGCGTCTGATATAGGCTGGCTCGCTCGCGGTCGCAACTTTTTTGCCGATGAGCTAATTTGCCGGACAAAAGATGAATCCGCCGCCTGCATCACCGACCCTTTCCGAAGCCGATCGCGAAAAAATCTGGCCGCCTCTGCCGTTCTCCGAATGGCAATCCACCGCTGAAACGCTCCACATGTGGACTCAGATCGTAGGCAAAGTGCGCCTCGCGCTTACACCCTGGATCAACCACTCCTGGCACGTCACGCTCTATCTTACTTCGCGTGGCCTGACGACTTCGCCAATCCCGCATGGCTTTGACACTTTTGAGATCCGCTTCGATTTCATCAGCCATGAGCTGCGCATTCTGAAAAGCGACGGCGCCGTGCGAGTTTTGCCGCTCCGATCCCAGTCAGTCGCTGCCTTTTATCGCGAAGTTATGGGTGCTTTAGAGCAGCTCGCTCTGTCGGTGAAAATCGACCGCATGCCTAACGAGATTGCCGAACCGATTGCATTTGACGAAGATGAGACGCATTGCGCTTACGTGCCCGAACAGGCGCATCGATTTTGGCAGGTGCTGCGACAGTCAGATCGCGTTTTGAAAAAATTTCGCTCCCGTTTCTGCGGGAAGTGCAGTCCAGTGCATTTTTTTTGGGGAAGCTTTGACCTTGCGGTGACACGCTTCTCCGGACGGGCCGCGCCGCCGCATCCAGGTGGTGTCCCGCATTTGTCCGACGCGGTAACGCGCGAAGCCTATGCGCAGGAGGTGAGCAGCGTGGGCTTCTGGCCCGGTAACGCTTCGAGCCCGACACCGGTTTATTATTCCTACGCTTATCCCGAACCGCCGGGATTTGCCGAGGCCAAAGTGCAACCGCCAGAGGCAGGCTATTACGCGCCGCTGCGGGAATTCGTTTTGCCTTACGACGCGGTGCGCAGCGCGGCATCACCGGACGATCTCCTGCTCACCTTCGCGCAGAGCGTTTACGATGCGGCTTCAACGTTAGGGAAATGGGACCGCGCGACGCTCGAAGAAGCCGCGCTCAAACCGCCGGTGGCGTTGCCCTAACGAATCCGGTTTGCCAGCAGATTAAGACGTCAGCCACCGCTGCGCGAGGGCCAGCTCCGTATTCGTTAGGCGATGACCCGCCGGGAAAAAACGGGCGGTTACCTCTGCTCCCGCCGCAGCCAGCATTTCCGCCAATCGCTCTGTTTGTTCACGTGGAATAATCGTGTCGGCCTCTCCTCCGGCGATCCAAACGCGCGTTCCGCTCAAATCCGGCAATGGATCGGGCTCGAACGGCACCATCGCGCGCAGGAGCACCGCGGCGCGCAAGACCTCGGGCCGGCGCAGGAGAATGCTGGCCGCGATGTTGGCCCCATTTGAATAACCGACGGCAACCATCTTCTCCCGATCCAGCCCATAATGTTCCGCCGCCGCGACGACGAAATCCGCTAGCTCGTCTGTGCGTTGTTTCAAATCTTCGAGATCGAAAACCCCTTCCGCCAATCGGCGAAAGAATCGGGGATGGCCGTTCTCCAGCACCTTTCCGCGCGGACTAAGCAAACTCGCCGCCGGATCGAGTTCGCGCCCTAACGGCAATAGGTCGTGCTCGTTCCCGCCTGTGCCGTGCAACATCAGCAGACTGCGCTCCGAACTGCCAGGAACGAACTCGTGCACAAAACCAAGGTCGTTGCTCATGGACGGTAAAATTCCGCGATCGCGTCGACAACTTCCTGTTGCATCTCGGAGGTGAGTTCCGGATACATCGGCAAAGCCAGCGTCTCGCGCGTCGCTCGCTCGGTTTCGGGCAAATCGCCGGACCGATATCCCAGGTAGTCGAAGCATTTCTGTTCGTGCAATCCGAGCGGGTAATAAATCGCCGTGCCGATGCCTCGTCCGGCGAGATGCTCTTGCAACGGATTGCGCCGGGGCGCGCGGACTACATACTGGTGATAAATGTGATGATTCGTTAGGCCGCGCTCGCGATATGGCTCAGCCGGCAGCGTCAGCGTGCTCGTCAGCCCGGCTGCCTCAAATTTTTCCCGGTAAATGTCGGCCACCCGTCGGCGCGCCGCCGACCAATCGTCGAGATGCGGCAACTTCACCTTCAGGATCGCAGCCTGAAACGCATCGAGGCGAAAATTGCCGCCGACTACGTGGTGAAAATAGCGCGGCTCCATTCCGTGCTGACGAAAAGTACGAAAGCGCGCCGCCAGTTCGTCATCGTCAGAGATGATTGCTCCCGCGTCGCCCGCGGCGCCGAGATTTTTCGAAGGATAAAAACTGAGCGCACCGCATGCGCTCATCGTTCCCGCCTGGCGCGACGTGCTGTCGTTCGACGGATATTCCGCCCCGATCGCCTGCGCGGCGTCTTCGATCACGGTGAGACGATATTCCCGGGCCAGCTGATTGATCGCGTCCATCTCGCAGCACAAACCAAAGAGATGCACGGGAACGATTGCCCTAACGACTCTTCCCGCGGGATCGGTTAACTCCCCTTTCCCGTTGCGGCGGCACGTCCCGAGGAAGCGCGCGATCGCATCGGTCGAAATGTTGAAAGTTACCGAATCGATATCGACAAAGGCTGGCCTCGCGCCAACCCGCGCGAGACAGCCGGCGGTGGCGAAAAAGGTGTAGGCGCTCGTGATGACGGTGTCGTTAGGCCCAAATCCAAGCGCCATGAAAATGTCGAGTAACGCGTCCGTTCCCGAGGAAACACCGACGGCGTGTTTTGTGCCGCAATATTCGGCCAGGGCGCGCTCGAACTCTTCGACCTTGGAACCCAGGATGAAGTTCTGCGTACGCAAAATTTCATCCAGCTCGCGCCGAATCGGCTCGGCGAGATTCTGATATTGTTCGCTCAGGTCGAGCAGCGGCACGCGCATGGCGCTAGCGAAGCACGCCTCGCGCACTCTGGCGAGCGCGGCCTTGTGCAGCGCAGTGCAAGTCCGGAAAGCTCGACTTCAAGTCGTTGACCGCTGGAAGTCAATCAGCTAACCTCGGCGCGTGGGTCTCATCCGCAGTCTTTTTTGGTTTCTTCTCTTTGTCTTTTTCACCTTTAGCTTCGTCGTTCTTTTCGAGTACGGACCAAGCGATTTCGTTTCCGGTTTTCACACCGAGCTGCATCGAGTCACGAACTACGTCGAAAACCTGGTGCAACCCGGAAAGAAGAAGAGCGACGAAGCCAAGCCGTAAAGAAGACCGCGTCTTCGTTAGGCAAACTCGATTTCGCCCAGCGCCGGGACAAAACCACGCTCGTGGCCCCGGCTCAGAAATTCGCGAATCGCCGCGCGACCGGTTTCGCCGTAGTCGCGGGTGAAATCATTGACATACATCCCGATGAATTTGCCGGCGAGAGCCGCGTCCATGTCGCGCGCGTAGGGCAGCGAATGGCTGACCGCGGCGTCGCGATGAGCCAGGCCGTAGTCAATACTCTCGCGGGTGATTTGCGCCAGGTCGCGCTGAACGTCTTTGGGCAAGTCCTTGCGCAAGACATTGCCGCCTAACGGGAGCGGCAAGCCTGTTTCCTCTTTCCACCATTGGCCAAGGTCGAGCAGCTTCTTGAAACCGGCCGAAGCGTAGGTGAGCTGACCCTCGTGAATAATCAAACCAACGCCCGCACGACCTGATTTTACCGTCTCGAAAATTTGATCGAACGGCACCACGATGTGGTCGAACTCGCCGAGGAAAAGCTGCAAAGCGAGAAAAGCACTTGTCATTCTTCCCGGCACGGCGATGAGCTGGCCGCGCAGCAACTCGCGCAATTCGTTAGGGGAAGAATTCGTTAGGTCCTCCTCCTCCAATCGTGACAAGCATCGGGCCATAGCCATCGCCCATGCTCGCCCCGCAGGAGAGCAGCGCATAACGATCGCTCACGTAGGCGTAGGCGTGGATGGAAATGGCGGATATGTCGAGCTCGCCGCGCATGGCGCGCTCGTTCAACGTCTGAATATCTTCGAGCCGGTGTTCAAACTCGTAACCGCGCAGGTCGATCTTGTGCTCCGCCATGGCGTAGAACATGAAGGCATCGTCTGGATCGGGAGAATGTCCGAGAGTAAAAATGCGGCGAGCAGGCATGGCGTTGGAGGCTAGGTGCGCTCGCGCCTGCGTGCAATCGAGCGGCAGTTGCTATGGAAAGACGTTTTTTCCCGGAGCAGTTGCGCTTGACTCGCCCTTTCGATAGCCTGAGCGCGCGATGGCGAAATCCGGTTTGGGCAAAGGTTTGGGCGCACTGATCAGCGCTTCCCCCGCCCTGCGTTTGCCGGAGCCTGAAGCAGGCGAGCGCGTCCAGCAAGTCAGCCTAACGAATATCGTTCCCAGTCCGCTTCAACCCCGGCGTGAGTTTGAACGCGGGGCACTCGACGAGTTGATCGACTCCATCCGACAGCGCGGAATCATTCAGCCTTTAATCGTCAGGCAGGTGAAGGGTCAGTTTGAATTAATCGCCGGCGAGCGCCGCTGGCGCGCGGCCAAGGAAATCGGTTTGGCGGAAGCGCCCGTTATCGTCAGACAGGCGACGGATCTCGAAGTCCTCGAGCTTTCCCTCATCGAGAATTTGCAGCGTGCCGACCTCAACCCGATCGAGGAAGCGCAGGCTTACGCGCGGCTGGCGAACGAATTTGGCATGCGCCAGGAAGACATTGCAAAGCAAGTTGGTAAGAGCCGGGCCTCGATCGCAAATGGCATGCGGTTGCTCGACCTTGATGTGCAAGTGCAAGGCTGGGTCGTGCAGAACTTGCTTTCCGTAGGCCACGCCAAGGTGCTGCTCGGCCTCAAAACCCACGAGGAACAACGCCTCATGGCGGAAAGGATTTTGCGGCAAAGCTCGACCGTGCGCACGACGGAGCGCATGGTCGCTCGGCTCCTCGGCAAACTCGATGGCAGCCGCCGCCGCAAGCGCCCCGAAGCTGTCAACCCAAGCGCAATTAGCGATCTCGAGAATCGCCTGCAACAACATCTCGCGACCCACGTGACCATCCATTACGGAGAAAAGCGCGGCCGAATCGAGATTGAATTCTACGGAAACGACGATCTCGAGCGCGTCGTGACTGTTCTTGGTTTGCCGCCCGATGCCTAACAAAAAGAAGCGGCGCGGCCCGCCACCTCGCCGACCGACGACGAGAAACACTTTTCTGGCCGGGCAGTGGCGGAGTTACATCGCCTATGCCCTCGTCGCCCTGGGACTTTTGGTCGTAGTCCTGATTGTGTTTCTGCGACCAAATGCAACGGCTTATGGCGAGCCATGGAAAGAATTCTCAGGACAAAACGCCTTTCAACATGTGCAAGCCATTGTCGAGCTTGGCCCGCGCCCGCCGGAATCGGACGAGATCAAGAAAACGCGCGCCTACATCCATCAGCAGCTGGAAGCGAACGGTTGGCAGGTCATCGATCAGCCCTTCGCGAGCCGCACGCCACGCGGCCCGGTCCAATTCGTCAACATCATCGCGCGCCGACCTGATCAACCGGAACATGGGAAGCTGTTCTTTGTCGGCTCCCATTACGACACGAAGACTTTTGATTCGATCCGTTTCGTAGGCGCGAATGACGGCGGCTCGAGGACCCGGAGCGCTGATTGAGCTCGGGCGCGTGCTCAACCTACATCCCAACCTCGCGCGCCAGATTGAGCTGATCTTTTTCGATGGCGAAGAAGCCTACGAGAACTTCACGCGTAGTGATGGTCTTTACGGGAGCCGCTTCTTTGCAAAAAAGGCCAAGGCTGCCAAGCACGCGCAATTCTACAAAGGCGGAATCATTTGGGACATGATCGGCGATCGCAACCTGACCATCACCTTGCCGGTCGACTCTCCTACCGCGCTGTCCCAGGGGATCTTTACCGCGGCCTCGGCCCTGCAAGCGCGGAGTCATTTTACTTATTCTCACGGCGACATCATCGATGACCACACGCCTTTTAATGAAATCGGTGTCCCAACAATCGACCTGATCGATTTCGATTATCCACCGTGGCACACCGCGGAAGACACTTTGGATAAGCTGAGTCCCGAGAGTTTGCAGATCATTGGGCAGGTAACGCTCTATTTTCTGGCCACCGAAGCCTTTCGCTAATGCGCCGTCTCCTGGCGCTGGTGTTGGCAATCGCGCTTGGAATCGGTGCAGGCGAATGCCTGACGAGGTCTTTCGCCTTCCGGCGCTGGCTCGGGCGTGTCGTTGGGCAAGATGATCTTCTCGCGCTCGTGGGACAGACCGGCATTTACGATCGCAATCTCGACAGTGCCTGGAGCGGCGAGCTTTTTGCCAATGGGAGCAATGCGGATGAGGTCGAGCCGGCAGTCGAACAGGCGAGAAAACGCGACTTGCTGCGAGTCCTCATTGCGGAGGAGAAACTCAGCGCCGCAGCTTCAGCTCAGGAGGTCGACAAGGCGGCGCTCCAGCAGGAGATGAATCTACTTCGCGCCCAGTTTGAGAATGATAACTCATGGGGGAATGCGCTCGCGGCCTCCAATACTCGCCTCTGGCAACTTCGCCGCCAGGCAACCCGAAGTCTTCGCATCCGTAGCTGGCTGGAAAAAACGATCGCAGCGCGAATTCAGCCTAACGAAGCGGAATGTCGCGCCTATTTTGCGACGCACGCGGGGGAGTTTGCCGAACCGCTGCGTCTGCGCGCGAGCCATCTCTTTCTCGCCGCGCCGGATGGTTATCCCACTGAAGTGCTCGAAGCGAAGAAAGCGCTCATTGAGACACTTTGGCAAAGAGTGAGAAATGGAGCGTCGTTCAATGCCCTCGTCGCCGAGTTTTCTGAAGACGAAGCGACAAAGAAAATCGACGGCGACCTCAATTACTTTGCGGCGGAACGAATGCTGCCTGAAGTCTTCGCCGCGGCGCAAAAACTCCAACCCGGGCAAATTAGCGGGCCGATTCGCAGCCCTCTCGGCTTTCACCTCGTCCGCCTAACGAGTGTAAGGCCACCACACGCGCTCACCTTCGACGAAGCGCGATCCGAAATCGCGCTTGTTCTCGAGAATCAAAAGCGAATCGCTTTCGCACACCCGACGGGCGCGCCCTGACCTTCATGCCAGGCCAGACCCATCTCTCTTCCGTCAGCGCCGGTTATAGCTCTCGAGAAGGTCAAGTCACAAAGTTAGAGCCATGCCAGCCATTGGGTAGCTACTAAGATGAAGTCGACTTCAGGGCAAAATCCCAGGCAGAAGAACCGGTGTTGCCTAAGAGATCACTCAAACACGGAAAGGGATTATGCTACCGTATGACATCCATTTCTAGGATGGAAGGAACTTGCCATGCGAACACTGCCGTTGTTTGAAGCGATAAGACGAAAGCTTGCTTCGACGACTGATAAACCGGTAGACGGCTCCGAGACTTGGGTCCCAAAGAGCAGGATTGGGATGGTTTCGCCGGCCGAAATGGCATTTTTCTACGAAAGCGCGGCTCGCTATGCTGGCAAAGAAGGCGCGATTGTTGATCTCGGTTGCTGGCTGGGTTCGACCTCAATCGCGCTCGCTCAAGGTATCCTGAGTCATGCCTCGAAGGCGGATCATCAGGACGAGAAAGTCCTCGGCTTTGACATATTCCAATGGGAAGACTGGATGCCGGCGAGCATTCCGTACTGCCGCTATCTGGCTGGGGAAAGCTTTCTTCCTGAGGCACGCCGGATTGTCAGCGAGCATGGAGGCGGCCGAGTCGAGTTAATACAGGCAGACTTGAGACGTTATCAGTGGGGTGATGGGCCAATCAAAATCCTACTGGTAGATGCGATGAAAACTGAGGATCTCGCCGTTCAGATCGCGCGCAGTTTCTATCCAAGTTTAGTTCCCGGAAGCCTTTTGATTCATCAGGACTTTAAGCATTACTTTACGAGTTGGATTCACCTTATCCATTACCGACTCCGTGAACATTTTCACTTCTATCGCAGCGTTCCGTTGGGAACGGTCGCGTTTCAAGTGGTTGCGCAAATCCCGCGAGAGGCAATCGAACAGGCAACGGAGTTTGCGAGTATCATGGACGATCAGATTGATTGCTCATTTGCTTACTCCCTTGAGCTTGTAGAACCTGAGGAGCGGGTCAATATCGCGGCCGCTCATGTCATGTATTACGCCCATGCGAAGCGAAAAGACGCGGCCACTCGAACCGTCGAGACTTACCGACCCCTCGGGATATTAGACAAAGGCGAATTTCCTAAGGCGTTAGATTTACTCAGCCAAATCGGATAAACCTCTGTTTTTCCAACAATCTGGACAAAACAGTGGCACCTGTCCGGGCTTCTCGTGCGACTCGAGCATTTTGGGCGCATCAATCGTCTTGCTATTGGACGGCAAAAGTCAGAGCTATACTCGTTAGGCTAGGCGACCGGCGCACGAGTCGGAGAAGAACCAGGCGTTATCGACGTCGTCAGAGCGAAACATGATCCCGCCCACGCAGGTTTTTCTGATGATTACGGAGGTTGTAACCATTTTCTGGAAATTCTTGTTGCAGCTTTCGGCGAAAAATCTTAAACATGGAGCGTTCTGGGGGGAACAGCCGCCCTTCATGTCCTTCGGACGTGGGGGGCGGTACCCAGAAAGACTCAGTGCTGGCGCACTGGAGATTTCCGGCAAGAGGGATGGCAAGGATGGTTTGCCTAATGACTCTGCGAGCGACGTTCGTCGCTTAGTCGAAACGCTCCGTCCCCTTCAGAAGCGTCTCCCACCACGCGCGATTGTGCAGATACCAATCGACGGTCGCGGCAATCCCTTCTCGCGCCTCATGCAACGGGTGCCATTCCAGTTCGCGTTTGGAGAAACTGGAATCGATCGCATAGCGGCGATCGTGGCCGAGCCGGTCGGTCACAAAAGAGATCAGGCCCGGTGGTTTGCCTAACCGATCAAGAATCAGCCTCACGACATCCAGATTTACCATCTCACCGCCGCCGCCAAGATTATAAACCTGGCCGGGCTTACCCTTGAAAAGAGCGGCGACAATCGCGGCGCAATGATCCTCCACATGAATCCAATCGCGCACATTCAGGCCATCGCCATAGACGGGCAGAGGCTGGTCGCCGAGCGCTTTGATAATCATAAGCGGAATGAGCTTTTCCGGGAATTGGTAGGGACCGTAGTTGTTCGAACAACGGGTCACGATCACGTCCTGCCCATAAGTATGATGGGAGGCGAGCGCGAGCAGGTCGGCACCCGCTTTGCTGGCCGAATAGGGCGAGCTGGGCTGGAGAGGCGACTGTTCGGTGAAGTGTCCGCTTTTGCCTAACGATCCGTAGACTTCGTCCGTCGAAATCTGGATGAAACGTTGCACGCCATGTTTGCGCGCGGCGTTGAGGAGAACACTCGTGCCGACGACATTGGTGTGGATGAAATTTTGCGGCGAATTGATGCTGCGATCGACGTGCGATTCAGCCGCGAAATTGATGATGGCGTAAAATTGCTCTTCGTGCAGAAGTGTGTCCATCCGGTCCGCATCGGCAATGTCGGCCTGGAAAAATTCGTAACGATCGCCGTGCTCTGCCACGACCCCGTCGAGATTGGCCAGATTTCCTGCGTAAGTGAGGGCGTCGACGTTCGTGACGGAGGCCGGCTTGTAATGTTGCAGAATGTAGCGAATAAAGTTACTCCCGATGAACCCACAGCCGCCAGTCACCAAGATGCGCATTGGTTCGCTACCTAGCAGGGGAGAACTGCCCGCGCGAGGAGAATTTGAGCCCGCTCCTCCATCGCTGGGCGAGCGGTTGGCGCGCGCAGATTGGATCTTCTGGGGCATCATCGGGCTGGGCGCTTTCCTGCGGTTCTTGCTCCTTTCCATCAAGCCGGCGCACTTCGACGAAGGCATCAACGGCTGGTTTGTCGACCAAATGATGAAGACCGGTTTCTACCGCTATGATCCGACGAACTATCACGGGCCGCTGCACTTCTACGTTCTCCTCGTCGCGCAGGCGCTCTTCGGGCGTCACATCTGGGCGCTCCGCCTCCCTGTGGTGCTGGCGAGCATTGGGTCGATTTTTGTCACATTCAAATTCGAACCGCTAGTCGGGCGTAAAGTGAGTCGTCTCGCCGCGCTCGCCATGGCGATTTCGCCTGGGTTCGTCTTTTACGGGCGCTACTCAATCCATGAAGTCTGGCTTTTGCTTTTCTCCATGCTCTTTGTCCTGGGACTTCTCGGGCTCTGGCGCTTTGGCACGCGAGGCTATCTCTGGTGCGTGGGAATCGGCGCAGCCGGGATGATTCTTACCAAGGAGACTTACATTATCCATATCGGCAGCGCTTTCCTGGCCGCGGCGGTGCTTTGGGTTTCGCACCGTCTCAATCCCATGGAAGCAGTGAAGCGAGCGCGCCAGCAATGGGACATCGCTGACCTCGCGATCGTCACTGCCGCCTCCATCTTCCTCGTCGTTTTCTTTTACTCGGGAACGTTCCTAAACTGGCACGGCGTGAAAGGACTCTATCTGACTTTTGCGACCTGGTATCAAACCGGTTCAAACGGCAACGGCCATGAAAAACCCTGGCCCTATTGGTTGGAGCTGGCCTTGCGTTATGAATGGCCCATCCTTATCGGATTACTCCTTTGCCTGACCTGCCAGTTTTTCCAAAACTACATCATCCGCTATCTCGCGATTTACGGCGCAGGAGTCTTTGTCGCCTATAGCATCATCCATTATAAGACCCCCTGGATCATCATCAGCATCGCCTGGCCGCTCCTCTTTGTCTTTGCGGCGGGCGCGGCCGCTTTGTCCATTCCACGTAAAGCGTTTGCCATTGCTCTCGCCGCCACCATCGGATTTAGTCTGGGCGTTCCGCTCAGCTATCTCATCCAGCCTGAGGCGGTGCGCACGACCTGTGGCTGGGGAAAATATCTCGGCGAGGCGATCCATATAACTCTTGCCGCCACCAGCACGAGCGCGGTCTGTGGGGAGATTGGCGGAAGGCTTTTTGCCTGCGCTCTCATTTGCGCGCTACTCGCCGCCGGTTTCGCATGGTGGCGCGGCGATTCGTGGAAGCCCGGCGAAAATTTCATGCGAAGAATCCAGCAGGGCGCGGTCGGTCTTTCTCTCCTTTTTTCGTTAGGTATGGCGATTTGGCTTAACTACTTCCGCTGCACGACCGACACTGAGCCCTATGTCTATGTCCAGACTTACAACGATATCTTTCGGCTTATGAAGCCGATCATGCGTCTGGTGCACAGCAACCCTATTTACTATCGCATTACGGGGAGTTTTATTCGAACGAGCACTTATCCCTTTCCCTGGCTCCTGGGAGACTTTGGCAACGTGGGATACTATGAAGGAAGTAACGCTCCCGGGAAAATGGATGCCGATTTTCTCGTCGTCCAGTCCGACCGCATTACGGAAGTGGAAAAGAAGTTACACGATAGCTATTTCACGGAGCCGATGAAGATCCGCCCTTATCAGGATGAGTCGAAAATCTATTTTAGCGCCAAAACCTTCCGCAAGGTTTTTCCTGGCCGGTCACCTGACTTTGTCGGCAATGCCGCGCCGACGCCTGCCACGCCACAATGAAGTGGTTCACCGGCGGGATCACTTTTGTCAACACCGCAACAATCATCGGATTGATTCTTGGCGTTGTTGGTGGCGGGTTAAACCCGTCTTTCGCCGGCCTGGCGCTTCTTCTAGCTTTCGCGGCGGCTATCTGGGCTTGGAGCGGTAGCTCGACTTTTTACCCTCGCAAGGTCATTGCCGCAGCACCTGCTGCACCCTTGCCAAAGTCGAAACGCGCTCGCCGACGAATGAAGCTCGCGGTCGAGGCGCCTCCTCCTCCTGATGGTAAGCGTCGCTGGGATCTGGTTTGGGCCTGGGTTGTCGGGATTGCCTTTCTCATGTTTGCCATCCGCTCCTTTTGCTGGGTGCTCTGGGTGGACGGAAATAACCTTAAGATTCAGTCGCCGAATAATCTCGGCGATCTCGCACTGCACATTACCTACATTAAGTATTTCGCTAACGGCGTTCCACTTTGGCCCGATAATCCGATCCATGCCTTCAGTAAGCTGCGTTACCCCGCAGGAATCGATTTTTTCGATTCGCTTCTCCTTCTTCAACACATTGATCTCGTTCGCGCTCTCGTCTGGACCGGCCTTCTTGGTTCAGTCGCCACCTTTTATGCTTTTTATCGCTGGGGCGGTGCCTTCGGAGTAGCAGGATTTCTCTTCAATGGCGGTCTGGCGGGATTCGAGTTCCTCCACAATTGGACCTTCAGTGATTACTCTGAGACAAGGATCGCCTGGAAAAGTATCCCCCTAACCATGTTCGTGACTCAGCGCGGCCTGCTTTACGCCATTCCCGCCGGATTACTTCTGTTACTCCATTGGCGCCGGAAATATTTTCCCATTGCCGGCGACGAATCGCTCCCAAGATACCGTGGGCTTGTGCCATGGTGGGTTGAATGGTCGGTCTATGCCGTCATGCCGTTCTTTCACGTCCACACCTTCCTGGCACTCTCGGGGGTGCTCGCGTTTTGGCTTGTTATTGGTGACTGGGAAATGCGGAAGCAGATCGCTCTTCTCCTCATCGCCGCCTTCCTGCCTGCGACCTGGATCGTTTGGATGATTACGGATCATTT
Source organism: uncultured Verrucomicrobiae bacterium (assembly GCA_963801255.1). GTDB lineage: Bacteria > Verrucomicrobiota > Verrucomicrobiia > Chthoniobacterales > UBA10450 > JAICXG01. The sequence goes on along the minus strand of CAWDEC010000008.1, from coordinate 284,020 downwards.
CCAAGCCAAGTCGATCCTAGGCTGGGCACCAGGTTGGCTGCAAAGCGATCCCGCCTTCTCGACCTCGGGTTATGGCTTTTGGCTGACCAACTTTGGACTCACTCTTCCGGCGATGATCGTGCTGGTGGCGGTTCTCTGGTGGCGATTGCTTCGCCGACCAAAGCCGGAAACAACTCCAGAAGCCTCCACTTCCGAGGCCGAACCTAACGAAGCTAAGACTAGCTTAATTCGATTGATTCAGGAAAGACTGGGGCCGTCTGCCGGTCAGGCTTTTGCGTTTGTCATGCCCGGAGCAGCGATCTTCATTTTCGCCCTCTTCGTCAAGACCGCGCCCTGGAGTTGGGACAATATGAAACTCCTCGTGTGGGCCTACTTCCTTTTCCTTCCATTCCTCTGGCGCGAGCTGATCGCGAAATGGCCTATTCCGGTGCGTGGAGGCGTTTGCTTTCTTCTCTTCTTCTCAGGATTTGTTAGTCTTATCGCTGGGCTGGAGGTGGGGATTCCGGGGTATGATATTGCCAACCGCACGGAACTGAATTCGATCGCGCTCGCGGTAGACAAGATTCCTATTGGTGAACGGTTCGCGGCCTTTCCGATCTACAATCACCCGTTGCTCATGGATGGCCGCAAAATGGTGCTCGGTTATCCGGGCCATCTTTGGACGCAGGGCTTCGACTACGGTACGATTGAGAATCAATTGCGCGCACTTATGATGGGTCTGCCGGCCTGGCAAAAGATTGCGCAGGATTTGCACGCGCGTTACCTCTTTTGGGGCAACCAGGAGAAACAAGCGTACGGCTCAAGTAGTCAACCGTGGCGAGACAAGGTAGCCGTAGTAGCGAGCGGCCCCTGGGGCACGATCTACGACCTGCAAACACCCGCCACGCCAGGAGGCCAATAGTTGCGGATGTGACTCGTTAGGTGTGCCCGCGCGGTCCAGAATCATCTGCCGCAGCGAAGCCTTCTGCGCGACATAATCCGCGATTTCCTGCGGTTCAATCATAAGATCGTTAGGCAAAAAGACGATCAACTTGGTCCCGGCATGTTCGCGCATGAAGCGAAGAATGTTTTCCGCGATCATCTGTTCGACGGCGAGGTGCGCTCGATAAAGCTGGGCGAAGTTATAACGCCGAAGCCCATTCGAGGCGGAAACACGGTCGGCAAAATTGTCGAAGGATTCCGGTCGTGAGCGGTAATCCCGTGGCAGGAGCGCGATCTCGTCCGACGTGAGGGCTTCGCCATCGCGGATCTTGCGCAAAAGTTCCCGCGAACCGCCGAGTGCGATCTGTGGCAGATCAGGCCGCAAAGCTGACCGCGTCCAATCCTCGTGCATCGCAGCCGGGAGCCGCTCGAGCAATTGCGCTCGCGTGATTTCCTGCCGCCGCCACTGATCGAAAAGTGGCTGTTGCGTCGCGGCCAGCATGCTCCAGCCGAGCGCGACTTGCTCACTGCTTTGGCGAAATTGCTCAAGCACGCGCCACGCCTGCTGGTTATCGGCCGTTGGCCTTTTCGTCAGGCGAAAATAAATTACGTCGGCCTGGCGGAGTCTGGCAATCCCCGCGTCGTCCGGTGACGATGGCCGTGTCGGAGCTTCGCCCGTGGCGAACGTCGGCAAGGGAGGCTTTGTCGTAGCACAGCCGCTCGTCAGGGCTGCAGCCAAAAGCAGTATCCAGCGTTTCACGCTTCGCGCTGGCGACTCTCCGGCGGAGAAAGCAACGCTGGTCGCCGCACCACTGGCGCAACCCGAAAACTTTGCCAGCTTCGCCAGCCAGCCGCCACGATTTGGCAACCGATGCCAAGTGTTCGTTGCCACGTCACCCCGGAAACTTTTTGCTCGCCCGCGAGCCGTTGACGCTCCCTCACTGGGATTTCGCAAATCGCCGCGTCCAATTTTGCAGCCGCGATCTGGGCTTCGATTGTCCATCCAAAGGTCATCTCCCGAGGATCAATCTTCTCAAAGAGTTGCCGACTGACGAGACGCATCGGGCCAAGATCGCTGAACATCTTTCCACCCAGTAAACCGGCCCAAACTCCGAGGGCAGCATTCGCGACCACATGTCGCAAAGTCATTGCACGCCAGTTCCGGCAGAGGCGGGTGCGGCTGCCGAGGACAAAGTCGTAGCCTTGTTCGAAACGGTTCGTTAGGCCGCGAATGTCGCGCGGGTCGGTGGCCCCGTCGCCCGCACAAAAAATGTAAGCCTGCACGGAGGGAAAAAGCTTATTGGTCAGGCCAATCGCCGCCTGGCAGCCGTAGCCATAGCCGCGGCTTTCGGTTTCCGCGACAAGCACGGGGCGCTGGCGCGCAATCTCCGACGTCCGATCGCTCGAGTCATTGACCCCAACAGCGATGACAAACTTCTCCGGATCGACCGCCTCGAGAAACTCATCGAGCACCTGTCCGATACACGCCGCCTCGTCGCAGACTGGAATAATGAGCGCGAATTCCGGCAGACGCATCTGGTCGATTTTCAAGGCCTCAGAGTAGCTCATGCGCGCGCTATTCCAATCACGCGGAAGAACTTTCGCGAGCCAAACTGAGAACGAGTTGGCCATCAGCGACAAGCTCACCGCGCACACGAGCTTCGACCTTGAACTGCCAAAGATCGCCAACCTGCGCCAGCTTCTCAGCGCGAAGTGCGATTTCTTCTTCGGGTCGCACCACCGCGAGAAATTTCATGCTTTTAATGGCCGAGAGCAGAAAGAGAGGAGGTGCATTTTCGGGAAAACCCGAGCCTGCCGCGATCCCGGCCGTTTGCGCGAGCGCTTCGGTCAGGATGACGCCAGGCACGAGTGGATTTCGGGGAAAATGACCAGCAAACATTGGGTCATCTTTGGCAAAGAAGGCCGAACATTCAGCTGACTGCCCAGGCTCACAGGCAAGCAGTTGCCTAACGAATACAAACGGCGGCCGATGGGGCAGAGAAGCGCTGAGTGAGAAATGACGGACAGGCTGACTCATCGCTCATCTCTCGCTTCTTGTTAGCCATTAACGAAATAAACAAACTTCCAGCTTCCGTTGACCCGCCGAATACCGGCGCGATACCCGGTATATTGTGACGCAGGCTCAGCAAACTGCGGCGGCGCGACCATGAATTCCCCTTTTGCCATGAAGCGTTCGGAAAGGATTCCATCCAGCTCGACCCAAAGATTGTTTTGGTCCCAATATTGGAAAACGCCGGGCCCGGTTCGATCGTCGGCCGGCGTCGCACCCAGCACATAACCAAAGTCAGACGTCATCATGGAAGCGACCGTGTTCATGTCTCGCGCCCTCACGGCCGCGCGCAATCGACCGAGGAAAGCCTGAAAATCAACGCTGTCCTGCGCTTGCCCTGGATGCACTTCCGCCGTCTTCGCCGCTTTTTTGGATTCGCTTTTTGGATTCGTCGTTGGGCAGGCCGTCAAGGCCAGCGCTGCAAGTAAAATCAGGCAGTTAAAAGGTCTTACGTTCATGAAGTCGTTGTCTAGCAACTGACACAATCAGCCGCGCGAGACAAGAGTGGCTTCGCGCGGCAGGCGCGGCACCGGCCGGGGACGAAATCGCTTTATTAGAGGGTGCTTCACGAAAACGAAATAAAAGACCTGCATGAGATCGTGCCAACTCGAAGATGGACTCGTTAGGCGAATTGGACCGCTGCGCAAGGCGCGCAGGATCGCCTCAATCGTCATCTCTGCCGGTCGAGGAATGCTCGTGTAATGATTTCCAAAGGCGTGCAGCCGATGGGCGTCGGAGGTGGCGAGAAGTGGTTTGCCATATTCCGCCGCAACCTGCCGAGCCCGGCGGTTGAGATCAAACCATCCCTTGTGAAAATGACAGACTTCGATCGCGTCGAAGCAATCGATGTCTTCCACTAAGCGTTCCCCCATCGAAGCGCCAAGAACGAAAAATGGATGCGGCGCAAAGCAGAAAAGAGAATCGCGCAGGCGGCCCTTGAGCACACGCAGATCAGCAAAGGTGCGCAGGTTCTTGATATCTTCGGGTTGGACATTGAGCAGGACAACATCCGCTCCCTCAAGACGCATCTCCGCCGCCGGGATGAGAACAATTCCCATCTCCGCCGCATCCGCGAAAACGTCCGCGCGATCGAAGACTTTATCGTGCAGCGTAATCGCGAGCGCCCCGAAGCCGAGCTGGCAGGCGCGTTCCAGCAGCTGATGCGCAGTGTAATCGAGCCGATCCTTCGGATCGTCGAGAGTATGGATGTGCAGGTCGAGCTTGATCCACGTCTGCTCTTGCTCGTGTTCCATAATGGCAGCTTAACCGCAGGTTTCAGACCTTGCTCGTGACATCTTTTCGACAATCCGACCGAGGGCGCAAATGCGAGTGGTCGTTGGCTTGCTTTCCAGCCACCATTGTTCAACCTTGCCCACCGCGCTCGGGTGGTGAAATGGCAGACACGTACGTTTGAGGGGCGTATGCCGAAAGGCATGGGGGTTCAAGTCCCCCCCCGAGCATTTCTTCTTTCTGTCATCCCCGCGATAAGGGTCATTGTCTCGCGCGCTGCTCGTTGCTAGTCCAAAGACGTGAAAAAAGCGCCGTCATCCGAATCTGTGAGCGACCAATCACCTGTGACCGCACCAGCCGAGCGCGCGGACGAGATCATGCTCGAAGGTCCGCATTCGCGTTTCGAAGAGCTCTTTACTCTCTTTCGAGTCATGGCGGATTTTTTGCGCGGTTTCCGGGTGCTTCATTTTGTCGGCCCTTGCGTGACCGTTTTTGGATCGGCTCGGATCAAAGCCGACACACCCGAATATCAGCTCGCCCGTGAGATGGGCGCGGGCATCGCCCGGCTTGGCTTCACCGTCATGACTGGCGCCGGCCCAGGTCTGATGGAAGCGGCCAATCGCGGCGCGAAGGAAATCGGCGGTCGTTCGGTCGGTTGTAACATCAGGCTTCCTTTCGAACAGCAGCCTAACGAGTATCTCGATCGCTGCGTCACCCTCAACTATTTCTTCGTGCGCAAGACACTGCTCATCAAATATTCCTATGCCTTTGTCGTTATGCCGGGTGGAGCAGGCACGCTCGATGAATTGTTCGAAGCACTGACCCTCATTCAGACGGGGAAAATTCAGAACTTTCCCATTGTCGTGATGGGCACGGAATACTGGCGAGCGTTGGTTAGCGTGCTCGAAAAAATGGCACAGCTCGGCACAATCAGCGTTGCCGACCTGCAACTCGTGTATGTCACCGACTCAGTGGAAGAAGCGCTCGAACATATCCGGGCAAAAGCGATCGAGCCGTTTGGTCTCCGACGGGTCGTCAGGCGACATCTGCCCTGGCTGGGTGAACGAGGCCTGAGCACAGCGCGGTCATGAGAAGGCAATCACCGCAAACATGGGGCAGGGAATCTTTGGCTGATTTGCCTAACGATCGCCGCTTTCTCATCGGCGTCTCCGCCGGGCGCGATTCGGTGGCGCTTCTCCATTGGCTGCTCGAACGAGGCTACCGGCGGTTAGTCGTCTGCCACTTCGAACATGGTTTGCGTGGCCGGGCGAGCAAGGCCGATGCCCATTTCGTTAGGCGCCTGGCGCTACAGTACGATTTGACGTTTGAACTCGGAGCCGGCGAAATTCGAGCGCTCGCCACGAAGAGGAAGCAATCACTCGAAACCGTAGCGCGCGAAGAACGCCTAAAGTTTTTCGCACGCGTGGCACGTCGACGGCGCTGCTCAGCGATTTTTCTCGCGCATCAAGCCGATGATCAGGTGGAAACCTTCCTGCTCAATCTTTTTCGTGGAGCGGGCGGACGCGGACTCGGAGCGATGCGACCCCGATCTATGATCGGTTCACTGACCGTCGTGAGACCGTTCCTCGGCGTCTGGCGAACGGAAATCGATGCCTACGTCCAGACGAACAACTTAAAATTTCGGGAGGATGCGAGCAACGCGGAGCTTGCCGCACGGCGAAACCGCGTACGACACAAGATCATTCCCTGGTTGGAAAAACAATTTGGTCGCGGCCTGCGCCGCACCATCTGGCGTGCCGCCACCATATTGGCAGAGGAGGAAAATTTTCTGGCCTCGTTGACGCCAACCGACCTAACGACTAACGAGAAGATTCCGGTCGAGGAGTTGAGAGGAATGACTCTTTCCCTTCAGCGTCGCACCATTCTTGCCTGGCTGCGTCATCAGAGTGTTTCGGAAGTGGGCTTTGAGGTGATCGAGCAGGTCAGAGGTTTGCTTGCCCGCGACGAGCCGGCGCGAATGAACCTTGCCCAAGACCGCCACCTGCGCAGGCGCGGCGGGCAAATGTTCCTGGAGTAAGCGGCTCTTTCCGCTGGACATGGAATACGTTCGGTTGAACGTGTCCTATGTCGAATCCGGGCGAAGCGCATCCCCTGCCCCAGCCGATTCACGGACGCGGCGCATCCCACAATCCGGCCAACCGCTTCGAGCGACTCCACCTCGAGCCCGATCCGGAAGATGAGAACGATCCGGATCGGCCTGCCCGCCGCACGATTTATCTGCGTGATTTCACCCGGACAATCATCGCCCACAACGACAGTCCGGATGTCGGCTTCGAGTCGAGCATCAATCCCTATCGCGGCTGCGAGCACGGTTGCATTTATTGCTACGCGCGACCGACGCACGAATATCTCGGCTTCTCTGCCGGAATCGATTTCGAGAGCCGTATTATGGTGAAGGAAAACGCCGCCGAGCTTCTCGAGGACGAACTTTCTTCGCCGCGTTGGAAGCCGCAGACACTCGTGATGAGCGGCGTCACCGATCCCTATCAACCGGTCGAGCGCCGGCTCAAAATCACACGCGCCTGTCTCGAAGTGTTGGCGCGATTCCGCAATCCGATCGGGATCATCACCAAGAATCAGCTCGTAACGCGCGATCTCGATTTGCTAGGCGAACTGGCAACGCACTGCGCCGCAGCAGTCAACATCTCGATTACGTCGCTCGATCCCAAATTGCAGCGCGTGCTGGAGCCGCGCACTTCCTCTCCGCGCGCCAGGCTCGATGCGATCAGCCAGTTGCGGACCGTCGGCATTCCCGTTGGAGTCATGACCGCACCGATCATTCCCGGACTAAACGACCACGAACTCCCGACGATTCTGGAAGCAGCGGCGGAGGCAGGAGCGCGCTTCGCCGGCTACACGGTCGTTAGACTGCCGTATGCTGTCGCGCCGCTTTTTGAGCGTTGGCTGGAAGAGCATTTCCCGGATCGAAAAGAGAAGGTGCTTGGGCGCATCCGGCAATTGCGCGGAGGCGAGCGGCTGAACGATCCACGTTTCAAATCCCGGATGCGAGGCGAAGGAATTTTTGCGGAACAGATTCGCGACTTGTTTACCATCGGCTGCAAGCGCGCGGGAATGGGCGAGCGACCGAAACTCTCCACCGAGGCTTTTCGGCGACCCAGGGAACAGTTGACCTTGTTCTAAAAAGTCGCGCCGACTTGCAAATCACTGCACCGCGAACGGTTCCAAGGCACCCCTCGACTGGGTCTCACACTCGCGAGATAGAACGCCTAACGATCGAGCAATTCCTCGGCAAGTGGATTGGCGTCGTAAACCTTTCGTAGCGCTTCCAGGATGGCCGCGGAATCGACGGACACGGCGCGTGCCTGCCGGTCGTCGTAGAGGTAATCCAAGACGAGCGCTTGGATGTTGCTATCAAAGATGATCCCAACGAAATCGCCGGCTCGATTTACCACCGGGCTCCCGCTGTTGCCGCCAATAATATCGGCATCGCTGACGAAGTTGAATCTTGTGCCTAACGACACCGCGTTCCTGCGTTCCAGCCAGCGCTTCGGCAGGTCAAAAGGCGGTCTATTTTCGTGTGCGACGGCATGAGCATAGAGGCCCGCAAGACCGCTAAACGGCGGCACCGGTTTGCCGGCTTCCTCGTAGCCACGCACCGCTCCGTAGGAGAGGCGCAAGGTGAAAGTGGCATCTGGATAGGTGCTCGTCCCGTGCAGGGCGAAACGTGCTTTCGCGATTTGTGCGTAAGCCTGTTGCTTGGCTTCTTCATTCGTCTCGAAAACCTTGCGGGCGGCACGCGCCGTCGAGTCGATGAGAAAGGCGAGATCCAACATTGGGTCATGGACGGTTTTCATCGCCGCGCTGTCGGCACTCCACATTTTCTGGCGAAAAGCCAGATCCTTGAGCCTGGTCCCGTGAACCAACTCTGCGGCACGCGCACCGGGGGATTTCCCGCCTAATACCTGGCGGACGAGCGGATCGTCTGCGCCAAAATGCGTGGCAAGATCGCTCAATGAATCGCTCAGGAGACAGAATCTCGAAGTCATCATAAACCGGCTCGGTCGACATTACTGCCAGCTCGAGTGATTCGCGCGAGGCATCCTGAAAGGCGGGCAGTCGCTCGGTGTTTGGCTTGCTCCGTTCCTCCGCCATCCTAACGAGAAAACGCGCGTATTTGAAAAGCGTGCCGCTAAATCCGCGCGGCTGACGATAAAGGGTAACGCGGCGGCGTTCTTCTTCGTAATAGTCATAAACAGAAGCGTTCTGCCGGATCGCTTTCTGCGCCCGCTCGATTTGTTCGTAGGCTGCAAGCGCACCGTTTAACTGCGCATCGGAAGCAGAGTGCTCTCGAAACTCGTCCCGCAACTTTTTCTCGTTGCTTTCGAGTTTCCCGAAAAGTTGAGGATCGAGCAGACCGGCGAGCATACCGGTGAAAGCCTTGCGGCTATTCTGTACGCCGAAGAGTTCATCACGCGCGCGCCGCGCATTTTCCGACGCGCGATTTCCCCAGGCAAGCAAGGAGACTTCGCGCCGGCTAAGCATGGAAAGCCACTGCGGCAACAGCCGATCGCGCAAGTCAGTCAGCTCAACAACGGTTAACTCCCGATCTGTATGTCCCGGGCTTCCACTGACGAAAACGAGGTCGTTAGGCTGCGGGCCGACGGGATCGAACTTCAGGTAGTTTTTGATCTCGGCCGGCTTCCCATTCTCGTAGACTCGGAAGATGCAAACATCGAGGTCGTAGCGCGGGTATTCAAAGTTGTCTGGATCGCCCCCGTAAAAGGCAGCCTGCTGTTCGGGCGCGAAAACAAGCCGGACATCCGTGTAAACCTTGTAGCGATAAAGTTGATAGGAACCGCCTTCGTAGAGCGTGATCACATCGCTTCGCAAACCGGTCTTTTCTTTCGACTCCTTCTCAATCTGCGCGATCGCAGCCCGGCGCGCGATCAAAGCAGCGCCGGCATCCATCTGCGCGTTAACTGCGGCGTTGACCTGCGCGGTCACGTCCTCGATCGAGTCGAGAACGTTGAGCTCAAGGTCGAGGGCGCGTTGTTCCTCCGCTGCTGTTTTGGCGTAAAAGCCGTCGCGCAGATAATTGTGCTCAGCGCTGCTCAATTTCTGCAGGGTATCGGCGCCGACGTGATGATTGGTGATGACTAATCCGTTTGGCGAGACGAACGAGCCGCTTCCGCCGGAGTTGAAGCGCACGCTCGCTTTCTGCAAATGCTCGAGCCACTGCGGGCTGGGTTGGAAATGATATTTCTCATCGAGCTGCTTGAGTGGTGGATTGTTGTAAAGCCACATCCCTTCATCGGCTTGCAGGCGTAGAAGCGGTCCGAGGAGAAAGAGCAAAACAACGACGCGACGCATGGGCTATCATCGAGCAGTGCGCGCCGGTTGCAAAAGTCGCGTCCACGCAACGCGCCAACCCTTGCCGATCCGTTAGGCAAAAGCGCGCTTCTCTCGAAAGGAAACTGCCTGTTACTGAGCTTCGCAGCTAGCGGAAACGGTCTTTACGCAGAAACCTACCCAGTCGAACTTGAGACATGCGGTCGCGGATGCTTTTCCTTGTTGCGAGCGTCGGGTTCATCGTCGGGCTTTTGGGACCAACGGCTCAGGCCCAAACGCCTACTCCAACGCCGACCATCACGGTCACACCGACAGCGACGCCGACACCGACTGCTTCCGGTAGCCCAACGCCGACTCCTTCGATCACGCCCACTCCCAGCGTCCCGCCGACGCCGAGTATTCCGCCGACTCCTTCGATCACCCCCACTCCCAGCATTACGCCGACGCCGAGCATTGCACCGTCGAATACGCCGACACCGACTCCCACCCCAAGCGGCGACACACTGCTCAACCTTTCCACTCGAGGGCGCGCCGAGACGGGCGATAACGTTCTCATTGGTGGTTTCATTCTCGGAGGCGGCACCACCAACAAGAACATCATCGTTAGAGCACTGGGGCCGTCGTTAGGTGTATTTGGCGTTACTCCGTTGCTCGACCCAAGCCTCGAGCTCTTCAGTTCCACGGGACAATTGATCGGCAGCAATAACAACTGGCAGGACGATCCGAACTTCCAGCAGGTGATCGACGCTGGACTCGCACCCACCGATTCTCACGAATCAGCTCTTTTTGAGTCGCTCGCTCCGGGCGCTTACACGGTGGTGGTGACGGGTGTGGATGGAACGCAAAACATCGCGCTCGTCGAAATCTACGACCTCGACTCGCTCAACGTGCCGCAGTTGCTCAACATCTCGACACGCGGCTTCGTCGATACTGGCAATGCCGTCATGATCGCGGGTGTAATTGTTGGCGGCACAACCGGACAGACGATCGTTGTTCGCGGCCTCGGCCCATCGCTTGCGACGTCCGTCGGCAGTCCGCTTGCGAATCCGATGCTAACAATTGTCAGCAGCTTGGGCGTTGTGCTGGCAACAAATGACGATTGGCAGACGGACCCAAACGCAAATGCCATCATCGGCCTGGGTCTGGCGCCGACGAACACCTTCGAATCAGCGACGATGATTTCCCTCCTGCCGGGGGCTTACACCGCCATCCTTTCCGGCGTAAACGGCACCGGCATCGGCTTGGTCGAGATTTATAACGTGACAAATCAGTAGCCGCGTTTGCGCGGCCAGTTACCATTCTGTTATGGGATTCGACCAATATCACGAGCCGCCTAACGAATTGCCGCAAAAGACCCGCACCTTTGCGCGCATGATTCTCTCCGTGATCGAGGAAGCGCAGGCGATCGATTGGTACGAGCAGCGCATGGCCGTCGAAAAGGACAAACAAGCCAAGGCCATCATGAAGAACGCGCAAAAGGAGGAGTTCAAACATTTTGGGATGGATCTGGAGTTTCTCCTTCGGCAGAAACCGGAGTGGCGTGAAATTCTGAAAGGCATTCTCTTCACCGAGGGCGATATCGTGAAGGAAGGCGAAGAAGCCGAAGAGAAAGCCGGATAGGCCAGCACCTGCTCGAACAACTCTTCTGCCAATGGCCGGAAGCTGGTGTGCAGCTTCGAAATTCGAAGGATTGAACGCCTGCGCTATCCTCCTGCTGCTACTTGCAGGATCTCGATCCGATCGCCTTCGGATAATTGTTCGTTAGGCCAATCCCGTCGCCGTAGCGCGATGCCGTTGCGCTCCACCAGAATTGTCTCCACCGGCAAGTTTCGAGCATGAACCAAATCCGTAATCGTTAGTCCAGATGCGCAATCGATTGGCTCGCCGTTAAGAACAACCCTCATTGCCCCAGCAGCACCTGATCCCAATCCTTCCAGACCGGCTCAAAGCCTCGCTCGCGCAGCGCGTTCGCCACTTCGGCGGGCGAACGCGCATCACTGATCTCAAATTGTCCGGTGGCAAGCGCGTCGATCCCGGCATCGGGCGCAAGAATCCGTCCGCGCACCGTTCGATGGACGGCATCTCGCCCTTGTCCGGTGTACCCACCCGGCTCGGTATGGCTGCCGGAACTCATCATGGTCACGCCTAACGGCACCAGCGCATCGCGCAACGCCGCCGGCTCCCGGGTACTGAGAACAATTCCGACATGCGGAAAACAAATTCGAAAAGCACAGATGAGCTGCGCGAGTTCGCGATCGCCCAACGAATACGGCGGAACGAATTCTCCGGCCGCCGGACGCAGGCGCGGCAGGCTAACCGTCAACTCCGATTGCCAGCAACGCTTAAGCAAATATTCAAGATGCGCCGCAAGCGCTCGTGTTTCTGCGCGCCAGGGGGCGAGCCCAAACAAGGCGCCAATTCCGATCCGTCTAAAACCGGCGGCGTAGGCGCGTTCCGGACATTCGAGCCGCCAATCAAAATCGCGCTTCGGCCCCGAGGTATGCATTTCCGCATAGACCCTGCGATTGTAGGTCTCCTGATAAACCACCAAACCCTCGGCGCCCGCTTGAATCAGCGGCTCGTATTGAATCGTGGTCATCGGCCCAAGCTCAACCGCGATGGAGGAAAAAAGCGGGCGCAACGCGCGAATGCAATCGGCGAGATAACTTTCGTTGACGAATTTCGGATGTTCCCCCGCGACGAGCAGCACGTGACGAAAGCCCTGGGTGGCAAGACACTGTGCTTCGGCAACGACCTGCTCGACTGTGAGAGTGACGCGCAGGATTGGATTATCGCGCGAAAAGCCGCAGTAACGACAGTTGTTGATGCACTCGTTGCTCAAATAAAGCGGAGCAAACATGCGCATCGTTTTTCCGAAATTTTGTCGAGTGAGGGCAAGCGCCTCCTGCGCCATACGCTCGAATTCGCCATCGTCGTTAGGCTCGATCAGTCTGGCAAAGCGACGGAGCAAAGGCGATTCCGCACGCGGTAGTTGATCGAGAATTGCGGCAAAAGACATCTCAACAATTTCACGTTTCGTGGCGGAATCGCAATTCGCCTGACAGCACCTAGGATCTTGAGTGTGAGCAAACCAAACTTCATCGCTTTGCCGCCGCGAGAATCGTACACCGATGACGAGGTGCTTAGGCGGGCGCAGGAGTTTCACACCCAGATCTCGCGGCGCCGGACGGTACGTCATTTTTCTGATCGGGCCGTGGCGCGAGAAGTGATCGAGATTTGTCTGCGCACGGCTGGCACGGCCCCCAGCGGGGCCAATTTGCAGCCCTGGTATTTCGTGGCGGTAAGCGATCCTGCCTTGAAGCGCGAAATACGTCTCGCGGCCGAGGCTGAAGAGCGCGAATTCTACGAGCATCGAGCGCCTAACGAATGGCTCGCAGCGCTTGCTGCCCTTGGCACCGACGCAAGCAAACCTTTCCTCGAAGCGGCGCCGTGGCTGATCGCAATCTTCGCGCAGCCCTATCGGCTGTTACCGGATGGGCGAACGTTGAAACATTACTACGCGACGGAATCGGTCGGAATCGCGACCGGTCTTTTGATCGCGGCGATTCATCAGGCAGGACTTGTCTCGCTTACGCACACGCCAAGCCCGATGGGATTTCTAAACAAGTTGCTCGGGCGACCAACCCACGAGAAGCCATTTTTGCTTCTCGTCGTCGGTCATCCGGCCAGGGAGGCGATGGTGCCGGATATTCAACGTAAACCGTTAGGGGAAATCAGCACATTTCTGTAGGGGCGGAAACAGCACGGTTCGAGCAGGCCGTCGCTCAAACACGATATGCGCGGTTGCCCCAGGCGCCCGAAGGCGAGGACGGCAGCCGTTTTCAGAACGCGAAACGCAAACCGGACCGGACCATCCCAAAGTCGTCCCGATTTCCAGTTAGAACATTCCAATCGAAATCACTAATCACGCCAAAGTTGGGCGTGATTCGCACCTCGAAGCCGCCGCCAAACTGGCCCATTCCTTCCGTATCATGGTGATGAAAGTGGTCTTCTCGATCGACCAAATCTTCCACGTCGTTGGAGCGAAAGATCACGCCGCCACCGGCGTAAACGTACGGCGCAAAACGAGTTCCGGGGATTGGATAGCGAAAGATCAGGTTGCCTGAGGCTTGCCCGACGGCATCGTCCGCCGCCAGGCCGTAACCTTCGACACCGATTCCAAAGTAACGGCCAAAGATGTAGTTGGCGTCTACTCCGCCACCCCACGCATGATCGACGCCGAGAAAGCGATCGCTTTGATACGGACGCGACGTAAAGGCGTAGGTACCGAAAAGATCAAAGTTCCATTCCTGATCACGATACCATTGCGCCGGTGGCTGATAAGTCTGCTGTTGCGGCTCCACCGGACCAGCGTAGCCGACGGCGGACACGAAAGTGATTAAGGCAAAAATGCCGACAAACTTTTTCTTCATTTCCTTCTCCTGTCTGATGTCCCATTTTCGCGCCGGAGCTCGCTTAAGCGCTCGTTAGGCAGCTAACGCAGGCAGACATTCCTGGGATTGCGTCACCTTGGATAGGAAGACAACCGGCAGGTGCGCTGGTTACAGCCAGGTCTGAACTCGTTCAGCCTCAGGCCTTCAGTTCGGCGCCTGTGTTGGCATCGGTCACGAGAAATTTCTCGTGATGAAAGGTGGGATCGGCGCGGAACATCAGTCGACCAGCGTAGCGGCGCTCCAATTCAACGAGCAATTCTTCGTCTTCCTCCTTCAGTCGCTTGAGGACATCGGGATTAAGGATGACGCGAATGTCGTGAATCGTGTCCTGGTATTTCCGCATGACGGTATTGAGTGCGCGGTGCAATTCCACACTCGTACTCATGGTCGTCTTCACCATGCCGCGGCCTTCGCAATAGGGGCAGTTTTGGTAAATCGAATCGCTCAGGCTCTCCTGCGCGCGCTGCCGCGTCATTTCCATCAAGCCTAACGACGAGATCGGGAGGACGTGCGTCTTAGCCTTGTCGCGCTTCAGTCGTTCCCGCATCCGCTGATAAACCAGTTGCTGATCCTTGCGGTTTTTCATGTCGATGAAGTCACCGATGATGAGCCCGCCTATATTGCGCAGACGAAGCTGGCGCGCGATCTCTTCCGCGGCTTCGAGATTGGTTTGCAGAATCGTCTTCTCCACATCGCGGCCACCTTTGTTACGCCCAGTGTTTACGTCCACGGCGACGAGGGCTTCGGTTTCGTCGATCACGATATAGCCGCCGCACTTGAGCCAAACCTGGCGATGAAACGCGTCGTCGACCTGCTTCTGCACACCGAAGGTTTCGAAAACCGGCGCGGCGCCGTCGTAAAATTTGATCCGGTTCCTGGCGCGTCGCGAAATTTGCCCGACCATGTCGACCATGCGATCGACTTCCGCGCGATCGTCACATACGACCTCGTCGATTTCGTCAGTCAGAAAATCGCGCACCGTTCGCTCGACCAGATCGGGCTCCTGGAAAACGCAGGCGGGCGCGGGAAGGTCACGGATCTGCTGTTCAATGCGTGACCATTGTTCGAGGAGATAATGCAGATCGCGCACGAAATAGCGGGCACGCTGACCTTCGCCGACCGTACGGATGATGACACCCAGACCATCCGGAATATCGAGCTCGCGTAAGATTTTGCGGAGCCGCGCGCGCTCCTTTGGGTCCTCGATCTTGCGCGAAATGCCGCTGCGATCGCTGAATGGCATAAGCACCAGATATCGGCCGGCAAAGCTAAGATTGGTCGAAACGCGCGGCCCCTTGCTTCCAATCGGACCTTTCGTCACCTGCACGATGACCTCGGAGCCAATCGGGTAAACGTTGGGGATATCCTTGGCTGTTAACCGTTTCTTGGACTGTTTCCTTCCAGCTCGTTCAATTTCTTCGACGCCGCTGTCGAGGGCCGCGGGAATGGCGTCCCAAAAGTGGAGAAAAGCATTTTTCTCCAAGCCGATGTCGACAAACATCGCCTTGAGACCGGGCTCAATGTTCTTTACCCGGCCCTTGTAAACGCAGCCGGCGATATTACGGGATCTTTCGCGTTCGACGCTATATTCTTCGAGTTGGCCGTCTTCGAGGAGCGCAACGCGGCGCTCGAGTTTCTCGATACTGATGATGAGCTTGTTGCCCGTCTTGCGACGCAGGCCAAGCATCCGTTTCACTTGTTCTATCATAGGGCGGCAAAGTTTTTGAAGTCAGCGCGGTTGGTCCGTGGTTGAACTTCATGGTTAAATTCTAAATTGGTCGGCGTGCGCGTGGGGGCGGCGCGGGAGTGGGAGCGGTCGGATGCGGGTGCAGGTTAAACATCCGCTCGAATAAGCCGCGTGGACGCGGGGTAGGAGTCGCGACGGGAACGGCGCGCAATGCCCGCCGCGCCTGCTGCGCGTTTTGCACACGTCCTCGGGCGTCGGCTTCCGGTTCGACATCGGGAGCATCGCCTGTTTTGGCCATGACCGCCGCTTCGGCGGGTTGTGCAGGATTGCCGTTCGCATCTTCTTCATCGGAACCCGGCTCCGCCAAAGGATCGTCCTTGTACTTGACTGACACGATCTGGTCGAAGGGCTTATCTTTGTGCGCTGGGGCGAGCCAGGCAAGCTGCGGTTCGTATTTCCCTTCGTCCATTCCTATAACGCGCTCCAGAATGCGGTCGGCGATCGGGGCTGCGACTGAACCACCGTGTCCAAAGGCGCCCTGCACCATGACTACGACCGTGTATTTCGGATGATTGTAAGGTGCGAAGCAGCAGAACCAGGCGACGTTATCCTTCTTGCCATTGAGCATGGCCTGCGCGGTTCCGGTTTTCCCGGCCACCTCCACCTTTTCCATGCGAGCGGCGTGGCCGGTCCCTCCATCCTCGTTGACCACTTTCCAAAAGCCGCGCCTAACGGTTTCAATCTGATCGGGCGCCAACTCACTGCGAAAATCCGCGTGCACCTTGGGCGTTTGCGGGACGGCAATCTTGCCATCTGCGTCGAGCAGCGGAGAACCATCTTGATTGAGCACGCGATCGACCATGCGTGGGTAATAGGAAATGCCACCATTGGCAATGGTGGAATAGGCCATGGCCATTTGCAGGGGTGTGGCGAGATCGTAGCCCTGGCCGATCGAAACGTTGGCGGTGTAAGCTGAGGACCATCGTTCGTTAGGATGGGTAACGCGCATCCAGTCCGGCCCCGGCAAAACGCCGGGCGATTCACCCGTGATTTCGAGCCCGGTAGGTTTGCCTAACCCAAGCGCATCGCCGGTCGCGTCGATCGAGTCGATGCCGGCAGCGTTGCCATATTGGTAAAAAAAGGCATTGCACGAGACTTTAATTGCGTCGCTTACGGTCAGCGTTCCGTGCGACCCGCCCTTCTCGTTGATCCAGCACTGAAAATAATGATCTCCGTAGGAGACGCCGCCAGTACAGGTAAATTTTTGTTTCCCGATCCCTTTGCGCATGCCGGCGAGCGCAGTAATGAGCTTGAACGTCGACCCGGGCGGAAAAGCACTGACCGCACGGTTGACGAGCGGATGTGCTTCGTCGTTACGCAGCGCTTTCCAATCCTTCGACTTGATGCTTGGGATGAAGGTATTCGGATCGAATGACGGCACCGAAGCCATGGCAAGGACGTTGCCATTGTTAGGATCGACCACCACGGCCGCGCCACGTCCAACCACGCGCAAAGCTTCGTCCGCGATCGCTTGAATGCGGGCATCGATTGTCAGGTAAACATTCGCACCCTGTTTGGGCAGTTCTTCCCTAACAACGCCGTCGATCGCGCCTTTGGCATTGCGGCGCATCACACGGATGCCTGGCTGGCCGCGCAAGTACTCATCCATCGTTTTCTCGACGTTGGATTTTCCATCTACATCGCCCTGGTAAAAGGTGTATTTTTTTGCTTCCTCGGTATTGGTATCGTCTGGAGCACCGACGTAGCCTAACAAGTGTGAAGCAAGCGCGCCGTAGATGTAAGAGCGGACCGGTTTGATCGCGATATCAACTCCCGGCAGCCCGACATCGTGCTCGGAAAACTTCGCCATCGTCGTGAAATCGATATCCTTGATGTAGGAGTAGGGCACTTCCGTGTTATTCCGATAATGGCGCTGGAGTTGATTGGAGTTGTAGTCGCGCGCGAGATCGAGATCTTCCAATCGCGGCACAATGCCGTCGTTGACGATTTTCACGATGTCGGGCTCTTTCATGTCCTTCTGCATCCCGCTGATTGTCGCGCGATACTGCGTCTCGGGCGGATGGCCGTAGCGGTCCCGATAGCCCTTCACCATTTCCGGCAAATAAAAATCGACTTCATAGCTGGCGCGGTTTTGCACCAGGGCAACCCCGTTGCGATCGCGAATCTCACCGCGAATCGACGGAATACGCACAGTCGCCTCCGAACTGCCTTGCACGCGCGCCGTCCATTCGTTGCCCCGAGCAACCTGCACCCACCAAAGCCGTCCGACGATCGCACAGAGGCCAAGAAGCATGCAGAGCCCTAGAAATTGAATGCGCAGTGTCGGCCTAGCGCGGCGCGTATTCATTAAAAGCGTCCTCCTGCGGAACGTATGGATTGTGCGTTAGGCGCGAGACCCAGTGCAGCATCCAGAAAACCAGGGGTGCCATCAGCATGGCAAGCAGGCCGGGACCGCCGATCTGCCACCAGACTTCTCGGTTAAAAAGAATCGAGCCACGCCGAAACGAAATCATGAGGTATTGGGTGAGAAGAATGGCCGAGGTGCAGATGCCGCTAAGAACACAATGCACTTCCCAACGACCCCGATTAAACAAGGGCTTAAGACCGTGCATGATGGCGGCGAACACCGCGTAGAGAAGTATCGACCAACCGAAGGAGATTTCAACGTGGGCGGCGTCGAGCACTTGCACCGTCATGGCGTCCCACAAAAACCCGGCGACAAACGCAAGCGCGAGCATGAGGGGAAAAGGCAAAGCCATCGCGCCGTAGAAAACAATCACGGGCACAATGTAGACGTGAGCGTTGAACATCCAATCGAGCGGCGGGACGAAGATTTCGGCGATCTGCGCGACGAACACCAGCACAACAAGAACGACGAAGAGAATCATGAAAAAATGACTGAATCGAACGCCGGGATAACGCGCGTGGCGAGACCAGCGCGGCCCGGCTTTGTAACAATGACCAAGGCCGGGTGACAGAAGTTCAACCGACGCGCATTCTTTTTTCGACTCTGATTATTCGTGATCGTTGCGGGTTTCGTCATTTGCTGCCGATCACAACAAAGACATCCTCCAGCTTCGCCAAATCCACCGCTGGCGCGAGCTTTGCCTGACTATCAAGTGCGCGCACTTTAAAGCTGTGCACTGTTCCTATGAAAAGGCCGGAAGGAAAAACGCCTCCGACACCAGACGTATAAACCTTCTGCCCAGGTTTCAGTTCGGCCTGTTTTGAGAGGTAGTTGAGATCAAGCATCGGCGTAAGACTACCTTCGACACGTTCTCCGGTAACAATTCCCTGCTCGCGCGTGCCTTCAACGCTTGCGGCGACCCGGCAATTTTCGTCCGAAACCAGCAGAACGACAGTCACGCTCTCACTCACCGTCGTAGTGCGGCCGACGAGGCCTTCGTCGGTCAAGACCGGCATCTCCGGTTCAATACCATCCTCCGAGCCGCGATTGATCGTGACCGTACGCCACCAGGTCGATGAATCGCGCGAAATGATTTCGGCCGGGACAAGGCGAAAAAGCGAGCGCTGTCGGTAGTTGAGCGCGTGCCGGAGGCGATTTACCTCGTGCTGGACGTCGCGCAGGGCTTCGTTTGTCGCCTTTAGCGAGCGGTTCTCGACGCGCAGTGCGGCGTTTTCTTTTTCCAAATCCTCGAGCGACTTTAAGCCCGCGCGCACCGAAGTGATCTGGCGCTCAAGGCCGGAACCAGTTTTCAGAAAAGGCGAAATGACTTGGAAGAAGGTCGCCTGAATCTTGCGCGTTGCTTGCGGCCCGATGCTGAGCAATGCCAGCAATGCGGCGGCGAATATTACGATCGCGACGATGCTACTACGGCGCATGGCATTGCCCGTTCAAAGCACTGCCGCGCCGGACTCGCGCCGATTCACCAAAGACAATTGGCGGTCGGCAATGGGCAATCTGCAATGCCATCACTGTCGCCACTGGCGATCGGCGGTCGCGACCTGACGGAGAAACTTGATTTCGTTCAAGCACTTGCCCGTGCCTTCCGCGACTGCACTCAAAGGATCTTCCGCAACATGCACCGGAAGCCCGGTCTCCTCACTCAGAAGACGATCAAAGCCGCGTAACAACGCTCCGCCGCCGGCGAGGACGAGTCCACGATCGACCAGATCGGCCGAGAGCTCAGGCGGACAGCGTTCCAGCGTGATGCGCACGGAATCGACAATCGTCGAGATCGGTTCGAGCAATGCTTCGCGCACTTCCTGTGAGGTAATCGTCAGGGTCTTGGGCAGACCGGCGACAAGATCCCGACCCTTCACTTCCACACTCGTTTCCTTATCGCTTGGATATGCGGAACCGATACGGATCTTAATCTCCTCTGCCGTTCGCTCGCCGATCATGAGATTGTAGGCGCGCTTCATGTATTGCACGATCGCTTCGTCTAATTCATCACCCGCGACGCGCACGCTTCGGCTAAAGACGATGCCGGAGAGCGAGATCAGCGCGACTTCCGTGGTACCGCCGCCGATGTCGATGATCATATTGCCAGCCGGATCCTGCACCGGAAGTCCGACGCCAATCGCAGCGGCCATTGGTTCTTCAATGAGGTAGACCTCGCGCGCCCCGGCGTGCGTAGCTGATTCGCGCACGGCCCGTTTTTCCACCTCCGTAATCCCGGAGGGAACGGCAATGACGACCCTCGGCCGCGCCCGGACCCGGCTATTGTGCACCTTGGTTATGAAATGGCGCAGCATTGCCTCTGTCACCTCGAAGTCGGCAATGACGCCGTCCTTGAGAGGGCGCACGGCGACGATGTTTGCCGGCGTGCGACCGAGCATACGCTTCGCCTCGTCGCCGACCGCGAGCACTTTGGAAGTGCCGGCCTGCACTGCCACGACTGACGGCTCGCGCAAAACGATGCCCTGGTCTTTAACGTAGACCAGCGTGTTTGCGGTCCCGAGATCGATGCCAATGTCGTTGGAGAACCAACCGAAAAGTCTGTTTAACATGAAAGAAGGCTTGGATTTGTGTTAACCCCGGCCGACCCCCCTAAAGCGAAAGCTGTGCCGCGCGTCCGGTCAGGCGAAAAACGATGTATCTTGGAACGGCCCAACCGCACGTCAAGGGATTTGGCTCGGCGGATTGCGGAAAGCGGCTTGCCAAATGAAACTCAAGGCATCATTCCGCACACGTCATTGCGCCTTTTACTTTGAAGATTCTTGTTGCTCCATCCATTCTCGCGGCCGACTTCGGTCATCTCGCCGACGATTTACAGCGCGTCGTTGAAGCGGGTGCAGACTGGCTTCATCTCGACATCATGGATGGCCAGTTTGTCGACAACATATCGTTCGGTCCTGCGATCGTGAAGTTGGTACGCGGCCTAACGAACCTGCCTCTCGATGTTCATCTCATGATCGAAAGGGCTGACCATTACGTGTCGCGATTTGCGGAATGCGGCGCCAATTCGATCACGGTCCATGTCGAACCGGAAGCGAAACATGACGTCGCCGCGAGCTTGCGACTCATTCGCGACTGCGGTTGTCATGCCGGCGTATCGCTGAACCCGGCGACGGATTTCGACGCGGTCATGCCGCATTTGCCCAATGTCGACCTCCTTCTCATCATGACCGTGCATCCCGGTTTTGGAGGTCAATCATTCCGACCAGAGATGATGGAAAAAGTGCGGCGGGCGCGCGAGCTGCGAGAATCGTTAGGCTTAAGCTACGACATCGAAGTTGATGGCGGAATCAATCACGAAACAGCAAGACTTTCGATCGAGAACGGAGCCAACGTCATGGTGGCGGGCACGTCGATTTTCAAAACAAATGATTACGCCGCCGCGATCGGATCGTTGCGCTAAAAGACTCAGGTCATGAACGAGGAAAATCTGGAACTCAATGCGGTAGAAGATCACGACGGCATCCTAACGATCCGTGGCGGTGGCGGACGACGCGACTGGAACGGCATCCATTACAAGCAAGGCATGTCGGGCAAAAACGTCGGAACGGCCCGGCTCTCGGCCAATATCGCCACCATCCCACCTGGCGGGGTAGCCTATGCGCACATTCACGTTGGCTTCGAAGTCATCCTCTACATTTTGGAGGGCAAGGTTCGCCACGAGTTTGGTCCCGGCCTAACGAAAACAATTGAAAACGAAGCAGGCGACTTCATCTACATCAAACCGGGCGTGCCCCACGAGGTTTACAACGTGAGTGAGACCGAGCCGGTGGTCGCATTTGTGGCACGTTCTTCTGCTGCCGAATGGGACGAGATCATTCCCTACGACAGAACGAAGAAGGCCCCGCTGGCCTAACGAACATTTTCGTCTCAATCTCATAACCTGCCCGGCATAACGAATGCTGAATTGCAGCTATGACGATGTTCTTTCTGATTGGGCTATCCCTGCTGATGGGACTGCTGCTGGTTTGTGGTCATCCGTCTTTTGTGCGTCGTCTTCTGCCGCAGAAGTTCACTCCCGGAGTGCCAATCGTTTATCGAGTGCAGGAGACGTCGGATCATCCGGTTCAGGATGCCCGTCAGGTTTACCCGGCGGAAAAGGGCGAGTCCTACTACTACGTAAGGAACAAATATTGGCGGGTGGAAAAGGTCCTGCAGGACGGATGGATCGTGGCGCGCACCGCGCTCATGGAACAGTATTATCTTCGACGCAATGATCCAAACCTGCGCAAGGCAAGCATGCTCGAACGCCTGAGATATGCCTCCCGGTTTCCCTATGCCTAACGAATCAAGCGGTCATGCAAACGATATTTTGCCTAACGATGGGCGGAATCTTAGTTATCGCTTAAATTATAAATCTCGAGCAAGCCAATTCCCGACGCGCCATGCGTATCCGAGAGAAGAGCGGTATAATTGCCGGGCGGCAGCGTGACGAGAATCGCGGCTTCGAGCGGGTTGGATAAAGCGAGGCCAGCCGCAGCGATCTGGGAGCCTTGCGAATCCTGCCAGTTGTCGTTGGCAAAAATGGTCGCACCATTGGGATCCACGAGAGTCAGAGTTGGATCGGGCAAGGGATTATCGATCGCGCCCGGTCCGGCGCCAAATGAAGGACCCAGACCTCGCAGGATGAGAGTTTGCGAACCGCTTCCACCGATGATGGTGCCTGCGATCATCACACCTTCACCCACGTCCACCTTGCCGCGTGTCGAGAGGTTGAGCAGATGCGGCGCGTGAGCGCCATCAAGGTCATAGACTTCCACCAAGGCGATATTTTGTGTCCCATCGACTCCGCTGACGATCGCGGTATAAGCACCGGAGGCGAGATTGGCGATTAGAGCCGATTCTCGCGAATCGCCGGGCGCAAGCCGCGTGGCAATGATGTCTTGCGTCTGACCTCCGTCCATCCAGTTGTCGTTTGCCCCCAAGACGTGCCCGGTCGAATCGACCAATTGCAAGCTCGGATCGGCCAAAGCGCCGCTGACTCCGGCCGCGCCTAACGATGGACCCAGTGCCCTGACGATTAGACGTTTTGTGGACGGACTCGGGCCAACAATGAAACCGCCGATAAGGACGTCGTCGCCGATTCCCGCATGTGCCCGGGTCGAAAGGTTGAGAAGGCCGTTCGGACTTGCCGCTGGAGTCGCGCTGGGCGTTGGGGTAGGCGTCGCAGTGGGGGTAGCGCTTGGGGTCGCGGTCGGCGTCGGTGTAGCGCTTGGGGTCGCGGTGGGACTTGGTGTGGGAGTCGGCGTTGGCAACGGTGTTGAGAAACCGGTGCTGAGAAAGGCGAGAGATTCCTGTTTTACATTCGGCCAATAGGCAAAGGAATGCAGACTGCCTCCGAGCGTTTGCGTCTGATAATTTTTTGCTCCGACCGCGGCGAGCTGCGCGATCATATCGCCCGGCTGCACGGCAGGCATGGGATCTCTCTGCGTTCCGAAAAGGAGTAGCGGAGTAACGCTCGAATCAACCACCGACGCCGGAGAGGCTGCCATTAGCGCTGCCGTGTCGCTCTGGTCCACGCCCACATAGTTCGTCACCGCGCCGATGAAAGCATTCAGGTTCGGATTGGGAGTAAAATCAGTGAAGTCATAAGCTCCGGAAAGACAGACCGCCACGTCGAGCCGATCGCCGCCTAACGTTCCCGTGGCTGCGCACCAGGAAGCGTGCGTACCGCCCGCCGAACCACCGACCGCTCCCACCTTTCCATTGCACCGGACATCGGTCCGCGCGGCCTGCACCGCGAGATGTACGTCGTTGTATTGGTCGGGAAAACGTCCGGACGATGTCTGCCCGGGAAGCGATCCAGGAGGAGCAAGCCGGTAATCGATGGCGAAAGCAATATAGCCGGCGTCGGCTAAATCTTGGGCGCATTGACCGACGTTAACGTCCTCAGGATCGCCACCGACAAAACGTCCGCCGTGAATTACAAGCACGGCCGGCCAGGGACCAGGTTGTGTGGGGGTTGTGACGGTCCACATCAGCGGCGTGCCGTCGCTGGCGATTGCGTAAACCTCCTGTGCGCCCGCCGGCTTGGGGTCGCCTAAAAACGCCATTACGGCCAGGGTTGTTAGCGAAAAAGACAAAAAACCTCTCATCAGAGCCGTCCTTGGTAGCAGAAAAGCGCCATTTCGGCTACTCCCTTTTAGGTAAAGAGACTGTTACCTGCGGTCGGCCGCCGCTGGCAAAATTGTCGGCTCCGGCTTAGAAATGGCGACGTGAATCATCCGCCCCGCTATCTTCATTTTCTCGGAGTTTGCGGAACGGCGATGGGCTCGGTCGCAGCGGCGTTGCGCGATCGCGGCTGTATTGTGACCGGATCGGACGAACGCGTTTATCCACCGATGTCCGATTTCTTGCGCGAGCGAGGGATCACCGTGACGGAACCTTATCGCGCGGAAAATCTGCCTGACGAGCCCGATTTGGTAGTCGTGATCGGCAATGCGATCAAACGAGGCAATCTGGAGGTGGAGGCAGTTCTCAACCGTAAACTCTATTACCTGTCGCTTCCCGAAGTGCTGAAGGAATTTTTTCTTCGCGGCCGACACAATCTCGTCGTCACCGGCACGCATGGAAAAACAACCACCACAGCACTCCTCACGTGGATGCTGACTGTAGGCGAGCTGGACCCGAGCTACGTCGTCGGAGGATTGCCGCGTAATCTCGGCCAGGGCGCCCGCTTCAATGATTCGAAGCATTTCGTCATCGAAGGCGACGAATACGACACCGCTTTTTTCGACAAACGTTCCAAATTCATTCACTACCTCCCGGAACTGCTGGTGATTAATAACATCGAGTTCGATCACGCCGATATTTTTCCCGACCTGGCTGCGATCAAATCGAGCTTCCGGCGAGTAATCAACATCGTGCCGCAGGGTGGAATGATCTTGCTCAACGGCGACGATCCAAACTGCGTGGAAGTAGCGAGCGATTCCCTGGCGCCCATTGTCGAGGTGGGATTTTCGGAAAATTGTGCGGAGCGGATTCGCGAGGTGAGTTATTCCGCAAACGGTTCTCGTTTTTCGTTAGGCGAGGCCGTCTACGAATCTCCGCTCATTGGCGAATTCAACGTGCGAAACGCGGCCATGGCGGCAGTTGCGGCCCGCTTCTACGGCGTTGCCTCGGAAGTGATCCAAACTGCCCTAACGACGTTCGAGGGCATCGCCCGCCGACAGGAAGTGCGCGGCGTGGAGCGCGGTGTGACCGTGATCGACGATTTCGGGCATCATCCCACCGCCATTCGCGAAACCCTCAGTGCCTTGCGGCGACGTTATCCCGGATGTCGGTTGTGGGCCATCTTTGAACCGCGCTCGAACACCACTCGACGCGCCGTTTTTCAGCAGCAGCTGCCCGAGGCCTTATCATTGGCCGACGGAATCTTCATTTCTCAAATCGCCGCCCTGGAACAGATCCCCGAGGGAGAACGACTGCATCCGGAATTGGTCATTAAATCCCTGCGCGAGGCAGGACGTACGGCTTTCTATGAAACGGACGCGGAGGCGATCGTGGCGCGCATCGTCCCGCTTCTCGCGCCGGACGACATCGTGACGATTTTCAGCAATGGCGGATTCGATGGAATTCACGCCAAGTTGCTGGGGCGACTGCGGGAATAACTCGGCTTGGACTTAGGAGGTATGGTCGAGAACGATCCGCCAGCCTTCCGGAAGCTTGCGAAAAAGGAGGGTGAATTTCCCACGTGGCCGATCCTGCTTTCGCTCCAGGCTCCAGCTTCCCAACACCATGGCAGTATCGTCGCAGAGCGGCGTGATCGTTAGGTTGGAAAAAGTCAGCTTCCCCATTTTCTCCGGACTATCGTATTTCCGGGCATAGCGATCGCGTACGGTTTTCCAGCCGCGTGTCACTTCGTCGCCAGAGACGAAGGTCGTTGTTTCCGAAGGCGCATAACCTGCCATAAAGCCGTCAATGTCGCCACGATTCCAGGCAGCCACTTGAGCGTCGAGCACCGCCCGAACAGCGTTCGGCTCGGCATCTTCCGCCTGCGCTCCGGAAAGGCCAACTAGCCCGAGCGACAACACCACCACCGCCACAAGAAATCTTCTCATCGCCTAATCATCCTGGAATTAATCCCTGCGGTCGAGGCTCTCATTGCCATGCTTTCCAAACGACGGAATTCCGTCCGCCGAGTCGACAGTGGTCCTCGAACCGTTTGACCATGGGATGCTCAACAAGTAAATAAGCCCGTGTTTCGCCACCTTTGCCTTTGCGTTGTGTCGCTGAGTCTCGCAGCGACTGGCTTCGCTCAAGTCGCCGGCTCGACGCCGTTTATTCCGTTAGGCAATCGCATGCCGGCAGGAAATGCCGGAGCAACGACTCACCCTAACGACATGGTGACGATGCAGTATCCCAACAGTGACGTGCTCGACGTCCTGCATCTTTACGAAAATCTTACCGGCAAGAAGCTGGTCATGGACAACAACGTCCAGGGCAAGGTCAACATTTTCCTTCCCAAACCCGTGCCGCGCGAAGAGGCCATCCAGATTATCGAGATGAATCTCGCGCTGAACGGGTATTCTCTTGTTCCTGCGGAAGGCGACATCGTCGAGGTCATTGGAATTAATAAGAATCCGCGTGCCGCCGCGGTGCCGATCGTTTCCGATCCGGCTGACCTGCCGGCGGGCGCAAAGGTGGTGAGTTACCTTTTCAAACTCGACTACGCCGATCCACAGGAGTTACAACAGGTCCTCGCCCAATATCTTGCCGGCATCGGTGGGCAGGCTCCAATTCTGGCCCTGCCCAAATCCTCCAGCTTGCTCGTGACGCAGAGCGCTGACGTTTTGCGCAAGCTGGTCAGAATGGTGCAGCAGCTCGATGTCGCTCCAGCGCAAGTGACGAGCGTTTTTGTAAAACTTGAGCGCGCCGACGCGGGCAAAGTGGTCGACATGCTAAAGGATCTCTTCGAGAAGAACGACCAAAACCCTCAGACCGGCGCCATTCGCCGCGTCCGTGGCGTCATTCCGCCCGGCCAGCCTAATGGCGAGGACGAGGGTGGCGCAGTGCTTTCGGAGGACTCGCTCGTTGTCGGCAAGATCAAACTTGAAGCCGACGTGCGCACCAACCGCATCCACGTCATCACGCGGCCGATCAATATTCCTTTCATTGAAAAGCTGATAGCGGAGTACGACGCGAATGTAGAGTTTGGCCGGCCGGTCGTCAGGCCGCTCAGGTACATCGCGGCAGGTGATGTTTTGCCAGTCCTGGTTCAGGCGCTGACCGAGCCCGGCCAGGAGAACCAGGGCGGCCAGCAGGGTACGACGCCTCAGCAACAGCAGCGAAACAATCCTCGCAACAACCCGACACCAAGCAGTTCTCCCGGCGGCCTTGCCGGCACGGCGGGCGACAGCACGCTTCAGGTAAATGAAGAGCTTTCAACCGAGCCGGTCGATACGGCGCCGCAGGCCGTCACCGTCGGCAACACCAAATTGATCGCCGATTCGCGCGCCAATAGCATCATCGTCTTAGGCAATCGCCAGGTGGTGGTGAAGGTCACAAAGATCCTTGATGAGATGGATGTGCAGGCACCGCAGGTGGCACTGAGCACGGTCATAGGCGAACTGATGCTGAACAACAGCGAAGAGTTTGGGGTCGATTATTTCCTCCAGTTCAAAAAGAACAATCTCGGGCATGATGTTGGTGCCGGCGGCGGTCTCGTCAACGGCACGGTGCCATCCACAAACATTATCGACCCGGCCTCGCTGATTACTTTCCCGGCCTTCTCGAATTTGCCGACCGGCGCGACCGCTTATATCGCCGCCGGCAATACTCTGTCGGCCATCGTTCACCTGCTTGATTCGACCAACCGCTTTAAGACCATTTCGCGACCGACAGTCTTCACCAGCAACAATAAGAAAGCGATCATCGCCTCGGGAACCGAGATACCGGTTCCGGTCAGCACGATCAGTTCGGCGACGGGTGCAAGCCTCATCAACACTGGACTTTCACAGCAGTCCAACATTGAGTTCAAAAAAGTAGCACTGCAGCTCGAGGTCGTGCCGCTGATAAATTCCGAAAAGCAAGTGTCGCTCGACATCCTGCAAAAGGTCGACAGCCTTGCCGGCACGACCAGAATCGATGGCAACGACATTCCCAATATTGCCACCCGCTATATCCGCACAACGGTTTCTGCACCTAACCGATCAACGATTATTCTCGGCGGTCTGATCCAGGACGGGAAAACCAATGACCGAACCGGCTTCCCGATCCTCGGCCGACTCCCCTTGATCGGTGCGCTTTTCAGTGACACGAGTAAGACGAAAATGCGCACTGAGCTGATTGTACTCATGAGACCCGAAGTGAGTCTGAGCAAGCTGGACGATTACCATTTGCGGCAGAAGCTGGAGGACCGGACTCACTTTGGCCCCGAGTTGGAACAGGATGACTGTCCCGACTGTCCTCCGATCAACGACGGTAAACAGTTACCGCCGCCTGACCTGCCACCAACCAAGTAGTTAGGATGACATGAGACGTTTGCTACTCCTTCTTGTTGCGTCGATGCCTCTGATCTGGGCCTGTTCCTCCTGGGCAGACACAGATCCATTGTTTTTCTTTTACGATCCTTATCAGGATCCGCTCTCGCAACGTGATGAGTATGGCATTCTCCACCAAATGCCACGTCTCAATCCGACCGAGTTCGCGCCGCGTCATGCCACCCGCCTGACCTACTACTTCGGATCGGGGGAAAACCTGGCTCGTGATCCGGCTTATGTTGGTGCGCTGCAAATTGGTCTCCGAAACAACGGTTACTACTGCGGGCCAATCGACGGAATTTTTTCCCCGAATCTGGCTGACGCGATCGCGCGCATGCAAAGGAACTACGCCCTTCATGTTACCGGCACACTTACCGTCGGGGTCCGGCGGGCTTTGCATTTGCCTTAGAGTTAGTAATGAGTCCGGCACTTAGTAAGTCTCTTACTGACATTCTTCTTGCCAGCGGCGTCTCCAGCCGAGAAGAGGTCGCTCACCTTACCGCGAACCTCAATGGCGGCTCCTGGACCGAGGAGGTGCTCAACTCCGGGAAAGTGGAGGAACAGAAATTCCTTAAGGCAATCGGCGATTTTTTTAATGTCCCGGTGGTGCCGGTTGACTCCAAGCGCATCGATCGCGCGACGTTACAGGTGCTGCCGAGCCGCTTCGTTTTTCAGCATCAGATCCTGCCGATCGAGATTAAGGAAAATACCATCGTCCTGGCCACCTTTGATCTCTTCAATTCGACGGCGCGCCAGCTCGCCTCGCAGCTCCTCGATAAGCCTGCAGAATGGGTTCTTGCCTCCCGCGCACAGATTCTTCGCGCCATGAAAACGCTCTACGGCGTGGGTGCGGAGACTTTCGACGAGATCCTCAAAACCAACCGCTCCTTTGAAGGCCTGCAGGACATCGAGACCAGCACTGACCTCAATGCCGACGATCCCGAAGCGTCGGTGGTGAAATTCGTCAATCAGATCATTCGTGAAGCGATCCACGAGCGCGCGACCGACATCCACGTCGAACCGCTGGAAAACGACCTTCGCATTCGTTATCGCATCGACGGCATCCTCCACGAGGTTGCCGTTCCGCCGCAGCTTCGCCTTCTGCAATCCGCCATCATCTCGCGCCTCAAGGTCATGGCGCACATGGACATCGCCGAACGCCGCCTGCCGCAGGACGGCCGCATCAACCTGGAAAGCGCCGACCAGAAAATCGACGTGCGCGTTTCCACGATCCCAACGGTAAACGGCGAGTCCATAAGCCTCCGTCTCCTCAGCCGCGATCAACAACAAAGCTTCGGCTTCGATCGGCTCGACCTCAGCCCCGAGCACACGCGCATCATGAAGTCGCTCCTTGCCCAGCCTAACGGCATCGTTCTTGTGACCGGGCCCACCGGTTCGGGTAAATCGACTTCCCTCTATTGCTTTCCTCAGCAGCATCAATTCCGTTCAGCGCCGTATTATCACGATCGAAGAACCAGTCGAATATCGACTCCCGGGCGTCTCGCAGATCGACGTGAAGCCCGAAATCGACCTCACCTTCGCCAAAGGCTTGCGTCACATTCTGCGCCAGGACCCGAACGTCGTCATGGTAGGAGAAATCCGCGACGTCGAGACGGCTGATATCGCCATCCGCGCGGCCATGACCGGTCACCTTGTTTTTAGCACTTTGCATACAAACGATGCGGTCGGTGGCATCACACGTCTGATTGACATGGAGGTAGAGCCATTTCTCCTCGCTTCAGTCGTGAAGGCGTTTCTCGCCCAACGCCTCGTCCGCACGATCTGCCCCGACTGCAGGGAAGTGGTGGGCTATCCGATTGAATACCTCAATGAAATCGGGGCCGCTTTCCCGCCTGATATGAAGTTTTACCGCGGAGCCGGCTGCGAAAACTGCCGACAAACTGGCTACCAGGGCCGCCTCGCGATTTATGAAATCTGCCTCATCACCGAGCCGCTTAAGCGTCTCATCATGAAGAAGGCAGACGGCGGGGAATTGAAGCAATGCGCCATTTCGCAAGGCATGCAGACCCTGCGGCAGGATGGCTGGCGTCGGGTCACGGAGGGGAAAACGACCATCGAAGAAGTCGTGCGCGTTACTCAGACGGATGAAGTAATGGCCGAAACGACCGGTTTGGCAGAACCAGTTGGGTCGCGCTAAAAAGCGCCCGTTTGTCGGGGCAGATTGTCGACGCAAGACCGGGCGCATCCCGTGCCAACTCGCTGGCAAGTGCGCACGCGCTTAAAAAGCCGCAGTGTCTCTGGCTTGAGCGGTGGCAAGATTTCCTTCACTCTTTGGACATGAAAGTGAAGACCTATCTGTTTGAGTTTCTCGTTTACCCTAACGACCAGGAGAAGCAGCGTGCCATCTACATCAAGGCGCAGGGCGAAGGTGACTCTCCTCTGGACGATGAGAAGATGCGTGACGAAGTGCGCGCCGTGGCAGCGAAACATATCCCCGAGATGAATCCAACCAATGCCAATCCCGGCAATCTCATCGCCACGAGCGAGGAAGAACCGCCGGTAGAGTATTTTCGCCACAAGGATCACCCAGGCGTCATCGTCTGGGAATCGAATCGCGGAGTAAAGAGCGTCGCCTAACGAATCGGAGAATTCAACGCTACCTGGCTTCGGTCCACTGCGCATTCTCCACATAAGTTGCTTGGAGCTTTGCGGCTCTCGCATCTAACCTCACCACCCAATGCGTATCCTTTCCGGTATTCAACCGAGCGGCATCCTGCACATCGGAAATTATTTCGGCATGATGCGCCCGGCGATCGAGCTCCAGACGCAGGGCGAGGCGCTTTATTTCATCGCTGATTATCACGCCCTAACAAGTGTGCGCGATCCTGCGCTCCTGCGAGAGAACGTTCGCCGCGTTGCGCTCGATTTTCTGGCTTGTGGACTCGATCCCGAACGCGCCGTGCTCTTCCTCCAATCCGACATTCCCCAGGTCGCGGAACTGGCGTGGATCTTGAACACCGTAGCGCCCATGGGACTACTGGAGCGCGCACATTCCTATAAGGACAAAGTCGCGCGAGGGCTTCCCGCTTCCGCTGGGCTTTTCACCTATCCGGTGCTGATGGCGGCCGATATCCTCATCTACGACAGTGACCTTGTGCCGGTGGGACGCGACCAAAAACAGCACGTCGAAATTACGCGCGATCTTGCCACCAAGATCAACGAGACTTACGGAGAAACGCTCAAGCTTCCTCAGCCGCGCATTCAGGAAACAACCCAGACCGTCCCTGGACTCGACGGCCAGAAAATGAGCAAGAGTTACGGCAACACGATCGACATTTTCTCCGAGGAAAAGGAAATGCGAAGACGGGTCATGAGTATCGTGACCGATTCGATGCCGGTGGAAGCGCCGAAAAATCCTGAACAGTCTACGATTTTTCATCTTTTCTCGCTCGTTGCTACGCCCGAAGAGGCCGCGACGATGCGGGCAGCTTTTGAGAAAGGTGGAAGCGGCTATGGCGATTTTAAGAAACAGCTTTTCGTCAGGCTATGGGAATACTTCGCGCCGATGCGGAAACGGCGTGAGGAAATTCTCGCTCGTCCCGGCTACATCGAGGAAGTGCTAACGCTCGGTGCTGAACGCGCCAACGGGATCGCGAATGAGGTGATGACGCGGGTCCGTCAGGCAATCGGACTGCGCTGAGAATTGCCGCTCTACGCGCGGCGCGTGTTCTCTTTCAGCTCGGCAAAAATCAAGCGGCCACCCGCGGTTTGCAGCGCGCTCGAAACGACAACCGATGCCATTTTCCCGATCAGCTGGCGCGCGTGATTGACCACAATCATCGTCCCATCTGGGAGGAAGCCGACGGCCTGGTGCGCGTCGCGACCTTCCTTCACCAGGTTTAGCTCCAGCTCTTCGCCCACAATCAACGGCGGCTGCAAAGCGCGCACGAGATCGTTCAAATTCAAAACAGGCACCTGCTGGAGTCGTGCCACCTGGCATAGTGCCTGATCGTTAGTCAACAGCCGCGCCTGCAGGACTTTTGCCACGCGCACGAGCCGTGCGTCCACCGTCAGGTCTTCGTCCTCGGCGCTCTCGTGGATGGTGAGGTCTATCTCGCGCCCTTGCTGGAGCTGATTCAAAATCTCCAAGCCGCGCCGCCCGCGTTCGCGCTTGATGCTCTCGCGCGAATCGGCCAGGAGCTGCAATTCGCCCAAAACGAAACGCGGCACGACAAGGACACGGCTGACGAATCCCGTGGCACATAACTCCGCGATCCGCCCATCGATGATAATGTTGGTATCGATAACGAGCGGCTCGTGCTGGGTGGTTTCGCGCGCGAAGCGCACATAAGGAATAATGAGCGAGAATTCGTCGCGGTTGCTTCGCATGGCGAGCATCATGCCGAGGTAACCAAACGCGCAATAAACAAGCAGCCGCGCGATCCACTGCACATCCTCCGATTGATAGCGCAGGACCTGCGAAGCGGAGAGAAGGTTGGCGAAAAACAAACCGAGAAGCAAACCCAGCGTCGCGGAGGAGAAAGCGCGCAGGGAGAATCCTTTCAAAAGTCGATCGATCAGCACAATGAAAAGACCGAAGACCAGCCCGACGAACAAACCGGGGAAAGGATTGCCGGATGTTTGAGACGAGACCAGGAGACCGACCGATCCGCAAAAGGTGAGGAAGAGCACCCGCAGAAGGTTAACGGTCAACTGCCGAGTCATCAGCGCCTAACGAGTGCGATGTGCCGGCGGCGGGGTGGCGGCTGGTGGCGGCGCGAGTTTGGCGGCGCTGTCGCGATAGAAGAGCACGCCGTGCTGTCGAAGGTTGCTAACGAGGGCACGGAGATCGTTTGCCACATCCTGATTGGTTAGCAACAAGGCAAGCAATCCATTGCCCGACATGGCAGCATTCATGACGCGACCGGCCGATTGAATGGTCTTGCGCGCATCGCTCGTAACGAGCTGCAATTTGTCCGCAGTCTCTTTCGCAGAACCCATGGTTGCGTCCGCCTTTTCAATCACGTCATCGATCTTTTTCGATGACTCGGAAAGCGACGCAGTCGTCTTGCTCAAGTTATCAAAAGTCTGTTGCAGATGGTCCATGTTCGCTTTCGAGAAAGCCTGATTGTTAAGATGATCGATCGTGGTATCGATCTTCGCGATCGTTCCGCGCAGGTCTTTGATCAGCGCACCGCCTTCGCTCGTTAGGTCATCGATTCCTTTGTCCCGCGAACCCTCTAGCCGCGCGCCGTGGGCGACATAGGCGCTGGGCGGTTTCGCTGGCGGCGTAATGGTGACAAAGCGATCGCCCAACAGGCCCGCGCTCCCAACAGCAAAACGGCTGTCCTGTGCGATTTTCACATAGTCGTAAATACGCAGTGGCACATCTACCCCGCGTCCGGAAGCGACTAGCCGCGGCGGGCCAGAAACCAGTCCAACCTTGGCCCCGCCTAACAAAACATCGGAGCCTTTGAGCAGTCCGCTGGCATCGGGGAAATGAATCGTGAGCGCGTAGTAGCTTTTAAATCCTTCGCCCAATCGGCCAAACTGCACCACGAGCGCCGCCAGGATCGTCAGCCCGACGGCGACGAATATCCCGACCTTCAATTCCAAGCCGCGGTCGCGTTCGTTCATTCGTTAGTCTGGCCGCGTCGAACGCCCAATCAAAAAATCCTGAATGATTGGATCAGACGACGTCTGAATTTCCTCCGGCGTGCCGTGAAAGTAAATCCGGCCCTGGTGCAAATAGGCAATGTGATCCCCCACATCATAGGCGCTCTTCATATCGTGGGTCACGACTACGCTGGTGACATGGTAACGTTCCTGTAGACGACGGATGAGGCGATTGATGCTGTCGGAGACGACCGGGTCGAGACCTGAAGTTGGTTCGTCGTAGAGAATACAGGAAGGTTGATTGATAATGGCACGGGCCAAGCCGACGCGTTTTTTCATCCCGCCGCTCAGGTTCACCGGCAGTTTTTTCTCCTGTCCCTGCAGCTCAATCACCTCCAGGATCTCGGCGATTTTTTGCTGAATCAATTTGCTGTCGCGCAGACCGGCTTCCCGGAGCGGAAAGGCAATGTTTTCTTCCACCGTCATGGAATCGAAAAGTGCGCCACCTTGAAAGAGAATGCCGACCTTGCGCCGGATGGTGGCGAGCTGCCGTTCACTCATGCCGATGATATTCTGGCCGTCGATGTGAATTTCTCCTTCGTTAGGCTGCATCAGACCGAGAAGGTTTTTCAGTAGCACACTTTTACCGCCGCCACTGCGCCCGATGATCACGAGGGTCTCGCCTGGCGCAACCTCGAGATCGACGCCGCGCAAAATCTCCTGCGTCCCAATGCGTTTCGTTAGGCCATGGACCGCAATCATCGGCTGGATCGAAGGATGAACGGCAGGGCGAGCGGGTTTGGCGATGACAGCCACTTCAGGCATCACGAATCCTTCCTCTCAATTCCTCATTCTCTCAACCTTCTACTGCCAGCCCGCGGGGAAAATGATGTTCAGGAGCATGGTCAGAAAAAAATTGGAGATCAAAATGGCGAGCGAAGAATTGACCACGGCCTCCGTCGTCGCCCTCCCGACTCCGACCGCGCCTTCGCGGCTCGTCAGGCCTTTGTGGCAACTGATCACGACGATGAGAAGGGCAAAGCAAAATCCTTTTGCGAGACCCATGATGATGTCACGCATCAAAGTCCAGCGCACCATATTGGCGACGTAATATGGTCCGCTGATGTCGAGCAGGTTGACGGAAACAAAGTAGGCAGCCACCAGGCCGAAGCCAATGCACTCCGCGACGAGCAACGGCATCGAAACGATCATCGCGAGCATGCGAGGCACGACGAGATAATCGACTGGATGCACCGCGAGCGCGCGCAAGGCGTCGATTTGTTCGGTAACCTTCATCGTCCCAATCTCAGCCGACATGGCCGCACCCACGCGACCGGTCACCATGAGACCGGTGAGAACAGGTCCAAGCTCGCGAAAGAGCGCCGCGGAGACAACCGCTCCGACACCTGAGGCGACACCCAGTTTGTTAAACTGAAAATAAGTCTGCGCCGCGAAAACCGCACCGGTAAAACCGCCGGTAATGACGACCACGAGTTGCGAGAGCAATCCGATGTCGACCACCTGCCGCAGGAAGAGACGCCAACGCATGCGATGGGTAAAAGCCGAACGCGTCGCCTCGGCCGCCAGCATAACCAGCTCGCCGAGGTAAATGAAGGAAGCGAGCACGACTGCGCCGACGCTGGTAAAGAAACGGGTCAGCATAGGGTGTTAACTTCGCGCGCAAGATGACCCGAACCGGATCAAACAGGCCGCAGCTGAGCGTTTGGACGTGGTCGCAGCTCCGATGGAATCGCGTCGTCGAAAGACGGCTTTAGACCGAGCTTGGTAAAAGGGTTGCAAAATTTCCGGCGAGTGATCGTTGGCTCCTCCAACTCGAGCTCAACGATCTCCTGATTATCCCGCAGCTTAAACCAAAAGTGGGATGAGACTCGAACTCATGATCCTGTTCGAAAATCTTATTTAGATCGGGTCCTCCAGCGGCGTAAAGTTCCAATTCGATCATGTTGGGTGAGCGATTGTAAGCAGCACGCAACGGTGATGCAAAAGTGAAATGAAACGCAGACGAAACCACAACAACGGCCGTGTTCATTGGGTATTTTCTCTTTTGCTCAGTCTGCTTTTTTTCCCCGGCTGTCAGACCACTTCGAGCGACACGACGGAGCAGCGGCTAGCCATGACTGCCCGTATCCAGGCGGAGCCGCCGGGCAATTACTTTATTGGTCGTCGCTACTTTAAGCCGGAGTTTCATTTCTGGGGGTATGTGCGGCGGCCGGGTCAGCCTTGGACAACCGCGCAACTGGTCGTGCTAAACGAAAACCAGAAGCTCGCGCCCGATCGCGCACAAGGCCAATTTGGGATGGACAGCAATTACGAATACAAGCTCTATGGCCACTTTAGCGGCGATAAAGTTTACGAACTGGTGAGCAATCGATTCCTGCCTGAGTTCGTGCTCCAGGACTACGAGCTGATGGCAACTCAGCCGGCACCGATTTTTCCAAGTCAGATCTATCGACACCCGGTCGATAATTGGATTATCGAACAGCCTCAGTGAAGGATGCGTTGTTTGCCTGCGTTGCGAGGGAACACAAGCTGCGATACATCATGCCGTCTGCTTAAGCCCAATGAAGATACGCCAACTCCGGTCTCTCTCGTTGTTTGTTAGTCTGCTTCTCCTCGCTGGCTGCGAGACGATGCCGGAAGGAATCCAGGAGGCGCGGGTTGCCATGGCAGCGCGCATCCAGGCGGAGCCGCCGGGCAATTACTTCATCGCTCGTCGCTATTTCAAGCCCGACTACAAATTCTGGGGTTACGTGCGACGACCAGGTCAACCCTGGAGTACGGCAGAACTCGTGATGCTGAACGAAAACCAGAAGCTCGCGCCTGACCGCGAACAACTTAATTTCGGAGCCGACAACAATTACGAATACAAGCTCTTTGGCTACTTCAGCGGTGACAAGATCTACGAACCGGCGAGCAATGGAATTTATCCGGAGTTTGTCCTCAAGAGTTATGAGCTAATCTCGACTAATCCGCCGCCAATTTTCAAAAGCCAGTTTCACGGTTCCGGTGACAATCGCTATCAAATCGAGAAGCCGGAATAAATCGACCGAGAGCGACGCGACGAAAGCGCGGCCGCCGAAGGATAGGTTGGTCGACGAGTTCCGGGCCTTTCTCGAGATCGAGCGTAATGCGTCGCCACGAACACTTCGGATCTATGGCGCAGCGTTGCGCAACTTTCGGGAATGGAGCGGAGCGGTCGATTGGCTGAAATGCGCGCCGCAACATTTTCGCGATTACCTCTTCGATTTGATGAAGCGGGGACAGGCGCGCTCCTATATCCGCCTGCAGTTTTCGGCCCTGCGCAACTTCTATCGTTATCTCGCCGCGCGAAATCACCTGGCGAACAATCCGGTGCGCGAAGTGCAGTTGCCCAAGCTGGATAAAAAGCTGCCCCTAGTCCTGACGCAGGAGCAGATCAACGAGTTGCTGGCCGCACCGCTGCAAGTGAAGAAACCGAAGAGCGCGCCGGTCTGGATGCCACAGCGCGACGCGGCGATCATGGAATTGTTTTACAGCAGCGGACTTCGTCTGGCCGAGCTTACTTCCCTTAATGTGAACGATCTCGACATTTACACCGAATCGGTTCGAGTCCTGGGCAAGGGAAAGAAGGAACGCGTTTGCCCGGTGGGTTCGCCCGCCTTGGAAGCGATCTCGCGCTATCGCGCGGCCGCGAATGTGCATAGCGGGCCGCTCTTTCTGAACAAAGCGCGTCGAAGAATTTCCACGCGTTCAATCTGGCTCGTCCTGAAGCGCTATCTGCGCCACACCTCGATTCCCATCTCGGTTAGTCCACACAAGCTGCGGCATTCGTTCGCCACCCACCTGCTCGATAACGGGGCGGACCTGCGAAGCGTTCAGTCATTGTTAGGCCACGCCAGTCTTTCCACGACGCAGATCTACACTCATGTCACGACCGAACGGTTGAAGAAAGCCTACGCCGAGGCTCATCCCCGCGCCTAACGAATAGGAGCCCGTCTCGCCTTAGCTCGCGCTCGCCGGAGCACTGTGCTGCGGCTCGGCCGCCTTGAAGACGAGCTTGCCATTCTCGACCGTCACGTGCACCAGATCGCCCGCCTTCACCCCGCCACGAAGCAGTTCTTCGGCGAGAGGGTCCTCCAGATAACGCTCGACCGCTCGCCGCATGGGACGGGCGCCATAGGTCGGATCGTAGCCCTTTTCGATCACGAACTCGTGCGCGGTCTGATCGAGTTCGATCTCGATCTCTTTCATCTGCAGGCGTCGCTTCACCTTGTTCACCTCGAGATCGACGATCTTCATTAAGTCGAATTTCCCGAGGGTGTGGAACACGATTATTTCATCAAGACGGTTCA
Organism: uncultured Verrucomicrobiae bacterium; assembly: GCA_963801255.1. GTDB lineage: Bacteria > Verrucomicrobiota > Verrucomicrobiia > Chthoniobacterales > UBA10450 > JAICXG01. The sequence continues at coordinate 245,473 of CAWDEC010000008.1, read as the reverse complement.
AAAACTCCGGCTTAAAGACGCGCTTCGTTTCCTCCAGAATTTTCTCGCGCATCGTCTCGTAATCGGCCGTGTCGCGCGGAGCGCCAAAGCCCATCACGGTTTGTTTCTTGATCAACTCGGCTCCGACATTGGAGGTCATGATGATAATCGTGTTCCGAAAATCGATCTTCCGGCCTAACGAGTCGGTGATCTTGCCTTCCTCCAAAATCTGAAGCAGGAGATGCATCACGTCGGGATGCGCCTTTTCGATTTCATCAAAAAGCACGACTGAATACGGCCGGCGGCGAACCGCTTCGGAAAGTTGTCCACCCTCCTCGTAACCGACATATCCCGGCGGCGAGCCGATCAAACGCGAGGCCGTGAATTTTTCCATGTATTCCGACATGTCGATTTGAATGAGCGCGTCAGAATCGCCGAACATGAACTCGGCCAGGGTGCGGGCGAGAAAGGTCTTACCTACCCCGGTCGGACCGAGGAAAACGAACGAGCCGATCGGGCGACGCGGATCTTTTAGATCAGCGCGCGAGCGGCGCAGCGCCTTACTGATTGCGGCCACCGCTTCGTCCTGTCCGATGACACGCTGTTTGATCTCGCCTTCCATGGCGAGAAGCTTGGCTGTTTCCTTCTGCTCCATCTTCTGGAGCGGGACGCCAGTCACCTTCGAGATGATGTGCATCATGTCGTCCGCGGTGACGAGCACTTCCTTTTCTTCCCGTTGCTCGCGCCATTCGCCCAGGATGCGTTCCAATTTTTCCTTGGCCTGTTTTTCCTTGTCGCGGAGCGCGGCGGCTTTTTCGAAGTCCTGAGCCTTGATCGCCGCTTCCTTCTCAACGCGGATATCCTCAATCTCCTTCTCGATTTCCTTCACGTCGGGCGGGCGCGTCATGGCATTGATGCGTGCGCGCGCGCCGGCTTCGTCCATAACGTCGATCGCTTTGTCGGGCAGGAAACGCCCGGTGATGTAGCGCTCGGAGAGTTTCACTGCCTGCTCCAGCGCCTCATCCGTCAGCTTTGCCTTGTGGTGCGCCTCGTATTTGGGACGCAGGCCCTTCAAAATCAGGATCGCCTCGTCGACCGTCGGCGCCTCCACTTTTACGGTCTGGAAACGACGCTCAAGAGCAGCGTCCTTTTCGATGTATTTTCGATACTCGTTAAGCGTCGTCGCGCCGACGCATTGCAGCTCGCCGCGGCTGAGCGCGGGTTTGATAATATTACTCGCATCCATCGCGCCTTCGGCGGAACCGGCGCCGACAATGGTGTGCAATTCATCGATGAAAAGGATGACGTTTTTTGAGCGGCGAATTTCATCCATGACAGCCTTGATACGCTCTTCGAACTGTCCGCGATATTTTGTCCCAGCGACCATCAGAGCGAGGTCAAGCGTCACGACTTTCTTTTCGCGCAAAAGTTCCGGGACATTGCCGTTGGCAATTTCCTGAGCAAGGCCTTCGACGATCGCGGTTTTGCCGACCCCAGCTTCGCCTAACAACACGGGATTATTCTTGGTGCGGCGGCACAGCACCTGGATCACGCGTTCGATTTCGTTATGCCGACCGATCACTGGATCGAGCTCACCCTTCTTCGCGAGATCGGTCAGGTCACGGCCAAAGGCGCGCAGCGCCGGCGTCTTCACGTCTTTCTTACCGCTGCCTTCCGTCGCGCCCATCTCTGGATCGCTGTCGGGCGGCGTGAAATTTGGATCGAGTTCCTTCAGGATTTCATTCCGCGTCCGTTCGATATCGACCTCAAGGCTCTTCAAGACGCGAGCGGCGACACCTTCGCCTTCGCGCAAAAGTCCGAGCAAAATGTGTTCGGTGCCGACATAAGAATGGTTGAGGGCGCGCGCTTCCTTGCCCGCGAGCGCGAGCACCTTCTTGACCCGTGGCGTGTAAGGAATGTTGCCCACCATCTTGGTCTCCGGACCGGAACCGACCTGTTTCTCGACTTCCATTCGCACCGTCTCGAGGTCGAGCCCCATCTTCTGGAGCACGTTGACGGCGACACCCTGGCCGAGCTTGATCAGCCCGAGCAGAAGATGCTCGGTGCCGACATAATTATGGTTGAAGCGGTCTGCTTCTTTGCGAGCCAACGCCAGAACCTGCTGCGCCCGCGGAGTGAAATTATTCATGTTGATTTGGTTCGATCGAGCCGTTTCCTTCAGGCTCCCGCGCCACTTTACCCATATCAGGTTTAGGAAATAGTTTCAAACGAGCCCGAATAATCTCGGCGCGTAGAAAGTCGCGTTCTTCGGCATTGAGTTTTTGCTGAGAGGTTTTTTGTAAATGAGCAGGCTGAGTTTCGATGAACAGTTCGTCGACTGGGAGTCGCCGCTCTTCTGGAAACGCGCCGAGATCGACTCCGAGCTTCATGATTGACAACAGATTGAGCGCCTCTTTCGAGGTCATGGCATGGGCATAAGTGAGCACGCCGTATGCCCGGCCGATTTGGTCCCAGAGCGTGTCGGGCTTTTTTTGAATCAACATCTGCCGAGCGTCGTGTTCCTTCTCGATAATGGTTTCGATCACTTTCGTTAGGCGGGAAATGATCTCTTCTTCTTTTTCGCCTAACGTTGTCTGGTTCGAGATTTGGAAGAGGTTGCCCATCGCTTCGGTGCCTTCTCCGTAAAGGCCGCGCACCGCGAGACCGATCTTGTTCACCGCTTGAATGACCTGGTTAATGAGATCGCTCAGAACCAGGCCCGGCAAATGTAACATAGCCGAAGCACGCATGCCGGTCCCGACATTGGTCGGACAGGCGGTGAGATAGCCGAGTCGCTGATCGTAAGCAATGTCGAGCTTGTTCTCCAGCGTGCTGTCGACTTTATCAACGAGCCTGAAGGCGCTCTTGAGCTGCAGCCCCGAACGAATCGCCTGCATCCGCAAATGATCCTCTTCATTAATCATGATGCTGAGGGTTTGCTTGCGATTCATGATCACGGCACTGCCGACACCCTTTGCCGCGTGCTCGCGGCTGATGAGATGGCGTTCCACCAAGACCTGTTTTTCAAGCGCGGAAAGATCCTGCAGTAACTCCGAGAAGGAGTCCTGCATCTCGGTTAATTCTTCGACGTGCGGCTTGATCTGTTCGAGAATTTGCGTGCGCTCGGCCTTCTTCGCCCAGCCGGGAAAGGCGCGATTGCGCAAGTTGCGCGCGAGGCGCACCCGACTGCTGACAACGATCTGGTGATGCGGACCTTCGCCGCGGAGCCACTCGCCCGAGCTGGTCATGACCTGGGAGAATTTCATTCTCAGTTGGCCAGCTCGTGTTCGAGCTGTTTAATCTGGTCGCGCAGGTCAGCGGCCGTCTCGTAATTTTCTTCCGCGACTGCCTTTTGCAGGTTGTCGTTCAGAGCGCGCATCTCATCGCTCAACTTCAGCTGGCGCGCCGCGCGCTCGGGCAGTTTGCCCACATGTTCGGTGCCCTTATGCATCGCTTTGAGGAGCGACTCGAGGCCTTCCGAAAAAGTTTGGTAACACGTGCTGCAACCAAGTCGTCCTGTTTTCTTGAAATCCGCCTGCGTAAATCCGCAAACCAGACACTTCTGATTCGGCGCGCCCTTTTCGATCTCCTCCGCCGCGCCGATGCCTAACAATAAGTCGGCCAGTGCAAAACCGGTCGGATCCTGCACACCTTTTTCTTTCGAACAGGCGTCGCACAGATTCACCTTTTGCATTTTTCCCTCGAGAATCTGGGTCAGAAAGACCGACGCATCATTACATTTACAAACGTCGCAGAGCATGTCTGATCAATTAGACCACAAAAGGGCAAAAAGATTCAACTGCCAGACGAGACGTCGACCGCGCGACAGGTTCTTTGCGATGGCGGTCGATCACTCCGAGAAAATCGGCGTACCACTCTCGCGCGTCAGCTCGCGGAAACGCGCGATCGTCCGATTGGTGATCGGTCCCGGTTTGCCGCTGCCGATAGTACGCCCATCGACCTTGATCATCGGGACCACTTCCGCGGCCGTCCCGGTAAGGAATGCTTCATCTGCGATGTAAAGATCGTGTCGCGTGAGATCAGCTTCTCTGATTCTGATGTCCATTTCGTTTGCAATGTCGAAGACCACGGAGCGTGTAATTCCACGTAACGCGCCAGCGGTAATCGGGGGCGTCATGATGTGACCGTGCTTGACGATAAAGACATTGTCCGCCGTGCACTCAGCGATGTTGCCCGCGTCATTCAACATAAGGGCTTCATCGGCATTTGAAAGATTGGCTTCGATGCGGGCGAGCACATTGTTAAGATAATTGAGCGACTTGATTGCTGGATTGAGGGTTGCTGGACCCATTCGTCGCGTCGGAACCGTCACGACCGTCAAGCCGCGACGATAAACCTCTTCTGAATACAAGGCGATGGTCGACGCGATGACGATGATGGTCGGTTGCTTACATTGCGCCGGATTGAGCCCAAGATTACCGACGCCACGTGTGACGATGAGCCGCACGTAACCTTCACGCAGTTTGTTTTGCCGGATGGTTTCCAGGAGCGCTTCGTCCATTGCTTCACGCGAAATCGGAATCTCAAGGCAAATGGAGCGGGCCGACTCCCAAAGCCGGTCCAGGTGTTGCTCCATGCGAAAGACGCGGCCGTTGTAAAAACGAATGCCTTCAAAGACGCCATCCCCATAAAGAAGACCATGATCGAAAACGGAAACCTTGGCTTCGGCCTCGTCGAAAAATTCCCCGTCGATGTAAATCTGGAGCGACTTCTTAACCACAGTCGCGGGTTTCGGGGCAGCGGCGCCTTCTCGAGGCGCGGGGTTCTCGATTACAGCAGTTCCTGGCGTGGCGTTGGTAAGCATAGAAAAACTTCCGGCGTTTCGAAGCCAATTCAAGAACAGAAAGCAGGCCGCCGGCGCACGCTGCCGAAAGCGAAAATTCGCTGGCCGCCTCGTTAGGCCAAAACTCCATCGGCGATGTGGAGCGTGCGATCGCCCCGGTCGGCCAGATGGGTATCGTGAGTCACGACGACGAGAGTTTTGGCGCGATCCCGTGCAAGGCCGAGAAGCAGATCGATGATCGTTTCGCCCGTCTTCGAATCAAGGTTACCGGTCGGTTCGTCAGCAAAAAGAATTTCCGGATCATTGGTTAGGGCTCGCGCGATGGCAACCCGCTGTTGTTCACCGCCGGAGAGCTCCGCGGGAAGATGATGGATTCGGTCGCTCAAACCAACCGCCGCCAGAGTTTTCATACACTCTTCTTTCGTGGCGCGTCGGCTAATCATTCCCGGCAACATAACGTTTTCGAGGGCGGTCAATTCCGGAAGCAGAAAATAGCCTTGGAAAACGAAACCCATCTCCCGGTTTCGCAGCCGGGCCAAAGCGGATTCGCCCACACGATAGAGCTTTCGCCCTTCGAACTCGACCTCACCGGAATCCGGTCGCTCCAGCCCGGCGAGCGTGTAAAGCAAAGTCGTTTTGCCAGCACCGGATGCACCGCAAAGAAACACACATTCCCCGCGCTTAATAGCGAGCGAAACACCGCGCAGCACTTCAATGCGTCGCGGCCCAATTTGGAAGGAACGCCGCAGTTCGCGCGCGACAAGCTGTGGCTCGGACATGAAGCGGGAGCATTCGCCAAATCAAGCGGGCCTGCAAGATAAGGCCGAAATCGGAGACCGGGAAAGCGGGCCAACGTCCTTGATCGCATCGATTCGTTAGGTGAAAATAAGATTCGATTGGGATCCAGCTTGGCTGACGCAACTCACAAAAGGCATTGGACTGGCAGCCTCGACCGCCTTAGAGGTTGTCTCTTTTGCCCGCCAATGCCTCGCCGACCAAAAATTTCTCTCGAGACGGATCATGAGGAAACCGGCCCTCGTCTGCCGGCTGTTAGTCCGCAGCTCGAGCCCGGGGAGCCAACTGATCTTGAGCTCATGCATGGTATTCAGGCGGAGAATCCGGAGGCGCTATCCAAACTTTACGACCGCTATAACGGCATCATCAAAGCCCTTATCTTACGGGTTGTGCATAACGAGGCCGAGGCCGATGACCTTCTGCAAGAGATTTTCATGGAGATCTGGAATCAGGCCAAGAATTTCTCCGCACAAAAAGGAAAACCGCTCGGCTGGATGGTGACGCTGGCACGGCGCCGTGCCATCGATGGCCTGCGCAAGAAACAGGCTTATGCGCGTGCCGGCGAACGACTTCAGCAGGAAACCGAGCAACAGCCCGACGCTTGGGTTCACAATCTCACCGAGGAAGAAATAAACTTCACCGACACCCGCACGCTCATTCGCAAAGTGATCAAAAGCCTGCCCCCGGCGCAGCAACAAGCGATCGATCTCGCATTTTTCCGGGGGATGAGTCAGCGCGAAATCGCCGCTCATACGAATACACCACTGGGAACCGTCAAGACGCGCCTCGAACTCGGGCTAAAAAAGATCTACGATGGCCTCAAGGAACTGAAAGATGAGCTTTGAAGAATTTCAGGACCGCGCGCGACTTTACGTCATCGGCGCGTTGGAAGATGGCGAGAGTCGCGAGTTCGAACAGGCACGCCGCCACTTCGGGCAAGAAGCGGAGGATTTCATCACGGAGTGTTATCGCTTGCATGAGGCTTTTGCCCTGAGCTTGCGGCCAGCCAAATCATCCGAAGCGCTCAAGGAGCGGCTGATGAAAATGGTGAGGGAACGCAAAGAACAAAAAGAGTGAAGCGAGAATTTCGCGCGTTTTTGCCGAGATTCCCACAGGCTAACGAGCCGAAACTTCTAATCCAAGCTTATCAGCATTCCATTTCGCGCAGGATGAACTCCTGCAAAAATCCGTAGAAATTTACCTGGAACAAACTCAAATCGCGCCGTGAACCGATCGGCGAGCGGTAGTGGTCGCAGAGTTCCGCCTCGCTGAAGTCATACTTCGCCGCAATCGTCAGGCGGGCTTGATTCAGCGTATTGAGCCACGCCTCGGAATGATCGCGGGGAATGCGCAACGACATATTGGCAAACGGTTTCTCTTTCTCCCCAAGCTGCTTGAGGTCGCCTGCCACCACTTCACGTGCGCTCTGAAAAAGGCGCCGCAATTCCGGCTCTACGTAAATCTTCCACTCCGCGCAGAGTTCCTTCTCGTTAGGCACGGCCGGCGCGCTAAAAATCCGCCGCTCCGCTGCGGGGGCCGATTCGGTGCTCGTACTTTCCGGAATCTGTCGCAACAATTCCGCCAGGAACGGATCGATTTCGCTGATCTCTAAAGCGCCGTTGTTGCGGAAGACCTCCATCTTCAGTTGGTCCGCTCGATCGTTGCGAGCAATAGATAACCGTGCAGTTGCTGCACGAACAGTTCAGCGCGTTCCCGCACGCCGCTCCAAAGAATCGAACGTCCATTGCGATGCACCTCGAGCATATGCATCTCGGCTTTGTCTTTTGGATAACCGAAAACCTTTTGAAAGACCATGGTTACGTAACTCATCAAATTCACCGGATCGTTATGAACCACCACATTCCAAGGAAGATCGAGTGCCTCCTTCGATTTCGTTTCTTCGCTGATCGCCGGACTTTCCATCGCATTCCTGATCTCCGGAAAAGCTTGCATGGCATTGAAAAGCCCGATCTCAGCTACCGATCGGCAGTCGGAGTAAAAAGCCAAATCGGACGAGCCAAGGCATAACGAAAAGAATAACACGCGAACCGCGTGAAGCAAAGCCCCACGAAGGCTGAACGATTGCAAATCCACTCGGTTTCAACATTTGCGCGAAGGAAATGAGAGCGCGTACCCGCACAAACCGGAGAGGAAGTCTGCCTAACAATGAACAAGGACACAGGGCCGGATGTCTTTGCTCCGATGAATTTGCATCGACCGGCGCGAAGCCTATGCTAACGCCCAATTGAGCATGAAGCGTTTTCTTTCACTGCTCGTTGTCTTTGCGCCGGCTGTCGCTGCGTTCGCGCAGACATCGCCCGCGCCAGGCCAGGAGCCAGTCCTCCCTCGCACGACCAATCTTCTCCAAGCCATGATCGCCGCCGGTCCGGTGATGCTGCTGCTGTTTCTCCTCTCGATTTTCTCCGTCATGCTCATAATCGTCTTCTTCTTCACTATTCGCCGCGGCGCGATCGTGAGTAGCGGTTACATGGCAACTGCTGACGCTTTACTGCGCAAACGCGATTATCTCGGGCTTCTTGCCGTTTCGAATCGCCACGGTGAAGCCATCGCACGGGTCGTGCAGAAGACGCTCGATTTCATGACGAAAAATCCGAGCGCCGATTTTGCCCAGGCACGCGAAATCGCCGAGACGGAAGGTACGCGCGTCGCGACCAACTTGCACAACCGCGTCACCTACCTCGCCGATATCGCTACCATCGGTCCGCTTGTTGGATTGTTTGGCACGGTCATTGGAATCATTCGCTCCTTCGGTGCACTTGGATCGGAATTGGGCCCTTCGCGCTACATTTTGCTTTCGAAAGGAATCAGCGAAGCGCTCATTAACACTTGCGGCGGACTCGGCATCGGCATCACTGCCATGATTTTCTTCGCCGTTTTCCGCGGCCGCGCGCAACGTCTCGTTTCTGACCTGGAGGCGGCGAGCAGTCACATCATTGCGCTTCTTTCCCTGCAATACGGCAGCCGCCGCCGCGAGCGCGTTCCGGCCCTGCTCGAAGATGAATTTTGAGCGAGGCTAGGCGTCGAAACTCCGGTGTTCTTCCCGGGCCCTAACGATGAATTTTCGCAGCCGCATCGCTTCGCAACATCCCGGTATCCAGCTTGCACCGCTGGTCGACGTTCTGCTTTTACTACTCATCTTTTTCCTCCTTACCTGGAATGCTGCACGCAACGAAAACGAGCTCGACGTCAAAATTCCGAAAGCTAAGGCCGCGACGGAAAAATCGGCGCCGATCGGCGATGTGATCGTGAACGTAAAAGCAGATGGGAGCGTGGTGGTCAATCGCCGCACGCTCACCGCCGCCGACCTAACGACGATGTTGCAGGGCTTGGTGAAATTGAACCCCGAGCAGGCGGTGGTAATCCGCGGAGACGAGGCCGGCGAATATAAAAACATCGTCAACGTGCTCGACCTTTGCAGTCAGGCGGGAGTTACAAACGTCGCCTTCGCGACCGCCAAATGAAGTTGCGTCCAAGTAGCGCCGCGGTCGGCGTCGTTGCAGCCGCAGCCATTTTTCAGCTGGCTGCTTTTGGACAAGACCAGGTCCCCGTTCGTCGGGCAGTGCCCGTGCAGGAACCGCCCGTCGCACGCGCTATTCCGGTCGAGGCAGGCGAGGCGACCGACGAGCCAACTGTCCGTCGTGCGCTAGCCGTGCCGGCTGAGCCGGACGCCATTCCTGCGCCGACCGTCGTGCCCTCAATCAGTCGGCAGCCTAACGAACCGGAGGAAGCGCCGGACGAAAAACAGCTGGATTACGCGAATGGTCTTTTTGCGCGCAAGATCTATGACCTTGCTATCCCGGAATACGAAAAATTCCTGGGTCTCTATCCTGAGTCGCCGGAGCGGCCTACTGCTCTCTTTTATCTCGCTCAAGCCTACCGCGCGTTAAATCGCATCGTCCCTGCCCGCACCAGTTTCCAAAACCTCGTCACCAATTTCCCCGATCACGAGCTGGCGGGCCCGGCCTCCTATGGTCTTGGCGAGACCTACTTCAACGACAAGGATTATGCCTCAGCGTTGCCCGCTTTCCATCGTGCGGCAGCCAAAGTGAAATCTTCGGCGCTCGCGCTCTCCGCGCGCTATTTCGAGGCGCGTTGCCTCGAGAATCTCGATCGCAAGGATGAAGCGCGCGATGTCTACCTCCAAGTCGTGGACGCGCCGAATCCAAATCCGTACCGGGAAGATTCCCGTCTCGCAGCCGGAGGGATTTTTCTCGCAGCGGGACGGAAGAACGACGCGCTGAAGCAATTCGAAGCGCTGGCCGAGGAGGCAAAAAAGCCTTCGCTCAAAGCGGAAGCCACTGTGCGGGCGGGTTTGGTTGCTCTCGATCTTGCCCAAAGTGCAAAAATCGACACAGCAATGACAACAAAGGCGACGGCTCTTTTACAAAAGGGTCGCAATTTGCCCGAAGCGGGGCGTTGGAGCGGAATCGCCGCGGTGGGTTTGCTCCGGCTTGAGTACCAAAGGGGGCAATACGCGCAGGCGGTCGCCGATTATCAAAAAAGTAAAAGCCAGGTCCCGGAAGAAGTGCGCCCGGAAATGATGTTGCTCGCCGCCAACAGCCAGCGACAGCTTGGCCACTACAAAGAGGCGCAGGAAATCTATCGGCAGATCGAGACACGCTATCCTGGTCGTGACGAAGCGAAGGACGCGCAATACCAGCAACTCGTTGCACTCTACAACGCCAGCGACCCAAAGCTGCGCGACGAGATCGACCAATTCATCAAGGACAACCCCGACAGCGAGCACAGTGATCAGGCAAAACTGCTCAAAGCCGAGACACTCTATAAGGAGAAAGACTTTGCCGGCGCGGCCACGGTCTATGAAGACCTTCGCGACTCGAAACTCTCCGCCAAACTCCACGCCGAGGCCGCCTTCAAACTCGGCTGGTGTTACGTGCAAACAAAAGAGCCTGATAAGGCGATCGATGCTTTTAGCTATTTCCTGCAAGCCTTTCCCGACAATCCGCAGGTGCCGTCGGCTCTGGCACAACGCGCCCTTGCCTATCAGGAAGCCAAGCAATACCAACGGGCACGAGGCGATCTCGAGCATCTGCTCGACAGTTATCCAAAAGCGCCTGAACGCGAAGCTGCCCTTCAGCAAAAAGCACTCATTCTTGGTCAACTCGACGACCCCAAGGGCATGGCCACCACCTTTCAACAGTTGCTGAAGGAATACCCAAAGACCGCGGTTGCGGCTCAGGCGCATTACTACATGGGCAAGGCTGCCTTCGAAACGAAGGATTATGAGAACGCAATTCCGGAACTAAAGAAGGCGCTGCAACTCAACAACGAGCAGTACGGCACCTCGGCGTCGCTGCGCATCATGTCGTCCTATTTCTATCTCAAGCAGAGGGACGCACTCGCCAAAGCAGTAGACGAGTTTTATAAGACTGCGCCTAAGGGTCAGGTTCCGGCAGAAATCCTCGAATGGCTCGGCTTGGAATCTTACAACGCGAAGGACTACGGAAGCGCAAGTAAATACCTCACTGCCTTGAGCAAAACGGCAAACGTCAGTGCGGTGAAGGCGGATTTTTGGTTTTACCTTGGCGATGCGCAAATGAAGCAGGGTTTGCCTAACGACGCCGAGGTTTCGTTGCAAAAGTTTCTCGAGACGACGAGCGATCCCGCGGCGAAGGCAAAAGCGCTCCTGACGTTAGGCGAAGCCAAGATCGCCGTGCACAAGCCGGATGACGCGCAAAAAATCGCGGAGAAGATTATGACTTTGCAACCGGAGGGACGCATCAACGCACAGGCGCGCTTGCTCTCGGGCGATGTTGAGATGGAGCGCGAACAATTTGAAGAGGCGGGCAAAGCCTTCATGAGCGTCGCCCTCCTTTACGACGACCCTGAGATCACGCCGCAAGCTCTCATGAAAGCCTCCAAGGCTTACGACAAAGCAGGCAAGCCTAACGAAGCCGAGCGCGCCAGGTCCGAGTTGCGGCAAAAGTATCCCGATTTCGCGGGAAGCTGAAGGATCCTAAAAATACAAATAACGGGCTTAGGGATTAAAAGAAAATGAAGCCCTTGATCCTGGAACCGCCCTTACCCTGTGCAGCCTTTCCAGTGTTTCGATGGGTAAAGGCGCGAGAAATTCCTTCGCGTTCTGCACTTCCAAAATCGGCTCCGCCAGGCAAGCGGCAAGAAAACTTAGATTAGGCGTGGGGGCGATGCCGGCCTGGGCGCTGAGTTGCAGTTTGGCCAATTGCCTGATGACTCGCTCGACATTCCTCCGGCAATCTTTGCGCGAGGTAAAATGAACCGTGCAAACGCCTGGCACCGTCGCTTCGATCTCGGGCGCAAGAGTGAGAGCGTGATGCAGCAAGATTTCCTCCACAATTTTTTCCTGCGAAAAAGCGCGCGGCTTGATAAGCAAATTCAGACATCGGGCCGCACCCTGACTCGCGGTCATTCCCACAGTTACGCCAGCTTCCGCCGCGCATGGAGTGAGCTGAAGAATGGTCGCTTTTGCTTCCGCATTATTGAGGAGCGCGATCGGCATTTGCCAAAGCGCCGGCTCATGTCGCAACGCAGCCTGCAACTCAAAGTCAGGCAGGTAAAGAGCGGCAAACATTTTGGAATTGGAAAATTCGAAATCAGCCTAACGAGTCAAAGATGTTTGTCCTTCCCTCTCCTCGTTTTCCAGGGTCTCGAATCTCCGGCTTTGTCATTTTCCCTTTCCTCATTTTTGCTAACCCACACTGGCCAGTGCTGGATTGCTTTGCCATCTGTTAGGCTGAGCGCGTTGCAGGTGCACCCGTAACTGCCTTTGTAATTCCGTCGTCACCCCATCGAGCTGCGGCAGCTGCCAGCGGTTTTCCAAAATCAATTTCCATTGTGCGCTGCTGATCAGGCTGCAGGGCGTGAACGCGAGGAGCGCGCTCGATGAAGGCTCGATGAGGCGTTGCAGGCGATACCAGTTGCTCGAGGGAATCCGGCGCAATTCCGCGATCGGGTGGAGCACCAGATCAAGAATCAGGAGGGGGAAATTGCCATCGCGCAAAAGCAGGTCCGCTGCCTGCATGGCTTCGCTCGTCTGATGACAACGGATCCAAAGGAGATGCCGCAAAGCCGCCGGCGCGTTCGATTGCGGATCGAATGAATCGCGCCCGTCGATGAGAGCGAGAAAATAACGCTCGCCTGCTGCGCGCTGCAGGAGAGCGGCAATGAGCGACGCAGACCCGCCCTTGCCGGGAGGACTAATCAATTCGGTGATCGCGCCTTTCGTTAGGCCGCCATTCAGGGCAGAATCGAGATGGGTGATGCCGGTGGCAAGTTGATTGGCCGGCGAAACGATTTCCTGCGGGAAACGTTCTGCGAGAAGTTTGCGCAGATCGATAATCTTGCTCCTGGACATGACCAAGAATGAGACTTTTAGGATATATGTTCAAGAGAACATTTTTTCCTTTGGGATTGAAGCGACGTTTACCCGCTGGGATTTAGCAATCGCGTCTTCGCCTCCTCCGGCAGGGACGAACTTGTAATCCAAGTCGAGGCGTTACGCGGGTCAGCCTTGAGCCAGGCGCGAGCGCTCGCTTCCAGTTGGCTGTTACGCAAGGTCTCATCCCCAATCGTCGCCGCCCATTGCACTGCGCTTTGCGGATCGGAAGCACTCATTCGGGTGGTAAAAGCGCTGACTGCCTGATCGCGTGAAGGACCGGCCCCGAGACTTGCCAGCCAGTTCGCCGCGGCTGTGGGATCGTTTTTGCTCCAGGAGTTGATCAACGTTTCGAAGACCTGCTCCCGCGTTTGTCCTTCGGGAAAGGAAGCGGCCCATGCGCTCGCCGCCGCCGGATCACTCGAAACCCATTGGGAGATGACGCTATTAGCCGCGACCGTTTGCGCTTCGCCCGAAAGTCGCGAGCTCATTTGCGCGGCTTTGGCTGGATCGTTCTCAGCCACGACGGAAATGATGTTTGGCAGAACCGCACCACGTGCCGCAGAGTCGCCCAAATCTTGCGCCCAATTCAGCGCAGCTTGTGGATCGGTCTGCGCCCATTCGCGCGAAATGTTGGCAAGCAGATTGCGTTGCGCGTCGCCGTTACTGTTCGTTAGGGCATATTCCGCCGCGGCAGCCGGGTCGGATTCGCTCCATTGCGCAATGATGGGATTGAGGGCGTTGGTGCGGGCCGCGCCCTCGGGAAGTTTTTGTGCCCAGGTTAGCGCGGTTTGGATATCGGCGGTGGCCAGCTGACGCGCGATCGATTGCGCGGCTTGTTCCTGTGTCTGGCCTGCCGGCAGTCCGGCGACATAGGTGCCGGCAGCCTGTGGATCAATTTGCGCCCAGCTTGAAAGAACGGTTTGTACGGCGCGCTGTTGCCCTTCGCCCGTCGGCAGTTGCTTGGTCCAATCCAGCGCGGCTTGCGGATCGTTCTGCGCCCACTGCCGAGCGATATTGGCCGCGGCCCGATCGCGCGCTGGACCGATCGGAAGAGCCGTGAGGGAACCGGCGGCGAGCGCCGGATTTTGGCTCGCCCAGGCGGAGAGCACGGTTTGCACGGCGGTGTCGTGTGACGTTCCCGCGGGTAGCCCGTTTGCCCAGGAGAAAGCAGCTTCCCCGTCGGTATTCGCCCAAGTGGAAGCGACGATCTGTAAAGCCGCGTCGTGGCCTGCGCCCGGTGGAAGGAGAGCGACACGTTGCGCGGCTGCGACCGGATCGTTCGTCGTCCAGCGAGAAAAAATCGGCCAGTAATAGCTCTGCTGACCGCTACCCGTGGCTGGCAGACTTTGTAGAATTCCGAGCGCGGCCGACGGATCGGTCTCGGCTAACGAGGAGACGACCGCTTGCAAGGCGCGATCTCGGTCCTGTCCGGGAGGAAGCTGCTGCGCCCAGGCGCGCGCGGCGTCGGCGTCCTTCTCCGCCCACGAGCGGACGGCGGCGACCACCGTCATTTTCCGGTCGGCTGCGGTGCCGTTGCTCTGTGCGTACTCGAGAGCGGCCTGTGGCTGAAACTCCGCCCAGTGCGAAATGAGCAGAGCGAGGTAAAGCGATTTCTCCCGTTGGTTAGGGACACCTTGGAATGCGTCCAAGATCGGGCGAATCTGGCTGGGATCGAGCGAATCGATCAGCCTGCTTGCCTCCAAATAGCCGCGCCGATCGGAAGGTTGCATCATCGCTGCCTTCAGTTTCGCGATCAACGCTTCGGCGCTCAGTGGGCCGGTCGGCTCAGCGGCCTCCGCCCCAGACTGCGAAACGGGCTGAGAATCGGAGGAATGAACCTTGGCCGACCGGTTGCCTAACGAAAGCGGATTACGCAACAGGGAAAGCTCCCTCCTTGTCATCGTCTGACGCCCGGCGATGAAACCGGCGAGAAACGAGATTATCACGCCCAGCACCACGGCGAGGACAGCACGCTTCATGAAAAACAAGTTATCCGAAGAAGGCGCGCGTCCAATTCAATGGAATGACGAGAGGCGGCCGGCACGATTAGAGAATCTTGACTGGACAGGAGGGTAGCGCTTTCAGAAAGGCACGCCCGTAGATTTTGGTTACGATGCGATTGTCCAGGATCACGACAATGCCGCGATCGCTTTTGGTGCGGATCAAACGGCCCACGCCCTGACGGAACTTCAGGATCGCTTCCGGCAGGGAATATTCCGTGAAAGCGTCACCGCCGCGGGCCTCGATTAACTCGAGCTTCGCTTCGATAAGTGGGTGATCGGGTACAGCGAAGGGTAGTCGCGTGATGATGACGTTCGAAAGTGCGTCGCCTGGCACATCCACGCCCATCCAGAAACTATCCGTCCCGAAGAGCACGCTGCGCGGAGTATTTTTGAATTGCTCGAGCAGCTGGCTGCGGGGCGCACCTTTACCCTGCACAAGGAGATTCATTTTTTCCCTAACAAAAAACTCGTTCATCTCCTCTGCCAGTTGCTGCATCATCCGGTAGCTGGTGAAGAGAACGAAGGCGCGGCCGGCGGTCTCCCCGACGAAATGAGCGACCCAGCGCGCCAGCGCCGCGGCATAGCCATCCTCGCGCGGGTCGGGCATTTTGCGCACGACGAAGAGCCGCATCTGTTTTTCGAAATCGAAGGGACTTCCGAGCTGCAAAGGCTCGGCTTCGTCCGCCCCGATCCGGTTTCGAAAATAGGCGAGATCGGGCCGTCCGACAGCCAGTGTAGCACTCGTTAGGATGCTGGTAGCCTCTTCGCGAAAGAGCATTCGGCGCAGGACGGGGGCCACGTCGATCGGCGCAGCGTTCAGGGTGATGTTCTGCGCCGCCTTTCCCGTGCGTTCCACCCAATAGACATAATCTTTCGCACTCTGTTGCAGAAAGATCGAGATGCCTTCCCGCATGTCGCGAATACGCCTGCCCAGCTCCCCGAGTTCGGATTTGATTTGCTCGTCGTCGCTTTGGCGTACGACCTCGATGATTCGCGCCTGCAAGGCGGCAAGACGACCAGTGATCTCGTCTTCGACAAAATCAGCTTCGCGCACGCGATATTCGCGACCTTTCCTGAAGTTTGAACGCTCATCGATCGCGTCAAAAAAGCGGTCGGCCTCGTCGACTAACGACGACGCGAGCCGCACACCGGCAGCGTCGCGCGTCACGGTAAAAAGTCCTTTTTTCGAGCGCGCGTTGTAGAGGCGCTGAATCGTTGAGCGCAAGCCGTATTGAGAAATGCCAATCCCGATTTGCCGCTGCGCAGTCTGCTCGAGCGTATGCGCCTCGTCGAAGATCAGGAAGTCGTTAGGGAAAAGATAACCTTCTTCCCGTTCCTCCTGTTCCTCGAGGCCACCGAGCAACATGAAAAAGAGCGTGTGATTGATCACCACCACATCGGCCGTCTGCAGCCGGCGTCGCGCCTGTTGGAAAAAACAGCGTGGATTTTGTCCGCACGTTTTGGCAGTGCAAATGTGCGCTTCGCTGCAAACCTGCGTCCAGACTTTAGGTTCGGGCTCGACCGGCAGATCGCTCAGCGTGCCATCCATCGTCGTGCGCGCCCAATCAGCAATCCGCGCCAGTTCGGCCTGCTCGCTTGTGTTGAAAAGATCGTTTGCGCTTTGCACGGCACGCTGGAGTCGCCGCGGACAGACATAGTTCTGCCGGCCCTTCATGAGCGACGCCTCGAACTCGATCGGCAAAATCTTTTTCACGATCGGAATGTCCTTATGCACCAGTTGTTCCTGCAGGTTGATGGTGTGCGTCGAGATGATCGCCTTCTTCTTTTTCTCGACCGCAAAGAGCGTTGCTGGGATCAGATAGGCGAGTGACTTGCCGACGCCAGTGCCGGCTTCGACCACCAAATGCCGCTCTTCTTCGAGCGCTTGCGCGACGGCCGCGGCCATGGCCTGTTGCTCAGGCCGGTACTCAAAATTGCGCGCCTTCGCCAGCAGGCCGTGCTCGGCAAAAATGCCTCGTACCCGCTCGACAAAATCGCTTCCGAGGGAATCGTTGAGCGCAATCATGACCCCTGATAGTACGTCGGGAAGTCGAAATCCGAATCTCGAAATCCGAAACAAAGCTGAAGACTTCGAAACAGACCCATGAGGCTTCTTGATCGCTATATCGTTCGCAATTTTCTCCAGCCCTACGCCTATTGTATCGTCGGCTTCCTCTCCATCTGGCTGATTTTCGACATTAGCGACAACAGCTCGACCATCTTCGACGAGCGAGCGCCGTTAGGCTTGGTCCTCCATTTTTATTGGACGCAAATCCCGCAGGTGCTCGTTATTCTGCTGCCGGTCTCGCTCCTCCTCTCTCTTCTCTTTTCGTTAGGCCGCATGTCACGCTCCAACGAAATCGTCTCCATGCTTACGGCGGGTGTGAGTGTGCCACGGGTCGTTTCACCACTGCTTCTCATCGCGCTTCTCACCACCGCCGTGACTTTTGCCCTCAATTATTCGCTGGCCGCGCACGCTGAGCTGGCGCGGAAGGAATTCTTCGATCAAGTGAATCGCGGCGGCGCGCGTGAGATCATTATCCGTGGTCAGGTCTTTCGTAACCGAACCGATAATCGCACCTGGTATGTCGCTCAGCTGCGACCGCATTCGGATAAGTTCTCGGGCGTGCAAATTGTGCAGCAGGATCGGGAGGGAAACATTACCCGTAACTATATCGCGACCGATGCCTTCTACGAGCCGGCAACAAAAAGCTGGCGGTTAGAGAGAACCAAAGTGTTGAATTATGATGCGGCCGGGAACATCACCGACGAGAAGCTGGTTCCTTCCGTAACCATCACCGGCTGGAGCGAAACACCGTATCGCCTGAGCAGCGCCAACGTTCGTCCCGAATTCCTCGGCGTTTCTGAGCTGGAGGATTATTTATATTTCAATTCCGATTTTCCCGAAACGCTTCTCGCCCCTTTTCGCACTCAACTTTATTACCGCTGGGCACTTCCCTGGACCTGCTTCGTTGTCGGCATCATGGCTACGCCGCTCGGGATCGGTTTTTCGCGGCGCGGCATCCTGGCCAGCGTCGCCGTCGCCATCGGCCTGGTCTTTGCGATGAATTTTCTCATTCACCTCTTTCTCGCTCTCGGCGAAGGGGACCGCGTCTCGCCTATCGTGGCCGCTTGGACGCCAAATATTTTCTTCTTTCTCATCGGCCTCTATCTCTTGCATCTGCGCGCGACGAATCGCGAGACGCCGAGCTTTAACCCGGCGGCGCTCTGGCGTAACTTGCGCACGACATGAATCCGTTAGGCGAAGAATGGTCGATTCAGCATCGCTCCGAAATGTGCGCTGCCACTGGACGTCCTTTTGAGGAGGGAGAAAACTTCTACACTCTGCTCTTTCGCGATGGTGACAGATTTCGGCGTCAGGATCTGAGTGAGGAAGCCTGGCGTGAGCGCAACGAAAACCTCCAGCCATTTTCTTTTTGGCGCTCCCGTTACGAACCCCCGCCGCCGGCGCCGCCCGAGCCATTGCCAAAGGAAAATGCCGAGGAATTATTCCGGCGCCTGGTAAGTGCCGGCGACAATGCCAACGCCAACGCGTGTTACGTCCTTGCCGCGATGCTGGAGCGAAAACGACTTCTGAAACAGATCCAGTTCGAAGAACGGGATCGCGGTCGCGTCCTTATCTACGAACATGTCAAGACCGGCGACGTCTTTGTCGTTCCGGATCCGCGGGTACGACTGGATCAACTGGATAGCGTTCAGGCCGAAGTCGCGCGATTACTTCACTAGCCGTCACAAAGTTCTGGTGGCCTATTCATGCCGGTAACCATCTTGTCCCCTGACCTGGCTCGATAGAACTTATATTCATCTGTATGCTTTCGTGGTTTTCCGAAGGTCACTTTCCGCTCTACCTCGCGCCCATGGCCGGCGTGTCGGACAAGATTTTCCGGCAGCTCTGCAAAGAGCGCGGGGCCGATGTGCTTGTGACTGAGTTCGTCTCGGCGGAAGGCGTTTTCCGCCGCAACGAGCGGACCAGACGTTATCTCGATTTCGATGAAATCGAGCGTCCATTAGGCGTGCAGCTTTTCGGCGGCAACGCCGAGCACATGGCGGAAGCGGCCCGGCAGGTGGTTGACTGGGTTTCACCGGACTTCATCGATCTCAACTTTGGTTGTCCGGTCAACAAGGTCGTGGCGAAGAACGGCGGTTCCGCGTTGCTCAAGGATTGTCCATTGTTAGGCAAAGTGACTGAAGCCGTCGTTAAGGCGGTGGCACCGCGACCGGTCACAGCCAAGATTCGGATCGGTTGGGATGATAATTGGATCAATGCCGTAAGCGTGGCAAAGCTTCTAGACTCGTTAGGCGTAGCTGCCTTGGCGGTGCATGGACGAACCCGGGCCCAAGGTTACTCCGGTTGCGCCGACTGGGGAATCATCAGCCAGGTGGCGGAGGCGGTCTCGATTCCGGTGATCGGCAATGGCGATTTGTTTAGCGCGGCGGATGTCGCGAAACGCAAAGCCGAAACCGGCATTGCCGGGGCGATGATCGGCCGCGCCGCAATGAGTTCGCCATGGATCTTTTCACAAACTAAACATTACCTCGCGACGAGCGAACTTTTGCCTCCGCCCGAACCCGCGGAAAAATGGGCGCTCATTCAGCGGCATTGCGAACTCGCGGTCGAAGAGTGCCGGCGTAACGGCCCCTGTCCGGCAAACGCCGAAGACCTCGCCATGCGTTCGATGCGCGGCCGCCTCATGGCTTATTCGAAAGGGATGCCGGCGGGCAAACTGCTCCGGGAAAGATTCCAGCACGTCAGCACGCTGGCGGGAGTGAAGGAAATTGCCCGGCTTCATCTGGCGACGTGCCTCGAAGCGGCTTAAATTCTCTTGTGTCTGGAGTTCCTTCGCCTAACGGCGAGATTAAATACAAGATCGGCAACGAGCGTCTCGTCAAGGTGACTGAAAACGCGGCGCGCAAGCTGGTTTCGCTGTTGCAGAAACAAGGGCGAACACATGGCGCCTTGCGCGTGGCGGTGATCGGCGGCGGTTGCTCCGGGTTGCAATACAAAATGGACTTGGTCGATGGTCCTGCAAATCGCGATATCATGGTCGAATCCTCCAGCGTGCGCGTCGTAGTCGATCCCAAGAGCGCGCTCTTCGTCAGCGGATCGGTCCTCGATTACAGCGATGATTTGCAGAAGGGCGGCTTCAAAGTCACCAACCCAAATGCAGTCGCGCATTGCTCCTGCGGCGAGAGCTTCTCGGCATGACCGATTATTTCGCGCTACTCGAGGTAGCGCGGCGGCCGTGGCTCGATCCGGATAAGCTGAAAGAAAAATACTTCGCGCTCGCTCGCGAACGCCCGGCGGACGCAGAGTTGAATGAGGCTTTCCGTATCCTAAGCGATCCCAAATTGCGTCTTCAACACTTGCTCCGATTGCAAGGCGTCGATCTTAACTCCGGACGCGAAATTCCAGCGATCCTGGCAGAATTGTTCTGGCAAACCGGCCAGCTTTTGCGCGAAATCGATCGCTGGCATTTAAGGAACACGCAAGCGAACAGCGCTCTGTCTCGCGCGCTTCTCAGCGGGGCGCGGCTGCAGCTGAAGGAGAAGCTTCGCGCCTTGGAGACGCAGCTCGATGCCGGGTATGTCATGGAAATCGAGCAACTCCAGGCAATCGATGGCGGCGACTGGCCTAACAATCTTACGAATCTCCTCGAGCTTCACGACGCTTTCTCCTATCTGAAGCGTTTGCGAGATCAGGTGAAGGAGAAGCAGTTGCTCCTGGCCTAACGACTTTTTTGTTGCGCTTCGGGCGATTCACCGCCACATGTTCACATGCTCACTGCCGGGCAAAAGAACGTTCTCCAATTCATTCAATCCGAGCAGCGAAGGAAGGGAATCACGCCGAGCACGCGCGAGATTCAACAGCATCTGGGTTTCGCCAGCCAGACCTCGGTGATGCAATACATCGCTGCTTTGGAGCGGAAAGGTTTTCTCCAACGGCATGCGCGGAAAGCGCGCGCTTTGGTCACCGCCGCGCCCCGCAATGAGGTCGTCGATATCCCTATTTACGGGCAAATTCCCGCCGGCATGGCTACCCTCGCAGAACAAAACATCGAAGGTCACATTGCGCTCGATCTCGAGTCGCTCAACGCTTCCCGCAACGCACGCACCTTTGCCTTGCGCGTACGGGGCGATTCGATGATCGGCGCACACATTCTCGATGGCGACATCGTGATTTTGGAAGATCGGCAGAACGCCAAAAACGGGGACATTGTGGCGGCCTTGATCGACGGGGAGACAACCTTGAAGCGTTATGTCACGGATCGCGGCCGCCCCTATCTGAAAGCGGAGAATCCAAAATTTCCGAATCTGATTCCGGCGCGGGAATTACGCATTCAGGGGGTCATGCGCTCGCTCGTGCGGAAACAAAACGCCTTGAGGTAGGACCGCGCCTTCAGGGTCGCGATTTTGACCAGATCTATCGGGCAGCATCCGCGATATCGTATAAGGGGAGGAGTATTGTTCAGTTGAACATATACCCGTTCAGTTTATTCTTCCTTGATGCAATCCGCCAAGGAGCAAGCCGGCGAGCTTTCTCACATTTTCACCATTCTTCACAAATGGGGCATTCACACTCTCGGCCAGCTTGCCGCACTGCCGCAGGATGAACTCGCTGCACGTCTTGGCCCTACGGGGCTCCATCTTTGGGAAGAGGCCAGCGGCAAATCCCATCGCCTTCTCCGACTCGTTAGGCCGCCGGAAGTTTTCGTCGAACAATTCGAGTTCGAACACGAAGTCGAAACTGCTGCGCCCCTCCTCTTCGTTTTGCGCCGTTTCCTCGAGCAACTCACCCAACGTCTCAGCGCGCTTTATCTCCTCGTCTCTGAGTTGACGCTCCAGCTCACTTTTGTCGATAAAACCGTTTACCAGCGTCGTTTTCAAATCCCCGATCCAACCAATTCAGTCGAACTCCTCTTTCGCCTCCTGCAAACGGACCTGGAAACTTTTCGAGCCAGGCATCCGATCGTCGCTGCCAGTCTGGAGGCACAGCCGGCGCAACCGGCCAAACAGCAGTTCCGCTTTTTCGAGACTCCGCTGCGTGATCCAGCGCGCCTGCACGAAACTCTGAACCGTCTCACTGCATTGTTAGGCCGGGAACGTGTCGGCCGGGCGGTGCGGGACGATTCGTATCGCGACGATGCCTTTCATCTCGAGTCCTTCGTCTGGGAGCTGCCGGAATCGCCTAACGACATGCCTAACGAACCAATGATCGGTCCCGCCATGCGCCGTTTGCGCCAGCAACCGCTTCCAGCCACCGAGAAAGCGGCGCGGGGCCGGCAGGGCCCTTATCTCACTTCGGGCGATTGGTGGGACGAGAAACCATGGCAGCGGACCGAGTGGGATTTGGAACTGGATAGTGGAATCATCTGCCGCGCCCAAAAGAGCGGCGCAGGCTGGAGATTGGAGGCGATCTACGATTGATCCGCGAAGCCGTCCCTGGCACGCCGTAACAAGCGAAAGCTCGATCCTCCGTCTAACTCTGCGCCGCGATGTCCTACGCCGAACTCAACGCCTGCAGTGCCTTCAGCTTTCTGCGGGGCGCCTCTTTTCCCGAACAAATCGCGGAGCGTGCAGCGGAGCTTGGTATTCCGGCCGTTGCCCTGCTTGATCGCAACGGCGTTTACGGTGCCCAACGTTTTTCCGTCGCCTGCCGCGAGCACGGAGTGCGGCCGATCATCGGCGCTTACCTAACGATGGAGGACGGCAGCGAATTGCCGGTCCTGGTGGAAAATCGCGCCGGTTACCAAAATCTGTGCTCACTGCTGACTCAAGGTCATTTGCGGAGCGAAAAAGGCACCTGCCTGTTCCGCTACGACGAGATACCGGAATTTTCTGAAGGCCTGATCGCACTCGTGGGAAGGATGGGCGTCTCGGCCGGTGCTTTGAAAGCCCGGCCTCGGGCTGCCGCCCTGCGTTACGATAGCATCCTGCCGAAACGATCTTTTCAACGAACGCATAAAGTCTGCAGTGTCCCTAAAAATCCGCGAACGCGAGACGCCCATCCTGCCACCGATATGGTGCAACCTCTCCTCGACGCCTTTGGTCGCGACCGTATTTATGTCGAGTTGCAGCGTCATTTCGTTAGGGGCGAAGAACGCATCAATCGGCAGCTGATCGATTTCGCGGAGCATTACCGTCTTCCCCTCCTCGCGACCAATGGTGTGCAACACGCCACTTCGTTAGGCCGGGAAGTGCTTGACGTTTTTACCTGTATTCGCGAACACACTCATCTCGACGTGGCCGGCACGCTCCTGGCAAAAAATGCCGAGCGCCATCTCAAGAGTCCCGCCGAAATGCAGGCTCTCTTTCGCGACCAACCCGAGGCCATCACGAATAGCCTTCGCCTCGCCGACCGTCTCCAGTTTTCCCTCGAAAACATCGGTTACCATTTTCCTGATTACCCGGTGCCTGCGGGCCATTCGATGGATTCCTTCCTCCGCACCATCGTTCTCTTCGGCGCCCAGCAGCGTTACGAATCGATCTCGCACCAGGTGAAAAAACAGCTCGATTTCGAGCTCAACCTTATCATCAAGCTCGGCTTCTCCGGCTATTTTCTCATCGTCTGGGACATCATCAATTTCTGCCGGGAAAACAACATCATGGTCCAAGGCCGGGGGAGCGCGGCGAACAGCGCGGTTTGTTTTTGTCTCGGCATTACGCCGGTCGATCCGGTCTCGAGTCATCTCGTCTTCGAGCGTTTCCTGAACGAGAGCCGCAAAGGCTGGCCCGACATCGATCTCGATCTGCCCAGCGGCGACCGGCGCGAAGCAGTTATTCAGGAAATTTATCGCCGTTACGGCAAACACGGCGCGGCCATGACCGCGAACGTGATCACTTATCGCGGACGGAGCGCGGCGCGCGAAATCGGCAAGGCGCTCCATTTCGCACCCAACATTCTCGATCGCTTTTCCCATCTCTTCGCCAATGGCGATTTTCCGCACACTCTCGATCTCCAGGCGCAGATCGAGCAATCGGGTTTGCCGAAACAACATCCGCGCATGCCGGCATTCGTTAGGCTGTATCGCGCCATTTATGGTTTGCCCCGCCATCTCGGCCAGCACTCGGGCGGGATGATCATTTGCCAGAATCAGCTGAGTAAGATCGTGCCGCTGGAGAATGCTTCCATGCCTGGTCGTGTCGTCGCGCAATGGGACAAGGACGATTGTGAAGATCTCGGAATCGTGAAGGTCGACTTGTTAGGCCTGGGCATGATGTCCGTCATGCAGGACACCCTCGAGTTGTGTCGCGAACGCGGCCGCCCACTCGATCTCGCGCACATTCCAAAAGACGACCCCGCAACCTACGAAATCATGCAAAAGGCCGATACGATCGGCGTCTTCCAAATTGAGAGCCGTGCGCAAATGGCAACCCTGCCGCGGATGAAACCAAAATGTTTTTACGACGTGGTGATCGAAGTCGCGATCATCCGGCCGGGACCGATCCAGGGCGACATGGTGCACCCCTATCTCAATCGTCGCGCCGAGCGCGAGCCCGTGACCTATTTCGACGAGCGTTTGAAGCCGGTGCTGGAACGAACGTTAGGCGTCCCGTTGTTCCAGGAACAGATGCTCAAGATCGCGATGGTCATGGCCGATTTTTCCGGGGAAGAAGCAGAGGAATTGCGGCGCGCCCTCAGTTTTCATCGCTCGCAGGAACGGATGGAAAAAGTGAGCGTGAAACTGCGCACGGCCATGGCAAAGCAAGGCGTCGCGCCCGAAGTGATTGAGAAAATTCTTCATTCCATCACTTCCTTTGCTCTCTATGGATTTCCCGAGTCACACGCGATCAGTTTCGCGATCCTCGCCTATGGCAGCGCGTATCTGAAGGTTCATCGCGCGGCAGAGTTTTATGCCAGCCTGATTAACAATCAGCCAATGGGATTTTATTCGCCTGCCACGATCGTGAAAGACGCGCGGCGGCACGGGGTGAAAACGCGTCCCGTTTGCGTGGTGGAATCGGAATGGCGTTGCATCGTCGAGTCGGACGAGGTTGTCCGTCTCGGATTTTGCGTCGTGAACGGGCTGCGGAAGGAACACGCTGAAGAACTCGTCAGGCAAAGAAACGAGCGGCCATTCGATTCGCTGGACGATTTCAAGAAGCGCATTTCCTGCCTAACGAAGGAAGAGCTCCGAAAGCTGGCGGAAACCGGCGCACTGAATTGTTTCGCTGCACATCGCCGGTCCGCGATGTGGAAAGTGGAAGAAGCCCGGCACAACGATCTGTTGGAAAACATCTCGGGTAGGGTGGACGTCCAGCCCGACGGCGAAGGCGCCTCGCGTTCGCGAATTTTCGAAAGACCGTTTCGGCAAGATGCCCGGGACGCGCCGCTCGTTCCGATGACATTACCCGAGCGTGTCCAAGCCGACTACGAAACCATGAGCCTAACGACCGGACCGCACCCGATGCAACTGTTGCGCGATCAGCTGCCCACGGCATGGCGGGCGATCGATCTTCCCACAGCGCGCCACGGAAGCTGGGTGACCATCGCGGGCAATGTCATCTGCCGGCAGCGCCCGGGGACAGCGAAAGGATTTGTCTTCGTGAGTCTGGAAGATGAGACCGGCGTCTCAAATGCAATTGTAACGCCGGATTTATTCGAGCGCTTTCGCCTAACGATCACCGAAGAGCCGTTCCTTATCATCGAAGGCGAAGCGCAGAACACCGATAACGTTGTGCTGGTAAAAGCACGAAAGATTCGCCCATTGCCGCAGGCACAAATCGGTGGGAGCGAGTCGCACGATTTTCGTTAGGCCGCGAAGTTCCCCTCGAAACCATCAAGCCGGGAGGCCGATTCGTAACCAAATCGGCATTATGGAAAATTCACCGACGCTCAACCATGTCATCCCGAGTCGGCGAAGCGCGGCGAGGGACCTCGCAGACAGCCGAAAAGCTCGACTGACAAATCAGCCCATCGCGGATTAACCGTCTCCACCAGCGCGTTTTTCTTACTTCGACGCCAGCCCTTAATTTCTTTCTCACGCGCGATGGCATCATCGATTCGGTTGTAGGTTTCATGGTAAACGAGGCGATTGACTCGATATTTTTTCGTGAAGCCTTTCAGTTCGCCGTGCTGGTGCTCCCATACGCGACGATCGAGATCGCTTGTTACTCCGGTGTAGAGGACTACCCGGCTCTTGTTTGTCATGATGTAGACATAGTAGGCTTTCATGACGCTTGGGAGATCCCTCGCTGTCCTGCGGCGGCTCGGGATGACACTTGCTGTGCGCGTCGCCCCTTAGTGATGACAGCCGCAGCCGGGACCGCAACCGCCACGCCGTGGCGGAACGGGCGCAGCGCTATTCGACACGTGCACGCCGTAGCCTCCGGAGATCACGCGCCTGACCGGCTCGCCCGTTTCCGGATCGACCCGCAACGGTTCATCTTTCATGCTTTGCCTGACCTCAAACCGGCGCACCGGCTTTTCCGGATCGATCGTTTCGTAGACGTAGGTGGGCATAAAAACTCGCCTAACGACTACTCGCCTGTGTGCCGGCGTGCAGGTTCCTTCGGCTCGGCCGGCTTCTCCTTCGACGTTTGATCCGACTCCAGCCATTCGGTGTGGAAAAAGCCCGGTTTGTCCACGCGTTCGTAAGTATGCGCGCCGAAGAAGTCGCGTTGCGCCTGCAAAAGGTTGGAAGGCAGACGCGCCTGGCGATAGCTGTCGAAGTAGCCTAACGACGCGCTGAAAGCCGGCACCGCCACACCTTGCTCAACCGCGGTCGCAACGGCCCGCCGCCAATTGTGCTGCGTCCTCGCGATGATGTCGGTGAAGTAGGAATCGAGCAGCAGGTTGTGCAGTTGCGCATCGCGCTCGTAAGCCTCGCGGATGCGGTTGAGAAACTTGGCTCGAATGATGCAGCCGCCGCGCCAGATCGTTGCGATGTCGCCGAAGTTCAGCCCCCAATTGAACTGCTTGCTTGCCGCGCCTAACAATTCCATCCCCTGCGCATAGGAGACAATCTTCGAGGCGTAGAGGGCATCGCGCACCGCCGTCACGAGCTCGTCCCGGTCGCCAGTGAACTTTTCCACCTTTGGTTGCGGCAAAATTTTCGACGCCGCGACACGCTCGTCTTTGCGGGAGGAAATGACGCGGGCTTCGACCGCGGCATTGATCGTTGAGATGACGACCGATTGCTGGATGGCTGACTGCAGGGTCCAGATGCCGGTCCCTTTCTGACCGGCCTTGTCGAGGATGACGTCGACCATCGGCTTGCCCGTCTCCGGATCTTTTTTGCGAAAGATCTGCGCGGTGATGTCGATGAGATAGCTGTCGAGATCGCCCCGGTTCCAATCCGCGAAGATATCGGCGAGTTCGTTAGTCGTTAGGCCGAGAACGCTGCTCAGGATGGCGTAGGCTTCGCAGATGAGCTGCATGTCGCCGTACTCGATCCCGTTGTGCACCATCTTGACGTAATGGCCGGCGCCGTCCGGTCCCATGTAGCGGCAGCAGGGTTCGCCATCGACCTGCGCAGCGATTTTGGTGAAAATGGGCGCGATAATGTTCCACGATTCGCGCGAACCACCGGGCATGAGCGACGGACCTTTGAGCGCTCCTTCCTCGCCGCCTGAAACGCCGCAGCCGACGAAGTGAATTCCCTTTCCCTCCAGTTCTCGACCGCGTCGTTGCGTGTCGGTAAAAAGTGAATTGCCGCCGTCGATGATGACGTCGCCCTTGTCCAAGAGCGGCGCGAGCTGACCGATGACCGCGTCAACCGGCGCTCCGGCCTTTACCATGATCATGGCTTTCCGCGGACGCGAGAGAGCGCCAACGAATTCCTCCATCGTCGTCGTCGGCTGGATGTTTTTTCCCTTCCCGCGCTCCGCCGCGAACTTTTCCGTGACGGCGGTCGTGCGATTGAAGACCGCCACGCTGAAGCCCTTCGACTCCATGTTCAGGACGAGGTTTTCGCCCATGACGGCGAGGCCAATGAGGCCAATATCACATTGATTCGTTTTCATTTTCGGTATCTCCTGATCGCGGCTCCGGGCTCGCATAGCAGAGGCGCAGGCGGAGAAGCAGATGGCAACTTGGCATTTGGAAATCCTCATCACAACCCGGTCGTTAGAGACTCCGGCGAACAACTGGAATGGGCGTGCCGGAGCGACACTCGATTTCTGGGGAGTGGTGCGCGCGTTGGAAGATGGCCGGGAAATTTCCGGGATCGATTACGAAGCGCACGAAGCCATGGCGCAGCATCAAATGAAATTGATCGCGGGGACTGCGGCGGAAAAGTTCGTCCTCGACGAAGTAGTTCTGAAACATCGGACCGGATTTGTGGCGGCGGGCGAAGCCTCGCTTTTTTTGCGTGTTTCGAGCGGCCACCGTGGGGCAGCCTATGAGGCGAGCGCCTGGATCGTGAGCGAGCTGAAGAAAAAAGTACCGATCTGGAAGCGTCCGCTTTTCGTTAGGCAGAAAGCGCACGAGGTAGCGGGCGGATGAATTGGCCCAATCGTCTCACGCTCGCTCGGCTTGTCTTGACGGTTCTCTTTGTGCTCTCGCTCAGCTCGGCCTGGCATTACGGACGGACGGCCGCGCTCGTCCTGTTTATCATCGCAGGGGTGACCGATTATCTCGACGGCGAAATCGCCCGGCGCTACGCGATCGTGACCAAGTTTGGAAAGTTAATGGATCCGTTGGTCGATAAAGTCATGATGGCAGCGGGATTCATTTGCCTCGTCCCGCTGGGTGCGGTGCCCGCCTGGGTGGCGACAATTGTCGTAGCGCGAGATTTTTTGATTACCGGGTTGCGTCTCCTCGCCAGCGCTGAAGGCGCTGTGCTCCCGGCGGAGAAACTGGGGAAGCACAAGACTTCCTGGCAAATCGTCACGGTGGTTTTTTTCCTTTTGCTTCTCTCGGCGCGGGAAATTCGCCCGACGGTTTGGGAGACCGGCTGGTGGCAAATCGCCTGGCTTTATGTCGGCGATACCTTGCTTTGGATTACGATTGGCCTAACGATTTATTCCGGTCTCGGATTTTTCTGGCGGCATCGTAGCCTAACGACGGAAGCGACCATGTAGAGCGCGTTTGGAAGCCGCTCCTTCTTTCCGAAAAAGAAGCTGAATTGCCAGCTAACGACTTTCCGGTTTTGCGGTCGGCACGGCAGTTGGCCTCGGTGCGATCGTGGCGCTCGGCGTCGGCACGCTGGCGCGTAGCTCCGCCGGAGGACAATTGCCTTTGACCGCGCCGGGATGGGCGCGCAAGAACTCATCCACCAGGCTTACGCGTAGAGCCCGTTGCATCCCGTCGTCGCAAACCAGAGTCAGCGGCTCCAGCGGATCAAACCCTTCGTCCGCTCCCGCACTTGTCCCGATGAGCGGATCCACCTCCGCCCCTCGCGCCGGAGTCGGCGTCGCGCGCTCCGGATGATCGCCATGGCTGCTCGTCTCGGCACGTCCGCTTCGGTCTGCTTCGCTCACGCTGCGCGGTCGAGTTGCACGCTGGATGGTTTCCGCGCAATTCGGCGCCCGGGCGATGGCCGCGTCGCTGATTGTGACCGCATTTCCTTGTGCCTCTATCGCCACTGAGACAACGGCGCCCACCAGCGCGCAATCGATTTTCCCGCTACAGCGCAGCACTACTCCCACTATATCCCCTGCCAGATCGCGCCGCGCCGCTACCGCGGCGGAAGTGATTGCGGCCGCAGAGGCCCTGCGTTTTCGCACCGCGCGACAGATCGCGCTGAGCACGTCTTGCTTGCTCGCGTTCTTCAAGGTCTTCCGGGCCGGCAAGCCATCTGCGATTAACTCGGTTGCGGAAGGTTCTCGATCGAGTGCACCCGACACGGGTTGGAGCCAAAAAAGTGTGGCCAGGAGCAGCGGACCGGCGAAACAAACAAGGCCGCGCAGCGGCAAGATTTTGTGCGCACGACGGCCGAGTACTCCGTCGTTCTTGATGCCCATAATCAGTACCCCAGCTTTACGCCTAACGAGCGGGTAAAGGGAATCGAACCCTCATAGCCAGCTTGGAAGGCTGGAGCTTTACCATTAAGCTATACCCGCGTTCACGTAAGCTGACGCGGAGACTCCGCCTTGCCAAGTGTTTTCCAGCTTTCGTCATGCGGGCTTGCCAAGTGCGGAGCCGCCGGATACGAAACAGAATCATGAAATCATTCTGCATCTTTGCGCTTGGTTTGCTCGCTGGCTATGCCACTGCCTCCGCTGACCTGACAATTGTCGAAGCAGTTGAAGGCGGCGACGCTCCGCAGCACATCACCATGAAGGTCAAAGGCGACAAGGCGCGGGTCGACGTCAGCCCGCATATCACCACGATTGTGGACGCGAAAACCGGTGACCTGACGAATGTCTTGCACGACAAGAAAATGGTCATGCACATTTCCGGAGAAAAGGCTAAAGCCATGGCGGAAATGGCCAAGTCCTTCGTCAAGGACGAGGTGCCCGACCAGCCCCTTCCAAAACCTTCCGGCAAGACGGAAAAAATCAACGGTTACGACACCGTCGAATACGTCACCGACTCGCCCAAGTTTCACGCCAGCTATTGGGTCGCGACTACTTACCCCGATTACCAAAACATCCTCCGCCAAATGGGCATTCTGCAAAAAGGCGCCTTCGCCTCCATCACCAAGGGAATGCCTGACTACCAGGCGTTGCCGGGATTGCCCCTCCGCACTCAGCTAAAGATTCCAGGTCAAGCCGATTTCACGAGCACCATCGAGTCTCTCAGCCAGACGCCGATTCCCGATTCCGACTTCACCGTTCCCGCCGGCTATTCGCAAATGGCCATCCCCGACTTCCTCGGCGGTCAATCGCCTAACGAGAAGTCGGCCAAGCCGAAGAACCCATGAGCGCGCCGCGACGGCCGCGTCTCATCCTTGCTTCCGGTTCCCCGCGCCGTTCTCAACTTCTCGAAGAAGCCGGCTTCGAGTTCGACGTCGTTAGGCCGAAAGTGGTGGAAACATCTTCTCCGGCCCTCACCTTGCGCGAAGCGACCGTTTGGAATTCGCTCCGCAAAGGGCTCGCTGTCGCGCGCGCAAACCCCGATGCCGTTGTTCTGGCAGCCGACACTCTGGTCGGCCTCGGCCATCAGATCATCGGTAAACCGGCCAATCGCGCCCATGCCAGGCGCATCCTGCGCCTCCTCAGCGGCCGGACGCACGATGTCTCCTCGGGGGTCTTCATCGTCCACCTGCGGACGGGAAAATCGGAGACCTTTTGCGTCACCTCGCGCGTCACCTTCAAAAAACTGAGCGACCACACGATCGAGACTTATCTTTCACGGATCGATCCTCTGGATAAAGCTGGGGCTTACGCCGCGCAAGGTTTTGGAGGCACGATCATCGCGCGTCTAAGCGGTTCGCGCAGCAACGTCATTGGCCTGCCGACGGAAAAGACCTGCGTCGCCCTCGCTCGTTTCGGCGTGAAGGAAAATCCGCCTAACGCCTAACGAATTTCGACGACTGCGCTGCGCTCGGCAGTCGTCTGGGTCGCCTCACCCGTTTCACGTCGCAGGCAGCGATATACAAACCAGACGATGAAGCAGTTGAGCGCCAGGATCAGAATCACAACAGCCCCGGGGTGAAACCACGCGTGCCGCACCTCGAACGGAATGAAGGCCGCCGTTGCTACCACCATCAGCAGTTCCGCCCAGCGTTGTTGCAGGTAAACGCCCACGCCTTCCGTGCAGAGTAAACCGGCGAAGAAAAGTGCCACCCATCCCGTCACTCGCAGCAGACCGCCCGCCATCACATCCTGTAGACTGTTGAGCAAAAAAAGCACCGTCCGGCTATGAGCGAGCATGAGCTCCCCGTCCGCCCAATCGGAAATTGCGTCCAGCCAGGCGGTGCGACTGTGCAGGACAAGCAGCGAGATCCCGAGGCTGGCGAGAAGCAATCCTTGCAGGATCTTGAAGATAGCGATCATCTTCAAATAGCGGACGCGCCGCTGCGGTCGCAGCATTCTTGGGATGGCGGTCGTTTCGCGGCTCATCTCCGATACGTCTCGCAGAACCGCCCACGATCTCAAGCCGCGCCGGAATTTCGAGCCACTCGGATACCGTCGCTTTATCGGGTCCGTCAGATCAGCCGGCAGGACGATTATCCTGCGGCAAGCGCGCCAGCCGACACCGCCACCATCTTCACAAACCACGCTTCCGGTCAGACGAATCGCGACCGTCCTTTTCGGGAAGGAAAAGATCGACCCGTTCAAGGCGACAGCGGCTCGCTGCTTTCTCTGTGATGAGGCTGCGCCGTGTCACAGGCAAGCGCGAGAATCCTTATCGCTGAAGGACACTCATCAAAAACGCAATCGCGTCGGGCCTGATCTTGGACCAATAGGCAAAGGAATGGCCATGGCCGGAAAAGGTAGTGACCTGATAGTTTTTCGAGCGTTGCGTATTAAGGGTTGCGATAAGGTTGGAGAGTTGCTGGGGTGGCATTGCTTCGTCCGTGGAAGCATAGAGCAGGAGCGGCGGCATATGCTTATTCACAAAAGAAATAGGTGAAGCATCAGCCAGTTTGGCCGGATCTCTCGATCCGACGTAGTTAGTCACCCAATCGTAAAAGCTGCCATCCTGCCATGTCCACGAATCCTCATCCGCAAAGTCATAGGCACCGCTAAGACTGACTCCCACATCGATTTGATCGTCACCTTTTGTGCCGGCGGCGGCAACGTAAACCACGTGCGAGCCTCCCGCCGAGCCGCCGACCGCTCCGACCTTGCCATTTCCCCGGCGATCAACTCGCGCAGCGTGAACTGCGAGAAGAACATCGTTTGTCTGATCGGGATAACGGCCGTCCGACCTTTGCCCTGGGATCGAACCCGGCGGCGCCAGACGATAACTAATGATAAAAGCATTCATCCCCGCCTCTGCCAGGTCCTGAGCGCAATCGACCTGCTTCGGGCCATTTTCGTCGCTGAAGAATCCGCCGCCATGAATGACCAGAACGCTGGGATGCGAGCCAGGCCCCGGAGCAAGATAGGCTGCCCACGTCAGCGGTGTTCCGTCATCTGCCACCGCAAACTGCTCAATGATCGGCGTAATACGGTCTGTCGTCGCCGCTGGAAGAGGTGTCGAGAACAGGCCAAATAGGATTCCAGGAAGGAAAACTACGGATTTTCGGACGGATGGTTTCATAAACCCAGCGGTTTATTGAGATGGCTCGTCCCGGTCAATTATTGAGTTGTTATCATTCCGTTACGCGAACCGAAATTGCCGGCCCGAGTCTCAGGCTTAAGCAGAACCGACATCGGACACTCTCGCTGGGATACGGCGAGCGAAAAGTCCCTAAGGCCGGACTAACTTCAGCCTGCCGAGAGCCATTGGCGGCACGCTAAAAATAAGGAATTGGTTAGTTTTCGTTAACCCCTCGTTCACTTTAGCGCATGCTTGCCGCGATGGTACCCGCAGTGCGTCACAAGTCTGCTCCCAACTCTAGCAGTGTTCTTTGTTCGTTAGGCATCGTAGTGGCACGCTGTGATTCCGATCTGACGTTACAGCCCAAGGGTCATCCCATAAAAGTGGAGATCGCACGCGAGCTGCGAAAGCAAACCCCTATGACCCGGTTCTGGATCGCTCAACGCCTCAGGATGGGCACCGAGTTGCGTTTCCCACCTGCTCAGCAGTGTCGATGGTGAGCTCTGACCCCAAAACCCCACGATCTCGAATTGTGTTAGTCCCGATCGGTTGAATGGCCCGGATCCCTCGTTTTGTCTGCCGTGGAAATCCACGGCACGAGCCCGCGATTCAACCCAAAAGTAAATCTCGGTCGCGCCGAAATTGGGGGGTGACGCTTTCAAACTTTCCTCAGGAGCGAGACCTCTGAGGAAGGTCGCCTTCTGAGAAAAATTTGAGCACAAATTCCAAATTGCCCCGAAGAAAACCGAGGGCAACGCCCCGTTTTGGGTTCGAAGTGCGGCGCCTGTAGGAAAAAATCTGAAAAAAATTCGGAATAGGCTTGACATGGAAACTGAAAATTCCCCCAATGAGCGCTTATGAAATATCCAACCCTGCAGAAGGTCAGTCTATCCACGATTGCCTTGGTTGCGTGTATCACCCTGAGCGCACAGGCCCGAGATCGGGCCAAGGTGACGTCAGCAATGCACAACAACCGAGGCCATCAGCATCAGGCCGCGAACGCGCGAGCAGCGGGAAAACACACAATAAAGAAGATCTGGTCGACCTATGTGCTCGATGATGGGAGCGCAGAGGATGCTATCGGATTTGGCGATGGATTCCAAAGCTTCCAGTCAGTTTGGGTCAATCAGTTCGCCGTTATTCCTGGTCAGACTACGATCACAGCGGTCGAAGTTGCCTGGGGAACACCGGCCGACCCACAAAGCATCGACGGAACACCCGTTACGATCGGCGTTTGGAGCGATCCAAATGGCGATGGGCAACCTTTCGATGCGGCTCTGTTGGGATCGGTCGCTGGAACAATTCAGCAGAACGGGACCGACACCTTCATCACGTACACCTTTTCGCCGCCAGTGGCTCTGCCGGCAGGCGCGACGAGCTTTTTCATCGGCGATCTAACTCCGGCTAATCCAGTCGAGGAGTTTTTCCAAGGCATCGATGAAAACAGCGTGTTGCATAACCAGAGCTGGGTGGTTGCCAATGGAGACGGTTCAAACGTCGATATCAACAATCTCGGCAACAACAGTCTAATCGGAACCATCGATAGCTTCGGTTTACCGGGTAACTGGCTGGTCCGCGGTGACACCGGCAGTGGAACCCCAACCCCTACGCCAACCATCACGCCAACCGCAACTCCGACGCCAAGCACGACGCCAACCGGCGCTCTCTGGTATAATGGCGACTTCGACTTTGTCGACGGTTTGGCTAACGAGCAGGACACGTTTGCCCAAGGCTACTCGCACATCTATGACGACTTCAACGTCCCGGATTCCGATGGCTGGAATGTAACGTCGGTCTTCTCGCATGACCTGATCAGCACCTCGGTCATCGGCGCGACCTGGGAAATTCGTTCGGGCGTTTCCAATGGTAATGGTGGAACGGTTGTGGCAAGCGGCACGACGGTAACACCGGTCATCACTCCGACGGGCAATAATGCCTTTGGCTTCGATGAATTCCAGGTGGAAGTCACCGGTCTGAACGTGAACTTGGACGGTAACGGAGCCACTTACTTCCTGAATGTGACACCGATTGGCAGTCTTGACGGAGGACGTTCCTTCGATTCGACGACCAGTGGCGCGAATTGCATTGGAACGCCTTGCGGCAACAACTCCAATTCGTTCTGGGATAGCGATCTCTTCGGCGTCTTCTTCGTTCCGACGAGCGACGCTGGTTCGCAGTTCCATGACTTCTCCATGGGTGTGAATGGCACCGTGAATGGCCAGGGCGGCGGTCTTACGCTTTCGGGCGCAGTCTCGCGCAAGAGCCATCAAGCGGCTGGTAAGTTCGATATCAATCTGCCAAGCGATGGCTCCGGTATCGAAGATCGTCAGGGCGATGGCAGCAAACGCCAGTTGGTCGTCTTCACCTTCTCCGAGCCGGTTGATTCCATCTCGGGTGCGACAACCAGCTGCGGAACTGTTTCAAGCACGGCCATCAACGGCAGCAACGTGTCGGTGACATACATCGGCAAGTGCAACGCCCAAGATGTTACCGTTACCGTCACAGACGTCACGAGCGGATCGGATACCCTGCCTTCGGCTTCGGTCTCCTATGGTATTCTGCAAGGTGACGTGAACTTCGACGGTGTGGTTGATTCAGCCGACAATACGGCGGTGAACCATAACCAAGGCCCTGTCACAAGCAGTAACTTCCAATACGACGTTACGTGCGATGGTTTCGTCAACCACGGTGACTCGGGAATCGTGACCAGCCACCTCGGCACTTCGCTGCCCTAACCGGTTGGTAAGTTAGAAATTGCAAACCGGGAGCCGTCCAAACCGGCTCCCGGTTTTGCTTTTTGTCGGTCGCAGCTGGGTCAATTTGCGCGATCGCTTCACGACAGGACGGACGCTTGCGCTAACGGGTTATGCTTTACGTCGTCGGCACGCCCATCGGTAACCTGGAAGATATTACCCTTCGCGCCCTTTCGATTCTTAAGTTAGTCGATCTCATCGCCGCCGAAGACACCCGCCACTCGGCGAACTTGCTCCGGCATTTCGAAATCCGGAAACCGCTCGTGAGTTACCACGAGCACAATGAAGCCAGACGCGCTGCCGAATTATGCGAACGACTGGCCGCTGGGGAAGACATCGCCCTCATTACCGACGCCGGCATGCCCGGACTTTCCGACCCCGGCGCTCGCCTCATCCGGCAATGCCTCGCGCGTGACTTGCCGTTTACCATTGTCCCCGGTGTCTCTGCCATTACGACAGCCCTCGTCGGGTCCGGCTTTGACTTGAACGACTTCACTTATCGCGGCTTCCTTCCGGTGAAAGGCGGGCAACGACTCAAAGAACTCACTGCTGCCAGGGAGCGCAACGAAACGACGGTCTTTTTCGAGTCGCCTTATCGCCTAACGAAAACACTGGCTGCCTGTGCCGAAATCATGCCCGAGAGGCTGCTGTGCATCGCGCGTGAGCTGACCAAGAAATTCGAAGAGTTTCGCCGCGGCGCGGCCACCGAGTTGCTCGCGCATTATACTGCCCACCCACCAAAAGGCGAAATCACGCTTGTCATCGCGGGACTTTCAGCCAGTAAAAAAGAGCCTCCCCCCGACTGTCGATTAGATCCCTTTAGCTGATTTTTGTTTGCCTTTGCTCCCTGGTGTCCGGCATCATCGCGCAAGCCGAGCTCCCTGTGAGCGAAGAAACAAAACCAAAGTTCGAAGTTCCCTGGGGAACTTTGTTGCCAGTGCTGGCCGCCTTGGCTGGGATCGTGGCGCAAGTCCGTCCGCTCGTGAGTACACGCCCATCAGTCCCGGCGGAGAAACCGCTTCCGGTCGTGGCACGTCAGGACGTCGACGCCCGTCTTTGGCAGGACCCAATCGCAGTCGCACAAAAACGGAAATCTGCCTTGCTCGCGGAAATGAGCAGTGGTGCAGCACCCCGGAATCGCGCGCAGGATTACGACATCAGCGTGCTGGTTCAACTGCTGCATGACCGCGTTACAAATTCAGGCGGCCATCATCTGCTCCTTCTCGGCGTGATGCTCGATGCGGGCCCTTACAGTGAGCAGAGCGAAGCCCGCCTGCGCGCGCGGCATGCCGTGCTCGAAGGTCTGAGTGAAAGCGGTTTTGTGCCAAGGGATTCCGAGCACATCGGTTATGTAACCTCGTTTTGGCCGTTGCCCGACGATCACTTCCCCGATCTCGAAACTTCAGTCGCCAATCCTACCCTGCTCGTTCCCTGGGAGGAATGTGAAGCCCTCGATTCTCCCCCGGGCACGAATAGCGTCGTTGTGCTCTGGTTGCCCGCGACAAGCTTCAGTCCAGATCCGCTTAAACGTCTTGCTCGCCTGCTCGATCTCTTGGTGGGCGACATTCGCTCTCAGATCGACGTGAAATTCCTCGGGCCGGAAAACTCGACCGGGTTGCAGGCAATGGTGCGGGAGGTGCGCGCGCCGAGTTGGCAATTCGAGAAGACGGGAAAGTCGCTTGATGGGATAAAGATTATCTCCCCGCGCGCCACCGCGGCCGATGACGCATTGCTTCATGATCCTGACGACGTCGACAAGCCCAAAAACCACCCTGAAACGTCAATCAAACATTTGCTCGAAAGCTCCGTGCCCAACGAGCACGGCGGTCTGCGGTTTTTTCGAACCATCGCAACAGATGACGTCGTTCTGCGCCAGCTCATCGCGGAGTTAAGGCTCCGGCACGTTCCGGTGGAGAGTCGTCGGGTCGCAGCCACGCCCCCGCCGGGAGCGTCGCCTTCGCCGAATCCTCGCCTGCCCGACGTCATCTTGCTCACGGAATGGGATACGCCTTACGGCCGATCGTTAGGCACAACTTTCTTTGCGGAGGCTTACCATGAGAAATTCGACACCATCCTGGCGCGGCGCAAAAGGGCAGACGCTCGCCCCCGCACCGGCACGACTCGACGCATTCATATTTATCGCTATTTGCGCGGCATCGACGGCCAGCTTCCAGGCGATATTGCGCGCGAGACACCCGCGCGGTCACAAAAAGATCAGTCGCAAACTGAAATCGTTGAAGCCACGGAAGGTCTCGATCAAGCGGATTATCTGCGGCGGCTTGCCGGTTTGCTTCAGGCCCAAAACCATCGCTGGCATCTGGCAGGCGATCCCGGTATTCGAGCCATTGGCCTACTAGGTTCCGACCCGTACGACAAGCTCATGATCCTGCGGGCGCTACGACCGGAATTCCCGGAAGCGATTTTTTTTACCAATACCTACGATGCTCACTTCGAGCGACGCGATGACTTGGACGATACTCACAATCTCGTTATCGGTTCGCCTTTTGGAAACGAGGCGCCTCTTCTCTCGCGTCGACAACGTGTCGCACCATTTCGCGATAGCACGCAAACCTCGATGTTTGTCGGCACGCTCGTCGCGACTGGACGACTGGATCCGGCGGCCGCAGAGAAACTGGCCAGGCAACCGCGAATCTTCGAGATCGGGCGCGATGGAGCGCATGATCTGAGCAATCCCTGGAAGATCGACAACCAGGAGCCTTTGCCTACTCGTGAGACATGGTTTCGCGACTGGCTGCATTCTGATTCGGTTTTATGGCATCTCGCTGGAGCAGCATTTTTTCTCGCGCTTCTCGTCGGTTGGGTAAGCGCGAGTAATGCTCGTCGCCGCCTGCCGGGGGGAGGAACTACGCCGCAGCGCCTGGCGAGCGTGCTCAGCAGCACGCCTTTCTGGGTGGTCTGCGGTCCCCCGCTCATTGTGCTGGCGGTGGCGACCTTCGCGCAAGGCGACGGTGCCAGTCTCGAGCCGTTCGCCTTCTTCGCCGGGATAAGTATCTGGCCGAGTGAGATGCTGCGCCTCATCGCGTTCATGCTCGCCATCCATTTCATGATCAAAGCCGGCCGCGACCTTCGGGCAAACGAGGGTGAAATTGAGAAACGGTTCTGCCTCGAGCCGCTTCCGCCCAAGCCTTTTCGCTGGACCGATGTCGGCCTTGGCTTCGAGCTTTGGCGACTGCGGCCTAACGAACGACCTGGGCAGGAGGATGAATTTCCGGCGCAGGATGCGTGGCATGCTTATCTTCGCCGCAACAAATTCTGGCCCCGCTTTATCCGCATCGGAATTCTCTTTGTTCTCTATTTCGCTTTCTCGATCTTTTTCTTTACCCTTTTTCCTGGTCCGGTGACCCCGGCGCGCGGCGAGGTCGCTTTCCGTTTCGATTCTATCGTTCTTTTGTCTTCGGTCATCGGCCTGATGATCCTCTCCTTCTACGTGGTCGACGCCATTCAATTGAACAGCAACTTCATCCGTCTATTTGCCCGCGAGGTTACGCGTTGGGGCCATGAGGTGGTGGAACAATGTCGCCGGTCGCCGCCGCTCAGCGAGAAAGAACTCTCTGATTACAACGAGATTTTTTTCGTAGCGCAGCGCACCGAGGTAGTCGCTCGTTTGATTTGGTACCCGCTTATTGTCCTCACGCTAATGATCATGGCGCGATTTTCCTTTTTCGATAACTGGTCGTGGCCTCCAAGCCTGCTCATCGTCTTTTCAATCAACGCTGCCTGGGCCCTGGGCAGCGCGGTCTATTTGCACCGCGCGGCCGAACAATTGCGCGCCGCCGCCGTGGGCAATCTTGCCTTACTTCGCCTCGGTGCCTTCACCAACGAGGTGAAGCGCAAGATGGTGGAGGAGTTGATGGTTGAGATTCGCGGACTAAGAAAGGGCGCCTTTGCTCCTTTGAGCGAGCAACCGTTCGTTCGAGCGGTTCTCTTTCCTTCCGGCGGACTGGGGCTCATCGCCGTCGCGCAGCGACTGTTCGATCTCTTATGAGACAAGAGCGGGAGCCGCACGCGGATTCAACCTTTCTCCAGCGTTGGCAGGCGCCGGGATTTCCGCTTGTCAAACCTGCTCGATCGTGTGACTTTCCCGCTCTTTTCCCACGGCTATGGCTTACGCAATTATTAAGACGGGCGGACTCCAGTATCGCGTCGCGGAGGGTGACACGATTGACGTTGACCGACTCGACGGCGAGGCGGGGCAGAAACTCACCTTCGACGAAGTGCTCCTGCATTCCGACGGCGATAACCTTTCGCATGGCAGCGCGGTGCAAGGTGCAACCGTGAGCGGCGAAGTTGTGGAACAGCGCAAGGGCGAAAAGCTGATCGCTTTCAAATATCGACGCCGCAAAGGTTATCACCGGACGGTCGGACATCGCCGCAAGTTGACGCGTGTCAAAATCACCGGCATCACGCTCGGTTCCAAAAGCAAGAAAGCGGTCAAGGAAGCAACGGAATAGTCAAGTTCCGCAACCTCTTAACTTCATTCATGGCTCACAAAAAAGGACAAGGCAGCGTCAAGAACGGTCGCGACAGCGTCAGCAAGCGACTCGGTGTAAAGAAATTTGGGAGCGAGCGCGTGATCGCTGGCAACATCATTGTCAGGCAACGCGGCACCAAATTCCTGCCTGGAAAAAACGTCGGGCTGGGCCGCGACTACACTATTTTTGCACTGATCGACGGCCAAGTGCGTTTCGATCGCGCCGGCCGCAGGGTCAACGTTCTTCCTTCGGAAAACGCCGTTTCGTAGCCCAGCTTTTTCAGGCTGTCGGACAGCCCGAGACCTCGGCCCATCCTCTCCCCGTGTCCCTTCTGGTTTTCCCCGATTGTCGCGCGCGCGTTTTTCGGATATAACAGGACACTTTGCTGGCCATGAAATATCACACCTACCTTCTCTTTGGCGCGCCTGGCAGCGGCAAAGGCACACAGGGTCGTTCGTTAGGCTCGATCCCGCGCTTTTTCCATTGTGCCTGCGGTGACGTCTTTCGCACTCTCGACACGCGGACCAAAGTCGGCCGCGCTTTCCTCGAACACTCCAGCAAAGGCCAGCTTGTTCCAGACGAAATCACGGTCGAGCTCTGGCGGGCCCACATCGAGGCCGCAGTCGAAGCGCACGAATTTAAGCCAGATATCGACGTGTTGGTGCTGGACGGAATTCCGCGCAACGTCGGCCAGGCCAAAATTATGGATGATGTGATCGACGTTCAGAAAGTCTTTCATCTTTCCTGTCCCGATCGCGCTCAGCTGTTCAGTCGCTTGAAAAAGCGCGCCTTGAAAGACAACCGCCTCGACGACGCCAATGAGGAAGTGATCCGGCGCCGCCTTGAAACCTACGAAAAAGAGTCGAAGCCCGTGCTCGATTATTATTCTGATCGGGTACAGCTGGTCGATGCGACGCAACCGCCTGCGCGCGTCCTCTACAACATTCTCTCGACAGTCGCCAACGGAACGCATGCAGCAGCAGTTTGAGAGTTTCACGGCCTCGAGCCTCTATTGTGAGAAATGCCGGACTGCCATGCCGGTTCGCGAACGGCTCCTGCTCATTCTGCCTGATCGCGAGATTTACGATTATCTTTGCACCGGCTGCGCCTCCTCCGTGGGCCAACGCGAAGTCACCGCCGGTGACAAGCTGATGGCGCAGGCTGCCGGGCGGGGCAGTCGGCGGACGGCACGATCACAAAGTTTGCTGCCCTGAGCGGCATGCGGATTATCTTCATCGGCACAGGCGACATCGGCCTGCCAACCCTGCAAATCCTGCGCGAGTCGACGCACCAACTCGTTGCGGTCGTGACCCAGCCGGACAAACCAGCTGGCCGCGATCAACAGTTGCGACCGCCGCCGATCAAATCCGCCCTGGCGACAACGTCGATCCCAATCCTGCAGCCCACGCGCATTCGCCATGACGAAGTCGTTAGGCAGCTTCGTGAGTTCGCGCCAGATCTGCTCGTAGTCATGGCTTATGGTCAGATTCTTCCCAGGAGCGTGCTTGAGATTCCGCTGATCGCCTGTCTCAATCTCCATGCCTCGCTCCTCCCGCGTCATCGCGGTGCCGCGCCCATTCAAGCCGCGATTGCGGCAGGCGATCCGGAAACCGGCATCACGGTCATGTACATGGATGAAGGCCTCGATACTGGCGATCTTTTCCTGCAAGAAAGCCTAACGATTTCGCCTAACGAGACCGGTGGTTCGTTGCATGATCGACTGGCAGAGCTCGCCCCGGAAGCACTGGCGAAAGCCCTGGATCAACTCGCCAACGGGGATGCTCCGCGTCGGCCGCAGGATGCTGCGCGCGCTACCTATGCTCCCCGGCTGAGCCGTGAAGCCGGTTTGATCGATTGGAGCGAGTCCGCCGAAGTGATCGAACGGAAAATCCGCGCCTACGATCCCTGGCCCGGTACGTTCGCGCTCCTCCATGCTCCCTCCGCGAAATCACGACATCTCAAGATTTTCCGCGCGACCACTATCGACGAAACAACTTCTGCCCGACCCGGCAGCGTCATTTGGCCTAACGAGTCAGAAATCCTCGTCGTCACCGGTTGTGGTCTTCTGCGCCTGGACGAAGTCCAGCTGGAAGGTCGTCGCCGAATGAGCGCGGCCGATTTTCTGCGCGGATTTTCCTCCCCAAATCTTCATTTCTGATCGATCATCGCGGCCGAATGGAAAACGCCACTGCGGCTTACAAACGAATTGTCTTAAAATTGAGCGGCGAAGCGCTGCGCGAAAGTGGGGCGCGCGAAACGATCTCGCCTCAAATCGTCAAGGAGATCGCGCGCCAGGTGAAGGAAGTTTACGACCTCGGCGTTGAGCTCTCCATCGTCGTCGGCGGCGGCAACATCTGGCGCGGGCTGCCCGCAAGCAATCGCGGAATGGATCGCACGACCGCCGACTACATGGGCATGCTTGCCACCGTCATCAACGGCCTCGCCCTGCAAAGCGAGATCGAGCAAAGCGGCATCCCCAGCCGTGTTCAGACTGCAATCGAGATGCAGAACGTTGCCGAGCCTTTTATCCTCCGTCGCGCGATTCGTCATCTCGAACAGGGGCGCGTCGTGATATTTGTGGCCGGCACGGGCAATCCGTATTTTTCCACCGATACGACCGCCGCCCTCCGGGCCAGTGAAATTGGCGCGGACGTCATTCTGAAAGCGACAAAGGTGGACGGAATCTACGATCGAGATCCCAAAATTTATCCCGACGCAAAACGCTACGAGCGGATCAGCTTCAGCGAGGCCCTAACGAAAAGACTTCAGGTCATGGACTCGACGGCCTTCAGCCTGTGCATGGACAACAAAGTTCCGATACTTGTTTTCGATATGCATCAGCCAACCAATGTGCGCGACGCCGTCCTCGGAAAGAAGGTCGGCACTCTGGTCTCGGATTAGCGATTGCGATTCACCATCCGGCGGCTTCATTCTGGATCAATTTATGACCGCAGAAGAAATTCTCCTCGAAGCCGAAATGGCGATGGAAAAAAGCGTCGACTACATGATCCACGAATTCGCCAGCGTGCGCACGGGCAAGGCTTCACCCGCTTTGGTCGAGAACGTCGACGTGCATGCCTACGGTTCGGCGATGAAATTGAAGCAGCTCGCCCTGATTACCACGCCTGAACCGCGCTTGCTCGTCGTGCAACCCTTCGATGCCTCGACCGTGCGCGACATCGAGAAGGCGCTCAAGGAATCGAAAATCGGGATCACTCCGCTGGTTGACGGCAAAATAATCCGTTTGCCAATCCCGGAGTTGTCAGAAGAGCGACGCAGAGATCTCGTGAGATCACTCAAACAAATGGCCGAAGAAGCGCGCGTCCGTGTCCGGGCCAACCGTCGCACCGCGATGGATGAGGCGAAGAAAATGGAGAAAGCCGGCGAGGCGACGGAGGACCAACTGCGCGACGCCGAAGATGAAATTCAGAAGCTGACCGATCGCTTCGTCAAATCGATCGACGATCACCTCGAGCGCAAGGACGCCGAGGTCATGAAGGTGTAATTCCTGGCGACGTTCGTTAGGTCGAGAAGGGCAGCGAAACACCAGGGTCAGCGCGCTGCAACGCCTCTACCACCTCGTCCACCCCGACGGCTTTCATGCAACGAAAGTCGAGCGGACACTCACGCAAAAAGCAGGGACTGCACTCCACTTGATGCCTAACGACTCGGCTGCGCCCCCCGAGTGGGCCGGTTAAGCGTGGTTCGGTTGAGCCGAAAATCGCGACGACCGGAACGCCGAGCAACGCCGCGAGATGCATCGTGCCGGTATCGTTTGTCAGGAGCAGCCGGCATTTTCGCAGCTCTTCGATCAATTGTGCGAGCGTTGTCTTTGCAATCAAATTAAGACAGCGATCGCCAAGGACACTGGCGATTTGCGTTCCGATCAGCTCATCTTTTTCCGTTCCGAAGAGCACCCACTCGCCCGGGTGCGCCGCCGCGACTGCGGCAAAGCGCTCGGGCATCCATCGCTTGGCCGGACCGTATTCTGCACCCGGGCAAAGCCCGATCCGATCCGCAGCGGCCCTTGGCTGGCCGATCGCAATCTCGCTCGCGCTCGCCTCCACGCCTAACGAGCGCGCCAGCTCGAGATAATGCTCGACCTGATGCGACGGCGGACCTCTTCGATCTGCCGGGCACACCAGCTGATTCAACAACCAGCGTCGATAATGGCCGGCGAACCCAACGCGGCGCGGAATTCCGGCCAGCCACATTTCCAGAGCTACGCGCATCGAATTTGGAAAAAGAATTCCCACGTCGAATGGGGCCTCGCTTCGCAACTGCTTCGCCGCTGCCAGAAGCGACTTGTCGCCTAACGACAATACGACGTCGA
This sequence comes from uncultured Verrucomicrobiae bacterium, assembly GCA_963801255.1. Classification (GTDB taxonomy): domain Bacteria; phylum Verrucomicrobiota; class Verrucomicrobiia; order Chthoniobacterales; family UBA10450; genus JAICXG01. Next base: position 200,799 of record CAWDEC010000008.1, on the reverse strand, counting down.
CTTCCGGCACCAGCCGCCAGACGTCCGCGATCTTCGCCGGTGCGAGTATCGTGACGTGGGCGTCCGGCCGGCCATGCTTGATCGCGCGCACCGCTGGAATGCTGATTACGCTATCGCCCAGCCAGTTGCTCGCTCGCACAACGATACGAAACCGTTTTAGCTCTTCCGGTCGCATCGTCGGCGGCAGATAAAGCCCTCGTTTGTACTTGCTCAGAAGAAAATTCGGCCGCGGCGTTTTCCATCGATTATGAACCCAGAACCAGTCCTCCGGCGCTCGCCGGATCTCGTGCGCGATCATTTCACTGCCTTTCGCCGTGAGCGCTTCCACGCTGTCGTTAGGCGAATCGGCCGGAAGACTAAAGGTGATACGCCATCTCCCCCAGCCCGCCGTGAAGACCGACGCGACGATCAGAGCAGCGCCGGTTCGTTTGCAGAGCAGGCCGGGAAGGGGCGAAGTCGACGCCAAACGGCCGAAGAATGGCGTCCATAAACCGTGGTCGCCGGCGTGCTGGTCGCTCAGGATACCGATCATCCCTCCAGCGCGCAGCAATCGAATCGCCTCGGAGAAGCCTTCACTGCGATCGAAAAGCTCAGCGCCAAAGCGTGCGCGCTGCTGCCTAACGAATCGGTCGAGATAGGGATTCCCCAGCTTCTGATAAACCGTGCCCAGCCGTGTATAACCGAAATAATGCGGCACAATCTGGGCAAGCAGCTCCCAATTTCCGAGATGGCTGATTACACACACGACCGGCCGCCCTTTGCGCAACTGTCGATGCACTTCCGTTGTGCCTTCTGTTTCGACAAGCGGGACGACTTTTTCCAGCGGCATGGCGTTTAGCTTCATTCCGCTAAGAAGATTGGCGGCGAGCATCTGAAAGTGGCGGCGGACGATGCGGTCCTTTTCCGCCGGCGATTTTTCGTCCCCGAAGGCGATCTCAACATTCCGTCGCGCGAGCGCGCGATAGTTAGGCAGGAACAGCCAGGCAAGAAAACCGAGTGATTTTCCGAGGCAGAAAACAGCGCGCAAAGGCAGCGCGACGATCATTGCCAAGGCAGCGCGATAGAAGAGATAAACGCAAAAATCGAACATGCCGAGAGCAGCGCGCGTGAGCGGCACGGGGCGGACTGCACCGTAATTTTGCCTGCGAGCGCCTGCAATCACTATAATATCCCTCGTGCAGCCGCGTCTCTTACCCAGCAGTCGGTCGGATCTTGCACGCCTCATCGCGCGCAAGTTTGGGCCTGCCAGCCTGCTCCTGGTAGGACACGAAGCAGCAGAGTTTACGGAGGAACGTGCTCGACTGGGTATCGAATGCACGTCTTGCACGGGGATCGCGGAATTGGAGGCAGCTCACCCCAATGGCAGCGCTCCCCGCTTCGACCTTGCGATTTGGTTTTATCCCCCCGAAGCGGAATCTTCCGACGACGAAGCCATTCTTCAGCGCCTAACCACGCTGGTAGATAACCTCGTCCTGATGCCAGGCGCGGGCGCGAATGTTTCCAAGCGCCGGCCCAGGCTGGTTCTGGAGTTGGGCCACTACGGATTCTTCCCCAACTACGATTGTGACATTGTCGAGATCGATTCCGGTGCGATTCGGCTCACGCGACAAAAAAGTGCCTCGGTGGACGCGCTCCTGCCTGAAGTTGAGATCGGTTTCGCGCGGCTAAATGCGCAGATGCGTGGGCTCCATCGCACTTTGCGCACTCGCATGGCGGAGTTGGAAGCGGCTGATCGTCATATTGCTCGGCTTGAAGAAAAGGTGCTCAAGCTTAAACAGGCCAAGCGCGACCTGAAACAGCTCAAAGCCGAGAAGCACGCCCTGCGCAAATCGCCCGAACGTAAAATCGGTCAGGTCATTCTCGCACCTTACCGTCTTCCCCAACGCCTCGTGCGCGAGATCCGCAAACAATTCGGGCAACCGCCGACAAAGTCAGAGCGAATTTCGCCTAACGACTACCAGAAATGGCTCGCAGTGCGCCGTCCGTCGGCGGACGGTTTAATGAGAGCCCGCGAAGAATCCCGTAATTTCAACTACCGTCCGCTAATCAGCATCGTCACGCCCGTCTTCAACACGCCTGTCAGCTGGCTGGGCGAGGCAATCGATTCGGTTTTGGGGCAGGCTTATGAAAATTGGGAGCTGCTCTTAATCGACGACGGCAGCACCCTGCCGGAAACCACCCAACTGCTGCTGCAGGCGGCAAGTCGCGATCCCCGCATCATTCTTGTCCGGCGCCAAAGTACCGGTGGCATTTCCGCCGCCTCCAATGCCGGCCTCGATCATGCACGCGGCGAATGGGTAAGCCTGCTCGATCACGATGATATTCTTGAGCCCGACGCGCTCTTCGAGGTCGTACGGTACCTCCAGACCAATCCCGAGATCGACCTTATCTTTTCCGACGAAGACAAGATTACCGACGAAGGGTTCGACGCTCCGCTCTTTAAGCCCGATTGGTCACCGGACTTTTTACTCTCCTACAATTACCTCTGTCACTTCACGACGGTCCGACGTGCGATCGTCGAAAAGGCCGGACGTTTCCGGCCTGAGTTCGACGGAGCCCAGGATTACGATCTTTTCCTGCGCATCACCGAACTAACGACGCGCATTCATCATATCCCCCGCATTCTTTATCATTGGCGACGGAGCGAGACTTCGACTTCGGATAACATTCGACGCAAACCACAAGCGCTCGAGGCCGGCCGGCGCGCGATCGAAAATCATCTCCAGCGCTGCGGCGAACGCGGTCATGTCACCGTCGATTGGCAGACGCACGCCTACTGGGTGAAACGCGAGTTGCGTGAGACGCGGCGCATTTCGATCATCATCGCAACCCGCGATCGGATCGACCTTCTCTCCCGTTGCATCAACAGCATCACAACCAAGACAAGTTATCCAAATTACGAGATCATCGTTGTCGACAACGAAAGTAAGTCGGAAGAAGCGCGCGAATATTTTCGGAATTTCGAGCATCGCCTGCTCCATTTTCATGGGCCCTTCAATTTCTCCGCGCTCAACAATCTCGCGGTCGAACAAACCCACGCTCCCTGGCTGCTGTTTCTGAATAACGATGTCGAAGTGATCGACAGCGAATGGCTCACGGTCATGGCAGAACACGTGCAACGGCGTGAAGTCGGCGCAGTCGGCGCCCGACTACTCTATCCTAACGACACCGTGCAACATGCCGGAGTCGTTCTTGGAGTCGGCGGTATCGCCGAGCATGCCTTTCGCCATTTTCCAGCCGACGCACCGGGCGTGGCGCGACAATTGCAGGTCACGCGCAACTACAGTTCGGTGACCGGCGCGTGTCTGCTGACGCGGCGCGAGATCTTCGAAGAGGTGGGCGGTTTCGACGAGGAACGGCTGCCGGTTACATTCAACGACGTAGATCTCTGTCTCAAGATGCGGCGAGCGGGTTATCTCATTGTCTACACGCCGTTCGCCAAGCTGTATCATCATGAATCGGCGTCGCGGCGACGCAGTATCGAAGCGCTCGAGACGGACGTAATTCGGGAACGGTGGCCGGAATACCTCGAACGCGACCCTTACTACAATCCCAACCTTTCACGCGAGCGTGCTGATTTTTCGTTAGGCAAATAGAATGAGTACTAAAATTGACCGCTGGCATGCTCTCGATCCCGAGACGCGCGCTTCTCTCGCGGAACGCGATTACAGCCATCGATCGTTGGGCGAACGTATCGCCGAAGTCGGCATCGAGGCCGGACAACTGGCGAACGCGGATCGGTCTGATCCCGAGTTGGCGCGCGTCTGGATTCCCGGAGTGGAAATCTTTTCCCGCACGATTTATCCCCAGCGACACCGCGGCAGCTTCGGCGAGTTCGCGCGCCGCGATGAGGGACTATTAGCGAAGATCGGGCTCTGGCCGCAGCAATGGGCCGCCGCGCGCATGTTTACCCAAACGGCGAAAGGTTTTCACATTCATCCGCCGAGCGTGCCGCCGAACATTTCGCCTAACGATTGGTTCCGCCGCCTCTTTGTCGACGAACCGCAAAACTACTCGCTGCGCCCCTACGAAGCGGAACAGTGGGATGTCATGTTTTTCATTCAGGGTCGCGCTGAAATGATCCTGCGCGAGGCACGCGCAGGTCTTTCGCGCCTAACAATGCGCCTCTTTATCGACGGCGACGACTATCGCGGACTGAACAACGCCGCCGTCGTTATCCCGCCGGGCGTGGCCCACGGCATTCGAGTGGAAGGTTCAGAGGATTTGATCATGGTTTACGGCACAAGTACTTCCTTCCAACCCGAATTTGAAGGGCGCCTGGCGAGCGATGTGGAAAACGCGTCACTGCCAGAGTCCTGGCAGAAATTCTTGAAGAACGAATCATGAGTGACGACTGACGGGCGAGTTTGTCCGCCACTGCATAATTGCCGCTCGTCTTCTCACTGGTATGAAGCGCCGTTTCAATCCCTCGGATCCGGAATGGATGGATCGGCCGCAACCAATCTCGCCCGAGCTGCTCTCCGACTTAAGTAATCTGCGGACGCTCAACCGCTACTTCGGCAGCTATCGATTGGTTGGTTATTTTCTGCGCCGCTGGATTCAGCCTAACGATCAGCTCACGATCCTCGATCTCGCTACCGGCTCAGGCGATATTCCGCGCCTGGTGGTAAACTTCGCTCGTAAACGCGGAGCGAAGGTGGCGATCGACGCGGTTGATTTTCAAGCCTCGACCGTGGAGATCGCTCGGCAACTGAGCGCCGGGTACCCCGAGATTCGTTATCACTGCGCAGACATTCATCATTTCGGCGAGAATGGTTGCTACGACATTGTTCTCTTCTCGCTCGCCCTGCATCATTTCACCGAAGAGAACGCCGTGAAGTTGCTCCGGCGCGTCCAGGCTCTTTCGCGCGGCAAAGTTCTGCTCGCCGATTTACGGCGCAGTTGGTGGATAAAGCTGGGCGTCGATCTACTCACGGTCACAATTTTTCGCGAAGCAATGACGCGCAATGATGCTCGCGTGTCCGCTGAGCGCGCCTTCTCATTTCGCGAATTTGGCGATCTGGCGCGAGCCGCTGGCTGGAAGAATTTTGGACATCGCCGCTTCCCTTTTGCCCGACAGGCCATTTGGTTGGAGCAATGAAAATCGTTACCAGCGTTACGGAGTTGGCTTGCTTGTCGCGCGAGCAAGGGGAACGACGTGCACTGGTGCCGACGATGGGCGCGCTTCATGCCGGACATGTCTCGCTCATTCGATTGGCGCGAGCGAACGTCGGCCCGAAAGGCGAAGTGGCGGTAAGTATCTTTGTGAATCCCCTGCAATTTGAGCCCGGCTCTGATTTCGCGAGTTATCCGAGGCCGGAAGCGGCGGACGAAGAAGTCTGCCACGCGGAAGGTGTTGATCTTATTTTCCGTCCCGCCCCTAACGAAATGTATTTCGACGATCGCTCGACTTTTGTCGAAGAAACGCTCCTTTCCAAACGTCTCTGTGGTGCCTCGCGTCCAGGACATTTTCGCGGTGTCTGTACAGTGGTATCCAAGTTGTTTCACCTATTCGCGCCGGACGCAGCCGTTTTTGGAGAAAAAGACTTTCAACAACTGGCAATCATCCGGCGCATGGTGCGCGATCTAAACTTCTCGATAGAAATTGTGGGCGCTCCAACCATTCGCGAAGACGACGGCCTAGCTCTCAGCTCGCGTAATCAATATCTCACTGTGGAAGAGCGGGCGCAGGCGCCGGTAATTCGTGCCGCGCTCTTGGAAGCGGCGCGGACAAAGGAGAAGGATGCAAAGATTGTTCTGTCTCTTGTCAGGCAGAAAATCGAATCGGCTTCCCTGGCCCGGATCGATTACGTCGAAATTGTGGGCGCCGATGATCTACAACCTCGCCTAACGATTGAGCCACGCTCGCTTCTCGCCGTTGCTGTTTTTTTCGGCAGGACGCGCCTGATCGACAACATTTTGCTCGGATGAAGCAGTTCGATTTCGTGGTTGTCGGCAGCGGCATCGCCGGACTGACATTTGCTCTCAAGGCTGCGCAACACGGCAGGGTGGCGGTCGTGACGAAGCGGAGAGGGGCAGACTCGAGCACTGCCTGGGCACAGGGGGGCGTAGCGTGCGTAACGAGTGACGAGGATTCCTTCGAACTTCATATTCGCGACACACTCGAAGCCGGCGCGGGTCTTTGCGATCTGCTTGCGGTCGAGACGGTGGTCAAGGAGGGGCCGGAGCGAGTCCGCGAATTGATGGAGCTCGGCTTGCACTTTGATGAGCGCGATGTCGAGGGGCATCGCGAGCTCGATCTTGGTCGCGAAGGTGGTCATTCGAAACGCCGAGTTCTACACGTCCACGACTTAACCGGTTTTGAGATCGAGAACACGCTCCTGTCGGCAGCGGCGGCTTCGCCTAACGTCGAGTTGCTCGAAAACCACATGGCGGTGGACTTGATTACCGCGGCCAAACTCGGCTTTGCCTCCGAGGATCACTGCCTCGGAGTTTACGTTCTCGATGAAACCACCGGTGTCGTGGAAACAATTCGGACCGACCGGCTCGTCCTCGCCACGGGAGGTTGCGGAAAAGTTTATCTTTATACAACGAACCCTTCGGTGGCGACCGGCGACGGCGTCGCGATGGCCTGGCGCGCCGGCGCGGTCATCGCGAACATGGAATTCATCCAGTTCCATCCGACCTGCCTTTTTCATCCTCACGCGACATCGTTTCTTATCTCCGAGGCCGTGCGTGGCGAAGGCGGCATATTGCGCAACGCCAAAGGCGAAGATTTCACTGCGCGCGTGCATCCGCGGGGTTCGCTCGCCCCGCGCGATGTTGTCGCCCGGGCGATTGATGCCGAAATGAAACGCACCGGCGCGCAATGTGTTTACCTCGACATCACGCAACAGCCACGCGACTTCCTGAAGGAGCGTTTCCCGCACATTTACGAGACCTGTTTGCGCTGGGGGATCGACATGGCGAAGCAACCAATCCCGGTCGTGCCGGCGGCGCATTATCAATGCGGCGGAGTCAAGACGACCATCGACGGAGCGACGAGCTTGCCCGGCCTCTATGCGATCGGTGAAGTGGCCTGCACGGGTTTGCATGGGGCAAACCGACTCGCGAGCAACTCGCTGCTGGAAGGCCTCGTGATGGCTCATCGCGCAGCCGAAGCGCTCACTCGCAAAAAATCGCCAGCCCATCCGGCCGGGGCCGTTTCACTGCCGGAATGGAAATCGGGCGATGCACAGGATGTCGACGAATTGGTCGTGATCTATCACAACTGGGATGAAATCCGGCGCCTCATGTGGGATTACGTCGGGATTGTACGCACCGACAAGCGTTTGCACCGTGCGAGTGCTCGATTGCGCAATTTGTTGCGCGAGATTCAGGAATTCTATTGGAACTTCCGGATCAATGTGGATCTGCTCGAGCTGCGGAACCTCGCCACTGTAGCCTCCTTGATTGTCGATTCGGCCTTAAGCCGGAAGGAAAGTCGAGGCTTGCATTTTACGACCGATTATCCGGTAATGAGTGATGATCTCTTCCGTCGGGAAACTTTGCTCAGCCGCGGATGACCGTTGCTGGAACGGATCGTGCTAAAAGGGTATTCCCGTGAAACTCGCTTGCCTGCGCGAGCAATCTGACTAGAACGAAAAGCGAATGTTAACACGATACGTAAAAATCCTGGCTCTCACGTTCTTGGGCGGTGCGATGACGGCACGCGCCCAATCCCCCTACGAGAGCAGCGCGGACTTCGCTCGTTATGCCATGAAGTTGCGGGCGCAGGCTCTGCTTAAGGTCGAGCCGCAGGTTTTCGTACCGACCACTTCCCGTTTCTCCACGTCACGGTATCCATGGAAGGCCGACATCGTAACGACGATTTTCTGGATCGGGGAACAACCGACGGCCAACAATCCCGTGCCCAATCACAAAAGTTCCTGGGATCCGGAATGGAGCCACAACTATGGCGGCTATGATAATCCGGAGCCGTCGCGTCGACACGACTACATCCCAATCGGTTTCGTTCCGCGGCAGAATCCGTTTTATGTCGCATTGCCTTACAACGACGTATCCCACGGGCAATTTAAGCCGGAAGCGCCGATGGTGGTGCCGTGGTTTCGTCAGGCCTTCGTCCAACAAGGCCATTCAGTTTGCCGCGACCGCTGGATTGCAATCCGACATGGCGGCCGGGTTTGTTATGCACAGTGGGAAGATTGCGGACCGTTTCGCACCGATCATTATCAATACGTCTTTGGCAATGAGCGGCCCAAACCGAATCTTAACCACGGCGCAGGGCTCGACGTTTCCCCCGCCGTTCGCGATTATCTCGGACTCGGTCCGTTGTCGGTTAACGACTGGCAATTTATAGAAGTACGCGATGTGCCTCCTGGTCCGTGGCGGAATTATGGCGACAACAACAATTTTGTGATCGCACGCCGGCAGACCGAACAGCGGCTGGCCGAGGAGTATTCGAGCAAGACCAAAGCGAAGAAGTAGCGTCGTCTAGAGGCGAGCGTTACGCTGCATCTCACCGCTGAGTTGAGCGAGGTTTTTTTCCATTTCCTTTACCCGATCGAGCAGCGGGTCGTAACGCTTGTGTTCCGACACGCAAAAGGCGCGTAGCGGTTGAAACAAAGAACCGATCTCGGCATAGAAAAGATCAACTGCGTGACGAAGCTGAGCCTCGATTGCGGCGACTAATTCCTCGCGTTTCGCTCCCATCTGATGATGATATTCGGCCAGGATTTTTCGTCGCCGGCCAAGAGCAACGATCGATCCGATGATTGCCGCCGAGGCCGCGACAATGCCGGTCACGTCCGCGACAGCGGCGCTGGTCATCGCCGCGATGATCGCGACAATTCCCCCGGCCGCTGCAACGCCCGCCGGTAGACGCAGCCAGGTAGCCGTCTCGCGAAACATCCGTTCCAGCTCCGCCTCCATTCCTCGGCCAGCGATCCGCTCCACCAGCGTCAGCTCGATCGACTGCAGCAATTCACGACGCTGCCGCGCAAAGTCAGGTATTGTCTGACTCATCGTTAGGCGTGAGTTGCCTTTGAACTGGCTCTCCATTGTATCCTGCAAGTGCGGCCACAGGCTGCGCAGATCGGTCTCGAGCAATTGAAGCGCGTTTTCGACCTGCGGTTGAATTAGCTCCCGCATCTTGTTCTCAAGATCGGCTTGGAATTTCTCCTGCCATTCGGCTTTGCCGAGGATCAATCGCCAGGTACGCCAAAAGGAAAGGTTCCGCTCAAGCAATTGCTGTCCTTCGACTTCGCACCGCCGGCAGGCCTGTTCAATGCCTCGTAGAAATCCGGAAACCTGCCGCAGCGTCTGCTCTTTGCGTTCGGCGAGCATTCCCTCCAGTCGCTGCAATTGAGCTTCGTCACGCGCGATCGTTTCCAGAATCTTGCGCACGCGATTGGCGCAATCGGAAAGAATCACTGCCGCCGTCTGGCAGGTGGTGAGCAGTTTCGGCAGACCATGTTTTGACTCATCGACCATGTGGCTGATGTGCTTCTCGAAGGCGGCGAAACGGCTTTCTTGCCAAAGTCGTTCCTTATCGATGCCGGTCGTACGAGCGAGGAATGCTTTGCGGCCGGAGACCGCGAAGATCGGCGGTGCAAACCCAAGTTGCTGCTTAGCGGTCTCGGACAGGTGCTGTTCGATCGCAGCGATTTCGCTCGGTTCGCGCAGATCGGTTTGCTGCAAAACGAAAACAACGTTTTTCAGCCAGAGCTGATTGACGAATCGTAGCAGCTCCCAGGCGGATGCGCCCCATGGATTGACCACCGAGAAAACAAAAAGGATCAGGTCCGCCCGCGGGATGAAATTTTCTGTGATCGTCTGATGTTCAGCCACCATCGTATTGGTGCCGGGCGTATCGACAATGTTGAAGTCGCGTAGGAATCCGATCGGCTGATATCGCTCCGTGATCTGCGCCGTAACATCGACTGTTTCTTCGTGGGCGCCGTACTTGAAGATGTAAATGCGGTCCGTTGCAGGTAACACGTCTACCTTGCAAAACTCCTGCCCGAAGAGCGCGTTCAGCAGAGTGGACTTCCCCGCCTTCACCTCACCGACGACGACGAAGAGAAGTGGCTCGCGCACGTCCTTGATCATGTTCTGCAAGGTGTCGAGCATCTGCGGTTCACGCTGCATGTCGGCCGCGAGTTTGAGGAGAGCGGCGAGAGCCGCTTCAGTGCGGTTGCGAAACTGCAGGTAAAGATCGGCAACCATGCCGGCCGCTAGGGCCTTGTTAGGCTGGGCGAAGGCGAGGGTGAGATCGTTACCGTGGGTTGCGGAGTTGAACTCACCGGCGCCGCTCCTTCACTCGCACGATCGTCCTGCGGCGCCATTGGCTTGCCCATCGCGATCAGCTCCGAGACGGTGACAAATTTGAATCCCTTCGCCTGCAATTGGTCGAGCGTTTCCGGCATCGCCTTGATTGTTCCCGGATGGATGTCGTGGGAAAGAATGATCGAGCCGGAGCGCGTCGCCCTAACGATCCGATCCCGCACCACCGTCGGGCCCGGCCGTTTCCAATCCAGCGGGTCTACGTCCCACAAGATGATGCGATAGCCAAATTCCTCATTGATCCAATGCTTCTGACGAGCGGTGATCGAGCCATACGGCGGCCGCATCAGGACCGGTCGCCCACCCAGCGCGTTGCGAATAGCTTCGTCTGTTTTTTCCAGCTCGGCCCGCACTTTTGCATCCGACATTTTGGCAAAGGCTGGATGAGACCAACTATGATTACCGATCTCGTGGCCCTCACGCACCGCACGTTGCAGAATCTCAGGATTCTCCTCGGCATTCTTGCCAATAACGAAAAATGTCGCGTGGATATGGCGCTGGGCAAGAATATCGAGCAACTCGGGCGTTAGCTTTCTGTCCGGGCCATCGTCGAACGTCTGGGCAATGAAAGGACCCTCGACATGGACTGCGCTGTAGGAAATCGCGGGCACGAAATTCGACGCGGGAGTGGGCGAGGGCGAACCGGTGCTCGCATGTGTGGACGGCAGAGGAGTTTGAGCGGCGAGAGAACCGGCGTGGGCGAGCGATACGAAAAGGATAAGAGAAAAAAAACGAATAAATGGGAGATGTGGAATTTTCACGAAGTCGAATTTTGCGTCAGTACCTAGCAGAGCGGCCCTTCAACGCAAGAGAGGGAGGTGCTCCTTGGTACTTGCCTGCGTGGGCGTGATGGCACAATTTTCCAAAGTTCGACTCATCGTGGCAATCATCCTGCTCTGAAAAAGGAGGGGCTGGGCCATGCTCGTAATTTCACGAGCTGTCCCTATGCAATCTCTGCGGATGTGGGGAAGGATTTTTGAGGTTCATGAAGATTTTGCTCATCGAAGATCATCCCGACAGCAGGCGGAACTTGTGCCGCTTGATCGAAAAACGCGGGCATGAGGTGGTCGCCTGCGCAAACGCGGAGGACGCCGAGGTCGAGCTGGCGCAGGAGAAATTTCCCTTCCTGATTCTCGACTGGATGCTGCCCGGAAAGAGCGGTGTTGATCTTTGCCGTGACCTGCGGGCGCAACCCAATGGTGACGAAGTTTATATTCTGCTCGTTACCGCTCGTGCCGACCCGGAGGATTTGGAGCAGGCGCTGGCCGCCGGCGCTAACGACTACCTAACGAAACCGCTCGACGCCCGCCGCCTCGGTGTCCGCCTCTCCGTCGCGGAAAGTCACATTCGCGGTTTGCAGGAGCGCAACCAAAGCCGAATCGCATTGCAGGATTCGGCGCGACGAATGTCGGACATATTGGAAAAGACCAGCGACGGATTTTTCGCTGTCGATACCAATTGGAATTTCACCTACCTCAACGCCGAAGCCGAGCTCATGTTGGGCGCGAAACGCGAAGCGCTGATTGGGCAAAATCTTTGGGAGAGATTTCCGCACCTCAATGACTCGGTTTTCGAAGAGAACTATCGGCGGGTCATGCGCGAACACGTCGCAATCGAATTCGAAGCCCACGATAAGAACGGCAGATCATGGTTTGAAGTCCACTCGTATCCAAGCGGCGGTGGCATGTCGGTTTTCTTCCGCGATATCACGGAGAGAAAGCGGGCGGAAGAAGAACGCCTAACGACCAGCAAACTGGAGTCGTTAGGCACGCTCGCCGGTGGAATCGCCCATGATTTGAACAATATTCTCACCGTCATTTCCGGCAATATCGGTCTCGCCCAGCTCGATGCTCCGAGCCAAAGCGGTAATCTTCTCTCCTATCTCGCCCGGGCCAGCCAGGCCGCCCAGCACGCCGCGCGGCTCTCGAGCCAGCTGCTCACATTTTCCAAAGGCGGCGCTCCCTTAAAGAAGGTCACCTCGATCGCCGAGTTGCTCCAGCACGCCGCCGACTTTTCCCTGCACGGTTCAAATCTGTGCGCCGAGATCGAGATCGAAGGTCACCTTGGAAAAGCGGAGGTCGATGCGATCCAGGTCGAGCAGGTCATCAGCGCGCTCATGCTCAACGCGCGGGAGGCGATGCCTAACGGCGGCTCCATCAACGTCGTTGCGGAAAATGTCGTGGTCGGCGAAAAGAATGGCCTGCCGCTTGCGCCCGGTCGTTACATCAAGGTCACGATTCGCGATCATGGCTCAGGAGTGCCGGAGCCCGTCGTGGGCAAAATCTTTGATCCTTATTTCACCACCAAGCCCTCGTCGAGCGGCCTTGGGCTGGCGATTGGATACTCCATCATTCGGAAACACGGTGGCTTCCTTCATCTGGAAGGAAGTTCAGCCGCGGGCGCCGCATTCACGTTTTATCTGCCGGCCGCGACCGGCAACGTCCTGAACGATTCTCATCATCCTAATGATCAATCTTTCAGTTTTAACCAGCAACGCATCCTGGTGATGGATGATGAATCCGCCATTCGCGAGCTGACGGCGCAACTGCTGAGCACAATGGGCTACGAAGTCACCGCGGTACCGGATGGTTCGGAAGCGGTCCGGATCTACGAGCGCGCCGCGCGCAAAGGCGAACATTTTCGCGCCGTGATTCTCGACGCGACGGTGCGAGGTGGTCTCGGCGGTGTTGAGACGATCGAGCGCCTGCGCAGCATCGATCCGGACGTGAATGCGATTATTTGCAGCGGTTACTCGGACGAAGCGGCTCTCTCGGAATTCCTTTCCTACGGATTCCGCGGTGCTCTGGCAAAGCCATTCACTCGCCGTGAACTGGCAGATGTGCTGGAAAAAACTCTGGCCGAATCCAGTTCAACTCGTTAGGGAAACTTCGCTGCAGGAAAGGATCCCGGCTCGCCTAACGAATCGATCAATGTTCCCGCAAGCCGGCCTTAGCTTTTGGGGATTTTCTTCAATTCTTCGATGAATGCGGTTGGACCACCCGGGACGTAACCCAGCATTCCGACTGCTTTCCCATCGCCATTCAGGACTACGATCGTCGGAAAACCCTCGATCCCGAAACGCTGCGCGAGTTCTTCGTTCTGTCGACGCGTTTCGTCGCTTAGCGGTTTCGCTCGCGGAAAATCGGCCATGAACAACACAAGATTTTTCTTCGCGTACTCCTCAAACTCTGGCTTGGAAAAAACCTCGCGATGCAATCGCACGCACCACGGGCACCAGTCGGAGCCGGTGAAGTTGATGAGCAAAAGCCTGTGGCTGGCTTTGGCTTCGTCCTGGGCTTTGTGATAGTCGGAAAGCCAGCTTGTCTCTGCTCGTGCAGAACAAAGAGAGACAAACGAAAGCGCGACCGCTAAGGAAAGGAGACGAAACATTTTCACCCCCAACTGGTCGTCGAGAGAAGTCGTTCGTGCAAGAGTGCGTGGATTGGAGATGCGCTCGGCGCCGGTATGCGCGAGCGCCCGCGAACAGGGTAGACTGTTCGCGGGCGAGTCAAATCCCCCGGATCTAACCGCGAGGCAAAAACAGATTCCCCAAACGAGGTTTTAGCGCAGATGACCCGAGACGAGTTTCGTCATCTCGAACATGCTCACCTGGCTCTTGCCGTTGAAGACCGGGCGCAGGTTTTCATCGGCATTGATCTGCGTGCGTTTTTTCTTGTCCTGCAGACCATTCTTCTTGATGTAGTCCCAGAGCTTTTTGGTGAGTTCCGAGCGCGGCAGTGGCTTTGAACCGACGACCGCGGCGAGTTTATCATCCGGCTGAACCGGCCTCATAAAGGCGGCATTCGGCTTACGTTTTGAGGACGTTTTTTTGGCTGTGGTTTTGGGCATAGACGCTGATTAATCGTTGGGCTGCGGGAGAGCAACACTAATTTTCTCCCTCGGAAAAGATTTTCTCTGGGGCATGGCGCACGACCAGCGCGGCCAGATCATCGGCCAGTGGCTCCTTTTCGTTAGGCGCGATGGTTTGCAGAATCCTGGCGAGGAGCGCCTCGGCGGTTTCGTTAGGCCGATTTAGAAGTCCCTGCAAACGTTGTGGCGTCCAACGCGCTGCATTGCGTCCGGAAGAAACATAAAGGCCATCCGTATGAAGAAAGAATCCATCGCCCGGCAGCAATTCGACTGCCGTCTCCGCAAACTCCGAACGCTCAAGCAAGCCTAATGGCGGCGCGGCGGAAACGATCAATTCCGCCGCGTGGCCCTGGCGCATCACGAGCAACGGAGGATGACCGGCGCCCACCACACTCGCTTTACCGCTGAGCGGATCGAGCGCCACACACATCGCAGTCATAAAAGAGCGCGCACCAAAAATACTGCGCAAATCGTTATTCACTGCCTCCATGATTTCTGCTGGCTGCGGATTCTCGGCGCTCGCGTGATGGAAGAGAAGTTTCGCCAACGCCGTGAGCAGCGCTGCCGCCGCGCCGTGGCCAGTCGCATCCGCAATCCAGAAAAGGATTCGTCCGTCGCTCATGCGCAACCAGCCATAAATGTCGCCGCCCACTTGAATCACCGGCCGATATACCGCCGCTATCTCCCAACCCTCCAGCTGCGGCGGCTTGTGCGGGATGAGTGATTGCTGTGTGAGGCGCGCCGCCGCCAGATCGCGTTCCAGGTTTTTGCGCCACGCTTCCAACTCGTCGTTCTGTTCTTGTAACTGCCGTCGCATCGATTGCAGCCGAAGCTGTGTTTCGATCCGAGCTCGCAAGACCGCGAGATTAATAGGCTTGGTTACGAAATCATTTGCTCCCGCTTCGAGACAACGCAGTTCGCTTGCCTCTCCGCCGTCGCCCGTCAGCATGATGGCTGGCACCTGGGCGATTTCAGCATTTTCATCCCCCCGCAAACGGCTGACCACTTCGGCCCCATTGAGCTCCGGCATGTGGAAATCTAGGAGGACAAGTGACGGCGTTTGCGCGTGCAGACTTTCCAGTGCCTCCAGGCCGGTGGCACTTTCGCGGCACAGATAGCCTGAATCGGCCAGCGCTCGCACCAGCATTCGCCGACTCGCGTGATCGTCGTCCACGATCAAGATGCTGTCTCGCTCAGTCTCCATTTTTAATGATTCGGAAAGAATAGGCCGGGAATTTGTATATTTATGGGATGTTCGTCGCGGCGATGAATAAACAAAAACTCTTTGTCACTCCCAAGCGAATGAATTACAACACTGACAAGACTGTCCAACCTGCCGCCATTGCTATGAAACGACCGATCTCGCTCGCGCTTCTAACGGCCCTCGCTCTTGCTGCCTGCTCTGAACCTGAGCCGCCGCGCCATGCGGCTACCTATCCTCCGCCAGCCGAGACGCAATATCAGCCTGTGCAGCAGCCTTTCGCGCAGCCCACGCCTCCACCGCCGCCGCCGGCAGAAAACACGGCTGCCGCGCAGCCCTCGCCTTCGCCCGAAACGGCAACAGCGGGCGCAGTCAAGCAAACCAAGGGCGATATTCCCTATGGCATTCCTGTGCCTAACAAACCGGGCTTCGTCACCAGTCCCTATGCACCTAATCAGGGCTACGTCGACGTGCGCGGCTTTCCGCCGGGCACGGAAGTGCGCGATCCCTACACGAATAAAATCTTTCTCGTCCCCTAACGAGTTGATTTTTTCGGAACCTCGGGTTCCTCGCCTGAACGGGTTTTGCCTCGAACGCGACGGCTGGACATTTGTCCGCAACTTGGGATTCTTCTCCTCGCCCGACGCTTAGCTGACAGGCGGCGCTCTTTGCTTTCATGGATGACCTTCGGATAAAACGTGCGCCGCGCATCGAAGCGGAGATCACCGTCACCGGCGACAAGAGCATTTCGCATCGTGCCGTCATTGTTGCTTCGCTTGCTAATGGCCCATGCGTCTTGCGCGGCTTTTCTCCCAGCGCTGATTGCCTGAATACCGTCCGGGCGATGCAGGCGCTGGGGATCAAGATCGAACAACCGGAGCCCGAGGTTTTGATCGTGCATGGCAAAAGACGCAAGCTGACTGCGCCTACCGAGCCAATCAACTGCGGCAACTCGGGAACCACCATGCGTCTTCTTGCGGGCATCCTTGCCGCGCAACCCTTCAACAGCCGCCTGGTTGGTGATGGCTCGCTTTCGCGACGACCGATGGGACGCATCATCGAGCCCCTTCGCCTCATGGGCGCGGAAATCGAAGCCGAAGGCGAAAACGAAACTGCCCCCTTGCGCATTGCAGGAGCATCGCTGCGGGGGATCAAATACAAGCCGCCTGTCGCGAGCGCGCAACTCAAGGGCTGTCTGCTCCTGGCTGGTCTCTTCGCGAAGGGCAAAACGACCATCGAAGAGTCGCTCCCGACCCGCAACCACACCGAGCTGATGTTGAATTATTTCCTCGTTCGCACCCACAAGGACGACGAAGGTGTGAGCGTTTTTGGCGATCACGTTCCGGAATCACGCGACTTCAGCATCCCGGGCGACATTTCCTCGGCTGCTTTCTGGCTCGTCGCCGCCGCGGCGCAACCCGGCGGGCATATTCTCGTTAGGGATGTCGGATTGAATGACACCCGCACAGGATTCCTGGGCGTGCTCGTGCGGATGGGTGCGCAGGTCCGTGAAGCTGTCGAAGATGTCGAGCACGTTGAGCCGCGCGGTATCGTGGAAGTGACCGGCGCGAACCTCAAAGGAACAGTTATCCAGGGAAAAGAAGTGCCGCAGTTGATCGACGAACTGCCGATTCTCGCTGTGGCCGGCGCGCTTGCCCGCGGTACAACGATTATTCGTCAGGCGCAGGAGTTGCGTGTCAAAGAAAGTGATCGCATCGCCGCCATTGCGCACAATCTTCGCTCCATGGGCGCGCAGGTCATCGAGCTGAGCGACGGACTGGAGATCCACGGACGAGCCCCACTGCACGGTGCGCGGCTCTCGAGTTTCGGCGATCACCGCATCGCGATGGCTTTCGCGATCGCCGGACTTTTCGCCGAAGGCGAGACCATCATTCAGGACGTCGACTGCATTGCAACGTCCTTTCCAGGTTTCACAAAGATGCTGAACGAAATCGCGAACCCGAAGGGCTTCCGCACGACCACTCCGGTGATTACCTCGCTTTCGCCGGCACGAGTCGAGGAGGAATAGCGCCGGAGCGCAAGACGCGATGAAATCCCCGCGCGCGCGCACCATCGTCGCAATCGATGGACCGGCTGCTTCGGGCAAAAGCAGCGTGGCACGGGAGTTGGCACGCCGGCTCGGATTTGTCTACGTAAATTCCGGCGCCATGTATCGCGCCATCACCTGGCTTGCGCTCGAGCACGGCATTTCGTTAGGCGATCATACCGCGATTGTCGAGTTGGCTGAGAACGCGCCCCTGCGCTCAACGCTGCGCGACCACGATTCCATCCTGCTCATCGGCGATGTCGATCCCGAGCCATTCCTTCACCAGGACAGAGTGAATGAGAACGTTTCGTTAGTCAGCAGCGTACCGCGCGTGCGGGAAATTCTGGTCGATCATCTTCGCCGTTATGCCCTAACAAACGACTTGGTGATGGAAGGTCGCGATATCGGCTCCGTCGTTTTCCCTGAAACGCCCTACAAATTCTACATCGATGCTTCCCCCGACATTCGCCTCCGCCGACGCGAGGCGCAAGGTTTGCGGGATCGGATTACTGCGCGCGACAAGGCCGATTCTTCGAGACGCGCCTCGCCACTCATTATCGCCGACGATGCTCATGTCATTGATAGCTCGAGTTTGACGATCGACGGCGTAGTCGGCGAAATTATCGGCCGCCTGAAACTCAAAGGCCTGACGATCGCGCAGTGAATCCCTGGTATTTCGTCGTCTACCATCTGACGCGCCTTATTGGGAAGCTGCTCTTCCACTTCCGCGTCATCCATCCCGAGCGCATCATCCAGGAAGGTCCCGTCATCCTGGCGATGAACCACCAAAGCTATCTCGATCCGCCGCTCGGGGGGATCGCTTGTCGGCGGGCGATTTACTTTCTCACGCGTAAGACGCTCCTCGACCTTCCGGTTCTTGGTTGGCTCTTGCCCAGGCTCAATGTCATTCCCGTTGACCAGGAAGGCGGAGATCGCAGCGCGCTCAAGGCGCTCATTCGAATTCTGCGCGACGATCATTGCGTGCTGGTTTTCCCAGAAGGCTCGCGCACCCTCGACGGCAACTTGCAGCCGCCGCAGCCCGGGCTCGGACTCGTCATCGCGAAAACCCTCGCGCCCGTTGTCCCCATGCGCATCTTCGGGGCGCATGAAGCCTTGCCACGTGGCAGCCGACGACTGCGCCTTCATCCGATCACAATCGTGGTAGGCGAGCCGCTTCGTTTTGCAGAAGCCGATTTGCAAGGCAGCAACCGCGACGTTTATCCCCGCCTCAGCCAGAGAGTCATGGATGCGATTGCGGCCTTACGGTTGGAATAACCCACGCTCAGGTTCATATTCTGCCATGGAGAAATCTGCCCCCATTACATCGCGGGCTCCGGGGAGCGGGTTAAAACTCATGCTCGCGATCGTGATCGTTTTCGCTCTCCTCGCTGGCTATGGACAATGGAAGCGTGGTCAGCAATCGAAGGTGATCACGACAACCATTATTCCCGCGCCTAACGAATCGTCCATGCCTTCCCCTCGTGAACACTACAAGACAAACTCGCCTCGTACCGCGCCGACCACGCCGGGAAGAATCGTCGCTCCCGGTGTCTCGAAGGCAAAGATGGAGCCGATCGGCACTCCCGCACCGGAACCTGTGACTTCGCCCAAGCCGCCGCCTTAAGAAAAAGACAAACTAAGCAGGCAAGCGAAACGCAAAAGCTGGGTGAGAGCTTCCTGGCCGGAGGTGTCAGCCGCGTGGAAGGATGTCCGCGCGCCTAACGAGTCTCTTCCTCCAGCTTGCGCGCATAGGAGAGCGTGTCGATTGCATCCACCGTTTTGTCTCGCCGGATGGCTTTGATGCGCGGAAAACGCAAAGCGAGGCCGCTCGCGTGGCGCGTACTTGGCTGAATGGAATCAAAGGCAATCTCCAGAACAATGTTCGGCTTCACTTCGAGATAACGTCCGCGATCATTGATCACGTTGCGACGAAAGTGCTCCGTCAACTCTGCGATCTCGACATCCGTCAGCCCGCTGTAGGCTTTACCGATCGGGAGCAACTGGCCACTCTCATCGTCGCGCACCGCGAAGGTATAGTCGCTCAAGACATGATTGCGTTTGCCATGCCCCAGCTCGGCAGCCACCACCACGACGTCGAGCGTGGCCAGCTCCTTTTTTAACTTGAACCACGAGAGTCCGCGTCGCCCGGGAGTGTATTGGCTTTCCGGATCTTTGATCATTAACCCCTCGTTCAAGCGGCGACGCGCCATCCGGAAAGCGGCCTCGATCTCATCGGCTGAACGCGCGGGAAAAATCTCGACTCTTTGAAACTGCTTCGGCATCGTTAGGGCGCCAAGCAACTGCCGCCGCTCGCGTAGCGGCGTCCGCAAAAGCGAACGCCCATCGAGCCAAAGGAGGTCGAAGGCGACAAAGACCACCGGCACATCAGCCGAGGGCGCATCGAAGAGGTCGCCACTTTCATTTTTGCGTCCGAGGCGTTTTTGCAGATCAAAGAATGTCAGCCTTTTCCCATGCTCAAAAGCCATGATCTCTCCGTCGAGAATCACTTCGGATTCGAAGGCACGCGCATGGTGAGTAAGCTCTGCAAATTGGTCTGTAATACGGCGCAGGTCGCGTGAGAAAAGCTCGACGCGCTCCCGGCCGCGATGCAGTTGGGCGCGGATGCCATCAAACTTATCCTCCACGTAAACCACCGGATCATTCGGCGACTCCCCTGTGAAGCGTGCCCAAATCGCTTCCGCGGTCGGTTCTGGGCTGGCGAGCATGACTTTGATCGGTCGAAAAAGCGTTAGCTCTGCGCGATCGAGTTGGCGACGTGAGGCGAGGAGCGCGGCCTGCCCAATGTCGCCTAACAACATGTGGGCTTCCTTGAATTCTTCGAGCGAGACACCGAAGGCGCGGGCAATCGCCTCCTCAACCAAGCCTTCGCGCAGACCGATGCGCAGGTCGCCAGTCAGGATCTTGACCAGGTATTGCGCGGCCAGTGGCGAGAGTTTTTGCAAACGGGCCTGAAGAAGTTCGGTCTTGGCGGTTGGCCCACGCGTTTTGTGCAGCCGCTCGAAAAGAGCGTGAGCCTCGCCTAACGAAAAGGCTTCGGGAGCGGTGCGGCCGTCGAGGGCTTCAAGCGCAGACTTGCTCGCGTCGCCATAACTGCTTGCGATGCGCCGCAGCTCGACCTCCGTTCGCCCGCTCGCGCCAAGGAGCGCGCGATAGATGATGGCCCAACCGGTTTGCAAGGTGCGCTGGTCGCTCTGCGCAAATGGTTTTCCCGTGAGGAAGATGGCGGCGATGCGGAGTTGATCGGAAGCAAGATTGCGGAGGTATTCGGCGAGCAGACCGATCTTTCCTAATTTTGCCGGGGTGGCGGCGATTTGTTCGCCCAGCTGCGCAAAAACGTCGAACTCGGAACTGCCCGAAAAGTTTACTGTCATTCTGGCGGTGTCGTTAGGCGTTAGGGAGATTTGCGCTGGAACATCGACGGTGCCACGCAGCCTTTCTCTGCCGCGCAAAGCTGGATTCGTCTTCAAAGTCAGTTCGAGCTGATTTTCTTCCGTGAGCGGCCAGGCTTCGATGCCGCGTTCGCGCAGGTCGCGCGCAAATTCCGCGGCAAACCCGTGCAACGTAAGGACTCGCTCCGGTTGCACCAGCTCGACGTAACGCAAGAGATCAGCGTAGTCAGCGTGATCAGAGAGAGGGAAAGCGGCATCGACCTGGTAGCGGTAAATCGCGTTTGGTTCCACCGCCCAGCCGCTGATCATCGCGACACGCTTATTCGTTAGGCGTTGGATCATGCGTGACCGGTTGGCGCTGGGTGGGCAGATCAGCACTTTGCCTTCTACCGCATCGGGTTCGTAGCGGTCGTACTCGCAGAAAGACTGCCCAAATTGCTCGTAAATGCGCGTCATGCGGTGGACGGAGCCGTGCAGCATCGGGCGCAGATTCGCTTCGGCGAGCGAGCAGAGAATCTCCTGCGCTTTGCCTAACGAATACCCAAGCAGAACCGGCACCGCCCCTTCCTCCAGCGCCTCGCGGCAAAAAGCGACGATTTGCTGCACGACCAGATCAGTCGGCGGCAGCCGATAACGCGGCAGGCCATAAGTCGTTTCCATGATAAGCGTGTCAGCCGGCTTCCATTGCGGAGCCTCGGCGGAGCGACCCGGACGAAGCTTGAAGTCGCCGGTGTAGAGCAGCGTGCCGGCTTCTGTTTCGAGAAAAAACTGCGCGGAACCGAAGATATGGCCCGCCGGCAAGAGCGTGACCCGCAGTCCATCCACGGTCGTGGGAATCCCGAAATCGAGGATATGTTCCCTGCGTTCGCCCGCCAGGCGGGCACGCATCAGACGTGAAGTCCGCTCGGAGACAATGATCTCGCCGTGGGGTGCGATATGATCGCTGTGCGCATGCGAAACAAAGGCGAAAGGTTTGGGATCCCATGGGTCGAGCCAGATGTTCTCTTCAGGCAAAAATACCCCGCGCTCGTACTGCACTCGGATCACATCGGGAAGCTAACGAGAATCTGGAACCCGTGCGAACAACGCTATCCGAGCCGAACTCACCCCACTCATTGACACCGTGCCGCTCCTCTCGTTTCATGCTCGCGTCGTGAGAATCTCGCTGGCGCTCCTTTGCCTTTTTCTGGCCGGTTGTGCAGCGCCTGCGCCTAAGCCCTATCAAGTGGAAAAGCCGCGGTCGCTACCGATAGCGCTCGACAAGGATTTCGAGTTTCGCAAAACGAAGGAAGACTTTCTCGATCCGATGCCGCCGCGTCTCACCGCGCAGACGGATGTATCCGTTAGCTTCGAAAGATACTACCGCACGTACGGCGCGATCACGGCCCTGGATCAACACCAGTTATTTGGGACATATTTTGATTTCTTTTGGATAGCGCGTCGCAATGCGGACGTGCGCATTCGGCTTGAATATCGGCAGGAAAAACTGCATGCCTTTGTGCAAGCGCGGGAGGCGTTTTATCCTCACGCACGCGGGCACCATCGCACTGAATTTGCCGTCATCGGCGACGACTACTTCGACGATGGTCGAGTCGTTGCCTGGCGCGCGTTGCTCATCGTAAACGGCAGAATAGTTGCCATCACTCGTTCTTATCTTTGGGAATGAAGCGGTCGATCGCGTTTCAAATAATTTCTGCCTCGCAAAGAAAAGCTGCCGGATTTCACATGGCGCCTCGCTTGTCGCATGAACAGATGCACGATGTTACCTTTCAGATTGCGATCGTCAGGCGCGCCTGATTGACAGTACTCAGCGAAATTTTATCTTTAGTTAGTCGTGCAGTCCTCAATTCAAGTAGGCGTCAACGGCCCAGTCGTCTGGGTTCGAGTGGCGGGCCGTGGCAGCTTCCTGGAAAGCGGCGCTCTCAAGGAGTTCGGCCGCGAGATGGTGAACAGAGGATATCGGGAGTTCGTCTTTGATCTCGAGGAGTGCGCGATGATGGACTCTACTTTTATGGGAACGATGGCCGGTATGGCATTGCGCCTGCGCGAGCTGGGACAGGGGCACCTACGTGTAATTCATTGCGGCGAACGCAGTCGCGATCTGCTCTCGGGTCTCGGGCTCGATCAGATTTTCGAAATTCAGTCGAATGGCGCGTCCGCCCCGCGCTGTGAGGCGCTCGATAAGACGGAGCACGACAACAAAGAAGCGAAGCGCGAACAGGCGAGCACCATGCTCGAAGCCCACGAAGCGCTGTGCGAGGCGCGTCCGGAGAATGTGACCCGCTTCAAGGACGTTCTCGAATATCTGAAGCAAGATCTCCGGCAAGAGAGCCCAGCGAAGTAGTTCGGCTTCGGCTCCAATGCGATTCTTTCTTTTCGGGCTGCTTGTCGTCTCGTTGCTCGGCTGGCTGCTAACTTATCAAAGGCAACGCTGGCGCATCCGCGGTCTCGAGCGCTCCAATGAAGCCATTCAAGTTGAGGAGAGTCTTGTCTTCGATTTCCTGCATGGTTTGGGCGAAGCGTTTCGCGATGTCATTCGCCCGCACGATTTGCATCGTCTGATTGTCGAAAGCTCGGTCCGAATTCTCGATGCGCATGGCGGGGCGCTTTATCTTGTCGATCGCACCGGCACGAAACTCGCCCCGACCTTTCTTTCCACGGGTTGTCCTCCGCTTGTCGATGTGCCCGATGTCATTTTGCAACAAGCCGCGACCACGCCAACCGCGCTCGAGAGTTACCTCCGTTCGCATCCGATTGATGCTGATGAAGGACTCGTGGGGCGTGTTTGGAAGAAAGGCGAGCCGGTTCTGCTCGCGGATTTAGCCGATGCGCCGGAGCTCTCGAAATTGCGTGACACCGCCTTGGGCACCGCCTCCGTGATGGTCGCGCCTCTGCTTTACGGTCGGCAAAACCTCGGTGTGCTCGCGGTCGCGAACGGGCCGATGAGTCCACCTTTTTCTCCGAGCGAATTCGTTGTCTTCAAATCGATCTCCGAACAATCGGCTTTCGCGCTTTACAACGCCATTATCTATTCGGAGGCGAACGAAAAGAAACGGCTCGACCACGACCTCCAAATCGCGCGCGATATCCAGCGCATTCTTTTGCCTTCCAAGCCGCCGCCAATCGACGGTTTCGACATCGCGGGGGTGAATTTCCCGGCACGCCAAGTAAGCGGCGATTACTTCGATTACATCAAAGTCGACAATGATCGGCTTGGCGTCGTCATCGCAGATGTCTCTGGCAAAGGCGTGCCGGCTTCAATAATCATGGCGATCTGCCGCAGCGTTCTTCGCGCGGAGGCACGGCTTGCGCGTTCGCCGGCGGAGGTGCTGCGAAAGGTCAATCGGCAGCTTTATCCCGATATCAAGGAGGACATGTTCATCAGCATGGCCTACCTCATTCTCGACCACAAAAACAACCAGGTGACACTTTCCCGCGGCGGCCACGATGCGCCGCTCCTGTATCGCGCCGCGACTGGCCAGGTGGAAGTTCTGAAGCCACCCGGCATGGCGCTGGGAATTGACAGTGGAGACGTGTTCGATAGGATAACCGGCGATCTTTCCGTGCCCCTAGAACGCGACGATTGCCTGGTGCTTTACACCGACGGCGTAACCGAAGCGCTCGATCCCAACGGAGAAGAGTTCGGACCGGAACGGATGACCCAAACCCTCCGGGCAAGCGCAAAAGAGGGTGCGCAGGGAATCATTAACCGCCTCACCGCCGATGTCCGCAACTTCGCTAACGGACATCCACAACATGACG
The DNA here is from genome assembly GCA_963801255.1 of uncultured Verrucomicrobiae bacterium. Lineage (GTDB taxonomy): Bacteria > Verrucomicrobiota > Verrucomicrobiia > Chthoniobacterales > UBA10450 > JAICXG01. The sequence continues at coordinate 176,204 of CAWDEC010000008.1, read as the reverse complement.
ACATCACTTTGATTGTAGTGCGAAAAACATGAAGCAACCGAAAACTGAACGCCGCCACATCCCGGTAAGCGATGAATCTCAAAACGCAGAAAAGAATTCCACGCCCCGCAACCCGCCGTCGGCTTCGCCCAACGACTCCGCTCCAACCATGACGACGGGCGATGATAATCAGGAGAGCGATGATCCAATGGCCGGTTTGCAGGCCGATCTCGATCGCTTCCGCGATCTCGCCCTTCGCAGTCAGGCCGATTTTGAAAATTTCAAAAAACGCGCCGCACGCGAAAAGGAGGAAGGCATCAAATACGCCAACAGTTCACTCCTCGAGCGACTGGTGGCGATCATCGATAATTTTGAACTCGGGCTCGCCGCCGCAAAAAACGAGGACGAAAATTCGCCCATTTATTCCGGGATGCGCATGGTTCTGAAGCAGCTCGTCGATTTTCTGGGCGAAAGCGGCCTCCAGGCGATCGATGCCAAAGGGCAGAAGTTCGATCCCAATTTGCACGAGGCGATCGCGCATGAGCCTAACGAAACGATTCCAGAAGGGCACGTCGTCAGGCAGATGCGCCGCGGTTATAAATTAAAGGACCGCCTCCTCCGTCCTTCCACCGTCGTCGTCTCCAGCGGGCCTAACGAATAACTTCCCTGCCGCGATCTCGCGGATTTTCGGATGAAAGATCTAACAATTTTCTATTCGTTTTCGCCGCTTAAACCACGGTCTCTTTCTCGATGACAGTTAAACGCGATTACTACGAAATTTTAACCGTCGAGCGCACTGCCTCCCGCGAGGAGATCAAACGCGCTTATCGCAAGCTCGCGGTCAAATATCATCCCGATAAGAATCCCGACGACCCGCACGCGGAGGAAAAGTTCAAGGAACTCGGCGAAGCCTACGATGTGCTGGCCGATGAGGATAAGCGCGCAGCCTACGATCGGTATGGACATGCCGCTTTCGCGCAAGGCGGCGGACGCGGAGGCTTTCACGATCCATTCGATATCTTCCGCGAAGTTTTTGGCAGCGGTGGAGGCGGCGGAATTTTCGAGACTTTCTTTGGCGGTGGCGCGCAAGCAGACGGCAGTCAGCGCGGGAGCGACCTGCGTTACGACATGCAGATCACGCTCGAAGAGGCAGCCTTCGGCGTGGAAAAAGAAATCGAAGTGCGCAAGCTCGACACCTGCGCGAAATGTCAGGGCAGCGGCGCTTCGCCCGGTTCGCGCGCCGTCACTTGTCCGACCTGCCGGGGGCGCGGTCAGGTCGTCAGCTCGCGTGGATTTTTCCAGGTCTCGCAAACTTGTCCACAATGCCGCGGTCTCGGTGAGGTGATCGATCGTCCCTGCGAGGTTTGCGGTGGCGAGGGCCGGGAGGAAAAAACGAGCCGTATCAAAATTAAAGTGCCGGCTGGCATCGCGCACGGTTCGCGTCTGCGCTCGAGCCGCAACGGTGAAGCAGGCATCCGCGGTGGCACGCAAGGCGATCTTTACATTGTCGTCCATGTAAAGGAGCACCCGATTTTTCAGCGCGAGGACGATAACCTGTTCTGCGAAGTTCCGATCTCATTCGCGACTGCGGCGCTGGGAGGTGAAGTGGATGTCCCAACTCTGGAGGGAAAGGCGAGCCTTCGCGTGCCGGCCGGAACGCAGGGTGGCCAAAGTTTTCGCCTGCGTAGCAAAGGCATTGCGCATGTCAACAGTCACGAGCGCGGAGATCTTTTTGCGCGCCTGCTCGTAGAAGTGCCAACTCACCTCAACAGTGAACAGCGCCAGAAGCTGGAGGAATTCGCCGCCCTCTGCGGTGAAGACAACGCACCTTTACATCGCAGTTTCTTCGAACGCGCGAAAGAATTCTTTCGTTAGGGCTTGCCAGCTTTTTGGACTTGCGAGCCTGGCAACTGGAGCGGCTGCCTTACAATAAACTGTGCACCGGTTTTATCTCTCGCCTAACGATTGGCCAGCCGGCAGACTTACTGGGTCGGAATCGCATCATGCGCGCGATGTCCTGCGGCTGACAGCGGGCGATCAGCTGGTCGTGTTCGATGGCCGCGGCCGCGAAGCCACGGCGGAGATCAGCGCACTCGACAGTGGAGCAGTCGGGTTGCGCATCCTGCAAGAAACACTGACGCCAAGGTTGCGTGCTCGTCTCAGCCTTGCTCAAGCCATCCCGAAAGCGAAAAACATGGATCTGATCGTGCAGAAAGCAGTCGAGATCGGGGCAGCGGAAATCTTCCCACTTCTCTCCGCGCGAAGCGTAGTGCAGCTCGACGAAGACAGTGCAGCTCAAAAACAAACCAAGTGGCGGACCGTCGCGATCGAAGCAGCGAAGCAATGCGGCCAAAACTGGCTCCCCCAAGTGCACCGCCCACGTTCGCCGGAAGAATTTTTCCGCGAGCTTGAGACGAGCTTTGAGTTGCGGCTCATCGGCTCGCTTCAGCCCGGTGCGCTGCATTTAAAAAACGTTCTGGCCGACTATGCGCAGACTCATAATGGCGCCAGGCCGGCCAGCGCGCTCATGGTGATCGGGCCGGAGGGAGATTTCACGCCGGCAGAAATTGCGCTCGCACGCTCGCACGGGTGCACACCGCTCACCCTCGGACCAATTATTCTCCGGGTGGAAACTGCCGCCGTCTATTGCCTGAGCATTCTTTCCTACGAATTGCTCGGCAGTCGTTAGGGCAAAGCCGTGTTCGTTAGCCTGCGCGATTCTGCAGGAAACTGCGCCGGCGCGAGCTCCAGGATGAACAAAGAACGCCCGAGTCTCCCCGGGCGTTCTTAAGAATCAAGTGCGCGCGAGCTAGTGTCCGCGGCGGCGATCGTCGCGGCGGCCTCCGCCACCGCCACCGCCGCCATATCCACCGCCGCCGTAGCCGCCGCCGCCACCGCCGCCGCCATATCCACCGCCGCCGCCATATCCGCGACCGCCCCCGCCTCCTGGTGCGCGTGGTTCGCGCGGGCGGGCCTCGTTCACGGTAAGCGGCCGGCCTTCGACGGTTTTACCGTTTAGCTCGGTGATCGCTTTCTGCGCGTCGGCTTCGTTGCCCATGGTGACGAAGGCAAAGCCGCGCGATTTGCCGGTAAATTTGTCCTGCATGAGCATGACTTCGTTGACCTGTCCGACCTGGGCAAAAAGGTCCTGCAGATCGGTCTCGGTAGTATTAAAGGAAAGATTTCCTACGTAGAGTTTAGTTCCCATTTGATTGATGACTGATGGAAATGCAGCTCGGTCTTTGTTCCCGCCAAGCGGATTTCAAATCGTCACTGAACAAACTCAACTGACAATCCACCAAGGGCCGTGGTCGCTATTTCTCGCTATTTCTGGCGGTATGTAAGTGAGGTCGCAAATCAAAGCAAGCAGAATAAAGAAGCGCTCGGAGAGAGGTTTCGTGCATGGAAAAGACTAAAGCTCCCACTCTTTCTCCATCGCTCAATCCTCATGGTCCCCTTGTCCCGAACAAACATGGCATCCCCGGAATCCGTGGCTACGTTGGCGGCGTGGCTGGGGAACACTTGGGGAAAACACACCGCGTGGCCGTTGTCGCAGCCGGGATCGTTAGTCCTCTGGGTCGCGGTTTGGCAATGACCGCAGAGGCGTTGCGCGCAGGGCGCGATTGTGTGACGCCCATGCAGCGTTTTCCGGTGGACCAATGCCGCTGCACGACCGCAGGACAGGTGGACGATCGCCTGTTAGCAGATGTTTTGCCTAACGACTGCCGGGCGCGCAGACTGCATCGTGCGTCGCAGATGACGATTGCTGCCCTGACCGATCTGCTGGAGCAGGCGCCGGGATTTGCTCCTCAGCTCACGGTGGTAGGGACGACGAGCGGCGGAATGAGTTTCGGCGAACAATATTATCGCTCTCTTCAACGGCCCGGCGCGTGCACGGCACAGGCTCCCGGTTGGATCGCCAACTATCCGCCGCAAAAAGCCGCGCTGGACGCCCTGGCGGTTCTTGGCCTGATAAGTCCTTGTCAGGTAATCGCCAATGCCTGCGCGTCGGGGACGAACGCGATCGGCCATGCCTTTGAGTGCATCCGTTCTGGCCGATACCATCGGGTCTTGACCGGCGGTTACGATGCGCTCTCGGAGCTGGTTTTCGTCGGGTTCGATTCGTTGCAGGCGGCGACACCGGAGAAATGCCGGCCCTTTGATGCCTCGCGCACCGGCCTTGTCCTCGGCGAAGGAGCGGCATTGCTCGCGCTCGAAAATCTGACGGAAGCGGAGGCGCGCGGGGCGGAGATTTTGGCCGAAATCAGCGGCTACGGCATGTCGACCGATAATCACCATTTAACGCAACCGCATCCTTCCGGGATTGGCCCGCGAAAAGCAATGGAACGCGCGCTGAGAAGTGCGGATCTGGAACCGGACACGATCGATTACGTAAACGCCCACGGAACGGCGACGCCCTTCAATGATGCTGCGGAAGGCAAGGCAATCGCGGAGCTTCTTGGAAAGGTCCCGGTGAGCTCGACGAAGAGCATGATGGGCCATTCGTTAGGCGCAGCGGGCGCGGTCGAAGCGGTCTTTACCATTCTTGCGCTGCGGGAAAAATTTCTTCCGCCCAACATCAACTTCCGCGCGCCCGATCCGCAGTTCGATCTCGACGTTGTGGCGAACAAAGCTCGACCGGCCTCTGCGCGCGCAGCCCTTTCCAATTCGTTCGGGTTCGGAGGAACAAATGCTTCGATCGTAATTCAGGCGCACTCGAGATGAGTTTGCGCCTGGCCGGCCTGGGATGGGTTACGCCGCTCGGTAGTGGACTCGACGAAGTATGGGAGAAATTGCTCGCCGGCGCGGAGGCAGAACCGACGCCACTTGAGAGTTCGTTAGGCAAAAAGAGTTGTCTCGCTTTTAATGTGCCGCCTGCGGCGGTGGCGGATGCGGCGAGGCTTCCGCGACTGCGGCGATCGAGTGCGATTTCGCGCTTTGCAGTGACGGCTGGATTGCGCGCCTTGAGCGACGCCGGTTTGGGCTTGGATGAATCAAGTGCAGCGCGAACGGCGCTGGTGTTTGCAATTTCGAATGGCGGTGTTGTTTACACGAAACGATTCTATCACGAGATCGTGCAGCAAGGCGCTGCGGCAGCAAGTCCCTTGCTTTTTCCCGAGACGGTTTTCAACGCGCCGGCCAGTCATCTCGCTGCCCTCCTCGGGATTACGGGGGCAAGCTATACCCTGGTTGGCGATGGCGCCGTCGCCATACTGGCTCTGCAAATGGCAGAGAATCTGATGACAAACCCGAAGCTCGACCGTTGTCTGGTGGTGGGCGCGGAAGAGGCTGACTGGTTACTTTGCGACGCGTATCGCAAATGGCGACTACTACGGACCGCTCCCCCGATCGAGCCTTTCGCGTCGCAGCCGCGCGGAATGATCCTAAGCGAGGGCGCGGGCGCAGTTGTCATGGCGCGCGAAGGATCGTTACTCTTGGAAAAGGTGCATCCTGGCGGGAGTTTCGCGCAGCAAAATAAACTCGCTGGGCAACTGGAGGCGATTTGCGAACAACTGCGCGACAACGGTGAAACGGACCTGATGCTGGCAAGTGCGAATGGCACGTTTGTGGACGCAGCCGAGATGGCGGCAGCGCAAAAATATTTTTATAGCGCGGCCATCTACACACCAAAGCCTGCGCTGGGAGAAGGGGTTGCGGCGGGGACGATGTGGCAGCTCATTTGCGCAGCACTGGCGCTGCGCAGACAGGAACTGCCGCCTCTTCTGCATGCGCCGAAATGCTGTCCCACGATTGCAAGAGGCCCCACCGAAAAGCCATGGCAACGTGCGATTGTGACTGCCTGCGGTCTCAATCAACAGGTAGCCGCCTGTGTTCTGCGGACCTAGCATGCTAATTTGGGTCGGAAAAACCGGAGCGTGTGGCGAGCTTTCGATTAAGTGCTGACAGCTGTGTTTAACCAAGTCAGGGCGCGATTAATATTTGAAACGATCAAACTCCCCCGTCTCTTTGTGAGCCTGCGCGTAGACTTAAATTCTGCCAGCAATTGCGTTACCTCTCTCGGGTTTCCCTTTGCAACCAATTCGCCGCGCCGTTACTTTCGCCGTCCGCGCATGCGCACGACGACGGTCTTTTTTTCTCTCTTCGCAGCCGCCATCATGAGCTGCACGGCTGCAGAAGAATTGCAGGGACCTGGTGCGCTGCCGATCGAGATCAACGCTACGGGCCCCACGACCTACGAGAACGGCATCGCCACCGCACGAGACAACGTGGCAATTCATTTTGGGGACACCGACATCTACTCGGACTATGCCAAATACGACACGGCGAAGCGCACGGTTTACCTGCGCGGCCACGTGCGCATTTACCGCGGCCTGACTTTCAACACCGCTGAAGAGGCCACCTACAACGTCGATACCAAGGCAGTCACCGCAAATACCATGCGCACCGGCCACTACCCATACCTCATGTCGGGACAGAGTGTGACCAGCTCTTCTGACGAAGAATATACCGTCCAACATGGCAGCTTCACGACGCATGATTCTTCCCAGCCAGATTTCCATTTCAACGCGCAAAACACGCGCATTTACCCCGACGACCGGGTTATTTTTCGCAACGTCACCTTTTACATTGGCAAAGTGCCGGTCTTTTGGTGGCCCTATCTTTACCAATCTCTTGATCGCGCCTTCAGCTATCTCATCTCTCCGGCCTATCTCAGCTCCTGGGGACCATCACTCCTGGGCCAAATCACTTTCCCAATAGGCGACCACACAATCGCGACCTTGAAATTGGATTATCGCAGCCGGCGCGGCCCGGCGATTGGCTTCGATGCGGTGATTCACTACGGACACGACGAAGACAGCGTGGCCAGGATCAACACGTATTACATCCAGGACCAAAACCCCGATCTGAATCGCACTTCCCTGCCACGTGAAGGCACACCGACCAGCCGTTATCGACTCACATTACAGGATCGCACTCAGATTACAGATACGATTGAGGCGACCGCGGACATTACCAAACTGAGCGACGCCTTTGTCATGCAGGACTTCTTTCCCACAGAGTTTCAGATCAATCCCGAACCGGATAATGTCGTTGCCCTAACGAAAACAAGTCCGTTTTACACTGCGACACTGGATACACGTTTCGCGCTTAACACCTTTTTTGAAACCACCGAACGCCTGCCCGAGATTGCGCTCGACATCAAGCGCCACGGCCTCTTTGGTGGCCCGATTTTCTACGAGGGCGAAACCAGCTTTGCTGATCTGCGGCGAAACTTTCCCGCCTTCTCAGCCTTTCAGGATTATGACGCCATACGGCTCGATTCCTTTCATCAGTTTTCTTATCCTAACACCTACTTTGGTTTCCTTTCCGTCATCCCCAGAGTCGGAGTGCGCGAGACTTACTATAGCCGCTCAGAGAATCTCTCTGGTTCAACCTTTGTTCCGAACCCTGACCCGCTGGCTCCGGAGTTTCCCCTTCCCGACCCGTCGACTGACCCATTGTTAGGTCCGCCGCTCAACTATGGTCATGACGCACTCCGCACCATCTTCAACGCCGGAATTGAAGCCTCCTTCAAAGTTTCCCGCGCCTGGGATGATGTGCAGTCGCGCTTCCTCGGGCTCGATGGGTTGCGACACATTATTCAGCCTTACGTCAACTATTCGTGGGTTTCCTCGCCAACGATCGATCCGGCGACGATCTTACAGTTCGACCGCGCACAGCCTACGACAAAGCTTAATCCAATTGATTTCCCCGAATTCACCTCCATCGACGCGATTGATAACTGGTCGATCGCGCGCATCGGCGTACGCAACCGTCTCCAGACCCGGCGTGACGATCTTACGGTCAGTTGGCTTGAACTTGAAACCTACTTCGATGTTAACTTCGACGATCCGTTTGATAAGACGCCTTACTCCAACGTCTTTAACAAGCTCACCTTCACTCCGGTGCCTTGGGCGACTCTCGCGGTCGATTCGCAGCTTCCGCTTTTCGATAAAGGGTTCACCGAGATAAATACGAGCATCAATTTCAAACCCACCGCCAGCACAGGCATCGGCTTTAGTCATCGTTACTTGCAGGGCAATCCCTTCTTCGTGGATAGCAGTCTCTATACGGTCAGCGGTTATTATCGTATTGACGATAACTGGGGCGTAAGTATCACCGAACAGTACGAGGCGGAAACAAAGCTCCTTGAATACCAGCGTTACGCGGTCTATCGGGACCTGACGAGTTGGGTGGCGTCGTTAGGCGCGATCGTACGCGACAATAATGGAGTGAAGGAATACGGCGTTCTGCTTAGCTTTACCTTGAAAGCCTTCCCGAGTTTCGGGCTAAATGCCAACTTCGACCCAGCCGGCACCAACCAGGGCCAATAACTTAGGACAAAGCCGAATCCTTTAAACGTTCATGGACCTCTCAATTATCGGTTCCGGTTACGTCGGGCTCGTGACTGGCGCGTGTTTCGCCGATGTCGGGCACAACGTCGTTTGCGTCGATAACGACGAACGTAAAATCGAATCGCTCCAGCAGGGCAAAGTGCCGATTTACGAGCCGGGGCTGGAAGAGATTGTGCACCGCAACGTCTCTGCGCAACGCCTGCGTTTCACAAGCAGCATCAAAGAGGGTGTCGATCACGGTCAGGTCATTTTCATCGCCGTGCCGACACCGCAGGAGCCAGACGGTAGTGTCGACCTCAGCTTTATTGAGAAAGTCGCCCGCGAGATTGCCGGCGTCCTTACCGACTATCGGGTTATCGTGGACAAGAGCACCGTGCCGGTGAAGACAGGGGAGAAAGTCTCGGAATCAATCAAACGCTACAACAAACATGGCGCCGAGTTTGATGTCGTGAGCAATCCGGAATTTTTGCGCGAGGGCTGCGCCGTCGCGGATTTGATGAAGCCGGACCGAATTGTGATCGGCGCCTCCAGCGAGCGCGCGATCGGTTTGATGACAAAGGTTTACGAACCGTTCATGGCCCCGGTTCTGGTGACCGACATTAACAGCGCGGAGCTCATTAAGCATGCCGCCAATTCCTTTCTTGCACTCAAGATTTCATACATCAACGCCGTGTCCGCGATTTGCGAAGCGAGCGGCGCTGACGTGGAAAAAGTAGCCGACGGCATCGGAATGGATCGGCGGATCGGGCGCAATTTTCTTAACGCCGGAATTGGCTACGGCGGTTCCTGTTTTCCGAAAGACATTGCCGCCTTCATCACCATCAGTGAGCAGCTCGGCGTGCCTTTCAACCTGCTGAAGGAAGTCCAGCGCATCAATGCCTCGCAAAAGGATCGTTTTCTCCGGATGGTGCGCGAAGCACTTTGGGTTTTGCGCGACAAAAAGATCGCCGTTTGGGGATTGACCTTTAAGCCAAACACCGACGATATCCGGTCATCCGTTGCCATCGAGTTGGTCAGCGAAATGCTGCGCGAAGGCGCACAGGTTTCCGCCTACGATCCCAAAGGGATGGAAAAAGCGCGCCAGGTAAAAGCAATCGCCCAAGCTCGCCTAACGAACACCGCACTCGAAGCGGTGGAGGAGGCGGAAGCACTCGTTATCGCGACGGAATGGGACGAATTCCGTAATGTCAATCTCGCACAGGTGCGCGACAAAATGCATACCCCGCTCGTTTTCGACGGGCGCAACCTCTTCGACCCGGAAACGATGAGCAAACTCGGTTTCCATTACACCTCGATCGGTCGGCCGGCGCACAAACCTGCCTAGCGACATCAAGTGCGCGCTTTCGAGTCCTGGCTCGTTTCCAGGTGCCGCACTTCGTTAGGCCACCTGTCGCCTAGAGCGCGCCTCTTATGAACTCGGCACGCTCGCTCGCTCTTGAAGCTCTCATTCGTTGGCGGAAAGGCCGCGAATTTGCCAATTCTATCGCCAGTGATCTCATGGCACGCAGTTCGTTAGGCATGGCCGATCGCGCTTTTGCCCTCGAGATTTTTTATGGAGTCCTGCGCAACCTGACCTTGCTCGATTTCTGGATCGATCGGCTCCGTTCCGATCGACTCGAAACCGCGGCGCGCGATCTTCTGCGGCTCGGTCTTTATCAAATCATGGTGCTCGAGGTCGCACCGCACGCCGCGGTCTTTGAAACGGTCGAACTGGCCCAGGCGCGGACCCGCAGGTTGATCAATGCTGTTCTCCGCCGCGCGCTCCGCGAAAAGGTTAGCCTAACGAACCTGGCGAAAACCCAACCGATCGCGGTGCGTTATTCGCAACCGGCGTTTCTCATCGAGAAATGGGCGCGGCAGTTTGGAAACGAAGCGACGCTGGAACTCTGCCACTGGAACAATCAGCCCGCCTTGGTTTATGCGCGCGTGAATCGGCTCAAACTGACCACGAAAGAGTTTTTGCGACTCTATCCTGAAAGCTCCCTTCTTCCCGACAGCACGAACTTTGTCGCCCTTTCTCATCCGTCGGCTCCCGCGCAAGCTGGCGACTGTTATGTCCAGGATCCCAGTACCGCGATCGCCTGCGAACTGCTCGAGCCAAAGCCCGGGGAAAAGGTCCTCGACGCCTGTGCGGCTCCCGGCGGTAAGTCGGCTTATCTCGCCGAGATGATGACTAACGAAGGGATTCTAATCGCCGTCGATCGCGAAGAATCGCGCCTGCAGCGACTGCGAGAAAATTTCGTTAGGCTGGGAGTTAAAAATGCGCGCATCCTGGCTTGCGACTGGACAAACGACCGCTCGGTTCGGGCGACCGGTTTGATAGAGGGATCATTTGACAAAATCCTGCTCGACGCGCCCTGCACCAACACCGGCGTGATGGGCCGCCGCGTCGATGTGCGCTGGCGTCTGCGGCCGGACGATATTGCGCACATGGCACAGGAGCAGCTGACCATTCTGCGTGCGGTTGCACCGCTGCTCAAACCCGGCGGTTCGTTAGTCTACAGCACCTGCAGTCTCGAGCCGGAGGAAAATGACGAAGTCGTGCAATCATTTCTCGCCAGCCGTTCAGATTTTTGCCTGACGAGTTGCAAAGAAAAGCTGCCCTTTCGCGATCATTTCGATGGAGCGTTTGCGGCGCATTTGCTCCATAGAGGCGAAGGTTTGCATCGTTGATTCGCAGTGGAATGATAAACGCCTATGCAAGACGCCCGTTTCGATAAGCTCGCCGGTCTCCTGGTCGAGTATTCCACAAGCCTGAAACGCGATGAAAAAGTCCTGATCGAGTCGTTCGACGCACCGGAAGAAATGACCATTGCGCTCATTCGCGCCACACGAAAAGCGAAGGCCATACCGTTCGTCCAAATCCATCGCGCGCAGGTCAGCCGCGAACTGGCGATGGAAGCGAGCGACAAACAGCTCGAGATCGCGGCTTCGCACGAGTTGGCGCGCATGAAAAAAATGGACGCCTACATCGCCATTCGCGGGAGCAATAACATCAGCGAATTGGCCGACGTCCCGATTGATAAGATGAAGCTGGTGGCGAAAAAGATGCGGCCTTTGCAGGATGAGCGTGTCCAGAAAACGAAATGGGTTGTTCTGCGCTGGCCGACGCCCGCGATGGCGCAGCTCGCAAACATGAGCACAGAAGCGTTTGAGGATTTCTTCTTCAAGGTCTGCACCCTCGACTACCGCAAGCTCGTGCCTGGAATGAAGGCGCTTAAAACGCTCATGGAAAAAACTGACCAGGTGCAGATCAAGAGTCCGGGAACCGATCTGCGCTTCAGCATCAAAGGCATTCCCGCAATCATTTGCGGTGGGGATCGCAACATTCCGGACGGCGAAGTATTCAGCTGTCCGGTGAAAGATTCCGTTCAGGGGCACGTGACATTTAACGCGCCGACGGTTTATCAGAGCACGGCTTTCGACAATATCCGCCTCGATTTCCGGGATGGAAAAATTGTCGAGGCGACGAGTAACAACCCGAAAAAGCTAAACGCGGTGCTCGACTCAGATGCGGGGGCGCGTTACATCGGCGAGTTTTCGTTAGGCTGCAATCCCTACATCATGCATCCGATGCGCGATATTCTTTTTGACGAGAAGATCGCCGGCTCATTCCATTTCACGCCAGGCCAGGCCTACCAGGAAGCCGATAATGGCAATCGCAGTCAGGTGCACTGGGACATGGTGAGCATTCAGCGCCAGGATTACGGCGGGGGAGAGATCTATTTCGACGGCGATCTCGTCAGGCGGGATGGAGAGTTTTTACCCAAACAGCTCCGTTCGCTTAATTGGAAGCAGTTTCGTTAGGCACGGCCTTGTCGTGCCGCCTACACGGTTTTCACTCAAAGCATCCCTCTGCAAGGAGGGGCCTGCCGAGCGCAGCGGCTTTCCGCAATCGTTAGACGCCGATTCCGCCGCTGGGCGCGACGTGAATCAAACCCAGTTCGTTGCTGCCGCCGAGCTGGACGTTTTCAATTTCGAAGACCGGAGCGCCGTCGATCGAGCTCGGTCCCGAACCAGGCAGTTGCATGAAAACTTTCTTCGAGGTCGAGTTGAGGACGATGGTGGCGATCTCGAAGAGTGGCGTAAACTCGATCGCCGCGATTTGAAATTCCGCTGTGAGATGGACTGACGCCTGTTCCTGATGCGTTGGGGTCAACTGGACGGGCGCCGCCCCCTGACTGACCAGTTCGAGGCCGGTGATCGAAAAGGAGGGCGACGTGAGCACAGCCGGCTTTTGCTGGATTGACGGAAGCAAACGAACGGTACCGATCGCCCCATTCGTTAGCTCAATCTTCGCCACCTCGAAAGTGACCTGCAGATTCATGGGTGGTTGCGGATCCTGCGAAGGCGCCAGGCGCATCGAAACAACGCGCGAGATTGGCTTGAGCTGGAGACCGCTCATTTTGAAAGTGGGCGTGAGCTGCATGGACGCAATCTCAAGTGAGAAGGTGAGTTGCACGGTGGTGCGCATTCCGCCAACGGGCTGTTGCACCGACACTATCGGCGGAGCAGGACGCATGGCAGGAGCGGACGTGGGAGCGATGGTGGTTTCAGGCATGATTACTGGTGTAGTTGACTGCAGACGGATGGGTTCAGTGGAAATGATCTTGGAAGCGAACGATGGAGTTTCAATTGGAGAGTAAATGGGGCGGCGGATGGCGATCGCTGCGGCGACTTCCTCCTCAGGTTCAATGAGCTCGAGTGGCGATTCCGGTTCGGGTTGCGCCAGCTCAGAGATCGCGGGTTCGGGAGCAAAGGCGGTGGTCAATTCTGGCACAGACGCACCCTGACCAATCTGTTCCTCGACGTCGAAAACCGGTTCCATTTTCTCGTCGCCCGAAGCTGGAAAGCCTGTTTTGGTTTCAGGTTCTTTTGCGAACGGTTCCTCCGCTTCGGCCTTGGCTTCCTTCAGCGCTTCATCCTCGGCTTTGGCAGCCTCTACCTTTAAAGGTTCGCTTGTTGGAGTTTCGATTTTCGCGGCCTCAAACTTCACCGGCTCAAGCTCCGTAGGCTCAACCTTTTCACCTTCTTCGCGGCTGGCTTCGACTCCCGCCCGCTCAGCCGATTCCGGCTCAACCTTTTCAGGTTCAAATTCTTTGGGCTCCAGTTTTGTGAACGTTTGCGGGAGATCAGATTCTTTGCGCGCGGTCGTTTCAACTTTCGCCGTGGCGGAGTCGCTCTTCTCGACGGCAGCTTCTGTTTTCTCGAAACTCTTGGCGATTGGTGTCGTAACGGCGATTTCCGTCGCGGGGACTGCTGGCAATGAAACTTCTTCCTTGTCGCGCAAGGGCGGTTGCTCGACCTCTGATTTCTCTTCGGGCGGCTGCGGCAGGTTTGCCACAGCGGGCGTGGGTGTAATTGGTAAAGCGGGTGGAACAATTGCTTGAGCTGATTGCGCAAGCTCGGAGGGTTTTTGCTTCGACGATTCCGCTTCCGATTGTGTCGATTCGTCAGGCGAAATGGCCGGCCCAGTTACACTTGGAGCGAGGCCACCTGCCGTGGCTGGCAGAACAGCCGCACGGACAGAAGGCTCTCTACCCTGCAGGTTAAGAGAAAGTTTTGGCGGGCCGGTCGAGACGAGATCGCGCGAAGCCTTGCCCTCGCTGGGCAGTTGAGATTTCTCTTCGTCGCCAAAAGCAGGCCCAGTAACCGGAGCGCCAGGCGACTGATAGGCGGGCACTGCGGTAAGATTGCGACGGGCTTGTTGCATTACGAGCCAAACGAGAAGCAAGATTCCGGCCACCAGAACGCTCCCAGCCAACAAAGTGCTGGGACGAAACCCCCGATCGCTCATTTCGGCGAGCGCAGGCGGACCGCTTTGAGCTTCTGTCGGCGCTGCAGTGGCGGGGGCACTTTGCGAGACAGTTTTCGCGCCGCTCGTTTTCACAGGAGATTTGGCCGCGCTAACCTTCGAAGGAACTGATTCTGCGGGCGAAGCCTTGGCCACTGTCACCACGGGAGCAGCCGTTGCAACGGGCGACGAATTGGCAGCGGCCGACGCCAGAGTGGAACCTACCGCAGCGGCAGGACTCTCTCCTGGACTGGGAGCTCCCGGCGCCAGCAATGATTCCGATTGACCGAGTCGCATAGTAGGGGTCGGCTCGGTCGGCGAAGCGTCGACCTGCGCCAAGGCAAGGGTTGGTGGCGTTTCCGTGCCGGATTTTTTCAGCCATCCCAAGTCGTAAAGGGAGTCGGCAAAAACCATGTTGAGCGGAGGCGGATAGATCTTGCGGGCAGAGCTGACCCAATCAGTCCCTTCATCCTGATGCCTATGCTTAAACTCCCAGGCGGCGTGCGCATAATAAAGCGCCGGGGTGTCACCGGTAAACTTGAATTGATCCATCAGCTGTTGGGCTTCGTTCTCTTTCCCCTCGAGAAGCAGAGTGAGAAAAATCTTATATTTGATCAGCTGCGACGCCTGGTTTTTGTCGTCTCCGGGCGTTTCCCCAAAGAGCGCTTCGAAGCGATCGCGCGCCTTGGCGTATTCGCCCTTTTTGAAAGGAATCTGCGCGAGGTTGTATTCCGCTTCGCGGAACTTCGGATCGGCAGCGAAAGCCTTGCGCAGGACGATCTCGGCCTCATCGAACTTGCCTTGCTCCATCAGGATTTCGCCGCGGAGGTTATCGTAAGGGGCTTCGTTAGGCACGGCTGCCTCCGCAAGGTCAAGAGACTTCAGGGCGCCGTCGAAATCGTGCTGTTCGAAAGCGCGTTCCGCTTTTTCAAAATTAGCCTTCGCGTCTCCCTTCAGGCGTTCAGCGCGTTCGGTCGCGGAAGTGATTTCAATCGCCGCGCGCGATTCGCCGGGCGGTTTTTGCATCCAGCCGATTTCGTAAAAGGATTCGACATACAGCTTGTTTAAAGGCTCGGAGAAATGTTTTTTTGCCGCGCCCAGCCACTCGTTCGCCTCTTTCTGATTGTCGTGCTGAAAGGCGAGCGCGGCGTTCGAGTAATAAAGGGCCGGGCTGTCCTTCGCCGATTCGAACTTGTTCATGATCCAATCGACCGTGTTCTCCTTTCCCTGAAGGACGAAAGTGAGCAGGATCTTGTATTGAATGAGCTGTCCGGTTTCGGGCTGCAGATTTTGGTTCTCGCCTGCGACCAAAGCCTCAAAGCGGTTGCGCGCCTCCTGCCAGTCTTTTTTCAGGAAGGGAATTTCGGCGAGGTTAAAGCTGGCGTTCCAAAATTTTGGCTCGATCGAAATCGCCTTGCGCAAAGCCGTCTCTGCTTTGTCGTATTTTTTTTGGCGCATATAAACCACGCCCCGCAGATTGAGCGATTCCGCCAGGTCAGGTTGACGTTTATCGACCGCATCGAGAGCCTTGAGCGCCTCGTCATAGTTTCCGCTGTCAAACGCGCGAAACGCTTTGTCGTACGTCGCTTCCAGCTCTGACTTCTCCGGGGGAACGCCGAGCGCAAAGAAAGGAGTCAGGAGCAGGAGAACGATACCCATGAACTTTCGAATCTTCATAACGGCGCGCATCAAACGGCGACTATTTAAGGATGACAAGTTTTAATTACGCGCCCCAAGCTAAGGGCCAGGATGCGGCGCGATCGTCATGCTCGGCGAAGGCGTCGGGCTTGGTTCTTTCGTAGCTCGGCGACGAAACGGAGAAGTCAACACATGCACTACCGTCTCCCCAAACTGTTGCAACGGCGCTCGTCGTGTTGCTTCGGGAGTGGCGGCAGGCGTTGGGCTCGGAGTAGGCGATGGTTTTGGCGAAGCCTCCTTCGAGGCACTTTTTCTTCTTCGCGGCTTCCTTTCCTCCTTAGGCTTTGCAGCCGTTTTGTGATCTTCGCCGGCGCTAGATTGTTCCACTTCGTCACGGTGCTTTCGTTTGCCCTTCTCGCGTACAACTTTTTTTGTCGCGGGTGATTCTGCCGGAGTGGCGCTTAATGGAGGTTGCGTTGCGCCAGCATTCTCATCATTCACAGCCACGGGAGATTTCTCAGCCGTTGCGGACGGCGCCGGTTGCGCGGCAGGTGATGGACTCACTTGGACGAAGGCGGCTGTTGGCGTAGGAGTGACTTTCGGCGCGTTGCCTAACCAACCAAAGTCACTCAGAGGCGCTGCGAAAATACGATTCTGTTCCGGCGAAAAGAGATTTGCTGCGTTTGCCACCCAATTCCTTCCCTGGCGCGGGTTCTGATGCTTGAAAGCCCACGCA
Source organism: uncultured Verrucomicrobiae bacterium (assembly GCA_963801255.1). Lineage (GTDB taxonomy): Bacteria > Verrucomicrobiota > Verrucomicrobiia > Chthoniobacterales > UBA10450 > JAICXG01. The sequence goes on along the minus strand of CAWDEC010000008.1, from coordinate 159,700 downwards.
GCCTGCGCGTAGTAGAGAGCCGGCGTTTCGTCTGCCATCGTGAATTGCTCCATCGCTTTTTGCGCCGCGCCATCGCGGTCTTGGAGCAAGAGAGTGAGATATATCTCGTACCGAACCAGCTGCTCGCGGACGCGCTGCCGCCCAGTGACTCCCGAGCCAGCACCTTGTAACTCTTCCAGTTGTTTGCGCGCCTCTTCATAATCGCCTTTCCTCAGTGGAATCTGCGCCAGATTAAAGTGGGCTTCCTCCAACTGCGGATTGGCTACCAGCGCATTGCGAAAAGACGACTCCGCTTTGTCCAGATCTCCCTGTGCGAGGGAAATCTCGCCTCGCAAATTGTTGGTTACGGCCTGATCCGGCGCCATCGCATCCACCTGCTGGAGTAATTGCAACGCCTGCTCGTAATCGCCTTCTCGATAGGCTTGTTCGGCTTCCTTAAGGTGGCTTTGCACACTCGCGGCGCGATCAGTTTCCGACGTCGCCTCCAGCGCCACCGGCACATAGCCATCCGGTTTTTTCAGCCAACCAATCTCGTAAAACGACTCGAGAAAAAGCTTTGTTTGCAGCGGCGGAAAAGCCTTCTCCGCGGCCCGCAGATTCACCCGCGCCTCGGTCATATCCTTTTGCTGAAACGCCAGGGCCGCTTGCGCACAATAATAAGCCGGAGTGGCAGAGGAAGCCTTGAGGCGCTGGAGCAGTTCGTTAGTCTGCCGCTCCTTGTGTTGCAGCAGCCAGGTAAGATAGATTTTGAATTGAATCAGATCGTCTGTCGCAGCACTCCTTTGCTCGTTAGGCTCTCTTGCCAGCGCTTCGAAGCGGTCCCGCGCTTCCGACCAGTTCTTTTGCAGGAAGGGAACCTCCGCCAGATTAAAGCGGGCTTCCCAAAGATTGGGATCGAGCTCTTTCGCTTTTTGCAGCGCTTTTTCCGCAAGACCCAATTCCCCCATTCGCATCAAAGCGACCCCGCGCAGGTTTTTTGCCATCGCCACGTCAGGTTGCCGGGCATCGATCGCGTCCAGTTTTTTTAACGCCTCGCCGTAATTTCCGGCATTCACTTCCTCTGCCGCAGCGGTATACATGACCCCAATTTCCGCCTGCGTTGGGGCAACCACGTTCTCACCTAACGAAATGCCTAACGATCCAAAAAAAAACAGCAGGATGATCGCACGTCGTCCCATTTTCATTCCATCGATTTTGCGCCCGTCTCGTCCGGGCCGAAGAACAAGTTATCGGGCGACATGATCAACTGGGCAACCTGGCAACCGCGCACCCGCGTAAATCTGGTCTTCATCGTGCACAAGCGAAGAATTCTCCTGATCCGCAAAAAACGCGGCTTCGGCGCCGGAAAAATCAACGGACCGGGCGGCAAAGTCGACCCGGGGGAAACACCGCTCGCAGCCGCCTTGCGCGAAATCATGGAGGAACTCGAAATCATGCCGATAGGCGCGCACCAGCATGCCGAGTTGCATTTTCAATTCCATGACGGCAACAGCGTCCATTGCACGGTCTTCCTCGCTCACGACTATAAAGGCGAGCCGCGCGAGACGCCGGAGGCCGTCCCGCTCTGGACGCCGCTCGATCAGATTCCCTACGATGAGATGTGGGCGGGCGATCGCTACTGGCTGCCGCTCCTTCTACGCGGCGAGCACTTCAAAGGTTATTTCGAGTTCGACGAAGAGCGCTTGATTAGTCAAAAAATCGTTAGTCAGTCTTAGGCCGATCGCTCCATTTCGCAGCTCCGCTGCCCGGCAAGAGGACCCAGCCGCCCTACAATCTCGACGCCTTCTCCAGAGCCAGCGCTCCGCTGCCAATCATTCCAGCATCGTTCCCCAATTTCGCCGACACGATGGTGAGACCTTCGTGAAAAATCTTCATTGTCCGCGCCTCAATCACTTCCCGGATTGGTCCGAAGAGATACTCGCCGGCGTGTGCCACTCCTCCGCCGATGACAATCCGATCCGGGTTTAGCAGCCAGATAACATTGCAAAGCGCGATTCCGATCGCGAACCCGACTTCCGACCAGACCTTATGCGCAATCGTGTCGCCGTTCCTGGCAGTCACCTCGAGCGCGAGGGGCGAACATTCTTCTCGCGTTTTCGTTAGGCCGGCCTCGCGGTAAAGCGCCTGCGCACGCTCCGCAATCTGGCGGTTGCCGACATATTTTTCCAGCGCACCGAGATTTCCATACCGCCCTGGAACGCCTCGAGGATCAATCGTCATCTGCCCAATCTCTCCCGCGCCAAGCCAGCTGCCGCGATACAACTTCCCTTCAAGGATCAGCCCACCGCCCACACCCGTACCCAACGTGACGCAAACCACGTTCACGCCGTCGCGGGCGGCTCCATATCTCCACTCCGCGTAAGCCATCGCTTTTGCGTCGTTCTCGATGGCCGCAGGCAAACCCGTCCATTCCTCCAGCAGCGCCTGCAGCGGCACATCTTCCCAGCCCGCAACGTTGGAAAGCTGCCAGACGCGGCCCTTGATGCTGTCGACCATCCCCGGCAAGCCTGCGCCGACCGCCGCCACCTCTGGATGTTGCCGGCGTAACTCCTCAACCGCGACGCGAATCGCCGCGAGCAATGCATCGTGTCCTTGGAAATTCTGAGTGTGCAATGGCTCGACCCGGGCTACCACCCTGCCCTCCGCAACCACACCCGGCTTCACTGAGGTTCCGCCAAAGTCGATCCCGATTGCGCTGCTCTCCATGCTCTTTTCCTTTGCCTAACGATTCAAATTCGCAATCACGCGCAAACCTTCCAAGGTTAAGTTTGGATGCACGACATCGATCTCCGGCAGCCGCGCGGCGATGAGCTGTGCGTAGCCGCCAGTTGCAATCACCGTTGCCTTTCGCCTGCGAAAGGCCTCCGCGGCGATCTTCGCCAGGATCTCCTTCACCAGGCCGCGATAGCCAAACACCGCGCCCGACATCATCGCGCCTTTGGTTGAGCGACCGACGGCCCGGCGCGGTTCAGCGAGGCTGAGCCGGGGTAGCAGGGCAGTCCGATTGTAAAGGTATCGAGTCATGGCTTCGAGGCCGGGCGCGATCACCCCCCCGATGTAGCAACCCTGGACCGAGATAACATCGAAAGTAACCGCGGTTCCGAAGTCTACCACCACCGCGGGCACGCTGTAGAAGGCGGCGACCGCTGCCGCGTTTGCCAATCGATCGGCGCCGATTGACGCGGGAGCAGGATAATCAACGCCAACGCCCAGTTCGCATTTTGCGCTCACGAAAAGAGTCGAAACCTTCTTCACCGCCCTGCGAATGACCGCGTTCGCCTTGGGCACGACTGAAGAAACGACCACCAGATCGAGATCCTGTTTGCGAAAAAACGTCGTTAGGCGCGCGACACTCAACTTTGCGGTCTCAATCCGCTCCGGCGCATATATCTTCTCCTTCGTGGCGAAAGCGAGTTTGGTGAACGAGTTGCTCACGTCGATCAGCAGATAGTTGTTGCATTTCTCGTTAGGCAAAGATGACCGCATGACGAGCGCCAACAAACACTGGAGACCTGACCTTGTCATCCCGTCCCCGGGTGAGCTTGCCGCACTTATCGGCTTCAATTAGCCTCCGCAGGTGAAGAAACTGGTCCGCCGCCCGCGTCGTTTGCGCCGTACTGCCGCGCTTCGTGACCTCGTGCGCGAAACCACTCTCACTCCGCGCGATTTTATCCTCCCGCTCTTCGTCAGCGAAAGGATCGCGGAGCGACGCGCAATCAGCAGTATGCCGGGGGTCGAGCAGCTCGCGCCACACGAGATCGCGGCGGAAGCCGGGCACGCCGCCGAGGCTGGCGTCCAGGCAGTTATCCTTTTTGGTATTCCTCACGAAAAGGATGAGCAGGCTTCCGGCGCTTACGCGGAAAAAGGCGTCGTTCAGCAGGCGGTGCGCGCAATCAAGCAGGAACACCCGGACCTGCTCGTCATCACCGACGTCTGCCTTTGTGAATATATGAGCCATGGCCATTGCGGCGTGACCCGGATCGATGGCGATCACTTCCATGTCTTGAATGATGAGAGCGTGGAACTGTTGGTGAAGGCCGCCCTGTCGCACGCCGCCGCCGGAGCCGACATTGTTGCGCCCAGCGACATGATGGATGGCCGCGTCGGCGCGATCCGCGAAGCGCTCGACGCTGCCGGTCACGATCAGACCGCAATCATGAGTTACGCAGCCAAGTTTGCCTCCGCCTTTTATGGACCTTTCCGCGAAGCGGCAGAAAGCCCACCGCAGTTTGGTGACCGGCGGACCTACCAAATGGATCCGGCGAATGGCAATGAGGCTCTGCGAGAAGCAGCCCTCGATATCGAGGAAGGCGCCGACATCATCATGGTCAAGCCAGCTTTGCCTTACCTCGACATTCTCTGGCGAGTGCGCGAGCGCTTTGGCCTAACGACTGCGGTTTATCATGTCAGCGGCGAATACTCGATGGTCAAAGCCGCTGCCGAGCGAGGTTGGATCGACGAACGGCAGGCCGCGCTCGAGATTATGACCAGCCTGAAACGAGCCGGGGCCGATCTCATTGTCACCTACTGGGCGCGGGAGCTGGCACAATGGCTGACTCGTTAGGCGAGTCAGTTCCACTCGAGGCCGAGGAGCGGCGAACGCCGTCGCCTGCGTCGGAAAAAACTGGCGTCTCGCAGCCTGCTTCGGCAAAGCACGGAGAGACCGCCGCTCATCGCGAGCTGAAACAGCTCGCGTTTTTGTGGGCTCAGGAAAACGGATACCGCCTTGCCGCCTTCGAAGTTTCCCTGCCGAAGTGTCGCTATCGCGCCGACGTGGCTGCCTATCGTCCGCAACGCAATGGCACTCTTGGCCACACGGCGGTTTTCGAGTGCAAACAATCGACTCCCGACCTGCGACGCGATGATTGCCGCAGCCCACAAACAATTGCCCGGCTCGAATCCGTCTATCGTCGTCAGCAGATTTTGGAGAAGCATCTGCGGGTGCATTACCCGACGCTACGCACAGGAGAGACACTCTTTCCGGAATGGGACGACTGGAACTTCGCGGCCATCGAACACCGCGGCTATCGCTGGGTAATCCGCGAGCTGACCGCGCTGCAAAACCAACTGCGCGATGGCCGAAAATTCGAGAGACTCGCCCGCTATCGCTGCGCCAATCTTCTCTATCTGGTATTGCCTAACGAACTCCTTCGCGAAGCGGAAACGCCCTTGGGCTGGGGTCTGCTCGTTGCGCACGGCGGCGCGCTTCATCTTCAGCGCAAACCGATCTGGCAGGAAAGCTCGGAAGAAGCGCGTCTCAAAATTGTGGAGAAAATTGCCGCAACGGCGACACGACAATTGAACCGGCAATACCATCTCGCGCCCCGGACTCCATGGTCGTCGACAGACTCGACGAACCGCGCCACTCCGACCTGACGCCTGATTCCCAAGGCAAAGCTGTTGAATCGACTTGATACTATTCAGGTTCAATTCGCCTAACCGACGTCGGCAGCTAGGGACGAAAAAATCACTACTCGTCCAACGGGTCTTGCCACCCGAAATGTCGTCGATCATGCATCGACTCCAGTTGGACGAGATGGCGATTTGGATTAAGTTCTTGCTCGTGCCGGCGTGGTCGGAATTCGTAGCTTCGGTCTCTTCGGCATTGCGCATGCTTGAGGAGAAATGATGAAGCCCCAGCTCGGACTCGCTTCGGTTCGATCGTTCTCGCATTATGAGCGCCGCAGCGAGCGACGCGGCTTACTTCTCGCTGGAGAGTTTCATTTTCAGGCCCCCCGTTTTGGAGGATCTTTCGGAGGAGACGGCTCGTCGTGGCGACGTCCGAACTTCACTGGTTTGGCAAAGGAAGTTCTGCGCGCCGATGCCAGTCGCAGCTTTCGAATCGAAGCTGCCGTCCTTGGTCTGATCACGCTCGTAGCCGCCTGGCCCATCATCACGATGATTCACGAGGTCATCCGCATTCTGCAGTACTAAAGGAACCTTGGCCTAACGAGGTGGAGGAAGAAGGACGATTGCGCATCTCCTCTGTCTGACGACTCAACCCCTCGCCTTTTCCTCGACGTTTGTTGTCCCAGGTTGCCTGACGAGAAACTCGGCGCGGTAGAGTGGCGTTTCTTCCGGCGCGAAGCCGTGCCGCATGATATTCTCCGTCACAATGCGCGGGATGAGAAATTGCAGAAGGTAATCTCCCCCGCCGGCCTTGGTGCCGCCGCCGCTCATCTTGAAGCCGCCAAACGGATGCCGACCCACCACCGCGCCGGTGCAGGAACGGTTGACGTAAACATTTCCCGCCACCAACTCGGCTTTGATCCGCTCAATGTTGGCCGGACTACGCGAGAAAAAGCCGGCCGTCAGGGCATAGTCGATACCGTTGGCCACTTGGAGCGCCTCGTCGAGATCGCGCACTTTGATCACGCTTAGGACCGGTCCGAAAATTTCTTCGCGCGCGATGCGGCCGTTAGGCGAAACATCGGTAAAAATGGTCGGCGGAATGAAGTAGCCATCGGTAGGCACGTCTTTCGCCTGGTAGGCGAGAGTCGCCTCTTTTTTCCCAACTTCGATCATGTCGAGGATGCGCTTGTAGGCCGTCTCATCGATCACCGGCCCTACCGTAATGCCAGGTGTCTCCGGATCGCCGACGCGCAAACTGGCCGCCGCCGAGAGAAGGCGTTCCACCACGCGATCGTAGTTCTCTTCCAAAACAATGAGTCGCGAGAGCGCGGAACATTTCTGGCCTTGATAACCAAAAGCGGAGTAAATCGAATCGACGATCGTCTCGTCGAGGTCGGCGTCGGAATCGACAATGATCGCGTTCTTGCCGCCCATTTCACAAATCACGCGCTTGAGCTCGCGCTGCCCAGGCCGCGTCTTGCCGGCCGCTTCCCAAATGTGCAGACCCACCTCGCGTGATCCTGTAAAGGCGATGAGGTCAACCTGCTTATGATTCACGAGGTACTCGCCGATCACCGCACCGTCGCCATTGAGGAGGTTGAGCACGCCCTTCGGCACGCCGGCTTCCTCAAAAATCTCCATGAGCAGCGCACCGCAGATCGCTGATTGCTCGGCCGGCTTCATAATCACAGTGTTGCCCGTGACTAACGAGGCGGAGGCCATTCCACAGAGGATCGCGATCGGGAAATTCCACGGTGCAATGACGAGCGCTACGCCACGTCCCCAGTAATGCTGATAGTTTTCCTCGCCCGCTACATGCTGGGTGAGCTGCGGCCGCCCGAGGATGCGCATTTGCTGGGCATAGAAGAGGCAAAAATCCATCGCCTCACGAATGTCGCCATCGGCTTCCTCCCATGGTTTTCCCACTTCAAAAACCTCGACGGCGGAAAGCTCGAAACGTCGACGTTCCATGATCGCCGCAACCCGCTCGAGCAACTGCGCACGATGCTCCACCGAAACGCGGCACCAATGATCAAAAGCCGCTCGCGCCGCTTTGACCGCGCGTTCGGCTTCCGGAATTCCCGCCTCCGCCACTTCGCCTACGATCTCGTTAGGGGCGCTCGGGTTAAGGGACGACATCCACTTTCCGGTGGTCACCTTTTCGCCGTCGATCACCAGCGGATACTTCCTCCCAAAACGGCCTCGTGCTTCCCGCAGCGCAGCGCGCATACGCTCCTGATTTTGGCGATGGACGAAATTAACCAGCGGCGCGTTTTGGTAGGTATCGCCCGGCGGCGTTTCGCGGTCGCCATTTGCCGAATGATAATGGCTTGGCTCGATTTCGAGCGGCGGCAGATTGCGCGCGCCGGTCGTGATTATGTCATTCGGATCGCGCAGCAACTGCGCGGCGGAGAGGTTCTCGGAAAACTTCGCGCGGAGAAATCCTTCGTTGGAAGTATTCTCGAGTAATCGCCTAACGAGATAAGACATCCCCGGCAGCAGCTCGCCGACCGGCGAATATTCGCGAACGCGATAACCCATGTTGACGAGTGCGCGCTTGATCGGCCCCGCCATTCCATAGAGGAGCTGGAATTCGAAACGGCTTTTCTCGATCTCCTTCTCTTCCGCGTAGGCCATCGCGTGCGCAATGCTGCGCGCATTGTGCGATCCGAACGCCGCGGTGACGATGGATTCGTTATCGAGCAGAACGCGGGTGCAGGTTTCGAAGTTGGCGTCGCTCTCCGGTTTTTGCAGAAAGACCGGACAGACCCAGCCGTTTTGTTGCGAGATAATTTTCTCGTAGTCCCAGTAGGCCCCCTTCACCAGCCTGACGGCGAAACGGGTCCCGCGGCGACGACCCCATTCAATCAGGTCACGCAAATCGCGTTCGGCATCGCGCAGATAAGCCTGGATGACGATTCCAACGTGAGGCCAGTCGGCAAACTCCGGCTCCGTGAAAAGCTGTTTGAAGAGATCGAGCGTGCTGTTCTTCTGTGCGTAGCTCTCCATGTCGAAATTGACGAAAGCCCCCAGCTCTTTGGCCCGCCGCAGAATGGGTCGCAGCTTGGGCGCGAGATGGGCCACCGCTTCTTCCGGCGCTGCCGGATCCATTTGCGAATAAAAGGCCGAGATCTTGAGCGAAAGATTCACCACCGGAAACAGGTCGGTGTTCTTGCCTAACGAATCCGTCCAGCCGCGGGTCTCACGCGCCAGGGTCTCAAGCAACTCCATCGCGCGGGCCGCATATTCCTCCGCCTCTTTCTCGCTCACGACCGCTTCGCCTAACAAATCGACAGTGAAGCCGATTTTTTGCCGGCGCTTCTTGCGCAGCGTATTCATGACGTCGGCGCCGTCCTTCCCAGCGATGAATTGTCGCGCCATGCCGGAAACGTTGCGCCGCAGAATGTAAGCGGTGAGCCAGGGAAAAATACCGGCCGCGCGCAATCCGGTTTGCATCATCGGGATGGAGCCGTCCATCCCCGCAAAATATTCGCGCAAATGCTCGACGATGTCGCCCGAACGCCGCAGAGACGCAAGCACGTCGACGAAGCGAAACATCTGCACTTTGAAGGTCTCGTCGCGCATGGAGAAAGCCATCATCTTTTGGTAGAAACCGGCCTTGGTAAAAATGGATTCAGGGTGTTGATCGACCAGGTCGAAAATCTGTTGGCCGCGACGTTCGATGGCGGCTTGGAGAGCGCTCATGAGCCAATAAATAAGGCGGGGCGCGGCTTTCGGCAAAGGGGGTGGTTTCCAATCGCGCCGACACGCTCAAAAACGTCGTCCGTTGCGAATCAAGGTTAAACCAAGACTACCACATGAAATTTTCTCAACGACTCAAGGAAGCTGGCGCGACCGGATACATTCTTCTCTGGCTGCTCGGAATTCCAATTCCGATCCTCTTTATTATCTTTTTGCTGCGTGGTTGCAGCTAGGTTGGCAAGGTAGAGGTGAGTCGCCTGGCGGGAGATGCCTGGCGTGGTTAGACCAGGACCACTCCCGGCCAGGCGCATTGTTTTTCCCCGAATAGATCTGTTTGCATCCTAGACTCGTTAGGCGAGTTGCGCCGCCACACCTTGTCGATTAGAAAGCCTTTCATGTCGCAGCGACTGCGTAACGACTTCGCGAGCGATAACACTGCCGGGATCTGTCCGGAGGCCTGGCTGGCCTTGCAGGAAGCGAATCACGAAGCCGAAGCCTCCTACGGTGCTGATCGCTGGACAGAGCGCGTCTCAGCGCAGGTGTGCGAAATCTTCGAGACAGATTGCCAAACCTTCATCGTCTTTAACGGCACGGCGGCAAACTCGCTCGCTCTTGCCCAGCTCTGCCGTCCATTTGAAAGCGTGATTTGTTACGAGCGGGCCCACATCGAAACCGACGAATGTGGGGCCCCGGAGTTCTTCGCGGGCGGCGCAAAGCTTCTGCCTGTTGGAGGAGAGAACGGCAAGATCGACCTTAACGAAGCGAAAGCGATTCTGGGGCAACACCTCGATGTGCATTCCACCAGGGTGCGAGCCCTCAGCATTACCCAGGCAACCGAGGCCGGCACCATCTATTCGCCTAACGAGTTAGAGTCGATTACGGAGTTTGCCCGGGAACATTCGCTTCGTCTGCACATGGATGGGGCGCGCTTTGCCAACGCGGTGGCTTCGTTAGGCTGTCGACCACGCGACATCACCTGGGAATTTGGAGTGGATGTTCTCTCCTTTGGCGGCACAAAAAACGGCCTGGCAGCGGGCGAACTGATCGTGTTTTTCGATAGCGAACTGGCGCGACAATTCGACTATCGGCTGAAACAGGGCGGCCAACTCGCCTCCAAGATGCGTTTCCTCGCCGCGCCCTGGTCCGCCTTGCTAGAGAACGATCTTTGGCTCAGGAACGCCCGGCATGCCAACGCGATGGCGGCCTTATTGGAAAGGGAACTGCGCGCCATCGGTCAAACCGATTTCGTTTTCCCACGGGAAGCGAGTGCGCTTTTCGTTAGGCTGCCAGTCGACGTCGTAGAACGCGCTCACGCAGCCGGCTGGAGTTTTCAGAATTTTTTCCTGCCGGGCGTTTATCGACTCATGTGTTCGTGGAGCACGACCGAAACGATGATCGACACCTTCATCGCGGACCTCCGCGCCTGAGGGTGCGCCATGATTCCCCGTGAGCTTCCGATTTACGAGCTTGAAGAGAAGATCGTTAGGCTGATAGGCGGACGACCCCGTTTGATCCTGCAAGCCCCGACCGGGTCTGGGAAATCGACGCAGGTTCCGCAGATGCTGCTCGACCACGGCCTGCTCGGCGACGGCGAAGTTGTTGTCCTCCAGCCGCGCAGACTCGCCACCCGCCTGCTGGCCAGTCGCGTCGCCTATGAGCGCGGCGCACGTTTGGGCGATGAGGTCGGATATCAAATCCGCTTCGAAAAAGTTGCCTCCCGTGCGACACGGATCCGCTTCGTGACCGAAGGAGTTCTCCTTCGCCAACTCTTGCAGGATCCGCAACTGCGCGGAGTGGCAGCAATCGTTTTCGACGAATTCCACGAGCGCCATCTCTACGGCGACATCACGCTCGCGCGCACCTTTCAGTTACAGGAACTGTGGCGTCCCGACCTCAAGCTCATCGTGATGTCCGCTACGCTCGAGTCGGATAAGCTGGAAAAGTATCTCGCTCCCTGTCCTGTCCTCACTTCGAGCGGCCGGATGCATCCGGTGGCGATTGAATACCTGGAAAAACCAGTGCGCGGAGAGAGCTACTCCATGTGGGAACTTGCAGCGGACGAACTGGATCGGATCGCGCCGAAAACCGAAGGTGACGTGCTAATTTTCATGCCCGGAAAGTACGAGATCAATCGTACCATCTCCGCCATCGGCGTCTCGCGGACAGGCAGTCAATTTGCGGTCCTCCCGCTCTACAGCGAGCTGTCGCCGGCGGAACAGGATGCGGCTCTCGCGCCTAACGAAAAGCGAAAAGCGATCGTCGCCACCAATGTCGCGGAGACTTCCCTAACCATCAGCGGCGTCCGGGTTGTGATCGACAGCGGCTTCGCCCGCATCGCGCGTTACGATGCCCGAAGGGGAATCAACACCCTGCTCGTCGAGAAAATTAGCCGCGCCTCGGCCGATCAGCGCGCCGGTCGCGCCGGCCGCACTGCGCCCGGATTTTGTCTGCGCCTCTGGACGGAACTGGAGCATCTCGAACGCGCGCCACAGGAACTGCCCGAGGTAAAGCGGCTTGATCTCGCGGAGGTTGTGTTGACTCTGAAGGCGAGCGGAGTCGACGAGATCTCCGCCTTCCGCTGGCTGGAACCGCCCGATCCAAAATCGCTCGAGAGAGCCGAACAACTGCTGCACGATCTTGGCGCAATAATCGGTGGAAAATTATCGTCGTTAGGCCAACGCATGCTCGCATTCCCCGTCCACCCGCGTTACGCGCGCATGCTGCTCGCGGCTCACGACGAGCGATGCGTCCGCGGCGTCGCACTGATTGCGGCACTTACTCAGGGTCGCAATCTATTGCGACGGGTCGACGGAAAGGAAATGCGGGCCGAGCGGGAAGATTTACTCGGCAACGACGACGAGTCCGATCTTTTCATCCTGCTGCGTGCCTTTCGCTTTGCAGAAAAAAATCGATTCGATCCGCGACGTTGCGCGCAGCTCGGCATCAATGCGGGCTCCGCGCGCGAAGCGGGCCAACTCTGGGAACAATTCCTCTCCATCGCACGCGATGAAGGTCTCGATTTGGAGGAACACGCGAGTCGGGCCGGAGCGATCGCGCGCTGCGTGCTGGCGGGATTCCCTGATCAGGTCGGGGTCCGGCTCGACCAAGGCACACTGCGTTGCGCCCTCGTCCATCGACGACGCGGAGTGCTGGCGCGCGAAAGCGTGGTGCATCGTGCGCGGCTGCTGACAGCTTCGGAAATCCGCGAGATCGAAACAAGCGATGGCGAGCGTCAAGTTCTGCTCACCCTCGCCACGGCGATCAAGGAAGAATGGCTTCGCGAGTTCTTCCCCGAAGCGATCGAGGAAAAAGCGGAGCTGAACTATGACGCATCTCTTCGCCGCGTCGTTGGACGGACAGTCACTCTCTTTCACGACCTCGTCCTGACGGAGAAAAAATCGGAAAATGTGGCGTCAGGGGAAGCGGCCGCCCTGCTCGCTCGCGAAGTGCTGGCCGGAAATTGTCCGCTCAAGAAATGGGATCACGCCGTCGAGCAATGGATTGCCCGGCTCGATTTTGCAGCGAAAGCCTTTCCCGAGCTGGAGCTGCCGCGAATTAGCGAGAGCGACCGCTTGCTCCTGATCGAGCAGATTTGCCAGGGCGCGACGAGCTACAAAGAGATCAAAGACCGGCCGGTCGTGCGCGTCCTGCGGACATGGCTAAACGAAGCTCAACATGCGGCGCTCGATCGCTATACACCGGAGCGGATTAAACTGCCTAACGATCGGAATGCAAAAATTGTTTACGGGCCGGACAAACCCCCAACCATCGCGGCGCGGATTCAGGATTTGTATGGAATAAACGATCGCCTAACGATCGGTCCGGGACGTTTCCCGTTGCGGATCGAAGTGCTGGCGCCAAATCATCGGCCCATCCAGATCACCGACGATCTGACGACTTTCTGGCGCGACAATTACCCGAAAATCAAACAGGAACTACAACGCCGCTATCCCAAACATGAATGGAGATGACACCTTCCCCAGCCTGAGTGGTCGAAACTAGATGCCGCCGCGCATTCCGCGTGACGGATCGCGCGGCGAAGTCACGCCGCTCAACTTTGTCCAGGCAGCTTTCGACGCACCGCGCACGTGGTCCCAAGGCAACGCGGAACCGACCTGATGCTTCTCGTAATCAAGTGCGATCTCGTCCTCGATTTCATCAAATGGTTTGCCTGGATATCTAGCGGCCGCCTCCGCGCCCACGCGATAGGCCGGGGCGAAATGTTCGTAAGTTGTTTCTTCGGTCGCGTGCGGCTGTGTCGCGTGATGTTCTCGCCAATAAGCTTCTTCTGCGGCCAGATTCAGCTTAGCCGTCTCGTCGCTCTTCCTCGTTGTTTCGTCGGGCATGATTTTACCTCCTGGGTTTCTATTCAAACTGCTTCGTGCTCTAACACGCCGATGGCTGCCGCCTCATTCAAACCTTGCGAATTGAAGGACGCAAAACCACCGTTCCGTGCGAAACTAAAGATATGAAAGATTCGAACGGAGACAATTTAAACGATCCGATGTCGGAAACCGAGTTTGGTCATGATTTGCCCGCGCGCAGTGCGCAGGAGCGTTTGAGTGAAGGGGCGCGCAAGTTTTCGCAGGCGGCTTCCGATACCTGGGGTCAGACCCGCCAGAAGGCAGTCGTCGTGCGGGAGCGAACAGAATTTTTCCTGCGGGAAAATCCTGTGCCGACCGTCGTTGGCGCGCTCGCCCTGGGCCTGGCGATCGGACTGGCAATTCGTTATTCCTCGCGGCCCGAGGAGCCCTCAGTCTCGCTCAAGCGGGCCTTGCGGGAGTTTGACTGGAGCTCAGTTACGCCGGCTTTTCTACCGGGCTTCATGAAAACCATGAAACGCGGCTATGCTGATTCCGCCGAAGCAGTCAAGGAAGGGATCGAGCGGGTCAGGGAGGTGGATGTGGACGACTACGTCAAACCGCTGCGAAAACGCTGGAAGAGCTGGGTCGGATAGGCGCTCGTCGTTAGGCTATATTTGGGTGGCAATCTCCGACGTCGGTCGGCGAGAGCCTATTGCCGTTAGAGCGTGAGGAGCCGCCGAGAATAATCGGCCGCGCTCCGACCTGCTCTGGTGCCGGTCGAAAAACATCCCTGGATAAGATAGCCGCCGGTGGGCGCTTCCCAATCGATCATCTCTCCAGCCAAAAATACGCCCGGCATTTTGCGCAGCATGAGCTGATCATCCAGCTCCTGCCACAAGACGCCGCCCGCGCTCGAGATTGCCTCTGCGATTGGACGCGGACCCTGCAGGCGGAGCGGGAAATCCTTCACCCGGGCGAGGACTGCCTCTCGCTCGAGGCACTCGTTAGGAAAATAGGTCTGCAAGAGCGCCCGGGTCCCGGGACTGAGTTTCCAAGCATCGAACCATTCGTTAGGCATCCTGAAATTCGAGGCGCGCTCTAACAATGCTTGCGCGCTCACCTGTGGTTTGAAATCGATCCGGAGCTCGGGCGACCTCATCGCGCGGAGGACCGGACCGAGGCGATAAATTGCCCCGCCTTCCAAGCCATGACGAGTAATCAGAAGCTCGCCCGAAACCACCTCCCGACCGGCGCGGACGCTGAGGTTCTTGAGAGGCAATCCTTCTGCTCGGTCCAGAATCGCGCCTGGCCAGGCGACGTTCCAGCCGCAGTTCGCCGCCACAAAGGGCGCGATTTCGATCCCATGCGACGTGAGCAACGCAGGCCATCGTCCATCGGATCCAGTCTCGGGCCAGGACGCGCCGCCAAATGCGAGAACAACCGCGGCGGCAAGAATGGGCTCCTGATCTCCAAATTGAAGCTGCCAATAAGGCCCTTTATTCGTTAGGCAGGTGAGGCGCGCCCGGTTCCGAATTTCGATCCGCGCCCGTTGCAATCGCCGCTTCCACGCCCGAAGCAGCTCGGCCGCCTTTTGCCCGCGCGGAAAGACACGCTTGCTCGTCCCAACATAGGTTTCGACCTCCAGTTCGTGCGCCCAGCGACGGAGGGCTTCAGGTCCAAATTCACGCAACAGCTCCCGCCAGCGATGTGGCTCAGACCCATAACGCGCCGGGAATTTTTCCACGGGCTCGCTATGAGTCAGATTCAAACCGCCGCGCCCGGCGATTAAAAACTTTCGTCCCACGGCCGGCTGCGAGTCGCAAAGCACGACCCGCGCACCTTGCGCCGCCGCTACCTCCGCAGCACGCAAGCCGGCTGGACCTCCGCCGACCACGACGACCGTTCCAAGATCCGCTGCGTTTGCGCTCACCAAATTGTTCTCCGTTCTTCGAACTTATGACGCAACTTTGCCCGCAATGCAGATAAGCCCAAGTAGTCCAACGCCTGCCGGCGCGTCGGCCTCGGCGGAGCAGCCGGACAAATCGCGATCATGCACACCGAGCTGGTGAAAAGGAGGAGCTTAGGACTTATCTATTAGCTGGTGATCAGCGAGGTTAGGGAGTTCGCTAATCTCATCGCCTACTGTTAAGACGCCGTCGCATAAGATTTCGGCAATTAGCCCTCCGCGATGAACGAGGCCGGGAAGAACTTCTGGATGTGTCAGACGTGCCAAATGCGTGCACGGTTCGCTCAATCGCAAACCCCGCAGTCGGATCGAGCCGATCCGGAATTCGCGGTCGACGAAATGGTTGAGCTGAACTCCTTGCGTAAGGAGATTACGCCGCGACTCCGCGGCCGAAAGCCGTTTGCCCATTTCACGCTCATAAGTCGACAGCATTTCTGACTCGATGAGGGTTACGTCCCGCTTACCTGGATAATTGGAAAATGTGCCGATACCTGCGGTATAACGATCTCCCTCCAATCCTTTGCCAGTCACGGCTCTTACCTTGTCCACCGAACGGGGTAGCTCTTCGGGCTGAGCTGCAATGAAGATTGCCACAAGTCGTGCCGGAGTTTTCATGATTGAACCGTCGCGTCTCATTTCCCTAACAAAACAATGGGGCCCTCCGCTTTGGTTACTCCACCCTTGCGCTCGAGACTGATCGCGAAGCCTTTCGCTTCGCGGACCGGCGAAGCGGGCTTGAACGACACACTCTGGGTTTCGTCGTTTGCGACATGAAAGACGCCGCCATCCACCGGATTCTTGTAGCGCGGGTCGACGAGCCAAAGCTGGTAATCGTGGTTTTCACTATTGCGCGGCAATCTCGTAATCTTAAGTATACCGCGCTGTTTCTTCTCATCCCAAACGACGACGGCATTTGCATTGGGCGCGCTGTCGAGTCTTGAGCTGAGCGAAGCAATTTGAATTTGCGCGAGCACATCGCGCTCTTCCAGCCGTTTGATCCGATGTCGCAGACCGGCACGCTCGGCGATGAGGTAACAAACACTGAGGGCGAGGCAGGCGGCGATCGCCCATGGAATCCATGCGTTGCGACGTGAAAAGGCAATCGTCTTCTTGCTCCTGATTTCAGAAAGAATCCGTGAGCGCAGCTCCGGCGGCGGCGAGTGCACCGGTGCAGTCAGCGCCAATTGAGCCGCAGTGGCATCCAGCTCGTCGACCAACGCGCGCAAATCGACATCGGACTCGAGTCGCCGTTCGAAAGCGGCGGCCTCTTCGCCTTCGAGAAGACCAAAGACGTAAAGCGAAGCCTGTTCTTGCACTTGCTCGTTCACCGCGACTCTCCCCCTAACACTTCACGTAACGCGAGTAGTCCGCGCCGAATGCGTGCTTTCACCGTGCCTAGCGGCGTTCCCAATTTCTCTGCGATCTCTGTCTGAGTAAGACCAGCAAAAAAGGCGAGGTCGATTGCCTCGCGTTGCGCCTCGCCGAGTTGGGCGAGCGCCGCCCGCACACGTTCGCGCTCATCTCGGCGGGCAAAGGGATCGTTTCCTTCTCCCTGGCCCGGACTCGTTAGACGCTCATTCAGTTCCACGGCCGCGGCATCGATCAGGCGCGACTGCCGTTGCCGCGCACGGAGGCGATCGATCGCCTTGTGGCGAGAGATCATTACTGCCCATGTGAAAAGGCTGCTGCGCGCAGAATCATAGGTCGCAGTGCGTTTCCACATCTGGAGAAAAGCTTCCTGCAACACATCTTCCGATTCTTTCTGATCGCGCAGAATTGTGTAAATCATCGAAAAAACACCGGGTGCAAACCGGTCGTAAAAAATCGCGAAGGCGCCCTCGTCTCCAGCCTTCATCCTCGCGACAAGATCGGCGTCGTCGTCCCGGCCAGACTGCGGGTGAGGTTCAGCCATTTGGGGATCGTCTGCGTCTTGCGGGAGACCGGTTGGAGATACAGCCACGACAGAGGCACGAGACGCCGGAAGCGGCAGCGCGCAAGCGGGCGTATCGAGTTCACAAGAACTTAGACGCGAGGAAAGGGGCAATCAGATGCATGACTGTGCGACAACGGTTGACAACATTCCGCGCTTACGATTCAATGGGCATTGGTTGCTTCCGCCTTGGCTTCTCCAGGGCGGCATCCCGGTTCCGCTTCCCACGGAGTACCGGTGTGTCCAGCAATCAAGGGTTTTCAATTTATCCAAATCCCCAAGTTTCATGGCGGGACATAGCAAGTGGTCCAAGGTCAAGCGCATTAAAGGCGCGCTCGACGTCAAGCGAGGCACAATTTTTAGCAAGCTCTCCAAGGAGATCAGCATTGCGGCCCGCATTGGCGGCGGCGATCCAACCATGAATCCACGCTTGCGCAGCGTGATCGAGACCGCGCGCGCGCAGAGCATGCCTAACGACAACATCGAGCGCGCAATCAAGCGCGGTACCGGCGAAGGCGTCGAAGCGCAACATTTCGAAGAGATTGTCTACGAAGGCTACGCGCCCGGCGGCGTGGCTTTGATTGTCGAAGCCGCGACCGACAATAAGAACCGCACCGCTGCTGAGATGCGTCGCATTTTCTCCAAGAACGAGGGCAATCTCGCCTCAAGCGGAAGCGTTTCCTACATGTTTCACAAAAAGGGCCAGATTACCGTGGCGCGAGATGCGATTGGAGAAGAACGTCTTTTTGAATTGGCGCTCGAAGCCGGAGCGGACGAGTTGACAACGGAGGAGGACCAGTATGTTATTCTTACTGCCCACGATCAGCTCTACGCCGTAGCTGAAGCGCTCAAACTGGCGGGCGTTACCCTCGATGGGCAAAAGTTTACTTTCATTCCCGACACGACCGTTCATGTCGCCAACGAGGCGGCTGCGCTCCAGGTCCTGCGCCTCTGCGACAGCCTTGAAGACGACAGCGACGTTCAAAACGTCTATTCCAATTTAGATATTTCCGAGGAGCTGCTGGCGAAACTGCCAGCCTGATTTAATTGCGAGCCGACATCATCTGTCAGATCGGCTCCTGAGCGATTTCAACTATGAGCGAAGAAATGGAAAACCAGCCTCTGCAGGCCCCGAACGCGCCTTTTCGCCGGAGGCGATCCTCTCGGCGACGGTCCGGACGCCGACGTGATTCCCGCTTGGCGAATGAAGGTGAAAACGAAAAACCGGTTCGCCCCGTAGGGACGGAAGCGCTGGAGAAGGATCCTTCGTGGGAAGGGGAACGCCGGCGGGAAGAGGGGGTCGAGTTTGTCGAGGCAACGGAGGAGAACGGCAAAACCTCCGAGAGATCGGGCGACCAATCCTCCAACGTTCATCAAAACGGCGAGCAACCTCCGCGCGAACCGGAGTATGGCGAAGGGATTATCGAGATTTCTGGAAAAGGCTTTGGTTTTCTGCGCGATGCCAAGCGTAATTTTGTCCAGACGCCGCACGATATTTTTGTTACCCCGGAGATCGTTAGGCGCTTTCAGTTGCGCGACGGCATGTGGGTTTATGGGGAAACCCGTCGCGGAAATCGCGGCCCACAACTCATCCGCCTGCTCAAGATCAACGATGAAGAACCAACGAAGTATCAGGATCTTCGGCCTTTTGAAGAACTGACGACGATTAACCCGAACCAGCGCATCAATCTGGAAACGGTGCCTGATCGTTACACGACGCGCATCATGGATTTGATGACGCCTCTAGGCAAAGGCCAGCGTGGTCTGATTGTCGCACCGCCGCGCACCGGTAAGACAACATTGCTTCATCACATTGCCGATGCCGTGACGAAGAATCATCCCGAGATGAAACTCATCATCCTCCTCGTCGACGAACGTCCGGAGGAGGTAACCGATTTCCGCCGGTCGTGCCCGACCGCCGAGATTATGGCGAGTTCAAACGACAGCGACATCAAGAGCCACACGCGTATCGCGCAACTTGCCATCGAGCGCGCCAAGCGGTTGGTTGAAGCTGGAAAGCACGTTTTCATCCTGCTCGATTCAATCACGCGCACCGCCCGCGCCTTCAATAATGCCCTCGGCGGCGGCGGCCGCACCATGAGCGGCGGTATCGACGCACGCGCCATGGAACAGCCGAGAAAGATTTTCGCCGCGGCGCGCAATACGGAAGAGGCTGGCAGCCTAACAATCGTCGCAACGGCGCTCATCGAGACGGGCAGCCGCATGGACGAGCTAATTTTCCAGGAGTTCAAGGGCACGGGCAACATGGAGTTGGTGCTCGATCGCAAGATCAGCGACCTGCGCATTTATCCCGCGGTAGACATTTTCCTCTCCGGCACGCGCCGGGAGGAGTTGCTCCTCGAACCTTGGGAATTGGAAAAAGTGAACCTGATCCGCCGCGGTCTCGCCGGGCACAAACCAGACGAAGCGCTTCAGCGTTTGCTGATGTTCGCAAAAAAATTCCCGACGAATAAGCAGATGCTCAAGGAGATCCCCGGTTAATTGGCTGGCGCTTGACGCAAGCTTTCAAAGAGCGATTCCGGGCAGGATCAAATCGCTTTGTAGGTGACCGTGATGTTCCGATAAACATTGGGCTCTTTTTGCGCCGAGAAATAGAATAACTCGAGCGCGGATTTCCCTACCACCCACTGATAGCCGACGAGCGTCTGGATAACGTCGCTATCGTTATCGCGCGATCGCGAAATGAGGCGCCCGGTGCCGTATTTGGAATCGAAATAGCGACGCACTTCGCCCATCCGACTGTTGTAATGTTCGAGCGTCCAATCCGGATATTCATATTGTAGTTCCACCTGACGGAGCAGTCCGGCTTTGAAGCTGAAAAGTGTGCGCTTCAAGCCCGGATGGATCAATCCTTCGACTGTCCAAGCCTCAAGCCCATTGACCTGGTCACGCGAGAGGATCTTTGCCTTGGCGCCCTTTAACACCTTCTCGACCCGGTTGGCGGAGTCATTCCAACGAAAACCGAAGGGCGGTGGAATTTCATCTGCCGACAAGGAGGCAAGTGCAAGAAAGAAGGCGACCGTGAGCGCCGACGAGAAACGCATATTTTGCCTAACGACCGTCCAGATTATAAACCTCGTAATGCCTGACGAGCGGACCGAGATAGCGCCGCATCGCTTCCAGGTGACGAGGATCCTTTTCATAACGCTGCAACGCCGCGCGATCGCGAAAGGTGATTACCACCCCGAGATCGAAATCCTTCCGTTGAGATGGCCCAAGCTGGGGAATTGATTTCCCAGCATCAACCCGCAGAACACCCGGAATCATGCGGAGTGACTGCGCAGCGTGCACCAGTTGCGCGCGATCGGAGTTACGCTTGGGGTGTTTCAACCAAAGGAGCACGATATGCGTCACCGTGGGCGACGCCGGAGGTGGCAGACAGCCGTTCAGCGCCAGAACCAAACAGATCGTTAGGCTAGCGATTGCCCATATTCGTAGATCATTCCGTTCCCCCACCCTTTTCATCCTGCGTGACGTTCCGACTTTCGGGCAAAACAGCGGCTTGGCGAACATTTTCGAGTCTCTCAGCGGCACCACGACATCGTGAAAAATTCTCGCTCCCTCTGTTCGCCTAACGATTTTTTCACGTTCTGAAAATCGCTTTGCTTGCAAAAATCGAACCTGCCAGAGTGTCGTCTCCGTCAAGAATTTTCTGTGCGCAAAAGTAAAATAAAGTTCCGGTTTTTTCTTGAGCCGTGAGGCCGCGATTTCTAATCTGACGCCGCAGGCCGGGAGCGAGAAAGACCGGGTGTGAACAAGATGTGAACAAGGTCAGTGGCGGTATTGAGGTCAATCGTATGAAGAAAAAACAGAGTTGCTTTT
Organism: uncultured Verrucomicrobiae bacterium; assembly: GCA_963801255.1. Taxonomy (GTDB): domain Bacteria; phylum Verrucomicrobiota; class Verrucomicrobiia; order Chthoniobacterales; family UBA10450; genus JAICXG01. The sequence continues at coordinate 138,603 of CAWDEC010000008.1, read as the reverse complement.
GGATTGACACTTCCGCCGTTTCTCTCAAAAAAATATTTTCGCCTGTTAGCGCCTCCCAAGCCGGTTCTCCCTCGTGGCGAGGGCTCTTGCACCGGGTCGCTACCCCTTTCGGGCCCGATTTTTTCGCGCCGCGTTTCGTGGCGCCGCGCCGGTTCGCTTTCACTTTTTCAGCTTTTCGCCTCGCGGCGGGCGTTATTTAACGCTGTTAACAAGTTCGCCATGGACGAGAAGTGTGCCCAACTTTGGACGAAAGTTTCTGCTGCTCTAAAACCACAAGTCAGTGCGGATACTTTTAAGCGCTGGTTTTCCGCTGTAAGGCTAACCGCGGCAACAGACGACGAGATCACTCTCCTCGTCCCGAACAACATCTATCAGTTCTGGATCGAGAGTAATCACATGCCTGCTTTGCAGGCTGCGATTTCCGATACGGTGGGCGGACCACGTGCCGTGAAGTTTGTTTGCGCGGTAGAAAGTTATGACGGCGGAGCAGCGGTCGACCCATTGCCGAGCGCGTCTTCAAAATCGCAAACCGCTGCAAGTCGCGCGACCAATACTCCGGGCTTAAATCCGCGCAATACTTTCGAGTCGTTTGTCGTCGGACCTAACAATCAAATTGCGCACGCCGCCAGCCTCGCCGTGGCGCAATCGCCGGCCAAGACTTACAACCCGCTCTTCATTTATGGTGGCGTTGGTCTGGGCAAGACACACCTCATGCAGGCGATCGGTCAGTACATCGCCATGCGAAGCAAGAGCACTCGCGTGATGTACCTCTCGAGCGAATTGTTTATCAATGAATTCATCGATGCCATTCAGCACAACAATCTGGTCAAATTCCGCAAGCGTTATCGCCAGGCCGATTTGCTCCTGATCGACGATATTCATTTCCTCGGAGGCAAGGAGCGTTCGCAGGAAGAATTTTTTCATACCTTCAACACCCTCTTCGACGGACATAAACAAATCGTTCTTTCGAGTGATCGCCCCGCCTCGGAAATTTCCAATCTCGAGCATCGACTTGTCTCGCGCTTCGAATGGGGACTCACTGCCGAGTTGCAGCCGCCCGACGTCGAGACGCGCCTCGCTATCCTGCGCAAGAAGGCGCGCACCCTCCATATTAAGTTGCGCGACGAGATTTTCGAGTTCCTCGCCGATCGCATTAAGACGAACGTTAGGCGTCTGGAGGGCGCGCTTATGCGCGTCGCATCGTTCGCTTCCCTTAGTGGCAAGGAACTGACGCATGAAGTGGTCGAGCATTTGCTCAAGGACATTTTGCAGGAAGAAGCGCGGCGCACGGTCACGATCGATCAAATTCAGCGGCGAGTTGCGGAGCACTTCGACGTGCGCCTTGCCGATATGACGAGCAAGCGACGGCCCGCCAACATCGCCTTCCCGCGCCAGGTCGCGATGTATCTCGCGCGGGAACTCACCAAGGCGTCGCTCAACGAAATTGGCGAAGCCTTTGGCGGCCGCGATCACGGCACGGTCCTGCATGCCTGCAAGCTGGTGAAGAAGCGGATGAAAGAGCAGGATAGAATCCGCCAGACCATTTCTTTTATCGACAGCGCGCTACAACGCTGAGGCACGTTCACCGAGTTTGCGGTTGCCGGATAAAAACGGAAGCCTTACATCTTAACGACTCCATTCCGCCTACATGAAATTTAGCGTCACGAAAGAGAAGCTTCTCGAATGTCTGCAACAGGTTCAGAACGTCGTCAGCACCCGCACCACCCTGCCGATTCTTTCCAACGTTCTGTTGCAAAGCAATGGGAGTGAAGTTCGCCTAACGACAACCGATCTTGACGTCGGCGTGCGCGGCGGTTTCGAAGCGCAGGTGGAAAAAGAAGGCGCCACCACCCTGCCGGCGCGACGGCTTTTCAACATTATCCGCGAGTTGCCTTCGAGCGAAATTTCCTTCGACATCGACGGCAAAAATGCTGCCTCCATTCGCAGTGGTCAGAGCTTTTTCAAAATCCTCGGCTTGCCTGAGGAAGAATTTCCGCCGCTGCCAAAGTTCGATGACTCCAAGGTGGTCACGATTCGGCAGAAAGATTTGCGCGACAGCTTGCGCAAAACTTCCTACGCCATCTCGACTGACGAAACGCGTTACGTGCTCAACGGTGTTCTTTTCAGCTTTAAAGACAATAAGCTCACCCTTGTCGCGACCGACGGCCGTCGACTCGCGATGGTCGATATCGATCTCGAATTTCCGCGTAGCCACGAAGCCGATATTATTGTGCCGACAAAGGCAGTCACGGAATTGCAGCGATTGCTCGGCGACGAGGGCGACGTTCGGGTGAGTGTGAGCAGCGGCCAGATCGCATTTGATCTCAACAACACGCTGCTCGTTTCGAAGTTAATCGAAGGCAATTACCCAAACTACAAGCAGGTTATTCCGTCCGAATCGAAGGAGCGCGTCACGCTGGAGCGCGAAACATTGCTCAACTCCCTCAAGCGCGTCTCGTTGCTCGCCAGTGACAAATCGAATTCGATTAAACTGAACTTTTCCAAGAACAACATCGACATCACCGCCAACACACCGGAGGTCGGCGAAGCAAAGGAATCGTTGCCCGTGGCTTACAAGGGGCGCGAATTTTCCATCGCCTTCAATCCGGAATTTTTGATGGCGCCGCTGCGCAACCTGACCGAGGACGAAATTTTTCTCGATCTAATCGACGAGATGAGTCCAGGCGTAATCAAGATCCAAAGCCCCTTCCTCTACGTTCTGATGCCGATGCGCATCAGCTCCTAAGCAAGGCTGCCTTCCTTCCTCGCACGCGCCGCCAGTCGCAGCTAATACATCGCGCTCAATTCCCTGGCTGCCGCCATTACGGCCGATTGCTCGATTCCCAACATCGTCAGGCACGGCGCCCTCACGATTCGCACCTGTGGATTTTGCGGGGCCCAAATCGCCGGATCAGTCGGGCCGAAAAGCAAAACCGATGGCGTGCCGACCGCTGCCGCAAGATGCGAAATCCCGCTATCGTGTCCTAAAAACCAGGCACAGTCGCGGAGGCGTCTCGCCAGGTCGGCCAAGGGCAGATTTCGGGCCAGTTCGATTCGATCGTTAGGCAGGTTTCTCTGCAACGCCTCAAAACTACTCTCGTCGGCTTCGCCTCCGATGAGCAGGAGGCGCGTCTGCGGGCGCTCCAATAGCAACGTCGCTAACGCCATGAATCTTTCCAAAGGCCAGTTTTTCCGTTCGCTTCCGCTCCCGGGATGAATTGCAATCAAGTTGTGATCGACCTTTCTTGGCTCGTTGGGCAAAATTCGCGGCGCGCGATCATCGGGACGAAGTCCGAGCTGTTCCAGCGGCCGGGCTAACTGCTGCACCGCGTGTTCGTCGTTCGTTATTTTGGGCGAGACCGCGATCAGATTTTGCACACCGGCCCGTTGCAGATTGTGCGCGAAAATTTCATCCGGATCGAAGAGGTAACTCACCACTTGCTGAAAGCCGGCGAAATACTCGATTAACTCTGGAGCCAGTTCTCCATCGGTCACGAAGAAGCTGGCGAGCGGCCCGTACTCGATCGAACGCATTGCATTGGCATAGCCGCTCAGCACCGCCAGCCTAACGATATGCGGATAACCCAGGATCTCGAGATGCGCTGTCGGGGAAGGCTTCGCGCAGCAGGCGAATCGCCGGCAGCGTGAGTATGAAATCGCCGATTGCCCCGCCGCGGATGACGAGAATCCGCCTCAATAGATCGCAAAAGCGCAGACCAGAATCGCCGTTCCAAAGGCAAAGCCCAGCCCGGAGATCACTCGCCAACGCGCGGAATCTCGCGTGCTCCAATTGATCTGGTCGCGCAACAGGTATGGCATCGTTACCCAAATCAGTCCGGCAACGATGAGCAGATACGCCAAAAGGGTGACCAGCAGACGGCTCGCTTCAGGTTTTAGAAATGCCGCATCCAGCATCGGCTCTGCCGCGAGCAGACAAAGAATACCGAGCGCGCGCACGGCGAGAAATTCACTCACAAACTGCAAGACAAGAATAAACCCAATTGGCAACACGATGAGCAGCGGCCGCCGGAAATTGGAAAACTCGCCCATCTCCATCGTGGCCAGGAGCCAGAAGCTCCAGATGAGATCAATCGCAAGGAGCACTATGCCCGAAACCTTCGATCGCGGAAAATTTGGAAGAACATTTTGCACCGGAGAGAAAAACGCGAGCGAGCTGAGCAGCAGCAGGATCGCTCCGGCGATCAAACCGACGGTGTGCAAGGAAAAATCGTAAATCATGAGTTCGCCGCGATGGGCGGCTGAAGTTCTCCTATCGCCGCAAATTGACAACTGTCGGCCGCGCTTCCCTTCATGCCGGTCAAACTGAAGCCGGTTGAGTGCACAATTTCCAAATTCACCAGTTGTCCCACGTCCGACTCATCGCCTTCGAACACTACGATCTTATTGCCGCGCGTTCGCCCGCTGAGCCGTGCCGCGTTCGTTTTGCTTCGGCCTTCGCAAAGAATCTCCACACCTTGCCCGACTAATCGCTCGCCCGCGCGTTTTGCCGAGGCGTCTACCACTGTGAGCAAGTCGTGGTTGCGCGCTTCCTTCACTTTCTCGTCAACCTGTTGGCTCATTTCTGCGGCGGGCGTTTCCCGGCGCGCTGAGTAGCGAAAGACAAATGCGTTATCGAACTGCACGCGCTCCACCAAGGCGCGCGTCCGCGCGTAATCGTCGTCCGTTTCACCCGGAAACCCGACGATGATATCAGTCGTTACGGCGATGTTCGGTCGAGCAGTGCGCAACTGCTCAACCAGGCGAAGATAACTTTCAGCCGTGTAGGCCCGATGCATTGCCTTCAGAATCCGATCGGAGCCCGACTGCATGGGAAGATGAACGTGCTCGCAAAGCTTTGGCAGTTCGCGAAAAGCGCCGATTAAATCGTCGCGAAAACCGATCGGATGCGGCGAGGTGAAACGCAGCCTGACGAGCCCCTCGACCTCGTGCACTGCTTCGAGTAGTTGGACAAATGGGCTCTTTCCGTCCCGCTTCGGAAATTCATGCCGGCCATAAAGATTCACGATCTGCCCGAGGAGCGTGACCTCTTTTACGCCCAGGGCGACCAGCTCGCGCACTTCCCTAACGATCTCCGTGATTGTGCGGCTACGCTCTCCGCCACGCGTCCGGGGCACGATGCAAAAGGTGCAATGCATGTTGCATCCCTGCATGATTGAAACGAACGCCGTTGCTTGCCGCGGTCGCAGATGATGTTCGCGAATGGTCTCCTGCGAGCCTTCCTCATCCGCGGTGTCGACAATGGAAAAGCGCGGATCGTCCATGTCCCGATGTCGTTTTTTCGTGACCAGCTGATCGACGTACTCAGCCACGCGATGAAATTTTTGTGTCCCGACGACTAGGTCGAGGTGCGGCACGAGTTTCAGCAATTCCGCTCCGCGGGCCTGCGCCATACAGCCGAGAAAACCAAAAACGACTTCCGGTCGCTCGTGTGCCGTCCGCCCCAGCATTCCCATTTTGCCTAACGCCTTCTGCTCCGCCATATCGCGCACACTGCAGGTGTTGAGCAGCACCACATCCGCCTCCGATTCGCTAGGCGCTACCTCGTAGCCGCGGTCGATGAGCGAGCGCGCGACCTGTTCCGAGTCGCGCTCGTTCATCTGACAACCATAGGTCTTGATGAAAAACTTCGGCATCGGAAGCGGCAACGATATACCAAGTCAGGGGCTCCGCCAGACTGCGGGCCATCATTCGGAATCGTTAGGCTAGTCCCCATCAACTTGGGGCGCGGTCGAGATCGAATATCGCTTTCTTATTTTGTTCCCTTCCGGATAATCGCCACGCGCATGACAACGAACGAGCCAGCCATAGGCATCATCGGCGGAAGCGGGCTCTACCAGATGGAAGGATTCTCAGATCCACAGGAGTTTGAGATCGAGACGCCGTTCGGAGCTCCGTCGGACGTGATCATCGGTGGCGAAGTTGCCGGCCGGAGTGTTTACTTCTTGCCCAGGCATGGGCGCGGGCATCGCCTCCTGCCGCACGAGCTAAATCATCGCGCCAATATCTACGCTCTGCGACTGTTGGGAGTACGTTGGATCATCTGCGTCACAGCGGTTGGCAGCCTGCAGGAGAAATATGCGCCGCGTGACATCTTGTTGCCTTCGCAGTTTTACGATCGAGCGAGCCGGCGCTCAGAAGACACCTTTTTTGGCGAGGGCATTGCAGCGCATATTACGTTTGCGGAGCCGATCTCCACCCCTTTGCGGGAGCTGCTGGCGGAGACCATGACGTCGTTAGGCGTGCACGTTCACAACGGTGGCACCTACGTGACCATGGATGGGCCGGCCTTTTCCACCCGAGCCGAATCCGAGCTGAATCGCCGGCACGGCTTCGACGTTATCGGCATGACGAATTTGCCGGAAGCAAAGCTGGCGCGCGAAGCCGAAATCGCCCTCGCCACCATGGCGATGGTCACCGATTACGATTGTTGGAAAATAGAGGAGGAACCTGTCTCGGCACAGACCGTGATTGAACATCTTCTCGCAAATGCCGAGGCCGCAAAAAGGATTTTGGCTGCCGCAATTCCGCGCGTTCCTAGGGAGCCTAACTGGCCGGAGCACCGGGCGCTCGATATTGCCATAGTGACCGATCGGTCGCTTTGGCCCGTCGCGACGCAGGAAAAGCTCCGTCCTATTTTGAGCCGTTTCTTGTAAACGCTGCCCTGCGCGCTTTTGAAAATTCCCGACCCGTCACCCGGCCCTGTCCGGTGGCAGAGCCAATCACTTGCGACGAGGTCCGCAAAAAAAAGCGACGAAACAAAGCTTGCCGCCGCAACTCGAAATATAGTAATTATAGCGACGGTTGGGGCGAGCAATGAAATTCGCCCCCAAAAAGAAGGTTCGATAATGAAAACACAACTCGCCCTCAGCCTGCTCGTCGCGGCCGTCTTGTCTTCTTGCACGACCGTTAAGACCACCCCGACGAGCGCCACCACCGTTACCGGCTCCGAAGGCAACGCTTATGCGGCCGACACGCTCGCCGAGCAGGCGCCGCCTGCCAAGACGGATATTCCTGCCGAAGGTCCGGAAGATCTGATTGAGAATCCCGCTTTAATGCCCTCACCGCTGCTGCGGCAGTCGGCTGCTGGCGGTCTTTAGATTTATTCGTCAGGCCTGACGAGCCAGTCGTCCAATCGCGTCGCCCAACGACGCGATTTGCAAGGCGCTATGCGCTGCGCTCACCGTGATGCGAAGACGCGCCGCGCCCTTCGCCACCGTCGGGTAACGAATTGCGGGAACGAAAATCCCTTCCTTGCCCAAAGCGCGGGCGAGCTCAAGAGCGCGTTCCTCTTCGCCCACCATCCATGGAATAATGGCCGCGCCTGGTTTGCCAAACGACTCCTCCGATTCCGGAAGCAACCTGCGCAATTGCACGATCCGTCGCCAAAGCGTTTTGCGTCGCGCCTCGCCGTCCTCGGAAAGAAGGAAGCGGATGGCAGCCGTCGCGGCCGCAGCCAGGGCCGGGGGAGACGCAGTGGAGAAAATGAAGGAACGCGCACGGTTGACCAGCCAGTCGATCAAGCTTCGCTGGCCGCAAACATAACCACCGCTCACGCCTAACGACTTGCTCAAACTACCCATGTGAGCGTCGATTTCGTTTTCCAAACCAAGCTCGGCCGCCAAACCGCGACCATGCGAACCGATTACGCCGACAGCGTGCGCTTCGTTGAGAAGCAGGAAAGCGTTAAAGCGTTTCTTCAGCTCAATTAGCTCCTGCAGCGGAACGCGATCGCCATCCATGCCGAAGATCGATTCCGTTACAATCACGATCCGGCATTCGGGAGACTCCCGCCGCGCCGATTCGAGATGGCTTTCCAGTTTACCCAAATGATTGTGTGGAAAAACTCGCAGCATTGCTCCGCTAAGACGAGCCCCGTCTATAAGCGACACATGACACGCCTTGTCGAGAACCACGACATCATCCTTCGAAGCCAGCGCGGGCAAAATACCTAACGATGCGGCGTATCCACTGTTAAACGAAATCGCGGCTGGCGCGCGTTGCCATTTCGCGAGCGCGCATTCGAGCGCGACGTGCGGCGATTGTGTGCCACTGACGTCACGCGAGGCGCCCGCCCCAACCCCAAACTCTTCGATCGCTTCGACCGCGGCTTTGCGCAGTATCGGATCGGCCGCCAGACCGAGATAATCGTTCGAGGAAAAATTGACCAACTCTCGCCCGACAATCTTCACCTCCGGGCCTTGCGCGGTGCCGATTTCGCGCAACTTGCGATGCAAGGAATGCGCCCGAAGTGCCTGCAATTGCTCCTGAAAAAGCTCGCTCATGTCACGCGCCGCAGCGGCGAGACTACATCCTTTTTAGGCCCCAGGAAAGCAGAGCGGATGCGTCCTCCCAGACACGCCCTTTGCTGTCGCCCAGGACGACAACAATGATGTCGCGACCGGGCATTGTCCCGCTCGCGATGAGGCAATGACCAGCCGCTTCGGTGTAGCCGGTCTTCATGCCATTACAAAACGGGAGCCGCTTCAGGACCTTGTTGGTATTCTCGAGCTCACGCGTTCGACCGCTGGCATACCGAAAAACAGTTCGCGGCAGACAAACGATCGACCGAATAGTCGGGTTCGCGTAGGCGGCGCGGGCGATGACCGCAAGATCGCGCGCGGACGAGTATTGGTCAGGGATCGGCAGCCCGTTCGGATTTACGAAATTGGAATGGATAGCACCCAGCGCGCGCGCCTTCGCATTCATCTTTTCCGCGAATAACTCGATGCTGCCCGCGTTGTCGCGTGCCAGACATCGCGCGACGTCGTTAGGGCTTTTCACCAGCAAGGCGCGCAGCAGATCGATCCGCTGATAGGTTTCCCCTGGTTTGATATTCAAACGCACCGGCTCCGCCATTGTGTCGATCGCTTCCACCGTCACCTCGCGATCGAGAAAACCCGCTTCCGCGACGATCAAAGCGGTGAGTAATTTTTGCGTGCTCGCAGCCGCCCGTGTTTCGTCGGCATTTTTCTCGTAGAGGACTTCGCCACTGCGCGCGTCCTCCACGAGCACCGAGGCCGCGCGTGTCTTCGGAACAACGCTGCTGTCGAACGGTCGCGTCTGATACGCGACCGCGACTTCGTCATCGTCGTCCGCAGGGGTGGCGCGGCGAACTTCATGATGTGTCGGCTTGGACGCGGCGATGCAGAACAGGCCGAGCGCAATCGTCAGGGGATAACTGATCGAAACAAAGGCTCGGCGCATCACCGCTCGATAATCAGGCAAAAGCCGTAGCCGGGCAAGGCTAACGATCCCTCCCGGGCTGAATCAATTCGATCTCGTAACCTTCCGGCGCGTCGATAAATGCAATCGCCCCGCCATTACCGTGCGGATGCGGACCATCGGAAAGCGGATAGCCCTTGGCCGCGGTCCGCTTGGCAAACTCATCGAGGTTATCAACCTCAAAAGCGAGATGCGTCAGGTCGGGACCGACCACGACTGGACCGCTCTTGTCATATTTACAAAGCTCGATCTCCTCTTCGCTCCCCGGCGCCTTCATGAAGACAAGCTGAGAACCGCGGCCCGATGTATGCCGGCGTACTTCCTCCAGCCCCAGCACATCACGATAAAAAGAAACCGTCTTTTCCAAATCGCTGACCCTATAACGGGTATGCAAAAGCTTTTTGATCATCGTGGTAAGAGTGAAGCACGAAATCCGAAGATCGAAATTCGAAACACAACTAATTGTTAACGGTTGGCAGGGTCGAGACGATGCTCAAAGCTGACCTTTCCTTCCTCACTTGAATTTTAGATTTCGGATTTGTTCCTAATTCCAGTATTCGTGCTCAGAATTTTCCATGCTTTGTCTCGGAATCGATAGCGGCACCAAGAGCACGAAGGCTCTTGTTCTCGATATCGAGTCCGGAGAAGTCCTGGCGCTCGCGCACCGAAGTTACGGCACGATTGAAGGCCTGCCGCCCGGCCACATTGAACAGGATCCGCAAATCTGGATTGAGGCCGCTGAGGCCACAATCGCGGAATGCATTGAGAAGCTAGGTGAACGCCGGAACGAGCTCAACGCTATCGGCGTCGGCGCGCAACAACATGGATTGGTCGCGCTCGACGAAGCCAACCTGCCGCTGCGTCCGGCAAAACTTTGGTGCGACATTTCGGCTCAGGAACAATGCGAAGCCTTCAACAAAAAATTCGGCGGGCCGCAGGGCCTGGTCGAACTAATCGGCAATCCGATGTTGGCCGGCTACACCGCGCCCAAGTTGCTTTGGCTGAAAGAAAACGAGCCGGCGAATTTTGCCCGCCTTACGACTGTGCTTCTTCCGCACGATTACCTCAATCTCTGGCTCACCGGCGAACGCCAGATGGAGTACGGCGACGCTTCCGGGACAGGGTTAATGGATGTGCGAACACGCGAATGGAGCGAACCGGTTTTGAGATTCATCGACCCGGAGCTGGCGCTGAGGTTGCCGCCTTTGCGCTCCTCAAAACGACCGGCAGGTCTGTTGCGCAGCTTGTTGCGCGAGAAATGGGGCGTGGCCGACGATGCGCTAGTCAGCGCCGGGAGCGGCGACAACATGACGAGCGCGATCGGCACCGGTAATATTCGGCCCGGCATCGTAACGATAAGCCTCGGTACTTCGGGAACCATATTCTCTTTCGCCGAAGAACCGGTGATCGATCCGAAGTGTGAAGTAGCGGCTTTCTGCGACGCAACTGATCACTGGTTGTCGCTCGCCTGCACGGTGAACGTCGCCGCCGCGATTGAGCAGACACGCGCACTCTTTGGCTGGGATATTCCGACCATGGACGAAGCTGTCGCCAAAGTTCCGCCAGGCGCGGGTGGAGTTCTTTTTCTTCCCTACCTGCAAGGCGAACGCACACCGAACCTGCCGAAAGCCTCCGGAGTTTTCCATGGCCTGACGATCGAAAACATGAAGCCCGATTTCATGGCACGCGCCGTCGTCGAAGGGGTAACGCTTGGCCTGGCCTACGGGATGCGACGTTTTCGGGATCTCGGCATCGTGCCTGAAGAAATTCGCCTGACTGGCGGCGGAAGCCAGAGTCCTATCTGGCGGCAAATCGTGGCGGATGCTCTCGGCCTGCCGACAGTGACTTTGAAAGTCACTGAAAGCTCCGCATTGGGTGCTGCGATTCACGCGGCGTGGACCTATTGTCAGGTGAAAGGAAAACCGTTGAGCCTTGAAAAACTGGTCGATGATCTTGTCGGCGTAGAGAAAGACACACGCCTCGAGCCGATGAAAGAATCACGCGAACTTTACCGACATCTCCTCCTTCGCTACATCGACCTGACGACAAAGCTAAAAAGCGCCAGCTATCTTTAACGACTTCCCAATCCTCGGAGCTGTACTTCCGTTGTAGAGTGCGTATCCGTCCTGTGTTTTTATAGCGCGAAATGAAACTTGTGATTGCCGCGACCGGAGCCAGCGGCACGATCTATCTGCAGCGGTTACTGGATCAAATTGATGCCTCGACTAACGAAGTGCATCTGGTCGTGAGCGGCTATGCCAAACAGGTCGCGAAGCAGGAAGTCGATCATCTCGATATCCCAGCCGGTGTTCTACAACACGCCGAGAACGATCTTAATGTTCCATTCGTCAGCGGCTCAGCGCGCTTCGATGCCATGGTGATTGTTCCTTGTTCAATGGGAACTCTGGGCCGTATCGCTTCTGGCTCGAGCGACAGCGCTCTTCTCCGCGCCGCCGACGTATTCCTGAAGGAGCGCCGCAAGCTCGTCCTCGTTCCACGCGAAACTCCCTGGAGCCTCATTCACGCGCGTAACGTCACGACCCTCCTGGAAGCAGGTGCCATTGTCCTTCCGGCGATCCCGTCTTTTTACGGTCGGCCACAATCCGTCGCCGAAGTTGTCGACACCGTGGTCTGGCGCATTCTTGATCAAATCGGTCTGCCCAATCCGCGCGCCTTTCGCTGGAAGGAAGAAGGCGAGTCGCCTTCCGAAAGTTGAAAATGCAGGGATGGCGCGCGCCTTGGCTGGTTGCGTTCGGATATTATCTCCTGCAAATCTGGGCGCGGACTTTGCGCTTCGAGATTGAAGACCGCGCTGACGTGATCAACGCGCCGCCTAACGAGCGCTACATCGGCGCGCTCTGGCATAATCGTCTCCTCCTCTTTCCTTTTGTTCTCAAGCGCTACCTGCCGCAGCGACAGGGCGCGGCATTGATCAGTACGAGTCGCGACGGCGCCATCCTGGCCGACTTGGTCGAGCGTTTTGGTTATGAAGTTGTCAGGGGATCAAGCTCGCGCAAAGGCGCCAGTGCCATGCGCCAGCTCGCGGAAGTGATTGCCAGCGGGCGCGATGTCGTCATCACACCCGACGGTCCACGTGGACCAGCCTACGAGTTGGGACAAGGCATCGTCTTTCTTGCACAGCAAACAGGCGCCGCAGTGGTCCCGGTGAACATGGAATACTCCAGTTGCTGGCGGCTGCGGAGTTGGGATCGCTTCATCTTGCCAAAACCCTTCGCCAAGGTCCGTGTCATTTTCGGAAAACCACACCGGGTGGCGCAGACATCAACGGAAGAGGAATTTGAGCTGGAACGCGAACGGATGCAGAACGCCATGCTGGAGGTGGTCCGGATGCGATGAGGCAATTTCTGCCTAACGGCCGGAGAGTTTCTACCGTCAGTGTTGCATGCCGCGAAGCGAGCCTTCCCGGAACAGACGAGCCATCGGCATCCCCCGAAATTCTTATCTCACCTTCGCCTGATTGACATTTGCGACGACGCCTGAGCACCGCTAGAAGACGCTTGCTTTGGGCAACGAATCCATGTTGATCGACGGGCGCATCATTGCGGAAAAAGTTTATGCTCAACTGCGCGGCCAGATTGAGACACTCAAGTCACACGCTATCACCCCCGGACTCGCAGTTGTCTTGGTGGGCGACGATCCGGCCTCACGCGCTTACGTGCGCTCGAAAGACAAGATGTGTCGCGAACTCGGACTGCATTCGGTTAAACTCGAGTTGCCTTCGGAGACGACAGAGGCCGAGTTACTCGCGCGGGTTGCAGAACTCAACCGCGATCCTGCGATCCACGGCATCCTCGTTCAGTCGCCCACGCCGAAGCACGTTGACGAATCGGTCATCGTAAGGGCGCTTGACCCGGCGAAGGATGTTGACGGCTTTCATCCAATCAACGTCGCCAAGCTTGCGCTCGGTGATCCCAGCGGCTTTGTACCCTGTACGCCCTTAGGTTGCCTGCGCCTGCTGCGGGAGAGCAATTTCCGAATCAGCGGAGCACATGTCGTCGTGCTCGGCCGCAGCATGATCGTTGGCAAACCGCTCGCGCTTCTCCTCATGCAAAAAGGAGTCGATGCCACCGTTACGGTGGTGCATTCACGGACGAAAAACCTTGCGGAGATCACTCGTTCGGCTGACATCGTAGTGGCTGCCATCGGCCAGCCACGATTCGTTAGGGCAGAGCACGTGCGCGAAGAAGCAGTGGTAATTGATGTAGGGATCAATCGCGTGGAGGACGCTTCATCTCCCAGAGGGTATTGCCTGGTTGGCGATGTGGCTTTTGACGAAGTTGCAGCAAAAGTCCGCGCAATCACTCCGGTGCCCGGCGGTGTCGGACCGATGACGATCGCGATGCTTATGGCCAACACCGTGAAAGCCGCGAGTCAGACGCTCCGCACGACTTTCCCCGTCAAGTAATGCAGCACCCGCGTTTCGTTAGGCAAGAAAGCAAGCAGTGATGTCGTGAGACGCGGGTTTTCTACCGCGCACCGCGCGAGAGAATTGATCCAAAGACGGCCTCGATACAGCTTGCGATGCGCGCCGGCGTAGGCTCGATGATTTCCGGTTCGAATCGCCGCCGCCGCCAGCTCACCGGAACGCAAGGCGTAGTAGATTCCTTCCCCGGTGAAAGGCTCGACCACGCGCGCGGCATCGCCGACGAGAAATAATCCGGGTCGACTTGCCGGCAGAGGAGCGCGCGCGAGCGGGGTGATGGTTCGCCAGTGATGATCCGGCGAGATCGCAAACTTATTCTCTGCCCAGGACTTGACCTTCGGCATGTCGTTAGGCCGACTCACCAGGCAAAGATTCAAAAGCTGCTCTCCGACCGGTGCCGCCCCGGAATAGCCTTCGGGTAACAGCTGCATCACGATTTGGTTGTCGTAGCTGAGCGGCAAAGGGAGATGGGTTTGCAACGCCACGCGATCCGGACCCTTGCGTGGCATCAGGTTGAGAAGACGCGCCACCGTGGAATTGCGTCCGTCCGCGGCGACCAGCAGTCGGGCGCGCTCGGAAAAATTCCGCGTCTCGAGATGCCAACTGTCGTTTTCTCGCCTAACGACAATAAGTGTCGACTCATCACGCACTTCGGCGCCTAACGACCGCGCGCCGCGCAGGAGGATTTCGTCGAAGACGCTGCGCTTGATGGCAATCTCCGCGTGGTCACCGCCGGGCAGCGGCGCGCTCACAACCCGCCCGCGAAGGTCGATAAAGTTGACGCTCAGCATTCTTCCATGCGGCGCAGACCGCAGTTCTTCCGCCACGCCCAGCCGCTCCAGTACCGGCCAACAAGTCGGATTCAGGCAATCGCCACAAACCTTCTCGCGCGGGAATTTTGCCCGCTCGATCACGAGAGTTCGAAGGCCGCTCATGGCACAGAACGCCGCACAACTTGCGCCAGCCGGACCGCCCCCCACGATGGCGACATCCCACATTCGCGAGTAATCTCTCAGGACCGTGTCGCTGTCGAAGGAAAAGCCTGACCTGAACAGAAAAGTCCACGAAGTGCCGCACAAACCGGGGGTTTACCTGATGCGCGATCGCTTTGGACGCGTGATCTACGTGGGCAAAGCGCGCGATCTGCGCAAACGTGTCGGCTCCTATTTTATGCCATCGAAAATGGCGGTGGCCGACCTTAAGACGCGGGCCCTGCTCGACGCGGTTTGGGATTTCGAGACGCACACCGTGGCGAGCGAGCCAGAATCTTTGCTTCTCGAAGGGAAGCTGATCAAGGAATACCGCCCGCGCTACAACATTTCCTTTCGCGATGATAAGCGCTTCCTTGTTGTGAAGTTGGACGAGACGGAGGAATGGCCCCGCTTTCGGTTGGCACGTTTCAAAAAGGACGATGGCGCGCGCTATTTCGGGCCGTACGCACATGCTGGCGCGCTGCGGCAGACGCTGAACTTCATGCGCAAGAAATTTGGAGTGCTGACTTTCGGCCGCGGCGCGCCGACGGAGCGCGAATTGAAGTCGTCGACGTATCAGGTGCCGATGCGGCTGAGCGAAATTGACGCCACCACCTATCGGCAACGCGTCGCACAAGCGGCGGAATTCCTTGAAGGACACTCGCGCGAAATGATGACCGCGCTTGAGGAAGAGATGCGCAAGGCAGCGGGGAAGCTGGATTTCGAAAAGGCCGCCGAACTGCGCAATATGCTGGAGGATTTGCGGCGCACGACCAAGCCGATGCGGCGCTTCACCCGGCATAGCTTGCCGAGCACGATCGATCCGCAGGCGGATGTGCGAGCGCTGGCGGACGCACTGCGACTGCCGGCTTTGCCGCGCGTGATGGAGTGTTTCGACATCTCAAATATTTCTACGACCCATGTGGTTGCTTCGATGGTTTCGTTTCGCGATGGCGTGCCGGACAAAAACAACTATCGGCGCTACCGCATCCGGACGGTCGAAGGACAGGACGATTTTGCCAGCATGGCGGAAGTCGTTAAGCGACGGTATTCGCGCGTGCTCTTGCAAGCACGGGAGGCAAATCCGGAAACGGCGGAGTTTTCGCAGGAGAATCCGGACGAGGCGATCAGCCGCCTGAGCTCTCGTGTTGCAGTGGCAAACGACCGTGAGGGGTTTTACGGCCAGTCATTGACGCCGATCCCGTCGCCCGTGAGGAATATCCCATCAACAGCGAACGACGAAGTTCCTCATCGCGCTATCCCGGTTCGGCCTGACAATCAAGAGAACACTCCACCACTCGTTAGGCTGCCGGATCTCATCATCGTCGATGGCGGCAAAGGTCAGCTCTCCTCAGCCTGTCGCGAATTGCAACGACTCGGTTTACACAATCTGCCGATCATCGGACTGGCCAAGGAATTTGAAGAAGTTTATCGACCGGGCCGTCCCATGCCGTTGCGACTGCCGGAAGACTCCGGTGCGTTGCGCCTGCTGCAGCGTATTCGGGACGAAGCGCACCGTTTTGCCAATACCTATCACCAGTTGCTCATGAAAAAACGGATCGGCGAAAGCATTCTCGACGATTGCCCCGGCGTGAGTCAGAACCGCAAGAATTTGCTTCTACGCAGGTTTGGTTCGGTGCAAAGACTGCGCAAGGCTAGTGTCGAAGAAATTGCATCGACAGAAGGGATAGGCCAAAAATTGGCTGAGGAAGTACACCGCTTTTTGCAGCGGCATTGAGAAATTTAGACCGTGAATTATTGCGGGTAACTGGGATACGAAGACGTTTGAGATTAATACTCCTGCCCAAAGTCCGGGCTTTTTGGTGTTGGCGCTTTTTGGCGCTTTTGCTTTCGCCGGTCATGGTCACGGCTCAGGAACCGTCGACGCCGACCCCCACGCCGGCGGAGGAGATGATTCAGCCGACCTGGGAAACGCAGAAGCTTGCCCGCACCTACGTTCTTGATATCCCCGCGCCGCGCGGACAAATCAGCGATCGTAACGGCGTTCCCCTTGCGCAAAACAAGCTGAGCTACAACCTGACGGTTGACTTCCCCAGTCCGCTCGATTTTTCCGATGCTAAGGCGATCGAATATGCGCGACAACGGATCCGCGTGGCGGAAAAGCTTCTCGATCGCAAGCTCAACATTTCCGATGCGGCAATCGCCAAACATTATCACAACCGCGGCTTTCTCCCCTTCGAGATCGCACAGGTTCTGAGCGACTCCGAGCAAAGCGCGCTTAAGTCGGATCTTCCGACGGGTCTCTCTCTCAAGCCGATTTACCTGCGTTTCTATCCGAATAAGAGCGCCGCGGGCGCGGTCATTGGCTATACCGGCCGGACGAGTCGCAATGCTGATGGGATCGTCCAAAACGGCCAGGTGCTTTGGCCGGAAACCGAGGGGCGCGAAGGATTGGAGCAAACCTTCAACGGCATGCTCACCGGCCGACACGGAAAATTCAAAGTCACTTTTGACCGCGAAGGTCACAAGACTTCCGAGCGGATCGTTGAGCCGCCAGTCCCGGGCTATAACGTCGTCACGACGCTCGACCTCCACTTGCAGGAGATGGCGGAGAAAGCGTTGGCTGCTCGCGCCAAACGTGGCGCGATTGTGATCCTGGATCCAAGCAATGGCGACATTCTTGCGCTCGCTTCATGGCCAACCTTTGACCCTAACGAATTCATTCCTTCCATCTCAGCGGCGGACTTCAAGAAGCTGCAGACTGACCCGAATATTCCGCTTTTGCCGCGCGCATACCGTTCGGCCTATCCGCCTGGATCGACTTTTAAG
Organism: uncultured Verrucomicrobiae bacterium; assembly: GCA_963801255.1. Lineage (GTDB taxonomy): Bacteria > Verrucomicrobiota > Verrucomicrobiia > Chthoniobacterales > UBA10450 > JAICXG01. Next base: position 121,155 of record CAWDEC010000008.1, on the reverse strand, counting down.
GTCGCCGTCGGATTGGCCGCTTTTGAGAGCGGGACGATCAACCCTCAAGACCAATACGAGTGCGTGCCGGCGATGGATGTTGGCAATGTGACCTTCCACAATTGGAAGCACAGCGATCGCGGTTCGCTCAATTTTGTGCAGGCGCTGACCGAATCGTGCGACACGTGGTTTTATCAGGTCGGCATTGAGACGGGTGCCGAGCCGATTCTGGAGTGGGCGACCAAGCTCGGCTTCGGCGCCAAATGCGGCGTCCCATTGCGCGGGGAAGCAGAAGGTCGTTTGCCGAACAACGAATACATGAAGGCCACCCACGGCCGCAAAATCCTGAACGGCGACATCGCCAATATGTCGATTGGCCAGGGCGACCTGCTCGCCACCCCGCTGCAAATGGCGCAGGCCATGGCAATCGTGGCCAATGGCGGAACGTTCTATCAAACGCGTCTCGTCGAGCAGGTGCAGACGGTCGGAAACGAAATCGTCGCTGCCTACTCAGTGCGGGCGAAGAAAACGATCGATGCGTCATCGGTGGCGATGGAACAACTGCACAAAGCCATGGTGGACGCAGTCAACGCGCCGGCTGGCACAGCGCACCAGGCGAGCTTGGATAAAGTTTCCGTCGCCGGGAAAACGGGTACCGCACAATGGGGTCCAAAAGAAAAGGAACGCACCGCGGCATGGTTCGCGGGCTTTGTCCCGGCGGATCACCCACAATATGCTTTTGCCGCACTCTATGAAGGCGACGTTGGCAGCAAAGTCCATGGAGGCTCAGCTGCCGCACCCATGATTGGCTCCATTCTCCGGCAGGTCTACGGTGAAAGAGGCGATGAAGAAAAATCGGAAAAATCGAAAGAGGAAGACGAACCCTCGGATTGACTGACCGCAGCGCCATTCAACGAGTAGCGTCTCAACGAATAACTTCGGAAGATGTCACCGCGACCCGATGCTGCGCTTCTTATTGTCGGCCACGGCTCGACCGTCAATCCCGACTCGAGCGTCCCTAGCCTGGCGCAAGCGGCGGCGATTCGGGGTCAACACTTGTTTCGCGAGGTAGCTTGCAGTTTTTGGAAAGAAGAGCCGAGTTTGCGCGACGCGTTGCTGTTCTTCGACGACCCGGACATCCGCCAAGTTTACGTGGTGCCAAATTTTATCAGCGAAGGGTATTTCACCCAGACCGTCATCCCTCGAGAGTTGCAACTGGATGGTCGCCTAACGACGCGAGCAACCGGTCAGGTATGGAATTACTGCGAACCGGTTGGAAACCATTCGGCAGTTACGAACCTGCTGTTGCGCCGGGCGCGCGAAGTTGCGCCGGGCGCGCCCGACGCGGAAACCACGTTGTTGATCGTCGGACACGGAACCGCCTTGAACGATAACAGCGCGATCGCGGCCAAACGCGAGGTGGAAAAGATCGCCAGGCTTGGCCACTACGCCCTCGTCCAAAATGCTTATATGGAAGAGCCGCCGCTCATTTCCGACTGGTTGAATGTGACGACAACTCCAAACGTGGTCGTCGTGCCCTTTTTTATTTCCGATGGTTTACACAGCTATCAGGACATTCCGGTTTTACTCGGAATCGAGCCGGAACCCACAGCGGCCGCGAGCCACCGCGGAATCTTCCGCCGCAATCCGCACGAGCTTCATGGGCGGCACCTTTACTACGCCAGCGCTATTGGAACAGAGCCGGCCTTTGCCGAGATCATCCTTCAGCAAACTGCAGCTTTCGATCGCGCCGCGCTTGATCTCCGCTCAATTTCGTAAAGGTTGTCTTAGGCTCTGCGTGAAAATAAATTCGACCAAGCTGTTTCAGGATCTTGCGGCTTTTCTGCTTGCAGCCCCGAAGGCGCCCGGAACGCTCAAGACTGCAGCCGAAATGGTGCAAAAGGAACGCGCCTATCGCTGGATCGGCATTTACAAAATTGAGCGGGGCGAATTTGTCATTGCCGCCAGTACCGGCAACGAGCCGCCCGCCTATCCACGATTTCCGAAAAGCCAGGGGCTTTGCGGCGCAGTCGCGGAAACGGGCGAAACGCTCATCGTCGGCGATGTCTCGAAGGACGCGCGCTGGCTGCCGGCGTTTTGGACCACGAATTCAGAGATCGTCGTGCCGATCAAGAGCGAATCGTCCGGACAGGTCGTAGGGGTGATTGATGTTGATAGCGAGAAACGTGACGCCTTTACGGAGGACGATCGAGACTTTCTTGAGCATGTTGCCGTGGTAATGGCGCGCGGACTGTGCACAAACAAAAACGGCACGGCCAAGAACGGATCAAAGAAGCCGAAGAAGACGAATGCTCCCGCGCATTGAGCGGGTGCTGTCGGATTGGCTGGCGGCCGGTGCCGCTGGCATAGGTCAAATCGAGATAAAGAAGGTCGGCGAAGGCTTTGCCCTGTTCCACTATGAGGACGGAGCGCGTCTCGATCTCGAAGTCTTCTCCTCGCCTAACGATGCCGCCGAACTTGCGAAATTCGATGACGGCGGAAATTATCGACCGCTCAAGACTACACCAACCCTGCGTCATGGCTGGAAGCTGGAATTGAAGGACCTTTCTGAGTTGCGCCTGGCGCTTGAGCTTTTTTATCCGGGCCGGCTGGCCGCGCTCTTCGCCTGGGAAGCAAATCGGCTAACAACAACGCCTTTGCGAGAAACGCTTACCCGCCAAAGCGGCATGTACAAGATCGCGTCGAAAATTTCCGATCAGGAAATCGATGTATTGGTCGGCCGATTTTGCCGATCGCACGGTGGCACACCAGGCTGTTTGCGCACCATCCTCTGGCCACGCGACGCCAGCGGCGCGCGACCGTCGCTGCGTTTGCCGCTCGATAAGTTCATTGCGCCGCTTGATCAAACGGGCCGGGGCGAAAACGTGATACCGCTGCTTTGCCAGGAAGCATGCAATCTTCTCGTCGCTGGCATCCGCGAGACGGTACGTAGCAGGATTGAATCAATAAGGTTGACGCGATAAGGGAATCTCACCCTTTCAACGCTTCAAACCATGCCCACCTTTCGCGCGCATACCGTCGTCACGATGGCCGGACCGCCAATCGACAATGGCGCAGTCGCGATCGAGGGGGATCGAATCGCCGCAGTCGGGCCATTCGACGAAGTCAAAGCGCGCGGTGGTGAGCTGCACGATCTCGGCGAAGTCGTTCTCCTGCCCGGATTAATCAACGCGCATTGCCATCTCGACTTTACTTCGCTTTGCGGGATGATCGCGCCGCAACGCTCCTTCGCAGATTGGATTCGACAAATCAATCAGCTGCGTCGGCAGCTGTCAGATGATGATTATCTGCAATCAATTGCAGACGGTCTTGCCGAGGCCGAGCGCTGGGGCACGACGACGATCGCAAACGTCGAATCGCTGCCACATCTTCTCCAGCGCATACCTGCTCCTTTGTCACGCATCTGGTGGTTTGCGGAACTAATCGACGTTCAGCCTGGGCGCTCGATCGACAAAATGATCGACGACGCGTTTGCCACCTTTCGAGGCAAGGAGAATTGGCGGGGTGGTTTTGGCTTGAGCCCGCACGCGCCTTATACGGCTTCGTCGCGATTGTTGCGGGCGGCGGCGCTGGCCGCGCGCGGGCGCAATCTATCGATTACGATACATCTGGCAGAGTCGCGGGAAGAAATGGAAATGTTCCGCGACGGGGGCGGAGCCTTATTCGACCTCCTGCGCAGCCTCGGCCGACCTATGGAGGATTGCAGCAAGGGCAAAACGCCGCTCGCTCTGATGATCGATATGAACATTCTCGACGAACGCTGGATCGTTGTTCATTCGAACGAACTCGCCGAAGAAGATTTTGGCCGGCTGGAGGACGCGCCCCGCTTTCACATTGCGCATTGCCCGCGAAGCGGCCGCTACTTTGATCATTCACCCTTCCCGCTTCGTCGGCTGCGCAAGCTTGGCTTTAATATCGCCCTTGGGACAGACAGTCTCGCGAGCAATTCCTCGCTAAGTCTTTTCGCAGAGATGCAAACCGTGTGTAACGCGCACTCGTGGCTCACGCCAAGGCAGATTTTGGAGATGGCGACAATTAACGGGGCACGGGCGTTGGGCCAGGAACGAAACTTCGGAAAAATTGAGCCCGGGCTTCAGGCCGACTTAGTCGCCCTTCCGATCGCGAGCCAACCCGGTGACCTTTTCGAGAAAATCATTGCCTGGGACCAAGCGGTGCCTTCGATCATGGTGGCTGGTCGCCTGGCAACAGCCCCTAACTAGCCGCGCCGTTCTCATAATTGGCTTTCCTTTTCTCATTCCTGAAATATTCTCCGCCCTGAGAATATGGCCAAGATCATCATCATCGACGACGAGCCTGCAATGGTGGAAGTCATTGTTACCCTGTGCCGCGAGAAAGGGCATCAAGTTTTCCCCTTCAGCTCCGCTGCCAAGGCCGTAGAGCAGATGGAGACGATCGATCCAAACATCGTCATCACCGACGTGAAGATGGAATCGATGAGTGGGTTCGACGTTCTGCGGCACGTGAAGGAAAACCACAAGCAGACACTCGTCATTTTGATCACCGCCTATGCTTCGGTCGATACAGCGATCGAAGCCATGAAAATGGGGGCGCACGGCTACGTCCCCAAGCCCTTCAAAATCGACGAGCTGCAAATGACGATCCAGCGCGCGCTCGAGTTTCAATCTGCGCGTCAGGAAAACACCTACCTTCGCAAGGAGCTGAAGAACAAATATAAGTTTGAAAACATCATCGGCTCCAGCCGCAAGATGCAGGATGTTTACAATCTCATTAATAAAGTCGCTGACACCGACAGCACAGTTCTCATCCTGGGTGAAAGCGGCACTGGCAAGGAGCTGGTCGCGCGCGGGCTGCATTTCAACAGCAATCGGCAGCATCACCCGTTTGTGGCGATCAACTGCAGCGCCCTGCCTGAGAATCTCCTCGAGTCGGAATTGTTTGGGCACAAAAAAGGCGCCTTTACCGGCGCGGTGGCCGACAAGCGCGGCTTATTCGAGGAAGCCAACCTCGGCACCATCTTCCTCGATGAGATCAACTCCATGGCGACCTCGCTGCAAACCAAGCTCCTTCGCGTTTTGCAGGAGCGCGAAGTGCGACGGGTCGGGGACAACAAGAGCGTTCCGGTCAATGTGCGCGTCGTCGGCGCGACGAATCAGCCGTTGCAGCCAAAAATCCACGACGGCAGCTTCCGCGAAGACCTCTATTACCGGCTGGCCGTCATTCCGGTCGAGATGCCGCCATTACGCGACCGGCTCGACGACGTTCCGCTGCTGGTAAATCATTTTTTGCAAAAGCAGGCAAACCTGACTGGCGGCAAGCCCAAAAAGATCGATCCGCAAGCGGTCGAACTCCTCGGCCGCTACGACTATCCCGGCAATGTGCGTGAGCTGGAAAATGCGATTGAGCGCGCCTGCGCCCTTTGCGAAAACGACATGATTATGTCGCACGATCTTCCGCCCCAAATCATAGAACATGCTAATGAAGATGCAGCCAAGAAATCGCGTGCCGCCATGCAGGTAGGTAAGTCTCTCGACGAATTCATCCAGGAACAAGAACGCGAATATATCGAAGCGACTCTCGCGAAGTTCAAAGGCTCCCGCGAAAAAGCTGCCGGCGTTTTGGGTATCAGCATGGCAACCTTGTATCGCAAGCTGGAGATCAAGGGTAAGAAGTAGCGCGCCCCCCTCCCGTAAACGCGCAATAAGCTCCAGGCATTCCGTTAGGTACCTAAGACACCCAGACTTACTTCCTGTTCCTCCGACCATCTAAAGCACTTGTTAGATCGCTAAAAACCTTTTAATCGAGTTATGCGGTCATTCGTGTCCCTGAGCCTCCTATTCGTCCTTATTTCGCTCGGCCCGCTTAGAGCGGAAGAGTCAGCTACCATGCGCCCTGCGCTCTTCACAAACGGTCCCCGTTCGTTAATCAATCTCATCGATATCGGACGCCTGCTACGACAGGGGCAAGGTGATGCCATCGTAAGATTTCACTGCTTGGTCGGAAAACATGGCGAAGGCTATGGACTGCTTACCTTTATGGGAACACCGCATTCGGAGCGCCTTGCGGACGAAGCTGTCACGAAGGGTGAGAGAGCTACGTTCTATCCCGCTATCTATAAGTCGCAGCCTGTTGATAGCCTTATTAACGGAACCATTGTCTTTGTCGTGATCGACGGAAAACCTCACCTCCGCATTTACCTCAACCAGGACGAGAAACACTTCATGCACGGCGATGATTTCATCGCTCCGCAACAGGTCTTTCCGCCTTACGATAACTCTCAGCACTACGTCTACCCAAACGCCTCCTGGCTTTCTGGCAGAGTTGCGATTTCTTTGGAGACTGATGCCACCGGCAAAGTCCTCGACTCCAAGGTAGCTTTTGAAACACCGACTGGCGCCGGCTTTGGGAAGGCAGTTATGGAACGGATTCACACACTGACCTTTCTGCCCGGCTTTCTCCATGGCAAACCGGTTGCCTGCACTACGACGTGGCAACAACTTTTTCGCGGACGCCGGCACGGCAATCACTGGGATACCGACTCTAACTGAGGTGGCAGTGCGGTGCGAAGCTCGCGTGTGGCGAGGAATTTGTCTCCCATCCCTTGCCCTTCGCTTCTCCTAATGGGATAGACACTCTCGCTTTATGACTCCTGTTAAAGTTTGGCTTGGCTATCCTTATCCTCTTGGTGCCACCTGGCTCGGAAATGGTGTGAATTTCGCCATTTTCTCCGAGGCGGCAGCGTCGGTCGATCTTTGTCTTTTCGATTCTCCTGATGCTCGCCAGGAGAATATCCGTATTCCCATGACCGAACACACCGATCAAGTCTGGCATCTCATGTTACCGGATGTGCGGCCGGGACAGCTCTATGGGTATCGCGTTTTTGGCCCGTATGATCCGGACCGCGGATTGCGCTTCAATAGCTCTAAGTTGCTCATCGATCCCTATGCCAAAGCGATCTCAGGCCGAATCAATTGGGCGGACGAAATGTTTGGATATGTCGTGGGCGGCGACGGTCAGGACCTTTCGCGGGACTTTCGCGACGACGCCTGGGGGATTCCCAAAGCCGTAGTAATCGATAACTCCTTCGACTGGGGGGAGGACAGGAGGCCTCGCACGCCCTTGCATCATTCGATCATTTACGAGTTACACACCAAGGGTTTTACGAAACTGAATCAAACAGTGCCAGAGGAGATACGCGGCACCTATGCCGGGCTCGGGAGCGCGCCGGCAATTGAGTATTTGAAAGGTTTGGGCGTCACTGCAGTCGAGCTGCTTCCGGTACATCATCATATTAACGACAAGGCCCTGGTCGATCGTGGCCTAACGAACTATTGGGGCTACAACTCCATCGGTTTCTTCGCGCCCGACTCGAAATATTCTTCCAGTGGCGATATCGGCGGTCAGGTAAACGAGTTCAAGTCGATGGTGCGCAACCTGCACGCTGCCGGCCTCGAAGTGATTCTCGATGTGGTCTACAACCACACCGGCGAAGGAAACCATCTTGGCGCAACGCTGAGCTTTCGCGGGATCGACAATCGGGCCTACTACCGGCTTATGCCGGAGGATCCGCGCTTCTATCTCGATTTCACCGGCACCGGGAACACCCTAAACCTGCTTAATACCCGTACCCTCCAGATGGTCATGGACAGTCTGCGTTATTGGGTGCTGGAGATGCACGTCGACGGTTTCCGCTTCGACCTCGCCTCGACCCTTGCGCGCGACATGCACGGCGTGAACAAATTGCACGCCTTCTTTGAAATCATTCACCAAGACCCGGTGATCTCGCAGGTGAAGCTCATTGCCGAGCCGTGGGATGTCGGGGAAGGCGGTTATCAGGTCGGGAATTTTCCCGTTCTGTGGGCGGAATGGAATGGGAAATACCGCGATACCGTGCGCAGTTTTTGGAAAGGCGACGAAGGCAAAATCGGTGAGCTGGCTTACCGCCTGACAGGGAGTCCCGACCTCTATCAGCACAGTGGCCGGCGGCCTTACGCGAGCATCAACTTTGTCACCGCGCATGACGGCTTCACGCTCAACGATCTCGTCAGCTACAACGACAAGCATAATGAGGCCAATGGTGAAGACAATCGTGATGGCGACAACAATAATCATTCCTGGAATCATGGCGCCGAAGGCCCGACTGACGACCCAGAGATCAATCAACTGCGCCGCCAACAGCGTCGCAATTTCCTCACCACGCTTCTCCTTTCACAAGGAGTGCCAATGATCACCGCCGGCGATGAATGGGCTCGCACGCAAACGGGAAATAACAACGCGTATTGCCAGGACAACGAGCTCAGTTGGCTGGACTGGAATCACAACGACGAACAGAAAGCCCTGCTCGAATTTACCAGACACCTTATCCAACTGCGGCGCGATCATCCGGTCTTCCGGCGTCCAAAATTCTTCCAAGGACGGCGGATTCGCGGCTCCGAAATTCGCGACGTCATGTGGTTTAATCCTGGTGGCAATGAGATGACTGATTCGGAATGGAATTCGCCTTTCGTTCGCTGCCTCGGAATGCTCTTGAGTGGCGACACGATTGATGTGCAAAGCTTTCAAGGCGATCCGATCCGCGATGAGACATTTCTTCTCCTGATCAATGCGCACCACGAGCCGCTTCAGTTCGTTTTGCCGGGGCAGGAGGTGGTCACGTGGCAATTGATCCTCGACACCGCATCAGAGGCGGGTTTTTTTGAACAACCGCAGAATCACGTCGCTGGTGACGAGGTGGAAATTAAGGGTCGAGCTTCGATGCTGCTCAAGCTCGTTACAGGTTCAACCACCCAGGCGCGCCACGAATCCTGGAAGAAACGACAGTTTGAAGTACCCCATACGAGTGCGCCAAAGACCGAGACGACGGCGGCCGCGCCTTCGGTAGTCGAAGAGCAAAACAAGCCCGCTGAAACGTGAGCGCAAATCGTTTGCCGCGCGCGAACCTAGATGTGTCATGGCACCTACTTCACTCATCGTTGTCGCCGACCGCGGCGGAGTAAAAGCTTATCGGGTTAACGACACACCAAATCGTGGCGCCAATCTGCAGTTGGTCCAGGCCTTCGAGATCATCGATGCCCACGGCCATTACGACGAAAAGCTGACCGACCAGGCCGGCCGGTTTGCCGTCAGCGATGGCACCGCCCGTCACGCCAACGCTATCGCAGAGCGCACCGCTCTCGAGACGGAAACCGATCGTCGCATCTGTAAGCAACTGGCTGAGCACATCGCAGAAGCTGTGAGGCGGGAAGCGGCCGAAGGCTGGTCTTTTGCCGCACCAGCGTCGATTCACGGTTCGGTCATGGAATTGCTGCCTGCATCGCTTCGGCATCGGGTGGTGGAGCACGTCAAATCCGATCTCGTCAACACCGAACCCTCAAAATTGACCGAGCATTTCCGTTCCCTTCAGCCGCTCTGATTTTCGGCCTATACTGGCGTATGAAGCTACCTGTGGAAATTTCGTATCGCGGTGTTGAGAAATCCGACCAGCTCGACGAACTCATTCGCAGCAAAGCCGCTCGTCTCGACCGATTTTGTGACCACATTGGCCGTTGCGACGTTGTGGTTGAGCACCCCAACCACGCTCAGCATTCCGGCAACCCATTCCGAGTCCGAATCGATCTCACAGTGCCGCCGGGCCACGAGTTAGTCGCCGACGAGCGTCAGGCCGAACACGAGATGCACGAGCCATTAAGCAAAGTCATCAACGACGCCTTCAAGACGATGGAGCGTCAGCTGAAAGCGTTGGTCGAAAAACAGCGGCGGGAATAAGTCCACGCATCCGCTGGATCCAAAAATTATCCACTGCGCAACGCCGAAGGGGCAATCCACGGTTGCAGTATGGCGACTCAAACGCCTGGGCTGCTATTCGCAGCACTTAATCTTATTCTCGTTAGGCGAGCGACCGAAGGGTTTAAAGGAGACAATCCGCGCCAACCCTATTGGCTTTCAATTGCTGACACGCGAACGAGAAGCTCGGCCTAGGCCGGTGCGCCACTCAGGCCACCCGGGAGCGGAGGAGTTACCTCGGGAGCGACCACCACTTGCTTAGGCGGTTTTTCGGGCGTGAGCTTCGGGTCTCCCGGCTTGGAAGGCGGACCGGGCGGATGCAACATTTGACCGTGTTCGATGATTTCGCGGATCTGCGAACCATCGAGGGTCTCATACTCCAAAAGCGCTTTGGCAATTATCTCCAATTTGTCGCGGTTCTTGCTCAGGAGATCAGTCGCACGCGTATAGGCGTCGTCCACCAGCTTGCGCACTTCGCGATCGATCTGCTCCGCGGTCGCTTCGCTGTAGTCGCGAGCACGTGAAATATCCCGGCCGAGGAATACATAGTCCTCGTGTTCGCCGTACTCGACCATGCCCATGTGCTCGCTCATGCCCCATTCGCAGACCATTTTGCGGGCAAGACGCGTCGCCATCTGGATGTCGCCGCGCGCGCCACTTGTCACGTCGCCGAAAACAATCTCTTCCGCCACGCGTCCACCCATGCTCACGACAAGACTGTCAATAAGCTCGTTGCGGCGCTGGGTGTACTTGTCTTCCAACGGCAACCACATCGTCGAGCCTAACGATGGGCCACGAGGAATAATGGTAACTTTGTGCAGCGGCTCCGTGTTCTCGAGTAACTCGAGTAAGAGCGCGTGCCCGGCTTCGTGATAAGCGGTGTTGGTTTTTTCTTTCTCGCTCAGGGCAAGGCTGCGGCGCTCTTTACCCCAGCGAACTTTGTCACGCGCCTCTTCCAATTCGGCAAGCGTGATGCCACGCAAGCCCCGGCGCGCCGCGAGCAGCGCCGCTTCATTGATCACGTTCGCCAGCTCCGCGCCCGAATAGCCGGGCGTGCCACGCGCAACCACAGCCAGATCGACGCCTTCGGCTAGCTTCACTTTTTTGGCATGGACCCGCAGGATCTCTTCGCGCCCTTTGACGTCTGGCAGATTTACGGTGATCTGCCGATCGAAACGTCCGGGTCGCAAAAGTGCCGGGTCGAGCACGTCGGGCCGGTTAGTCGCGGCAATGATGATTACGCCTTCCTGCGTATCGAAACCGTCCATCTCCACGAGCAACGCATTCAGCGTCTGTTCGCGTTCGTCGTGACCGCCGCCGACTCCATGACCGCGATGGCGACCAACCGCGTCAATTTCATCAATGAAAATAATACAGGGCGCGGATTTTTTTCCCTGTTCAAACATATCGCGAACCCGGCTCGCACCGACTCCGACAAACATTTCGACGAAATCAGAGCCGCTGATGGAGAAGAACGGCACGTCGGCTTCGCCAGCGATGGCGCGAGCGAGCAACGTCTTGCCTGTTCCAGGCGGGCCAACAAGGAGTACTCCCTTGGGAATGCGACCGCCAAGTTTTTGAAACTTCTTCGGATCGCGCAGGAACTCGACTAATTCCTGCACCTCATCCTTCGCCTCCTCGACACCGGCGACATCGCGAAAGGTGATCTTGTTTTTATCCCGCGCCAACATGCGCGCCTTCGATTTCCCAAAGTTAAGGGCTCCCTTGCCCGCCATGCGGATTTGCTGTCGAAACAGGAAATAGAGAATCAACAGGAAAAGCGCGATCGGAATAAAGCCAACCACCGCCTGAGCCAGAAAATTCGACTCCGTCCGGATGGCGATAGGCATGTTTGCAGCCGCCAATTTCTCCTGGAGATCCGTCGTGAAATTCAAATAAATCGTGGTGCGAAATGGCACCTGCTGCTCGGGCGAGTTACCCACGCCGGCCCGTGTGTAAGCACCACGAATCGTCTGGGTCGGGCGCCCCTCCTCGACCACAAGTCGAAGCGGGAACTTGGGATCGTTCACGACCTGATGATGCGCGAGCAATTCGAGGAACCGATTGTAAGGCACGTCTTCCTCAGTACCGTAGCCTGCGCTGCCCCGGAAAAGCAGGGCCAGACCGATGAGGGCAAAGGCGATCGCAAAAAGAATCACGCCGCGCCAATTGAAATTTGGGTCGCCGCCTCTTTTGCTATCCTTTTGCGAGTTGCGATCGGGCTGGGCCATGGAAAATGCTACGCTATCAAAAGCACGAGCGCGAAAAGTATCATGAGGCCTCTGCCATTGCAAAATAGCAGGACTCGGGCCGCCGCATTGCACCTACCGCAGCACGTAATAAATTTCGCTCCTGCCATCTAATGTCGGAAACGGTCTCAAATATCGCAGATAGAATCGATCGGGCTGTCCAGCGCGTGACTCCCTTTGCCTACCGTCTTCGGAGGCGCGGGCAGCTTTGGATGCGCCGTGCGATGCGTAAGCCGCGCAGCGTGGCCGAGGGACCAAACCTTCTCCCGGTGCTCATTCAGGTGCTGGCGAGTTTTTCCAAGGCCGACGGCGTTTTGTTGGAGGAGGAAATCGACTCTTCGTTAGGCTTTCTGCGTTACGATTATCCCGAGGCGGTTTACTCCGAGCTCCGCAAACTTTTCCGTCAGGCGCTTTACGAACAGCAGGATCTGTCCGCCATGGCGCAAAAGCTGGCGGCCTCTCTCAGCCCCGATCGCAAGATCATGCTCGGCGTGCAGCTTTACGACCTCATCTCCCAGGCTGGCCTAAAGCAAGATCAGGTCGTCGCGTTTTACTCTTTCATGTCGCAGCTTGGTATGGCGGCGCAAGCAATCGATATCGTCTATCAGCTCAACGCTTCCGAAGATTCCGACCACCAGATTTATCAGCGCGGCGCGTCGCCGCTGGAAGTAATCTCGTTTGGGCCCAACGGCCAGTCTGACGTCATCCTTAAGAGTCTGACCGGGCACGATCGGCTGCTCGCCTTTCGTTATCACGATCTGATCCTTCTCAAGAATTACAGCGCGCAACCGGTTTCGGTACGCGGTCGCCCATTGGTGCGTGGTGGTTTTTGCCGAATTTATTCGGGTCAACGCGTCCTGATCGGCGATAACGTGCTTTCGTTTCAGGATCTCGCGACGTATTTCAACGCGAAGAAAAATGTCTCGCTCCCGCAAATTTTCGTGCGGGTCAATCGCGATTCCGACGAAGTCGAACTTGAACGTTCGCGATCGCGCGAGAGCGCGCTCGAAGTAACCTTTGGCCTGAAGGTTCATGTAAAGGCGCTGCGCGACGTCCGCGCCAAGCTTAACGGCGTGGCGCTCAAGGCCTACACGGAAGTCGATGCGGTCCTCGACGATCGGATCGTTTTCCACAACGACACCGAGATGGATCTCTCCGATCTGCGACGGCGTGCGCGGGCGCTAGGCGGACGATTTCAACTTAAGGCGTCCAAGTCGGAATATCTCGTCTCGAATAATCCGAGCTTGCTCGAAGAAGACGACATTCTTCTTTCCCCGGGTACTGCGGGCGATGTTTTGCTCAAGATATCCTGCGACTACGACAAGCGGGTCGGCGTTCTTGAAGTGCTCGAGGCCGATCGCCCCATCATGGTTGGTGAGACGCCAGTGCGTACGACCGCACCGCTGGAAGATGGCGACACCATCCGTATCGACGTTGGGCAATTTCTGCGCTGCAACTTTTCCGAGCGAATCATCGAGGAAGAACGCAACATCATTCGCACACTTGAGGTGGTCGACGTCAATCACCGCTTCACGAACAACCTAGCTGCTCTAGAAGGCATCAGTTTTGGGCTGAGTCGCGGGGAAATGGTGTGCGTGATGGGCGCGAGCGGATCGGGAAAGAGCACGCTGCTCAAGGTACTGGGCGGACAATTGCAATCGTCGCATGGCGAGATCCTGCTCAATGGCCAGCCGCTCTACGAAAACCTGGACGCACTCAAGCGCTACGTTAGCTATATCCCGCAGGATGACGCCTTCGACGAGCACCTCACGATTGGCGAGAACTTGCAGTTCGCCGCTGCCATTCGTTCGCCACATCTCTCACGGCGCGACCGCACACGGCGCCTGGAAGGTAAGCTAATCGAACTCGGTTTGAGCGAGCGCCGCGACAGCATCGTCGGCAGCGCAGTGAAAAAAACTCTAAGTGGCGGGGAGCGCAAGCGCCTCAACATCGGTCTCGATATGATTGGCTCCGCCGACGTTTATCTCTTCGATGAACCGACCTCCGGTTTGTCCTCGAAGGACTCTGAGCATGTCATCGAGATCATTCGTGGCATGTCGCACAACAAGATCGTCATTGTCACGATCCACCAGCCGAGCTCGAAAATTTTCCAGATGTTTAGCAAGGCGATCCTTCTTGATAAAGGCGGGCGCCTCGTCTTCTTCGGCACCCCGACCGACATGCTGCGATATTTTGCAGAGGCGGAGCATCAGCATCAATTCGGAGCAGACCTCGGCGCCTGTCCATCCTGCGGGACGACGCGACCTGAATTCATTTTTGACGTGCTGGAAACGCCGCTGCGCGATCTGAGCGGCGATATTATCTACGAGGAGAACAACCGTGGACAGTTAACCCCGGCGCGTCGTTATTCGCCCGAATTCTGGCGGGACAAATATGAAGCCTTTCGTCTCATCCAGGACGTTAAACACGTTCCGCTGCGGCACGATCCCGCACTCCCTGCACCGCCGGCGCCTGCCAGCGAACGTCGGGAGAAAATTCGCTGGCGCGATGAATGGACGCAATTTCGCACCCTCATGCGCCGCGCCTTCACGAGCAAAATGCGCAATCGCGCCAACCTCGTCATCACCATCGGCGTCGCGCCTGTGCTCGCGCTTCTCGTCGCCACCATCCTGCGTTATTCGGATAGCGGTCATTACGATTTCGCTTCCGCCTATCACATCCCGACTTTCCTTTTCCTCACCCTCATCGTCACGATGTTCCTTGGCCTAACGAACAGTGCTGACGATATCATCCGCGATCGCGTTATCCTGCAACGCGAGCGGAATCTTAACGTCCGGCTGGTTTATTACGTCTTTGCCAAGGTGGCGTCGTTGGGCGTATTCGCCCTCATTCAATGCGTTCTCTTTATTGTCATCGGCAACTACGTCCTTGAAATCCGCGGCATGTTCGGGCCCTACCTCGCCATTGTTTTTATGACCGCCATGAGCGGTGTCTCGTTAGGGCTGATCGTCTCTTCCCTCGTATCTGATCCCAAAACCGCAGCCAACATCGTGCCGCTCGTCCTCATCCCCCAGATCATCATGGGCGGCGCGCTCATCAAATACGAGGACATGAACCGCAACCTTGATTTTCTCCACACTCTCTCGCGCTTCTTTTCCGAGCATCCGGACAGTGACGAAGCGAAAAAAATGGACAGCCGGCTACAGGTGCCGTTCATCTGCGAGTTCGTTGCCATGCGCTGGTCCTATGAGGAACTGGTAGTAGCGCAGGCAAAACTGAACCCCCTAACGAAAAGACAGGATGAGGCGCAACGCCAGATCGATGAAATCGTTGCGCGGCACGAATCGAAACCGGGAGATGAGAAACGGCTCGACGACCTAAAAGAAGCCCTCGCCGTCCTTTCCGGCGTCGCCGCGCGCGACACCCGCGAGCTGGATCAATACCTTGCGCTTATCGATCGCGTCCTTAGCGGCAAGATGACTTTTGACCGCAATGCCTTTCAAAATGCGAACGGCCCCGTGACGGCCGAAAAGCTTTACGTGAACCAGAAAATTTCCGATCTGACGGCAAACGCGGAGATGGAGCAAAACGACTATCGCCGGGGTGGGAAACCCAACGTTTTCTTCGGCGCGCAGAAACGCTACTTTGGAGAATCGATCAGCGTTTTGACATTCAATGGCAGTGTCCTCATCGCCTCGAGTCTTTTCCTTCTGGCGCTCCTGCACTGGATCTTGCGCCGGCAGTTGAAAGTGCGAAGGAATTGATTGCCGGGCAATCCGTCCGGATTATTCGAACGTTCACGGCAGGCGTCACGCCCGCTCTACAAATATGAAATCCACTAAACTCAAAACCCGTCTGATTGTCGCGGCGAGTGAGAACGATGCCGACATGTTTTACGCTACGAGGTTCTTTGCGCCCGACCCGTTTATTTTTCTCGAGCAGAACGGTAAACGCACTCTGGTTCTGAGTGATCTCGAGATCGATCGCGGCCGCAAACAGGCGCAGGCAGATGAATTTCTACCCTACAGCCAGTTTGAGAGAGAGGTGCAGGGGAACAGCAGGAAAGCGCCGACCTACGAAAAAGTGCTGGCCCACTTCCTAACGAAACGAAAAATCCGTTCGGCGATCGTGCCGTCCAACTTTCCGTTAGGTTATGCGCGAGAACTGGAGGCGAAGAACATCCGGCTGCAACCAACGAATGGCCTCTTTTGGCCGGAGCGGGAAGCGAAGTCGGACGCGGAATTGCGACTGATGCGGAAGGCGCTCGAGATCACCGAAGCCGGTATGGCCCGCGGGATTGAGGTAGTTAAACAATCGACGCCGGGCAAAGCGCAGAAGCTGCAATGGCACGGCGCCGATCTCACCTCAGAGGTCTTGCGCGCGGAAATTGATACGGCGGTTCTACGGGCGGGCGGACTGCCGGCGAACACGATTGTCGCGGGTGGCGATCAAGCGTGCGACCCGCACGAACGCGGGCATGGACCGTTGAAAGCCAATAGCCTGATCATTCTCGACATATTCCCTCGCTCCGCCGCAAGCGGTTACTACGGCGACCTGACAAGAACGATCTTACGCGGGCGTGCGAGCGACGAGCAGCGGCAACTTTGGGAAACTGTGAACGAAGGTCAGGCGCTCGCGCTCAAGAAGATGAAACCCGGAGTCGACGGCCTGGAATTGCACGAAGAGATCAAAAAATATTTCACCGATCATGGCTATCCAACTGAATTACGCAAAGGACGACAGACTGGATTTTTTCACGGCACCGGTCACGGCCTTGGACTCGAAATTCATGAATATCCGCGTTTTCAGAAAACCATTTTCAAAGTCGGGCAGGTGCTGACGGTCGAGCCGGGTTTGTATTACCCGGGACTCGGCGGCGTTCGCACGGAAGACGTCGTCGCAATCACGAAAAGCGGCATTCGCATGCTCTCCCGATTTGAAAATCGACTCGAGGTATGAGCGGTCGCCATTTACCGGCTAACGATCATGCCCATCCTCGAACACCGGTGCGAAAATGAACGCGGGATGCACTCGAGCGTCTAATCGAAGGATACTTTTCTCCGACCACACATGTACGCACCCTACGGTTACGGCGGGCTCTTCTCGTCGAATTATCTGATTCTTATCGGCATCCCGCTCATCATCGGTCTGTGGGCGCAATTCCGAGTGAGCGGCGCTTTTCGCAAATGGGGGGCCGTCCCCGCCACATCAAATATCACCGGCGCGGAAGCCGCTCGTGAGATTTTGCAGGCCGCCAACATCCGTGACGTCGAAGTGCTCGAGATCAACGATTACCTCGGCGATCATTACGATCCGACGAAGAAACGGCTCTGTCTTTCGAGCAATGTTTACAACACGCCGTCGGTCGCAGCTCTCGGTATTGCGGCGCATGAAACCGGTCACGCCATTCAGCACGCACGCGCATATGCACCTCTCAAGGCGCGCATGGCGATTGTGCCGCTTACCGGCATTGCTTCACGCATCCTGCCATTCGCGATTCTCGGCGGTCTCTTTTTTCACATCACCGGGCTTATCACGATTGGTATCTATTGCTATCTTGCGCTGCTTGTTTTCCAACTCATCACGCTACCGGTGGAGTTCGACGCTTCACATCGCGCAAAAATCATCCTGCAACAGATGGGCATTATTCAGCAGGGGAACGAAACTGCTGGAGTGAACCAAGTGCTGAACGCCGCGGCATGGACCTATGTGGCTGCATTCATCGCGACCCTAGGCAACCTTCTTTGGTTGCTCTCGGTGCGCGATCGCCGCAGTTAACCATGACTCCAGCGGTCGCCTTACCTGCCCCTCGCCGGATCTCCGATTTGCTATCGTCGCCCGCTCCTGCGCGTGCTAAACGTAGCCGCGAGGCGATGGATCAACCGCGAATCGATGAGGACCAGCCGCTTGTCGCCCGCGCACAATCGGGCGAGGCCGCGGCCTTCGACGAACTCGTGATCAAATATTCCCCGCGCCTTTATGGTCTGATCTACAACATGACCTCGAACCACGAGGACACGAACGACATGTTGCAGGACGTTTTCGCAAAAGCTTATCGCGCGATCAAAGGCTTCCGTGGCAAGTCCTCATTTTACACCTGGATCCACACCATTGCGGTCAACATGACGCTCAATTTCCTGAAGAAGCGCGGCCGCCGCTACCACCTCAGCCTCGACGATGTGGATGCCAGTATTCAAAACGACAAGGAATTTATCGAGCTGACCTCGACGAGCAGTCCGGTGCGCGAAGCCGACTTGACAGAGCTCCAGCGAAGATTGAACGAGGCAATGATGAAGCTGTCTGATGAACACAGGGCAGTCGTCACCATGTTTCATATCCAGGGAATGCCACACGCCGAGATCAGCAAAATCCTTGGGGTTTCCGAAGGAACGGTGCGGTCCCGCCTTTTCTACGCGAATCGCCAACTGCAGAATTATCTGGACGAATTCAGAAAAAACCCCGTTGGTTAGCACTCGCCGCACATGGAAAACTTCGACGACAACGAAATCGGCAAATTGCTTCGCGTAAAACGTTACGAGCAACCGCCGCCCGGATACTTCGAGAATTTTTTGCACGAGTTTCATCGCCGCCAGCGCGACGAACTTTTGCGGCAACCGATCTGGAGTGTGCTGTGGCAGCGGATTTCTGATTCGCTCTTTCGCCTAAACATTCCGTCACTCACTTCCATGCCAGCCGCGGCTGCGGCGGTTTTGATTTGTGCCGCTGTGATTACCTTTAAGGTTTCGCAGGCTCCATCAGAACCGAACGTGGCTGTCGTTTCCGAACAGCCGAATGTTCCGTCCAGCGTAATTGAGCAACTCTCAGCCCAACGCGTGGCGGATAGCTTTACCCTCAGCGCACCGATTCGTGTCCGTAGTCTCGGCCCGGATCTTTCCCGGCAGGTCAATGAAAGCGCCTACACTCACCGAGCCGCACCCCCGCGTTACGTGCTCGACCGGCTGCCTGTGAGTTATGAGCCGTCTTTCAATTTTTAGCCGGGGTCGACGCTCGTCCTTGTCTCGCGGGCGTCTGGCTGGCTTCGTTAGTCTCGTCGCGATCGTTAGTCTGAGTGCAGTGCCCTTGCGCGCTCAGGAAGACACTGCCGGAGCGATCAGCCGGGAAGTCGCGGCTCTTTTCCAGCATTGCGGCAACGCCGTGGTCAAGATTCACGCCCTCGACGAACACAGCGAGCTTTCCGGAACAGGCTTTTTCATCGATCCAACCGGCACGATCTACACCTCGTATTCCGTAGCGGGCGAGGCGGACAATTTCACCGTCCAATACGCCGGCAAAAAATATCGTGCGACGCAATTGATGGCCGACCTGCGCAGCGGCATCGCTTTGCTTAAGATTGATGCGGCTACGC
This sequence comes from uncultured Verrucomicrobiae bacterium, assembly GCA_963801255.1. Lineage (GTDB taxonomy): Bacteria > Verrucomicrobiota > Verrucomicrobiia > Chthoniobacterales > UBA10450 > JAICXG01. Next base: position 101,817 of record CAWDEC010000008.1, on the reverse strand, counting down.
CTTTTCTCCCGCTCGGCAAGTCCTCCGAGCTCAGCTTGGCGACTCCCGTAGTAGCAATCGGTTATCCGCTGGATTTACCAGAGTCGCCCAGCTTCGGCATGATCGCTGGTTTTGATCGGAAGTTTCTGGGCCGTTATTTCTCGACCACGCACTTGCGTGTCAACCTCCCTACGCAACGTGGCGAAGCCGGCGCGCCCTTGCTCGATTTCAAGGGGAACGTCGTAGGCATCCTTGTCAGCAGCGTCGATAGCGGCTCAGCCTGTTACGCGCTACCGATTGACGCCGCCGAGAAAATTCGCCGCGACTACGTCCGGTTTGGCGAGCCACATCATGGATGGATCGGTATCGACGTGCAGCAGGTCGAAAACGCTCTCGCAGGTTCAACTGCGGAAATGACACAGATTAGCGAAGACGCACCGGCAGCAGACTCAGGTCTGCGCGCTGGCGATATCCTTTTGCAGGTTGGAAAAGTTCCAGTGCATCAGCCCGAAGACGTAATCGACGCTTCGTTTTTCATTAGCGCCGGCGACAACGTTCCCATCACCGTAATGCGCGGGGATCAAAAACTGACCTTCAACGTCCAGGCAGCCTCGACTAAGGCTGGCACGATGGCGCTCGGGCCGAGCAATAATTCCGTCGTGCCGCTCCGGCTTAACTCCGCGACGAGCAAAACGCCCTGACAAATCATTTCTCGTTAGCCAAATCGTTCCTCCTCTTGCCTGCGGCGATTTAGCCGAACAGAACGATTCCCAATTCTGCGCCACTAGCTCGCAAGTAGCTTCCGAAGCTGGGACTCTTCGACAATTTGAATTCCGAGCTTCTTCGCTTTCGCCAGCTTGCTTCCCGCCTCTTCCCCTGCGAGCACGAAACTGGTTTTTTTGCTCACGCTCCCGCTCACCTTGCCGCCGTGCCTGACGATTTCCTCGGCGATCTCCTCGCGCGGTTTGCTCAGGGTTCCGGTGAGGACCCAGGTGGTTCCCTTGATCTTGGAATCGTTAGGCGCAACCACTTTTGGCTCGCTGCTTAGCCGCAAACCCGCCGTCCGCAGTTTTTCGATCATCGCATGATTTCCAGGTTCGCGAAAAAACTGCGCGATGCTTTTTCCCACCACCTCGCCTACGTCAGGAATTCGTTGCAACTCCTCCCCGGTCGCGGCCATCAAGGCGTCGAGATCGCGAAAGTGTTCCGCGAGCGCTCGCGCCGCGCTTACACCCACATGCAGGATGCCAAGGCCGAAAAGTAGACGCCAAAGCGGTTGCTGTTTGCTTCGTTCGATCGCGCCAAGCAGATTTGCGACGCTCTTATCCCCCATCCGTTCCAAAGCGACCAGCTGCTCGTTCGTTAGGCCATAAATGTCGCTCGGGTCCGCAATCAATCCATGCCTGACGAGCTGTTCGACCATCGCCTCTCCCAACCCTTCGATGTCCATTGCACCACGTGAAGCGAAATGCTCGATGCGCCGTTTCCGCTGTGCCGGGCATTGCACATTCACGCAACGGACCGCCACCTGACCTTCATCTTTCACCACCTTGCTGCCGCAAACCGGGCACTTCACCGGCATGCGAAACTTCCTCTCCGATCCATCACGCAAATCTGTCCGCACGCCCACCACCGCAGGAATGACTTCGCCCGCTTTCTCGATCATCACCGTGTCGCCAATTCGAATGTCTTTGCGCGCGATCTCCTCCTCGTTATGCAACGTCGCGCGCGAAACCGTGCTGCCGCTCACGAAGACCGGTTCGAGCGCCGCCACCGGCGTGAGTGTTCCCGTGCGACCGACCTGAATAAGAATGTCGTGCAACTTCGTCTCGACCCGCTCCGCTTCGTACTTAAAGGCCATCGCCCAACGCGGGGCCTTGGCCGTCATGCCTAACGACTCACGCTGTCTGAAGTCGTCCACTTTCACGACTGCTCCGTCGGTTTCGTAAACGAAATCGTGGCGGACCTTCTCCAGCTCGTGAATGGCGCTCAGAATTTCCTCGAGCGAATCCGCCATCCACCACCGATCGCTCGTCGGCAGGCCCAGCCTTTTTAGTAGCGAGAAGAGCTGCGAATGATGCGTCAGTTCGACGCCTTCCACCGCTCCGGTGCCGTAAAGGACGATCCCTAACGGCCGCTGCGCGGTGATCGCCGGATCAAGCTGCTTGAGCGAGCCGGCCGCCGAGTTGCGGGGATTGGCAAAGACTGCCAGTCCGGCCTCGCTTCTTTCAGTGTTCAGTTTTGCAAAGCCTTCCTTCGTCATGAAAACTTCCCCGCGAACCTCAAAAACTTTGGGCGGATCGCCCTTCAACTGTTTCGGCAACGAGCGAATCGTGCGGACATTTTGCGTAATATCGTCGCCGGTTGTTCCGTCGCCACGGGTAGCGGCATATCGCAGTCGTCCGTTTTCATAAAGCAACGAAACCGCCACTCCATCGACCTTCGGCTCCACCACCACCGGGATCTTGTCGTTAGGCAAAAGCTTTGTCATTCGCCGATAGAAAGCCCCGACCTCTTCTTCCGAGTAAGTGTTATCAAGACTAAGCATTGGGACGCGATGCGTGATCTGCGAGAACGCTTTGAGCGGTGCGCCACCGATACGCTGGGTCGGCGAATCCGGCCTAACGAACTTCGGAAACTGCGTCTCGAGATCGATCAGTTCGCGATAAAGCCGATCATATTCCCGGTCCGAAATTGTCGGCGCCGCCTCGTCGTAATAACGCCGATTGTGTTCCGCGATCTCAGCCCTTAGCCCCACAATCCGTTCCTCAGCCGCAACCTCTGCCTGCGTCATGAGGAACTATAAGTGCCAATGCGTGATCGCCAATCCGAAGGCCGCGGCGTCGATACAGAACCCTGATTCATACTCAGCGGCACTACTTGCATCAGTCGATGGCAGAAAAGAGATCTTATGGCCGCGACTCAAGAACCGAAGAATCTGCGCAAGCCCGAATTACACCGGCGTTGCAATCTCGATCAGCGGACTATTAAGCATCCAGAGAGCACTTGGAAAGCATTCCTTTGCCTTATCCAGCCCGCCCCACTTGGCGAAGAGCGCTGCTCCATATTGATCAATTTGGGCCTGATTCAGCGGCCACCCTTTCGCCGAACCAGGGAAGACGATGTAGATGATGCCATGAGCAATACCCCCTAACTTAGGGTTGGACGGGATCCCTAATGCATTGGCCAGCGCCATTGAAGCCTCGCCAATTTTGCCAACTGGGCCGACATCGGCATAGACAGCATAATCGTAGTCGTTCTTATCGGGTCGAATGACCACGCCGAAATCTCCCAACTCCGCTCCAAGATTGAGTTTGCCCGGAAGGACGAAAAAGTTGACCGACTCCGAATTTACGTAACGACGCGGATCGAATCTCTGGAAGTTGCTATCCTCAAGCGACGTCGTGGCTATATAATAGCCGGGCGCTGGGTCAGAATCCTTCTGCACGACAGGATTGCCGGCACGCTTGCCATTATCTGTTACGAGCGCCCACCAATTACCCGGCTTGCCGGCATTTGCCAAATAGTCCAGTCCCAGCTTGTTGTCGCGGTTGTAGGCATGATAACCGCCGTCGGCGTCGATCATCATTCCTGATTCGTAGAAGAACGCAGAGTCGTCATCGGCGAGTGTATGGATATCGGAGTAGCCGACCCGTTTTAGAAACTTTAACTTAGTCCTAATCTTTCTCTCCTAGTTAATTCTCTGCTTAGAATGTCACTTGCCTGACAACATCAGTGGCGCTTCTAAGCGCGCGGCCAGCACGAAGTCTTTGTCCGGCATTATCGCGCTTCTTTGCAGCGGTCTTCTCCCACGCAATACCTGTCCGAAATTGTTGGCGTCGCCTCGCCGTAATAACGCCGACTGTGCTCCGCGATCTGGCGACCCAATACCGCAATCCGACGCTCCGCCAAGGCTTCCGCTTCGGCTATAAGCGATCATACAAAGAAGGGCCTAAACGGCAATCGGCCTGTTATGAAAGCCCGCGCGCCTTCCCTCAGTCGGTTGCTCTCACCGGCGCGAATCGGAGCGGGCGTTCTTTTGGTTTTTCTCCGGCGCCTGGCAGCGCTCCGAATGTTGATTTCCTAGCGGGTCGAAGTTGAAGATCGACCGACAACACAAATAACGCGAGGAGGAAAAGAGCTATTTGGTCCGGCCTCACAAAGGTGAATCAACTCTTAGTCTGAAGACGGCAAGTTATCCTTCCACTGATTGAGCCGCGAGGTTGGGTCGATCAAATCCTTGCGTCGCATAAAAGGCATTCCGTTCCTAATTGCGGAGTTGGCGCCGTTGCCGACTGTGAGCGGACCGCTACCGCTTTTGTCATAGAGCTCGAAATGTAACATGTCGCTTGGCACCTGAATGCCGACCAAGTGTCCTACTCTCGCGATTGCCTGTCCGGCCCGGACGGTGCTGCCGGCATGCACCTCAGTGCTGCTTTGGATTTCGCCGTAGCGTGCCAGAAAAGAACCGTGATCGATTTCCAAAGCAAACGTCTCGCAATAGAACGGATATGGACCGCGAACTACGATACCGTCGGCGACAGCATGAATAGGCGTGCCGCGCGGGAAGTAAAGATCACAGCCCGCATGCAACCTGCTGCCGCCGGCGCGCGGCGAGGCAAACGCGCGCGGGCGTTCTTCCCAGCTATAGTTAGGGACAATTGGAAAGGGGAAACAACACGATAGGTTATTAGTCTGCGCCGCGGCAGTAATATTGTTACCCGTGGCGTGCATGAGAGCACCCCATGTGTCGCTCGAAGGTGCGATAATGCCATCAACTGCGCTGGTGAAACGACCTTGGAAACTTTCAATGGCCTGCACCGTCGCTGACCCAGCTGGCGGATGCGCTATGGCTCCATCGACGCCATGCGGATCGACCTGCGGAGCATTCAGCATTGTCGCCGCGAGCTGCAATAGTTGCTGGATGGTCTCAACGTCCGTCTTTACATTCTGCGCGCCGCGTTCCCAGCGGCCGACTGATCCGAAGATTTGCACACTCATGGTCAACAAGACCAATCAAGCTCCTCCGCTAGCTCGAAGAAGTGCTTCCCAGGTCGGGTTACCCGGCGTCACCATTCCGCCTATCGGGATAGCAGATAAGCTCTCGAACGCTTCGATGGCGTTTACAGTATTCGAGCGGGCAGGCGGTCGGGCGATTTTTCCATCGACACCTTTAGGATCAACCTGTGAAGCGTGCAGCGTTTCCGCTGCCTTCTGCAACATACGCTGCACTGTCTGGACATCCGCGGGCAAGTTTTCTGCGCCTTTCTCCCATCGACCAACCGAAGAAGCGATCACCGGAGCTGTAAGGCCAGGCGAGCTACCGTCTGCAGGACTTAGTTCGGGCGTTTCGGCGGAGGAGGAGTCCTGATCATTCTTCTCCTCAACCCCAAGGGCGGCGCTTAGGCTGGCATCGAGAAACAAGCTCTTGTCCTTACGGGAGGTAAGGTTCGCCACAGCTTGAGCAACGTTATCCTTCATCGTCTTGAAGTCCGCTGCTGTGAAAAGAACCTCGTCCTGATACCACTGGGCTACTTCAGGTCTTTCCAGTTCCTTTTGCAGGACAAGGAGTCGGTCGTATGTGTCCTGGCTCATATGAGCGACCTTTTCGAGGAGGTGGTTGCTTTTTGCCAGGTTACCGCTGACGAGGCCCGCATCGTTGTCCTTCATGATCATGCGATTGACTAAAATCGCGTCCCCAGGAATTTTCTTGGTTTGCTCCGCAGCCTTGGTGGGATCGCCTTTCTTATCTTCTTTCTTCAAGGCGCCATTTTCGATCCACATGTACGTTTTCTTCGAATGGATGTTGCCGCTAAAGCGGTCGGCCTGGCTCATGATGAAGTCTAGCAGGATCATCTCTGCGAGATCCTTGACCTGCACAAGTTGCTGAACCGCTGCCTGGCTTAGCTTACCGTTCGCGTCCTTGTAGGTAAGCTTGAGCGAATCAGCACTTGTTGCCTTCCCAAACTCCGCCGACGCGGCGAAAGCACCGGCGCCGGAAAGCTGGCTCAAGTGCGGGTAGCTCTCTTCGCCGCTGGGATTAGCCTGCAAAGCGCCGAAGAGCTGCTTGCCGTCTTTTGTATAGAGACGACGATCGTCATGGGAATCGTCAAGCGATCGAAGCTCCGTCCACTGCTGTCGGTTATTTGAGCCGGTCGCTTTTTCCTTTCCAAGATCCGCCAGAGGTTTGTGTGCCTCGACATCTATGGTTCGGACAATGGCCGGTTCTACGTGGCCGCAGTCGAGAAAGCGCGATAAGTGGTAATAGCCGAGAATGGACGGACTGTATGTAAAATGCGTTGGGATAGTCTGTTTATATTTACCGATCACTCTGTCACCTGGGGAACGATTCTTGGCGGCATGCGCGGCGGCGTAGGCGAGACGACTCATTCCAGCCGGCAACTTCACTGCATGAACATTAAGCCCAGGTGAGGTGCTGTACGTCTTCGGGATAAGAACGATATCTAATCCGTCGTCGGTCTTTCCGGTGTAGAAGTCGATATTGGCCAGTTCCTTTTCCTTTTCGATGTCCTTTTTGCTATAAATCTCGGGATGCCCCGGGAAAACAGCAGCGCGCGTCGCAAGCTCAATTGTTCCGCTTGGAGCAACGTGGGTCGTGACAACGTGCTCGTGAGTTGTTTCGGAGCCGGGTCCGGGCGCCGGTGAGGCGCTGGCTTCTGGTGCTGAAGTAGCACTAGGAGTAGGAGTGGACACAGCTGAAGCTGGCGAAGACGCAGGAGACTCTCCCGTCGCGTTGCTTTGAGCCGCCTCGATTTTTTTGGCGTAGAGCTTTCTCATGGTACCTTCGAAATCCAGGTCGAGCTGGATGTCTTTCGAGTCGACGCGGCTCTTCAACGCTGCAGCTTGTTTGATCAGACTGGCTTTGAGGCTATCATAGTTACCAGGTGAGACGTGGACGGCATTGACGAAGTAATCCTTTATCTTCGAGGCTGAGTCGGGTTCGCTGTCCTGCATTAACCCGGAAAGCCATTGCAATCTCGAGTAAATCGTCTGATCGAGATGATGCGTCTCACTTAAGATTGCAGCTACTGAGACGGAACTGTTCCACATCATTCCATCGTCATTGTCTTTGTAAATAATCCGTTTCAAAGGAAGAACCGCTCCGACCGCGTCGGTTTTGTCCTTGTCGCTGAGCTGGTCGTCCCACTTCACCTTTCCTGACTTTGTGACGTAGTGCTGTAACTGGCCGGTACTAATGTTTCCGAGCCGATCGACCTGATGAAAGATAAGATCGAGAATCACACCCCGGGTCATATCCTGGGCAAGAGCGAGGTCTTGAAGTGACTTCGCGTCGTCCAGGTTCAAGGTCGTTGCAACCGGCGACTTTGAGGAGAGAACTCGATAGAAGCTGTGTCCGCGAATAGCACCGACGGTCCAATAATCTTCCGGACTGCTATTCTCACCCCGAGGATTTTCTGCGAGAGAACCAAAGACTAACTTGCCTCCAGGGAGAAGAAGCTTCGAACTGCCCGAGTTGACCAGACTGCGCAAAGTAGCCCAGGCTGCAGTGCAGCTCGGATGCCCTGTGGTGGTAGCCTGGCTCGCGACCTTTTTAAACTCCTGCGCGTCCATCGTTCGATAGGTCGCCGGCGGCACTTCGACCAGATGTCCAAGGAGCCTGGAGACATGGAAGCAGGCGAGGCCTGACTCGGCCATGGTTCCGACCTTAAACTTGGCAATCTTCTTGCCGTCTCGCTTGTTACTGAACTTCTTTGTCATTCCGGGGCGAAATGGACCCTCCTTCTGCTCGAAGGTGACCTTTTCTAGAGGCGGATTGAGCCGGTAAATCTCGATGCCAGCCGAAGTATTATGAAGCTTCGGAACAACACCCACGCTCTCAGGGCCGCTCGGTGCGTAGAAATCGAGTTGGCTTAGCTCGTCGAGCTTCTTCTTGTCATGCTCTGTAAACCAATCATTTGCACCTGAGAGATTTTCATTGCCTTTTAGTTTCACATCGGGAGGGGTAAATGGAAAAGGCATGAGTCGTTGCGCGACATCCTTTTCGCCCGTCGGCGTAGAATGCTCGATCGTTGGAGGATCGCCGAAACTGACGGACGTATCCTGACCCGTCGCAGAATCGGATAGCGGCATTGAGGGAGATTGCATGAGCGGCCTTTCTCGATTGATGTTTTGCCCGCGCGGCTAAGCTAACAACTGGAGCAAGGAACGTCCAGTATGAATTGCTTGATCCTGCGCCCTGAGGAACTGGTAAGGTGCGCTACGCGAATAAAGAGCGAATGGTACGTGAGCTTTCACGGCGGCGACGAAGCGGCAGCTCTCAATAACATCCACGTTTTTTCCGCCGATGGCGCGCACCTGCGCAAGGCATTGAATAAAGAGAGCCTGCCAGCGGGAGTCACGTTGCGCGAGCTGCGCGGATTTGCGCTCGGGCCGGATGGTGACCTCTATGTAGCGAACGCGTTCCAGGATTACAGTCAGATACTCCGCTTTCGCTGAAAGCTGGACGAGGATGGAAGACACGTCTTCCGCGATGTCTTCACGGAACACGACGCGGCCTCGAATCCTGGCCTGAAGCATCCGTTCAATGTTGCTTTTGACCGACCGGGTGACCTGTATATCACGGCGCAGGATACGAACATTACATTGCGTTACCACGGCCCCGCTCAACGGGAGGTAAACCTGGAACGCCGATGCCTTTGCCCGTTGCGCTAAACGGGACAGACAGCAAAGCCGCTACATCCTGGGACTTTTTGTCCTTCTGCCGCGAAGTCTGTAAATGGACTGCGCGTCGCAAGGAAAACTCTTTTCGCGAAAAATCTACTTTTTGTCGCCGACCGAGATGGTGACTGCATTCGCAAGTATGATCCGAAGACTGGTGCCTATGTGGGAACCATCGCCGCGAAGGGCTTGATCGAGAAGTCGATCCATCTCGCCATCAAGGACGACATGATGTATATCGGCAATAAAGGTAATGAATCGGTGGTCCGGTACCACCTTCAGAATCAATCCGTCACGCCCTTTATTGCTCCGCGCAGCGGTGGATTGAAGAATCCGTCCGGTCTGGCCTTTGACGGCAGCGGCTACTTCTACGTCGCGAGTCGCGGTTCGCGGCAGATTCTGCGCTATGATCTAAAGAGCGGAGCGCCGGACGAAAACCCATTCATCGATGAGCTGGCGGACGATCCCGAGTTCATCGAGCTGATCTGCCGCGCTTAAGGCTCGCAGACATTCGGGTATTGCTTTCCGCTCGTGTAAAGATTCATACTGCCGCGCATGGCGAAACTATCTTCACGTCCGAAAAGGGGCGCACCTTCCAAACGTCCACGCAAAACTGCCAAGAGCAAGAAGGCAGCCAAACAAACGCAGGCGGCGAAACCCAGCGGAAGGAAGCGGAAACCTCCAAAAAAGGAAATTGTTTCCAAAGCTGCGGTCGCGCGCGCGAAGCGACTGGAAAAGCTTGATGCCGGCCGGCCACGCGCGGCCAAGAAGAAAAGCGCTCTGGGAAAGGCGGTGGCGAGGCTAACGGCCGCTTTGTCAGCCACCAATGGATTGAAGAATCCAAGCTTCCCGCAGACTTATATCGCTCAGGTTAACGTAAGTCTGAACGATCCGATCCATACAATGACGCTCACCTGGACGGGGCCCGATGCAGCTAGTCAGGAGACAGGGCCCTTTCACACCTCGCCCGGCGCGGGTTTGCGCGGCTTGAATTGTGACGACACCGCAACCAGTCACCGGTCAGGGACCCTTTGCACACCCAAGGGAACTTTCGCCGTTGAAGGCTTCGCTGCTCGTTTAAACAGTGATGCCCGTGCTACCTACGTTACCTTCTTCGTTCGATCGCGAGGCATCGGGTTACATTATTTTCCAACGGTTCCAAACGTCGCGGCTTCCCACGGTTGCGTGCGCATCCAGAACGAGCGCATCGCCCAGTTAATCCATGATAACGCTCGCACCGGGCTAACGCAGGTAATAGTGGATGGAACTTGGACTAAGCCGCCGAAGCAGTGGTAGACTAACGCCGAGGTGCGCGGCTATGCGATTGCCCAAGATGAAACTATCGAGCCTAACGACAGTGGAGCAAATCGCCGGACGTGAATGTAACACTGTCCCTTGCCATCGATCGTTCCATGATCTTGCTCGTAAGCTGTTATTTCTTTATTAAACGCTCAGTGACTAAACCCATTAGGCAATAGCCCCACTTGGGAACTGGCCCAACTCCGTTCGCGGAAGATCTGTAAATCTCGGAAACTTTGCATCTTGCAGGTGGTCATTATCTGCCTCGCCAATCCCTCGAATGTCATAGTTGTTCGCTAGCGTCTTGCCCTTTGCATACGCCTTGTTATCGTCCCAGGCCAGACCGGCATCGCCGCCATCAGGATTGGCGATGTTCACCCAGTCAAAAGCCCGCCCATAACAGTGGTAACTATGCTCGGGTCGAACCGCCTGCGGGCCACCGGCCAAATGCTTTTGATATAACTCTTGCTGCTTCGCTATGCTACGCGCGCCGAAATGAATGTAAGGGTTAAGACCCTCGTCGCGCGCTTTTGCGAGCCACTGCCGAACCCGGTCGGCAAAGTCCGATTGCAAGCTACTGATGTTGGATTCGGTGCGCTGATCGTAATTGGCTTGTGACATCGGAATCTCTCCTTACTGATGTATCTTTATGGTCAGTCTCGGCTGCAGACGTTCCTAGCCTTGACACAGTCAATTATCGCGTCAGTCATTTATTACCCTCGCTCTTCGTTGCAGCGGTCTTCTCCTCTGTTATGCTCTGCGCCACCGCGGAGCGCAGGCTGGCCAAGTTCTTCAAGCTGTTATACCAAAATGGGGCTCCAAGGCTAAGTAATGCAGCGGAGAACAACATGCCGAGGAAATGCGGCCATAGATCATGGAGCCAGCCGCCACGCCACCTCCAGCCAGGTTCGTTCGCGAAAATATTGAACCCCGTCTGATCGAGATCCGGTTTAACCTCATTGTAGGCACGTGCGTTGACCTCCAGGTTATGCAATGCCGCAGTATCTATTGCCTTGTCGAGATCAGCTAAAAGGCCTGGCACATTCTGTATCTGGGAGTTAGTCAGAGTCTTTTCCACGCTCTCGCGAAGCTGACCGCGCGAGAGATTTGGCGTAACCTCGATTGAGGCGGTAGCCTGACGGACGTTATCGTCTTTGAGATCCTTACGCCAATCATCGAGAGCTTGCTGAAGCACACTCTGGCTATTCCCTACAATCTTCTCGGCTTGAGCTGTGACTGCGCTGGTCTCCGCTACTAGCTTTTCCCGCACGATGCGATTAGTCGAGACCAGCTTGAATATCTCAACCGTATCGAGCTGGAGACCAAAGGCAGCGAAGAAGGCAAAGATAATGGTCAGTATGCGTGTGTGCATGGTAAACCACTGCTGCGCTCGCTCCTGACAGCTACAACTCCACGTAGTGAACTTGTCGCGCGCCGCGTCGAGCATTTGCATGCCTTCCACGGTTCGAGCACCAATGGCTTGGCTGGCCGCATTAAGCCGATGCGTGAGCGTATCCCACGCGGCCTGAACCTTTGCTCGTTGGGGGTCGGGAAGTAACTTGAGAGTTTCCTCATCAAGTTGTGTCGTAGCTTCCTTCACGACGCTAATCTCTTGTGCAGCACTATCAATAACACTTCCGTCTAAGCCCAGGCCAACCAGAACATTGCGGGCAATCTCTTTCAAATGAGGCTGGTCTCCCACGGGTTCCTTGCCGATCGCAATGCGTTGAACAGCATCGAAGACCTCCGAGGGTCGAATTGCTGCAGCGTGGCGCCATCCGCGAAAAATCTTCCAATTTGGAAGAAAGCTATCGGACAGAGACTGCCCCTTTAAGATGAAGGTTGCCAGCTCCTCGGCACTTGTTTCACTTTTCGCGTCGGCCGTCTCCGGCACAATGATGGCAAATGTCCTTTTCAGCCCCGCGGCAAGATTAAGCCCATGCAAGTTCAACACTGCCGCCGCCGCTTGGACCGCAATCGTAATCAACAAACTGACCACGAGCATGATCAGAACAAAGGCGATAAGAGTATCAAGACTATCTAGCATGATGGATCGGCTCAGAAGACATACCTTTGGGCTTGATTAGAACTTCACCGCGGTAAAAGCGGCATCGAGAACAATCTGGAGAACGCCATTAGTAAAGGTATCGATAGTCGCGCTCGCAAGACCCGCCTGCTTTAGAGCGTGCATTTCTGCGAGATCTTTCTTTCCGAGGATAAGATCCTCGAAATCGTCGCGGTCGATCTTGTTTTCGGCATAGAGGAGACCCGCGCGGGTTACCCCATCCTTGGAGCGCTGTAGAAAGTCGCTCGTATCACTCTCGGCTTGGGTGACATACTTCTTAAACAGGGTTGCCGCGAGGTCCTTACTCTTACTTAGCGATTCGGAGGTAAATGCGTCGGTATCAAAGCCAGGCATAACAGGTGAAGTCTAGTGGTTCTTCCGTTTACCGATTTCCAAGCCTGTGATCTGGTCAAAGGCCTCGGCGATATCCTTTTTCTTTTCCGTGATGTAATCCGTCTTAAGAGATCCCTTTTCACGCCAGCGACGAATGAATCCTCCGAAAAGATTCTTGTTGGGATCTCGCAGGACCTCCCATTGTTGGACGGTGATGGAATTTTGCAGCCGACCCCGGTCGTATTCGTAGGCCTTATCAATTGTTAAGCTGACGGCTTCGATCTCTGTTAAATGAGAATTGTAGGAGCCGGTCGCCTTATCCATAAGGGCGAGCGCCTCGGCTTTGGCGCCAGTTGCTTTGTCATATGCCGCTTGATCGAACGTCGCAATCGTACTGCAGGCGGCCAAGCCGCAAATTACGACAGCCACAGAGATGGACCTGAAATTACGGATATGTCTTAACATAGGATTCGCCTAAATTCTAAGTGACCAAGATAGGGTTATGGCGAGCGCTCTCTCGAAGCTCATGAGACAGCGATCGGGTGTGCGTCATGTGGCCGGAGTTGCAAATAGCGTGTCAAGCGCTTGCTGATGAGTCTCCACTAAGCGCGCGTAGCCACTCATGTTGTGGTCGGCCACATCGGGTGCGACATGTCCGGCGATCTCAAAGAAATCTTTGAAGCTCTGGAAAGTGCGAGAGAGGAAATTACTCCACTCGATACTTTGGAGCTTCGGCTGGCCGTTAGTGTCAAAGTGGATCATCTGCCCAAGATCAGCGTAGTCGAAATCGCGAAACGGAACGCGTGGGACCAGGTCCTTATTATTGACAAATCGGAAGGTTTTCTTTTGCAGCGAGTGATCGTAGTTCCCGCAAAATTGATAGAGGCCCACGCGCGGCTGGCCAAAGGTGTAGATGCCGTTGACCGGACGCAGCGGTGCCCGCGACCACATGGAAAAGGCCGCCCCGGCCAGGACAGCGAGGGCGCCACCCAGGCTATGACCGGTGATCCAAAAAGTTGGGTGCGGCTCATCGGGCGCGAGCTCCGGAGGCGGGACGAGATTGGTTAAAGCGGCGCTGATTTTTTCCCATGCATCACGCAAGGCGTTGCCGAAGCCGGCGTGGATTGCGCCAACGTCGGGACCGCTTTCAAAAATCCAGGGAAAACTGACCGGTGTCGCATGAAGATCGGTCATCCAGTTGTTGAGGTCTTTTGTCCCCCGGAAGGCCAGCGCGAGAAAACCGGGACCGCTAGCGGCGATAGCGTAAACGTCCTCAAATTGCTGCGTAAGGTCGATCCAAATGAAGCCGGGCAAGCCCAGTCCATTTACGGTTGCACGAGCCGCCACCTGATCCTGGTAGGCGGCGATACAAAGACGAGCCAAAAGGAGCGCATTCTGAGCGCTAAAAGACACCGTTTGAGCGTTAAAATCTGGCATAGGATGACTGGTTTCTCAGCAGGGCAGTCATCTCGAGGCCGAGGGCACGCTATGGATGAAGGCAAGGGCGCGGACGTTAGGGTGCCCAGGCTTGTGGCGTTCTCCTGCATTGAGACGGCTCTTGAGCCATTGATCCTTTGAGATACGTCGACGCTCGCGACGGCTGCCGACATGCGGCCGGGCGCTATAAGCAACGGGCAGATTCTCGGCAGTCTTTTGCTGCCAACCGCCACCGGCGGTCACATCGAAGACTCCGATGTAGCCACCTTTCAAGAGGTGGAGGGGCCGCTTGATCTTCTTGCGAAAATCATACTGCGTTCCCTTCTTGTAGGCGGCATCGAACCAGGAGGGAAAAACAAAGTCAGAGACCAGAACACCGTCGATTTTGTAGCCATACTCGTCGGCTTCACAGGCATCGGCTGTCTCATATGCGTAGAGAATACCCGTCGAGTCAGTTTCTTGCACAAAGACCGTCAGGTTGATCTCGGGATCTCCGAGCATCTCCAGCAATTCGTGGCTGGCCGTAACGGTCCAGTTGTAGCCGTATTGCATATCGGACCCGGCAAATATCTTTCCGATGGGCAATCCTTCGCTAGTCACGTCGTGGTAACCGAGGGCGCCGGCCTGATCGGAGTTGTCGAGGATGATCAGCCACCACGTGGTCTTCGACGGTTTATGACCTTTGGCGACGAAGGTGAGATCGGCATCGATTCCCCAGGCAGGAGCAAAATCGCGGCTGACCTGCTTCTGCAAGGCTGGTACGGCCGCTTTGACTTCGTCGTCACTCAGGACTGTGCTGGAGTTGATGACGCTGATCTTGATGTTCGCCATGACGGTGCGAAATCGGTGGGATTGGGAAGGATCGATCTCGGAGTTCTATGAGAGCAGTTCAGGGCGCGGTTGCCCATCGGGGCAGTCCACTGAAGCAACACCAATCCAGAACAGCGAAGGGGCCCGACAGGAATGTCGGGGAATTGTTGTGTATTCTTGACGAGGAAACAATTTATCCCGGCGCGAATTTTCCTTTGCAACACGCTCGCCGACTGATAAAAAGCCCGCGAGTTTCTCAAACTAGGAACCGTATGAGTTCCCCTAAGCGATTGTCGGTCTTGATTGCGCATCACGCGCCGTTGATGCGCTTTGCCCTAACCAAACTGGTGCAATCGTCACCGCGCTTTCGGGTTGCGGGGGAGTCGGGTGAGGCTCCGGTCGTACGTCGCCTTTTCAGTGAACTGGCGCCGGATTTGGTGATTCTAAGTCTGACGCTTCGGCATGACGATGGCTTTTCTTTGTTGAAAGATTTTCGCAAGATGAATCCCGCAGCGCGGGCGCTGGTCGTGACGGCGCGCCAGGATTCGCTCTCCATTCAGCGAGCTTTCAAAGCCGGAGCACGCGGTTATATCGTGACAGAAGACGAAACGGCGGAAGTGCTTTCGGCCTTACGACGAGTGGCGGCTGGCGAGTTGTATGCGAGCGACAGTGTGGCACGCGGACTTCTGCAAATGCTCGCCGCCGGCTCGGTCGAAACACGTCGCAACGAATGCGATGGCCTGAGCGACCGCGAGCTACAGGTCTTTCGCCTCATTGGAAGTGGACTGGGCACTTCACGGGTGGCAAGTGAGCTGCAGGTGAGCGTGAAGACCATCGAAACTCACCGGCAACGCATCAAAGAAAAACTTGGCCTAACGAATGGCGCGGAATTAACCCGACGGGCGGTGGATTGGTTGCTGAGCGCCGCGCGGGAACGGAGTATCTCGACGACAAACGGCATAAAAGTGCGCCGTCACTAAATGAAATTCCCCAGGGTGGGACTGCTTCGCGGCGGTCGCCGCCCTACGCTGCGATCTTTCGGTGTCCGCAATTCCGCGTTGTCTCATCCCAAGGCCTCTTGCCGAGGGTAGCGCGCGACGCCATGGTATCGTGTGATCATGCAGGCGCAGGAAGCCTTTCAGTTCGATGCCATTGACGACGTGCTGCGAGACATCGCCGCGGGCAAGATCGTGATCGTAACTGACGACGCCGATCGGGAGAATGAAGGCGATCTCATCATGGCTGCCGAAAAGGCTACGCCACAGACGATCAACTTTATGACGATGCATGGGCGCGGGCTCATTTGCGTCCCGGTATCCGCCGAGCGCGCCGACCAGCTCGGATTACAGCGCATGGTGGTTCAAAATCGCGAGATGTATCGGACCGATTTCACCGTCTCGGTTGATGCCGCAAAGGGAGTAACGACTGGCATCAGCGCGCACGATCGCGCCGCCACCATTCGCACGATCGCGCGCACGAAATCCGGGCCTAACGACCTCGTGCAACCAGGTCATATTTTTCCCCTGCGTGCCAAGGAAGGTGGCGTGCTGCGGCGCGCCGGTCACACTGAAGCCGCAGTCGATCTTGCGCGCCTTGCCGGGCTGCAGCCTGCCGGTGTTCTTTGCGAGATCCTGCATGATGACGGCACGATGGCGCGTCTCCCGGAGCTGATGCAGTTTCGGCAAAAGCACAAGCTGCGCATCTGCACGATTCAAAGCCTGATTGCTTATCGGCGTCTGCGCGAGAAACTCGTCGTGCGTGAGCAAGTCGTAAAACTGCCGACTGATTACGGGGATTTTGTTCTTCATATGTATCGCTCGACGATCGACAACGCCCATCACCTCGCCCTGGTGAAAGGCAAAATCGCGAAGAACAAAATAACGCTCGTACGCGTGCACAGTGAATGTCTGACGGGAGATGTCTTCGGCTCACGTCGCTGTGATTGCGGCAATCAACTGCACGCGGCGCTCCAGCAGATTAGCGAAGCTGGTGGAGTGCTGGTTTACATGAGACAGGAAGGCCGTGGCATCGGCCTGGCGGCCAAGATTCATGCCTATAAGCTACAGGAGGAAGGACTCGACACCGTGGAGGCCAACGCCAAACTGGGTTTCGCGAGCGACCTGCGCGACTACGGGATCGGCGCGCAAATCTTGCACGATCTTGGCGTGCGTAAGTTTCGTTTCCTCACCAATAACCCGAAGAAGGTCGTGGGTCTCGAAGGCTATGGTATTCAGATGGTCGAGCAGGTGCCCATCCGCAGCGAACCGAATCCGCATAACGCTCGCTACCTTGAGACCAAACGAGTGAAGATGGGTCACCTCCTCTAATCGCTGTTCGCGGACATGTCACAGTTACCTTCGCCTCGTCCAAAAGGTATCAACCTTCGGCGTACCTATGTACTTGTCGCCAGCCAGTATAACGCGAAATATGTCCAAGGACTGATAACTCATTGCACCGCGGAGTTACGGGCGCTTTCGGCCAACACCAGGGTTAGTCTGCGTCGCGTTCCGGGCGCATTCGAGATTCCACTTGTCGTAAACGAGATCGCGAAAAAGAAAGCGGCCGACGCCATTATCGCTCTTGGCGTCATCCTTGAAGGTGAAACTGCACACGCCGAATTCCTGGGCGACGTGGTAACCCATTCTCTGCAACAGATCGCACTCCGGCACGGCGTGCCTGTCATTCATGCCGTTCTAAGTCTCAAAAGTGAATCTCAGGCGCGAAAGCGCTGTCTCGGAGAGAAAATCAATCGCGGAACGGAAGCGGCACGCGCCGCTGTCGAGATGACGAATATCATGGCCAGGATTCGCAGGTAATTATGGGCAGACGTCATTCTGCGCGCCGCGCTGCGTTACAATACCATTTCTGGCACGACCTCCACAGTGGCGATGGTCCGGAGACAATCCAGGATTTTTGGGAGATGTGTCCAGCGAAGGCGAGCGTGCAGCAGTTCGCCCAACCACTCATCGAAGGGATGCTGACCCATTTACCAGAGATCGACGAACGCATCCGCCGCTATTGCGAGAATTACGAATTCCGGCGCATTTCCGCGGTTGACCGCAACGTCTTGCGCCTCGGCATCTACGAGATGTTTTACCGCGACGACATTCCGCCGGTCGTTTCGATTAATGAAGCGATTGAGTTAGCAAGGGAGTTCGGCGGTCCCGATTCCTGGCGATTTGTGAACGGAATTCTCGACCGGGTGAAAGACGACCTCTCCCGACCGCTGCGCGAGCCACTGTCGAAGTCGACTTCAGGCTAAGGCGCAGCGTGATTGCCAAGCCTGCCCTTGCCTAACGACGGCCAGATCACTCGCCCGAGATAGATACTTCCGCGCTCCAGAACCCGATAACTGACGTAAGAAGCAAGGAAAAGCACGCTAAATATTACTGGTAGGACGGCGACAGCGTGCCATGGCTCCTGCCAGCCGCGCGCCAGTGGAATCTCTTTCAGTAACTCGCCGACAAAAGGATAATGCAGTAGGTAAAATGAGTAACTGCAAAGGCCTAGTGGTACAAACAGCCGTTCGATGAGCCTCTCCCGCGACTCAGACCAGAGATAAGACTCGACCTGCAAGGCGATGGCAAAGGACGATAGAGAGAAGGTCAGAGCCTCCGTCGGCTTAAAGAAAAGGGAGGCCGCAACTGCAACAAATGCTGTGACTCGAAGAAACACCGAACGGGGAAAGATTCGCCGGCCGGAAAGGAATCCTTCTGCTACCACGGCCCCGAGCGTCCAGTCAAACCACAACATGGTAGGAAACGTCCAGACATTGCCGGCCAGATCTTCTCTCCAATCAGTAAAGAACAGTGCTGCCAGCAAACGGGAGAGCAGACTAAGGCCCAAAGTTATGTAAAGGGCGCCAGACATTGTCCAGCGACGCCGGATTCGCCAAAGCAAGGGATACAGGAGATAGAGCTGCGCCTCGACCGCCAGACTCCAGAAAGCCGCGCTAATAGCGAAGATCGTGGTGGAGTTAAAGTTGTAGATCAGGAGGACGTGAGAAAGCAGCTGAGTGCGCCCCTCGTCTGTCCCGAGGCTCGATCCGTTGCGCCAGAAAAAGAAGACCAGCCAGGCAAAGTAAGGAGGACAAATTCGCCAGAAACGTCGCCAGAAGAACTTTCCGGCGTGCAGGTTTCCGGTCTGCAAGGTGGAGGCATGAATGCAGAAGCCGCTAATCACGAAAAATAGGGACACACCCATCCAGCCGTAACTAAGCGGATAAAAGCACCAAAAGGCAGTATTTGGCGCGGAAGCGAAGTCACGAACAAGGCCATTCCACCGTAGATGATCCGTGCCAAATGCAGCGCCGTACCAGTGAAGCAGGAACACGCTTAGGATCGCAACTCCCCGCAATACGTCGATTCGACGGAGGCGAATCGTGCCCTTAGTCATTACCCTGACCAGGCGTATGCGATACTCGGAGTCTCATTCTCACTAATACTGACTCTCCAATAACCGGCGCGGCAAAAGCTGGCAGATGAAGCTGCGGATCGATACCGGTCACCTCCAGTGTAAGCGGATGCAATGAAATCCTTCTACAATCACCCAAGGGATTAACCGCTTCGAAGTCGTTCGCAGTTGTTGCATCGAATAGCACATTGCCACTCGTTGTCGAAACGCGGATAGCTGCGATCTCGATAGTTGTTAGAGGAGAGAAAAAATCGATCCTCAGTTGCCTCATCGGCCCGGTGATTGGCGACATGATGGATACATCGCGCCATGTCTCATGGCTAATGCGGGCGTGGCTTGAATTCTCCTCCGAAAAATCGTCGCCTTGCGACCAGAATACCTGAATGACTGTCTCCCCCGCCATCGGCGCTGATCGAATGCTTCCGTCTCGCCAATGTTGTTCCATTCGTGCTTGTAATTCGGTATTACGCTCACGGTAATAGTCGAGTAGCGTGGCTCTTTTGTCGTTAGGGCCACTCAGCAGGATTTCCAAAAGCGGAGGCAGCAGTCGACCAGGAGCTTTTTCCCATACTCCCAGGCCGGGTGGTTGAGGAAATGTCCAGGAGCGGGCGGCAGCAGTCAGTTCTGACCATACCTTCCACACTCCAAAGTTGGGACACACGCATAGTCACGTCGTGCATGAGCAGAATTCCGCCGGAGCGCAGCTTTGGTAACCAAGACTCCACATCATGTCGCACCGCATCCTCGGTGTGATGTCCGTCAATATGAAGGAGATCGATACTTTCCAGAGCAAACTTGGCCAGGGTGGCGTCAAAGGAACATCGAAGCAGAGTCGAAAAGCCGGCATAGTGCGACCGATTGTGAGCGTCCACAGTCCGGAAGGTACTTTCCTCGTAACTGCCGCTCTGCGAATCCCCGCGCCAATGATCCACCGCGAAGCAGCGGGTTCCTGTGCGATTCTCATCGACTGATTGACAAAAGGCAAAGTAGCTCTCACCGCGGTCAGTGCCAAGCTCGACGAAAACCGCAGGCTTGAGCTGTGCGATCAAGTCGTATGCGAAATAGAGATTTTCCGTCCAGGCGCCTAACCCATATTGCCTCGGTACGAAATGGCGCGATGGCAGGTTAAGAGCATCGGAAAGCGCGGACATATCTGTCCGGTAGCCCTAACTGGCCGCGTTTGGCAAGTGCTGCGATTTGATCGGGCAGTTAGCGCAGGCCGGGTCTCCCTCCGGGCGAAACATATTGCGCCGCAACTGTCGAAACGCTTCGCCGTGGAAAATCTCGGCCAAAGTCTTTCCCTCATTCAAGTAACCCAGCGTTTTCTCATGCCACGGGCATGGAAGCACCTCGTTCTGGTCGCGAACCATGATTTCTGAGAATGGCCGGTTACAAAAGGTTGTGGCAAATTCCTCCGCCACCGATCCTTCCCACGCCAGCCAGGACCTGTTGCCTGCCGGTAGACTTACTCGGCCGGCTTCGTCATTCGAACCGAGACGAACCCGCTCAAAGTCGTTCCAATCAACCGACGGCTCATCTCTCGACGGAACCCAGTCATGCGAGGCGACAAAGGGAGGCGGGAGATAAACAGTCACGTTAAGACGTCGTGCCTCTGCCAGGATTTGTGCGCGATAGAAGTTATATCTTTGGGGGTGATCCGATAGAATTTCACCAGCGGGAAAGTTATTCCCGATTGGCACCATATGTCTGAAATCGATCGATTCGGCGCCTAGCTCGCGCGCCATGGTGACAAAGCCTGGCGCCTCGTGAATGTTTCGATTCATCATGACATAGTTAAAGACAAAGGCCGGCCAGCCTACTCCACAAGCATCGCGGAGATGTCGCATTGCCATGATATTCCCCACCACCTGTTCGTAGCGGCAACCCACGCGAATTGACTCGAGTAACGGCCTGCTCACCGCGTCGATCGAGAAAAGGAGCCGTGCCACCCCCGTCTCCATGATTAGACGACGGACCTGAGCATTCATTAGCATTGCGTTAGTGCAAAACTCGACCTGAACATGCGGATGCTCACGCGCCAAATAAGTAAGGATGGCCGGGAGATGTCTCGAAAGCAGTGGCTCGTCACCACAGGAAAGGACGACGTGACGAACTGACGGGCCGATCTCATCGAAGAGGTGCTCGAACTCCTGGGCCGTCAATTGCCGGGTAGGCCGCTTGAAGATCGCTTCGTCACTGAAATGACACATCACGCAGCGGAGATTGCACTTGTTGATGATATCGAGGCGAAGAGTCAGTCCAGGACTCTTGCCTAACGAGCGTAGGAATCGATCTTCAAGTGCAAAGGGACTTTCGAGTTCGCCGATCACCCGATCGCCGCCGTTGAGCAAAGTCTTCTCACTCAATTCGACAGTCTGGACATCATGTGTGGCCAGGTTCAGCGGCACACGATGGACGCCGCCCTCGACTCTGACGAGCAGGTCTGCGTCATCCGGGAGGGCATGGGAAGCGGTCGCAAGACGGAATCCAGATTGCGTCGCCTGAGGATAAGAAGGATAAGCCTTACCCACATCCGATCGCGAAAAGCCGTGTGGCAGCTGCTCGTAGCCGATGTCGTTATGCTCGAAATACAATCCCTGAACGTCAGAGGTTGCGAAACACCATCCTTCGAGACGGGTTATTCGACCGCTGCAAGGTTCCCGGCGGGCGAGATCGCAGCAGAATAACAATTGCTCGCTCATAAATAGCCCAGTCTAAGTCCGGACATAGATTTCTCTTTCGCGAGAATCAATGCCTAATCTTTGAATCGTCTGCCCTCCTGCGAGATAATCGTGCTCGACTTTATCGGCTCTTTTGACAAGCGGCCTGAGAAGGGGTAGCGCTCGAAAGATTGGATGCTTTTTCATTGATGAGTGGCCGGGAACGTTAGTCTTGTTAATCCCGTCGACTCGAAAGGATACGAAATGATCGGCATGGCGCAACGCTAACCTGCAAGAAGAGGTTCACCGCATGGACATTTCTGCACCGGTACGTCTTCTGTTTTTCTTTCATGAAACGACCTGGAGCGGCGCGCCAATACAGCTTTATCACCTCGTTACCGAACTTCACGCGCGTGGGTACGAAATAGCAGCCGCCATTCCGCCGCCTCGAGCGCCCGAGTCCGGACCCATTTCGAATCTTTTACTCGAGACGGGTATCGAGGTTTTCCCGCTTGTCGATCTTTCGGCACCGCCAGAAATGGGTGAAATGGCCAAGTTATGTCGTCATTTTGACGTTGTGATTGCGAATACCCTGGTCATGTGGTCAGCCGTCCAGGCCTCTCACGAAGCGGACGTTCCTGTAATCTGGTTCATTCACGAAAGTCAGGTCGCGCACCAGTTACTCGCTCACAACCCGGCAATACAACCAGCTCTTATGATCGCGGACCGACTGGTCATGCCGACTCATCGGACGGCACAAGTCTATCGCGCATTTACGGAACGCGCTATCGACGTCGTGCCTTATGGAATTCCCGCGGCACAATGCGTGGCCAGTGAGCCTCGCAAAGATAGCCGAATGACCTTCCTGTTACTCGGAAGTTATGAGCAACGCAAAGGACAGGACATCTTTCTCGACGCGATCACAGAAGTCCCTACAGAGATGAGAGAGCTAGCTGTTTTCCGCGCAGCAGGACGCGTCCTGGAAAAAGATTTCTATGAAATGCTGAGCCGGCGAGCTGCCAGGATTCCCCAAGTTGAATTTTTGGGCGCGTTGGAACACGAGGATGCCCTCGCAGCGATCGCGCGTTCCGATGTGCTGGTCTGCGCCTCGCGCGATGAAACGATGCCGATCGCGATTCTGGAAGCAATGAGCCTGGGCAAGGCAATCATTAGCACGAATGTCGGCGGTATCTCTGAATGGCTCCAAAACGACCTGAACGGGATTCTCGTGCCAACGGAAAGTAGAACCGCACTCGCGCAGGCCCTGAACCATTGTCTTGAACACCCAAGTCAGATAGCCTCCCTAGGCAAAAATGCTGCTGAGACCTTTGTCGCGTCTTTTTCAATTCGTCGCCTGGGCGATACCTTCACTTCTCTCATCGAAAGTCTGCGACGCGATCGATGACTTACTCCGAGTGGATTACCAGGTATGCCACCCTCACTGCGCGGGAGCGAGAGACGCTTGCCCGAGAGGTTCGCATGTTTATACAGCAGCCTCTTATATCTGTCCTCATTCCTATCTACAATCCCGATCTCGAATTTCTCGAAGCGGCAATAGAATCTGTTCGCCGGCAGCAATATCCGCGCTGGGAACTTTGTTTGGCAGACGATCATTCGAGTGGCAATCGTGTTAGAGAGTTTATTGAAGCCCTCAGCCAAGAGGAGTTGCGCTGTCGCTATGTTCTGCGCGAGAAGAATGGCGGAATCGCGGCCTGCACGAACTCAGCTCTCGCTCTGGCTTCGGGCGAATGGTGCGGGCTCTTGGACCAGGACGACCTCCTGGCGGAAAACGCTCTTGCCGAGGTCGCGAGCACCATTGTTTATCATCCCGAAGTTCAATTGATTTATTCGGATGAGGATTTCGTTAATGTCAGCGGCGAGCGAAGCAATCCTTTCTTTAAGTCAGACTGGAATCCAGAGTTATTCCTGGCTCAGAACTATCTTAATCATCTGGGCATCTATCGAACGTCTTTAATGCGTGAAATCGGTGGATTTCGTGAAGGCTTCGAAGGATCGCAGGATTATGATCTCGCGCTTCGTTGCGTGGCTCGGTTAGGTGCGGAGCAAATCCGACATATCCCGAAGGTTCTCTATCATTGGCGAATGACCGAAGGCAGTCTGGCCCTGGAACCCGATGCCAAGCCACACGCACGCCACGCTGCGCGGCGCGCCTTGAACGATTACCTGGCCAGGAGCGGAATTGCCGCGACTGCGGAAGCTTGCTCAGAAAATAATGAATCACATCGCGTCATCTATTCTCTGCCGGCAGTCAGACCGAAAGTAAGCATCGTTTTTGGGGGCGAAGGCGAAGGTGTCTTTTTGAAAGGAAGTGACTACCCTGAAATCGAGATCGTTCGTGTCGAGCGAGGCGCCGAGGGGGCCAACCTGGCGGCGCAAGATGCAAGCGGTGAAGTTTTTGTCTTCGTAAGTGACAAGGTTTGCCAGGCGGAAGATGGCTGGTTAAGCGAGCTTGTCAGCCACGTCTTAAGGCCGGAAGTAGGAGCGGTCGGCGGCTGTCTCTCCTCTTCAACAGGATCCGTTCTTGATGGCGGACTTATTCTAGGGCTCGGCGGAATTGCGGCCCCGGCCTTTTTTGGATTTCCGCGAGGTCACCCGGGCTATTTCAATCGCGCCTTGCTGCAACAGAACCTATCTGCGGTCTCTGCCGGCTGCCTCGTTGTGCGACAAGACGTTTTCAAGAGGCTTGGCGGCTTCGATGCAGCCAACCTCCCATATCATTTCTACGACATCGACTTCTGTCTGCGACTTCGTGCGCTGCAGCTTCGAGTTATCTGGACGCCCTATGCTAATTTGATTCTCTCGTCGGACCCGGCAGACGAAGGATCGCCTGATGATAAAGAAACCAGTTACATGCAGGAACGCTGGGGAGGCGAGCTACGGCACGATCCGTTTTATAACCCTAACCTGTCGCTGGAACCGCCCGGTTTTGTCCTGGCGACACCGCCGCGACTAGCCGGCAGTTAGCAAGCTCGGTGGCGACGAGAGAACCGTAACCAGCGACTCCAGTTGCGACTGAGCGCTCTTTCAGGCTTTCGTGCTACGAGGACCGAGTCATGCCACTTATTGCTTTCGTTATCGTACTGCGGGCGATCTTCCCATTGCGTCCAGGCTTCAACCACTTCGAGCTTGGCGTAACGAGCCAGGGCGCGGAGCCCGTCTGGATAAACCCGCCAGCAATCGACCGGATAACGATGTTCCTCGCCTGCCGACGGCGCAATAACACAAGCCAGGCCGCCGGCTTTTAAGACCCGTGCGATTTCACCCACGGTGAGCCAGAAAAATTCCGTGTGCTCAAAGGTTTGTCCCGAGACAAGCACATCCGCGCTGCCGGACTCGATTTCCCGCCAGCGATAAGGATCATGCAGAACGACGTCGACATTCGGACCAGCCTCCAGATCGAGTCCGAGATAGCGCCAGGGTGCCCGATCGAGAAGTGGGCGGTAAGTTCCGTTATAGTCCCGGCTCCCCAGGTCCAGAATGACGAGCGGTTCCGCACGGCGCGGTTCGAGATACTTCCGCACGAAGTCCGCCATCTTATCGAATGAGCTGGGATGCACCGGCTTACTGAATGCTTCTTGGGCCTTTCGCGCAACGTTGATGCGGCGCTCTCGATAAATCGCCTTGCAAAAGAGATGCGCGTCGGAATTCTCACGCCGGTGCGTAAAACCAAAATCATCTGCACATTGGGTCCGGCATCCGAGAGCTCGGCCGTCATTGAAAAAATGATCGGCGCGGGCGTGGACGTGTTTCGTCTCAACATGAGTCATGCCGCGCACGACTGGGTGCGCGAAATCGTGCCCCGGGTGCGGTCGATCGCGCGGGCGCTGGAACGGAACGTCGCCCTGATGCTGGATACGCAGGGCCCGGCAATCCGCACAGGTGTCTTGCCTAACGACCTGCACTTAGTGGTCGGGGACATTCTGGAAATCACCGTGCGCGGCGCGCGGAGCACGGAGCCGAATTCGATTACAGTTAACTACGATGATCTGATCGACGATGTCGCAGTCGGCAATATCATCCTGCTCGACAACGGGCTCCTCCAAGCGCGGGTCTTGGACAAGAAGGACGATCGTATCCGCACATCCGTCCTCACCGAGGGCAAACTCGGCTCGCGCCGCCACATCAATTTGCCGGGCGTGGACGTGAATCTGCCCGCCCTCACCAAAAAAGATTTGGCCGATGTGGCCCTTGGCATCGAGCTCGAAGTCGATTTTGTAGCGCTCAGTTTTGCCCGTAGGAAGGAAGATCTTGTCCAACTGCGCAAGCTTCTGCGCAAAGGCGGCAGCGCGGCTGCGGTAGTGGCAAAGATCGAAAGCCAAAGCGCTGTGCGCGCGATCGATGAGATGATCGGGGCGACCGACGTGCTGCTGGTTGCGCGCGGCGACCTCGGTATCGAATGCCCGATGGAGGAACTACCGATTATTCAGCGGAGGATCGTGAAACGCTGTCTGCGAATCGGCAAACCCGTCATCGTCGCGACGCAAATGCTCGAATCCATGATCGAGAATCCGGTTCCGACCCGGGCGGAAGTGACCGATATTGCGAACGCTGTTTTCGAACAGGCGGACGCGATTATGCTCACTGGCGAAACGACGAGCGGGCGTTACCCAGTCGAGTGCGTAAAGGTGTTGGATCGAGTCGCGCTCCGGATCGAGCAGAGCGGCGGTGCCGGGTTTGGCAAGGACGCGATCCTGGAAGATGCGCGGCAGAAGATGGTCGCCGCGGCGGTTTCCCTGGCCGATTCGCTGCACCAAGCCAAGCTGGTGGTCTTTACCCGGCACGGCACAATGACGCGTTATGTTTCAAACCTGCGACCCGCATACGCACCCATCTTCGCCTTTACGCCTAACGAACACGTTTACCGCCAACTTGCCGTCTGCTGGGGCGTCTTTGCCGCTCAGCTCCAGTTTACCGACGATCCGAACGCGACGATCGACGCGGCCGAGGCGCACCTGCGCGCAAAAGAAACTGATCTCGCCTAACGACCAGCTGGTCATCGTGAGCGATCTTCAGGCCGGAGAGCAATTGGTCGATTGCGTGCAATTGCGATGCGTTCGTTAGCCGAATGAACCTGCTGAATTTGCCCAGCCTGTTCGCCTTTCAACCGCGCTATTACCATGGCAGACAAATCCGACATTATCTGCCGCTGCTTTACGATCTGGTGAGGACAGTGCGACCGAAACGGATTGTCGTGCTCGGACTGGGCGATGGCGACGGCTTTTTCACCCTTTGTCAGGCCGTGCGAGAAGGCGGCCTAACGAGTGAGTGCGTGGCCGTATGGCGCGGCCTGCAATCCCGCGATGACGATGATGCATGGCGGGAAAGTGTTCGCTACGCCGCGGAACATTATCGCGAGTTCGCCCGGCTGCATCCTAACGACACGGTCGCGCTGCTGGACGATTGCGCAGAGCGAAAGGTCGATCTGCTGGTGATCGATGATTGCGATGTTGGTTCTGAGATCCTGCGGGATCTGGAAAACTGGGAACGGGTTCTTTCTAACGACAGCATCGTTTTGGTCCACGGAATTGGGCTGCAACGCGAGGATTCCCCAGCAGCCGCCTGGCACCGCTGGCTGCGAGAGCGCGTCGCAGTCGACCTGGAGGCGGGTTGCGGGCTCGGGGTTTTTTGGCCGCAACATTCTCATTCGGCAGACTCACCGCTTTTCCACGGCCTAACGACGCCTAACGAATCTGGAATCAGCCTGCGTGATCTTTACGGCCTCGCGGTGCAACGCATCGACGCGCAGGCTGGTTCTACGCAGGCGCTGGCTGATCTGGCCGCACTCTCCGCCCGCCAGATTTGGCTCGAATCGTTGCTCGAAGACCGCTGGAAAGCGCAGGAAACGATGGACGAGCAGGGCGCGCAACTGGAGGCCTTGCGCTTCGATCTCGACGCCCTGCGCCGCGACCGCGCCAAGGCGCAACTGGTCATGGACAGCCAGCACGAGCAATTGCGGCAATTTCTGGCTGAAGGCGAGAGCCGCAAACGCGATCTGGCAAAACTCAAAGCGCAATTGAAGGAGCAAAAGCGCATCATGCAGATGGCGAAAAAAGCCTGCCGCAAAGGCGGGCGCTGTTTTCAGGAGGGTACCATCGGCGAAAAGAAACGGCGACCGTTCGCGCAACGCCTTGCGCGCGAGCTGGGACGGATTCCCCGCAATCTCGGTTTGCTGCGGCAGGAACCGGCAGCGCCAGCGGTACCAAAGTCCTTGGGCCAAAAGAAAGCGCCGCCGGAAGACCGCTACCTCGTTTGGCAGCGAGAGCACGAACCGGACGAGATTGGCCTAACGAAACAGCGGCAAGCCGCCTCGCAATGGCAAAACGCGCCACTCATCAGTCTGCTCCTGCCGGTTTACGATCCGCCGGCGAAATTTCTCGATGCGCTGCTCGCCTCCATCGCCGCGCAGACCGCGCCGAACTGGGAGCTTTGTTTGGTGGATGGCGGTTCGCAGCGCGTGGAGACGCGTCAGCTGATCGAAAAATGGATGTCGCAAGAAAAGCGCATTCGTCATCAGCGCCTAACGAGCAATCTTGGCATCTCGCTAAACACCAACCACGCCCTGGCGATGGCGACGGGCGACTTCATCGCCTGTGTCGACCACGATGATCTGTTGGCCTCTTGGGCGATTTACAGTCTGACAAGGGCAATCGAACGCGCGCCGGAGGTCGACATTTTCTACAGCGACGAAGATCGTTGCGACGAAAACGGTCGTCGGCACACGCCGTTTTTCAAACCGGAATGGAGCCCGGAGCTGCTTTGCTCCTCGATGTATCTCGGCCATCTCACAGCGTATCGCCGCGCGCTCGTCGAGCAGATCGGAGATTTCCGCAGGGAATTCGATCTCTCGCAAGACTACGATTTTGCTTTGCGGGCGACGGAAAAGGCCCGGGCGGTTCACCACATTCCGCAGGTGCTTTATCATTGGCGCGAGCACCCCGCTTCGGGTTCGTCAGGGGGAAAACCAGAAGCGCGCGTCACGAATCTCGCGGCGCTGGCTGACGCCATGAAGCGGCGTCAGTTGCCGGCCGAAATCATCGAATATCCGACCGCGAATCGCGCCCGTCTCCAGCCAGAGCAATGGCCGCGCGTCTCGATCATCATCCCGACCGATTCGTCCGGCCGCGCACAGCGTTGTCTGGAAAACCTGCCTAACGAAACTGATTATCCCAACCTTGAAATTGTGATCGTAACCAACAGTGGGCTGCTCGCGCAGTTACAAGCTGCAAGTGATCGCGAAGACTTGGTTTTTGTTCCTTACGACGAGCCTTTCAATTTCTCCGACAAATGCAACGCGGGGGCGCGCGCGGCCAGCGGTGAGCGCTTCATTTTTTTTAATGACGACGTCGAAACGGCGCAGCGGGACTGGATTCAAAATCTCATCGAACCGCTGGAAAATCCCGAGATCGGCGCGGTCGCTCCCAAGTTGCTTTACGAGAACGGCCAGATTCAACACGCAGGACTGGTCGTGGGCGTGCGCAATCTGGTGGGAACGGCGTTTCATCAGCGACCTGCCGATTCGACCGAGCATTTCAATTTCGCGCAGTCACTACGTGATGTTTCCGCGCTTTCCGCCGCCTGTCTCGCGCTACGTCGTGAAGATTTTTTTCGCATCGAAGGATTCGACGCGATGAACACTCCGATCGCGCATTCGGACGTCGACCTTTGTTTCAAGATTCGCGCGGCCGGTTTGCGCTGTGTTTACACGCCCTTCGCCACTTTGCATCATGCCGGACACGTCTCGTTAGGGGCGACGGAGGAAAGACCAACCGAGCGCGATAAGGCATCAATCTATCTGCTGAAACGGTGGCCTGAGTTCACGACTCACGATCCCTATTTTCCAACGAATATGCGGGACTGGCTCTACACGGATTCGCCCACACCGATCCGGATGGCCGCGCGTGGCACGAACGCAGTCGCGAGCACTCCCGACTTGCTCCTCGTCTCACATGACTTTTCGCTCTCCGGCGCGCCGATCATGCTATGGCACGCAGCGCGGTGGTGTCGTGAGAACGGCATTTTCGCGGTCGTGATGTCGCCCAATGACGGGCCGCTGAGAAAGAAATTTTCCGAGCTGGGAATCCCGGTCATCATCGACTCGCTGCTTGATGCCGGCCACGAATCGTTCCTGCGATTTGCGCGTGATTTCGATTGCGTGATCGCGAACAGCATTCGGAGCAAGAACGCGGTCCGTGCCCTGAAAAATATGAGTGTGCCGGTTGTCTGGTGGGTGCACGAGCCCGGCTCGGTCGGCGAGCATTATCTTCGTGAAGACGCGGAGCTGCGAGCGGCCATGCCACTGCCCGATTTGGTGATCGCGCCCTCCGAGCGTACCGCGGAAATCTATCGCGCCTACCGCACCGGACCGGTGAAAGCCCTTCACAATGCCATTCCCGATCTCGAGGTCACAGACCCGAGCGCCGTTAGGCAGGGGCGCCTGCGCTTCCTGCTCCTGGCCAGCATCGAACCGCGCAAAGGACAGGATATTTTCGTCGAAGCCGCCGCGTCGCTTCCAGCCGCGGTCCGCGAAAAAGCGGAGTTCCAGATCGCGGGCAGAATTCTCGATCCCGATTTTTGGCTGAAGGTCGATCGTCTCGCCCGGTCGTTACAAAACCTCAGCGTCCTGGGAGCGCTCGCCCATCAGGACGCGATCGCGCAAATGCGGGAGGCAGACGTGATCGTCTCCGCGTCGCGCGACGAAGCGATGCCGGTGATCATCCTCGAAGCGCTGAGCCTTGGTCGCGCGCTCATAGCCACTACCGTAGGCGGAATTTCGGAAATCCTGACGAACAACGAAGACGCGCTGCTCGTTAGGCCGGAATCATCCGCCGAGCTCGCACTGGCGATGCGGCGCTTGATCGAAAACCCGAGCCTGATCCCTCAGCTCGCGGAACACGCGCGAACGACTTACGAACGGCGTTTCACGCTCGCGCGTTTCGGCAAAGATTTTCGCCGGCTTGTGCAAGAGGCAATCGATCTTTCCGTAATTAAACAACGCGTGAAGCATGAAGTCGAGTAAGCCGAAGATTCCGCGTCCGGAAGCACCGCCGGCTTACGAGGAATGGCTGCGGCGATATGCGCTAATCGACGCCAACGCCCTTCGCCAACAGATTCGTGAACTACGCGAGCAACCGCTTATTTCGGTGATTGTGCCGGTTTACGATCCCAACCTCCTTTTTCTCGAGGCGGCGATCGACTCTGTTCGAGGGCAGATTTACGAATGTTGGGAGCTTTGCCTGGCCGACGATGCATCGAGCAGCGAGGAAGTGCGCCCCTGGCTCGAACAAGTCGCCAAGCTTGATCGGCGAATCAAAGTCATCTTCCGCCCTAACAATGGCCATATCGCCGCCTGCTCGAACTCGGCACTGAGTCTGGCGAGCGGCCAATGGTGCGCGCTCCTCGATCAGGACGATGTGCTTGCCTCCGACGCGCTGGCGCATGTCGCACTCGAAACCGCGGAATTTCCGCAGGCGGGCTTGATTTACTCCGACGAAGACAAAATCGACGCGGTGGGGAATCGCTCGACGGCTTACTTTAAGCCGGATTGGAACCCAGAGCTTTTTCTGGCACAGAATTTCGTCAATCACCTCGGCGTTTATCGGGCCGACCTCATGCGCGAGGTCGGCGGATTTCGCGAGGGGCTCGATGGTTCGCAGGATTACGATCTTGTCCTGCGCTGTCTCGAGCGTTTGCGGCCGGAACAGATCCGGCATATCCCGCGCGTGCTTTATCACTGGCGAATGGCGGGCGGCAGCGTGGCCGCGCTCCCAGACGCGAAACCGTATGCCACCGTCGCTGCTCGCCGGGCGATTGCGGAGCATCTCGCTCGCCGCGGGGTCGAGGCGCAGGTCGAGCCGTGTCCGGAAAACAGCGAGGCGCATCGCGTTCGTTATTCGTTAGGCACCTTGATGCCGAAGGTTTCGATTATTATTCCGATGCGCGACCGAATCGCTCTCTTGCAGAAATGCCTCGCGAGTATTCGCGAGCAAACGGACTATGCGCCGGTTGAGATTGTCATCGTCGATAACGGTTCGATCGAGCCGGAAACGCACGAATATCTGCGCACGATCGACGCGCAGGTAGTCCATGACGAGGGCGATTTCAATTTCAGTCGCCTAACGAACGCCGGCGCGGCCGCGGCCGGCGGCGAGATTTTGCTTTTTCTGAACAATGATATCGAAGCCGTGGAAAGCGATTGGCTGCGCGAAATGGTCAGTCACACCGTTCGCCCGCAAGTCGGCGCGGTCGGCGCTCGACTCTGGTATCCTAACGACACGTTGCAACATGCCGGGGTGATCCTTGGGCTGGGCGGAGTGGCGGGCCATGCCTTCGCGAATCAGCGACGGAGCCGCGGCGGATATTTTAGTCGCGCACTTTTGCAGCAGAATGTTTCCGCTGTCACCGGCGCGTGTCTGGCAGTACGGAAGGAGCTATTCGAGTCGTTAGGCGGAATGAATGAGATCGATTTACCGGTTAGCTTCAACGACATCGATTTCTGTTTGCGGCTCGTCGCTGCCGGCTTTCGTAACGTCTGGACACCCTACGCCAACCTCATCCATCATGAGTCAGCCTCGCGTGGCCATCAGCCGACCCGGGCGGAGCAAAACCAGTTCGTTAGGGAAGCGACCTACATGCAGGTTAAGTGGGGTGCGGAGTTGCTACAGGATCCTTATTACAACCCCAATCTTTCGCTCAATTTGCCAGGATTTGCGCTGGCAACACCGCCGCGCCTGCCGGAGTTCGCACGACCGAAAGAGCGGCGCGACGCGACCTTTTCCTGGGGCAACATTTTCCGCCGACAGAGACAACCATGGTGAAAGCCTTGGTAGTCGCCTCGTCCCTCAATGGATTGGGCTTCGCTGGACCTGACCCGGTGATATCGGCTCGGTGATTCTTTGCGAAAGAAAAGGCGCGGACTTCCGTCCGCGCCTTGAGAGTCGTTAGGCAAAAACTGCGTTAAACTTCCGCCGTCAATTCGACATCGACCGGACGCTCTTTTTTGCTGAGCGCGCGGCGCAGCTTGGAGAGCGCGATATTTTGCAATTGTCGAATGCGTTCCCGTGTAACGCCAAATTTCTTACCCACTTCTTCGAGCGTTTTCGGTTTGCCGCCGTCGAGTCCAAAGCGAGAAAAGATGATCTTTCGTTCGCGATCGTCGAGCACGTCGAGCAAGCCTCCAACCTCATTGCGCAGATTTTTATCGCGTAAGAGTTCGAAGGGCGTTTGCGCATCTTCGTCCCCCACGATCTCGCCGAACTCGGTTGAGTCATCATCGCTAATCGGCGCGTCGAGAGACGCCGGACGAATCGATACGGTCTTGAGCTGTGAAACTTTACCCGCGGCAATACCGATCTCTTCACCGAGCTCGTCGTCCGTTGGCTCGCGGCCGAGTTCTTCGCTCATTTGGAGCGAAACACGGCGCATTTTCGAAATCTTATCGACCAGATGCACGGGCAGACGGATCGTCTTCGATTGGTTCGCCAGGGCACGCTTGATGGACTGCTTGATCCACCAGGCGGCATAAGTGCTGAGCTTGCCGCCCTTTGCAGGATCGAAACGTTCAACGGCCTTCATCAAGCCGATGTTGCCCTCGGAGACGAGATCGAGCAGTGGCAAACCCAGGTTCGCGTAATCGTGGGCGATTTTCACAACGAGGCGCAAGTTCGACCGAATCATCAAGGCGCGAGCTTCCTTGTCGCCCTTCTTGATTTTCGCGGCCAACTCGATCTCCTGCTGCGGGGTGAGCAGAGGAATCTGCCCAATCTCTCGCAGGTAAATCTTGATACCGGAGTCGCTATCTTCAGCGGCCATATAATTTCTCATGAGTTAAGACAAAAGAGGTGAGGTAAAGGTAACCAGCTGTTCGGGTCGGCTGGGATTTGCGAAACATTTCTTGTAGCATCGCTCAAACTACTTAACAAGGTTAAATATCGGAATAAAGACAATCCTCGGATGCTTCATGTTCATTTCTGATTTAAGTGTCGAGCACCAAATTTAGCCGGATCGCCGCACGAACATCCCTTATCTTGTGGGAGTAACGGCGGCGAGCACATATTCCAAGAGATTGACATGAGGATGGCGATCGCTTGTGAAAACGCGATTTCCACTCAATTTAAACGCCCCAGGGCATCATTTGCCAAGCCTCAATATCAGCGCGCGTCATTGTCGGATTGGCACAACGGACGGCGACGAGGTGATCGAACTCCGCGATCGGAAATGGCAGCTTCAGAGAGGTGACCGCAACCTCGAATCGCAGGCATGTCGGCGAAATTGCCTTGGAGTAGGCAGTTGCCATCGCTAAAATGGTCCATGCCAACCAACGTTTTCGGAACGGAGCTACGCGCTTGCTGCCAGGATCCGGCGACTGGCTTTTATCGCGACGGTTATTGCCGCACCGGACCTGAGGACACTGGCTTGCATACTGTCTGCGCGGAAATGACGCGCGATTTTCTCGATTACTCAGTCCTGATGGGGAACGATCTGGTGACACCACATCCGGAATGGGGTTTTCCGGGATTGCAGCCGGGTGATCGCTGGTGCGTTTGTGTCTCGCGTTGGAAACAGGCGCTTGATCGCGGCGTCGCGCCGCCAGTCGATCTGGAGGCGACACATTCTTCTGCGCTCGAGTTTGTCTCGCTGGAAGACCTGCAGGCCCACGCGCTCAAACGCGCCTAACGCCTAACGATAACGTCGGCCGCGTACGCCCATGGCACCGAGAAGCGAACGGGTGACCGTGCCGGCAACGTTGACCGCGACGCTACGCAGAACACTTTGGGCAACGCGGCTGCCAAAGATTTCGCCAAGCGGGTTTCGGTTAGACGAAGCCGATGTCGGCGCAACGGGAGGAGGATAGGGCAGACCGGCCGGCTCGGAAGCAGATTCGCTCGGCAAGCCGAGTGCGGCATCAAGCTCCGGGCTGCGAGGCGTGGCGGCAGAAGGCGAGAACGTCCGGCGCGGAGCGCTCTTCGCAGGTTGCTCCTGCACGGCCGCAGCAGCCGTGGCAATTTTCCCACCCAAAATCTCATAGGCACTCTGCGGATCGAGATCGCTGTTGTACTTCCCGGCGAGAGCGGAGCGGCCAATGGTTTCCTGTAATTCTTCAGCCGTCAACGCCCCCATACGCGAACGCGGCGCGCAAAGCAGCGTCGCAACGAGCGGCGTAGGCGCACCCCGCTCATCCAGCACGGTGACGAGCGCTTCGCCGATACCGAGCGATGTGAGGAGCTGTTCGGTTTTGTAGAATTGCGTTTCGGGATAATTCTGCGCCACGAGATTGATTGCCTTTCGGTCCTTGGCGGTGAAGGCGCGCAACGCATGCTGCACTTTCATCCCGAGCTGACCGAGCACGCTCTCCGGGACGTCGGTCGGCATTTGAGTGCAAAAGAAGATGCCGACGCCCTTCGAACGGATGAGCTTGATCACGGTTTCGATTTCGTCGAGCAACGCCTTCTCGGCATCGTCGAAAATGAGGTGTGCTTCGTCGATGAAAATGACCAGCTTTGGCTTTTCCGGGTCGCCGACTTCAGGCAAGCTGGCGTAAAGCTCGGCCAGCATTTGCAACATGAAGCTGGAGAAAAGCTTTGGGCGATTCTGCATATCGATCAGGCGCAGGATCGACACCTGTCCGAAGCCGTCGGTTACGCGCATTAGATCGGCCATTTCGAAGGAAGGCTCGCCGAAAAACCGCTCCGCATCCTGTTGCTCCAGCTCAATCAACTTGCGCAGGATGAGCGCGGTCGAAGTGGTAGGGACAAGGCCGTATTCCGCAGTGACCTGAGCTTTGGCGTCGCCGGTGATGTATTCCAGGACTTTCTTGAAGTCCTTCAGGTCGAGAAGCGGGAGATGTTTGTCATCGCAAAATTTGTAGACCAGCGCGACAAGACTCGATTGAGTTTCGTTGAGTCCAAGGAGACGGGAAAAAAGGAGCGGACCGAACTCGAGGACGGTAGCGCGCAGTCGCACCCCTGGATCGTCGGAAAGGGTGAGGAACTCGACCGGATAAGCGCTTGGCGACCAGTCTGTGCCAATCTGGGCCACGCGTTGCTTGACTTGATCGGAAGGTTCTCCGGCCTTGGCGAGACCGCTGAGATCGCCCTTGATGTCCATGAGCAAAGTGGGAACGCCAGCCTCGGAGAGCTGCTCGGCGATCATCTGAAGCGTTTTCGTTTTTCCCGTGCCGGTGGCGCCGGAAATGAGGCCGTGCCGATTCAATGTGCGCAGGGGCAAACGCACCGGCGCCTGCGGCTCGACTTTACCCTCGCGGGTCGCTACCCCGAGCATGACGCTAGGACCCTGAAAGGAATAACCGCCCTGGATCGTGGCCAGGAAATCGTCTTTGCCCATGGGCGAAAATAGGTTTCGGCACCGCGGGTCGCAAGCATTTGCTACCTAACGAGCGAATAGGCCATGGCGACAATCGTTTGTCGTCTTCGTTAGGCAAACTTTTTACTAGTCGCTTTCACAAGAGCTGGTAGCCTCGTTTTCCCGTTTAGCCGCAAATTCGACCTATGACAAAATCGCTTCTCGCTTTCGCAATCAGTGCCCTTATCCCTGCGTCCATCGCCTTTGCTCAATGGAGTTCGGATCCAATGGTCAATCTGGCAATCGCCAAAAAGCAGGATGACCAGGTTCAGCCGAAAATTCGAGCAACGTCGGATGGCGGCTGTTACATCAGCTGGTTCGATAACGATCCAAACGGTAATCCGCCCTTCGGCTATGACGTATTTTTGCAGCGGCTGGACGAAAACGGTGTACGGCAGTGGAGATCCAAAGGCTTGCGGGTAGCCGATCTCGGGATGAGTTCGACACAGGATTACGGGCTCGATATCGATCGGCGCGGAAACGCCTTGATCGCCTTTCTCGACGATCGCCATCCACCGGACACAGTAGTTACGGCGGCAAAAGTAAGTCCCGACGCAGTCAAGCTATGGGGACCAGACGGGCTTCATCCGAGCAGCGGCAGCGACTTTAAGGGAAATCCGAAGATTGCCGCGACCTCTGATGGCTTTGCCGTCATCGCCTGGATTAACGGTAACAACATTGTGCTACAACGAGTGAACGGAGCCGGCGCGCCGCAATGGGGCGCGAGTGGTATTACTCTGACCGCTCCTGCCGGATCGACCTATTCGCTGGCTGACTTGCATGGGAGCGACGCGGGTTCGGTCATCGTCTCCTGGGTTTCAGCGGCCGGCTTCAGCAGCCCAAAACATTTGCTGGCAAATAAACTCGATACCACTGGCGCGCTCCTCTGGGGCGCGAATCATGTGGCGGTTTTCGATGGCGGCTCGCTCCAGTTTGGCAACTTTCCGCCTTTCGTGACGGACGGCGCGGGCGGTGCGGTTTTTGGATGGTATCAGGTAGACCCGCTACAATCACGCGCTCAACATATTCTGGCCGATGGCAGCGAAGCCTTTCCACACAACGGCTCTCTGGGTTCAAACGACACCTCGCATGATCAGGTAAATCCCAGCGTATCCTACGATCCGGCAACTACATCCACCTATTTGTTTTGGGATGAGATTCTGGAAGGGCCCCTAACGAATGAAGGAATCTCGGCGCAGAAGTTCAACGCCACAGGCACGGCACAATGGAGTCCTACCGGCGTGGTCGTTCAACCGTTCACCTCCTCGGCCGTGATCAATGTCACAAGTGTCTTCACTTCCACCGGGGCTTTGGTCGTCTGGTCGTCGGAACCGGCGTTTGCTCAAGATACGATCATGGGCGCAAGATTAGATGAAAGCGGCGCGTTAACCTGCTCGCCCTTTGCCGTTTCATCACGCATTTCGTCGAAATCCCGCCTCGATCTCACCTTCTCCAGTGCAACCGGGGATGCGCTGGCAGTTTGGAGCGATGGAAGGTCTGATGGTGGCGACATCTACGGACAGAATATTAATTCCGATTGTAGCCTGGGTTTGTAAGCCAAAGCGGCGAAGGCTTATAAGTGCTCCCCATCGGAGAGGTGCACTAAATTTCTTGACCAAAATGACGAATGAATTGCACCCTCATTACTCTCGTCTTTTATTTAGTTTCTCATGCCGCAAAAGAAATACCCGGTCATTATCCTTGGCGGCGGTCCAGCTGGCGCCGGTACTGCGTTGTATCTCCTCAGGCGCGGCATCACACCGGTAATCGTCGAGCGGGATCATCATCCTCGCTTTCACGTTGGTGAATCTCTCACAGGCGCAACCGCGATTGCCCTAAAGGATCTTGGGCTCGGCCCGCAGATCGAGGCGCAGCGTTATCCAGTTAAACACGGGGCGATCTTCTACGGGCCAGACGGCAAAAACGAATTTTGGGTTGGGTTGGTCCGACGGAACGAGAAGAACGAACAGGTGCCCAACTCGACTTGGAACGTCATGCGGAGCAGCTTCGACAAGATTCTCTTTGACGCCGCAGTTGAGCGTGGCGCGATTTGGATCAAAGCCACCGCCATCGCGCCACTTCGTAAGGACGATGCTGTCGTCGGCTTGAAGATTCGCACCTCGGAAGGCAAGGAAGAGAATCTTTATTCGGAGGTGCTAATCGATGCCTCCGGCAGCGCTACCTTTCTCGCTAATCACCGCGTGACCGGCCGCAAAGTCCCTGGTCATTCCGATAAACAAGTTGCGTTTTTCACCCAGTTCGCGAACACGATTCGCGACAACGGTCCCGAACTGCACCAGCAACCTGGTAACACCCTACTCTTCTACCAGGAGAAACATTATTGGTCGTGGTTCATTCCAGTAAGCGAGGAGCTCACCAGCGTCGGCATAGTCTTTCCTACCGAGCGTTTCAAAAAAGCGCGCATGAGCAAGGAGCAAATGTTCCTGCAGGAATGTCGCCAGATGACTCCGGCCCTTTCCTCGCGTCTGCCTGACCTGACTCCGCGGGAGCCAATTTACGCCATCCCGAATTTTTCCTATCGCGTCTATGACTACACGGGCAAAGGCTTCATCTGCATCGGCGACGCGCATCGTTTTACCGATCCGATTTTTGCCTATGGCGTCTACTTCGGGATTCAGGAAGGTCAATTTGCCGCCGACGAGATCGCGAAACTTCTCTCCGGCGAAACGAAAACCAATGGTAATCCTTTTGCCGAACTCGAACATCTCTTCGATGAGGGAAACGAGGTCGTCGAGGATGTCATCGGCGTGCTCTGGGAATTTCCCCTCGCTTTCCAGCGCATCATGACCTGGCGGGACAAAGTCCCCTCGCTTGACCTTCTTTCAGGTCGTATCTATGGCGACATGGCTGCCACTAATCCTGCTCGTATTGCCTTGCGACGCTTGAT
The DNA here is from genome assembly GCA_963801255.1 of uncultured Verrucomicrobiae bacterium. GTDB lineage: Bacteria > Verrucomicrobiota > Verrucomicrobiia > Chthoniobacterales > UBA10450 > JAICXG01. The sequence goes on along the minus strand of CAWDEC010000008.1, from coordinate 62,834 downwards.
GGCAACCAAGGAAGCCGAACGGGCGTCACAGCGTGATCGAGATTACGTGTCGGGCGCCTTGGGATCGGCTTCTGCCTAACGATCTCGCCTTTTCAGAAAATCCTGCGCAGCGGCAGACGGCGCACTTGCGCAAAAGCGTGAGCAGGGTTTAGATCTCAGTCCCCTGTAATGCCTCGTGGTGTAACGGTAGCACGAGAGATTCTGGATCTCTTTGTCAAGGTTCAAATCCTTGCGAGGCAGCCAACTGGGCTACTGGGTGCTACTTAGGTCGTAAGCTTCGACGAGAGCGACTCCGCTGCCGGAATTCTTGCCATAGACCAAAGTGGTATAAGTGCCGGGAACAAGGGTTCCGACAATGGCCGCTTCCGCATCGCTAGGCGGCGGAATGGTCGTGGCAATAATTTGCTGTTCCTGATCGGAACGCCAGTTGTCGTTTTGGCCGATAAGATTGCCATTGGCGTCACGCAGCTCCAGAACTGGATCAACCAGAGCGTTTGTCACTCCCTCAGCAACCAAAGAAGGGCCCAGTGCGCGCACGATCACGCTCGTTGGCGTGCTGCCACCAACGATAAAACCGCCAATCATTTCGGCGTTACCCGTTCCTACAACTCCACGGGTCGAGATATTGGCCACCTCTGAATCGGCGGGATCGGTATCGTAAAGTTCTACCAAGCCGACACCAGTATCGAGATTCGCTCCCGCAAGGACAGCAGTGTAACTTCCGGGGGGCAGAAAAGCAGTCAGAAACGATTCCGAAGGATCGGTTGGCAGCAACGGATTCGGGATGCCGGGAATCAAGATATGGTTATCGTTTGATTCCACTAAGTCTCCCGCAGAGTCATATAATTGCAAAACTGGATCGCCCAGAGCGCCGCTAACTCCAACGGTTTGCAGGGAAGGTCCTATCCCACGCAAATCCACCCGTTTGCAACTGCTGCCTGTAATAATAAAGCCACCTACCAGGACATTATCGCCGGTCCCCACATTTCCCCGGGTAGAGACGTTGAGCAATTTCCTAGTCGTATCTCCCATTGCAGGCGTAGGAGTCGGTGTAGGAGTGGCGGCACCGGAGAGAACGCCCCCAAGAAACGATGTCGCCTGGTCCTTTACCGTCGGCCAGATAGCAAATGCGTGATCGCTCCCTGTAAAAGTGGTCGCCTTATAGTTAGTCACTCCCAAGGCGTCCAAATGCTGGACCATATCGGGCTGCTGCGCATAGGGCATGGCATCCTGGATGGTGTTCACAAGGAACATTGGCACGGTGTCTTTGTCTGCCGCCCAGGCTGGCGAAGCAGCCCGCAAGGCAGCAGTATCGTCCGCCGTTACGCCGACATAGTTAGTTACATTACTGGTAAAAAGAAGTATATCCTTGCCAGGATTAAAGTCCGAGAAATCGTGTGCTCCCGAGAGATCGACTGCTACGTCGACCCGATCATCGCCGACTGTGCCGGTTCCAGCGACATAGGAAGCATGAGATCCGCCGGCGGAACCGCCGACCGCTCCAACCTTGCCATTGCAACGTCGATCCGCTCGAGCCGTCCGCACCGCTAGCTTGATGTCATCGGTCTGATCTGGAAAATGTCCATCGGAAACCTGACCGGCGAGCTTGCCGGGGGGAGCCAGTCGATACTCATTGGCAAAGGCGATAAAGCCAGCGTTCGCCAGGTCCTTCGCACAGGTCACTGAGTCTTCTGAGCTGTCAGGAGTATTCTTATAAAAGCCGCCTCCATGGATTACGAGGACGGCCGGCCAGGGCCCGTTACCACTGGGCGTATAAACGATCCAATGCAACGGCGTCCCGTCGGAAGCCGTGCCGAACTGCTCGGTCACCGGCGGCAGACTGGCGCAGGCGGTGCGGGCAACAATTCCCAGGAAAATTACAATAAGTGAACGAACGAAGAGTGTTTTCAATGCTTCAAAAAAACTGAGACCGCGCAAAGGCCTGACGGTTTCAACCCCTTTCCCGAAAGTAAGTCGGCCGTAAGTCATCTGAAAGTAAGCGCCCCTCGCGCCAACCATTTAAAAAGCAGTTCCGATTCCAGACCGCACCCTACAAGCTCCAATTCTGGAGAAAGTCAGGGCCGCTCGGAGGAGCGCGAGTATGATCCACCTTTGCCGCTTTGCAAGTGAAAATAAATGCGCGCGCCAACCTGGCGATCTCAGAGCGGCGAAGCTCTGGTTTCGCCTGCGCGCCGCGCCTGAAAAAAACTTTGCAGGAGGCTTGCGCATTCCTCTCCCAAAACGCCAGTGGTGATATCGCATTGATGATTCAGCGAGGGATTTTGGAGCAAATTCAACAGGCCACCCGCCGCGCCGCCACGGGAATCGGCGCACCCGAAGATCACACGACGCATCCGTACGTGCACGAGTGCGCCCGCGCACATCGGGCACGGTTCCTTCGTCACGAAGAGGTCACAATCGTTCAAACGCCAGTCGCCCACCGCCGCTTCGGCTTGCGTCAGGGCTAGCATCTCGGCGTGCGCTGTCGCGTCCTTGAGCAGTTCAACCTGATTGTAAGCCCGCGCGATAATTCGCCCGGCGCGCACGACGACAGCGCCAATGGGAACTTCTTCGGCTTCGAAAGCGCGCACGGCCATGCGCAACGCCTCGCTCATGAAATATGCGTCGCTCTGCAAGTCGATTATCGATTCCATTTTTGACCAGGGCTCTCAAAAGATCGCACGTTCGATTAAGAAACTCTCCGACGGTGGGGAAAAAAGAACAATTTCATCCATTACGATCCTGGGGTCCGCTGTTTGTGCAAAGCATCAACGGTTGGCTGGAAGATCGCGCTCTGCGTTTTAGCGCGGCGCTCGCCTATTACTCCATTTTTGCCATGGCACCGCTGATCATCATCTCGATCTCGGTTGCCGGTCTGATATTTGGGGAGCAGGCCGCCCGTGGTCAGGTTTACCAACAGATCAACTGGCTTCTTGGCTCGAAGGGAGCCGTTGAAATCCAAACCTTAATTCAAGCGTCGAGCGACACGAGCAAGAGCATCGTTGCAACCGTCGTCGGCATAATCACGCTGCTCGTCGGTGCCTCGGGCGTTTTTGGTCAGCTCAAGGATGCGCTCAACTCGATCTGGGGTGTGCGACTGAAACCCGGCGCGGGAATTATCTCTTCCGTAAAAGAATACCTGTTCAACTTTTCCATGGTCCTGGGCGTTGGATTTCTTCTCATCATCTCGTTGCTCTTGAGCGCAGTCCTCCACAGCCTAAACAGTTTTTTAACTGGTTATTTGCCTCTCCCGAGTTTTGTCGGACCCCTCACTGCCGCGGGGAGCTTTGTCGTCGTCCTGCTTCTTTTCGCGCTCATCTTCAAAGTGCTGCCGGATGTCGAGATCGGGTGGGAAGACGTCTGGATCGGCGCTACGGTCACCGCCATTCTTTTCACTCTCGGAAAGTTCCTGATCGGCCTGTATCTCGGGACGAGCAGCATCGGATCAAGCTTTGGCGCCGCGGGAGCACTTATTCTAATTCTCGTTTGGGTTTACTACTCAACGACCATCTTCCTCCTCGGGGCAGAATTCACCAAGGCGTACGCCGATCGCTACGGTTCCGGGATTAATCCGAACCGCCACGCCTGTTTTATCAGCGAATCAATGCGCCAGAAACAGGGACTTACGCCTAACGAGTCGCAACCGTCGATCGAAACGGTTTGACGTCGGCGACGAAAACGAGAGAGATGAAATGCGGCCGTCCGTCGCATCGCGGGCGAAACATTCTTCAAGATGAAAATACTAGTCGGTCTGCTCCTTGTCTCATGCTTCGCCCTGGGTTCGGCTCGCGCTTTCACCGAGCAGCAAATCGTTAACCAGTCGGCCAAAATCGTGCACGACTTCCGCGAGATGCCGGACAAGCAAATCCCACAGCGCATCATCAGCAACGCCCGCGGTCTGGCAATCATTCGCGTTCTCAAGGTTGGTTTTGCTGTAAGCGGCAAAGGCGGCGAAGGCGTTCTCGTCGCGCGCACCGGTAACGGCTGGTCGGGACCGTCTTTCATTGGTCTCGGTGGCGCTGGCTGGGGCTTGCAGATCGGCGCGGAGTTGACGGACTTTATTTTCGTCTTGAACAATGACGCTGCGGTTCGCGCTTTCTCGCGCGATGGGAATGTGAAACTCGGCGCCGACGTGAGCGCGGCTGCGGGGCCGGTTGGGCGGGATCTGCAGGGCGCCGTCACTACGACAGCGGCGGTCTACACTTACAGCCGCAGTCGAGGTCTCTTTGCTGGCATCTCACTTGAAGGCGCAATCATCGCAACCCAAAAGACGGCCAATGAACGGTATTACGGGCACCCGGTCGGGGCGCGCGCCATCCTGAGCGGAGAAGTGCCACCGCCGCAACACGCCGACAGATTGCTAAGTGCGCTGAACGGATTCTAAGGCTGCCTCCGCGGCTGCGCTTTTTCTTTACAGGTGCGAAACGCTTGCGCCAGGATTGGAAGCAATGCGGCCGATTTGCGTGGTTGTTTCCCTAACGATCTTCGTCGGCTCCGTTCGCGCGCAGGAGCAGGAGCGCAAATTGATCGATCGGCTCTTGCGACCTGACACGTCGCTTGTCAATTCGGCACAGGACAAGAAGTTTGCTGCGGCGGACGGCACTCCCTTGGACAAGAAATTCAATACGAAGGTGTTTTATACCGGGGAGCAGCACTCAACGAAAAGCTTTCTTGGTCTCCGCGAATTCTTCGCGCGGAAATTGGAACCGAAAAAATCTTCGCAGGGCGAGCTGGTCGCGGTGACTCCCAGCGAGAGCAAATCTGCCAGGACGCAATTCGCGACGAGCAAGAGCCCATTCGGCGACACCACGCGTGACACAGAGAAGAAGGTCAAGGCCGGCGAATACGCTGAAAGTCACCGGACGTTCCTCGCCAAGGGGGCGCGTCAAGGAATGCTCAGCCAGCAAGATCATCCCCTAACGATCGACGAAGTGCGCGAGCTTCTGAACCGGAACCAGTAACCGAAGTTGTTTCAATCGATCGTTGCCGAGCGCAATTCGCGCACAAAGGTTGAAGCAAGTTCAGACTGACGCACTTTGCGGCATGGACGCGGCAGATTCATTCGAGCTGTTGAAAAGCGGCGCGGCCCAAATCATCAGTGAAGCGGCGCTGCACGACAAGTTGTCGTTAGGCCGGCCGCTCCACATTAAGCTCGGCGTCGATCCGACGAGTGCCGATCTTCACCTCGGCCACACGGTTGTGCTGCGCAAGCTGCGCCAGTTCCAGGATCTCGGCCACGAGGCGATCCTCATCATTGGCGATTTCACTGCTCTGGTTGGAGATCCGAGCGGACGCTCTGCGACGCGCCCGCAACTAACGCGCGAGCAGGTCATGGCAAATGCGGAGACCTATCGCGCACAAGCCTTTAAGGTCCTGGATCCCGACCGCACTCGCCTGGTTCATAATGGCGACTGGTTAGGCAAAATGTCCTATGCCGACGTCATCCGGCTCAACAGCCGCGTCACCTTGCAGCAAATGTTGCAGCGCGAAGATTTCCGGACACGCCTGGAAAAGGAACAACCCATCGGCGCGCACGAGATCCAGTATCCCATCATGCAGGGTTGGGATTCGGTCCAGATTCAGGCCGATGTTGAACTCGGCGGCACCGACCAGCTTTTCAACATTCTCGTCGGACGAGACCTGCAAAAAGAGGAAGGGCAGCCCCAGCAGGTCGTCTTCCTTTTGCCGATCCTGGAAGGTCTTGATGGCGTGCAAAAGATGAGCAAGAGCCTCGGGAATTACGTGGGCGTGACGGACCCGCCTAACGACATGTTTGGCAAATTGATGAGCGTCTCCGATGAACTTATGGCGCGCTACTATCTTCTCCTCCTTGGGCGCGCGCAGACCGCCGGCCAGCATCCGATGGAAGCCAAGAAACGGCTCGCGCGCGAGCTCGTCGCCATCTACCACTCGCGGGACTCCGCGGAAACGGCAGCGACCGAATGGGATCGCCGCTTCAGCGCAAAACGTCTCGACGAGGCAGACCTTCCGGCCTTTGAAGCGCCTGCTGAAGAACGCAATATTGTGGCGCTGGTTGTTGCCGCTTACGCCACCTCATTCGGTCTGATCAAATCGCGCGGCGAAGCGCGGCGTCTCGTCGAGCAGGGCAGCGTGCAGTTGCGCGGCGAAAAAATTTCCGACCTGCAAGCGCAGATCACTTTGCAGCCCGGTGATGTCCTACGCCTGGATAAGACCCGGGCGGTTCGCATAAATTAAGAGAGCGCGGCCCGTTATCCGGATCCGCGCTCCTTAATGGAGAATTCGTTAGGCTGACATAGGCTCAAGCACGGCAAAGACTGGCATTCGCTCCGGAACCGGCGCCGCGATTCCTTCGAAATGCGCGCGCAGGCTACGCAGTTCGGCGTTCAAAAATGCTTCGACAAAACCGAATCGCCGGTCGAGCCAGGCGTAGAACCGGTTTTTGATTTCGTAATACACGGCGATCGAGACCTCGGTACAGTCTGGCCGCACTTCCTCAAATTCGACCAGGCCCATTAATTTAATATTCCCACCCCATGACTCGAAAGCCACTTGCTCGGGCTGATCGCTCTCCAGAGTCGAGATAACAGTATGTCCCTCGAAACCGAGCGGCCCGCGAAAGCCGAAATCAAGTGTTTTAGACGAGGTCACGTTGGCATGGGTAACCATCGCAAGATGTCGGCGGTAGGAGTGAATGCTGGCGAGGCGACTCTTGCACTCTTCCAGCGACTGACTCATGTGAAGCGTTTTTTGTAGTAGCATAGGTTCCTTGCGGTTATGCCAGAACTTTAGCAATGGATGTGCCGGAAGGGTTTCTCCTAGGGAAGCCCGCTTTTTACAGGAAATTCGTGTTCGTTTCCGTTACACAACTGTTAACTTTCTGTGCGTAATAAGCCAACAAGATCGCGCTGAAGGACCAGCCAGCTCGGCGGTCTTGGCAAAGTTCTAAGCTGCGGCGCGATTGGTCGCGTCCGCACCAAGCATCGCTTCGAAAATGCGCGTCCCGTCGGCGCTCCCGAGACGCTCGTCGCACGCCCGATCAGGATGCGGCATAAGCCCAAAAACATTGCCCGCCCGATTACAGATCCCGGCAATATTTTCGAGCGAACCATTAGGATTGGCGGCGGGCGTAATATTCCCTCTCGCGTCGCAGTAACGCAGGATGACCTGCTGGCGTTCGTTTAGCTCGCGCAGTGTTGCCTCGCCGGCAAAATAGCAACCCTCCCCATGCGCGACCGGCATGCGCAGCAACGTGCCAACCGGCATGCCCCGCGTGAATGGCGTATCCGCCACTTCCACACGAGTCGTCACCATGTCGCAAACAAAGTGCAGGGAGCGATTGCGCACCAACGCACCAGGTAAAAGTCCAGCCTCACAAAGAATCTGAAATCCATTGCAAACCCCAATGACGAGCTTGCCTGCGCGAGCGTCCTCGACCACCGCCCGCATGATTGGTGAGAACCGCGCGATCGCACCGCAACGCAGGTAATCGCCGTAAGAAAACCCGCCGGGCAAAACAATCGCGTCCCACTCGCGCAGCGAGGTTTCCTTGTGCCAGACGTAGTCCGCTTCGGTCCCGGCGATTCCGCGCAGCGCGGCAAGGCAATCCTGATCGCAATTGGAGCCGGGAAATTGAACGACCGCGAACTTCATTTCGATTCGTTAGGCATTTCCAGTCGGTAATCTTCGATCACGGGATTGGAAAGAAGCTCGCGACAAAGCTCGCGCAATTTGGGCTCATGAGCACTTGCATCGCCTTCCAGTTCGATCTCGAGATAACGACCGATCCGAACATCGCGCGCCGCCTCAAACCCCAGATGCTGCATCGCTTCGCGCACCGCCGCGCCCTGCGGATCAAGCACGGTTTCCTTAGGCGTCACGATCACCTTCACCTTCATGTCGCATTATGAGCGCGCTGGGCGAGCGAAGCAACGCTTCTGCCGTTCAAATTTTGCCTAACGATTTTGCCCTGATCGCATGCCGCGGGCGATGCTGTGGCCTTTCCTTGAAGAGCAAAGCCGCTACAGTCGTTTTCTATGACGGACCAAACACTTGCAGGCAAAACCGGTGTCGTCTTCGGCGTTGCTAACAAGCGCAGTATCGCGTGGGCGATCGCCAAAGCCTGGGCCGCGGCGGGCGCGCGTCTCATCTTTAACTATCAGGGCGAACGACTGAAAGAGAACGTCGAGGAATTGGTGGGCGAGTTCGGTGCCGATACGCCTCTTTATCCGTGTGACGTATCACGAGACGAGGAGATCGAGGCTTTCTTTGCCAACGTCCGTGGCCAGACCGACCGGCTCGACCTGCTCTTGCATTCGGTCGCTTATGCACCAAAAGAAGCGCTGGAAGGCGATTTCCTCAGCACTTCGCGCGAAGCCTTCCGCACCGCGCACGATATCAGCGCCTATTCGTTAGTCGCGCTTGCCCGTTCCGCTGAGCCGCTCATGACTAATGGCGGCAGCATTCTCGCCATGACCTACTACGGCGCGGAAAAGGTCGTTCCGCATTACAACGTCATGGGCGTGGCCAAGGCGAGTCTTGAAGCGAGTACTCGTTACCTGGCCTATGATTTGGGCCCTAGAAAAATTCGGGTGAACTGCATTTCCGCTGGCCCGGTGCAAACGCTCGCCGCTCGTGGGATCAGCGGATTCTCCTCGATGTTGAAGCATTACCAGGAACGCGCGCCGCTCAAGCGCAGTTGCGACCCGGCCGAGCTCGGTAAGACCGGCCTATTCCTCGCCAGCGACGGCGCAGCCGCAATTACCGGCCAGGTAATCTACGTCGATGGCGGTTATCAGATCATGGGGATGTAGACGTCGCCGACGGGACGGCAAACGCCCGGCGCTGACTCTGACACTGATGTCCCCACTTACGGTGCAACGGCGCGTTCCCGCCTAACGAGTCGCCGAAATGCGGCCACGATCCAATATGGCGGATTGACCAGGAAGATGAGCAGCAGCCATTGATTGTAGATAAAGGAGAGCCGCATCGCGTAATCGAGCGATACGTGGAAGCCAATCAAAGCCAAGCCGATTGACGCCGCCCAGGTACGATTGATCAGCGCCAAAGGTGAGCCGAGTTCAAGCAGAAGTCCGAACGCTGCGAGGAGCGCGATCAGCCAGCCGTGGGCAGCGGCAAAGTTGGCAACGGCGAGCTGCTGCTGCAGATCAGCCTGACCGAGCGTGTCGTAGAACATCTGGTAAGCCGATTTCGTAATCGACACGCCGATCCAGCGCGCTTGAAGGGGCCAAAGCCCTTTGGTCACGAGAAGCTTCGTGATTCCCGCAACCAGATAGACGGCAACGACCGTCTGTTGCGACCACCAGATCGTGCGATCCTCGAGCGCCTCGCCCGCATCACTGCTTCGGCAGCGCCAGAGCCCGTAGAAATGCGCCGCAGTTTGGGCCAGAAGAACGAGCGAAACGATTTGGAACGCATGCTGGATCGCGCCCTGAGAATTCACAATCGCTGTTGCCGTAACATTCGCCAAGAGCGCGATTGGTAGCGCAAGAAAAACGAACAATCGCAACACGTACGCGATCAGCGCTGCTGCCAATAGCGTTCGCAACAAGGCAAAGGAATGCGGATCGAGTAGAAAATGGAGATCCATCACGCGCGCAATTCCGTTCGGCGCCGGAATGCCATTGACGACCAGTGCCGCGGGCGTGGCTCGCCAAACAATCCATGCGAAAAGAACCCTCATCACCAGCCGCTCATAGAACGCGAAGCGCGGGACCGGTTTCGACGTAATCATGGATGTTCAGCCAGGGCTTCTGTCTCGAGCACGATCGCGCCTGATTTTTCACGCACTACCACGCGCTGAATCCACGCACCGGAAAGCAACTTTCCCGCGGACGGAACCCGAGCAGACAGACCATCGAGATATTCGAGAAGCGATCGCGCCGCAGCCTGGTCGGCCAGCTGAAAACGAGCGGAATCCGCCTTGCGGTATTTCTTGAGATTGCTCCGCCGTTGTCGGTCGAAGATTTTCTTTAAAGTGGAACTCGACAATCCAAGGCGAGTGGTCGCGATCGGCTGGCCCGCGGCATCCGTGAGATAGAGAAAGTAGGTTTCATCCGAGAAGGAGGAATACATCGGGAAGTGCGAGAACGGGTAGTTTTCCCGAAGCACCAGACAAAGCACGGTCACGAGAAGCAGCCATTTGCAGCGCGTGGTCCGTAACCATTGGACGGCAGAGTTCGGCTGGAGCTTCATTCCGCCTAACGAATAAAGGACTGCTGAACTAACCCGGCGGCCAGGCGAGCGAGCGCCCGCCTAACAAATGCACGTGCAGGTGCGGTACGCTTTCGCCCGCATCGGGGCCGCTGTTGATCACCACGCGATAACCGCTCTCGCCCACTCCCAGATCGCGCGCGACCTTGGCCGCCGTCAGGAGTAATTTCCCGAGTAACGCCTGATCCGATTCACTCGCCTGCGCCAGCCGCGGGATGACGCGCTTGGGCACGATGAGCACATGCACCGGCGCCTGCGGATTCACGTCGTGGAATGCGATTACGTCGTCATCTTCAGACACGATTTTCGCTGGAATTTCGCGTGCGACGATTTTCTCGAAGATCGTCATCGAATAGAGCAGCTCAATTCCACCGCCCCGGCGCCGACACAGATTTTTTCGCGAATGAAACAAGTCACTTCTTCCCGTAACGCATCACAGGACCGGGACCAGACCTTCGCGCCCCGCAGATGTTTGATCGAGGGCTGCAAACCAAAGAAGTGCATGTCTCTCGCACCCGTCTCGAGAATCGCCGCGATCCGTTTCTCGAGCAGATCGAAAAACGCCAGCTCATAGCCGGTGCCCGCCGCTTCGGCGATTTCATAAAGCGAAAGCGAAATCGGCGGTGGCGTCGGTTTGAAGTGCGGAACGATTTCCTTGTAACCGATCACTTTCAAAACGTAGCGCACGGTTTGGTTGAGCTGACTGAAGGCAACAACCGACTCATCCGTTCGCAGCCGGAGATAGAAGGCAATGCTTTCCGTCACGTGCTCCGTTAGCCACCAACTCGGATAACCCGCGCGATCGGCCGCCTGTCGAATCGCGGCCTGGAGCCAGTCGCGGTTGAACTCGAAGAGCTGCCCGCTTTCGGATTGGAGATAGGGAAACTCTTCCTTAAACGCGACCATTTTTCGTTGGTTCGGCAAACAACTCGGGCTGCTGCGCGTTGCGTCGAATGCGACGACCGAGCGCCTGGATCTCGTCGACAAATTGTTCGACATCGTCGAAATGACGATGGACCGAAGCGTAGCGGAGATAAGCCACCTCATCGAGCTCACGCAATTTCTCCAGCACCTTCGCGCCGATCGCGGATGAAGTCGTTTCGCGCCCGCCGGTTTCGATTTCGTGCACGATATCGTCCACCATTTGCTCAAGAGTCATGAGACCGATCGATCGCTTTTCGCAGGCTTTCGCGACGCTGTTAGCCAGCTTGCGCCGGTCGAAAATTTCGTGACGCCGATCGCGTTTGATGACACGCAGATCACTGCGCTCGATCTCTTCATAAGTGGTAAAACGGAACGAACACGCGAGGCAAACGCGCCGGCGTCGGATGCTGGAACTATCGCGCGATTGTCTCGAATCGATCACTTTATCATCGCGATTGCCGCACTTCGGACAGCGCATGGTGTGGTTGCAGAGAACCCTCTGCACTACAAATGGTAGCAAGAGCGAGTGCAAGACATTTCTGCTCCCATTGCTTAAAATTTTTGCGCACTCGATCTCGTTCAATCGACTTGAGACCGGCAATTCCATTTGAGATCGCTTATCAAAGCGGCTGGGGTTTCTCGCCCCCGCGCCACCGACAAAGTCGTCCTGTCGGCGTGCGCTGGACGAGTCTTTGTAGAGTTTAAAGAAGATGTCGCCGGCATCGAAGCACTTGTGCTCTCCGATGGCGCGGTGACGCTGCCAGCGAAGAAGTTCGCCATCTTGGTCAAGACATACGCAGGAACCAAATTCCTGAATCTGATGGGCGGGCCTGACGCGCTAAAGATTCAGAACTTCACGATGCCGGTCATCACGTGGAATTCAAATCCTCAGCCTCCAGGGCAGTTTCAAGACTTTCCTACGCAGCGACACGGTGGCATTCCGCCCGCACGATCTTTATAGCGATGCAAGGAACCGTACACGCACGCGACCAACAGCGGGCGGCGGAGAATGCCGCTCAGTTATGAGTTATTACTTGCGATGGATCAGCCGAGGCGTGGGACTAAGGTCCTATGGCTGCGCAGTGCGGTTGTTTATAGCGTGATCCAGGCTTTCTCGCTGAATGATGTACGGATGCACCTCACCGGCAGCCGCTCGCGCCCAGGCGAACTGGATGCCGACGGTTCAAACGGGGTTTTGGAAATGCCGTTAACGAAGGGAAAGACTCTGACCATGCGCATCCTACTGGCTTTTCTCCTACTGCCGGCCTGCGCGCTTGGGGCAAACAGCGTGGTGAATATGTCGCATTACGATTTGATGCGTCCGGATTTTGCCGGGATGAAGAAGGAAGGCGTCGCCGGTGTCATTCACGAAGCGACTTTCCCACGTCTGCAACGCGACTCGAGATACGCCGAACGTCAGCGGGCGGCATTCGAAGCGGGCCTGCTATGGGGAGCTTATCACTTTGGCGACGGGACCAGCCCCGTCGGACAGGCCGATCATTTCCTGGATGCTGTCACGGATGCGCAGCTGCCATCGCGCCTGGAAGATCCGGCGAAACCGCGCTCGGGTGTGTTGCTCGTTCTGGATTTCGAAAAAAACGGTCATTACCCAGGAGGCTCAATGAGTGTGGCCCAGGCGGTCGCGTTCGTGGAGCGGATCAAGGAGCGTACTGGCAAATATCCTGGCCTTTACGGCAGTGAATACCGGCTGCGGCAGATGCTCAACGGCGCCACTGCAGCGCATCGCAAAATACTTTCGCGCTGCTGGCTCTGGATCGCTAACTATCATAAGGAACCGCGGAATACCGCACCCTGGAGCGGCTGGCATCTGTGGCAGTACTGTGGCGATGGAATATGCGATTTGCGGCCGCGAAGCATGTATCCGAAATCGGTCGCTAACATTCCCAAAGCCGAACGCAACATTTTCCGTGGTGACAACGCCGAGCTGAAAGCATTCTGGCGAGAGAACGCCTGGTATCCTTCGGGCTAAAGATCAGGACCAAGGGTCCCTGTTCGAACCTACACTCGTTAGGCTAACGCGGCGGGAACTCGAACTCGGCTTTCTTCTTGTCTTTCGACAATGTGAGATAGGCGCTGAAGTTCGAGCCGCGTTTGGAGACGAAACCCTCGATCAGGCCGGTCTTGCCTGTTTCCACCAAGCGCTCGGCGTCCTCAGCCGAAATCTCTTTGCCGCAGAGATTGCGCTTCAATTGAAACACCACGCGTGGCGACCCGTTGGGCTCCGGCTTCGCTACCACAAAGGAATCTTCCGTTTGATAGAGATCGCCATGGTGCAATTTGCTCTCACTCAGTTTGAGCGCCTTTGTCAGGTCAACCGGCGGCTTCGCTTTGCGTGGCGCATGTTTTCCGTTCTTGGCCGCGCCTTCGCGGGGTTTGCGCGGCGGAAATTCCCAGGTGATGCGGCCGGCTTGCCTAACGAGGAAAGCATCGAAAGGCCGGCCTTTCTTGGAGGTAAACTTTTCGATCAGCTCCGTTTTGCCCTGGGTGACCAGTTGGATTGCCTGTTCGCGCGTGATTGTCTTTTGACACATCATCCGCCCGACCTTGAAGGTTTCTTTCCAGCCCTCGCCCTCGCGTTCGCGCAGGACATAATTCGTCGGCGCTTCACAGAGTTCTGCGCCAGTTGCCGAATCTGTCCAAAAGGGCACCAGCGCGCCAACGTCCACCTTGGTTCCAAAATCCAACTCCGCTTTTTTCCGACCCGGATTTTTCTCGTCGTCGACGATCTTCACTTTCGACGGAAAACGGTTGCCGGTCTTGGCGGAAATAAAGCCGTCGAGCGGACCGATCTCGCCCTTGCTCGCCAGCTCGCGCACTTCGCTCTCTTCCATTTTGCGACCGCTCATCACCTTGTAAATGACGAGCGCCCCGTCCTGAGACTTGTAGGTGCGCAAGGTCTCGATCATCGGCTTCTGGTCGGTCGGGGAAAGGATGTCGGTCTCTTGCGCGAGCGCGTCTTCTTCGAAGTTTTTTGTGCGCTCAACTAGTCGTCTGGTGGCCGCTTCGATCTCCTGCATGAACTCGCCACGCGAAAATTTTCCGTGCTCCATTTCGCGCAGCTTGAACTCCCATTCGCCCGTCATGTCGGGCTTGGTCACGGCATCGGCCTGGATGGCGGAGAGAAAGGCGAGCAGCGACTCGGTTTTCGTGGTCGGAACCAATTCGCGCTGCTGACGCTCGAGATATTTCTTGTTGATCAGTTCGTCGATGATATCGGCCCGCGTGGCCGGGGTGCCGAGGCCTCGCTCTTTCATCGCTTCGGCGAGCTCTTCGTCGTCGACCAGTTTGCCCGCGCGCTCCATGGCGGAAAGAAGTGTCGCTTCCGTGTAACGCGGCGGCGGTTTCGTGACTTCCGAATGCAGCTCGGCGGAGAGTGTCTTCGCCTGGTGGCTATCTTCACTCGTTAGAGCAGGCAAAGCTTTCGAGTCGGTCGTTTCATCAACGGTCGTCCGTCCATAAACCGCCAGCCAACCCGCCGAGGTAAGGACTTTGCCTTCGGTTTTGAATTCGTGCTTTTGCGCGACCTTGCTGATCCGCGTCGTGACGTCGAACTCGGCGGCCGGGAAAAAAGTCGCGACAAACCGGCGGGCGATCATGTCGTAGACTTTGCTTTCCATCTCGTCGAGATGCTTCGCCTCGGAGCCATTCGGAATGATGGCGAAGTGATCGGAAACCTGGGCGTTATTGAAGATGCGTTTGTTAGGCCGAACCCAACCGTTTGTCAGCGCCGTTTGACCATGCCGGCCGAGATCGCCGCCTAACTTGCCTAACGTTTGTTGGCAGGTCGTGACGTAATCCTCCGGCAACGCGCGCGAATCCGTGCGCGGATAAGTGATCACCTTGTGCCTCTCGTAAAGCGCCTGGGCGATCTGGAGGGTGCGACGCGCGGTAAGGCCGAAACGATTGTTCACTTCCCGCTGCAGAGTCGTCAGGTCGTAAAGGCGAGGCGAAGCCTGCGTGGAGGATTTCTTTTCCTCGGAGACGTCCGCCATGGGCTGGCCATGGCAGGCGGCCACAACGGCTTCCGCCGTGGCTTTGTCCCAGATGCGGTCGATCCGATCCTGATCTTCGCTGTCGTTCCTTCGGAAATCGGGGCGCTGATAAACGCCCTCGTAAACTCCTTTTGCGATCTCGAACTGCGCTGTCACACGCCAGTAATCGCGGGATCGGAAGTTTCGAATCTCCAGTTCGCGGTTGAAGACAATGCTCAACGTCGGGGTTTGCACGCGACCAACACTCGCGACGTTGCCGCCGCGCGAGCCATACATGCGCTTGGTGACGGCACGCGTCGCGTTAATTCCGATGAGCCAATCGCTCTCGCTGCGCGAACGCGCGGCATCCGCCAGCCCGGCCATCTGAGCGCCGTCGCGCAAGGTCCGAAAAGCTTCTCGGATCCCGTCGTCGGTCATGGTTTGCATCCAGGCTCGTTTTACCGGCAGCTTGGATTTCGAGAGGTCGTAGAGATTTTGGAAGATCAACTCTCCTTCGCGGCCGGCGTCGCAGGCGTTCACCACCGTGTCGATGTCTTTCCGGTGGAGCAGTTTCTTCAGGAGGTTGTAGCGGTCCTTTGAATCAGCGCTCGGCTTCAGTCCAAATTTCTTCGGAATGATCGGGAGCGTTTCCAGACGCCAGAAACCGTACTTCTTCTTGTCGATGTCCTCGGGCATCTCCAACTCGACGACATGGCCGACTGCGGCGGCGATGACGTATTCGTCGTTCTCGAAGTGGTCGCCCTTTTTCGGAACCTTGCCGAGAGCGCGAGCCAGATCCTGCGCGACGCTGGGTTTCTCGGCGATGATCAGGGTTTTGGGCATGAAGGCAGCCAACTAGACCTCGTTAACATGGTTTGCAAGTAACAGGAGCAGAAAGCGTGACATGAAGGGAAGGACTACGCCTGACTACGAAAGCTTTACGAAATGTTTGCCCGGCAATTGCTTCACGAGGTGCTTCAGTTCGAGCCGGAGCAGAGTGGATGAGACAGTTCCGGTCGGCAGCCCACTCGCCCTAGTAATGTCGTCGATTGGCGTTTCCGTAGCGCGAATGGAGTCATACACTTCGCGCTCCTCGTTGCTCAACTCCGGCAGCGGCCTGGCAGGCATTTCTGCGAACTTCTGCTTTTCCGGGAGAAGAATTTGCAGGTCGTCGAGAATGTCGCTGGCGTCCATGACCAGTTTGGCTCCCTGCTGAATCAGGCGGTTGGAACCGTGCGCGGTCGGCATGTTGATGTGACCAGGAACCGCGTAAACCGAACGGCCCTGCTCAACCGCTTGCGAAGCGGTGATGAGTGCGCCGCTGTTCAGGCCGGCTTCGACGACGAGAATGCCGTGGCTCCAGCCGCTAATAATGCGATTGCGCATCGGGAAGGTTTGGCGGTCGGGTTCGACCTCCATTGAGAACTCGGACACGACAGCTCCGTTTCCGCTGCGAATTTTTTCGGCGAGCACGGCGTTCTCTGGAGGATAAAGCTTCATTAGGCCGGCACCAATTACGGCAATGGTGCGACCTTTCGCGGCGAGCGCGCCCTGATGCGCGGCGGTATCAATTCCACGCGCCAGTCCGCTGATTACCGTCAGACCAGCATAAGCGAGCTGATACGAAAGCTTCTTCGCACATTCCGATCCGTAGTGGCTCGTGCGCCGCGAGCCGATGACACCGATGGCGTGTTGATCGCGCTCGCTCAATTCGCCCCAGACATAAAGAACGATCGGCGGCGAATGGATCTCGCGCAGTTGCCGCGGATAAAGCGGTGAGTCCGCGGTGATCGCTTCTGCGCCGAAGTCGCGTATGCGTTGCAGCTCTGCGGCGAGATCGATCCTGCTTTCCCAATTTGCGATTTCCTCGGCGACGTCATGACCGATTCCATCCACCGCTCGCAATTGATCACGCTTCGCAGAAAGAATTCGCTCGGGCGTTTCAAAAACCTCGAGCAGCTTGCGTAACCGCACCGGCCCCATCTTCGCCACCATGTTGAGCGCGATGCAGGCTTCGGTGCTGTTCATCGGTTGGACTACCGGCGTGGGACGTGTTCTGGGATAAAAGCCAACAAATGCGAGGGGAACATTCCTGCGTGCAGCAGGTGACAGTTAGAACGGAATCTCGTCGTCGTCTGGCTCGGACGGCGGTGCATTCTTGGGCGGTGCAGACGAACGCGCACCACCGCTTCCCGTGCGAGCGCGCGGTCCTTCGTCGGACTCTTCGGCACCGCCAGCGCCTCCGCGCGAGCCGATGAGCTGCATGCCCTCACCCACTACGCGTAGCTTGCTGCGTTTTTGGCCCGACTGCTTGTCTTCCCAACTATCCAACTGAAGCCGGCCTTCGATAAAAACCGGGCGTCCCTTTTTTAGATATTCCCCAGCGATCTCAGCCGTGCGGCCCCATAGAGTCACATCGACAAACGTTGTCTCTTCGCGTTTCTCGCCGTTCTCCCCGGAAAAATATCGGTTAATCGCCAACCCAATCTCGGCCACCGCAGTGCCCTTGGGGGTGTAGCGAATTTCGGGATCCCGGGTCAGGTTTCCCATCAGCATCACTTTATTGAAATTGGCCATAGGCGGGTTCTACCGATCTTACTCCGCGACGGCGACTTTCTTTTGCGATTCTTTTTTCTCGCGCAGCTTCTGGTAATACTGACGATAAACTTCCGGATCGAGCTTGAATTTCGAGCGCAGCTTGGTGATCAGCTGCGAGTCGGCGTGGAAGATAAAGTTGACGTAATAGCCGGCGTCGAGTTTCCCCGCGACGTAAGAAAACTGCCGCTTCTCCATCTTTTGGACCTGCTCGATTTGGGCGCCTTCCTTTTGAAATTCGGATTCCAGGCGGTCGACGATATCTTTTAGGTTGTCGTCCTTGCCCTGTGTATTGAGGACGAGGAGCGCTTCATAACGATTTATCATTTTTCTTCTGCTTGTTGGTTGAACTGATTCATCGCAGCAATCAAGCCTTTGTCGATGGCACACTTCACCGCGTTGGCAGCGCGCTGGATCGTGTCTTCGAGGATTGGCTGCTCTTCTTCAAAAAATCGGCCGAGCACGTAATCGGTCGCGCCTTGGACTGGGGCCGAGCCGATGCCAATGCGTAACCTGGGCACCGACTCCGTTCCAAAATGTTCGAGGACTGATTCAAGTCCGTTATGGCCGCCGCCGCTGCCCCGCTCGCGCAAACGCAGTCGACCGAGCGGTAGAGCAAAGTCATCGAGCACGACGAGAGTTTCTTCCGGTGCGATCTTGTAGAAATTGGCCAGCGCAGCAACCGCTTCACCGCTGCGATTCATGTATGTGGCAGGCTTCACCAGGATGACGTCGCTTTTGGCCCATCCAGCATTCCAGCGGTCTGAAAACTCCCAGGGCAGTTGCCGCTCCGCTGCGAGCCAATCAAGCACCATAAACCCAATGTTGTGGCGTGTGCGCAAGTATTCCCGTCCAGGATTCCCTAAACCGGCCACCAGACGAATTTCGTTCACTTCCGCTCCGGCTCAGGACGCGGACACTACTTCTTGGCTTCCTTCGCTGGTGCCGTCGCCGCTGGAGCCGCACCTGCTTCCGCGCTTTCCTTCTTCTCCGTGATCACTTCCGGGCCGGCCGCGGCCTCGCCCTCCGCCGCCACAGGCTCCTCCTCCACCGTCGGCGCCACCACCGAGAACACGGTTAGCTCAAGCGAGATGTGCGTTGTCACACCTTCGGGTAGCGGGATTTCCTTCACGTGAATCGAGTCGCCGATATTGAGATGCGAGACATCTACTGTAATCACATCTGGCAGGTCTTTCGGCAGACATTCGATCTCGAGCGAGCGCAGGCTTTGTTCCAGCAAGCCGCCGAAAGTCTTCACGCCTTCAGGGGTCCCGGTCGGTTCGAGCGGCACATCGGCCTCGATCAATTCATCCATCGAGACGGCGTGGAAATCGACATGCAGAATATCGCCGCCCACGGGGGAATGCTGCACTTCCTGGACAAGCGCGAGCCGGCTGCCGCTTTCCCCATCGATCGCCAGCTCCACCAGAATGTTTTCGCCCGAAGCGTGACTGAGCACGAGTGAAATGTCGCGCCTGGAAACCTGCACTGGTTCCGGTTGCTGCTTGCCGCCGTAGATAACTGCGGGCACAGCGCCTTGCGCCTTGATCTTGCGAACCGCGGACCGGCCTATACCGGTGCGTTTGGAAACCGAGAGTTTAACTTGTTTAGCCATGGCTTAATCAGTTGCTAGCGCGCGCCGTCGTCGATCTTGAAGAGCGAAGAAACGGACTCGTCTTTATGAATCCGTCTAATACTTTCCCCGAGCAGCTCAGAGACACAAAGCACCGTGATGGTAAAACCCTCCACGGTGCGAACCGGCGTGCTGTTGGTCGTAATTAATTCCTTAATCTGGGATTTTTGCAACCGCTCGATTGCGACGTCCGCCAAAACCGCGTGCGCCACGCCGGCGTAGATGTCGAGAGCGCCGTTTTGCTTCAGTAGCGTGGCCGCAGAGGTGAGGGTGCCGGCTGTCTCAGTGAGATCGTCAACTAAAAGTACATCGCGCCCTTCCACCTCGCCGATCAGGTAAAGCGCTTCGGTTTCGGTCGCGCTCTTGCGCTGCTTGGCCACGATTGCCAGGCTCGCTCCAAGGGCCTGCGAATAGGCGCTCGCCATCTTCAATCCGCCGACATCCGGCGACACAACCACAGTTTGGCGGGTCAGCCTCTGCCGCAGATACGGAATCAGGACTGGCAATGAGTAAAGGTGATCGACAGGAATATCGAAAAAGCCCTGCACTTGCTGCGCGTGCAGATCCATCGTGAGAACGCGATTGACGCCAGCCGCACAAAGAAGATTGGCGACGAGCTTGGCCGTAATCGGAACACGCGGTTTGTCTTTGCGATCCTGGCGCGCATAGCCAAAAAACGGGATGACGGCCGTGATCCGATCCGCGCTCGCGCGGCGCGCAGCGTCCACCATGATAAGCAACTCCATCAGGTGTTCGTTCGTCGGCGGGCAGGTCGGCTGAACGATGAAAACATCGCGACCGCGAATGTTCTCCTCGATTCTGACGTAGGTCTCACCGTCAGGAAACGAACTCAGCATCGCCTTTCCCAGCGGCGCGCCGATCCCGGTACAAATGCGCTGGGCAAGTTCGCGATTGGCCGATCCGGAAAAGATTTTGAGTTCAGGTTGAAGCGCAAACATGGCAACGCGGGCCGCAACCTTAGACGGGAGGGAGTTCGTTTGGCAAAGAGAATCGCTCGGCGGCCGTCACTTCGCGAAGGAGGCGCGCAGCTTTTCTTTCTTCTCCTCGCAGTCCATCTGAAGTCGTCTCAATTCAGTCGCCAACTGCTTCTCCAACGCTTCAACCTCGGGAAGATTTCCGTTGATCTGCCCCTCACGAATCTTGCCTTTCAGAAACAATTCCTTCTCGGCGATGCGCGCCTTGTACTGCGAATCGACCTCCGCAATTTGTGCCTTCTGTTCTTCAGTCAGCTTGATTGTCGGTGCCTTTTTCTCCAGGCGTTCCATCGCCAGTTCATAAGCGGATTTCATACTTCTTGGCTCCTTCCGATCCTATTCACGATCGACCGATTGCATAGCCGAAATCAATTTCTAAGTTCTCGGTTCAATGCCGTTCGCGATTCAGCTCATCAGCACTGATTTCGATGGCACGCTCGTCTCGCACGCGAGCGAGTCGGTTTTCGATCGCGCTTGCATGGAATTGATCGGTGAGCTGCAGCGCGACGGCGCCATCTGGGCCATCAACACCGGCCGCTCAGTCCGCCTGCTTGAAGAAGGTTTGGAAGATCTGCGCTTTCCGTTTCAGCCCGATTTTATCCTAACGAGTGAAAGAGACGTCTTTCGTCCTACCGACGGCGGCTGGGAACCCTACGGAGATTGGAACGAACGCTGCGCGCGGGCGCACGCTGAGCTATTTCATTCCACTCGCTCCATTCTTGCGGAAGTGGTCGACTATGTCGATCGCCAGACCCGGGCGCGTGTCATTTACGAGGCCAATGCGCCGGCTGGAGTTATTGCCACCAGTGAAGAGGAAATGGATCGACTGACGAGTTTCATCGACCGCGCCAGATCGCATGAACCGAAATTTCATTACCAGCGGAACACCATTTATCTGCGGTTTTGTCACGCTGATTATCACAAAGGATCGGCGCTGCAAGAGCTGGCCCGCCTCACCGGGATATCACGCGAAGCTATCTTTGCGGCGGGCGATCACCATAACGATATCTCGATGCTCGACGGTAGTTTTGCCGCCATGCCGGGTTGCCCGGCTAATGCGATCGATGCGGTTAAGGACGCGGTTCAGCGTGCAGGCGGCTTTGTAGCGAAGAAAGACTTCGGCGCGGGCGTCCACCAGGCCCTCGAGCACTTTCTCTAGGACGGCGTCGCGGTTCCCAGCCGAAGCCGGTCATCCTCCGTCAGAACTTCTCCCAAAGGCGCCCAGCTGATCGTACTATCCATATCATGAAAGGCTTGAAGATAGACCGCTACATTTTCGGCGGGATATTTCGCCAATAATTGATCGATGGCCTTACACAATTCTTCCTTTGGCGGCGAGTCAGGTAGTTGCTCGACCGTGCCGTCCTCGTCGTGTTTGATGCCTAACGACTCAAGGAATTCGCAAAGCATGGGCGTTTGCGCTCCAAGCAGCCACGCTTGTAAAAGGTGTGCTGCCAATGTGTCGCTGGCTTTGCGCGCGAGCGCAGTCTTAATCCAGGCATAACGCTCGCTAGGCGGCTTCCGTTCGATAAAAACAGGTCGCAGATTGCGCTGCGTTGCCACGCCTTGCACTACGCTTTTGAAGACGGGCGTCTGTTCCTTTTGTAAATAACCCAGGATTTCACTCGCAAGCTCGGGTGACATCCGGTCGAAGAGTTCGTAGGACTTCATGAAATCGTTTCGACAATAGGAGACGGCGCGACCGCCGAGACAGGCTGCGTGTCTTGGTGGCGTAAGGCGAAGCTATTAGTCATGTAGGTAAGAAGCAAGACCCAAAAGGTCAGAGCAAGACTAAAGAGCGGGAATTGGAGGACGAGGGGCAGAGAATAAATGATCGCCATCAGAGGCATCCAGACCACCCAGGTGGCAAGCAATGTTGGGATCACTTTATCGCGATAGTGCGTCCAGGTAAGGCTTCGGCCTAACGACTCAAGGCTGAAACCGCTGTTCTTCCACTCGTAAGCAAGGACTTCGAAGGGCGCGGCAAATAGTGGGTTATAACCGAACTGATCGACGCAGATCTTCGCCAGCACCACAGGCACTGTAACTACGTTGCCAAACCAGGCGGCCTCGCTCCGATAAAGCAAATCAACCAGGACGCCGTCAAATGCCCAGATCGGAATGGTAAAGCAAAGGTTGCGCAAGTTTCGTCGACTGACGCGTCCGCCTTGAAAGAAAAGGATAAGGAATAGCTCCGGTAGGAGCGCACCGGCTGTGGCTGCGGCAGCAATGACAAAAAGTAGCCCGTGACGCAGCTTAAAGAGCGCTACCTTTTCCAGAAACTCCGCAAACGCGGGACTCATGTAATAACCGATGAGAAGCGCGAGCATAAGCGCCTGAATGAAAAGCGCCGGAACCAGGTTAGCCCGGGCAGCTTCCCAACCGAGAGTAAGGGGAGTGCGATTTTGTGGATGAGTTACACTCATCGTTGGTATTGCAAGGCAAACAGAACCGGTCGAAGCGCGTCTCTTAGAAAAGTTGCGGCTGCCACTCCTTTTCCGCTCCCGGCTTGCCCACGATGGAACGAATACGGTCCATCAGATCGCGGAAGTCATAAGGCTTTTGTACCGTATCAAGCACGCCGGCGCGCAGGATGTCGTTGCGCACGCTCGGTTCGAGGTAACCACTGGCGACGATCGCCTGCACACTGGGTTTGATCTCCTTCATGCGTAGAAAAACATCGCGCCCGCCCATGCGCGGCAGACCAAGGTCACAGACGACAAGTCCAACCTCATCGGCATGCCGCTCAAACATCTCTACTGCTTCGACGCCGTCCTTTGCCGCCAACACGCGATAGCCGTCTCCTTCCAGCATCATAACTCCCAGCTCGCGCAATAGCTCCTCGTCTTCGACCAACATGACAGTGCGCGCCCGATCCCTTGGTTTGCCTTCGCCGTCACCTTGCTCGCGCGCGAGATCGGCAGCGCTGCCCAGCGGCAGATAGACGGTGAAAGTTGTGCCCTCCCCGGGCTCGCTATCAACCTGGACAAAGCCGCGGTGATTGTTAACCACACCATAGACGACAGATAATCCCAGTCCGGTTCCCTTTCCGCGCTCTTTCGTTGTGTAGAATGGCTCGAAAATATGCGGTTTAACCCGCTTGCTGATACCGATACCCGTATCGCGCACGCGGAAGAATGCATAGCGCTCCGCCTCCACGCCGCTAAAGGAATCGCGCAGCTCTTCTGCTGCAGTAACGCCAGTCTCGAGCGTGATTATGCCCTCGTTAGGTATGGCATCGCGCGAGTTAACGCAGAGATTGAGCAACACCTGATGCAACTGACCTCGATCGCCTTTGGTCAGTGGAATGTTCGGGTGAAGACGCAGCACGAAGTTAATTGTCTTGGGAAAAGTAGCGGCGAGCATTTGCTCCAGCTCTTGCACGACGGCGTTGAGATCAAGGGGGGCAAACTGTGTTCCCGTCTGCCTGGCTGAAGTGAGCAACTGCTGGACTAGAGAAGCTCCTCGCCCAACGGCGTCTCGGATAACCTTGATCGCCTCCGGCATTTGCTCGGGATGCTTCTTCCACTCCTCCAGCTTGGTGGTGTAACCAAGTATGATGCCGAGGATGTTGTTGAAATCGTGTGCTATGCCGCCTGCGAGCACGCCCAAGCCCTCCATCTTTTGCGCTTGGATTAGCTGCTGCTCCAGCCGCTTTCGCTTGGTGTCGTTGTAGAGGTAACCCTTAACTTCCTTCAGCCGACCATTCTCATCGTAAGTGCCGGCAAATTTGGCCGCGATATAGACAGTCCCTCCATCGCGCCGCCGCATCTCCAGGTCCTGACGCTCCGCGCTCTTGTTGGGCCGCAGCCGCCCCAAAAGGTGTGTTCCCTCTTCTTTCTTGCGCAGGAGGGATAGGAAATTTGCTCGGCGTGCTTCTTCAATAGAGTCAAAGCCAAATATGCTTACGAAGGCTGGATTGCAGGTAACGATCGACCCATCCGGTTTCATGATCACATCCCCGGTGAGATCTTCATCCACGAAGCGACGGTAGCGTTCTTCGCTCCGTCGAAGCGCTTCCTGCGCTTCGATACGATCGGTTACATCGACGCTAAGCTGGAGCAACGACGCGTCCGGCCCTGTCCCTTGCAACGTCCAACCTGTCGAAACGACAATCTCTACCCCGTCGCGTCGCGTTTGGCGGATTTCACCTTCCCAATTCTGCTGACGCTGCAGTGTGCGCAAGATCTTGGCTAGTTTCTCCGACGGCCCAGTGCGCAAGAACGCGTGCACGTCCTTGCCGATCGCTTCCTCACGCGACCAGCCGTAAAGACGCGTCGCGCCGCGATTCCAATAGGAGATTTTTCCCGCCGCGTCGGAAATGACGATGGCGTCATTAGCAAGGTCGAGCAGCTCGGCGTAGTCCATCGGCTCTTGGCGGACGCTTTGCCCATCATGCTGCGTTTGGATTTCCGCCTCGACCCTGCGCACCGCGATCGGGAGCTGCGGCAAATGCCTCTTGCAGATAAAATCGTTCGCACGCCCGCGGAAAGCTTCTCTGATCTCGGGAGCGTCGTAGTCACCGACCACAAAAATAAACGGCACGTGTTTCTCTCGTGCCGTCGTGAGAGCACGGAGGCCGTTGCAATTCGCACCTTTCAACTCCGAAAGCACGAGGTCTACGGAACCCGCCGCGAGGACATGCTCCAACTCCTCGTTCGAGCGCAGCCTGATGAGCGAGTCATCGATACCCGCGCGCTTCAATTCCGCTCTCACCCGTTCGGCGTCGAAATCGTCCGGTTCGAGGTGAACGATCTGCAGTGAATCCATCGTCAATGTCTGACCGCCAGCGACCGGCATCACCCCTCGCACATACCGCAAAACGTTGCCAGTCGCTTTCCCATTCCCTTGCCTAACGATTACTTTCCGTTTTTGCCGGCCGTACCTTGTCTCCCTCCCGGCTTCGCAGGTCCGGCAAGAAATAGAAAAAGGCAAGCAGCGCCGCAACGATGATAAGAAAAAAGAAGAGCAAACTCAGCGCCCGCCAGGTCCCGCGACGAGCGCGTGCCCTTTCCCAGGCGGCGCGCTTGCTGATCAATTCCAGCTCGAGCGCCTTTGCCAAGGCATCGGGGTCGGTCGATGGATTCGGCTGTGGTTCGGGCTTCGGCATGGCAAAAGATTCTTCCTTCCTTCACTTGCTCAAGATGAACTCGCCAACGTCTGCGGGGCACGATCGCACAAAATAGGACGCGAATTCATGCGCAAGAGATTCGGACTAAAGACATGAATCCTTCCGCCGCTCCGGGAAAGCATCAATTTCTCGCGCACATCCTCCCGATGTTGACCTTCGCTCTCCTGCTCGGCGGCGGCGATCTGCTGAAAACGTCCGACGGTCCGCTTTGGCGAGCGACTCCGGAGTTCTGGGTCTATCCGCTGCAAACGTTGCTCTGCGGCGCGATGCTCATTTTCTTTTGGCACGACTATGACTTTCAAGTCTTGCGCCGCCCGTTCTTTGTGGTGGCGATCGCACTCAGCGTCTTCATTCTCTGGGTCGCGCCCCAGCAGTTTCTTCACTTCAGGGCCAGGCTTGTCGGATTCAACCCAGACGTGTTGACGGCGCAACCAACGCTCTATTGGCTCACACTCTTTCTGCGCTTTCTGCGTCTGGTCATCGTCGTACCGCTGGTAGAGGAAATTTTCTGGCGATCGTTCTTGTTGCGTTATCTGATCTCGGAGAAATTCAATGCCGTTCCGTTCGGCGCGTTTTCCTGGCTCTCGTTCTCCGTCGTTGCGCTTGCTTTTGCTTTTTCGCATTCGATGTCCGATTGGCCCGCAGCGCTCGTGGCCGGCGCGCTTTATAACCTCGTTGCCTATCAAAGCAGGAGCCTTGCCTCCTGTGTCGCGGCGCATGGGCTAACCAATCTCGCGCTCGGTCTCTGGATTATCGCGACTGGGCAGTGGGGCTTCTGGTAAAGTCGGCCGCAGATACTGGCACCGGTTTTGCTCCTGGTTCTCAACCGGATGCATTCGACCTTCTTCCAGAAAGTCATTCTCTGTATGGTGGCAGGATTTTTCGCCGCTTCTCTCCTGATGTGGGGCAAAGTCTTTGTCGAAGGTGCCGACGATGCCCTCAACGGCGCCTATCGCAAAAAAGATCCATCCATCGTCAGTCATTAAAGGACTTGTCGGTCCAATCCGTTGCTCGTGCTTCGACGGCAGGTAATCTGCCGGAGGATGAAAATCGGCCTTGCACAGATCAATCCCACCGTCGGCGATCTCCGTGGCAATTTTGAAAAAATCCTCGGAGCGTATCAGCGGCTGGCCAATGCCGGAGCCGAATTGGTCCTCGCGCCTGAGCTGGCGACAACTGGTTACCCGCCGCAGGATCTCGTTTTCAAATCGCGTTTCGTTCCGCAAAATCTCGAGTCGATCGCGCGTCTGCACAGCTGCATCGGCGAAGTCCCGCTTCTGGTTGGCTACGTCGATCGCAACGATGGTCATGGAAAACCGTTCTTCAACGCCGCCGCACTGCTCGAGCGCGGTCAACCGATCCGCAAAATTTTTAAAACCCTGCTCCCGACCTACGATGTTTTCGACGAAGATCGTTATTTCGAACCGGGAAATGGCGGAGAAATTTTTGCGATCGCCGGTCGCCGCGTCGGAGTAACGATCTGCGAAGATATCTGGACGCAGGCTTATCTCCCGCGTCCGCTCTACGAGCTGGAAGTGACGCGCGCACTCGTGCGGAAGGGCGCGGAAATCATCGTCAACCTGAGCGCCTCGCCTTTCGATCTGGGCAAACAAGCGACGCGTCGTCAGATGCTCGCAGCCCTCGCGCGCGAGCACCAGTGCCCGATCGTCTACTGCAACGCCGTTGGCGGGAACGACCAGTTGGTTTTCGATGGCAGCTCAATCGCCTTTAATCGCCACGGCGATTTAATTGCGCAGTTGCCATTTTTCGAGATCGCGGAAGCGATCGTCGAGACCGACTCGTCCGCCGCCCTCGCGCTTGAGGCGCCCGAGCCGATGGCGGAACTTTACGGCGCCTTGTCGTTAGGCGTGCGTGATTACCTCGCAAAGTGCAAGTTTAAGTCGGCGGTCCTCGGCTTGAGCGGCGGAGTCGATTCCGCGATAGTCGCGGCCATCGCCGCTGAGTCGTTAGGCAAAGACAACGTCGTCGGTGTCTCGATGCCAAGCCCGTATTCTTCACGCGGCAGCGTCGATGACGCCCTCGCCCTCGCGCGTAATCTCGGCATCCGCTGTTTGCAGGTCCCAATTGGCGACGCTTTTACCGCTTTCAAAATGCAGTTCAGAGAGATCTTCGCCGGCCTGCCCGAAGATACGACCGAAGAAAACATGCAATCGCGCCTCCGCGGCATGATCCTGATGGCGCTCTCGAACAAGTTTGGCCACCTCCTTCTCACGACCGGAAACAAAAGCGAGCTGGCAGTTGGTTATTGCACCATCTACGGCGATATGGCAGGCGGGCTTGCTGTCATCAGCGACGTGCCGAAAACTCTCGTTTATCAGCTCGCGCACTGGATCAATCGCAATCGCGAGATCATTCCCGCCTCGACGATCGAGAAACCTCCCAGCGCCGAGTTAAGACCCGGCCAGGTTGATCAAGATTCCCTTCCGCCCTATGACATTCTCGATCAAATCTTGCAGCTTTACGTCGAAGAAAATTTGAGCGGAAGCGAGATCATCGCCCATGGTTTCGAAGAGAAAACCGTCCGTTGGGTGCAACGTCGCGTGGACCTCAACGAATATAAGCGTGCCCAGGCCGCGCCCGGCATCAAAGTAACAACGCGCGCTTTTGGTGTTGGCCGGCGGATGCCGATCGCTCAACAATATCTCGACCTTGAGCCGCTGGATGGCGCCGGCTGTTCTGCGACGAAATAGCAGTCGCGCCTAACGAGTCGCGGGACTTGCCGTGGCAGAAGCCTGCGGCGTCGCCGTCTCCTGCGCTTTCGCGGCGTTGCCTCCTTCGATCAGATTCTCCTTCAGAAACTCAAGCGCTCGCTCTCGTACTTCCGGCCAATAGGAGAAAGCATGCTGCTGACTATTCGTGCGCAATAGTTGTTTAAAGTTCGTCGCGCCCACTTCTTTCAACTTGCGAATAAGATCCGGGAACTGTTGTGGCGGCATTGCTTCGTCATCGGACGCAACCACGTAAAGCGGCGAGACCGACGCATCGACGTACGTAATGGGGGACGCCTTGCGTAATTCGTCCTCGGATGAACCGGCGTAGTTCATGACCAACCGCCGGAAATTCCCGTGGCCTAACGAATCTCGATCCGTAAAATCATATGCCCCCGAGAGCGCTACAGCCGCATCGAGCCGGTCGTCGCCCTTTGTTCCCGTGGAGGCGAGATAAACGTCGTGCGCGCCACCGGCCGAGCCGCCGATCGCGCCGACTTTGCCATTCCCGCCCGAATATTTTCGCGCCGCTCGGACCGCCTGCTTCAGGTCGTTAGTCTGATCCGGATAACGGCCGGCCGATTTCTGCTCGGGCAACGCATTGCGTGCGGCCGCCAGACGATAATCGACCAGAAAAGCATTGAAACCGGCGGCGGCCGCATCACGAG
This sequence comes from uncultured Verrucomicrobiae bacterium, assembly GCA_963801255.1. Classification (GTDB taxonomy): domain Bacteria; phylum Verrucomicrobiota; class Verrucomicrobiia; order Chthoniobacterales; family UBA10450; genus JAICXG01. Next base: position 33,955 of record CAWDEC010000008.1, on the reverse strand, counting down.
CGGTCTGCACCGTCTTCGGGCTCGCGGGCGTGGCAACAAATCCGCCGCCATGTATCACCAGGACCGCCGGATGCGGACCCGGTCCGGTGGCAGGAAAGAGCCTCCATTTCAATGGCGTGCCGTCATCAGCTGTCGCGTAAAGCGTGTCTCCATAGAGCTCCTGTCGATGCTGCCCCTGCCGCTGTTGTCGCCCGCGGCGACCGCGCTGTTGCGTGTCCTGTCCATAAGCGGCGAGAAAAGAAAACAGGATAAGAAAAACAGAAACTGGGATCGATCTTTTCATTGTGTTGTTGTGGCTTAGACCCGCAGAACCGGCGGGCGCTGAGTAGACCTGAACGATTCTTCACTCATCGAGCGTCAGCGCCAAACGGAAAGTGGTGCACCGCTCAGGAATCGAACCTGAAACCCAGTGATTAAGAGTCACTTGCTCTGCCAATTGAGCTAGCGGTGCGTGCTACCGTTCTCACAGGTGAATGCTACCCAAACGGGCATTGTCCGGACGCCTCATTGCTAGACAGTTGCCGATCCAAATCTCGCGTTCCGTTAACATTGACCCCGTGAAAGACCGGAAATTACGCATCCCCGTTCGTTGCACAACGCGGAAGTTTTTCTCCGTCCCCGACCCGCCGATCGGAACGATTGGCACGTTCGTTTCACCGCGCCGGGAACCAACGGCGTCCGCCGGGATTCAAAATGGATTTCTAACTGGATTAAGGATCGAACAAAAATGAGTTATGAGCTGCGGCGTTATGCCGGATCAACGTTACTTGACCTGGGCGCAACGATTTTCGAGGTGCGAGATTTTTTACTGCATCGGGACGTGCAGACAACACAAGCGTGGGATGCGTATCGTCTTTAAAACCGTCAATTGCCTAGAATCGGACTGAATCAACTTCTGCCCTCCAGCCGCGGAAACCGGCTCTGTAACCGTTTAATTGCTAACTCTTGATGTGATCTTTCTCGGACCGGTTGGAACAAGAGAATCGCGTGACCAAGCCTTCAAACAGTCCCTTGGCTACTTCAAAATTAGTGGCCAAAACTGAGATGGCGGCGCTGCCAAGAGTGTCATCGGCGTCCGTCAAACAGGACGCAGACGCCATCCCCCTATAATAGAACAATCAAGATAACCATCAGATGGACCAGGCACACCTATAGGTCATCGCTACTCGCTTACTGGTGCAAATGGCAAAAGAATGGACCGAAAATCAGAATTAACGATCATGACTTGAGCGATGCCATGTCGATGGAGAAGCGGTACTTCACATCGGCCTTAAGCAATCGTTCGTAAGCTTCGTTCACTTTCTGAATTGGAATAACTTCGACATCGGCGGTGATGTTGTGTTTACCGCAAAAATCGAGCATCTCCTGCGTCTCCGCGATTCCACCAATCGGCGAGCCAGACAGACTATGCCGACCCATGATGAGGTTGAAGGCGGCGATGCTCAGCGGCTTCGACGGCGCGCCTACCAGCGTGATGTTGCCATCGCGGCCGAGCAGCTGGAGATAAACGTTGAGGTCGTGATCGGCCGAAACGGCATCGAGGATGAAGTCGAAACTGGCATTATGCTTCTTCATCTCGTCGGCGTTGCGGGAAACAACGACTTCATCCGCGCCCAGGCGCAGCGCGTCCTCTTTTTTGTTAGGCGAAGTCGTGAACACAACCACGTGCGCGCCGAGCGCATGTCCAAATTTCACGGCCATGTGACCGAGTCCGCCGAGACCAACCACCCCAACTTTCTTTCCTTTGCCAACGTTCCAATGACGCATCGGCGAATAGGTGGTAATTCCGGCGCAGAGCAGGGGAGCTGCGCCAGCGAGATTGAGATTGGTCGGCACACGCAAAACGAACTGTTCGTCGACAACTATGCCATCCGAGTAACCGCCATAAGTGACGCCGCCCAGATACTTGTCCGGCGAATTGTAGGTCAGAGTAAAATTCGGACAGAACTGTTCGAAGCCTGCTTTGCAATGCGGGCAAGTTCGATCCGAATCGACCAGGCAACCGACCGCGGCAAGGTCGCCCGCTTTAAATTTCTTAACGTCTGAACCAACATTGGTCACGCGGCCGACAATTTCGTGGCCTGGAACGATGGGATATGTCGTGGCCATAAACTCGCTCCACTCGTTGTGCACGGCGTGCAGATCGGAGTGACAAATACCGCAGTACAAGATTTCGATTCCGATATCCGACGGACCGGGCTCGCGTCGCGCGATACCAAACGGAGCAAGGCCGGAGTTTTCGCTTTGCGCCGCATACGCTCGAACATTGTTTGTCATCATGTAACAACAATAGGTCGGTTGAGAGATCTGTCACTTACCAGACGCGTGGTCCCGGGAAGATTTGGTGGTTGGCATTGACCAACTCAATCCAAACCTTGTGTTGCCGGACCGGCAAACCGGCGATGTCACCATCCTTCTGGCCGACCTGGCATCTGCAAGCACCTTGCCTGCTAACCTCGACTCCTACGGCGTTGGGTAGTCCCAAACATCGGGCGGCAGCTCGGGACGACGTCGGAAACCCCTGGAGAAACAATACGACCGCGCCGCTGCTGGACCGGCTTCACGATAGAAGATCTCCAGCCCACCGACATCGACCTTACGATGGCGCGTCGCAGCACGTCCCTGTTTAGGCGCGAGGCCGGTCGCCAATCCTGGAAGGGCAGCTGCAAGAACGCCGCGCCCCAGTCCGAAGATGAGTCACTCGAAGATAGTGCTAACTTACACAATCCGGACGTTGTGGTGGCGGGGATAGTAGAAGGTCTTCAAGAGGACCTAACTCGGTTCGCCAAGATAACGAACGACTTAAAGCGACCGAACTAATGAGCTCTATCTTCCTCTGGTACCTGGGTGAACTTGTGAAGGTACTTGGCACGGCCGTCGCAATTTTTGCCGGCATCGCGGCCGCGTGGAAAGCAATCGAAGAGTGGAAGCGGGCAACGCTCCAACGAGCAGATGAGTTGAAACAGCGTCAACTCGAGTTGACTCAGCAGAAACAGGAGTTCCGGCAGAAACAAGCCATCTTTGCTCGGGAAATCATCAAGGACATCTTCGACGAGAAGCGCGCTCGCAACGCTCTAACGATGCTCGATTTTTGGGAGGATGAATATGAGGACATTAACGGGGCGCGCTATGAGGTTAAGCGCCCAGAATTGAAATCAGCATTGTGCGATTCCCAGAGCGGAGATGAAGACAAGGCAATTTTCATCAAGCGGTGCTTCGAGAGCCTCTACGGCCATTTGGAGCAGGTGGAGAACCTGCTAGAGGTTGATGTTCTTAATGTCGCGGATATCGAAACCGCTTTTCGCTACTACATGCAAAAGGCTTTGCGCAGCGATATTCGACATCTTGAGTTCTTCGATGCCTTTGACTATCCAAAGGCGAAGCGGTTCGTCATGCGCTTTGCGAAGTCAGAAACGAGGTAGGACTAAACGGGGTCCGGCCTTCAATATTTTGACATTTCGAACGGCGCTTGGAGCTGTCGAATTTCTCTAATGGTCGGATTTCAATACTTACCGCCGCATATATGTAACGCTCTTGTTACGTTTGTTTTGCTTGTGTGAGGCCAGCGCCAGTACGAGTAGTGGTTCCAATCCATCACCGAGTTAATTACATGAATTCATATTGTTACGAGCCACGGCCATTCTATAAATCCGCGTTTAGGCGTTGGACAGGTTGCGTTGTTTTGTTCGCTTGCTGCTGTGCCGGCGCTCGCGCGAATACCCTGCATGTGCCGGCCGAGTTTTCCACCGTCCAGGCGGCGTTGGATGCCGCCGTATCGGGCGATTCCATCCTCGTCTCGGAGGGTACCTATTCCGAGAACGTCGTCTGGCCGCAAACCAATGATCTCCATCTCCTAAGCGATCCGAATAATCTTACTAAGCCTGTCATCGATGGCAGCTCGATCGGCCGGGTGATCGATATCGAAGCGAGTGGGGATACGGCTTTGACGGCCGAGATATCGGGGTTCGTGATTACTCACGGATTTCTCGATGTGGCCGCGCACACCGGTGAGACTGGCGCGGGGATTCGGATGAGCAACGGCGTTCTCCAGCTTTCAAACTGTCTCCTTCGCGACAACGTGATCACAAGCACCTTCGCCATCCAGAACAGTGGCGGCGGCGCCGGACTAAGTATCGTTCAAACGCCCGTCGGTTCTCACAATGTGATTCAGGGTTGCTCGTTTTTGTCTAACTCTGTTTCTGCGGTGACAAATGGCGATGGAACTGCCATACACCTTGATACCGCTCCGTCGCTCGTCAGGAAAACTGAGATAGAAGGGAATCGGATCAGCGTCGGCGAAGTCGCGCTTGGGGCGATTTATGGGTTTGCGAGCGATCTCACTCTCGAGTCAGTGAAGATTGAGCAGAATACGGCGCAAACAAACGTGGCGCTTCTTGCCGGATTTGCCGCCATCAAAGGTCCGGCCGTTTTCAGCTATCTTTCGAATCTGAAGATGATCAATTGCAAGATAGCGAACAACTCCTCGACTCCAGAAAATAGCACGCTCACTTTACTCGGCGCTGCAATCTACTTTTATGGCGAAGGAACGGACCTCGATATCGACTCTTGCTCCATCGCTTACAACAAACGAACAGATGATGCACCGGTCGCGGGTATGGCGTTGTTTTTCTCCTCGCTCAATGCGCGCACTGCATCCATAGTGAATTCGATCCTCTGGAACCCGGGCAATGGCGAGGAGATAGATAGCTTCTCCAAACCGACGCTGGTCCATTTTAGTGATGTAAGGGACTGGACGCGCGGCAGTACTAACCTCAACATCGATCCGCTCTTCGTCTCCCAAACTGACCTGCATCTGCAGTCTGGTTCTGCCTGCCTGGATGCAGGCCATAATACCTTGGCACCGAAAACAGACCTTCAAGGAAAGCCGAGGCCCCTCCCGGCCGGCTCGAATGTTGATCTTGGTTGCTACGAGATGAATTGACGGTTGAAGTAGTAAGAGTCAGTATCGAATCATTACGTTCCGCCAGAAGACCCTTTCAGCGCGCCAGCCGAGTCTGGGCGGAATTCCAAAGTCAGGCTCGTTCTCTGCGAATGCAACGTTGGTTCTTAGCCTTCGCTGATAAGCCTAATTCTGCTCCTTCGGTAGGATTAGGCGTACGACCTCAAACCAACTGATGCAGTCAGTGACACTTACTCTGAGTTCTCTTAGTCGGTATCACCTATCGATTGGTTGCGAATTTCAGTCGTTGGTTTGCTAGAGGGCGCGGTTTCAGCGCGGGAAGTAATGTTTTGGACAAACGGCTGCCTTCATTGACAAAAGCGCCCCGCTGCCTCAGCCTTTTGTTATGCAGCTCGGAAGGAAATTCTGCGCAGGCGTCCTCATCGCAACTGGGCTGACGGTGTTCGTGCCGAGCATGGCAAAGGCGCAGGTTGCGCCGTTCTGGCAAGAGTACGGGTTCGACGCGCACCACACGCTTTTCAATCCTTTCGAGAATACGCTTAATCAAGCGAACGTCGCAAAGGTTTCGCTAAAATGGGAATACATGAGCGGTGACGGTTCCGGCATAGCCCCGCTTGCTGGCCCGGCCCTTTCAGCGGACGTTCTCTATGTGGCGGCGATGGCGCAAACCACCTTCACCGCTCTGGACATAGAAAGCGGTACCGCACGCTGGGTCTACAACGGCGTCAGCACATTTTCCGACCCGGCGATTGGGAACGGCTACGTCTACACTGCGTCGCTCGACGGCAACCTGTACGCGTTCCCCACAAATTGTATCGGAACCTGCACGCCGGCATGGGCGGTGCCGATAGGTAGGCTAGGGACTAATTCTCCACCCACATTCTCAAATGGAAGGATTTATATCGGCGGATACGACGGTCGTGTTTATGCTTTTGACGCTATAACGGGCGCCGAGATCTGGTCGGCACAGGTTAATCCGCCAGCGATCGATCCTTTGAATTTCGCCCCAGCGGTGTCTGGTGGTCGCGTATTCGTCTCGGGCGACCGAGGCGTGTATGCATTCCCGACCAACTGCACCGAGGGGTGCAAACCATTATGGATTGGGAAGACGCAGTTCGCTCCTGACGCGGCCCCGACCATTGCTCATAACTCTGTCCTGGTGCCAGACTACCAAGGCACGATCTACGCCTTCGAATCGGCTACTGGTAGTCTCGAATGGAAAGGGCGGGTGACAGCGTCGCCGCATGCCATCGCCACCGCTCATGGAGTCGCTTATGTCACTTCCGGAAGTGGAGAGTTAGTTGCGTTCTCTGTCGCTGGTTGCGGAGAAAGAGAGTGCAATCCGCTGTGGACTTCGGCGCCATCGGGCTTTTCATTATTTGCGCCGACAGTTGCAAACGGTGTGGTCTATGTTGGCGCGCTCGACTTCATCTATACCAGTGGCGACGTCCTTGCTTACCCAGCGACATGTAGTGAGGGGTGCCAGCCACTCGCGATCCTGAAATTAGGAGGCGCGAACGAAACACCACTTGCTGTCGCGGGTGGGCGGATCTATGCCACCACCGTAAATGGCAACGTCGACTCTCTCGGGCTGGATCAATAGCTTTCTAGAGGCACGCCGCTTGGTGTCCCGTACAAAGGGGATCGGCTGTTACAACAGACTTTTTCGGATTCGACATCTCAAATAACTTCATCTCCACGGTCTCGGTCGCGTTTCAGAAATGGATGATGCAATAGTGGGATTGGCTGCTGGGCAGATGGGTGCGAGTGCTCCGCAGTGGGTTGGCAGTTCCGACGTTTCCGGTCCGCTAATCAAAGCTCGGAAAGCGTGCGCGACTAAGCCAAATTAGGACAAGGTCGTAGGCAACCTTGATTTGCGTTCTAAATCCTTCATCACACGCTCAGGAGCATTGGTTGCACAATTATCCTCGCGGCCTGTCCCGCTGAGCTTTTGACGGTTGCACAGTTCAGAAGCGACATCAGCAATCGCGCTCCAGTTCCGAGCTACAATTGCTTCGAGCTCGACGCGCTTCTCTCCTAAAAGTTGCCTAGCGGCAGATTTGTTACGGTCCGTAATCATCAGCGCACAACGGCACGCAACTCGCCGATCTCGCCCTGTACCGAGATAGCCTTGTCCAGGTGATATTCTGTTCGCGGCAGCTCCGCCTGCAAGTGCTACAAGGAGATGCTTGTTCGGATAGTCGGAATCGCGCCGCGCACAGTGGTAGCAACGCCCGAGACTGTCGCGGCGCGGCTTTGTGGAAACACTTTCAACGACTAGGCCCAGATACCAAGCCGTTACAGCATGTCCAGCTTCGTGGTAGGGGACGAGCCAAAAGAGTACTTCAACTGGATCTATCGAACAGTCGATCAAGTTAGCTTACCCGTTCTCGAACCTCATTGGGTCGCCGCCTGTTGCCAAATTGCACAATGAAGTTCGGCTCGATCGTGGCCTCGCCCGAAAGTGGCCCATCACCTTTTGCTGCACTTACTGTCGCAACGCTTTTGACCGTTTCGAGAATAGCGGAACCATTCAACGTTTTTAGATCGTCGTGGTAGTAGTCGAACCATGGAATGCCATAGCTTGCATATTCGTTAATTGTAAACGGAGGATGGGGAGGATTATCGCCGGTGATTTGTCGCCACTGCATGGAGTTACAGAGATGGACAAAACAGCGGTGACTTTGCGACTGGTCCCAATCTTTGAGCGAATAAGGGTCAGCAAAGATCTCTTGCTGCATTTTTCCTCCAGCGCCAAGCCCCATAGCTGCATCCTCGGACACTCCCGAAAAGTCCGGGGCGCGAAAACACCGCTGAACGAATTGTGGCGTGTCCCCCCAGATATCACTCGTCAGTTCGTCCACTAACTCGACCAGCGACTTAGGAAGTCGAGCTTCGATCAAGTTGTGGAAGCACGCCTCCGCTTTCATGGGAAAGACTTCAAGTTGCAGTCCTCCAACATCTGACTTCCTGGTGAGTTGCTCCTCGACGGAGTAACCCGTGCCAAGTGGCATTGCGACAAATTGACGAATAACTCCCTTAGAGACAGCGAATCCGTCTAACCACGGCTGCTCGGGAGTGACCAAGTAGCTCTGCGGAGAGTCGCTTAGTCCCTCGCCTAAGGTTTCTCCGCTAATTGCATTAACCTTTCCGGCGCCGACCTTGACCGCAAATGGATAGGAGCTATTAAAATATATCCATAGCGCCTCGCTCTGATACATCGGCATTAGGACCCCACCCCGCTCGAGCCAAGGCTCCGGCAACGCGTGTTGGAAATCGTCAATGTCTCTCAATGGAAAATTGCCAAAGCCCGCAGGTAGTGGATAGACCTTGTTATCATCTGGAATACGCAGTGTTCGCTGAAAGCCGATTTGCAAATTAGCTTGCATGTAGCCGCGAGTAACTGAGTCAGAAGCGCGTTCCAGCGACGCCCGAACGTCTTCAGTACTGGCATTCAGAACGCGCTCTTCGGCTTTCTGCTGCTCGCGGCGACTTGCATGCTGGTAACGCCACTCGCGTCGCAGTACAGCCATGGCAGGTTCTCGGCGCTCCGAGCTAACCTGGGAATAAATAGCTTCAATATGTTGCGCGACGAGTTCGCGCAGGCTGCGCGCAACTTCAGGAAAATCGAAGATTAGTTGGTCAGATTTTAGTGTTATCATAAAGTGTTGTTCTCACCATTTGCCTTCTCGGATTTGCTTGGAGATCTCGCTCACCCGTTTGCTCGAGACGCGTTTTACTGAGCGGAGCAGCTCCGCCACAGCGGCTGGTCGTTCATGAATGATCGCGACCAGATCCGCCGGTACTTTTCCGGCCAACGCGAGCACTTCATCCACGTCCTGCCCGAGCTCTTCCGCAATCCGGCGAACTGTGTTTTCACCAGGAGGAGCCTCTTGGCCGCGCTCAATCTTGCTCAAGTACGATGGTTCGATTCCAACACGTCGGGCGAGCTGCCGGACCGAGAATGCTGAATCGCCGGCTTGCTTCTCGAGCCGAGATCGCCGGACGAATTCCCCGAAATCTGATTTGGTGTTCACGTGTAGTGATTACTACACACCACTCGATGTGTCAAGCGGGATGAGCAGCGTGGGAACCCGGCACCCCGCCCAGGTTCTATTTCAGCGCGTCCCTGCTCAGTTCGCTGTAGAACCGGTCGAGAAGCTCACGGCGATCATCGTGATCCGGGACGCGTGACAGAATTCCAGAGAGTTCCGGTCGGTGAAGAATGTCCGCATGCCGGGGTTGGCAATTGTCGGGCGGATAATCGCCAGAAGGATGTTCCCAAATCCAGGCGGCGATTTCGACTTCGATCCGAGAGACAAAGGACCAAGCCTGTTCAGGGGAAAGAATCGCCCGGCGGGGCATCTGCGCCTGCGGCCGATACAGGTAGGCTGCCAACCAGCTAACATAGGCCTCGAACTCCGCCTGCGTCCGCGCGAGGTTCAGCGGTTGCCCCTCTAAATCGCGCGGAACATCAGAGAATTGCCTTAACGGACGTGTTTTCATTGTGCCTCCAAACACGAACGCCTTTCTTACGACAAATGAGAACAGGCGACAGGTTCGAAACGAAATTATTTATCCGATCGCCGGCAACTCTTCAAGCAAACAGGCGTAGCATCGCGGCGCACACTTTCTTACTCATCCTGTTCGGTAGCACCCGCCGGGGCTTCCTGCGGCAGGCAAACTGATGGGGAAGCAGTTGTTTGCGTTCCTGAATGGTGGCCGCTTCCGCACGTTCGATCGCTTTAATTGTGTGGCCACCGATGCCACAGACGCGGGCGATCTCGCGATAGGAAATGTGTTCCCTTGGTTCGGCGAGCAGACTCACCGCCTCCCGGTAGGCGTCAGGGCGACACGCCTTCAACAGCGCGCCAGTGGGCTTGCGATAAGCTATGGATGGCAAGCATAGGTTCAGAGAAACAGCGCGCAAAGGACAAAGGTGAAAATCATCGAGCATGGTGTGCAGAGGAAGCGCCAGGCGGGCAACAAGAATGAGTAATTGGTTTTGGTATGCAGTTGTCGCGGCCATTCTCTATGGCGCTCATCAAATATTCACCCGCTGGCTTCTGCGCGCATCGGTGACGGCCTGGGCGGCTTGGTTGTCGAAGGCATAGCCGCGCTGAGCATTCTTTGCTATCTCGCATTTCTTACTTCGGCGGGCGCTGGAACCAGAAGTTCAGTATCGAGGGCTTCTGGTATTCCGCGCTGACTGGGATCTGTGTCGGCGCTGGCACAATCGCGTTTTTCTTGCTCTTTCAGAAGGGTGGCCCGCTCTCCTCCGTGCCAGTCATTCTCGCGGGTGGCGCAGCGATCATGGCAATCGCGGGTATCATTTTCTTTCGCGAACCTGCTTCATGGCAGCGGTTGCTTGGCATCACTCTAGCAATCGCAGGCTTGTTTCTACTGCGCCGCTAACCTTCAAATTAGGACACTACCAGCGATCCTCGACACGCTCGCCGCCACGCTTCCCGGTTATGGCACTTCGTCGTTTGAACTGGACGCGGAATATAACATCACCTGCGGCCTTATCGACAAAATCGGTGCCGGTCAGATCGTGCATAACGAATCAGACCCGAGACCGATCGACGGGGTTGAAATCGCTATTGGCAGTGTTTACCTGGACCCTGCAAATCGAGACCGACGCTTACGCCAGGTAAGGAGTCCTGCCGCACCGAGCGCGAGCCAGCCGAGAGCGCCTTGGTCGGGCGCTTGATCGTCACTTGATATTTGTCCGGCTCTTATCGGCTCACCAGGGTCGGCATAAGCGTAATCCAGCACCTTGAAGCCATTGTTCTTCTCGCTCCCGCCCATCTTAACCCGTACCCACCCATACTGAGTTCCCGCGCCGTTATTGAACTTAAAACCGGCGCAGCCGATACCTCGCTCCGTCCACTGTCCCAAAAAGTTGTAGACGGCCATCAGACCAAGGTGGGGGAATGTGGCATAGCCGGAAATAAAATTACCTGCCGAAATGTTCTGCCCGGACCTCAACTGCGAAAGATAATAGATGTTAGACCCGCCGTATCCTCTGAAACTGCCCGAAGCGATTCCAGAGATCTGAAAGTAGGCGGGACCCCCGCCGCTCAGGCCGCGGTGGCTAAACGCAAAAGAATCACCGGGCTGATCGAGAGGAAACTTGCGGAAGACATCCTTCTCCGGCGGAAATAGCTTGCCCAGAACGCCCGAATAATGGATGCCAGCGTCTGCGGAGCTAGCACCGGTAAGTGTCGTAGCGGCACCGGCCAGGGCGTAGGTCGCCCAACGTTTCGTCGCAATGGACACAGGTTTGCAGAAAAGATTGCCAGTTCTCAAGATCATTACTTCAAGTTATGCGAGCGATCCTTGTCCTTCGCGGTTTTCCCTGCGGGAAGAGGGTGAGGTGACTTGGTTGGAGTCGCCTAACGGACTTAGCGCAATTGCGATTTCCAACCAGATTGCTCGGCCTGCCAATAGGACCTTGGTCGTACGTCTCTCGGCGGGCACCCAAGCCACCGGTCACGTCCCCCATCTGAATTAACAGCCGTAGCCGTCGGGCACCGAGTATCCGCCGACGATCTGCTAATTCGAGTTCAGACGCGGGGAAGTCGAGAAAAGTGAGACGGTGCCGTCGTCATCGTTCACCACATAGACAGTGCTGGATAACTCGTCCAGAGCTGCAAAGACCGAGAAGCCACCCATTCTTTTTGGCACGATCTGGACGTTGCAATCCTTTGGGTGGGCGGCCGTGCAGACGCTCCCATCCAGCTTGGCGACATCGGAATCTCCAATCGTAGGAATGAAGACCGCATCGTTGCGCTGATCGACCACGATCCGCCGGCCGGTAAAATAATTTCCATTGCCCGCTGCCTTGGGGAATTGACCAATCAGAATCGCCGGGGGCGTCCGGCTGCACCCGGTAGTGTTGCTGGCGTTGCAAGTCGCACCGTCGATCACGGAAACAGTCATATCGCTGTGGTTAGCCACAAGGACGGTGTTCTTATCCAATACAAATCCAATCGCGCGCGGACCTGCGCCCACTGGTATGGTCGCGATCACCGTGTTACCGCTGACTACGCTGACCGTGTTATCGTCAGTGTTTGTCACATAAAGAGTGTTATTGGTAGGATTGAACGCCAGGGCCTGGGGCGCGGCGCCCACGGGGATGGTCGGCCAGGACTGATTGCACCCTGACGTATCTGTGCCCTGACAATGATTTCCATCGATGACCGAGACAGTGTCATCGGTCTGATTAGCGACATACATGGTGTTAGTCCCTTCGTCGATTGCCACTTCCTGTGGGAACGTGCCGACTGCCGTTGTGACCGGTGTTTGCGCGCAGCCAGAGCTATCGCTGCTGTTGCAATGTGCGCCGTCGATGACTGAGACCGTTCCGTCGTCGCGGTTAGGCACGTAGATAGTGTTAGTGCTGCGATTGACTTGCAGCGAACGTGGCGATGTTCCAACCGCAACCGTCGGCCAATTCTGTTTACAATTGTTATGACTCTGGTTGCACTCGCTGGAATCAATCACGGATACATTGTTATCAAATTGGTTGGACACATACAGGCTCTGCGTGTCGGGATTATTTGCTATTCCTGTCGGGGCGGCGCCTACTTTCGTGGTCGGAGCGAAGGGCGTACAGCCGGAGGCCTTAAGAGCATTGCAGGTGGATGTATCCAAGGCCCAGACGGTATCCGTATCCTGACTGGCGACGTACAAGGTCTGAGTCACGGAATTGAAGTCGTCGTAAAATGGGTTAAAGCCGGTGGCGATTTGCTTTACCTGGCTGCACCCCGACTGACTGAAGGCATTGCAAGCGGCGCCATTAATTACGGAGATGCTGCTCGACGATTGATTGAGCACATAGACGGTCTTGGTTGCAGAATCGAGGATCAAATCACCGCTCGGAGCGCTTCCTACCTGCACGCTAGGTGTCGCGGCTCCGCAACCCGAGGTATTAGTCGCGTTACAAGTCAAAGTGTTAAGCAAAGAAATGTGGCCGAGGAGACCTTCAGCACTTAAGGGAAGGTAATAAGTATGAGTAGTCCCGTCCACCAAACCCGGGGCAGGTGCCAGGTCTTCCGAGAACGTTGCGGCAGGTGGCTGGGCACAGGTTGATTGATCGAGGGCGTTGCAAGTCGAGCCGTCGAAGACAGAAACAGTAAAGCTTAGGAAACCCGTGACATACACGCTATGACTCGAATGATCGATGGCAATCCCATCGCCATGCGTGGCCGTGACAATGGGAGAGTTTGTGCAGCCCGACGTATTACTGCCATTGCAGACCGCGGTATTAACGATGGAGACAGGCCCATCTTCTGCATCGCCGACATAGAGTGAGTGAGTGGGCAGGTCCAGCGCAGCGGTCGCAATGTCTGTACATCTGGGGGAGCCCCCACATACAAGGCTGGCGGTGGTGGCCTTTGCCACTCGCGCCTGCTTGCAGCCGGACGTGTCCTGCGCGTTGCAGTGCCTGCCATCAATCACGGCGACGCTCTTACTATCCCCACCACCGAGTAGGACGTAAATGGTGTCCGTGGTCGCGTCGAAGAGAGCTTGCGTAGGAAACTTACCTATCGGGATCGCGGCCAGCGGCGCGCACCCCGACGAATTCCCAGAGTTACACTTACTGCCATCAATCACCGAGACCGTGTTACTTAGTGTGTTGGCGACATAAATAGTATTCGTTCCGGGATCGACCGCTGTGCCGAGTGGGTTGTGACCGGCGTGCGCCGTGGGTACGGCCCACGGAATTTTCGGCGGGTGCATCGCAGTTGTGGCCAAGGCCGCGGCCGCAAGGAAGAGTGCGCCAGCGGCTGCGAGGCGTAAACGTGGAAGGCGGAAATGGAGCTTCCCCCGGGATGGCTTTGATTTGGCGTTTGTTTTCATGGTTGTGAACTGGATGGTTGAAAGCGTGTCTCCATCTGTCCTCTCCAGAGACGCGCGCGAAAGTTTCAGTTTTCTTTCATTTGTTTATTCGCTCTCCAGGTTTCTGGCATCCCGGGCGCAGCGAGGGACTTCACAGTTGGCCGCGCACTCGCACATTCGGGAGGTCCCTAGGTCTCGAAGCGGACTGGCATTGTCTGCGCGGCTCGGGATGACCGATGGATCCCGCTTTAATCGATATTTAACGCTCGGGCGCCTCGGCGAGAATTTGCTGGAAACGCGAATCTCGGCGCGGACCGTCCCAGAAGGGATCAATGCGCAGTTCGTTGCGATAAAATCCGCCCGGAGTTTCCAGCGAATGCTTGATGATGGGAAGCGCGGCGTCGATGTCGCCTATGAGGAAATAGATCCGTGCGAGACCATCTTGCACCTCGATTCCCAGCCACGCATCTTTGCTTTCCGGAATAATCTCCGCCGCCGTCCTTGCCTCGCGCAGCGCGTCTTCTTTGCGGTTCAGACGAGCGTAAGTTTCTGCCAGGTCCATGCGTTGCGACGTATCGCGCGGGTGTGCACGGACGGCGGCTTCCAACTTCGGTAGCGCTGTTTCGTAGGCAGCGACGGCGCGCACTTTATCATCCATCAAAGCGTAAATTTGGGCGAGAACAAAGGACTTCGGCGCTCCCGCCGATTCGCCCCACGAGAAGACCTCGCGCGGATCGCTTACGACGATTCTTTCAGCTTTAGCAAACTCGCGCAGATCAATCGCGAGCCAAGCCATTTGATCGGTGTGGGCTCCGTCGGTGTCATCGGGGGGCGGCGCCGGCAGTTGCGCCATGTCATCTAATGTTCCTTTCCAATACAGCCGAAGGTGAGCGCGATGGAGCAAGTAACGCCAGCGGCTGCTCGGTGGCGCCAAGGCAATGACGCGATCGAGTGCTTCCGCGGCCTCGGGATACCGATGCGTTAATTCATAATTAAAGAAGAGCCGATGCCAGCGCTCGAGAGTGTTTGGATCTAATGCCGCCGCCTTTTTCAGGTTCTCGGTCGATTTCGCCCATTTGCCCTGGTGACGCTGAATGCGGCCGATCGATCCGTAAATATCCGGGTCGTTAGGGAGACTGCGCTGAGCGAGGGCGAATTCTGCCAGCGCTTTTTCGTAATCGATTTCGCCGGTCTCCACACCCGCGCGCCAGTAATCCTGTCCGAGCGCAATATGTGCATCCGGCAATTCGGGTTGCAGCCGCAGAGCGTCGCGCGCGGCGGCCCGGGATTTTTCCCGTCGCGCGGGCGTGTGATCATACATTTCGAAATAGACGTTCTCGAGCTGAGCCAGGTGCGCATAGGCGAGCGCGAACTTCGGATCGAGCGCGATCGCTTTTTCATATAAATGTTCTGCCTTATCCAAGTCGGGCCTGGCCTTTCGGTAATCGGCGTACATGCTTCTCGCTTCCACGAAACACCGGTAGGCTTCGGCGTTCTTTGTCGGCACATTTCGCACACGCGCGGTTTCCGCTGCGGAAACGCTGGCTTTGAGCGCGGAAGCGATTTGCAGCGCCACCTCGCTTTCCATTCCAAACTCGTCCGCGATCGGGCGCTCGAAGTTTTCCGCCCAAATCTGCGAGCCGTCGGAAACGTTCGTTAGTTGCACGTTGACGCGTGCGCGGTCGCCTGCCCGACGAATCTTGCCCTCCAGAACGGCGTTGGCGCCGAGCGCACCGCCGATTTCGCGCAAATCGCGCGCGGTCCCGCGGTACTGCATCACCGAATCGCGCGAGATGACTTTCAGGCCGGAGAATTTCGCAAGATCGACCAGAACGTCATCATGAATGTTGTCGGCCAAAGACGCGCCGGCGCCATCGGGATCAACATTATCGAAAGGCAAAACAGCTACGGTGGGCTGCGCCTCGGAGTGCGCCGGGCTACGTCTCGTGAGCAACAACAGGAGCGCGAGCAGGCAAACAGAAGCCAACGCTAATCCGGCAATGACGGGGTTGCGTCGTGTCCAGCGCAGAAGCTGCCCGCCGAGGCTGAGGCGCCGCGCACGAATCGATCGACCCTGATCGAAGCGCTCGAGATCATCCGCCAGCGCGCCGGCGGAGCCATAACGCGAGGCCGGATTTTTCTCGAGGCATTTCAGACAAATGGTTTCGAGGTCGCGAGGAATGCGGCGGTTGAGCGCGCGAAGTCGGAGAGGCGGTCGCTCGGCCGCCTGGTGCAATACCTCCATGGCATTGTCGCCGGGGAAGGGCGGCCGCGCCGTTAACAGATGAAAGAGGATAGCGCCCAGGCTGTAGATGTCAGCGGCGGCGTTAAGGGAATGTTCGCCTGCCGCCTGTTCCGGAGCCATGTAGTGCGGGGTGCCGAGGATGGAGTGCGTTTGAGTGAGTTCGGTCTCGCGCGTGAGCCATTTGGCCAGACCGAAATCGCTCACGAACGGCTTCTTTGCCCCATCGAAGAGAACATTGCCGGGTTTGAGATCGCGATGGAGAATTCCGCGCTGGTGAGCGTGCTCGACTGCATGGGCGATTGCCGCGACGAGTTTAGCAGCCTCCCTGGGCTGGTCTTGGAACTCTGCCAGCCGCGCCGACAAGCTGCCGCCTTCTGCGAATTTCATGCTGTAAAAAGGCGCGCCATTACCTTCGCCCACGGCGTAGATGGGCAAAATTCCCTCATGATCCAAAGCCGCCGCGGCTTCCGCCTCGGCGCGGAAACGCGCGATAGCGGCGGGTGACGTCCCGTGGCTGGGCAGGATCATCTTCAAGGCGACGATACGCGACGGAAAATGTTGCCGTGCGCGATAGACGATTCCCATTCCGCCGCGGGCGATCTCGTCGAGAAGCTCGAAGTCGCCGATCTGGATTCCGATGCTGAGGACTTCAGCGGTCGAATGCAGCGCAGTTTCCAGAAGACACCCGGCGCACAAGCCACTGGCCACTTCCAAATCAATAGCCGAGCCGCAGGTTTCGCAGACCTTCGAGGATGTGGTCTTCATGCTCGTGCTCGATCGTGCAAGAAAACAAGTTCGATTGCGAGCACGGTCAGGTACGAGAGCTCGAACTATTTCTAAGCTAGCGCATGGATCTCTTAACCTCTCGCGAACACCTTGCGCAAATGGCGCAGCTCATCGTCCACTTCATGCGGCGCGCTCACTGTTTGCATGATTTCGCGACGCAGCTTCTCTGCAAACTGGCGCCGGAGCCGGTGAATCAAACTCTTCACCGCTCCTAATCCGATCTTCATTCTCTGCGCTGCATCTTCATAAGAGAGCGCGACTCTGTCGCCTGCAAGAAAGGGCGAAAGGATTTCAAACATTTCAGCCTTGCCACTGGCCGTAAGTTCAGCGCGAAGCGAGGCGATCGCCCGCTCCAGAAGGGCGCCAGCCCATCGCGCATCGAGGCATTCGTCCGGGAGACGCCCATCGCTCATCTTTTGGTGATGAAATTCCTCCGCCTCCAGCGCGTCCAGCGAGATGAAGTGAACGCCGCCGCCGCGTTTGAGTGCGTTGCGGCGGTTATTCTCATCAGCGAGACAGAGCTTGAGCGCGCCAAGGAGGAAACTTCTGAATCGGCCCTTCTCTCGCGAGGCGCGATGGAGCGTCTGGTTCTCGAGAAGGTGCTGGAAAAAGGATTGAGTCAGATCCTGGGCATCGGATTGCTGGTAGCCAGCTCGCCGCAAATAGGCGTAGATGGATGGCCAATAGATGCGGCACAATTTTTCCAAAGCATCACGAGACTCGCTGCTGGAATTTGCTCCGGCGTGGCGGACCAGCGTCCAGCAGGTCGAGGCGAACAACGCGTCCTGGGTAACCGCCGCTGGCATGAGATGGTTTTACCAAATGCCAGGAGGATAGACAAGCACCGACTGACGACGCGCGGCCCTTATTGGCAGCCTCGAAACGTCGGCGGGTCTCGGCTTGGATAAGCTTGCTCACGCGATCATTTGACTCGCTTCAAGCGAATACCGTCCGGCGGCGGCGGTCGGCACCGCACGATCACTGTGCTCGGGTCTTGCGCGCGACTCGGAGAGATCAGAGTCGCCCGGAGAGATTACACCCTCGGTTTGGGCGCGGCGAAAACATTGCCGAGAGAATCGCGGTAGGTGGCGGGTCAGGGTATGGCCGGCGTTCAAGAGCGTAATTGACCCAGGCACGTATGGCCTAGCAATTTTATCTCCGTCGAAATCCGCTCATGTTCGCCTTTGTTTCGCTTAAGTAGCCTTCGGCCCGTGCCCGCGCCAAGAAGCCGTTATAGCTTCAGTAGCGTGACTACGGGGAAGTTGCTCCAGCCTGTCAGGGAACGCGTGGAACCCCCTCTCCTCTAGGTCCACCTATGCCCCGCCAATTCCTTGACAAGGGGTCTTATGGCAAGGGTCTTATGGCAATAGCCCGCCTACCCTGGGGCTCGGGACCCCTTGGGTCTACCTATGCCCCACGAGTTCCTTGACGGGGTGCCAGTTTGGGAGCAGGTCGCACTTAAAGCGGGTAAAAACATTGATTCTGAAACTGCTCCTGCCATTTCTGTCCCCAGCCCCCTAACTTGGGGGCTGGGACCCCTTTTGACCCCGGAACCACCCCACCAGTTCCTTGGCGGGGCCTTTGCCTTCCCATCTGACGCTGCTCAGTGGACCTTCAATTCGACAAAATGTTCCGTGTGATCGTCCACTAAAGGGAACGTTTCTTTCAGAACTTGTCCGTCGAGGGTCAGTTCATTGGAGACGATCGAGCCGTCGGCGGGCCGGGTGAGGGTGATGTGGTAAACGGTGTGGCGGTAGCGGTAGTGGATCTTGTAGGTTTTCCAGCTCGCCGGAAAACGGGGAATGAGACGCAGTTGATCCCCCTCCAATTTCACGCCCAGGAGTGTTTCAATCAGCAGTCGGTACATCCAGCCGGCTGATCCCGTGTACCAGGTCCAGCCACCCCGGCCGGTATGTGGAGCAAGTGCATAAACGTCGGCAACGACGACATAAGGCTCCACTTTGTAGATGTCGATTTGGGCAGGTGTGCCGCCGTGATTCACAGGATTAAGCAGGTCGAAGAGTTCCCACGCGCGCTCATTGTTTCCCATGAGCGCAAAGGCCATGGCGGTCCAGATGGCGCCGTGGGTGTACTGGCCACCATTCTCGCGCACGCCGGGGATGTAACCCTTGATGTAGCCAGGGTTGAGCGAGGAGTGATCGAACGGCGGATCGAAGAGCTGAATCAGTTTTGCATCTCGACGAATCAAACGTTTATCGACCGCCTCCATCGCCTGCCTGGATCGTTCCGGATCGCCGGCGCCGCTGATGACTGACCAGCTTTGCGGAAGCGAATCGATCTGACATTCGGGATTGCTCTGAGAGCCGAGCGGCTCGCCGTTGTCGAAGTAGGCGCGGCGGTACCATTGGCCGTCCCAAGCGTTTGCTTCGATGTTTTTTTGTAATTCCTTCGCCTGCTCCAAGCACCGATCGGCGAAGGCAGCGTCCTGTCGCGCTCGCGCCAAGTCGGCGAATTGCGTGAGCACATCGTAGAGAAAAAAGGCGAGCCAGACGCTTTCGCCGCGACCCTCTTTTCCGACCATGTTCATGCCGTCGTTCCAATCGCCAGAACCCATCAACGGCAAGCCGTGCGCGCCGAATTTCAAGCCGTGCTCGATCGCGCGCACGCAATGCTGGTAGAGGGTGGCTGATTCCTGCGACCGGTTAGGCAGATCGTAATAGGATTCCTCCTCCGGCATGACCGGACGCGCTTCGAGAAATGGAATCTCCTCGTCGAGCACGCCGCTGTCCGCGACGCAGGAGACGTAGCGACATGTGACGAAAGGCAGCCAGAGATAGTCGTCGGAAAAATGGGTGCGCACCCCGCGGTCGCTCGGCGGATGCCACCAATGCTGCACGTCGCCTTCGCGAAATTGATGGGCTGCGGCGCGGAGCAGATGTTCGCGGGTCAATGCAGGCTCGGCATGCACTAGCGCCATCACATCCTGTAGTTGGTCGCGGAATCCGTAGGCTCCGCCGGATTGATAGAAGCCAGTCCGGCCCCAGAGCCGGCAGCTCAATGTCTGATAGAGGAGCCAGCCATTCGCCATCACGTTCACGGCTGGGTCGGGCGTATCGACATTGATCGCGCCGAGGGTGCGGTTCCAGAACTCGTGAACGCCATCGAGCGCGACGGCACTGGCATCGGCGCGGCGAAAATTTTGGATCTGCTGCTGCACTTCCCCGGTGGTGCGGCCGACTCCGAGGCGGAAGCTGGTTTCGCGTTCCTGCCCGTCCGCCAGATCGAATGCGACCTGAAACGCGCCGCACGGATCGAGGCCCGCTCCAACTTTCCCGGAGAGGCGCGCGCGCTTGAGCGCGGCGGGCTGTGCGAGACTGCCGTTCCGTCCGAGAAATTCTTTTCGGCTCCCGGTCAGGCTCCGGTTCGGGTCAGTGACGTCGAAGAAAACGATCCGGTCCGGGAATTCGGTGTTGTAAAAATTGCGCGCCAGCAATGCGCCGGTCTTGAGATCCACTTCGGTCTGCACGTTGAGCAAAGTCTTGTGCCGCAGATCCCCCAGAACCCAGTCGCAATAACCGGTGACGGACAAGCGGCGCGGGCCACCGGAGACGTTGCGCAATTTTAGATTGGTCAACTTGACCGACGCATCCATCGCCACATAAACCCAAAATTCGGAGACGATGCCGTGCTCGAAGTGCTCGAAAACAGTGTAACCAAAACCATGCCGGATGACGTAGGGCGTCGCGCCACGCGCCGGTCCCGGCGTGGGCGACCAGACTTGCCCGGTCTTTTCATCGCGAATGTAAAAGGCTTCCCCAGTGGTGTCCTGGACGGGATCGTTGTGCCAGGGAGTGAGCCGAAACTCGTGCGCGTTTTCAGCCCAGGTGTAGCCGCTTCCACTTTCCGAAACGATTGTTCCGAACGAGGGATTCGCGAGCACGTTGATCCAGGGAGCCGGTGTCGATTGACCGGGCTCCAGAGTGATCACGTACTCATGGCCATCGGGAGTAAACCCGCCAAAGCCGTTTTGGAAGGAAAGGCCACGCGCAGGAATCGGTGCGGGCGATTCGGTCCGCGCGAAACGGGTTGTGATCAGGGCCGGGACTAACGGTTCCAGCACGCTGCGTTGATCGAGTTGGTCGAGAAGTGATCCGTGCTCATCGTCGAGAACGATGCGAGCGGCCGATTGCAGCAGAACGCGGCCGTCATTAGGAATTTGTTCGAGACGCCTAACGAAGATTCCGCCCGGTTTGTCCAGCATTTGCGCTTCGTTTCCCGAGGCAACCAGACTCGTGATCCGATCCTGCAACGACTGGCGATAAACCGAAGTGTCTTCGTTAAGAATAACCAACTCGACGGCCAGACCTTTCGCGCGCCAATAAGAATGCGCCTGGATCAGCTGGCGGACGATTTCGATTTTGTCCGGATCGGTGACGCGCAGAAGAACGAGCGGTGTATCGCCGGAAATGCCGTAGCTCCAGAGGCCGCTTTGCCCGCGCCGATTATCGAGAAGCACACTCGATGCGGCTCGACGCGCGGGGTCCGCATAAATAATTGCGCCGGCCAGCCGGGCATAGAGCTGTGCTTCGGCTTCGGTGGCATTCAGCTGGCGCAAAGTCACCTGGCTGTGCGTCCAAGCCAGATCGAGCGCTCGGTCGGCCATGCGCGAGTACTGATATTTTTCGACGAGTGCGACCGCGCTTTCCCGGCTTTCAGTTACTCCGAGGATGAAGTCGAGGACGACAGTCTCCTCCGGCTGCAGGGTTACTGTGCGCCGAAGCGAGATTATAGGATCGAGGACAGAACCGGCCGTATCGGAAAGCGGCGCCACCATCTGCATCGCCGCGGGGTGGGCCAAAGTTCCGCCGCGTCCGATGAATTTGAAGCGATCGGTCTCGCAGGAGATCTCTCCGTGCGCGCCGCCCTTACCTACCATCAGATGCAGCAGCCACGGCGGCTTTTCCTCTTCCGAGCGCGCGCGCCGGGTGCAGAGAATGGCGGAAGAGCTGCGCAGGAATTCGGTTTGCACGAACAGATTGCTGAAGGCGGGATGAGACTCGTCCGAAGCCTGCGACGCGAGCACCACTTCGGCATAGCTTGTCAGTTCGATAACGCGCGCGCTCCGCGAATGATTGATTAGTGTAGTGCGCCGCAATTCCACATCGTCCTCGGGCGAAACGCAGACTTCGGTGTGGTGTTCGAGATCGGTATGGCGCTGGCGAAACTCGGCCCGCGCCTGGGTGAAGATGGCTTCGTAGCCTTTCGTCGCCTGCAGTGTGGGTTGATAAGTGCTTGACCAAAACGCTCCCGTTTCCGCGTCGCGTAGGTAGACGAACGTTCCCCAGCAGTCTCGCGTCGCGTCTTCGCGCCAGCGCGTTACCGCGAGATCGCGCCATCGGCTGTAGCTACCGCCCGCGGCGCTGATGGCGACGTGGTAGCCGCCGTTGGACAAAAGGTGAACCTCAGGCGTTCGGGACGTCGGATTAGTGGAGACCCGCATGCCGTCCGCTCCCTCGCCGACTGGCCGTCGAGATTCCTCCATCTCCAAGTCTTCAGGCAGGACGTTGGCTTCGGCTTTCGGGATGCGTTCCTGTAACAATAAGTCCGCCGCCTTGAGCAATGGCAGGGACATAAAACGCCGCTGCATCGGGCGATCGCGCAAGACATACACGAGCGCGAGCAGGCTCATCCCCTGGTGATGCGCCATGTAAGACTGGACGGTGGCGCTCGACTCATCCGGCGGCAGCCGCGACGGAGTGTAATCGATCGCTTCGTAGAATCCGTAGGCGCCTTCGCGATTTTCGGTTGCGAGCCGTTGGAGGTTTTCGCACGCTTCGCGCGGCGCGACCATCAGTGCCATCGCGCTCGCGTAAGGTGCGATCACCAAATCCTCGGCCAGGCCCCGTTTCAAACCCAAGCCGGGGACACCGAAGGCGCGATACTGATAATTCCCATGGGCATCGGTCCGGTTGTATCCTGATTCGGAAATGCCCCACGGAACGCTGCGCGTCCGCCCGTATTCGATCTGTTGCCGAACCGCTGATTTGCAGGCCTGATCGAGCAGAGTGTTCTTATAGTTCGGCATGACCAGCAGCGGCATCAGAGTGCTCAAACATCGAGCCGCTCCAGGAGACCAGGATCGGTTCACCGTGCGGAGCGACGAGCAATCGCCCGAGTGCGAACCAATGATCCTGTGGCACCTGGCCCTGCGCGATCGTGACGTAACTGCAAAGCCTCGCCTCCGAAGCCAGCAAGTCGTAAAAAGCCGAGTCGCGCCGGCCTTCGCTGACGTTGAAGCCAATCGAGAACAGGTCGCGCGATTGATCGAACAAGAAAGTGAAATCCATCACCGCCAGTTCGTCGCTTTGTCGCGCCAGAGTTTCTAGCGCGAGGAGGCGGTCACGGGCGCGAGCGCTGGCGACAGCCAGGTAATCCGACCACGGGCCGACCAGCGGACCGGCCGTTTGATCCACCAGGGAAATCTCTCGCAACGAAGGCGACTCAAAGAGATGCGCGAAATTCTCCGGGTTCAGATCAGAACGCCCCAACCAGGGCGCGAGGAAGTGCAACTCCTCGAAATGCTCTTCGCAACTGCGCTGGAGAAGTAGCGCCCAGGCTTTCGCGTTCTCATCGCCGTTAACCAGCGCCGCGGAAGTCTGCTTCGCCTGCCCGGTGGCTTGTTCCAACAGAACGGATGCCGCGCTGAGCGTGGAAGGCGCGTGCTCAAGTGCTGCATCGAGTTGCGCGAGAAGTGCGTTCTCGCTCGTTAGGCTTCGCAAAATCCCGACCGTGTCGCGCAGTCCCGCGAAAATTTGCGGATGCAGAATTTTCGCCTCCGCCAATTCCCTCAGCCCGCCGCCGAGTGTGAGCAGGTGCCCCGCGAGGTTGCCGCTGTCAACGCTGGAGACATAGAGCGGGAGAAGCGGTTTGAGGGTTCGAGTCTCATACCAATTATAAAAATGTCCGCGGTGGCGCTCCATGCGCAGCAGCGTGGCGATGGTGTCTTCCGTGCGCTGGATCAATCGGCCTAACGAGAGATACCCGAAATCGCGCGCGGTGAGATTAGCGAGCAAGGCCAGCCCGATGTTTGTCGGCGAGGTCCGCGCTGCCACTCCCGTGAAAGGCTCTTCCTGGAAATTATCCGGCGGGAGCCAGTTCTCTTGCGCAGTCACAAACGTGTCGAAAAAGTGCCAGGTCTTGCGCGCGGTTCGCCGCAGGAAGGTCAACTGCTCAGCGGAAAGGTCGGGCGCCCGCGCCGCGATCGGCTGGCTAATCCTCCATGCAATCCAGGGTGCCGCGATCCAAAGGCCGAGGAACGGCAGAGCCCACGGCTGACGCGCCGGCTGCAGCACGTTTAACACAATCCCGCCCGCCAGGCCGACCAGCGGCGCGGACCACATCCTGGAATAAAACCCCGGAAGATCGGCCAGCCTATTCCGCGCAACATCGCTCGACGTCTGCCATTCGAGGAGTCGTTTGCGCGTGATGAACATGCGGAACAGCGTCCGCCCGACGGCATCGAGCGTGATGAATGCATCCTGCGGCAGGAAGACCAGCGTGAGGGAGATATGGCCGAGCGCGCGACTGCTCGACGAGCCCACTCCTCGCAGATGCATCAACCAAGGGAGTTGCTCTGGCTTGCGCATCAGTTCGACCGAGGCCGACAACAATCCCGGGAGCGCCACGATCGCGAGGACAAGCGCCGTTCCAACCAAGCCGAGCGCCGGGGCGAGCAACCAGATGGCGAGCAGAAAAAAGAGCAGGGCGACCGGAACGAGACTGCGCCGGAGGTTATCGAAAATCTTCCACCACGATAAGGCGGAGAGTGGGTTCCTGATCCACCGTCCGTCTTCTCCCGGCACCCACGGGAAGAGCCACGGCGTAATCTGCCAATCGCCGCGAATCCAACGGTAGCGACGCCCGGCGTCCACGTCGTAACGCGACGGGTATTCTTCGAAAAGTTTCACATCGCTGACGAGGGCGCAGCGCGCATGCACCGCTTCCAGCAAGTCGTGACTCAAGATCTTGTTGTCCGGGAAACGGCCGGCCAGTGCGCGCTCGAAGGCGTCGACTTCGTAGATTCCTTTGCCGATGAATGAGCCTTCGTGAAAAAGGTCCTGATACACGTCCGAAACCGCGCGCGTGTACGGATCGATCCCAGTTTCCCCTGCGTGCAGCCTGACGAATAATGAGCGCCCGGCGCCCGGAAGACTCACGTCGACGCGCGGTTGCAAAAGGCTGTAGCCCTCTGTGACGATCCCGCTTCCGGCATCGAAGCCCGGCCGGTTCAACGGATGCGCCATCGTGCCGACAAGCTGCCGGGCCGCCTCTCGTGGGAGTTGCGTATCGGTATCGAGCGTGATGACGTACTTGATCGAGGGAAGAATCGCGGTCTCGCCGACGATCTCGCAAAAACATTCCGCGCAACGTCCGCGCAGCAGTGCGTTGAATTGCATGAGCTTTCCGCGCTTCCGCTCATAACCCATCCAGACGCCCTCGCTCGCGTTCCAGAGGCGTGGCCGGTGGAAGAGAAAAAAGAGATCGTTTCGCTCGTAAGCGTATTTGCGATTGAGCGCTTCGATCCCGGCCCGTGCTTGAGCGAGCAGCGGCTTATCGGCGGGGAGAGATTCTGCTTCGGCGTCGCGCCAGTCCGTCAGGAGAGCGAAATGCAGGTGTTCATCCCGATTCGCCAGATGATGAATCTCGAGCGTTTCTAGCACCGAATCGAGACCATCCAAACTGCCCAGCATGGTGGGGATGACCACCATGGTGCGGGCGTCTGGCGCGATGCCGGCGGAATAGTCGAGGCGCGGCAGAAAGCCAGGAGAGACAAGCTGAGTAGCGAGCCAGTTCAGCAACGCCACCGCCAATTGACTCACTCCCAACAAAAAGGTGAACGCGCAAAAAAGCAGTCTCCATCCCTGCACATCCAGGGCGTGCGCTTGCCTAACGAATAAAAATGTGGCCAGCGCAGTGAGCAGAAGAATCCCGCCCACGTAAAACGTGAATGGAAATCGCTGAAGGCTGTGCGAGCCGACTGTCTTCCAGGGCCAGCGCACGCTCGCGGCGCGCTCCAGCAGAGGCCGTCCTTTGTCGATTAGGTAATAGCCGACGTGTGCCGTGCGATCCTCATGTCCATTCTGTCGCGCGCTTCCATCCGCGAGTGCGACCGCTTTTTGGGCCAGCTCCGTTTCCGAAAGTTTGCTCTGGCGGGCAAGCGATTCGACGACATGGCGGTAACGATCGCGTGTCGCGAAGTCCATATCGCTGTAGATGTCGGCTGGCTCGCCGCGCAGCGTGTGCTCGACCAGACTCAGAGTTTCGACGAACTCCTTCCAATCGATCGCGCTCAAGAGACGCAGGCTGGCGATGCTGTGACTGACGGAAACCTGGTCGGACGCCTGACTCTGGCTCTCCTGATGGATGAGCTGCTCGACCGAGAGCCCCTGCTCCACGAGCCGCTGCTCCAGCCAGCTGCGTGCAAGATGCAAGATCGGGTTCAAGCGCGAGAGGCGCTGACAAAATTCCGCAACAAAGAAGCTGGATAAGGGGAGATCGGCTCGCGCCATGTCCGCTACCACGATGACGAGATGCGACGGGTTCTTCTCGGCCACGTCCTGCAAACGTTCCACCCACGTGGTTGCGAGATTCCGATCGGTCCTGGCGCTCGTTAGGCCCGTCGTGACGCGCTGCAGATTCTCGATTAAACCCAACCGCAGCATGATGGGAACGGCCCAAAGCTCACCCAGCTTCAACGGCGCCACCGTTTGATAAGCAGCAACGAAAGCCGTCAGCGATGCATCGTCGATCTGCGCATCCACATGCGAGATCAGTTCGAGCACGATGTCGTAAGCGCGCAGAACTCCGGCGGAAGGACCGTCCGCCAGGCGGGGCAATTCCCGGCTATATCCGCGCGGAAGATGCCGGCGAGTCAGCTGGATCTGCTCTTCGATCAGGTAGAAATTATCGAGCAACCATTCCGCGGCGGGAGTGATCCGCCTGGTCGGAGGCACCGCCAAAGTCGCGCGATTGAAGGTGCGCAGAACTTCCTCGTTGTGTTCCAAACGGGCGAGCAGGCGATTGCCGCCTCGACCCGTGACCACTCGGTGTTTTGCCGCGAGCGCCTCCGCGTGACGCGCCAGTTGCTCGACACCAAATAATTCTGCCCGCAACGGCAGCTCAACCGCCCGGGAATGTGAAGGCCTAAGCTTTGTCAGCGAAGATCCAAAGGGAAGTGACCTTATCGGCATTCTGTTATCGCTTGTCCTCGCTTCGTTCGTATAGGCTTAACGCTCGTCATAACCTAACCTTCGATCGCAGTGACGCGGCCACCGCCGCCCCTGTTCGATAGAAAAACCGTTTGGCGATTTCTGCCGCGGCAATGTACGAAACCACGATGAGTGCAATGATCGGATAGAAACGCACCGGCATTGGCTCGAATCCGAGGAGCCTCGCGAACGGCAGATATGGAGTGAAAGCCGTTAACACGACGACCGCGGCCGTGGCAAACACCAGCAATTTGCTCGGCCGGCTTTTGAAGAAAGGACGGCGGCTGCGCACCACGAGCACGATGAGCGATGCCGAAACGATCGACTCCATGAACCATCCCGTGCGGAACTGCGCGACCGTGGCGTGCAACCAGAGCAGGACGGCGAACGTCAGGCAGTCGAAGACTGAGCTCACGATCCCGAACACAATCATGAAGCGACGGATGAAGCCAATGTCCCACCGGCGCGGCGCCTGCACCGATTCCGGATCCACGTTGTCGCCGGCGATCGTCATCTCCGGAAGGTCGGTGAGGAGATTGATGAAGAGAATCTGCTTCGGCAGAAGTGGCAGGAATGGAAGAAACAGAGATGCGCCAGCCATACTGAACATGTTTCCAAAGTTCGCGCTGGTCGCGATGAAGACGTACTTCAGTGTGTTCGCAAAGGTGCGGCGGCCTTCGCGCACGCCATCGACGAGCACTCCCAAGTCTCGCTCCAGCAACACAAAGTCCGCAGCTTCACGCGCAACATCGACGGCGCTCTCCACCGAAATGCCCACATCGGCCGCATGCAGCGCAGTGGCATCGTTAATTCCGTCACCCATGTAGCCGACCACGTGCCCGCCTTTTTTCAGCGCGAGAATGATCCGCTCTTTCTGGTTCGGTTCGACCTCTGCGAAAACATGAACCTCGTTAGCGCGCACCATCAGCGCCTGAGCGCTCATCTCCCGCATCTCCGGACCGGACAGAATGCGCGCGCTGTCCAACCCGACTTGCTGCGCGACGTGCGCCGCGATGAGCACGTTGTCTCCGGTAATGATCTTCAGGCTAATGCCCAAGTCATTCAGCTTCCGAATCGTCTTATCGATGCCTGCTTTCGGCGGATCGGCCAGAACGATGAAGCCAAGAAATATCAGACCATTTTCGTCTCCTCGATTGATGTGCGTCTCGCCGCCGCAATCGCGATAGGCCACACCAAGAACCCGGTGTCCCTCATTGCTGAACTGATGCCACTGGCGATCGATATCGGCCCGCGCGGCATCGATCTTAGTCAGCGATCCATCCGCCAGCTCTGCCTGTGAGCACACCTCCAGCATTTGCCGAAGCGCGCCTTTGGTGATCAGCGTGTGGCGGCCATCTTTTTCAAAGAGGATGCTCAGACGCTTGCGTCCGAAGTCGTACGGTAACTCGTCGACTTTGCGCCAGCCCTCGCAATTCGGGGCGCAAGATTCACGAATTGCTTCATTGATCGGATTACCAAATCCTGTCTCATTCGTCGCGTTCAGAAAAGCGTAAAGCGAGACTTTCGAGCTTTCGAGACCCTGCGCGTCAAGCGCGGCACGAAGCTTCACTTTGCCTTCAGTGATCGTGCCCGTCTTGTCCGAGCAAAGGACATCCATGCTGCCGAAGTTCTCGATCGCCGCCAGTCGTTTCGTAATCACTTTCTTCGCGGCCATGCGCCGCGCCCCTCGCGAGAGGTTGATGCTGATAATCGCAGGCAAGAGCTGCGGCGTTAGTCCGACGGCAAGAGCAAGCGCGAAAAGGAACGAGTCCAGGACCGGCTTATGGAAATAAACGTTGCAAGCAAAGATCCCTAGGACAAGGACGAGTGTCACTTCGGCTAGCAGGTAACCGAAATGCCGAATGCCGTGCTCGAATTCAGTCTCCGGCGGCCGCAGCTTTAGGCTCTCGAAAACCTTGCCGAACTCTGTCTCACGACCGGTATGAACCACGAGCGCTTTGCCGTTTCCGCTGATGACGTGCGTTCCCATGAAAACTGCGTTTGCGCACTGCGCCAGCGCCGCTTCGCGTCCGAGCATTCCCGGTGATTTTTCGACTGGGAAGGTTTCGCCTGTCAGAGTCGCCTCATCGACGAACAAGTCGCGTGCCTCGAGCAATCGACAGTCCCCAGGAACAATCCCGCCGGCTGATAAGAGCACAAGATCGCCGGGGACGATTTCCGCCGCGGGCACGAGAGCCTCCACGCCATCACGCAAGGCGCGAGTCTTCGTTTCGACCACTGCGCGAAGCTTGGCTACCGCTCCTGCCGCGCCGTACTCCTGCCAAAAACCGAGGAGGCCGCTCGCGAGAACAATTGCCAGAATGATCACCGCATCACTCGCATCCTGCAAAAATGCCGCAAGGATCGCTGCACCAATCAGAATGATAATGATCGGACTCTTAAATTGTCCGACCAACAAAGTGATGACCGCCGTACTGCCTGTCGCTTTCAATTCGTTCGCACCGAAACGAGTGACTCGCTCGCGCGCGTCATCGCTCGTCAATCCCGAGACCGACGTCTTCAGGCTCTGCAACAATGCTTCCGCGGAAGCAGCGGTGATTTCATCCCGTGCGAGGCTTTCGCCATTTTGCGGCTTCATCCCCAATAGCCTCTCACACTGTCTCCGTTACGACACCCATCCAGCTGGAAGTGCCCCTGCATTCTGGCGACCGCTCCCGTCCGGAGCACATTTGGTTCACTTCCACTTCACGCCGAGTAGGCATGGGAAGATGCTCAACAGCGGGTCGGCACCATCCATCAGGAGAGCGAAAAACACGTTCGCAATAATCCAACTAAGGCTATCTTTTCCGTGCTCGGTATTAGGTTTGTGGTTGGCCTAATTTTACGGCGATAAGGTCGAGGATCGCGAGCAATCACCAACTATCGTCCAAGATCGCCACGGATCTCCCCGACGAAGAATTGAAATTATCGAAAACCATTTACCGCGCTGCGAGAAAGAGCTTAGCAGCGAGAAGAAACGAAAAGGGTTTGATTTAGCGTCCGGTAAATTACCCCCGCTCGGAAATGCGGTTTAACGACCCACTTTTTTGGCGCGCTCTGCAACGCGTGAGCGTTTCTTCCGGATGGAAGAGCGGCTTCTCGTTTTAGCCGATGGAGATTTTGACTTGGCGCGCAAGCTGGTTTCCGTCCTACCGGATTTTTTAGCCTTGGAACGGGTCGCTTTTCCTGTGCGAATGGACTTGCTCATGCGTTTCGCCATAGGGACCGCGCGGCGGCCCGTTTTCGCTACGGCTTTGATTACGCGGGCTCCCGAGGAACATGACCCCGTTCGCGCAGCTCATCTTCATTGTGCACCACCAGTACCAAAACATGTCCGACACTAAGAGCGTCAAACGCGGTGGGTGTCCGCGCGCCTCAGTGTGTTGGATTTCCGGGAATCTTGAAGAGCGGCCACCGGTACGCAGGGTCGCGAGTCTCGTTGAAGAGCAAGGCGAGATCACGCGCTTCGGTGAGAATGTTTGACGGGACGTTTTCGATTCGGGTAAATTTTCGGTGATCGTTTCGCTCGGGACAATCAAATTGCCGAACCGTCACGAGATGTTTGTGAGCAAAAATCACTTGTTATGGACCTTGGTCGTTGCGCGAATTTCCGTAGCTTATTGCACAGCGGAGCCTTCTGTCCCCTCGTGCAAGCCGCGTTTAAGAGTCACTTGCTCTGCCAATTGAGCTAGCGGTGCGTGCTACCGATTTCACAGGTGAAGCTACCCAAACGCGCATTGTCCGGAAGCCTGATTGCTAGAAAGTTGCCGATCCAAATCTCGCGTTCCGTTAACATTGACCCCATGAAAGACCGGAAATTACGCATCCCCGTTCGTTGCACAACGCGGAAGTTTTTCCTCCATTCGCCACCTGCCGATCGGAACGAAATGCCCCTCAATCCCGTCACAATGTCGATCGATGGTCAAACCAAGCCTACCGAGGACAGGCGCGAACCGCGCCGGCATTACATCAGCGATCTCAAGAAGTGAGAGTCTATCTGACGGCTCAGCCAGCGATGGCGTTTAATTCCTTAATTGCCTCATCAGGCAATTGAAGACCAGCGCCAGCCACATTTTCTCTCAGGTGTTCTACCGATGATGTTCCGGGAATGAGCAGAATATTAGGCGAACGTTGCACCAGCCACGCCAATGCGACGCCCATTGGCGCGGCATTTAAACGAGCCGCAACCTTAGACAAAGTTTCGGATTGCAGCGGTGTAAAACCACCGAGCGGGAAGAACGGCACGTAACCAATCCCCCGCGCCGCAAGGGAATCGATGAGCGTGTCATCCCGACGGTTGGCGATGTTGTAGAAGTTCTGGACGCACACGACCGGAGCGATCGATTGCGCCTCGGCAATTTGCTCGGCGGTAACATTGCTCACTCCAAGGTGTTTAATCAGACCTTCCTTCTGCAATTCCGCAAGGACACTGAACGGTTCCGCAATCGACCCTGCCTCCGGCTTATCGAATCCCCCAACCCGCAGATTGACCACATCAAGAGCACCGAGACCGAGGTTTGCGAGATTATTTTCGATAGCTTGCCGGAGCTCTTCGGGGGCGAGCGCTCTCGGCCAATTTCCTTCCGCGTCCCGCCGCGCACCGACCTTGGTGACGATCCGTAACTGCTTCGGATACGGATGCAGCGCTTCTTTGATCAGTTGATTGGTGATATGCGGACCGTAAAAATCGCTGGTGTCGATGTGAGTAATTCCGAGGTCAACAACTTCCCGTAAAACCGCGATCGCACCGTCTCGATCCTTTGGGGGCCCGAACACGTGCGGGCCAGCAAGTTGCATGGCGCCATAGCCCATACGTGTGACTATCAAATCATCAGCTAGCTTGAATGTGCCTCCGGGCAATGTGTTGAACGGCATCGTTATCGAATTAGAAATTATGAATCAAGAATTAGGATAACGAAAACGCCCAACAGCGAAGATCACTGCCCGCGGCTCGCGGGCGGGACGATACCATTCATCCGAAGATATTCGACCAGTTGGCCGTAATGATCGAAGGCGTGAGCAGGGGCGAATGTTGCGAGGAACAGGCGAGTGGTCTGTTTGCCACTGCCAGAGCTAATCGGTTCGACAAGGTTCGACGCGTTTAAGGTTGCTACCGCTTTATGGCCAAACGCAAAGGAATCCTTCAGATACTTAATGATGTCCGCCTTGGCTGTCATGTTGTCCGGACCTTTGCCGTCGTTGACTGTGCCGGGAGCCTTCTCGCCGGTGATCGGTGACCAGATCAAGTAGTTCGAGGCGGCAACATGTTTTAGTTGCTGGCCAAAGGTGCGCACACCTTTGTAGTCGCTGCCGGATATGTTCAGCTTTTCCGGAGAAAAATCGAACTTGTCCGCCGGCATCGCTTCGGCGGCATCGACGATTTCTTTCTCTACAAGCGAGATTTCGCGATCGATCGTCGAGGCGATGGTTAGCGGAGCGGAAGGGGTACCCGATGCTGAGGATTGCGGTGCGGCAGAGCTTTTGGCGCTTTGAGCGTAGGCGAGGGTTGCGAATAACAGCGGTGTTAGGAGCAGCAGCGTCTTTGGGTGTTTCATGGGATGAACTTAGGAGGTTGTTGAGGCGTTGAGAAGTCGAGATGTCGGGGATTCCCAAGAAAAGTCTGAAAATGAAACGCTGAAGTTGGAAGGCGGTCAGAGTTAGCAACGAACACCAGACACGGAGGTGTGTTAGTCCCGGTGCTGTGCGTTCTCCTCCTCGGCAATCCAGCATCGACCAAAGGCGAACGCCAGGCGGCGACGTCATAAGCTTCGTTTCCAAGCCAGCATCATTCCGTCGCGGACGGTCAGGCAGACGTTTTCAACACGCGGGTCGGATTGAACCATGCGGTCGAAGGCCACGAGCGCGTGAGCGTCGGCATCGTTTGGATCAAGCACTTTGCCGCTCCAGAGGGCGTTATCGCCTATGATCAGGCCACCAGGCTTAAGCAGCGGCAGGGTGGCTTCGTAATAGTTGGAGTAGTTTGGCTTGTCCGCATCGATGAAGACGAGATCCAGCGGATCAGATAGTGTTTTGATTGTTTCCAGGGCAGGTCCCATACAGACCGTAATCCTGTCTCCGTAAGGACTCTCGGCGAAGTAACGCCGTGCGACGGCTTCAGCTTTAGGATCGATCTCACAGGTAACAAGCCGGCCGTCTTCCGGCAAGCCTTCGGCCATCATGAGCGTGCTGTAGCCGGTGAACATTCCGAGCTCGAGGATAGTGCGAGCACCGGTGAGGCGGACGAGCATCTTAAGAAAACGGCCCTCGATAGCATCGACCTGCATCTGGGGCGAGTCCATCACTCGATAAGTCTCCTCCCGCAGCCGGCGGTGTAGATCACTCTCTGGCTCGGTATGATTGCGGGCAAACTGCTCCACCACAGCATCGATGAACTCATTCATATGTTTTAGTCAGCTAATCCACGAATCGATGACGGCATTGATTTTTCAAGCGCCATCCTTTACGGCGAAACGGATAGACTGTGGTAAGATGGATCGTGCTGGTTCCAGTCGTTCCCGTCGCGTCGAGCGCTGGTATGCAACTGATCACGCGGAAGACATCACGAGTGGACTAGTGTACAGTTTTAGGGGTTAATTCGAAGCGCGGTCATGCATGCCTTCACTCGAGAGACACCAATGTGGCAGCGTTGGGCTGCATCTACGCCCTCGCTATCGAGCAATACGCTTCATCGCATGACTCAAAACGATCAGCAGAGAGCGGTTAGGCCAACATTTTCTCACTCGGGAACCCAGTCACACACCAAGGCAAGTCTGACGTCGGCACCTCCAGGATATGTTGGCCACAATCATGCGCATTCGAGATCGGCATTGAAAGAAGGAGCGATTGCCTCACACCTCGATGGAGTTTTAGCGTCCAACGGTCAACCGATGGATGCGGAGACCAAGCGCTTTATGGAACGACGCTTTG